>DFXE01000018.1 GCA_002381645.1 Bacteroidales bacterium UBA4116
ACAAGTGGAAGACCTCAATAACGGTAAAGCAATCTTTGTCGAAGATATGGAACGTAAGGACGGTGAGAAATTCTCTGCATTTGTTAAACTCGATGAAGCCAGCGGCAGACCTTCTTATACCCGCTACAACCCCGATTCACCCGAAGGGGCAAGAGAGATTTATATCCCCAAAGAAATGAACGGAACACAGCTGACTCCACAAGACCGGGAAGAACTGGCACAGGGTAAAGCTGTATTTATTGAAAATATGGTAAACCGTAAAGGAGAAGAGTTTTCTTCTTTTGTCAAACTCGATCTGGAAACCGGGCGTCCCAGCTATTCCAGAACACCCGATGGTTTTGAACAACGGCAGGACTTTAAAATTCCGGCAGAAGTATGGGGTGTTTCCCTCTCTGCCACCCAACGCGGACAACTGCAAGACGGTAAAGCGGTATTGGTGGAAGGCATGAAAGGTTATGACGGCAAGCAATTCTCCCAGTATGTAAAAGCCAACTTTAATCAGGGCAGGCTGGACTATTACAACGAAAATCCCGACCGCAAAAGGAACGCTTCACAGCGCAATGTAGTTAATCAGGGACAGAACCAGCAACAGGAAAACAAGAAGTCTAAAGGTCAAAGTATCGGGTAAATACCGACAGACTAAATCCCTGATTTCTGAAATAATCATTTATCTAAATAAAAGAATAACATCGTTATGGATACAAAAAACAGTAACAATACCCCCTTCAAAGTAGAAGATGTAGATTGGGATGAACTCTCTGCAATAGGAATCCTGAAAGACGAACTGGAACTCTCCGGCGAACTGGACACATTGCTCAGTGGAGACAAAACAAACGTAATTCCCCTTAGCCTTGTATTGCTTGGAGTGGATGTCATTATGGATGCTACCCTGCAACTGGTCCGCAAAGGCGATTCCCCCTTACTCGAAATCACAGGCATCCAGCCGGTCGCCTGATTTACTTCATTTACTGCCGTTTCTCCTGTATCGGGGGAAACGGCTTTTCCATCATCCAAATAAACATTAAATTATGATTGCAATATTAACGGAAAAGCCTTCCGTAGGCTTGGATATTGCCCGCATAGTTGGGGCAACTGAGAAATTTGACGGCTATATGAGTGGCAACGGATACATGGTTACATGGGCATTGGGACACTTAGTGTCGCTTGCCCAACCCGGATACTATGGTTTTACCAGACAGTCTGCGTCCCATCTGCCCATGCTTCCGAACCCCTTCGAACTGGTTATGCGCCTGAAGAAAACTGCGAAAGGAATGGTAACTGACAAAGCCGCCGCCAAACAACTGAATATTATCGACAAGGTGTTCAGCCAGTGCGACGACATCATTGTAGCTACGGATGCCGGACGCGAAGGCCAATGTATTTTCCAATACATCTATAACTATCTGGGATATACCAAACCTTGCAAACGCTTATGGATCTCCTCACTTACGGATGAAGCCATCGAAAAAGGCATGGCAAACCTCAAAGATAATAACCATTACGAGGGCTTGTTCCAGGCAGCCGATTGCCGGGCAAAAGCAGACTGGCTTATCGGCATGAATGGCAGCCGAGCCCTTGCTATCTCTTCCGGAATCGGAAATAATTCACTCGGCAGGGTACAGACACCCACACTGGCAATGATATGTGCCCGATACAGGGAAAACCGGAATTTCATTTCTACTAATTACTGGCAACTACATATTACTCTCGAAAAAGAGGGAGTTTTCCGCCAGTTCCGCTTTATGGAAGACCTGAAAGAAAAATCCGATGCTGAAAAGTTGTACGAACAACTGAAAAGTTATCCTTCGGTACCAATCACGAAAGTGGAACGAAAAACAGTTCATCAATCACAACCATTGTTGTACGATCTTACCACCCTGCAAAAAGATTGTAATATCCATCTGAACCTATCAGCAGAAAAAACATTGGAAATAGCACAGAACCTGTACGAAAAGAAACTCATTTCGTATCCGAGAACATCATCTCGTTATATTCCCGATGATGTGTTCCGTGAAATTCCGTCCCTGCTGCGCATGGTTCTACGCATGGAACCATTTAAACATTTCGCGGATTCTATAGATACACTGCGGCTTCCCACGGAATCCGTAAACAATAAAAAGATAACTGACCACCATGCGCTTATCATTACCGGGGATTATCCGGGAGAATTATCTCCATTGGAACGGAAAGTATACCACATGATTGCCGGACGTATGTTGGAAGCCTTCGGCCCGAAATGCAAAAAAGAATCGCTCCTGATGGAAGCCTCCTTTAATGATTTTCTGTTCCGTTCAAGTTCCCAGAAAATACTTTCTCCCGGATGGAGAGGTGTACTGAATCGACCGGAGGATAAAGACGCCGAAGAAAAAGATTCTGAAGAAGTAATTGCAGAATTTGAAGAGGGAGAAAATGCAAAAGTCGGAGGTCACAGTCTGGCACAGAAGAAAACAATGCCCAAACCGCTTTACACGGAGGCTACTTTACTTACCGCTATGGAAACAGCCGGCAAAACGATAACCGATGAAGCAGTTCGGGAAGCCATAAAGGAACAAGGTTTAGGAACTCCGGCAACCCGCGCAGCGATTATAGAAACGCTTTTCAGGCGGGAATATATTGAACGCTCCGGCAAATCATTGGTACCAACTGAAAAAGGACTATTTATTTATGATGCCGTCAAAGAAATGAAAATCGCCGATGCGGAAATGACCGGTCAGTGGGAAAAGATGCTTGCGGAAATAGAAAAAAACAGGGTTTCACCCGAAACCTTTATGAAAGCTATCGAAGTCTATACCCGGCAGATAACTGAAGAAGTGTTGTCGCTAAAATTCCCGGAACTGGCAGCTAATGCTATAACATGTCCCAAATGTGGTGATGGAAAAGTGATCATCCGTTCTAAATATGCCAAATGCGATAATGGAAAATGCGGTTTGATTATATTCCGTAATTTCCTGAATAAGGAACTCACCAATCAACATATACAGCAACTGTTATCTTCCGGCTCTACCAAACTCATTAAAGGGTTTAAGGGAAAAAAGGGAAATACCTTCGATGCAAAACTGGTTTTTGATGCGAATCACAATATCACCTTTTCATTCCCTAAAACATCTGAAAAGGGAAAGAAAAAAGCTGTACCGAAACCATCGGGAGAAGTTAGGAAAAAGAAGTAAAAAGCATGATGCAGTCTTACCTGTTTTTTGTTTAACGGAATATCTTTTTTGTTAACCGTTAACACATGGTTTGTTAAACAAAAATATATTTCTGTTGCATCCACTTATATACCTCAATCAAATGAGAGAGAAAGAAACCCTTGCCGTCCCGATTCATTGGCAAATATAGCTACGTGTTCTCCTCCACAAGCAAGGTCAGGCCGCTAAAGCGGTTTTCGCAAAAATCATCCTCGCTTTGCTCCGGTATTTTTCCGAAAAACCTTGCATGTGGGAACACTTCGCAGCCTTGCCCCTGAATCGGGAACGACAAGAAGTTCCCATAATAAAAATAATAAAATGGATACAAACAGAATTTCTACAGGCGTAAAGAAGTGGGGCAGAGTGATAGCTATCACTATCATTGCACTTATCGGATTCAGCTACCTGAACAGGCATGGTATATCACCGGTATGGACAGCCGTGTTGATTGTCCTGTTTCCGGGAATCTTCCGGTTTATATACAAGATAATATGCTTTCTGGTAGCGGTGGCAGTACTTATCGGGATTCTCGGTTTTCTGATCTTCTAAATACAAAAAGAATATGGAAAGAATGATACGTGTAAATACTATCCCGGGAACTCAACCCATCAAAAAAGTTCCGGTGAACATAGAGCCTGCAATGAAAATTCATATTCCTGGAAGAGGTGCAACAGGGATGGTAAGAATCGGCAGCATCGTAGAACAGATACGGCAGATAATAAACCATCCCGACCGCAACAGGTTGATGGCGGAACTTTTCAAGGATTATAAACGAGATTATAAATAGGAATATAAAAATGAAAGATTTAACGGAAGCATAGCCGGGTATGGAGACATATCCGGCTATTGTATTTAATAGACATTCATAAATATCAATCACTTAAAATTTTAAGATTATGTTTTTTACTCAGATGTATCAAATGATGAACCAGTCAATAGACATCACGCTGGTTGTCCGCAAGAAAGAAGGACAGTTAATGGTTTCGGTTTTACCGAAAAGTAACGGACTCAAAGACGAGGCGCAAAACCATATTGTACCGATAATCCTAACCGGAGCACCTCAGGAGTTGGATATGGGATTTATGCAGGGCATCTGCCAGCCCATACAGAAAGCTACGGGATTATTAACTAATATGAAGCTCTTCGAAGAACAGGCAGATAAAGCGGCTGCAAACTCAAAGGCTACAAAAGAACAGAAAGAGAAAGCTGCAAAAGAAGCCAAAGAAAAGAAAGAGAAATTCGACAAACTCATGAAGAAAGCAGACGAGTTGGAAACTGAACAAAAGTTGAATGATGCCTTGAATACCCTCAAGCAAGCCAAAGCTATTGCCACTACGGATGCTATAAAAGGAGTGGATGAAAAGATAAACGCGCTGCGCATGAGAATGAGCCAGGGTAGTTTATTCGCGATGGAAGAGCCTCCACAAACACAACAGGTGGCGAATACTAATCCGCAACAACAGGTGGTACAACCTACGGCAACAACACAGCAACCCATTCAGCAAACAGGTATGAACGGTTATGTTGTTCAAAATGTAAATCCTCCGGTGCAGCAACAGCAGCCTGTGCAGACAGCTGTCAGCCAACCGGCACAACAACCGATTCCACAAAACATGAATGGTAACGGACAATACATGCAATATTCATCTGCCATTAACGGTCAACAGTCCTATAACACACAACTTCAGGCAGAAGTGAATATTGATATTGAACCTCAACCTGTTTTCACAGCCGATTATTCCGCACACCGGGAAGGAGAATATGACCAGTATCCGGATTTTCCGGGATATTCAAACAATAATATGTATAACCCTCAAAACGTATAAGCTATGCCACTTGTAGTAAACGGAATGGAACGTTCTTTCACCTTTAAGAAAGGGAATGAAACAATAACATTGGGTGACCCCAATCTATCCGATACACCGGAAGCAGTAATGAGCTATTATTCGAATATCTATCCGGAACTTACCACCGCATCGGTACACGGACCGGAGATAAAGGACGATAAAGCGGTTTACGAGTTTAAAACAACCATCGGAACAAAAGGATAACAGTATGAACACATCTAAAAAACAAAAAACATGCAAGCAGTTGGAACCCTCTCAGGCAGAAAAACTCGCCCGGTACATCATCGGACAGATAGAGCGCGACGTTCGGCACGGAGTGAACAGAATAAAACGGATTACGGCGCCCAGCGGTGCCGTAATTCTTTTCTAAAGACGGTATTTACTCCCATATCCCCAAAGGCTGTCATAAGAAATTGGGGTGGAGTGGATTATAACTACATGACCCAAGAAAATTATGAATATCTGGTAAAATCAGCCAAAAGATATGCTTCCCTGCTTGGAGTAGAATTGATACACAACCCCGGTCACAGTACTGGGGAAGGTATCTCCAATATCTATGATGAACTGGATAATATCATTGGAGAAATTAATCTCAATATTGAACCCCGTGAGAACAAACTTCAATTTGTACTATGGAAATATCATCCCTGGAGCGACTATACTTTTTTCTGGTTGCCGGTTAAATTCACAGAAACGCTAAATCCCAAACTAAAGAAAATAGCCATTTCATTTATCCATCAGTTTATGCACAGCAACGGCATGATAACCACCAACGAAGCGTTTGATGTGGAATGGATTCTGGAATGGGCGATGGAGGGACTGGAAGAATGTGATCCTGAAGACAGGGAAAAGAACTTAATAATCATCGATTCCTACAAATCCGGAAAGGTACACAGGTTGATGGAACGTATAGATACGAAATGCTATCACAAAAGCCTGGCAACTATCCTTGACAATTACATTCCGAACAATGAATTTGAAAAAGAACTGATTGAACTATTCAAAGAAGGATTGCAATTTATCGGAAAAGACAAGCCGGCTATCATGTCTTACGGTTATGATCCATTGGATGATGAAGAAAGGGATTATCATCCGGTGGATATGGAACGCATGATAAGGATTGTTTACGACCTCGATGATTTTGTAACCGAATGGATGATGGATTGGGCAAACAACGAATTGCGGGAAGCCTATGATATTTCCCCTGCCACTACGGTAATACTCTCACCGGATACAGACCAACTATTTACAATGGACGCGTATCCGGATAAGTTTTATATATGGTTTGACAAAATATGTACTTTGATCGGATAACGATATGAACAAAATAACAGAAGAACTTAAATCCCTGATGCGTCCGCGTGCGGCATTGATAGCCTATCGGGGAGAAAACGCCCGTAGCCATGATTATTTTCTGGAATTGCGGGAGATTGACGACAAAGGAGTAATGGGAGAAGCCATCCCTGTAACCTTTGATTTTATGAATGAGATTGCCGCCAATTATTCGGAAGCACACAACGGAACACCTGTGGGAGTAGTACCCAAAAACTTAATACATGCTGATACACGGAAAGGTTCTGAGAAATACATCTGGTCTAATCCTCCCCGGAAAAGAATGATGTATTTTGTTCCAAATCTGGGTATTGAAAATGCGGAATACCATGTACCGGGAATTATTTATGTGGCTAAAGAATCTACATTAGCCGTATATGCTTATAAGGAAAAGAAACTGTCGGATGATACGGAATTGTATGCCGCTCCGTTCTTTAATACTTCTACCACCAGCGTATGCCTTGGTGCAGCTAAATTAAAGAAACCCACTAATCCCACATGGACGGAATTACTGGAATATTGGGAAAAGAAATTCTGGTTAACTGAATTTTCCCACCTCGCAAATGACAATCCCACAAAGAATAATCTGGTATTGGTAACTAAAGCTGCTAAGGATAAAGATTTTAATCCGGATGAATTAAAATCAATCAACAAGAAACTTAAAGATATACTGAAATGAAAAGAGTACATTACACGGATAATTACCTGATTAATCCGCAACATCCCATTACCGTGAACCTGATTGGAGCGGGAGGAACCGGCTCACAGGTATTAACCTGTCTGGCAAGGCTGGATGTAACACTCAGGGCACTGAACCACCCCGGATTATTTGTCACCTTGTATGACCCCGACGAAGTAACTGAAGCGAATATCGGCAGGCAGCTATTTAGCTATTCCGATTTCGGACTGAATAAAGCGGCCTGTCTTATTTCACGGATAAACAACTTCTTTGGAAATGACTGGAAAGCTGTGCCTGAATTATTTCCTGCAACTGCTAAAAATGCCAAAGAAGAAAACAGAGCTAATATCACCATTACCTGTACCGACAATGTGAAATCCCGTTTGGATATGTGGAAGTTCCTGAAAACAGTAAGGGATATCGGAAGCTATACCGATTATAAAACACCGCTTTACTGGATGGATTTTGGAAATGCCCAAACTACAGGGCAGGTAGTTTTGGGTACGGTGCAGAAAAAGATACCGCAACCCAAATCCAGGCAATATAAAACAGTCGAATCTTTAAAGGTAATTACTGAATATGTGAACTATTCGTCTGTGAAAGTTGAGGACTCCGGTCCGAGCTGTTCGCTGGCGGAGGCCTTACAGAAACAGGATTTGTTTATTAACTCCACGCTGGCTCAGCTTGGATGCAATATTCTGTGGAAGATGTTCCGGCAGGGGATGATAGAGTATCAGGGATTATACATCAATCTGGATACGATGAAGGTTAATCCGATACCAGTTTAATTCTTCTAATGAAATTAGCTCTCATTTTGGTAATAAAGGCTGATATAGATAATGTCATTAGAGGACAACGAAGCAACTATTTGTAATCAGGCATTATTGGCGTTTTTTGTCTTCTTGTAAGGACAGGTAAAAAAACCAAAAAAGGACAGTTCAGGACGGAGTTCCGTTACCAAGTCATTGTCCAGATGATAGGGCATCGAAATATTAAAACCACACAAATTTATGCGGAAATAACAGGGGCGAAAATTGAGGAAGATATGCAACTGCTTTCCGAAAAGATGAAAGATGATTATCGGCTGGCAAAAATCTAAGCATCCATAAACAGAATCAATGAGCAAAGCCGTCCTTTATGCGAACGGCTTTGTTGTTAAATTACAGATTTATATAAACCCTGCCTTATGGTAAACTCTTATATTGTGCACTATGTTTTTTTCACTTTCCAAATTTTCCAAGTTAGCAAATTATTTGCAAACAAATATTTGTTTATCAGACTTATCATTGAATATCTCTTCTTCAAAACTCCCAAACTTATGAATTATCTTAAATTCAAATCGCTTCAAATATTCATCTAATTCTTGTGGAAAATACATTCTCATATCCAAATTTTGAGTGGAGTGTAGTTTGCCATTTATGAAATAATGCCACTCTATGCGATTGATTTGGGTTGCGTTTTCATAGTGCATCGTTTGTTTTATTAAAACTTCCCTTCCATCGCCAGTAGTATATTCTGCAATGTTATTAAGACCTTTTTCGGCTTCAATAATATAGTGAATGTTTGGATTGTAACAGTCTAACAAAAACAAACCATCCTTTTTTAGATGCTTTTTTACTACATTTAATGTGTCAAACAAATCTTGATTTGTATACAAATGATGAATAGAATTGAACGGAATAAAAATTAAATCATATTTATTAGGTATATCTAATGTTCTGATGTCAGCTTCAATGAATTCAATTTCCAACCCTTCTTTTTCGGCTTTTATTTTTGCTCGCTCCAACATTGAAGATGAGTTATCAATACCACAAATATTACATTCTTTTGCAAGTGGTATAGTAAGCCTCCCCGACCCACAACAAAGTTCAAGTATTTTTGCACTTTTGTTTGTCGGCAACCATTTTTTATAAAATGGCAAATCAGACAGAAATGTATTTAATCCATCATAGATATCTGCATCGTAAATCAAATCGCCAACTTTATATTCAGTACTCATCCTATCTTTCAATTACAATGTTTTAATAATGTTTCTTCCTTTTCCGTTTGCAAATTTACTAAATATTTGGAATACAGCCACAATTACAGACAAAGTCCTTTCATCCCAACCTTAATTTTAATCCTAAAAATAAGAGATTAAACTCTTTACCCATATTGCATAGTTAGAGCCGTCTATCGAATGAAAACCTAACTTTTAGGCAAATGAACGGCTTTTCTCGTTGGTAGATTCTACTCCGATATGCTTGTAGTCATGTTTTAAGGCTGTTTCAGCCAAGAACCGGACGAAATTGGAGCCATGCCCTATACGTTCTTTTTTGAAGCTTATCCGAGAGATAATAAGGCAGTCGGGTGGGAATAAACTTTCCACTCGTCTGATACGCAAATAGAGGTCTATCCAGCTGTTTCTTCAAGTAGTTACGATATTATCAGGTGTAAGAAAGACAAGAGATAGACGCTTCATCAGGTATATATCTATCTCTTTTCGGATTTCTTCGTATTCGTATCAAGGCTTGATAGACAAGTATATACAAAGTAGATTAGAACAACAAGGTAAGCAGTCAAAAGCAGAATAAAAAGGCTTATGGAGTGATATATTAATTGTAGATTTGCAAAATGGTGAGATTGTTTACATTTATCTGTTATGAAAGAAAAGATTGTGAATGGAATAAATGATTATTATATTGAAGATTTAGACTTATCGGAGTTACAGCATTTTTTTATCGAAAATGGAGAAAAACGAGATTACAACCGAAAAGACTACTTTATACGTCAACTTGATAAAAAAGAAATTATAGGATTTGTTTCAGAAGGTATTTTCCGTCATACCCGAATTGACAGAGAAGGCAGCGAGCATATTGTAGGATATAGTCCACAGAATCATTTTGTTGGAGATTATACTGCTTGTTTATGTCATAGGGAATCGCTAATAAACATACAAGCCGTAAAAAAGTGTACAATTTATCTGATTCATTATAGTAAATTAGAAAAATTCTACAATTCTCATCCGGCATACCAGCGATTAGGTAAATTAATAGCTGAACAACTTTTTGTTATGTCTTACAGACGACTCATAGATACCTATTGTTGTACGCCAGAAGAACGTTATAGCAACTTCATCAAACTGTATCCTGAACTAAAAGAATTAATCCCATTAAAAGAAATTGCTTCTTTTATAGGCGTTACGCCGGAAACAGTAAGCCATATCCGCAGAAAATCTAAAAAGTCTTGAAATATTTCAAGACTTTTATTCAATAAGTTATTTTAATTTGCATCTGATTGAAATAATCATCTTTTGATGCAAGCTATAAACAATTTGCAGGTATGTTAAATGATGAAATAAAATGTATTTACAGATACTATTGTGAAGTAATAAGTAGCAACGAAAATTTAATAAAGAGGCTCGACAAAAAAATCTATACTCTTGGCACAATCAGAATTATACTTGTACTGGGAGCGTTATTAACTAGTATATTGTGGCCGGAGCCGAACTTGAAGATATGCAGTTTAATATTTTTACTGTA
>DFXE01000007.1 GCA_002381645.1 Bacteroidales bacterium UBA4116
TTCGCGTTTACAACAAAAAGGCATTCAGTTGGTGTTTTTTGACAGGGTACCATCCATTGAAGGCACTAAAGTTATTATTAATGACAGTGTAAAAGCCTTTTTCTTAGTAGAACATCTAATACGATCAGGTAAAAAGAGAATACTACACCTGGCAGGTCCGACACATATCCAAAATGCTATTGATCGCAAAAGGGCATATATAGAAGCTTTGAAAAAATTCAGGATAAAATATGATCCGCAATTGGTTGTAGAAGCCGGGATTTCGATAGAAGACGGCGAACGGGCCATACGGAAAATTGTTGAAGAAGATAAAGTTGAGTTTGATGCTATTTTTAGCTTTACCGACACATTGGCTATCGGGGCGAAAAACTATTTGCAGACACACAAGTATAAAATACCGGAAGATGTTGCTTTAGCCGGATTTTCGGGTTCGCTCTTATCTACGATTGTTCAACCTCAATTAACCACCGTAGAGCAACCTTTAGAAGAAATGGCAAAAAAGGTTGCGAACCTTCTTTTAAGTAAAATTGAAAAACCAAATCAGAAGGAACAAACCATTATACTGGATGCGGAAATAAAATACAGAGCTTCCACTGAAGGGGAGCAGGTTTCTCATTCATTTTAGCCATATAAGCGCAAAACGGTTCCTGAGCATCGGCAATTCGTTGTACTATAATTTTCAAATCAGTTGTCGTGAAGTCTTTACCGAGAAGTCTTTCTTCATTGTAACGAGAATAGATGAGTAGATTTACCTTTTCGATTTTCTTGTTTACATCAACCTGACAGATAGCGTTCTGCCGTAATTGTGCTTCACTAAAAACAGGTAATGAGTGGGTAACGGAAAAGCAACGAAAAGTACTGACCTCTTCATTTTTCAAAGGTAAGACTGTTTCGGACAACCTCTGCCCATAAGGTTAAATATCAACGGGTCATCCTTTTTCGCATTTAATCAATTTTTTTGTGGAATTCATTCCGCAAAGATAATCATTTCAACATTTAATTGCATTCGCTACCATAAGCATATGTCCCCACTAGTTTTACTTGTTTCGGTTTAGACTATTAAACTTACAGGTTATTTTTTAACAATAAAACCGCAAAGGTTGTTGTGGGCCTGACCTTCGCCTTATTACTTATCTCAACCAATATAAATAGATTATAAACCAATAATATAAGTAACAATCCATTATCTTTGTAAATTATTGGAACAATTCATAAATGAAAAAAATAAACATAACAAGCGGCGTACTTTTAGTTTACCTTATTGTAATGAGTGTGATCGGATGGCCGGGTAATAAACCGGATCCGGATTATACCCAATATTTTCTCATAATAGCCATAAGTTTAGGGGTTATCAGTTTATTAAGATTTGTACAGATTAAACGTTTCCGTACCCGGGAAAAGTGGAGAAATGAAAATGACAAGAAATTCTCGAAATAATCCGCCGCAACCTTACTCCATTCTAAAAGCAACTTATCCGGATATAGATATCTTAGAGCAACTTTACAATGATTTAAATGATTATTTATCTTCCACAGTCAATTATCCGGGCTGGATTAAAGGCATTTATCCTACCAAAGAAACGGCTGAAGAAGGCATTAATAATGAAACGTTATTTATATTAAAAGAAAAAGATAATATTGCAGGAAGTATTATTTTGAACCAAGTACCTGAAAAAGCATACGACCAGGTAAAATGGAAGATCGAAACCGGTTATTCCCATATAATGGTTGTCAGGACGCTCACCGTTCATCCACACTTTATGAAAAGAAAAATAGCATCGCATCTAATGAACTTTGCTAAAACATATGCAATTGAAAAAGGGATGAAAAGCATCAGGCTCGACGTTTCCATACATAATACCCCTGCTATATCTTTATATGAAAAATTTGGATTTGAATATATCGGGACTGTTGATCTCGGACTCAATTACCCGCATCTGAAATGGTTCAATTTATATGAGTTAGTTCTATAATAAGAATGGCGGAGATAACCCCGCCATTACATTTTAATTTATTATTTCGCATTCTTTACATACTTTTCCAGCCACGAATCGGTTTCATACAATAAGTGCAGGATATTCTCTTTGGCCGCATACCCATGGCTTTCATACGGAAGAACTACATACCTGGATATAGCCCCGTGTCCTTTAAGCGCCTGGAAGAAACGTTCCGACTGGATTGGAAACGTTCCCGAATTATTATCCATTTCTCCATGAATAAGCAATATGGCACCGTTTAATTTATCCGCATACATAAATGGCGACATTGTGTTATATACCTCAGGAGCTTCCCAGTACGTTCTGGTTTCAGCCTGGAAACCAAAAGGGGTAAGCGTACGGTTATAAGCTCCGCTACGGGCGATGCCTGCTTTAAAATAATTCGTATGCGCCATTAAATTAGCTGTCATAAATGCGCCATATGAATGTCCGCCGACAGCAAGTCTTGAAGTATCACCCACTCCCATGTCGTAAACAGCTTTAATTGCCGCCTCCGCATTCATCGTAAGCTGTTTTACAAAAGTATCATTAGGCTCCTCTCCTTTTTCACCTACAATGGGCATCTCCACATTATCCATAATGCAGTAACCCCGAAGCACCCAGTAAACAGGTGAGCCGTAATTGATATTGGTAAACATATATTTGGAACCGCGCACCTGCGAGGCATCCGAAGCCGACCGGTATTCACGCGGATAAGCCCACATAAGAACTGGTAACCTGCCATCTCTTTCCTTATTGTAATTAGCAGGTAAATAAACCGTAGCCGTCAGGTTCAATCCGTCCGCTCGTTTATAAGATATTTTTTCTTTACTTACTCCTGCCATTGATGGATAAGGATTAGGGAAAGCGGTCAACTGCGATATCTTATTGTATCTTATATCCCTTGTGTAAAAGTTAGGGGGTTCAGTGACCGATTGTTTCGATGTGATGACCTGTAATTTTGCTGGATCCGTAACCCTTATAATGGTTTCATAATAAGGAGCCTGCGATCTCCATAAGATGGTATTTTTCTTATCCCTTAAACTGAACCGGCTGATATATGGCATATTTCCCGCCGGTGATGCCCCCTGTGAAAGCATTAACAACTCTGAATTATTTTTGTTGGTATAGAGGACATCCCTGTTATATTGATTTTTAACCGTCACAGGATATCCCGGATTATTATAGCTGTCATCAGAAGATACATTAAACAGCAATTCCTTAACAGATAGATCAGATGGATTAAATTTCCAGATTTGCATCATACGTGTAGCCCGAGAATATTCCCTGAGTAGTGCAAATGAACCATTTCCCCATTCGATTTCGGAAAACCTCGTTTTGGTTTTTGCCATTTCCTGCTTCGGGTTTTCAAACGGATAATCCAACTGGTAGACAATATCCATATACTCCACTTTATTTTCACGGGGATTTCCTTTATCCTGAGCCTCTACCCAGTAAACCGTTGCAGGTTTATCCGTTCTCCAGCCAAATGAACGGGGATAAGGCGATGAAGTATCATATCCCATAGCCATGATGATAACGGGATTTTCCGCCAGCTTTTTTATCAAAGAACCTTCCAGGTTTATAACTGAATAAGTCTGTGGAAAATAATACATTGGGACCTGATAAGAATAGGGTTTGTTTATAACAGAAGTAAGCAACATTTTTTTATCAGGAGACAAATCAATGCGATTATATATAGATGGAGAAGCTATTTCTTTTACCACGTTTCCGGAAATCAACGCCAGCTGTGATGTAAAATAATAATTAAACAATTCCTCCTCATATTCATCACTCAACAAATCCTGATACGTACGGGCAGGCAGGGCTTTGCCTGTGCTTTCCTGCACAACAGGACCCGATGGGACGGGATTTCGCTCGGGCTGTACACCGATATTTTCAGGAACAAGTAAAGTCAGGAAATCATTGTCATTTACCCAATGGATCTCTACGCCCCCGGTCGCGTTGAGTTTTCTCGATATAACTTTATTTGCGGTAGTCTGTTCCGGAGAAAAAGTGTATAAATAAATACCGTCCGGTTCTTCTACGGCTAACAGGATTTTTTTCGACGAAGGAGAAAAGGATGCATCCACTATCATACCGTTTTCAGGAATACCGGTAACCTGTTTAAGTCCTTTAGTTGCCATATTCATAATCGACACCCCGGAATAGGATGACTGCCTGCTGTTGCCGAAAGTTACCGGATTAATGCGAACACCCGCAAGTTTTAATTCCGGTTGGGACAGTTTTTCAAGTGAACGATACGGTTGCCGTTCCAATTGAAGCATCCATTGATTGTTGTCACTAATTATTACAGCCGGAGACATTTTAGCCAAAGCCACTTCTTCAATTACCGCCGGCGGAAGTTCATACTTTGTTTCCTGCGCGCCGAGTGATCCCAGGCAGAAAAAGCTGACAAAACAATAAATTATTGATTTTTTCATATACGTCTGATTTTAAAAAATAATCTCCAAAGTGTTACACAGGGGTATCTTTGGAGATTATAATAGGGTTAATTTATAATTATTAATCGTTTTGCTCTATATCAGGATTTGCATTTATTTCTTCCTGCGGTATACGGTATTGCCACCTGATATCCCCTGCAGGAACTTCAGTCACACCACAAAATGCAGGTTTCCAGTTATCACCTACTCTGTTTAAAGGCAAGTTCAGGCGCTTGAGGTCAAACCAGCGGAAGCCTTCACCCCAAAGCTCAATCCTGCGATGGGTCATAATTTCCTCAATTAAAGCATCTTCCGTATTACCTGACGATTGATATTCAGGATCACGGGTTACGGCAAACTCCGTCAATACTTCCTGGGCTTCGGCATATTTTCCGGAACGCGCCAGTGCTTCAGCTTTCATAAGATATAATTCGGAAATACGCATAAACGCATAATCACCTACAGCATCAGACGTTGATTTAGCCGTAAATTTCCGGTTTTGACCAGGATAAGGAGTAAAACTTGATGTAGGAAGATCATCTTCACTACCTTCCGGATCCCACCACTGACGGCGAAGATCAGTCTCAGACATCAGGTCATATGTTCCTAAACCGATCGACTTTACACCCTGGCGTATAGCGGTAGAATTATAATTCCATGACATATATGCATAATAAGAATAGAAATAAACCGTTTGATCGGATTTGGTCATAGCTGCCCAGACGGCCTCATTGGTACTGGTCGTAATGGTTGCAAAGCCATGCATCAACTGACTGGCGTCCATCAATTTGTAACCTTGCGCAAGAGCCAGGTCCAAAGCCTTTGTTGCGGCAGTTGCAGCAGTAGCGTAATCCTGTTGGGCTAAAGCCACCCGTGCTTTGATACCATAAGCAATTTCCTGGTTAAAGTGGTTCTGACGCACTGCGTTTGCCCTTTTTTCAGGATCATACCCGTCCAGGAGTTCAATTGCTTCGTCCAGATCTTCATTGATCCACTGATAACATTCTTCTACCGTATTCCTTGGCAAAGGATCCAACGATGGTTCTTTACGATAAATTACACCCGGCTGTGAGTTTGTAGTCCCCGCCTCATAACGTTTTGCATACATCTGCACCAACTGAAAATGGGCCCACGCCCGGAAGCATAATGCTTCACCTTTAATCCCATGGTGTAAATCAGGATCTTCATTCTCATATTGGTCTACATTAGCTAAAATCAGGTTAGCGTTAAGTATCCAGCTGTAATAGATTCTCCAGGGTACATAACAGGAAGCGCTTGTTATTACCCGGTGGTCATTCCATTGATGAAGATTACGGTGCCATGTATTGGTCTGCCATGTCATATCATCACCCAATGCTTCACGCGCAACACAAAACCCGGGCTCTCCACCCAACCCCTGTGAACTACCGTCCTGAGAAACCATTTTCCGGTGTATACCGTTCAAACTTGTCATTAAATTGTCAAGAGAAGCGAAAGCTGTTACATCCGGTACCTTATTTGTTGGATTTGTATCCAAATAACTCCCTGAGCACCCAGCCAATAATCCCGACACCAGTATCAGAAAACTGTATGTAAAATATTTAATCTGTTTCATAATGTTTACTTTATAAATTAGAAGGATACATTTAATCCGAAAGTTACAACGCGTGCAGGCATATAAACGTTAATAGCTCTTCCCCTGAATGACTGCGTCGGATTAAGCCCTTTCCGTGCAGTAAATGTATATACATTTTCCATACCGGCGGTCAGTCGGGTCGATTTCATACCAATAGGCCTCAGGATCGATTTAGGCAGGTTATAAGACAAAGTGATATTTTTAATACTTAAATAGTTTGAACTTACCAGCCAACGGGTAGTGGCACCGTCAAAATTCGAAGCCTGCGATTGATCCAGCCGGGGAACGTCGGTTATATCGCCTTCTTGTTTCCAGGCTTTAAACATATCCGTATGCATAGCATATCCATACCGGTTATTCATCAATGCCTGATACGATTCATCCAGCACTTTACCTCCAAATTGATAAGTAAATACGCTGCCTAATTCAAAATCTTTATAACGCACTGAAAAGTTAAATCCACCGGTTGCCTTAGGTACGGCTGAGCTTCCGTCGTAATCATACATCGCCCTGGATATATCGTAAGTATACTTTTTGCCATCCTTTTCAAATTCTTCCTTACCCATATTTTGTTCCGGATCAAATGCATAGTAAGCCTTACCGTTTTCAGGATTGACACCTGCAAATTGTCTCAGCCAAAAATCATAACGTGATTTTCCAACTCTGTACTGGAATACACCATCCACGATGTCATCTTCCGGCAAATCTTTAATTTCATTCTTCAGGAAGGTAATATTACCTCCTATATTTATGCGCCAATCCTTATTCTGGTATGCAAGGAAATTCAAATCGATCTCGACACCTCTGTTGGATATCTTACCAATATTCCTCTGGATATTACGAACTCCCGTAGACGTAGGAGTAGGAACCCGGAATAAAAGATCGCGCGAATCACGCTGGAAGTATTCGACTGTTCCTGTTAAACGGTCGAACAAGCCAAATTCGATACCGACATCCGTAGAGATCCCTGTTTCCCATTTCAGATCGGGATTACCGAAAAGATCAAAGAAAATACCGGGTTCATCCCTGTTATTTAAACCGTTATTATATAACGTCTGATGGGCATAATAGTTTGCTGTTGCGTCTGAATTAAATAAGGCATCGTTTCCGGTTTCCCCGTATGACGCACGTAGTTTCAGGCTGTTCACCCAGTCAAACCGATCCATAAATTCTTCCTGGTCGATACGCCATGAAGCACCGAACGACCAGAAGTTACCCCATCTGTTATCTTTATGGAAACGTGAAGAACCGTCGCGGCGATAAGATAAAGATCCGTAGTATCTATCCGCATAATTGTAATTGGCACGGAATAAATACCCTTCTTTCTTATATTCGTCCGTATAGGAAGTGAGGGAGTTTATGGTTACAAAATTATCGAATTCTTCCAGACCGCTTACAATCTCCAACTGGCGCATACCGCGAACGTGCTGGAAAGTATATGACATATTTTCATGACCGGCTAAAAGATCGAGACTATGGTCGCCAAAGCTTTTTGTATAGGAAAGTATCTGATTGAACTGATAATTGGTAGTGCGGCGCTGCCGTATGCTTAACCTTCCGGCAGGAGCCCCGTCGCCGACAAGTGTATTTTCATAGGTTTTCAATCTGTCATTACGGTTTTCCAAGTCGGCTTTCACTGTAAAATTCAGTCCGTCTAAAAGATTGAACTGCAAATAAGTGCTCGCAGTCAATTGGTCCCTTTCATTTAAACGATTATTAAACAACGCTTCGGCAATCGCATGACGTCCGGTTTCAGATACGCGGTTTCCATCCGTATCATATATTTTGTTACCGCCTGAATCCAAAAGGTACTCACCGGTTTCCGGATCGTGTTTATATACCGGATAAATCGGTGCCATCACACGTACAAACCGGATCACATTGTTATAGCTGCTGTTACTGTCATATTCCGAAGTCGTACGGTTGGATTTAGTACGTGAAGCCCCGATATTAAGACCTGTTTTGAACCATTTAACCGGATTCAGGTTAACATTTACACGTCCGGTAAAGCGTTCGAAGTCCGTATTAATTTCGTACCCTTTATCATTCAGATAGCCAATGGAAGCATACATATCGCTTTTCTCCGTTTTTGTAGAATAAGAAAGCGAATAATCCTGACGATGGCCTGTACCGTATGCTTCGTCTTCCCAATCGAGGTCGTCTCCCCAGAGTAACGAATTGGCGGCAGGATTTAATTTTCCGTCTGTCCCTACAATAGCATCATTGGCAATACCCCTGAATGGATTATACTTTAACTGATCGTAAATATTCTTACTTGCATTTTGCGCGGCAAGATCCCAATCCTGGTTATTCTTGTAATGATACGTATTCCTGAGCATCTCCCATTGCAGCGGGTAGTAATCCCACACGTTTACCCTGTCGTATTCCGGAAATCCCTTTCTTGAAAAGCCCTGGCTGATATTTAAATTTACACTGGGAGCCCCTTCCTTTGCCTGTTTGGTAGTAATAAGGATCACCCCGTTACTCGCACTCGATCCGTAAAGAGCGGTCGATGCAGCATCTTTTAACACAGTCATCGATTCGATATCCGAAGGGTTTATATCCGCCAGGTTACCCCTGAATATTGCACCATCCAATACCAGCAACGGATCGGATGATGAGTTGATCGAACCGAAACCTCGGATACGGAATTCAGGAGCTTCGCCCGGCTGGCCGGAACCGCTTGTAACCTGAAGCCCGGCAACATTTCCCTCCAAAGCCGAACCGATATTCGTCAACGCTCTTCGTTCGAAGGTCTGTGAGCCGACAGCAGCGGCAGATCCTGTGAAAGAGCTCTTTTTGGCCGTTCCGTATGCCACTACCATTACCTCATCCAGCGCTAATGCATCTGTCGATAATGTAATGCGCATATTCTGCTGCGCGTTTAATTCGCGCGATTGCATTCCAACATAAGAAACTACGATGGTAGAGCCTGAGGGAGCATCTAACGAAAAGTTCCCGTCGATATCCGTTACTGTTCCGATAGTAGTCCCTTTTACAATTACGGAAGCGCCGATAATAGGCTCTCCGTCTTCTTCACTTATAACCACCCCTGACACCCTTATTTGCTGGGCGAATCCTACTTGCAGAACAAGTAGTAAGGATAGTAAAACAAAAGATAGTTTTCGTGTCATAAAGATCTCTTTATATGGTTAATATTTAGTGATGATATTTCAAGCGTTAATGTTAATATTTTACAAAATACATATTTAGCGCAAAGCCGGATAAATTATTGTGAACCTTACCCTTTTTCAAGTATTTGATAATTATAGATGCAATTTCACATACCAAAACCTTAAATATTTGTGTTTTTAAATCTATTTGCTAACTTCTTGCGAAAGAAAATCATGGGATCAGAGATTAGCGATGGTGGCAAATATATAAAATAGTTTAATTTAATTCACAAAACTCCTTAATATTTTTTGGTTTTAACTAAAATATTCATTCAAATTGATATAAATCAAGAAACACGATTTCAGTTTGTGAAATAATTTTAGAATAATATATAATACATATAAATTAGTAACGGAAAAGTCCTGCAAAACGAAATAATTGTTCGGTTAATTGCCGGATATTCTGCAGTGTGTAGGCTTTATCCATTGCTTTATTTAAGCTGACGGGCTCTCTTAATATGGAAAAAATGGCGGCAAAACCCTTTTCATTTAACCGTTTCGCCTCTTTTATCGTTCCGCTGACAGCTATCACCGGAATATTTTGTTTTCTACCTGAACCAAGTACACCCGTAAGGGCTTTTCCCATAAGCGTCTGATCATCCAGCTTTCCTTCGCCGGTAATAATCAGGTCAGCACCTTCGATAAGCTTTTCAAATTGTAGTTTTTCAAGTATTTCATGAATTCCCGGCTTTAATGATGCATTAAGAAAAGCCGCCAGCGTACCACCCAAACCACCGGCCGCACCCGAACCGGTTATTTTCTGTACATCAACATTCCGGTATTTTTTTATAATACCTGCAACATTCCTCATCCCTTCCTCCAGCAGCTCCACCATATGATCGTCTGCTCCTTTCTGCCTTGCAAACACATTGGCGGCACCGGTTTCTCCGTAGAAAAGGTTATCAACATCACACATTACCGTAAACCGGGCATTTGGTATGCCTTTAACCGCCTGTGAATCGTCTATATATTTTATTTGTCGGAGTATCTGCCCGCCACTGCCTAATACATTCTTATCTTTATCTAAAAAACGAAAGCCTAAAGCCTGTAACATTCCGGCACCGGCATCATTGGTGGCGCTCCCTCCGATACCTATCAGGAAATTCGCACATCCGCGGGATAAAGCATCTTTTATCAGTTCACCTGTTCCGAAGGAGGTCGCAAGCATTGGATTTCGCTTATTCACGGGAACTAATGTCAAACCGCTTGCCGACGCCATTTCAATAACAGCCGTTTGTCCGTCATCCACTAATCCGTACGTTGCTTTTATCCTATTCATCAAAGGATCATGTACATAACAGGAAACATATTCTCCGTTCATTGCCGGCACCAGCACTTCCACAGTACCTTCTCCCCCGTCGGCAACAGCCACCTTAATTACCTCACAATCCGGAAAAACATTATGAATACCGGCCTCTACACCGCAGGCAACTTCCCATGAGGATAAAGATCCTTTAAACGAATCGGGTGCAACAACTATCTTTTTCATAATACATATTTAAATACCACAATCAACCCTATCTGCGTATCGGGGGAGCAAGGTAAAAAGAATGCAAGGTACTCACAAATATTAAAAACACCGATCGGTTTATATTTCTATCATTTATCCGGTTTTGTTGTTACACATACCCTACCTATATATGTTTTTCGCCTTTTTGCTTTCAGCCTTCAGTCTTTCGTAAAATACTGATTTAAAGACACTATGCCTGAAGGCAGATGATTTGCATGCTTTCAGCCTGGTTTCATTGGAAAACCGGAGATAAAACCAGAAGTTCCCCCTTTGCGATCGAGAAAAGGACTTTCCTATTTTCCCAAACAAGGTGCGATGTAAGCAAATTACCGGCAAAACTGATTGACTTCTCCTTGTTTATTATAAGAAAGGTCCTGTATTTTTATTATGCAGCGCACTTAATTTTCATCGGCCCACCTTGGTGGGTCGATCGTTCCACCAAGGTGGGCCGACCGATTCACCCGGGTGGAACGACCGGCTCACCCAGGTGAGCCGATAAGTTATTAACAACTAACCTTATAAAAAGCCTTATATATAACAGTAGTTTGTCAGGTAGGGATATACAAAAAGACAACAGATTCATTATAATTTATGGCATTATGGCCATCTGATGGGGTTACTGTAATTTATTTTACCGGTATGGATATGATTTTATCGTTTTGAGATTTATAAAATGCATCCTATATAAATTAATAAAACAGAATTTCAACGGCATATGGGATGTAAGAAAAACGTCAGGAGTGGAAGATAATCTTCCACCTGTCAAACCCTTTTCCGAAAAGGCTTTCGACAGGTGGAGTGGAAGGTGAAGGAAGGGCATCCTCCTTATAATTTAGGTAGAGAATTGAGGGATATGGATGAAGATAAACTGAGTTGCGGGTAAGGATTATAGCCAAATAATACCGCTTTATTTCCAGAAAGGGATGCCTGTACATCTATCAGCCGCTGATTACTGCTACCCCTGAAAAGAAGCGACTCATCCCGTAGGGACTGTACATAACGGCCGTCAACCAGTACATCTATATACCTGAGCATTTCACAATACCGCTTATTCCGGAGAATAGCCTCAAAAGACAGGCCGGTATAACACCAGATCGTTTTCCGGCTGTACTTTTTTATATCCTTTGCAAGTTTGGCAAAAGCTTCGGGCTGCATAAAAGGGTCCCCCCCACTGAATGTAACGTTGGCAAATTCATCGGAAAGGATTTGATCCAGTATTTCATCGGTCAACACCAGTTTTCCTTTACTTATATCCCATGATCCGGGATTGTGGCAACCGGGACAACGGTTATTACATCCCGCCGCATAGACGGTCGTCCGGAATCCGGGGCCATCTACTGTTGTATCTTCAATTATGTCGAGAATGGATAACAGCATATCAGTTATGGGTAATACGGTCGTTCAGTTCTGAAAGTTTAGCATTATTCCAGCGGTTGGTCGTGCCTACCAGATAACCCGTTATACGCTGGAGTTTATCCAGGTTATGGCTTCCGCATCCGGGACATACATTCTGATCGGCAACCGCATTCTCATACCCACAATCTAAACAGCGGGTACGGTTATGGTTTACCGAACCGTATCCGATATTATATTTATCCATCATATCCACGACCTGCATAATTGAATCCGGATTATGTGTGGCATCCCCGTCGATCTCCACATAAAAGATATGCCCTCCGCGGGTAAGGTCGTGGTAAGGAGCTTCAATCTCAGCTTTATGACGTGCACTGCATTTGTAATAAACCGGTATATGGTTTGAATTGGTATAATATTCACGGTCGGTAATTCTCGGCAATATACCGAATACCTGTTTATCCCGTGAGGTGAATTTTCCTGAAAGTCCTTCGGCAGGAGTTGCCAGTACGCTATAATTATGTTGATATCTTTCGGAGAACTCATTCACCCGGTCGCGCATGTACGTTACAATCTTCAACCCCAATTCCTGTGAAGCGGCATCTTCGCCATGATGCTTACCCGTCAACGCCACAAGGCATTCCGCCAGTCCTATAAAGCCAATACCCAAAGTACCCTGGTTGATAACGGGAGCAATTGTATCGGTAGCATTAAGTTTCTCGCTACCCAGCCATAATGATTTCATCAGCATGGGAAACTGTTTGGCATAGGCTGTTTTCTGAAATTCAAACCGTTCATGCAATTGAAGGGCGGTAATTTCAAGCATATCATCCAGTTTGGCAAAGAAACGCGCAATCTTCTCTTCTCTATTTTCAATCCCCATACATTCAATAGCCAGACGGACAATATTAATGGTTGAGAAAGAAATATTTCCCCTCCCGATGGATGTTTTGGGGCCGAAACGATTTTCAAACACACGGGTACGGCATCCCATAGTTGCCACTTCATATTGATACCGCTTCGGGTCGTGCGCATCCCATTCCTCGCTTACATTAAATGTTGCATCCAGGTTAAGGAAATTGGGGAAAAACCTGCGGGCTGAAACTTTTGCCGCCAACTGGTAAAGATCATAATTCGGATCTTCGGGCAGATAGCTTACACCTCGTTTTTTCTTCCATATCTGGATAGGAAAGATCGCTGTTTCGCCGTTGCCTACTCCGCGCCAGGTGCTGTTGAGTATTTCACGGATAATGCAACGTCCTTCGGCAGAAATATCGGTTCCGTAATTGATGGAGCTGAATACCACCTGATTGCCACCACGTGAATGTATGGTATTCATATTATGGATAAATGCTTCCATCGACTGATGCACACGGCTTACTGTTTTATTTACGGCATGTTGCTTGATCCGCTCATCACCGCTCAGGTTTTCAAGGGGGCTTATAATGTAGTCGGTAATTTCCGCCTGGTATAAATGGGAGTAATCGCTTCCATTCAATTCTTCAAGTGTTTTAAGCTCTTCAACATAACTGCTCCTGACGTACGGCGCAAGATAAAAATCGAAAGCAGGAATAGATTGTCCGCCATGCATTTCATTTTGTGCCGTCTCCAGCGAAATACACCCCAGGATACTTGCCGTCTCAATGCGTTTTGCTGGACGTGATTCACCGTGGCCCGCCGAAAAACCATGCTGAAGTATATGGTCTAACGGATGTTGAACACAGGTAAGGCTTTTGGTAGGGTAATAATCTTTATCATGAATATGAAGGTAATTCCCCGCTATGGCATCTTTTACTTTTTCACTTAACAGGTAATCGTCTACGAATGGCTTGGTTGTCTCACTGGAGAATTTCATCATCATTCCCGCCGGAGTATCCGCATTCATATTGGCATTTTCGCGTGTTATATCGTTGGATTTGATGTTGATGATCTCAAGGAACATGTCGCGCGTCTTCGCTTTACGAGCTATGCTGCGCTGGTTACGGTAGGCAATATATTTTTTTGCCACATCTTTCCGCCTGCTGTTCATTAAAGCAAGTTCCACCGCATCCTGTATAGCTTCTACCGTCATTTGCGAATCGCCATGAAAAGATATGTGGTCGGTTATTTCATTTATCAACTGCCGGTCTTCTCCCATGTCTGTATGAAGCATGGCTTTACGGATAGCTGTGACTATTTTTTCTTCATTAAATCCGACAATGCGCCCGTCTCTTTTGATTACTGTTTGTATCATTTCATCTACTTTTTCTTTTGACCGCAAAGATAAGCAGTCGTAACATATGTTTTACAAAAAGGAAAACTTTTAGGTAGTTAATTTTTGTCAATCATCTAAAAAACAGTATATTAAAAAATATTTTAGAAAATTACACTAAACAGTGCTATAAAAATATTTTCCAAAACTGTTCACAATAACAACTATTTAATTTGCAAATTTGTTCAAACCGGATAATAAAACATTTAATCTCAAAAGAAGATTTTGTTATCGTCTTTTTATTTTTACCTTTGCGCCGAATTGGTTCTGTTATTTCTATCCGGAGATACGGATTAAAAGGGAATCGGGTGAAAATCCCGGACAGTCCCGCTGCTGTGAAGCTCGTTTTAATATCCTGAAAACACTTTTGCCACTGATAATGATCGGGAAGGCTTCAGGATTGGAGTAAGTCAGAAAACCTGCCATTCGTCAAAGGCTGTTTTTTCTCGTGGGTTAGAAATATAGTTCAACAAAAGTATTAATTAAATTGTCCGTTGATGAACTGGATTAATGAGTTGTTATGGGGCGATGGTATAGCACATTCCATCCTTATTTTATCTGTTGCCATTGCTTTTGGCATCCAGCTGGGTAAAATAAAAATTTTCGGGGTTTCCTTAGGGATCACACTTGTACTTTTTGTAGGCATCCTACTGGGTCACTTCGGTTTTCATATAAACGAGGAAATTCTTCATTTTTTTAAAGAATTCGGATTAATCCTGTTTGTTTTTTCCGTTGGGATGCAGGTCGGCCCCGGCTTCTTCTCTTCCTTTAAAAAAGGGGGGATAACCCTTAACCTGTTGGCTTGCGGAATAGTTTTACTCGGAGCAGGCATCACCATTATCATTCACTATATAACCGGCATACCTATGTCGACCATGGTTGGCGTAATGTCGGGAGCAGTAACGAATACGCCCGGCCTGGGTGCTGCACAGCAGGCTTACAGCGATTTATTCGGCAACACCGATCCGACTATTGCGTTAGGTTACGCGGTTGCCTATCCCCTGGGAGTTGTCGGAATTATCCTTTCCATGCTTTGCATCCGGTATGTATTCCGTATAAATTTCGCTAAGGAATCCGAACAACTCGCCGCAGAGGAAAGCCGGCAAATAAAGGGAGCAACCCCTGTATCTCTTATCGTGAAGAATCCCGCGGTTTTTAACCGGTCGATCCGTGAACTTTCATCGTTGCTTGAACACCGCGAATTTGTGATATCCCGAATATGGCAAAAGGATATCAATAAAATTGAAATAGCAACGGCTGAAACCGTTCTTCAACAGGATGATAAAATTTTTGTCATTACCACAGACCATGACGTGGAGACAATTAAAACATTTATCGGTGAAGAAATCGAAATGGACCGGAAACAATGGATTCCGGCAGACAGTCAGTTTATCAGCCGCCGTATAGTCATCACAAAACCCGAATTAAACGGCAAGCAGCTGGGAGAGCTACAGCTCCGGCGTTTACATGGAATTAACATCACACGCATCAACCGCTCAGGGGTAGACCTGGTAGCTACACCTACCCTGACATTACAAATCGGCGACCGGTTAACCGTTGTAGGCAGCGAACCGGCTGTAGCAAAAGTATCGGAAATACTCGGCAACTCCTTGAAGCGCCTGAATGAACCGAACCTGATAACTATATTTATCGGAATCTCTTTAGGTATCATACTCGGAAGTATTCCTTTTGCTTTTCCGGGTATACCTCAACCGGTTAAATTAGGTCTTGCGGGCGGCCCGCTCATTGTTGCTATTTTGATCAGCCGCTTTGGCTACAAGTATAAATTAATCACTTATACTACCCAAAGCGCTAACCTGATGTTACGCGAAGTGGGCATATCCCTTTTCCTTGCCTGCGTAGGCCTGAGCGCCGGACAGGGATTTGTAGATACGATAGTGAATAAAGGAGGATTTGCATGGATCGGCTACGGATTTATTATCACCACAGTGCCCTTATTGATCATCGGTTTTATCGGACGGTACTTTTATAAGGTGAATTATTACACATTGATGGGATTAATTGCGGGGAGCACCACCGACCCCCCTGCTTTAGCGTATGCGAATACGACAGCGGGAAATGATTCGCCTGCCGTAGGCTATGCGACCGTCTATCCGATAACCATGTTTTTACGGGTATTAACCGCACAGCTTTTAATATTGTTTTTTTATGCGTAAGTGGTATTTTGGATAAATATTCCTGCCCTTTGGTATGAATTTGTTAAAAGAAATACCCTTTTGACATAGGTTGAGCGATTATCAATTATCTTTGCATTATGATAATCGCCCAACAGAAACGGAAGGATAATATCGCCGAATATTTATTATACATGTGGCAGGTTGAAGATATCATACGTGCAAATAATTTCGATATGGAAAATATTTGCCGTACGGTTATTGCCAGCTATGACCAACCAGAAGAAGTAAAAAAAGAAATTGCCCGCTGGTATGAGGAATTAATTGAGATGATGCGTACTGAAGGAGTTATGGAGAAAGGGCATATCCAGTTAAATAAAAACATTATCATCCTTTTGACGGATCTTCATCTCCGTTTGCTCAAATCTCTTAAAGAGATGGTTTACGGCGCTACTTACTACAAAACATTGCCCTATATTGTCCAACTACGGTCAAAATCAGGCGGACAAGACATCTCCGAACTTGAAACCTGCTTTATAGCTTTATATGGATACCTTATGCTGAAAATGCAAGGTAAAGAGGTAAGCGCCGACACGATGGATGGAATTAAACAAATCAGTTCTTTTCTTGCCCTGCTCTCGGAGAAATACAGGGCCGATATAAATGGTGAATTAAATTTAGAAGATTAATATATGAAAACACTTTTGATAACCGGAGCCAACGGACAGTTGGGTAATTCTCTTCGTGTGCTATCCAAACAGTTTCCTCAATATAAATTCTTATTTACAGATGTTGATTCGCTCGACATCTGCGATAAAGACATTGTCCTAACCTATGTCCAGACACATAATGTGGGTTATATCATTAATTGCGCCGCCTATACGGCTGTTGACAAAGCGGAAGATGAAGAGATCTTATGTCTTCGGATCAACCGCGATGCCGTCCGTAACCTGGGGGAGGTGGCAACTGCCGTCAAAGCGAAGATCATCCATATTTCAACCGATTACGTTTTCGACGGAACCAACAGCATTCCGTATGTTGAGACCGATTACACATGCCCGATGTCTGCTTACGGAAGAAGCAAGCAGGCCGGCGAACTTATATTGAAAGCCGTATGTCCGGATGCCGTGATCCTCCGGACATCGTGGTTATATTCGGAGTTTGGCAACAACTTTGTAAAAACCATGCTCCGCCTGGGAAAAGAGAAAGACGAATTAGGCGTCGTTTTCGACCAGATCGGATCACCTACTTATTCGGGGGATTTAGCTGCAGCTATTCTTTCCATCATTGACCATTCGGAAAAGGAAGGTATCCTGCCCGGCACATACCATTATTCTAATGAAGGAGTGTGCAGCTGGTATGATTTTGCTTTAAAAATATTCGAACTGACCGGTATCGGCTGCAACGTATCTCCCATCGACACAAAAGATTTCCCCACACGGGCTATACGCCCTCAATACAGTGTATTAAACAAAGGGAAAATAAAACGCAAATATGGCATAACCATCCCTCATTGGGAAGAAAGCCTGAAAAAAGTATTAAAAAGTAATTTCTGATTATAAATGGCTTACGCAGACGAAATAAAAAGAAGAAGAACATTTGCTATTGTTAGTCACCCGGACGCAGGAAAAACTACATTAACGGAGAAACTGCTCCTGTTCGGAGGAGCCATCCATGTTGCCGGTGCAGTCAAATCAAATAAGATAAGAAAAACGGCCACATCCGACTGGATGGAAATTGAAAAGCAGCGCGGTATATCGGTTGCTACATCGGTTATGGCTTTCGATTACGACGGGCATAAAATAAATATTTTAGACACTCCGGGGCACCAGGATTTTGCGGAAGATACATTCCGGACATTAACTGCTGTAGACAGTGTTATTATCGTAATCGATACAGCGAAAGGGGTTGAAGCGCAAACGCGGAAACTCATGGAGGTTTGCCGGATGCGTAAAACTCCGGTAATTGTTTTTGTCAACAAAATGGACCGGGATGGAAAAGATCCGTTCGACCTGTTAGACGAAATTGAAGAAGAATTAAAAATTAATGTACGCCCGTTAAGCTGGCCGATCGATATGGGCCAACGCTTCAAAGGGGTTTATAATATATTCGAACAAAAACTCGACTTATATACGCCCAGCAAACAATATGTTACGGAAAGCATAGAGTTTAAAGATATCAACAGTCCGGAATTAGAAAATCATATTGATCCTGTTTTAGCAAATAAGCTTAGAGAAGACATTGAGCTTATTGAGGGTGTATATCCCGAATTCGATATCAACTCCTATCTTAAAGGGGATATTGCTCCGGTATTCTTCGGATCGGCGCTAAACAATTTCGGCGTAAAGGAATTACTGGATTGTTTTGTCCGGATTGCGCCTTCGCCCAGGCCCGTCCAGGCGATCGAAAGGACAGTCGACCCGTTGGATGATAATTTCTCGGGTTTTGTATTCAAAATACATGCCAATATGGATCCGAATCACCGGAGTTGTATCGCGTTTGTAAAAATATGCTCTGGACGTTTTGAGCGTAACGCGAATTATAAGCATGTACGTTTCAACAAAATGATGCGCTTCAGTAGTCCTACGGCTTTTATGGCACAAAAGAAAGAAGTGGTGGACGAAGCATTTGCGGGCGATATAATCGGCTTACCCGACACCGGCAATTTCAAAATCGGCGATACGCTTACGGCGGGCGAAGAACTTCACTTTAAAGGATTACCCAGTTTTTCACCCGAAATGTTCAAGTATATTGAAAACGCTGATCCGATGAAAGCGAAACAACTGAATAAAGGGGTTGAACAGTTAATGGATGAAGGGGTAGCCCAATTATTCACCAATCAATTCAACGGCAGGAAGATTATCGGAACCGTGGGACAGCTTCAGTTTGAAGTTATACAATACCGCTTGCTTCACGAATATGGAGCCCAATGCAAATGGGAGCCGGTAAGCCTTTATAAAGCCTGCTGGATTGAAAGTGACAACGCTCAAATGCTGGAAAACTTTAAAAAAAGGAAAGTACAATACATGGCCCTAGATAAGGAAGGGCGCGATGTTTACCTTGCTGATTCATCTTATGTACTGACTATGGCTCAACAGGATTTTCCGGATATAAAATTCCATTTTACATCCGAATTCTAGTTACCTCATTAATTTCACATAAATTATTTCTTCATAGAGCCTACAATTATTGAAAAAAGTTTTTATATTTGTGTTAATTTTCGACTTATAATATGAAAACGATATTTTCAATATGCCTGATGATAATGTTGAGTTTCTGCACTTTTGCGGAAGCCCGGCAACTTAGTGCATCCGTTCATATTATAGAAAAGCGTTCTGAAACACCTCCTATTGAGGTTATAGCCATAGATAACCGTATAAAAGTAACGAATGCGCCTGTAGGGAGCAAACTTGAAATTTACAGCGTAGTTGGTATAAAAGTGGCTGAAATTGAAATCACGCAACCTTCCGGCGAATATACGGTTAATATAGCTAAAGGGTATTATATTGTACGTATAGGTGAAACCGTACGTAAAATTGCGATCCGATAAATATATTTTCAACCGATCCCCTAAATACTCTTCCCTTTATTACAATTTGAGCTAACTTTTTCTTAATCAGAAATATGAATAAGGAAATCCATTCATTTGTAATACATTTTTAACAATTAAAACTCCCGTTTTTTACCTTTTTTGTGTAAATATTAAATTAAAAGATGCGTTATTTGTTCTTGTTTAAATAGATGAAATGATATGAGGAAGTCAACAATTTGGTTACTTGCAGTTGTAATGGCCTTTGCTTTTGCCGGTTTACTATATTTGCAGGTAAACTATGTTAGTGAAATACTCAAGACCCGAAGCGAACAATTTAATGAGACTGCCAGAAAATCCCTGGCTCAGGTTTCAAAAAACCTCGAACTGGATGAGACTCGCACCTACATAGAAGAAGACCTCAGCAAAGAAATTGAAACGTACCGTTTTCAAAACGCGCCTACCTCTTCCGGCAGCCAACAATTCAGCCAGGAAAGATTCCAGTTTCAGTTCAAAGATTCCAACGGTTATATGCAAAGTATTGAGCTTCACAGCTTCAGCAACACCCAATCCCAACCATTATCTTCTTTATTACAAAAACAATCGCCAAATAATATTGTTAATACTTCAAAAGAATTGGTAGAGGCATATAAAAGGCGTTATTTATATAACAGTGTTTTGATAAATGAAGTGGTGGTGAGTATGCTAAAGACATCCAGTCTTAAACCGATTGAGGAACGTATAAATTTCAAACAATTAAATACGTATCTGAAAACGGAATTTGTTAATAATGGTTTGAACCTGCCATTTGTTTTCTCTGTTATTAACAAAGATGGGAATACGGTCTACCAAAGTGGAGAAATTCAGAAGCAGCCGATAGCTTCGGACATACTGATCCAGGTATTGTTTCCGAACGATCCGCCGTCAAGACAGAATTACATCCGTGTATATTTTCCCACAAAAAGGGATTATATATATAGTGAAGTTACCTTTATTGTGCCATCGGTCATTTTTTCGCTAATGCTGTTGGTTACGTTTACATTTACCCTGTATATCGTATTCAGGCAAAAGAAATTATCTGAGATGAAAAATGATTTTATTAACAATATGACGCATGAGTTGAAAACGCCGGTTTCGACCATCTCCCTTGCGTCTCAGATGTTAAAAGACTCAGATATAACCAAAAGCCCGGATGTATTCAAACATATTTCCGGAGTTATTAATGATGAAACCAAAAGGCTTGGGTTCCTTGTTGAAAAAGTACTGCAAATGTCGTTATTCGAACGTCAGAAAGCTGCTTTCAAACTGAAAGAAGTAGATGCGAATGACCTTATTGCCAATATAGCCAATACGTTTGTGCTGAAAGTTGAAAAATACGACGGCACGCTCGATATTGATTTAAGGGCTGAGGATTCTACGATTTATGTAGATGAATTGCACCTGACCAATGTATTATTTAACCTGATGGACAACGCTGTCAAATACCGGCGTCCGGATGTACCTCTACGATTGGTTGCTTCCACCTGGAATGAGAATGGAAAGTTGATGATCTCTATTGAGGATAATGGTATCGGTATTAAGAAAGAGTATCATAAAAAGGTATTCGACCGGTTCTTCCGCGTACCGACCGGCAATGTGCATGATGTTAAAGGATTCGGATTAGGCCTTGCGTATGTACGTAAGATTGTGGAAGATCATAATGGAAGTATCCGCGCAGAGAATGGAAGCGGAAATGTTGGAACGAAATTTATTATTACTTTACCTCTTATAAAAAGTTAGTCATGGAAGAAAAATTAAGAATTTTATTTTGCGAGGACGATGAAAACCTTGGAATGCTGTTAAGAGAATACTTGCAGGCAAAAGGCTATATTACAGATTTGTTCTCAGATGGTGAAGCCGGTTACAAAGGATTTACCAAAGGTAAATACGACCTTTGTGTGCTGGATGTTATGATGCCTAAGAAAGACGGGTTTACCCTTGCTCAGGAAATCCGCTCTATAAACCCTGATATACCTATTATTTTCCTTACTGCTAAAACGATGAAGGAAGATATTCTTGAAGGTTTCAAAATAGGTGCCGACGATTACCTTACCAAACCTTTCAGCATGGAAGAACTGTTACTTCGTATTGAAGCAATCCTCCGCCGTGTAAAGGGTAAAAAATTAAAAGATATTCCTTTCTATAAATTAGGTAATTTTATGTTCGATACCCAGAAGCAAACTCTGGCTATCGGCGACAAAGTAACTAAACTTACAACTAAAGAATGTGAGTTATTAAGTCTACTTTGCGCACATGCCAACGAAATCCTGGAAAGAAACTATGCCTTGAAGACGATTTGGGTTGACGACAATTATTTCAACGCACGTAGTATGGACGTATATATTACAAAATTACGTAAGCTCTTAAAAGACGATCCGGGTATTGAAATCATCAACATCCACGGGAAAGGGTACAAACTGATCACTCCTTCCGGTGAAGACCAGGTAAGAGAAGAAGGCGTACAGGTATTATAATAAGATAAAAAGGTGGCATAATTAGCCACCTTTTTTTATTTTATACCTGCAAATCCCACATTTACTCCCGGATCCTCCTTTGCGATCCGGGCAAATTGCCATCCCCGGTTTTTTACCTTACCCGTAATCAACTCAGGTATGTTATAGGATTTCATAAATCGGTGATAAAAACTGACATCTTTTTGAGGCAGAAGAAAAGGTTTGGCTGCTTTTCCGTCAGCATCGATATACATGAAATACGGACGGGTATATAACCCGTCTATCCTACGGCTACTGAATGCAACCCATTTACTGTTGCTACTCCAGGAATGATAACTATCTACATTTTCACTGTTAGCCTCATTGAGGGGAGTATGAATACCTGTAGCCAGATCAATCATATACAGGTCTGAATCTTTATGCCATATAGAAAAAGTACCGTAACCCGATTTGGTGTATAAAAGGTATTTTCCATCCGGAGAAACACGGGGAAACGAGATGCTTTGCCCTTCTGATACCGCATTGTAGAGTGTATCCACCTGTGACCCGAAACGACGGGTTTCAGGATCAAAAGAAATAGCACAAAGGCTGTATTTCATATTTTCAAATTCAGAGGGCATAGGGAACGTTTTCGCACTACAGAAATAGAGTGTTTTACCGTCGGGAGAAAATGTGGGGAATGTTTCCATGTAATCTTCAGAGAACAAAACAGCAGTAGTTATGATCTCGTGCTTCTTTATATCATATACCACAACATCCGATTTATTATCGTATACTTCTACCCGGTTCGGGTCATTCATATGGAACGCCTGTTTGGTATCATTAATAGAATACGCTATATATTGCCCGGAGGGATGCCATGACGGATATACTAATGTCGACATCGTCTGATCTGTTTTAGTATTTAACTTCTCAACCTTATCCCCATCAATCAACATGGTACAGGCAAGTGAACCACGCATATGAAACATCATCTTTTCGGGATCCTGCATACAGAAGGAATGACAATTCATGCAATTACTCTCCGTCATTTTATTTTCCAATACAGGGGTTTCCGTAAAATTTTCAAGATTACGCTGGTAAATACCCATCTCACTCCATAATTCGTATCCCGGCTCAATCAAACGATAAGCCATATACGGATCGATAGGTTCCGCAGCCACATGGAAATAAAAAGGCGCATACCCCACCCATTTTCCATTTTCTTTAGCAAGGACCTTTACTTCAATATTTTTCCCCATAGACGTCTGAAGGATCTTTTTCCATTGAGATGCAGGAAATGAAAATTGCTGTTTACGTGCTGTTACCTCAACTACATTATCACCTGAAGTCAAAAGAACACGTGCTTCGTCGTATTCCGTTTTCAAACTGAAGTTCAACGGTGCAATATTTGGAGGTATAGTACAATTTATATAATCAGGGAAAATGTCAGGATATTGTTCTTTTTCTTCATCTGTCACGATAACAGAAGAAGAGCAAGACATACATAACAATAAAATAAGAATAAATATATTTTGCTTGAACATGTCATTCTTCATTTAAACATAAAATAAAACCAATACGTATCACCATGCAAACGACGGAGCTCATTATAAGGGGGATTCTTTGCATTGGAAAGAATTAATCTTTTAAAATTACCGAATCTTTCTATAATCCCGGGGTTAATATTATATTTTGACCAGCGTTCGGGATTATTCTCATTGAGAATAATAACCGCCTCCTGAAATGATACCGGTAATTCCGGCAATATTTCCGTACCATAATATTCATTAAGCAAACCCTCAAAGCCACTTATATCTTTAGCCAGTAAATAAGCGGCCCCTACACATTCCAAAGGAAGCCGGTTCTCGGGATTATGGTTTGCAAGTGATACCAAATCTAAAGCTATAGTGGCCGGATTAGACAAAAAGTTCTTGTCTAATAAGCCTTTTCGCTTAGCTCCAAGTATAGGATCATTTATAACTGCCTCATCATTATAAACAAAACGCCTGTATTCTTTTGCCCAATTTTTATAAAACAATGTTTTGCTAAGTATATCCAGATATTTCTCAGCAACAGGCCAGGCGCCGTAAATCAGATTCGTTTCCACCAATCGCTTGAGCATTCTCGGATTACCGTATCCCAAAGAACTTACATAACACTCAAAAGCCATTTCCTGTGATATGGCTATATTCCCTATGGTATAATGGAAATCACTCAATAAAGTGGATAAATTAGCCGTTTTATTCCAGGTAATAAATAATCCCTGTATACCTCTTTGATCAAAAGAAAACATTCGATCCGCCAACACTCCCTTTTCAGCCAATGCTCTATTGAGATGATTCAGGTACAAATAATTCGTAAGATTACCCTTGCTATTTTCTATGATCTGATCCCATTGTCCATTACGTGCATAGTAATCCAGTTCTTTAAGCCTGATAGATTTCTCGTCATTATATTTTGGAATTCCTACCCAGCATACTCCGGCAATCATCAGTAATTGTACAACGCTTGCTGCTATTTCTTTTTTGGCGTTAACTTTATCCCATTTTCTGAAGGCACATGCTACGATTAAGACAAATAGTAACGCTACCCATGAAAAATAGATCTCAATGGGTGCCGCTAATCCATGGTGAAAATATAAATCGGGAAGAAAAGCGAAACGATATTCTCCTACAAATGCCATCCATAAACTTCCCAAGGTGATAATAATTGTTTCTACAAGGATAAGAGTTATCCAATATCCGCGGGGTGTACGATTCAGTATTTCCCATAATAAAACACAGACTGCAAACAAACTGACGATCGAACCTCCGCCAAAATAAAGTAAGGGTATAGCAACAAATGCGTACACTAAACGCCATTTAAATTCATCTATCCTTAGATATATAAATAACAGTAAGAGTAAAAAAATATAGGCAACGGTACCTTGCAGCAAATAGTTGAAATTAAAATGCATAAACAGTAAGCATACTGCAGGCAATGCGTACAGGAAATAAAAAGGGGTAAACGGAGCTATCTTTTTACAGATTAATGCTGTAATATATATCATTACAGTAAGTAAAAAGGCAGTTATAAAAGCTCCGGCGTAAGGTAAAACAAAGAACTGGACAAGGAACTCACCAACTAACAACGCTAAACCGCCGGGTTGGTTAATATGATCTGCAATATAAGGCCAGGAGAAAAGAAAAAGCTGGTTTTGCTCAATAAAAAAGAAGTGGTAAACACTTGTCGATTGCAGGAATATAAATAAAAGGACAAATGATACCAGACAGAAAGCAGCTATTTTAAAAGACAGTTTATTTTTCATCCTCGCGTTCTCCGGATAAAAGATTCTTTTTCCAATATAAAAAATATGCAAAAGTAATAACCATGCAGGCAATTCCTAAGAGTTGTGATATACCAGCAGACATAGCCAGTCCTTCAGGAGCTATAAATATGTAAGTAGTACATACGGCTGTCATAAACAATGCCGGAATCAAGGTGATGATATAAAGTTTACACGTAGAAACCAAATATACGGTAAGTGCCCATAGTGTGAATACAGCGAGTGTTTGATTGACCCATGCAAAATACCGCCAGATTATTGAAAAGTCTATCTGCAGGATTAAAAAACCGGCAACGAAAAGAGGGATAGAAATAGATAACCGCTTAAGCATTGATTTCTGGTCCAACTTCAGGAAATCGGCAACTATCAACCGGGCCGAACGGAAAGCCGTATCCCCGGAAGTTATCGGAGCGGCTATTACACCTAACACTGCCAGAAAACCACCGACAGTTCCCAGCCATTCCTTTGTAATACGATCTACTATAATAGCAGCATTATCATTTCCGGATCCTGCCGTGAACATTGCTGCACCTTCTTCCATATGAAAGAAATAGGTAGCCGCAGCAGCCCAGATCAAAGCTACAATTCCTTCTGTTATCATCGAACCATAAAAGACCGGGCGTCCGTATTTCTCATTTTTAAGGCAACGGGCCATCAGCGGGCTTTGTGTAGCATGAAAACCCGAAATAGCGCCACATGCTATAGACACAAACATCATGGGAAATATCGGTAATCCGTCCGGATGCGTATTCTGTAACCCGTCTGTAAATTCCGGTAAGGCGGGTTGGTGATACAAAATCATAAAGAGTATTCCTACCGCCATGAATAAAAGAACAAATGCAAAAAGCGGGTAAATCTTTCCGATTATTTTATCGATAGGCAGTAATGTGGCTATAATGTAATAAATAAAAACAAGTACGGCCCAAAAGGTCATATCGAGGCTTTCGGGAGTGAGCATGGCCAATAGTCCGGCCGGACCTGCAACAAAAACGGCACCTACCAAAACCATCAGCAATAAGGTAAATGCGCGCATAACCTGTTTGCAATTGCTTCCCAGATACCTGCCTATCAATTCCGGCAAACTTTCCCCTCCGTTCCGTAACGAAAGCATACCCGAAAGGAAATCGTGGGTAGCACCGGCGAATATACTCCCCAAAACAATCCAGATGAAAGAAGACATTCCGAATTTTGCTCCCATAATAGCGCCAAAAATGGGACCTAATCCGGCAATATTCAAGAACTGGATCATAAATACCTTCCAGGTCGGCATAGGTATATAGTCCACTCCGTCAGCTTTTGAAAAAGCAGGGGTTTCTTTTGCGGGATTAATAACGAAAACACGTTCGACAAACTTCCCGTATACGAAGTATCCTGCAATTAATGCAAAAAGTGAAACGAGGAAGCTAATCATAGTAGAGTTTATTATGAAGGAGATATGCTTTAAAGCATACTTGTATTATGTATTTAATAATCTTTTTACCGTATCGGATATCATTCTACCGTCAGCTTTGCCTGCTAATGTTTTACTTGCCACACCCATCACTTTACCCATATCCTTAACACTTTCCGCTCCGACCTGGGTTATAATTTCCTTAATGGATTTATCCAGCTCATCCTGCGTCATTTGTTTTGGCAAGTAAACCTCAATAGCAGCCACTTCCGCTAATTCATTTTCGGCCAACTCCGGTCGGTTCTGGGAGGTGAAAATTTCTGCGCTTTCCTTTCTTTGTTTCACCATCTTCTGAAGGATTTTAACCGCGGCTTCATCAGTAAGCTCACCATCGCCTCCTTTAGCCGTTTTAGCTTCCAAAAATTCTTTTTTTACACCGCGTAAAGCCTGTAAACGTACTTTATCTTTCGCCAGCATGGCAGCTTTTATATCTTCACTTACCTGATCAAATAGATTCATGTTATCTGTTGTTATATTAATAATTATCTAAAACTAATAATCCTGCTTCCCGAAGCCGGCGGTTCACCGTCTTTTTTGGGATTGACAGCGGTTTCCGGAGAAACATATTGTTTGGCTGCTATTCTTGCACGCGTATCTGAGATAATTTTCAGGTTGCGGTTGTATGTCGGATTATCCTCAAGCAGCGTTATCAATTCATCATTATCCAGCTCTTCCAAGGTCAAGACTACTACTTTGGCACTTGTCGAAACATGGACATCTTTTCCCGAGTCAAGGGAATATCCGTATTTTGCCAGAAGTTCAGAGTCTTCCTGCTCTTTTCTGATCAGTTCGTTTTTCTGACGCAGCTCTTCTTCTGTCATCCGTTTCGAACGGTCCAGATGCAATTTATCCATTTCGGGAATATCATCAGCGCCAAAGCCGGTTGCCAGAATGGTGATTTTCACTTTATTTCCCAGTGTATTATCGATAGAAAGCCCCCAGATAACACGAATATTCGGATTAAAACGAGACATGAACTTATGCACATCATCCATCTCTTCCATACGGAGGTTCGCATCTTTGCTATAGGATACATTCAGCAGGATTTTCTTTGCCGAGAAGACATCATTATTATTCAATAACGGCGAGTTAAGCGCATCGGATATAGCCGTGTGCACCCTTCCTTCGCCTTCACCAAAGCCATTACTCATAAGAGCTACACCACCATTACGCATAGTCGTGTTCACATCGGCAAAGTCTAAATTGATTTCTCCCGGAATAGTGATAATCTCGGCAATACTCTTAGCTGCTACCGTCAACGTATCATCTGCTTTGGCAAAGGCGTTCGGCACAGACAGATCGGCATATATTTCGCGCAACCGTTCATTATTAATGACTAAAAGCGCATCTACATTCTGACGGATCTCCTCCACACCTTTCAATGCCTGAATGATCTTCGGCCTGCCTTCAAAAGCAAAAGGGATAGTAACGATACCTACTGTCAGGATATTCATTTCTTTTGCAAAACGGGCAATGATAGGAGCAGCTCCGGTTCCCGTTCCACCACCCATTCCTGCAGTGATAAACACCATGCGTGTTCCGTCGTCAAGGCGTTTCTTTATATCTTCTTCACTTTCAATAGCCGCCCTTTCTGCCACATCCGGTTCATTTCCTGCCCCTAATCCCTGAGTGATCGTCTCCCCAAGAACCAATTGATCCGGAACTTCCGAACGGTCTAATGCCTGCCGGTCGGTATTACACAAAAGAAACGAAACATCATGAATACCTTCGCGGTACATGTGCGTCACAGCGTTACCGCCACCTCCTCCCACTCCGATCACTTTAATGATCTTCAGGTTATCCCGTGGTATATCAAAATCTAATATTGAATTATCCATTGCTTGTTTCTTTTATATTCTAATTATCTTCATTAAAAAGATCTCCGGCAAATCCAGCCAGTTTATCCAGGAATCTTCTTTTAGTTTTAACCGGCTCCTTTTTTTCTTCTTCCTTTTCATCGGTTACAACTTCTTCTTCAGGATCAGAAACCGGTACAGGCTCGGGTTTGGGTGTTATGGGCTTACTCACCACAACAGGTTCGGGCCTCGGAGCAGTATAAACAGCACAGTTTTGATTACCGTTTAGTAACAATGCGACAGCATCCATATCCGGATTCATATCCGGTATATTCATCCGTTCAATTATGCCTTTTGGCAACGTGGCAGACCTGATATTCAATCCGGTTCCATCATTGATCACATTCACCAGACCGTTCAACCTCGATGCTCCTCCTGTAATTACAATCCCTGCACGAAGAGACTCCTTCATGCCGGTTGCCTCCAGGCGTGCATACACATTTTCGAGGATTTCCTGCATACGGGCTTCAACAATCGTATTCAATTCCGAAATCCGGATACTACGTAACCCTGACCTGTCGGCAGTATTTACCTGTATGGTAGAATCGTCGTCTTTATCGACCAAAGCGCTACCGTAGGTTTTCTTAATCTCCTCGGCATCCGGCTCTACAATCCCCAGACTGCAAATATCCCGTGTTATAAGATTTCCGCCTAAAGGTATCACGCACAGATTCACTAATTGCCCGCTTTTATAAACGGTCAGGGAAGTTACTCCAGCTCCAAAACCGATCAGTGCACAGCCCATATCCTTTTCGTGTTCGCTCAATACCATCTCAGATAAAGCTAAAGGGGATACGATTATACCTGCGATTTCCACACGCACGCGTTTGGAAATGCTATCATAAATATACTGACGCAATGACGGGCGTGCAACAATGAGTTTATATTTTGCTTCAATTTGCGTACAAGGTACTCCAACAGGATTCGGTTCGAATTTCCCGTCAAGATAATATGCCGGTTGTACATGCGATAATACCTCCAGCATATCAGGCCGGTAAGCAAGACATTCACGATGCAGCATATCGATTACATCATTTGTAACAATGCTTCCTGTTTTTAATTTTTTAGAAACGGTATGTTCTACAGAACGGATAGATTGCCCCCCTACTCCTACAAAAACTTTTCCTATACGGTTGCCCGGAAGTTTAGACTCCAGTTTCTGTATCAGGTTTTTTACGATTACCGCCGTTTTCTCAACATTATATATACATCCTCTCCTGATACTATTTGCTGAATTTTCGGTTTCACAGGCAATAATAGTCAATGTTCCGGCATCGGTTTTCATCCCCACAATACCTGTTATATGGGATGTTCCTAAATCAATGGCTGCTATAAAGTTTGTGTATGCCATATCTGCTTATTTTTTTGTACAAACGATCTGATCTTTAAATTTCAAATTAATAATGCTATACTTTTCCCAACCCATTTTAGGGATTGCTTGTTCATAAAAGAGCTGCAAATTATCCAACTTCTCCCTGAAATTCTCAAATGTACCTAATATGATCCTGTGATCACCCACACGAGGTATTAACACAACATCATGATTAGGGTACACATATATCTGCTCAATCTGATGATTCCAGAAGTCATTCTCCTGCAAAAATAGTGCAAAATTATACAAATCCGTCGTTGCCAGTTCTTTTTCAACATATCCGGTAGCAACCGGTACATGCGCCACATATCTGCGGCTTACCGGCATAGTGCTTCCCTGATTATCCACATAGAAATTTCCCCGTGCACCAATCACACGCAAAATAGGCATTTTTTGCTTTACTTCCAACTTAATGATTCCCGAAGGTGTCTTATACACTTCAATATTAGCAATCATTTCATTTTTTAATAATTCCGTTTCAATCCGGTGGGTATTTATCTCCTTCATAGGTTTGCCAATCGGATTGAGATCCGCCCGTTTAAGCTGGGAGACTATGTCGGTTTGTGTAACGAAGTGTTTATCCAGACTATCTTTAACCATTATAACCAAATCACGGCACATGTTTTCCTGCTTTGCCTCTTTAAAGAAAAATGCAGCAAACACAATATAACACAACAATACTGTTGCTACTATGACGGCTATAATCCGGGCAATCACTTTTCCAACACTTTTTTAATAGGTTCAACCATCCGGTCTATATCACCGGCGCCTAACATCAATACCACTTCATAATTTCCTGTGGCCATCAGATCCAACAACTCTTCTTTTGTACACATTTTTTTGTTTGCAATGCCTACCTTATCAAAAATAACCTGGGAGGTTATTCCCGGAATAGGTTCTTCACGTGCGGGATAAATATCCAGTAGGATTAATTCATCTAAAAGAGAAAGGCTTGAGGCAAAACCGTCGATAAAATCACGGGTACGGGAGTAAAGATGAGGCTGAAAAATACCTGTTATCCGTTTCCCTCTATACAGTTCTTTAAAAGAAGAGATGCTTTGTTGCAGTTCTGAAGGGTGATGAGCATAATCGTCAATCAATACGATACGTTCCTTTTTTAAATGGAAATCAAACCGGCGCTTGGGTCCCTGGAAGGAAGCCACAGCGTCCTTTATTTCTTTTTCCGTAACTCCATTCAGCCATGCAACAGCAATAGCTGCGACACTATTTTCAACATTTACTTTTACAGGTACGCCTAACTGAATATCATTTATTTGTATTTCGGGGCCTACAAAATCAAAATAAATTTCACCATTCCCCACACGTATATTACAGGCATAAAAATCCGCTTTTTCAGATGCTGAATAGGTATATAACCCTGCCCCTTCAACAAGACGGGGAGTAATATCAATGCCTTTTTTTATGATCAGGCAACCATCCTGCCGTATTAAAGATGTAAAATATTCGAAACTCTCCCGGTAAGCTTCTGCCGTACCGTAAATATCCAAATGATCGGGATCAGCAGAAGTGATAACCGCCATATAAGGAATAAGCCAGTGGAAAGAACGGTCAAATTCATCTGCTTCAATAACAGTGAGATCACTTTTTTGTGACAACATGAGGTTGCTGTCGTAATTTTTGAGAATTCCTCCTAAAAAAGCGTTACAATCAACATGCGACTGTTTCAAAATGTGAGCCAGCAGGGAAGAAGTGGTTGTTTTACCATGTGTTCCCGCAACACACAAACCACGGGATGTTTTAGTTATTTCGCCCAACACTTGCGAACGTTTCATAATTTGAAAAGAATTGGAGCGAAACCAGCTCAATTCAGTATGTGAATCGGGTACGGCAGGTGTATAAACCACCAATGTATTAGCAGGTGAACGAAAAGGTTCGGGTATTAAAGCCTCATCATCTTCGTAATGTATTGCAGCACCTTCGGAATTTAATTGTTCAGTCAGGTCGGTTAGTGTCTTATCATAACCGGCCACTTGCTTTCTGTTTGCTAAAAAGTACCGTATCAGAGCGCTCATTCCTATTCCTCCTGCCCCTACAAAATAAACTGCCGATATGTTTTTTAAATCCATATATTGCTTATTGCTTATTCCTTATTCAATAATACTAATTATTTCATCCACGATGCGTTCCGCACTATCAGGAATAGCCAATCCGGCTATTTGCCTGCTTAAATTACGGAGGCATTCTTCATCATTGACTACTTCGAGCGCTTTAGGCACCAGCGACATTTCGGCATCCCTGTCGGTCACCAATATAGCTGCACCTTTCTCTACCAATGCCATTGCATTTTTGGTCTGGTGATCTTCCGCTACATTGGGCGACGGTACCAGAATAACCGGTTTTTGCAGCAAACATAACTCCGAAATGGTTCCTGCCCCTGCACGTGAAATAACCAGGTCGGCAGCAGCATAAGCATAATCCATTCTCGAAATAAAATCCGAACAGCACACCGGTGCATTTTCATATAATTTCAACGCTTCCTGCGCATCGCTGTAATAGAACCGTCCTGTCTGCCAGATTACCTGGACACCCGAAGCAGAGATTTCCTCTAAATGTGTCTGGATGCTGCGATTTATGGTACGTGCACCTAAGCTTCCACCTATCACGAGGATCGTCTTTTTTTCGGACGTGAGTGAAAAAAAACGGCACGCGTCCGATTTTATTTTGCTCCCGTCCCATTTATTTTCGGACGGGTCCGAAAATAAGCTCTTCCGAACAGGATTCCCGGTAAGCACAATTTTATTTTTCGGGAAGAACTTTTCCATCCCATCATAAGCTACACAAATCTTCGTTGCTTTCTTTGCCAGTAGTTTATTTGTTATCCCGGCATACGAATTCTGCTCTTGTATTAAAGTTGGAATTCCCTGTGAGGCGGCAACCCATAATGTCGGGCCGCTGGCATATCCGCCAACGCCTATTACAATATCAGGTTTAAATTCACGTATAGTTTTTTTTGCCAAATGCAGGCTGATGAACAAACGCCTCATCACGTTTACGTTACGGAATAATTGAGCACGGTCAAAACCGCTGACAGGTAAACCTACAATATTATAACCGGCTGCCGGTACACGCTCCATTTCCATCCGGTTGTCGGCACCGACAAAAAGTATCTCGGAGTCCGGAAAACGTTCTTTAAACTCGTTCGCTATAGAAATAGCGGGAAATATATGTCCTCCCGTGCCACCGCCACTTATAATGATACGGTATTTTCTCATACGTTTACTTTTGTTACCGTTTCTACTGCCGACAAAGGTGTTTTGTCTGAAATATCCGTATCGATCTCAATGATTGAAACATCATCTGCATCCTCATCTTCTTCATCTTCTTCATTTCCTATACCGGCGCCAAAACGACTTACGCTAAGGATAATCCCTATATAGATACAGGTAATGACAGTTGAAGTCCCCCCGCGGCTGACCAAAGGTAAAGGTTGTCCTGTTACAGGGAAAAGCCCAACAGCAACAGCCATATTGATAAATGCCTGAACTGTTATAAGCAACCCGCAACCCAATACCAGATATTTTGGAAAAAGCTTATCGCATTTCCGGGCAATCATACCTACCCTTATCATCAGGGCTATATACAAAAATAATACAAAAAGCCCCCCAACCACTCCTAACTCTTCAATTATTATAGCATAAATAAAGTCTGAGTACGCTTGTGGAAGAAAATCGCGTTGTTGCCCATGCCCAGGCATCTGCCCGAAAACACCACCCCTGGCGATAGCTATCTGTGCGTGGGAAACCTGGTAATTATCATCGTCAATTACATATGTATCAGCACTGAGAGGTGGTTTCTCCACAAAAAAATCAGCTATACGTCCCTTCATCGTCTCCAACCGGGCAACTCCTTTTATCGTATCATTGGGTAAAGCGAATAAAAGTGCAACCATAAAAGCCATTACAAAGACCAGGAAAAGCGCAAGTAACCCTAATTTTTTCAAAGGCATTTGTCCCACAAACATCATGAGGTAACATATAAAAAATAGCATGGCACTTGTCGAAAAGTTCTCAGGAAAAATCAGCAGACAAACACCTGAGATTCCGATAAGGATATAATTAAAGACCCGGTCTTTCCCGATTTTATCCTGTTTACTTAATAAAAAAGCGACATATACTACGGACGCAAGTTTGGCAAGTTCGGAGGGTTGAAAAGAGATGCCGAATACTTCCAGAAACCGGTGCGCATCATTCGTGCTGATTCCCAGAAAAGGTGTAACAATAAGTAACAATGCCGATATGGGAAGTAAAATAATCAAGGCAGAGAAAAAACGGCTCGGTATATTATGTATTACTAATATCAATGCAAAGCCTGCCAGAAGAAATGACGTATGACGAACAATAGGTGCCCAGTAATTAGAGTTTCTATAAGTCAGCGTACTGGTGGCGCTAAAAACTTCAATTACCGATATAAGACATAGGAACATGAATATAATCCATATCACCCTGTCGCCTTTAAATAACTTATTCGCCAGTTCCATTGACTTCTTTCATTACAAATTACGTACACACGTTTTAAACTGGTTCCCACGGTCTTCATAGCTGGTGAATAAATCGAAACTTGCACAACAAGGCGAAAGCAGAACAGTGTCGCCTTTCTGTGCATTTTTGTACGATTTGGCCACAGCTTCTTCCATAGAAAGGGCATCTTCAATAATGGGAATTTTTCCGTCGAAAAATTGATGTAGCTTTGTATTATCTTTTCCAAGAAAAACCAATGCGCGTACTTTTTGCCGGACTAATTCTTCAATTTCAGAGTAGTCGTTTCCCTTATCCACTCCCCCCAATATCAATACGATTTTGGTATTCATACTTTGTAATGCATACCAACAGGAATTAACATTGGTAGCCTTCGAATCATTTACATAGTCCACCCCTCTTACTCGCAATACTTTTTCAAGACGATGTTCCACTCCCGCAAAGTCGCTTAAAGAAGCTCTGATTTTACCATCATGGATATCAACTAATTTAGCTGCAATTCCGGAAGCTAAAGAGTTGTAAAGATTATGTGTGCCAGTTAAAGCTAATAAGTCTTGTTCCATAGTAAATATACCGTTATGCGTTTCAATTACTAATTGTTCATTTTTAACATAGCCTTTTACTCCCAATCCCTGATTTTGAGCAAACGGATAAAGAGTTGCCTTAGGATTTTTCACGGATATTTTCCGCTTGATAACAGGATCGTCATTCCAGAAAATAAATGCATCGTCTTTCGTCTGGTTTCGAATGATCCGGAATTTAGAATCGATATAATTTTGGAAATTATAATTATACCGGTCTAAATGGTCAGGAGTAATATTCAATAAAATAGCTATATGAGCCTTAAACTCATACATATTATCCAGCTGAAAACTACTCAGTTCGATCACATAATATGCATGAGGACTTTCTGCTACTTGCAGTGCCAGGCTGTTACCCACATTACCTGCCAGCCCGACGTCTAATCCGGCGCTTTTCATAATGTGGTAAGTCAGCATGGTAGTGGTCGTTTTCCCGTTACTACCTGTAATGCATATCATGGTTGCGTCCGAATATCTACCGGCAAATTCTATTTCGGAAATAACCGGAATATCTTTTTTAATTATTTTATCAACGATAGGCGCCGAATCGGGTATTCCCGGACTTTTTACCACTTCTTTTGCACAAAGAATTTCCGGTTCGGTATGTACACCTTCTTCCCAGCGGATATTCCTTTTGTTCAGCATACCCTTATATGGGGGTTTAATCAAAGATGAGTCAGACACGAATACGTCAAATCCTTTCGATTTAGCCAGTATAGCTGCCCCTGTACCGCTTTCGCCTGCTCCTAATATAACAATCCGCTCACCCATTACCGTATTTTCAGTGTTACAATAGTTATAGCTGCCAGTATTATTCCTATCAACCAGAAACGAACTACGATCTTGGACTCGGGAACAATATTATACGGTTTTTGTATAATGGCAGATATACCTGCATTTCCTGCTTTTTGAAAGTGATGATGCAATGGGGTCATTTTAAAAATACGTTTTCCCTCACCATACCTCCTTTTGGTATATTTGAAATAAAATACCTGTACGATTACAGATAAACTCTCAGCCAGAAATATACCACACAGGATAGGTATAAGCAATTCTTTCCGGATTATGATAGCGAATACGGCAATAATACCTCCCAGTGTCAGGCTTCCGGTATCACCCATAAACACCTGTGCCGGATATGAATTATACCAAAGGAAACCAATGGTAGCGCCAATAAATGCAGCGGCGAATATTACCAGCTCCTCTGCCCCTGGGATAAACATAATATTCAGGAATGAAGCAAACTCAGCATGAGACGACATATATGCAAGTATACCCAAGGCAACCCCGATAATAGCAGAACTGCCTGCAGCTAATCCGTCTAACCCGTCTGTCAGATTTGCTCCGTTAGAAACAGCTGTTACTATAAATATCACAATGAGGACAAAAATCAGCCAGGTAGCTTCCCTTTTATATTTTCCTGTCCAGGATACTAAAGAAGCATAATCGAAATTATTATTTTTCAGAAACGGAATAGTAGTCTTTGTCGATTTTGTTTCGTTCGGGTGGAAATTAACAGATTCTACCGTATTATCTTTATTCAGCACTTCAATATTCTCCCGTATGACTACATCAGGGCTTGCAAATAATATGACACCAACGATAAGTCCCAATCCGACCTGTCCGATAATTTTAAAACGGCCCTGTAATCCCTCTTTATTTTTACGGAACACTTTAATGTAATCATCCGCAAAACCTATAATGCCAAGCCATACGGTAGTAACCAGCATCAATATCAGGTAAATATTATCGAGCCGGGCGCAAAGCAGTACCGGTATTAAAATGGCTATAATTATAATCAGCCCACCCATCGTAGGTGTACCTTTTTTACTATTCTGTCCTTCAATCCCAAGATTACGTACGGTTTCACCAATTTGTAATTTCCGTAACCAATCGATAATTCTGCTGCCGATAGCTGTTGATATAAAAAGAGATAAAATCAGCGCCAAACCTGAACGGAAAGATATGTACTTGAACACACCCGCTCCCGGAAAATCCAGTTGATCTAAATAAGTAAAAAGGTAATACAGCATACTATTTCTATGGTTGTTGTGTTGCGAAAATCTCTTTTAGTTTCTCCCGGTCATCGAAATGATATTTCACGCCTTTGACTTCCTGGTAATCTTCATGCCCTTTACCGGCAATAAGAATAACGTCTCCCTTCTTTGCCAATATGGTTGCCGCTTTTATGGCCTGTGTACGATCAGTAATACACAAGGTTTTAGTCTTATCATCCGAGGACAATCCGTTCACCATATCATTTATAATATCATCCGGTTCCTCAAAACGGGGATTATCCGATGTCAGTATCACCTGATCGCTCAGACGTACGGCCTCTTTTGCCATAATAGGACGCTTCCCTTTATCACGGTTTCCTCCCGCTCCTACTACAGTTATGATACGGCCATTGTTATTCAATACTTCACGAATTCCATTCAGGACATTTACTAATGCATCGGGCGTATGGGCATAATCTACAATGCCGGTGTATCCCAACGGAGAATGTATGGTTTCAAAACGTCCGGATACGGAATGAAGGGTACTCATAATTAAAAGTATTTCTTCCGGCTCTTTTTCCAAAGCAACCGCAGCACCATACACAGCCAGTAAATTATATGCGTTGAACCGGCCCACAAAATGAACTGACACTTCCTTCCCATTAATTACCAGATCAGTCCCGTCGAAATGTGATTCCAGTATTTTACCTTTAAAGTCGGCCATTGTACGAAGTGAATAGGTCAGTTTTTTGGCTATTGTATTTTGCAGCATCACCGGTCCGACTTTATCATCTACGTTAGTAAGGGCAAAAGCTGTTGAAGGGAGATTATCAAAAAATGTTTTCTTAGCTTTCAGATAGTTTTCCACAGTTTTATGATAATCCAGATGGTCACGCGTGAGGTTAGTAAAAATACCTCCGTCAAAGGACAACCCACTTATACGCTTCTGTTCTACAGCATGCGAACTTACTTCCATAAAAGCGTATTCACAACCCGCCTCCACCATCTGTGCCAATAATCCTTGTAATTCAATCGGATCGGGAGTAGTATGATTAGCCGGAATAATTTCATCATCTATATAATTACACACCGTAGATAGTAGACCTACCTTATGTCCCATTTTACGGAACATTTCATATAATAAAGTAGCAATGGTCGTTTTCCCGTTTGTACCGGTAACTCCTACCAATATCAGTTTATCCGAAGGATAATCATACCAGGTTGCCATTAGTTCTCCCAGAATTTGCGCAGAATCCTTTACAACAATAAAAATTACCTCTTTATCAAATAATTCAGGTTTTTCTTCACAAACAACAGCTACAGCACCCTTTTCAACAGCGCTATCTATATATTTATGCCCATCTGTATTAGTACCCCTGACAGCAACAAATAAAGATCCTTTTTCCACTTTACGGGAATCGGATTGTATATTTAAAATATCCGGATTATTATTCTCATCAAATTCCTGGATGCCTAATGCTTCAATTAATGTATTTAGTTTCATATTCTTATTGTAATGTAACTGTAATTGTCTGCCCTTTCGAAACTCTTGATCCGGGTGAAATAGATTGTCTGGTCACACGCCCCATACCGGAAACATTCACCTGTAGTCCGGCATTCTCCAGCAGGAATACAGCATCTTTTGCACCCATACCTATTACACGAGGTACTAATCCTGCCTGAATGTCAATATCCGTCAATTCAATATTATTTTCATTAGCTTCAACTCTAACCCAGTTTGAATTTTCCGCCGATTTATTTGTACGGATATCTAACCTACTTAAAACATATTGCAGGGCTTCACTGTCACCGGCTTTAGGATCAGGAAAAGGAACGGCTAAAGAATCGGCTTCGACTTTCCGTATGTCCAATCTGATGCTACGGGAATGTATTTTTTCAGCGATTGATTTAACAACTGCACCTGACATTGTTCCTCCCGAAGGATATCCAATCCGCGGACGCCTGATAAGAACCATACAGGAATATACAGGATCATCAGCCGGAAAATATCCGGCAAAAGCGACCTGATGCCCGCTTCCTCTATAGTTACCTCCTTCGGCAATTTGTGCCGTACCGGTTTTTCCGGCGATACGGATAATATCCGAATGAGCTGGTTTACCCGTACCTTTTTCCACAACACCGACAAGCATATCCTGTACAATTGCTAATGTTCTATCCGAACATATTGAAGATTTAATTACCTCCGGCGAAAAACTTTTAATGATCTTACCATTCTCTATTATTTCTTTGGTAAAAATAGGCCGCAACATTTTTCCGTTATTAGCAATAGCATTAAAAAAGGCCAACGTATAGATCGGAGGGATTTGTGTTTCGTACCCGAAAGACATCCAGGGAAGAGCCGTTTTATACCAGTTCTTTTCATCAGGCATACGGATAATTGCCCGTCCCGAACCCGGTATTTCTATCCGTAAATCTTCAGTTAATCCCAACTTGTAAAGCCCTTCAACATATTTAGCAGGATTATTTTCATAACCTTTTAATATTACTTTTGCCACACCAATATTGGAAGAATTCCATATAGCTTCTTCTACTGTTAATGTACCATACCCGCCGCGATGCCAGTTATGATCCCTCAGACTTCTGTTTGCATATTTGAATACGCCATTACCTGTTTCTACAATATCTTGAGGTTGACAAATACCATCTTCCAATGCTACCATAATAGAAGCTACTTTAAAAGTGGAACCCGGCTCCAACAAATCGGCGACAGCATGATTTTTTGTTTCTCCATATCTGCCGGGAGCAATACGTGCCATATTTGTAATCGCTTTTACTTCTCCTGTTTTCACTTCCATTACGATTGCCGTACCCGATTCCGCATCGGTGGATTGCAGCATATCTAACATCGACTTTTCTGTAATATCCTGTATTTCAATGTCGATAGTTGTACGCACATCCATTCCGGCAACAGGTTCAATTTCAATAATATTAGTCAAAGCACCGTTAATATAACGTACGGCATTCAAGCCTGGAACCCCCTGTAACAAACTATCATATTGCAATTCCAACCCATTTCTTCCACGCGTTACTCCCGTAGAATCAATTTCCCCATATACATCCCCGATGGTTCGTGAAGCTAAAGACCCGAATGGACGTTGACGCTCCACCATTTCTTTAGAATAAAATCCGCTTTTATTTCTACCCAACCGCAGAAAAGGATATTTCCGCATTTCTTTTAAGTCAGAATAGGATACTTTCGGGCCGTAGACTTCATATTGGCGGCTCTTTTTATTCAGTCCCTTGAGCAAATGCGCTTTGTAGGCCGCAGCCGTTTTTCCCCCCGGGCGTTTTGAAAGATAATAAGCCAGGGAATCTACGCCATTTTGTTTAGAATAAAGAAAAGTATCAATGTTAAATCCACCTGCTTTAAAATCAATGTATGTATAATATCGCGGAACACTTGTAGCCATTAACTTATGATCCGCAGAATAAATATTTCCGCGGCTGGGATATACAAGGCGGTTTACCCTGCGTTGTTTTTTATCTGATATTTTTCGCCACTCCTTGGCATCAATAAAGGCTGTTTGAAAAGTACGATAAACGATGCCCCCTACTACCAAAGCAAGGGCTAATACCACAATGGAATAACGTAGCAAGATGCGGTTATCCCTGTTTTGCGGCTCTTTTATTTCGTCTTTTTCTGCCATTTACTACTTGTACAATTCATATGGAGGCGACATAGCGCCTTCCAATTCAAGACCTTGTTGTTTTATAAGAGTTTCCACCTGCGACTGCCTGCTATTTCCTGTCAATTCGGAAGATATGGAAAGAGCTTCAAAACGTACATCACTCAATTTTTTCTGTAAACGGTCTATTTCACGAAGTTTCTGCATACAGGTATAACGGTTTCCGATAAAGAAGAATACCAATATTACAATCAATACGATCATTTTTGTGTGTTTTAGTATAAAATTTTCTTTAAGAAAACCACCACCCAAGATATAAAGAAATGAAAGTCGTTTTTCCTTATTTTTTTTCTTATTTGCTTTCATTTTCTTTTTATTTAAATAACTTCAGCAATCCTTAATTTGGCACTTCGCGAACGGGGGTTACGTTCCTGTTCTGCTGCTGTTGGTACAATTACTTTATTATTAATTACCCGAAACGGAGTTTTAACGTTTCCAAAAAAATCTTGTTCTACAGCACCTTCAAAACTTCCAGTCTTGAAAAAATTTTTCACCAAACGATCCTCTAAAGAATGGTACGTTATTACTACCACTCTACCACCCGGCTTTAACACCTGAAGCGTATGCCATAAAAATTCTTTCAAGGCCTTCATCTCGTCATTCACTTCAATACGTAGAGCCTGAAATACCTGCGCCAGAAACTTTTTTTCTTTATCACGCCCTGCAAAAGGAGTTATAATTTCCAGCAAATCACTGATCATTACTATTGGACGGATCTGCCGGGCATGGATAATAGATGAACTCAGCTTTCTGGCCATCTTTAGTTCTCCGTATAAATAAAACACCTCCGAAAGTTTCTCTTCGGAATATGAATTTATTATATCCGCAGCTGTACGACTTGACCGTATATTCATACGCATATCGAGTTTTCCATCGAAACGAAAAGAGAAACCACGTTCTATTTCATCAAAATGATGTGATGAAACACCCAAATCAGCAAGGACACCATCTATTTGACCGGATAGATTATAATACCGAATAAAATTGTATAAATAACGGAAGTTGCCTCTAATAAATACAAAACGATTATCATCTATTATATTTTGCTCCGCATCAGCATCCTGGTCAAAACCAAATAAACATCCTTTTTCTCCTAAACGGCTTATTATTTCACGCGAATGACCTCCACCACCAAAAGTAACGTCAACATACAAGCCGGAAGGATTTATATTTAATCCTTCCAGACTCTCGTGCAACATCACCGGCACATGATAACATCTTTCCTTATCTTCCATTCCACAGTTGCCACGTATGTGTTTTTTACTTTAATACCGTAAAATTACACATTTGCAAAGTTACGTTCCAAATTGTTTAAACAGAAATACAAAAAAAGTTTTCAACAAGTACGATGGATTCGGCTTTTCATTCTTAAACCCTTATACAAATTAAGATTAAGATGTTTTTTAATCATGATCCCAATCGCATGAATTTAACAAAAACGAGGCTTTTTCAACAAATCGGACAAAATAAATAAACATGTAATAAAAACTTATCAACAATACCTAATCTATATATAGAGAATTTATTAGATTTGCTACATATTAACAACAACTCTCTATTATGAAAACAAAAAAAATCCAGTTAATAAATAAAACCTGTTATTTTTTATGTGTAATATTTAACACTTTTATATGTTTTCAAAATACATACGCTCAACAATACCATCCAGATGACAAAGCTGCTTTAAAAGCATTTCTAAAACAGCAATCAGCTGATCCTAATAAAAAAAATTGGCAACAACTAATAAATCCACTTAATACTTCAGAACCCGACTGGGATATAGAAGAAGATTGGGTTAATCAAATTTATGTTTCCTGGGATAACGAAATCCCATTTAAAAGAATTACATTGATTGATTGGGATAAAAAAAATCTGGCAGGGAAATTGGATTTAACAAACTGCTCAAATTTAGAGGTATTAAACTGTAGCTCAAACATATTAGATTCCTTAGTAATTAATAATTTATCCAATCTTGAAAGAGTGAGATGCAGTAATAACAATATAAATATTTTAGACTTATCAGGATTAAATACATTACGCATGCTAAATTGCAGCAACAATCAAATCACAAAACTAGATCTTTCAGGTCTTGATTTAATGGATGAATTGCTGTGTTTTAACAACAAACTTATGCAGATAAACCTTCCCTCCCTTGGAAAAATTAAGTATATAGACCTACATAACAATCATATAGCTTCATTAAACGTCACTTTACTGAAGGCACTACAATATCTCGATTGCAGTCAAAATCAATTAAATCAGTTAGATATTGTAGCTTTGGGATCCCTTACTTATTTAAATTGCAGTGAGAATAATTTGGAACAACTTAACCTACTAGGAATATGGAATTTAGAAAAGCTTTATTGCAATAACAACAAATTAAATTTGCTGGATGTTAGTAACCAATCGTTTCTTACAGAATTTAACTGTCAATATAATCATTTAAATTCATTAGACGTAAGTCATATGAAATCTTTAAAAATACTACATTGTTTCAATAATCAACTTACATCCCTTAGTGTAACAAATTTACCAGAGTTAGTAATACTGAATTGTGCTAATAATCAAATTCAATCCTTAAATTTTGGATACAGCAACGAATTAGAACAATTGTACTGCAATAATAATTCATTATTATCATTAAATTTACAGGATTTAAAATCATTGAAAACATTACATTGTTATGGTAATCAAATCCCCATTTCCCAATTACCGGATGGAGGAATGAGTTTCTTCAGAGAATATATCTATGCACCTCAGCAAAATATTATTGGGGAATCAATCACTCAGGGAACTGTAAATTTACACAATCAACTAAAAAATGAAGAAACGGAATTTTGGTGGTATCTAACAGATGATCCCTTTACGGAATTAATTGACATAACTGGAAAGAACGGAGTGTTTACTATCCCTGAATCTTATAATGGACAAATATTGAATTGTAGAATTACAAACAGAGGACTACCTGCATTCTCACTTCAACCTATCATTTATACAGTAACGGTTGAAAAAGGAGTTCAGGTAAGCATACAGTCTTTACCTAAAGATGATATATATGTATATACGAAAGAAAACAATTTATATATTCATACGGGTCAGGTAAGAGATATTTATATATATTCTATTACAGGACAATTACATACACGACAAAAGATTAATGAGGGAACTACGTCCATTCCTCTTAGTAAAGGCGTATATATTATTGTTACTGGCAAAGAAAAGTATAAAGTTGCAATTTAAGGTTATTTGAAAATAAATGGCATACCTTTGTTCTTTTTTAGTTGAGGTATGAAAATTGGATCGATCGATTTAGGTAAACAGCCGGTATTGCTTGCACCTATGGAGGATGTGACAGACATTTCTTTTAGACTTATGTGTAAACAATTTGGGGCTGATATGGTATACACAGAATTTGTATCAAGCGATGCATTAATCAGGCATGTCAATAAAACCAGGAATAAACTGGAGGTATCAGAAGAAGAACGTCCTGTGGTAATCCAGATATATGGAAAAGATGTTCAATCAATGGTGGAAGCGGCCAAAATATGCGAAGAAGCTCGCCCGGATATTCTTGATCTTAACTTTGGCTGTCCGGTTAAAAAGGTAGCCGGAAAAGGTGCCGGGTCCGGCATGCTACGTAACATCCCGCTTATGTTTGAAATTACACGGGAAGTAGTTAAAGCTGTGAGGATACCGGTTACAGTTAAAACCCGCCTGGGGTGGGATGCCAACAATCTTGTAATCTTTGAATTAGCCGAACAATTGCAAGACTGTGGAATTGCCGCACTTACTATACATGGCCGTACTCGTAGTCAAATGTATACAGGAAATGCAGACTGGACTCTCATCGGTAAAATCAAAGAGAACCCCCGTATGCGTATTCCCATTATTGGAAACGGAGATATTACTTCCCCCGAAATATGCAAAAAGCATTTTGAGCAATATGGCGTGGACGCTATCATGATAGGACGAGCCAGCATTGGCAGACCCTGGATATTTAAAGAAATAAAATATTATTTGGAAACCGGCAAAGAACTTCCCCAAGAACCTTTTTCATGGTATCTTAACGTACTAAAAAAACAAGTTATACAAAGCATTGAAAGGCTGGATGAAAGAAAAGGAATCTTACATATCAGGAGACATCTTGCAGCAACACCTTTATTTAAAGGGATCGCAGACTTTAAGCAAACTCGTATTGCAATGCTGCGGGCTGAAACGGCAGAACAGCTCTTTTCAATAATAGACAGTATTCCTAACAATTACAATATCATCAGATCTCTATGAGGAGATCAATGTGTCATTGTAACATATTTAAAACAATATGTTACAAAAATAGTGGATCGTATATGGAAAATTCTTTATATTTGCGTAGAGTTTTTTTCATAGTATTTTAGATCTAAGGTTAACAAGTCTTTGTGAGGAAGGAATCGTGAGATTGCTTCTTTAGAAAGCAAAAAACCCGTCCCATGTGGACGGTTTTTTTTATTATCTTTATCAATTATTTTCAACAAACAATAAATAAACATGTCAATAGTAAAGACAGTTAAAAAGATTATCTACGGCAATATACCTTATTTCCACTATCGATTTTTTAAACCGGATTCGCCCAAAACCGAATATTACAAATTCATGAAGGATAACGGATATACTCATTTCCCTTATGATTATGCCCAAAATTACATAAAAATGCAGGTTAATATCATTGACGACCAGGAAAAAGGTCTTAAATACGTTATACACAAACAAAATAAAAAATTATATTTCCCTTCTGATCTACCTAATGAGAAGATTGTAAAAATATATAAATCTTTACTTATCGAACAAGACGTAAATTCACCTCACCATTATGTTGATTCTCATGATGAGTTCAAAGATAAAATAATACTTGATATCGGTTCGGCAGAAGGACTTACTTCTCTTGAGGCCGTAGAAACGGCCGGATTCATTTACTTATTTGAATGTAAAAAAGAATGGATTAAAGCATTACATGCTACTTTTGAGCCATGGAAAGAAAAGATTGGCATCATTCCAAAGTTTGTTTCTAATAAAAACTCGGATGATACGATAACTATTGATGATTTTTTAAAAGATAAGCCTAAGGATAATCTATTTGTAAAAATGGATATAGAAGGAGAAGAACGTTACGCTTTGCAGGGAGCGGAAAAATTATTTTCCAGCAATCCGGGCACACAATTTGCTATTTGTACATACCACAAAAAAGATGATGAAAAAGTCATTTCATCTTATCTGGATAAATATCAATGTATCTATTCAGTACGGAATGGTTATTTATACTATAAACATCATTTAAGAACCTGTCTGATAAGGGGATATACGAAATAAAATTATTTTTTAATGAATACACGTTTTACAGATTTAGTAAAAGTTATTATACCTATATATAAAGCTGAACTTTCTGAGTTGGAAATGCGTTCTTTAAAACAAGTTTATAAAATATTAAAACCTTACCCACTCGTAGTTATCAAACCGGAGAAACTCAATGTTTCACAATTAATTTCAAAGTTCCCGTTGCTTACTTTTCATTCGTTTGATAATTCATTCTTTGAAAGTATAGCCGGATATAATAAACTTATGTTATCGGAAACATTTTATTCTGCATTTTTGAACACCAGGTATATCCTTATTTATCAATTAGATGCATATGTATTCAGGGATGAATTGACGGATTGGTGTAGCAAAGGGTATGATTACATGGGTGCTCCCTGGCTAAGAAAACCTGTTTATAATTTGCCCGTTATCTCTACGTTAATGAGTTTAGCAGCTTCCTATTACAAAAAAACAGGCAAGAAGAACAAGCAACTATTATATAATAAAATTGGGAATGGAGGATTTTCTCTTAGGAAGACAGAAAGTCATTACCTTGTTACTAAGCGCCACAATAAGCTGATTGAGTATTTCCTTTCACAAAACCGCAATCATTTATATAATGAAGATGTCTTTTGGGCTACAGTTCCCGAGTTTACATATCCGGGCGTATTAGAAGCCCTGCATTTTTCATTTGACAAATATCCTGCTTATTGTTATAAGCTGACTAATCATCAATTACCTTTTGGATGCCATTCCTGGTATAAACGTAAAATGAAACGTTTTTGGCGTCCCATTATCAAATTTTAATGATATGAGAAATATATTCAAATATCTTAAAGTATATGCCCAGAATATCTATTTCTTTATAAAAGAAAAGATAAAGCCTTCAAAAATCAATAATGAATACGAAATACCTATTATAATAAATAACTATAATAGACTAACAACATTAAAAAAACTTATTGAAGCGTTAACAAGCAGGGGATATAAAAATATATATATTATTGATAACAAATCAACCTATCCTCCTTTACTTGAATACTATCAGCAATGTCCGTTCACAATATACAAATTAAAAGAAAATCTTGGATTCAAAGCGTTATGGAAGTCTGAGCTTAAAAAGAAGTTTTGCAATGATTATTACGTATATACAGATTCCGACGTTGTTCCAGCCGATTATTGCCCGGATAATTTCTTAGCACATTTCCATCGTATATTAAAAGAAAAACCATTTGCCAGAAAGATAGGTTTATCTTTGAGAATAGATAATCTACCTGAAAGTTACCATAATAAAGAAAAGGTTATTGAATGGGAAAGTCAATTTTATAAACATCCCGTAAGTAAGGAACTTTACCGTGCACCAATAGATACTACTTTTGCTTTATACAGGCCATATGTAGGATTAAGCCGTAGCCGGTTTGTAGAAGCTTACCGTACTGCTTATCCATATCAGGCAGAACACCTGCCGTGGTATGTCGATACTGCCCATATGCCGGAAGAAGAGAAATATTACATATCCCATTGTACACAAAAAACAGAATGGAGTGAAATAGCATTAATGGGGAAAAATAAGTAATGTTATATCTCAAAAGGTATTTCTCTCTTTCTTTTAAATTTTTCCCAGAATTTATTACGATAATACAATACCCAGTTTGTGCATTGCACCTTATCAGCTTTACGTTGTTGGGCATATTCGCTTGCTATCAAACGAAACATATCCTCTTTCCCCCATAAACGGGCAAAATTTGCACATCCTTTTTCTATGGAAACCGGAGCAAATTCCATTCGGTTAATATCGATAAGACTGAATTCTGCACCGCCTGGTATTTCTTTAAATAATATATTTCCAGGAGAATAATCTTTATGATAAACCTCAGCTTTATGCAATAAGGCAGTGTAATTAGCAAATGATCTTATTATATCTTTACGAGGATCATCAAGTAAGCCGTCACCAAATTCATACATATTTCTGGTATAAGAACACTGTAAACTGATAAAATAACTATAATGAAGAAGTCCCCCTTTCTTCAATTCAACATAACCGACAGGCTCAGGCGTATTAAAACCTTTATCTAACAACTTGAGAGCATAATGATAGGCCCTTGAAGCTTTGGGAGGTCTGAAAAATGTATAAATCAACCGGTTAAATAAATTGGGTATTTTGTATTGCTTAACATTCAACTCCATATATTGAACAGCAAACACCTTTATTATATTACGTCCTGCATGTATAGTCGTACCTTCCTTATCGAAATTCTGATGTATATGCTTAACAAATGAAGCATATTTATCATATCTGGGATTTACAACTATCTTCATCCAGCTAATGCATCATTAACTTTACAAACTATTTGTTCAGGTGATAACTGAGTCAGGCAGGCCCAGTCCCCTCTGAAGCAAGGTTTCTCACCAAACACAGAACAAGGCCGGCAGGATAATTTGATCTGAATGGCATCACTTAGCTGCTGATGATACCCGTAAAATCCAGCATAAGGATGAGTAGCGCCCCAGACCGACAATACCCTTGTTCCCACCAACGAAGCAAAATGCATGTTTGCCGAATCCATACAAAGTAAAATATCCAACTTACTGATCAAAGCCAGTTCACTATCCAAAGAATAACGGCCCACAACACTTTTTACCTGCGGATATTTTGAGGCCCATCCTTGAATAATAACCTCTTCCTCACCTTTGCCTCCTAATAAAAATATGGTATTTATTTCATGTTTAGTTAAAGCTGAAATAACTTTTTCCATTTCTTCTACCGGATATATTTTACCCCTGTGTTTAGCAAAAGGTGCTATACCAATCCATTTACCCACTTTTTCACCCGTAAGATCCTTCAGAAGCAAGCAACTCGCCTTTTTCACTTCAAAAAGAGATTGAAAACTATCTACATAGTTTAATCCGGCTTTTATGAACACATCAGCATAACGATCAATTACAGGACGCAAAGGCTTAAGTTTTTTATTTGTTCTGGCTGTTAACTGTTTTCTTTCTTTTCGGGCTTTATTTAATATAAATATGTTTTTACCCCTTAAGCGAAATAGGGTACGAATAATAATTGTCCTTAATACATTGTGTAGATCTAAAACAGTATCATAGTCATATTTTGAGAAAGCCCAAGCAAAACGTAGAAGTCCTTTTAAGGATTTCTCAGAACCTTGCGTATTTATTCCGATCACTTCCACATTGGAAGGCCTGTTCATAAAGACAGGCATAAGAAATGCCTGTGTTAAAACAGTAAAGGAATCATCCGGATTAGCTTTAGCAGCAGAATAGACTACAGGAATAGTCATGGCAACATCTCCTATTGCCGAAAGCCTGATTACTAATATTTTCGCCATTATTTATTACCGTAAAGCACAGGATTTAAAGACGGATCGTTATACATTTTCATCTGTTTGTAAACTTTCATGTATTTTTTTCCATCCTTTATATCATCTAAGAGTTGATCCAGGGCAACAGATAGATCCTTTTTTTGTTCAAGCAATACCGATAACTTACGTTCACATTCCGCCCTGTGATTTTCATCTGCGTCCATACGAATAACTTCCTGCTGCATATGGTATATCTTGAGAGCCAAAATCGATAAACGATCTACTGCCCACGCAGGACTTTCTGTATTAAATGTAGCATCCGGAAGAATTTCCACATCTCTGTAAGTATCCAGAAAATAACTGTCGATCAATTCAACCAGATCCGTACGATCCTGATTTGACTTATCAATACGTCGTTTGATTGTAAGCGCTTCAACCGGATCAATAGACGGATTACGGATAATATCCTCCATATGCCATTGTACCGTATCGATCCAGTTTTTCAAATACAAATAGTATTCAATAGTTTTCGGTTCGTAAGGATTATGTATATGTGCATCAATATTATCATACCGGTGATAATCATTAATGCTTTCCTCAAATATCCGGTAACTCATATTGCTAAAACTCATCTTATTACCCTTCCTGTTATTAATATAACCGCAAATATAATGACTCCAACTGAATAGTTTACTATTTGTATCAAGCTAAAAATGGCTCCTATCCAATATTTCACCGGATAAGAACCATTTATACAGCAAACGTTTAGTATTAAATCAAACGTTTATCTTATTTATTGAATATCATTTATTCCAGACACGTGGAGCCGGAACCTGTGGCAAAGGTTTACGGTTTTTAAGTTCTTTCATTATTTCCTCAATAGCCCGGTTCAATTGTTCATCTTCTCCGTTCCACTCTTTTACCGGATCATTATCCACCTCAATATCAGGGGCCACACCATAATTCTCAATAATCCAGTCACCCGTTTTGGGATCATAACTGGTAAAGAAAGGAACACGCATATCCGTCCCGTCTATAAACGGCAAAGAGCTGCTTATCCCTACTATCCCTCCCCAGGTACGGGTCCCGATCAGTTTACCAAGTCCCAAAGCGCAAAATCCCCAAGGAAAGAGATCACCGTCAGAAGCTGAATATTTATTGATTAAACAAACCTTGGGACCAACCTGTACAGCATCAGGAATCGTACGTGTCCGGTTAGAACCACGATACATAGTGAGACGGTAAGGTTCGCGCGCAAGACGCTCAAGGATCATTGGCGAGACATTACCCCCTCCATTGGCACGATCGTCGATTATCAGACCTTCTTTATCCAGCTGGGGATAAAAATAACGTGAAAATTCATTTAATCCTTCTACACCCATATCAGGTATATATACGTAACCCACTTTACCATTTGTTGCTTTATCAACTTTTCGGATATTTTCCTGTACCCAATTATAATGATAAAGCGCATATTCACTGGCTAAAGGATTGATAACTATTTTACGTGCTCCGGAAAGCTGAGGTTTAGAATTCAACAAAAGTTCCGTTGGAACATTAGCTTTCCCAACCAGAAGATTATACATATCTTTTACCGTATTCGTAGGAATACCGTCAATAGCTACAATATAATCGTTAACCCGGACTTCAATACCAGGCTCTGTCAAAGGAGAACGAAGGTCTTTACTCCAGGAAGCTCCCGGTAGTATTTTCTCTATTCGGAAAAATCCGCTACCGGCATGACGCGACACCTCTGCACCTAAAAGCCCGGTCTGTATGCGCGACGGTTTATCGTATTCACCCGGATTAATATACGCATGTCCGACATTTAGTTCACCTATCATTTCGCCGATGATATAATTCAGGTCGAGACGATTCTTCACATAAGGCAGCAATACTTCATATTTACGTTTCATTGCCATCCAGTCCACACCGTGCATATTTTCCAAATAGAAACCGTCACGCATACCCCGCCAGGCCTCATTGAATATTTGCGTCCATTCTTTTGGATAGTCCGTAGTGATCTTCATATTTGATAAGTTCACAGGATCTTTCAACTCTATTTTTCCAGCCGGAAGGTTAGTAACGTATACATTAGAACGTCCTTTCATAAAAAACACTTTTTTATTTCCTGCTTCCACATACATTAAAGCTCCTTCAGCAACATCTTCCTGCTTCTGTTTTTTCAAATCAAAAAGCTTAGTACTCCCATTAACATAATAATATATTTTATCATTGGCAGCATAGAAATTGAAATATCTCCCGGCAGGCAAAGGAAGTTTGATTATACGGTCAAGAATCCCGTCGGCATCAAAGATTACCAAAGAATCTTTCTTTTGAACTTCTTTAGATTTCTCTCCAACCCGGGCATCCTGAATAAGAAATGGAGAAGGAGTATCTTTTGATAAAAGCGCTAAGTACATACCACCCTGATTGGTATATGCATGATTCCATTCGGTCGAACTGTAAACCGGATTAAAATCACGGGCTGAGGTAAAAACAAGGTATTTGCCGTCAGCACTAAAAACCGGTGATGACGAATCATACCATTTATCTGTTACAGGATATTCTTTTTTAGATTCAATATGATAAACATATACAATATTAAAATCATTCTCTGCCAACCGGGCATAAGTAAGCCAGTTATTATCAGGCGAGAAATGCACACTGCGTATTTCACCAACAGGATCTTGTAATATTACGGTTACTTTGCGTCCAGCCACATCCAGTAAATTGATACGGTTCTTCCGATCTGTATATACAATCTTTTTACTATCGGGACTCCATTCGAAATCACGTATATAAGTATCATTATTCTTCGTTAGCTGAACAGGTTCTCCTCCTGATAGTTCCTGTAGGTACAATTCTGTTTCTCCTGTCGCATCAGAAATATAAGCAATGTATTTACCGTCAGGTGACCATTGTGCATTACGTTCATGTACACCAGGTGTACGGGTAATGTTTTTGGTCACACCTTTTTCTGCCGGAAGATCAAACACCTCACCGCGGGCGGTTACCATCAGACGTTCACCTTCAGGAGACAGACTAACTGCCGTTACATAAGATACACCATCTTTAATCTCACTCCGGGCATAAATATTATCAGACGACAACGTTATATTAACCTTCTGAGGTTTACGGTCGGTTGTATTCATTTTATAAATGTAACCTCCATTTTCAAAAACGATCGTATTGCCATGAATACTCGGAAATTTCACATCGTAATCTGTGAAATCAGTTACCTTTTCAGTTTGTTTGGTTAAGGTATTATAAACGAATATATTCATCGTACGGTCGCGATCTGAAATAAAGAAGATATTATCCCCATTCCACATAGGCATAATATCCTGCGCATCGTTATTTGTTATATTATCAACCGTTTTTCTTACCGGATCAAATACCCATATATCATCCGCCATTCCGCCTTTATAGTATTTCCAGGTACGAAACTCACGCATTACACGGTTATAGGCCAATTTCGTTCCATCAGGAGAATAACTGCAGAAACCGCCTTCTGGCAAAGGAATAGCCTGTGAGAGCCCCCCTTCATTGCCAACGGTATATAATTTCCCGTCAAAGCCCGAACTGATACGATTACGATACACTATATTTTTCCCGTCGGGTGTCCATGTCATCACAATATTGTTCGGGCCCATCCTGTCACCTAGGTCATCACGCGCATTTGTAGCGGTATAGGTAATTCGCAAAGGCTCCCCTCCTGCAGAGGGAATCGTATAAACTTCCGTGTTCCCGTCGTATTGCCCGGTAAAGGCAATGGTCTTACCATCGGGAGAAAATCGTGGAAACATTTCATAACCCACATGGGAAGTCAACCGTGAAGCTTCACCTCCATTAACAGACACTTTATATAAGTCGCCGGCATATGAGAATACGATCTCATTGCCATTGGTAGCCGGAAAACGTAACAACCGCGCTTCGTCGGATGCAAAAGCAGTAGAAAAAATTCCGGTAAAAATGATAAATGAAAGAATAGCAGTTTTACGCATAAGCTTTTCGATTAAGTTATGCGCAAATGTAATGAAAAAAGCTTAGGATAACCAACGGTTACCCAAACGGTATACAGGATACCAGGCGGCAAGAAACCCAATAGAGAGAACGGTTATCAATACAACAAACACATCATTAAATGATACCCGCACCGGATAACTATCAATAACAAAAGCACCTTCCGCGCCCATTTTAATCAATCCCAATTCTTGTTGAAGCAAGCAAAGAACAAGTCCGGTCAGAATACCAATTACAGCACCAAAACCGGAAATCATCCAACCTTCAAAAAGAAATATCCGACGTATCAGGGAGTCGTTAGCACCGAGGTTCCGTAGCGTTATCACATCCTTTTGCTTTTCGATCATCAGCATTGAAAGAGAACCTATAACATTAAACAAAGCAATGGCAAGAATAAAACAAAGAATTAAAAAAGTCATCCACTTTTCAATCTGCATCATTTTAAATGAAGCTTCCTGTTGTTCAAATCTGTTTTTTATATCAAATTGATCACCTAACAATGTGCGGATTGTCTTCTTCACAGCATCAACGTTGGCACCTTCTCTTAATTTTATTTCAAGTGCAGAAACTTCATCTTCATATGTAAATAAATTTCGGGCTGAAGAGAGTGGTACAATAGCATATTCTTCATCGTATACCTGTTGGTTGATACGAAATACAGCTCCGATATAAGCATATTCAAGGTTGAACGATGTGGCAGGATTAGCAAGATTTACGTTTTCGTCGCGTTTTGGAGCGTATAATTCCAAAGGGGAAGTAAATCCTGCATTTACGCCCAGAGCAGCTGCCAGTCCAATGCCCAGTGTAGCATACGGCGTTATTTCATCTGCTAACACAAATTCACCGTCTACTAATACGCTGTCTATCCTGGTAAGATGTTTATAGTTTTCGTCTACCCCTTTTACCATTCCTATAACCTGACGGTCCCTGTATTGGATTAATGCATAATCCTGCACGACTTCACTTATGGAAATTATATCCGGTACTTCTTTTAGTTTATCAATTTCATGAAAAGGTTGGAAAACTTTTCCTGTTTTTGGGGTCACCTTCAGGTCTGGATCAAAACTGCTGAACATGGAAGCGACGAGGTCATTAAAACCATTAAAAACAGATAATGCACAGATCAGCGCAATCGTAGCAACTACCACACCGCATACCGATACCATTGAAATAATATTAATGGCATTGTGCGATTTTTTAGAAAAAAGGTACCGTCGGGCTATGAAAAATGAAACATTCATTTCTCACTTATTCAACAGTTTATCAATATTTTCGATATAATCTAACGAATCGTCGATAAAAAAGGATAGATCAGGGATGATCCGAAGCTGGTTACGAACCCGTTGTCCCAGATCATAGCGGATTGCTTTGGTATTTGTCCGTATGGCTTCCAGTAATTCTTCTCCCCTTTCCGAAGGAAAAATACTTAAATAAGCCTTTGCTACGCTAAGGTCGGGACTTACCCTTACAGTACTTACGGATATTAACGTTCCGGGCATGCCCTGGGTTTGTTTCTGGAATATATCTCCCAATTCTTTTTGAAGGAGACGTCCTATTTTATTTAATCTCTTGCTTTCCATGACTTTTCCTTTTTATTTCTTCCACATTATCGTAAGGCCGTCACGTAAAGGTAATATAACTTTTTCAATACGTGAGTCTCGTTTTATCTTTTCATTGAAATTAATGATCCCGATCGTTTGTTTATCCGAAGGTTGGGGGGGGTCCGTCACCTTCCCGTCCCACAGGATATTATCAGCCAAAATAATGCCACCTTTCCTTACATAAGGAAACACCAGGTCGTAATATTCAGCATAAAGACGCTTGTCAGCGTCAATAAAAACCATATCAAATGTCTCGTTCAACATAGGTATAATATCCATGGCATCACCAAAAAAGACTTTTACTTTTTCTTTATCGGGTGATTTCGACAAGTATTTCATAATAAAATCTTCCATCTCATCATTGATTTCGATCGAATAGATCCGCGCATCATTATCAATACCTTCTGCCATACATAAAGTAGCATAGCCGGTATATGTTCCGATTTCGAGAATCCGTTTCGGCCGGATCATCCGGCAAAGCATTTTAAGGATACGTCCCTGTAAATGCCCCGATAACATACGCGGACGTAAGAGGTTTACATGGGCATCCCTGTTCAGTTCAGATAACAGGCTGCCCTCTTCATCAATATGAGACAGGATATAATCGTCTAACTCATCAAGCTTCATTCCGTTCTTTAAAAGTGGGGAGCGAATAGCTTTCAGCCGTATCCAGTACTTTGCCTACATTATTTATCTCAAGGAAAGTTGTACCTCCACCTTCGCCAAAGCTACCACTCAGGTACGCCACCAGATTCTCCCGGTTAATATGTCCGCTATGGATCAGTTCATTCAACGCATCAAAGAAATATCCCCTACGGCTATCATTCCAGGGTTGGTAAACGCTCCAAACGCCGTAAGATAACGATAACATACGCGCCACGTCTTCTCTATAACAGATCGCGTATACGGGAGATGTACCACGGAAAGCAGCCAGATAGCGGGCAGTACGTCCGGTATGGCTATCCGTTATAATGGCTTTAACGTCAAGCTTAGAGGATGACTTAACAGCCTGTTTAGCCAAAAAAGATGTAACATCAAGATCATTTCCTTGAAGCGGAACAGGAATATCATTGGCAGCCATTTTTGTCTTTTCCGCTTCATAGGCGACTTTCGACATGGTTTGGACGGCCTCAACCGGATACTTGCCATAAGCGGTTTCACCACTCAACATCAATGCATCTGTACGATAATAGATTGCATTGGCTATATCTGTCACCTCCGCACGGGTAGGACGCGGATTATTGATCATCGAATGAAGCATCTGTGTAGCCACGATCACGGGTTTCTTTACCTCAACACATTTACGGATAAGGAAACGTTGTATGCCGGGTATCTTTTCTGCGGGCACTTCTATCCCTAAATCACCACGGGCAATCATTATCCCATAAGCAGCTTCCAGTATTTCATCAATATTATCGACACCTTCCTGATTTTCAATCTTAGCTATAATCTTAATAGAACTATTATGTTCGTCGAGTATACTTTGGATATCCAGTACGTCCTGCTTGCTGCGAACAAAAGAGTGAGCAATAAAATCCAGATTATTTTCTATACAGTAAAGAATATTTTTCCTGTCTTTTTCAGTAAGAGAGGGCAAATTAATACGAACGCCTGGTACATTCACACTTTTACGGCTCCCCAATACTGCATCATTCAACGCTTCGCAAACCAGGTATTCTGAAGTCTTTTCGACAACTTTTAAATCCAGATCACCGTCATCAATCAGCATATCGTCACCCACTTTCATATCCGTCACAAAATTCGGATAGGATACATGTATCCACTCATGGGTTGTTTCCGATTCAGGATCGCCTTTCACTTTAACCTTGTCACCCGTTTTAAATTCGATGGGGTTTTGAGCCACGGTCGTACGTATTTCCGGACCTTTGGTATCCATCAATATAGCTATTCTGTCGGATACCTCCCGTACATTATTCACTATTTTATCGAACCCTTCATTATTAAGATGTGCAGAATTCATACGCACGACATTCATGCCCGATTTATATAATTCGCGCAGGAAATCAACCTCGCAACGCTGATCCGAAATGGTAGCAACAATCTTTGTATGCTTTAACATATATATCTTTTTTAAAATTAATTCAAAATAATAAAACAGTGATAACCCTGTAAACCGTCATTTGAAGAATGACTCGATAGCCAAGCGGTAGGAATCTAATCCGAAACCGAGGATCACACCCTTACAGGCAGCAGAGATCATGGAAGTATGCCTGAACGATTCGCGGGCATGTACATTAGAAATATGGACTTCGATCACCGGCGAATCTATTGCTTTAATGGCGTCATGCAACGCAATCGAAGTATGGGTATATGCACCTGCGTTGATAATAATACCATCATATCCAAAACCGGTTTCATGGATTTTGCTGATCAGTTCACCCTCCACATTACTCTGATAATAATCGATTTCGCATTCGGGATATTGTGCCCGCAATTCTTTCAGATAACCTTCAAATGAAATATTTCCATATACTGTGGGTTCACGTTTGCCCAACAGATTAAGATTCGGCCCGTTGATAATTTGAAACTTCTTCATTTTGCTGTAATTTACTACCTTTGTACCATACCGGCAACTCATAAAGTGGGGCAAAGGTAGTGATTTTATTTAATAACAGATAAAACCAACCGGCATCTATGCAAGGAGGAAAAGACATAATCAGCAAATATTTCACATACCTACGTTTAGAAAAATCCCTGTCATCCAATTCTATAGACGCCTACATGACCGACCTGGACAAACTACTCCGTTTTATGGAGAACGAAGGACTTACGTATGCTGATATTACTTATTCCGATTTGCAGCAATTTGTAGCCCGTCTTCACGACATTGGTATTCATCCGCGTTCGCAGGCACGCATTATATCCGGCATAAAATCGTTTTATCGTTTTCTGCTCCTCGACAATTATATAACCGTCGATCCCACCGAATTGTTGGAATCACCGAAAATCGGCACCAAGCTTCCTGAAGTGCTTACCCTCAACGAGATAAATTCCATTTTAGATACAATAGACCTTTCAGTGCCTGAAGGGCAGCGAAACCGCGCCATGCTCGAAGTATTATACAGCTGCGGCCTGCGTGTTTCCGAGTTAACCTCCCTCCGGTTTCCCGACGTATATTTTGAAGAGGGATTTATTAAAGTCGAAGGAAAAGGAGGCAAACAACGACTCGTTCCCATTTCACAAACAGCATTACATGAAATTAAAAATTATCTATACGACCGGAACACCATACAGGTTAAGAAAGGATTCGAAGATATACTTTTCTTAAGCCGCAGGGGAACAGCTCTCTCACGTATTATGGTGTTTCATATTATCAAGCAGCAAACTGAAATGGCAGGCATTCATAAAAACGTAAGCCCACATACCTTTCGTCATTCATTCGCCACCCATCTGCTTGAAGGAGGCGCAAACCTCCGTGCGATACAGGAAATGTTAGGGCATGAAAAAATAACCACTACCGAAATATATACCCATATCGACCGGGAGTTTCTTAGAAGGGAAATTCTTGAACACCATCCCAGAAGTAAAAAAAGAGAGTTTTAATAATTACATTTACTTCTTATGACCACTCTTTCATTTTGGCATTTTTATGTCATTTATGGTCCAATTACAATCAAAGAAGCCTGCGTTATAAAAAAACTTCCTACTTTCGTCGGATTATAAACTCTATAAAATTTATGAGTATGAAAAAAGTTTACTATTTATTATTATGTTTTTTATTAGTTAATGCCGGATATGTAACCGGTCAAATCAACGGAGATTTCAACTCCGCCTGGGTTACAGACACCAAAGGCAACGGCGCTCTTCCCGGACAATACCTACGTCCCGGGACACAACCCTATGGTTGGGAAGCTTCAAATGTCAATCAAACTGTTTTTTTCCAGACAAAAACAGAAATTGTAGTAACACCTGATGCCGATAGAACAGGTGGAAGCGGTTTTTCCGCAAAAATGGAAAACAAATTTATTGGGATTTCATCTATAGGAAGTAATGTTCCGGCATATCTCACATTAGGTGTCCCTTGGGCATATGCTGTTATTAAGCTCGAGGATTGTACAGGTGGTACTGTTGGTGGAGTGCCTTATACTCAACGCCCAGACTCTATTGTGGGTTATTTCAAACGGACTATTGGTGGAGAAAAATCCGAAGATGCATTAATTTTAGCTTATTTATGGAGAGGTACATCTGTATCAGCTGTGCCAGTAAATCCAACAGGAAATTTTATTTCAAAAGATACAGCAGAAGTATATGACCAAGATATATGCGTACTGAATAGTGCTAACGGCGCTACACTTATAGGTAAAGCTGAATACCGTATCAGTGGGAATCTGGATGAATGGACACGTATCGCTATACCGTTCGTATATAATAGCAGTGGCACTCCTGAAAAACTAAACATTATTATTTCTTCTGCCAACTATTACGACAGAAGCGCTATCGGAGCTGGAAATATTCTATGGGCCGACGATGTCGAATTAGTTTTCAAACGGGTATACGCAGAAACAATACTGGCCATGCCTACCCTTTACGGCGAGTGTTATTACGGGAAAGACGCAGATTTTTATCCCTACTCAAACAATACAGATTCTCCTTTTGATATAACAGTAGAAGATCCATCCATCGTATCAATTGAAAACGGAAGAATAAAATTCCTGAAACCAGGAACAACCAATATCACCGTTTCCCAGGAAGCTACTACATACTTCAGTGCAGCAGAAAAAACAATGACGGTAACCGTAGTTCCGGCACCACTGACAGTTGGCTTAAATGAACTTGCTCTGGAATACGGACAAACTCCGGCAAACCTATTTGAATACGACGGACTCAGCCCTGAAGATACAAATACCATTCTTCATTATCCTGAATATGTTTTCGACCAGATCCCGATTGCGGAAGTCTATACCACATCAGGAGAAAAAGTAACGTTCCCTGCACCGGCAGGCAACTATGTTCTCAGGTGGACACAAGAGCCGCTTTCCGAAAATTATACAATTACAGTTGACCGGACAGAGAAAAGATTAAAGGTAAAGGAGAAGAATCCGGAAGACTTTTATAGGGTTAACATACCCGAAGTAGAAGGCGCTACCATTAATTTAGCATGGGGTGAAAACGAAATCCGTAAAGATGAACCGTTAATACTGACCATTACTGCCGTCGAAAATTATTCATTGGAAAATATGACTGTGATGATGAATGACAGCCTCATATACCCAATTGAAGGAATTGCCCCTGAAAAAGAGTTTGTAACACTTATTATCGGCATCCAACAGGAAGACTTTACGATACGGATTGAAGGCATCAAATCAAACAGCAGTACGGGAATATCCGAAATAAAAGACAATATCAGTATATATACCCAGCCCGGACACCTTTATATCTCTGCAGAGAAAGAAAGCGAACTGGCTATTTACAATATCACCGGAGAACAGGTTATCCGGAGAAATATAGCTTATGGCACAACCGCTATTCCTTTAAACAGAGGAATATATATTGTAAAAGTAGACAATAAAGTGCAAAAGGTATCTGTAAAATAGGTTTACCCTTTAGTAAATATCAAAACGGTTGTAAAAGGAATAATCCTTATTACAACCGTTTTTTTTATGATTCAATTCTTTTTAGAAATCACCCGGTCATAAATAAAGAGGGATATTACCGCAATAAGTCCGATAGCCAACAGCACCATCCAGATATGAGAAGGTGAATACATTTCCCAAAGTGTATCAGTCAGTTCGCGTGGAGTCAGGTTTACCTGCCGGGCGACCTCTTCAAAATAGGCATTTGTCGACAATCCTTCCTGAATATCCAGTTCCCTTTCCGACACAAACCGGTAAGTAAGTTCAACCTTATCCGACATTTTCTGATACACAACACCCGAGATAACTCCGGCAAGCAGATTTCCGAAAAACACCGGAATAAACGAATAACCCATATACAATGCTTTTTTGTCGGAAGGTGCAATATGACCTACATATTCCGAAATTTTAGGCGAACCCGCCATTTCTCCCAGTGCGAAAATCAGGATAGCTACCGTGGTAAACAGCACATTTTGCGACATAAAAGTAAGCGCCATACCGATGGAGCAAACCAGGAACCCCGTCATCATCGAATGGAGCGGCCTCATCTTCATAACAATACTCGATACCAGCACCTGAAAAAGTATAATATAGAAAGCATCGAAATTTGTAATAAACTCAGCATCCATTACGCCGGGCGCAGGACTGTAATTTTCACTGATAAACGGTACATACGTATTGAAAAAATTATATAATACGCTGGTATCTACCCATTGGGAAACAAATACAGGTAAGGTAAAAAACAACTGGTGGTACATGGCCCAGAAACCGGCAACAATCAAAAGGAAAATTATAAACTTACCATCCTTCAGGATACTTCCCATATTACGGAAAATCCCCCCGAAGGTTTCCAATAACGATTCGTTACTTTTTGCTTTCTCTTCCCTGCCCGGTTCCTTATAAAAAAGAAGCAGCAAAAAGTTCAACGCAATAATACCAGCCGAAACATAAAAAACAAGATGCGAAGAACCTTTAAACAATAACGTAACCATAGGACCGAAAAACGCACCCACATTTACCATCATATAAAAGATACCGAAACCTATCGAAGAAGTTTCCGCCGTAGTTGTTTTAGCTACCGTGGCCTGGATAATCGGTTTAAACAGCGCGGCACCTATCGCCAGATACAGGTACATCAGGAAAACGCCGGTAAAAGTCGAAAACATCGGCAACAATATAAAAGCAGACATATAGATGACAAAGGACAGGAATAATATCCGTTTATACCCATAACGGTCGGCAATTGCTCCGGTCAATACCGGCAGGAAATATAAAATGGCCGTGCCGATACCCATAAGCATACCCTTTTGGCTTTGCGAAAACTCCAATCCGCCCATATCCGACGAACCGGTAAGGTAATTGGCAAACAACATAAAAAAACCGTACCAGGCCCAGCGTTCGAACAACTCTATGGTATTCGCTACCCAAAACGTACGGGGGAATTTACTAAAAATACTCATCATGATAAAAATTTACAGGTTAAGTCAGTGGGTAAAGATAATTATTGTTCGGTAAACACGCCACCGTTACACTAAAAACTCCTCATAATTTTAAACGTCATAGACCTTTAATGCTTACCTTTGCAGGCATAACACGAAATAATATATAAGAAATGGTTATCGAACAACAGGTTACCGGAGCCGTCATTGCCGGTATAAAAAAGCTTTACGGATCAGACATTGAAGCTGAACAGATACAGTTGCAGAAGACAAAAAAAGAGTTCAAAGGACATCTTACGCTTGTTGTATTTCCATTTCTTCGAATGTCTAAAAAATCACCTGAGCAGACAGCACAGGAAATCGGTGAATATTTGGAGGCAAACGAACCGGCCATCGCAGGATTCAATGTAATTAAAGGGTTCCTGAACCTGACAGTTGCCTCATCCTGCTGGATCAACTTGCTGTCAGAGATAAACAGGCAACCCGCATACGGAATCAAAGAAGTAACGCCCCAATCGCCTTTGGTAATGGTAGAATATTCCTCACCCAACACCAACAAGCCCTTGCATTTAGGACATATCCGGAACAACCTGCTGGGTTTCAGCCTTGCTGAAATTATGAAAGCCAACGGGAATAAAGTAGTGAAAACAAACATCGTGAACGACCGCGGTATTCATATCTGTAAATCCATGTTGGCATGGCAGAAATGGGGAAACGGTGAAACACCCGTATCTTCCGGTAAAAAAGGCGATCACCTCATAGGCGAATATTATGTACTATTCGACAAGCATTATAAACAGGAAATAAAAGAACTGGAAGCTAAAGGCGTGTCCAAAGAAGAAGCAGAATCCCAATCGGCATTAATGGGCGAAGCCCGTGAAATGCTCCGCAGGTGGGAAGCCGGCGATGAAGAAGTGCGTTCGCTTTGGAGTATGATGAACAGTTGGGTATATGCCGGATTCGACCAGACCTATAAAATGATGGGTGTAGATTTCGATAAAATATATTATGAATCGGAAACTTACCTGGAAGGAAAGAATGAGGTTATGCGAGGCGTTGAAAAAGGGGTCTTCTACCAACGTGACGATACTTCCGTGTGGGCGGACCTGACCAAAGACGGCTTAGACGAAAAGCTGCTGCTCCGTGCTGACGGAACATCCGTATATATGACGCAGGATATCGGGACAGCCAAACTTCGCTTCGACGATTATCCGATCGACAAAATGATTTATGTGGTAGGTAATGAACAAAATTACCACTTCCAGGTGTTATCCATTCTATTAGACAAATTAGGCTTTGCATTCGGGAAAGGCCTCGTACATTTCTCTTACGGAATGGTGGAATTACCCGAAGGAAAAATGAAAAGCCGTGAAGGAACAGTAGTAGATGCAGACGATTTAATGGAAGAGATGATCAAAACAGCCCGTGAAATATCACAGGAGCTGGGTAAACTGGATGAAATGACACCTCAGGAAGCTGAAAACATTGCCCGCATTGTAGGATTGGGGTCGCTTAAATACTTTATACTGAAAGTAGACCCCCGCAAAAACATGACCTTTAACCCCAAAGAGTCGATCGACTTCAACGGCAATACCGGACCGTTTATCCAATACACCTATGCACGTATCCGGTCTGTCCTAAGAAAAGCGGAGGAACAGGGGATCAACACAAACGACACCCTCTCTCAGACACTGGCTCTCTCCAAAAAAGAGGAAAACCTGATCCAGTTGATAGCAGCATATGCTTCCATAGTGGAAGAAGCAGGCAGGGAATACAGTCCTGCGCTTATCTGCAACTATATTTATGACCTGGTAAAAGAATATAATCAGTTCTATCACGACTTTTCCATACTCCGGGAAGAAAACACCGGCCTCAAAAATTTCCGGCTTTTGCTGTCGGCGAATGTTGCAAAGATCGTAAAATCAGGCATGTCGTTATTGGGTATAGAAGTACCCGAACGCATGTAAACCTATGGAACAGTTATGCAGATGGACGAACAAATGAAACGAAAACTCCTCCGTTTCCAACGAAACGAAATAACGGAAAGTATCGTTTACAAGAAGTTAGCCAGGATTGAAAAAAATCCGGCTAACCGCGACGTCCTTTTACAGATCGGTGCCGACGAATTAAGGCATTATGAAATACTATGTAAACATACCGGACGAAAAGTATCGCCCAATAACCGGAGGATCTTCAAATTCTACTGGCTGGCCCGTATCTTCGGCCTTACATTTGCCGTTAAATTAATGGAAAAAGGAGAGGCGAACGCTAAATACAATTACCTGGCCTACGAAGATTATCCCGATATACAGGAGATTTCAATCGAGGAAGAGAAACATGAATTGTTTCTGCTCGGCCTTATTAATGAAGAACGGTTGAGCTATATGGGTTCGGTCGTTCTCGGATTAAACGACGCATTAGTAGAATTTACCGGAGCGCTTGCCGGTTTCACACTTGCCTTGAACGACTCCCGCCTGATAGCTTTGATTGGAGCAATTACCGGTATATCCGCAGCGCTTTCCATGGCCTCATCCGAATACCTCTCTACCAAATCCGACGGAGAAAGCCGCAAACGGGCATTACGTGCCAGTACCTATACCGGAATAGCCTATATATTCACGGTAATTGCGTTAGTTTCTCCTTTCATATTTATAAATAATGTATTGATAGCCTTAGCCTGTATGCTGGTTATTGCTTTAGCTATCATCGCACTCTTCAACTATTACTACTCCATAGCCCGGGGCGAAAGTTTTAAAAAACGTTTTTCCGAAATGGCCGCATTAAGTTTCAGCGTTGCAGCCATCAGTTTTCTGATCGGGTATGCACTGAAGAAGTTTACCGGAATCGAAGTTTAAGATGAGAGACGACAGGTTGATACTCGTACTTTCCGAGCATCCGGTTTTCAGTTGGAAACTGAATGTATATGCTGCACAGACTTTATCCAGCGGAAGTCTCCAGATAGTAGGGACTCCCGACATAAAACAAGAAGAAAAGAGAGGGACTCCCGCCGAAATAACACAAATGCTCCGGCTTGCCGAAGAGGTATCCGACAAAGCATTAATGAAAGCCTTTTCGAAAAAAAAATCATTGGCGGATTTCAAAAAAGAAGTCACCCCCGGGATGCTCGAGAAATATATCCGTCCGCGAATTGAAACAGTCAACCGGAAAATAATTGATTTAGCGAAACAAAGCGACCTGAAAGTTTTTCAGCGGTATGAATTATCCAATACCGTATTATTCGACAGATACCGGATACATATACTTCCCTCACCTACTACCTGCACATTTCATTTTGTAAAAGATCAGGACGGATTGAAATATTTTATCTCCTTGGCTAATGAAGGAAATGAAATCACCCTACAGGATAAACAACATATCGTTATTTCCGATCAGCCATGTATTGTATTATCCGGCGAGGAAATACATCAGGTAGAAAATATTTCCTCAAAAAAGCTCTCCCCCTTTTTCACCAAAGAATATATTACTGTTCCGCCCGCTTCCGAAAAACTTTACCTCAAAGGGTTTGTCCTTAAAACAATGCTTGAGTACGAGGTAAAGACAGAAGGCATCCAGATCAGTAAAATCACACCACCGCGGCAGGCTTTTTTGACGCTTGAAAGAGACCTGAGCCTCGATCTTGTTTTGCGCCTCTCCTTTGGTTACAACAACGATACACGTATCGATGCGAACTATAAAAGAAATAAGGTCGTGCAGATAGAAGAACAAAACGGCGAAATCGGTTTTTTGACTTACCAACGCGATACAGCATGGGAAAACAGATTAAATAAAAAACTACAGAAGCTTGGGCTCATCCAGAAAGGCACTGCCCATTTTTATCTTGAAAATACCGCCAACCCATTCGGGCTGATTGAATGGATCAACAAAAATGAACATCACGCCCTCAACGATTTTATAATCGAACAAAACCTTGACCATGATTATTTTACAGGACCTATCTCGATAAAATCGGATTTCGAGGATAAAATAGATTGGTTTGAAGTCAATATTGAGGTACTCATCGGCGATTATAAAATCCCCTTTAGCCGTTTCAGGAAACATATACTGAGCGGTAACAACCAGTTTATATTACCCGACAAGACGGTGGCTATCCTTCCCGCGGAATGGTTTGAAAAATATCAGGACCTTTTCCGTTACAGCAACCCCGAAGAATCCGGCATACAAGTAAAAAAAATACATGCACCTTTGTTAGCGCATGCATTAGAAGGCGACGGGCAGTATAAGAAATTTGACAACATTTCGGACATCATACAGATACCTGCCGTAAAACCCGTCTTACCCGTTCAGTTAGCCACCAACCTCCGCGAATACCAGAAAGAAGGATTTTACTGGCTGGCCCATTTATACAATAACGGTTTCGGAGGATGCCTGGCAGATGACATGGGATTAGGCAAAACGCTGCAAACCATTACTTTATTACAATATATTTACGCTAATTCAGAACAAAAAACAGCGGTTAATCCCGACGGGCAGTTTTCTCTTTTTGAAACAACTCAACCGGCGCTTCCGGCTTCACTGGTAGTTGTTCCTACTTCACTGCTGCACAACTGGAAAAACGAGCTGAAACGGTTCGCACCCGAGCTTAAAACATATATCTATGCGGGAAACAAGCGGGCTAAGACCAGGAATCTGTCAAAGATATTCCGCCGTTACCAGATCATCATTACTTCCTACGGCACCATGCGGAACGACATTGAATATCTTCAGGAATATCCATTTCACATGATTATTCTCGATGAGAGCCAGTATATCAAAAATCCCACGTCGTTGTCGTATCAATCCGTAATGCAACTTTCCGCTCCTCACAGACTGGCGCTTACAGGTACTCCCATTGAAAATTCCCTGGACGACCTTTGGGCGCAATTCAATTTTATCAACGAAGGATTATTAGGAAGCCTCTCCTCATTCAGGAAAGAATTTGTACAGAAAATTGTAAAAGAAAAAAATGAAGAACGGGAGGAGATGCTCAAAAAGATGATCAGTCCCTTTTTGCTGCGTCGTACAAAAGAAGAAGTTACACCCGAACTCCCCCCCTTATTGCAGGAGATCATCTATTGCGATATGACCGAAGCACAGGAAACGATCTATGAAAACGAAAAAAATCGAATCCGTAATACATTGCTTGAGGCAAAAGAACATCCCGGTAGTTCAAACAATAACTTTATCGCGTTAGAAGGGTTGAATAAACTGAGGCAACTGGCTAATCATCCCAAACTGGTTATAACCGACTACACAGGAAGTTCCGGTAAATTCGAACAGATAATCGAATCCTTCGAAAGCCTGAAAGCCAGCAATCACAAAGTGTTGATTTTTTCATCCTACGTAAGCCACCTTCAATTATTAGCCGATAAGTTCAACAAAGAGGGTTGGAAATATGCCATGCTAACAGGTGAAACACAAAAGAGAGAAGAAGAGATCAATCGTTTTACCGTAAATGAAGATATCCATTGCTTTTTCATATCGCTGAAAGCAGGTTCTACAGGACTCAACCTTACCAGTGCCGATTATGTATTCATTATCGATCCGTGGTGGAATCCGGCGGCAGAAATGCAGGCATTAAGCCGCGCCCACCGCATCGGACAGGAAAAACCGGTAATCGCTTACCGGTTTATATCCGGTGAAACCGTAGAAGAGAAGATCATCCGTCTGCAGGAAACCAAAAGCGAACTGTTCGATACGTTCGTTACTTCCAGCAATCCGTTAGCCGGATTAAACTGGGAAGAACTTTTCTGAAAAGGCAATCTTATTTCTTTTTAGTCGTACGTTTTTTAGCTGCAGGCTTCTCCCCTGCCTCACTGATAATTTTCATAACCTCATCCAGTGAAAGCTCCTTCGGGTCTTTTACGGTCTTAGGTATTTTATAGTTTTTCTTTTGATACGAAATATACGGACCGTAGCGTCCGTTCAGCAATTCCACATCCGGATTTTCCTCAAACTTTTTAAGGCTGCGTTGTTCCTCTTTGACGCGTTTCTCCCTGATCAGTTCAATGGATTCATCAATGGTAATAGAAAGCGGACTTAAATCTTTGGGGATAGATATAAATTTACTGTCGTGCCGGATAAACGGCCCGAAACGTCCGATACCGGCTACCACCGTTTTCCCTTCGTATTCACCCACCGTACGCGGAAGGTCAAACAACTTGAGTGCTTCCTCTAACGTAATGGTTTCAATAGACTGCCCTTTCATCAGCGAAGCAAATTGCGGCTTGGGAGTTTCTTTATCATCCGGGTTTGCTGCGCCCAATTGTGCCACAGGCCCGAAACGTCCGATCTTTACAAAAACAGGTTTACCCGAAACAGGATCGATACCCAATTCGCGTTCACCCACCTTATGTTCGGTTTTAATGGCCGAAGTCTCCTCTACAATGGGATGGAATACCTTATAGAACCGGTCTATGGCATCTGTCCATACCATTTCACCTTCCGCCACAGCATCGAATTCCTTTTCCACACTGGCCGTGAAATTATAATCCATAATACCCGGAAAATACTCCATCAGGAAATCATTTACCACCAGGCCGATATCCGTAGGCATCAGTTTATTACGATCGGCTCCGGTTATTTCTTTTTTCTCCTGCTCCGCAATCTTATTATCCGTAAGGGTTATTACGCTGTAACTACGCTCAACACCTTCTTTATCCCCTTTAATTACATATTCACGGTTTTGGATCGTTTGTATAGTAGGCGCATAAGTCGACGGGCGGCCGATACCCAGTTCCTCCAGACGGCGTACCAGGCTTGCTTCCGTATAACGTGGCGGACGCTGCGTAAACCGCTCAGTAGCCACAATATCCTTCAACCGTAATGCGTCATGCAAATTCACCGGAGGCAACAAGCCGTTATCCTGCTGGTCTTTTTCGCCTTCCTCATCGGTATCTTCCATATATACCTGAAGGAAACCGTCAAAAATAAGCACTTCACCTACCGCCTGAAATTTTTCTTTTAACCCCGATATCGAAACGGATATCGTTGTACGTTCCAGTTCGGCATCTGCCATTTGTGTGGCAATAGTCCGTTTACGGATCAGGTCGTAAAGCCTTTTCTCCTGTGCCGTACCACTGATATCTTCATTGGCGATATAAGTCGGCCGGATCGCTTCATGCGCCTCCTGCGCACCTTTGGTTTTGGTACTGTACTTACGGAATTTATAATATTTTTCACCATACTGGTCAATGATTGCCTCCTTTGCCGTACCTAAAGCCAGGTCGCTCAGGTTAACAGAGTCCGTACGCATATAAGTGATCAGCCCCGATTCATACAACCTCTGTGCAAGCATCATGGTCTGTGAAACCGAATATCCCAGCTTACGGGCCGCCTCCTGTTGCAAGGTAGAGGTAGTAAAAGGCGCCGCCGGCGATTTCTTTACCGGCTTCTTTGCAATATCCTCAATCGTAAACGGCGCTTCTTTGCACGATTCGAGGAATTCGTTGACCTCTTTTTTCGTTTTCAACCGTTTATTCAACTCAGCCTTTAGCACCGTAGTACCGTCAGGCAGGATAAATTCGGCAATAATACGGAAAGCCGCTTCGGAAACAAAACGATTGATCTCGCGCTCCCGTTCTACGATCAAACGTACGGCAACCGACTGCACACGTCCGGCAGATAAAGCAGGCTTCACCTTCCTCCAAAGTATCGGGGAAAGTTCGAATCCCACAATACGGTCGAGTACGCGGCGTGCCTGTTGCGCATTCACCAGGTTATAATCGATCGTACGGGGTGTTTCAATAGCATGCAGTATAGCATTCTTGGTGATCTCATGAAAAGCGATACGCTTTGTTTTATCCGGATCGAGCTTCAACACTTCCGCCAGATGCCAGGATATAGCTTCCCCTTCGCGGTCCTCATCGGATGCGAGCCACACAGTCTCCGCCTTCTTGGCTTCCGCTTTCAGTTCCGATACAATTTTCTTTTTATCATCCGGAACCACATATAATGGGGTATAGTTCTTTTCGATATCTACACTGAACTCTTTGGTCTTCAAATCGCGGATATGGCCGTAACTCGACATCACTTTGAAGTCTTTACCCAAAAACTTTTCCAGTGTTTTAGCCTTCGCAGGCGACTCCACAATCACAAGATTTTTCTGCATACTCATTCTTTTCTATTGGAAAACGAGTGCAAACTTACATAAATAATTTACGTAACCGAATAGATTAAATAAAAATAAACTACTTCTTACACAACGTTAAAGCATCTATCAGTTCATCCACACATTCATCATATTCCAGATAAAGCCCCAGCGGATCGCCCGAATACCCTTCTCGTATTTCAATATACGGATGATCTCCCCGCTCGTAATAAACCGTTATTGTACCCGTTCCCACGTTAATAACCTTTTTTTGTTCTGTACTACATTGATTTGTTTCCATAACTGCTTATTTTGATAACACCTTGTAAACAAGCAGAAAATAGATTTGTTTCAACTTACCGATACAATTAATCCCTGTATACATAGGTTATACAGGGATTACATTTTTTAGAGCTGTAATTATTTCAAAGCATGACCACACCTTCAATCGATGCCGCCTGCCGGTAATAAATCACGACATCCTCAACATCATTCACCGATGCTTTTATGGTAACGCTGGAATATTTTCCGTTTTTGCTGTCACGGATTGAAAAAGCCGCATTAGCATTTTCGAAAATGGCATGCAACCTGGCAATATTCTGTTGTTCAGACGATACAATAAATTTAAAGAGATAATCCGAAGGAAACGTGTGGGTATCTACCAGTTTCTCTTTAAATGCCTGATAAAAATCATCCATGCGGCGACTTTTATCCTGTTCCAAAATTTCAATTCTTTCGTTCATAATAAACCCTATGCAAAGATTGAACCGTTTAATGGGTATGCCAAATTGACATGTAAATATACCTATCACATAATAAAGGGTAACCATCAGGCTACCCTATATTATGAACAATCATTTTTAATACTGTGATGAAAAACGTAATTTTTGGTTTTGGTTAGAAAAACGTAATTTTAGTAATTGGTCAAATCTTTAAACTCTTTATATATATAACACCTTGATGATTAATTCTGTTTAATCAGTTTTACCAATGCCTCATAGATAAATATTATTAACCCCTCAAAAAAGAGAGCGCACCCAGATATTTATTAAACCGCTCCACCTCCTTTTCTGAAAAAGAAGATAACCGCGAACCATCTAAATTATCAAGCAGGTCATTTATCTTCACCCGTTTTCCCAATTCATTCATAGAGGATCTCCGGACAAAATCCTCATACGATTCACCCTCCTTGCGTGAAACAGCGTCTATCGCTTCCACGATATAAGAAGGAAAACCTTCATCCAATAACTTTTCAACCGTAATATCCGTATCTTCAATGGTATCATGAAGAATCGCCACTATTTTTTCATCTACCGTATCACATCGCTGCATTACACGCAGAGGATGCAATATATAAGGCATCCCCGATTTATCCTTTTGTCCGCAATGAGCCTGAACAGCTAAACCGATCGCTTTTTCAAGTAAATGACTTTTATCCATACAATAAAATCAATTTGATTATATTGATTGTCCATACTTTTTGAAAAATGTATACTAAATTAAGTGAGGCCAATTAGCCTCACTTCTTTAAAATACACTATTTTTATTAATACCTTGGGCAACTTTCACTAACTCCCATACTAATGGAATGGGCTTGGCTTGTTATACCAGATATCGGATCTGTTAATGAACAAGAAACCGTATAAAACCCTTCAGATGGACCGAAATCTATTGAACAAAAAGAACCGGATGTATACATGGTTGAATTACTTGGCCCTCTTACTGACCAATTATAAGTATAATTCCCCGAAACAGATGGTATAGCATAAAAATGAATCTGACTACCGGGCGCAAAACAACCGCCAGGGCTTCTTGATATACTCTTTACATATGGAGTACTACTTTTAGTTGGAACTTGATCCGTAGGTACAACACTCATGGGATCGGAATCATTACATGAGGATAATGCAAATGTTATTGCAAAAACAGATAAAATGAATAAGTAAAACCTTTTCATGGTCATTAAATTTAAAGTTATTAATATAAAAACAAATAAAGATTAGTAATCTCTATTAATATAACCAAAAAAAGGAGAAATAGTTCGATTAAAAACTATATTTAAAACACTGATATTATTATAATGAAAATATCTAAGATTTATCAAAGTAAGGTTACAAATATTTTTTATATCATTCAATTAAGTAGTCTCGCCGGGATCATAAACACTGATGTAAATCAATAAAATACAAAATGAGTACGAAATATATTAGAATTTTACTTGTACTGGATATTTTCTAACAATGTAATTAACCGTTCTTGAAAATCCTTATCTTTAGTCAAAGCTTCAGATATGTTAAGACTCGCTATTGAATTGTTTTCGGCGGCTTTAGCCATAATAAGCCTGGACTCTGCATCCTTTAAATCAATTTCTTTTTGTTTTAACATAGCCTCGGAAAGAAGCACTTGTGATTTACATATGTTATTTAATGCCTCTACCGTTTCGTTTAGTTTTTGCATAAATTCAATTGCGTAATCCATCATATTAAAATTAAGTATAACATTTTTATTTCCTGTTATTAAATCACCTTTAATCTCTCCAGTGTTGATTATATTACCCTTGCCCTTATTAGACAAACCGACCTTTTCCATGATTATTTGTTAAATAGGTTATATTATTTAAACAAATAATTTTCTTAATAAGTTGAATCAATCAGCCAGATGACTGGAGTATGGAATTATTATTCAGGTATTTTAGATTTAAGCAACGCTATAATTTCGTCTTTGTACTTTAATTGTTCATCTTTTAGTAGTAATAATTCATCTTTATGCTTGTTTTCTTTTTCAAGCATTTCGATTTTATGAAGAAGATCTGATTCGTTTGAACTGTTTTTAAGATGATTGATACCCGTATTTACGCGTCCTCCTATAAGGCCGGTATTGTTAACGTTGCCAATACCACTATTTGATATTTTATTTAAAGGATTTGTATTGCCATGATCTAAGAACCAGTCAGTGCTAATTTCAAAATTACTTGATATATCTTGAATCATCTGTATAGATGGCTTTGGATATTTCCCAATCCTTGAATCAATATTAAAAAGCCTATTAACTTTTTGAGGGCTTTGATATCCTAATTTTTTTGAGAAGGCAGTCACATTGCCATCAAACATTTCATCAATTAAATATTTAATTTTCTGATTTACAAGAGGTAGATCACTTTTCATGATATAACATGTTTTATAACATACAAATTATGTTTGATTTTATGCTTTATATTTTCAAACATGTAGTATATTTGTACTATCGATTAATCAATTTATAGCAAATATAAATACAAAGAACGATAGAGTAATAATATAAACGCACTAAAATGAGAAATTTCATAACAGTCCAACAAGAATTACAAGAGAAGCGGGAGGAACTTAAATACATTATCTCAATACCAGAAAGTGAAGCTTGCAACGAATTCAATGTAGATTATAAGTATGAAATTATTGAATTAGTACAGGAATGGATCGAGTCTCTTGAATGGGAGTTGGAATTAGTGCGACCTTTAAATTATGATGCAGCATGAGAGATCAAATCGATTCACAAAATCTTCCAAAAGGCATTAGGCTTTACACCATTGAGGATGTTATGCGTGCTTGGAATATGAGTAGATCAAAAATTTACAGGATAATATCTCAAGGGAGTATTAGAGTAGTAAAAATAGAAGGCTCAACAAGGTTCATCCCTTCTGATGTAGAAAATTTCATAAAGGATAATACATACTGAACTGTCGGGAGACAGTGTGTTTATATACTGTTAGCAAAAGCAGCCCGGTGAAAGCCCGGGCTAATTAAGAAATCATTTAAAACTGCAAAACATGGAAAAAAAAACAATTAAAAAAATCATTCTTGATGTGAGACCCGGAGAGGTATTTCCTGTGGATGGAACAGATAGGACTGCAAGCTTTCGTTCGGTTGCATATAAATTAAATAGGTACAATACAGCTGAAGATGAAAAACTTTTGCTTGACGGCAGGCCAAAATATTCTATTGTGAGCAGTAAGCTACTCGACAAAGTTTTTGTAATCAACAATCTACCTCAATAGTCATGGCAACAACCTATGAACATCTAATACAGGGCAGAGTATTTACGGAAGTAGCAGAACAATGCGACTTTACCGGGCAGCTTTACGCGATAGGAAAAGAGAAGCCTGAAATAGCAAAAATGAAATGCCGGTCCGTATCGACAGTAAATAATCAGATTCAAACCCTTTTTGAAGTATTGGGGGTAAGAAATGGCAGGGAACTTGCTATTGAATATGCTAAAAGGGTTTTTGTTTTGGCAATACTTATAGCCTTTTCATGCAATTTAAACTACCAGTCAAGAAGGCAAAGAAACTCAGGTAACTACAGATGTCAATACTTATGCCGAATCCGCACAAAATCCCACGGAGAGATATTAACAATAATACCCGTATGATATGAAATCAAAAAAAGTAATAGACCTTATAACAGGCGAAATAGTGCACAAAAGCCGCTTATTTAAGTTAGTAGGGCCGGCGGAATACGAGGGCCTTATGAAAGGTAAAATCGTCCACAAATGGGAGCATACTAAACGCGGATTAATAGAAATAAAACTCTAGGCGGTATGAAAAAGAAACTAATCTTATCCGGACTATGGGTAATAGTAAGCCTCTTAGCCTTATTATTCGAGCCAACCTCCCTGTCAGATTATGGATTTACAGTCTTCTTGTGTTATTACATGTTCTTCCTAACGAATATAATTATTGCCTGTATCTACGCTAACAAACAATTAAGACTATTATGGTATGGGCATAAAATACCATTCGAATTGCCGGAGGATTGCAAAGTTTCCAAAGTGGAAATAATTAACAACACGCTTGTGACAATATACGAATTAGACAAATCATTTAAAACCAATAAATAAATCATGGAAGAAAAAGTAAAGATCCAAATTAAATCCTTCTGGGGTAAAGTTCTTTTCGAATACGAAAAAGTAGATAACACCATTAAGGAAACTTTACTGGAAGCTTTAAAAAGCGATGCAGACCTAAGCGATGCAAANNGGTGCAAACCTAAGCGGTGCAAACCTACGCAATGCAAACCTACGCGGTGCAAACCTAAGCGATGCAGACCTAAGCGGTGCAAACCTACGCGGTGCATACCTACGCGGTGCAAACCTGGATTTTGCCATATTATATTTTGCATGTAAATCTTTAAGGGCTAAGACCTCCGAAAAACAAAGAATTCAACTTTGTTTCCACTGGTTAAGCTGGGTTAAGAACGCTCCTGACTTAACGGAGGAAGAAAAGGGACTGTATAATGCGTGTTTGGAATATGCTAATAGGTTCCACAGGGATGATGTTGGTAGATTAAAGGAATTATAAATAATAAAATCATGGGCAAACTTAGAATTAACTTTAATAAAAATGTGCGCATGGACCTAGCGTGTGCCAAAGACGAACTTCGACCTGCACTTGGATGCATATATTTTAAAGACGGTTATGCATATGCTTCAGATGCCCACATCCTAATTAAAAACGATATTTCTGAAATATCTACTTTAGATCAGGAAGGTATAGAAAAGCTTGATGGCAAACTCCTAAATGCCGACAGCTATAAAAATCTTCTGAAATACGATAAAATATCGATTTCGGATGATGGCATTGAATGTACAAAAGGTGGGGATAAAGCATTCTTTTATTTTGCCGAAAATTTAGAGTACCCGGATGCCGAGAAATTAATACAAGGTGTCTTATCTGAAAATATTGTACCCCTGCCACAGATTGGCTTAGACTTAGAACTAACCAATACAATAGGCAAAGCTCTCTTCGAGGCTAAACAGACATTAATGTCGTTTCGCGGAATAGGAAAAGGGATCACATTTGAGCATAATGGTACGTTTAAAAGTATGGCAATCCAAATGCCGTGCATGATAAATAATTAAACTATTTAAAATTTAAATTATGAGCACAAATCAAACCACAGAGATGACCATGTTTATTCCGAATACGGAGGCAATAGGACAATTAAAGTCTTTGGATAAGAAATTTTCTTTAAATACTAAGTATAAATCGGCAGACGATTGGGCTTCTATTAAAGATAAGCCGGTAAGATGTTATTACCTTGGCATTAAAGAAGTACCTAACGAACAAGGCGAAGCAATAAATTGCGGAGTTTTTGCTTCCGAAAGCGAAGTGTTCCTTTCAGGACAGAAGGTTTTGGTGGATGCGGTGAAAAACCTTAAAGAGAAAACTCCTTTAGAAATTACCTACCGTGGCAAAAAACCCAACAAAAGTACGGATGGCTCCACGATGTTATTCGACGTAGAAATGCTTGGATAATGGAATTTATAGACTTGGATAAATTTAGCGAAGGGTTGGACTTTTCTGTCCTTTCCGGATTGGAAAAAAAAGCGGATGTTTTAAAAAGCATCGACTATTCCCGTCCGCTAAAGGACTACTCCACCCCGTGCGATATTGCAAATTACCTTTTAGAAAGGGAAGGTAGCTGCCACGTTTATACGGATTCCCTAAGAAAGAATGGAATAGTTGTAAAAGAAGATATGGTTAAATACCTGTCCTCTAAAGAATACGTTAATAGCGGAATGCTTAAAGAGGCCATTAAGTCTCCTTTGCATCTTTTTTACGCGCTTGAAAACGGATGGAAAGAGCAATTAGAAGCTTACGAGAAAAAAAAGAACTATTTCGTTCTGGGAGAATTTATCCACCAGGCCATATTAGAACCTTCTAAGTTTAACCGGGTAGTTACAGAGCCGGATTATAAGCTTAATACCACAAATGGTGTAAAGTCGCTTATCTCTTTATGGACAGATAAATGCGAAGAGTCTGAAGTTTTAATAGAGGATATAAAAGATTCAGTAGTTAAATCCGGATTTGATTTAGATAAAATACATGGATTAAGGCAACTTTATTCCGCATTAAAGATAGCTTCCGGTTTTTCGTCTGTCTCCGAAACAGATAAGCTCATAATCGAAATTGTTTACCATAACTATAAAAGATATGGCGATGGATTGTTTTTCGAATTACTAAAACACAGCAAGAGAGAGGTGTCTATGTATTACGAAGGTTGTTTATCCGGAATAAAACAGAAGATTCGCCCTGATGCTATCCAGTTTAAGGAAAATATAGGCGCAGATACAATAATCTCGGTAAAGTCCACGCGAGCGGAAAGTATAGGGCATTTCTCCTATCAAAGCGCAAAGCTTAACTACGAATTATCCGAAGGCATGTATTTAGAAATCGCCAGTGCCGTAACAGGCAGGGATTTCAGGAGTGTAATTACAATTATGGTACAAACAATTCCCCCATTTGGTGTAGCCGCTTTAGTATGGGATGCAGAAGATTTAGAGATCGGTAAATATAAATACCACCAGGCATTACAAACCGTAGCTGAATGCTTCGAATTAAACCGGTATCCGGGGTATGATGCTTATTCTGAAAACGGAAATAGAGGACTAATATCCTTTAAACAACCTGAGTGGAATGCTAAAGAGTTGCACCCGGTAGATATTAATAATTAAAATCATGAAGGTTAATTCAAAATCCAAACGCCTGTCTATTCCAAGCTTAAAAAAGAAACTTGATACCATCTTCTCCCGATACATAAGACTCCGGGATTCTGACAGTAACGGCTATTGCAAATGTATTAGCTGCGGGAAGATTGGATTTTGGAAAGATATGGATTGCGGGCACTTTGTTAATCGCTCACATACGGGAACAAGGTTCGACGAGAAGAATTGTAATGCACAGTGCAGGTCTTGCAATCGTTGGGACGAAGGCAACAATATAGGTTATACAAGTGGTATAACCAAAAAATATGGGAGTAAAGTTATTGACGAGCTTTTAGTAAAGAAACACTCTAAGACTTTTCTTGCTGCTTTCGATTATGGAATATTAATCGAGGATTATAATAAAAAGGTAGAAGAATTAATAAAAGACAAAGAATTCAAAAAGTAAAATATTTGAAGATTTTTAAAGGTCTGGTCGGCCTATATAAAACCCTATATATTATGAGTGATTTTAAAACACGCTTGGTCGATGAACAGGCGCAACTTGAAGAAAAGCTGAATAAGCTGGACGATTTTCTCATGTCGGAGAAAGTGAACGGGATAGACGATGCACAGAAAGCTCTTTTGCAAGTTCAAGCAACAGCAATGAACACGTACAATCAATGCTTAAAAGAAAGGTTAGCGAGATTGTAAAATTGGCGCGGTTGTAAGACAGTCTTTCTTGGGCATTAAATATTGAAGAAGGGTAGCTATCGCCGCCCCTTCTTCATAAAATCGTAAATAAATGAACTCAAAAGGTTACACCAAATTGAGAACAAAAAAATAAAAAATAAAACCAAACAACTCATTCATAATTACTTGAATTAAAGTGAGTTGTAAAAAAATCGTAAAATTAGGAACTTTAAAAATAAATAATTAAATGATATTTAATAAAGGACTCACAAAAAACATCACCCTCCTACATGGAGACTTGAATAATTGGAAATATGACGAAAACGACAAACAATATCCAACTGTTTACTATCTCGTTTTCAGGTTCTATGAATATGAGTATGAAGGATATTTCTCTCACAAACGACTACAGGAAGGAGATTCAAGTGCTTTATCCCTCTCTGGTAACAATGAATTGTTCGATAGCTTTAATCAGAAGATTGAAGATGGTGACTTCTTAGAAGAAATTCAGAAAGCATGTGCGGAGATATGGGAAGATGAAAAGGATAGTGACGACTAATAATCTTCAAATATAAAACTATCTGAATATAATGAAAATCGGATTAATCGACGTTGACGGTCATAATTTCCCTAATCATGCACTTATGAAGATCAGTAATTTTCATAAGTATCAAGGTGATTCCGTAGAGTGGTATTCCGGGATTGATCATTATGATAAAGTCTACATGAGTAAGGTATTTACTTTTACTCCTGATGATAACCGGGTTATTTATGCTGATGAAGTTGTGAAAGGAGGAACCGGATACAATCTCAACAATCTACCGATCGGTATAGAGGCACTATTGCCAGACTACTCGATATACCCGATGTACAATGAGGCGTACGGTTTTTTAACACGGGGTTGTATTCGTAAATGCCCTTGGTGTATTGTCCCTAAAAAAGAAGGTGGCATAATCCCATACCGGGACATTGAAGATGTTCTACAAGGGCGAAGAAGCGCAATACTCATGGATAATAATATTCTCGCTTGTGATTATGGTTTAGAACAGATTGAGAAGATTATCAAACTGAAATGCAAAGTAGACTTTAATCAAGGTCTTGATGCCCGGTTGGTAACCGACGATGTAGCCCGGATGCTTTCTAAAATAAAATGGATTCGGCAAATCAGATTTGCGTGTGATACTTCTTCGGCTGTGGATCCATTTCTAAAAGCACTTGAAAGGTTGAACAAATATGATGTCAAGAATTACAGGATTTTCGTTTATCTGCTTGTGCAAGATGTAAACGAAGCCGATCAAAGAGCGGAATTAATGAAAAAACTCGGTGTGGATCCACACGCACAACCATATCGGGATTTCATTAATAACGTGGAGCCAACGGAAGAGCAAAAGCGATTTGCTCGGTACGTAAACAAAAAGGAGATATTCAACTCTACGGACTGGAAAGGATACAATAGTTCAAAGAGGAAAATAAAAAAAGATAAGAGTCAATTAGCATTCAAATTCGGAAATATTTGAAGATTTTATGAAAATACTTAATCTATATGCGGGCATAGGTGGTAACCGGAAATTGTGGGGAATAGAACATAATATTACAGCAGTTGAATATGACGAACAAATTGCTTCAATTTACGCCGATTTCTTTCCGTCCGACATGGTTATTGTCAGCGATGCTCATGTTTATTTATTGGAGCATTATAAGGAGTTTGATTTCATTTGGGCTTCCCCTCCATGCCCTACACATAGCAATGCCAGGTTTTGGAGTTCCAAAGGTGGCATGTATGATGTGGAATACCCGGATATGAAACTATATCAGGAAATAATATTTCTTAATAAGTTCTTTAAGGGGAAATATTGTGTTGAAAATGTAAAGCCTTATTATGATCCTCTTGTTCCGGCCCAGGAAGTTGGCCGACATCTGTTTTGGGCAAACTTCATAATACCTCGGATAGATACTAAAAGTAACTACATCTTCAATGGCGAAGATAAGAAGAGGGTAGAAAAGATGCTTGGTTTTGATTTGAGTAAATACAACATCAGGGACAAAACCAAAATACTAAGAAATTGTGTACATCCTGAGATAGGTTTAGCCATAATGGAAAGGGCATTAAATATCTATAAAAGTGAGAATGTTGAACAAAGCGATATGTTCGCCGATCTTCAAATACCGTAATATATGCAGATTAGTGAGGTACATAATTGTGACTGTCTCGAATACATGAGGACTATCCCAGATGGTTTTTTCGATCTGGCTGATGTTGATCCTCCTTATGGTATTGGTAAGAATTGGACAAAAGACAAACATTCGAAATTTTATACACATAAGTCCAGCTACAATAACGACACAATACCAGGGGAGGAATACTTTAAAGAGTTATTCCGCGTGTCGAAAAATCAGATTATATGGGGAGCTAATTATTTTACCGCTTTTCTGCCGGCGCGAAATTCATGGATAGTATGGGATAAGAAGAGAGATTATCCAAAGCAGCACATGGCTGAAGGTGAACTGGCATGGACTTCATTCAATATCCCTTTACGAATAGCCGAATTTAGGTGGAATGGCGCTTGCGTTTGTTCGCCTCGATATGGAAAACATCCTCATGAAAAGCCGGTTCCGCTCTACGCGTGGGTCTATAAGAATTACGCACAACCTGGTTGGAAAATCTTTGATTCGCACATGGGAAGTCAAAGCGGCCGCATTGCAGCTTATAAATTAGGATTCGACTACTACGGGTGTGAGATAGATGAACAATGCTATAAGGATGGATGTGAAAGGTTTGCATGGGAATGTAAAGGAGAGATTATAGTTCCTTCCGGCAGGATATATACTCAGCAAAATCTATTTACGAAATCTTCAAATAAATAAAAACATGAATAAGATGAAAACAAGAGAAGAAATAGAAAAATTAAAACAGGATTGGAAGAATGATCCTTGCTGGAATATTGAAGATACAGAAGGTTTTAAGGATCGCAAAGGTGAGTTAATTGCTTTTCGTGTTGAGCATGAAGAAAAGATAAAAAAGTTTATTGCTGAAAATAATATAAAAGGTCTTATTACTGATATGATGACCGAGAGACTATTATTTAAAGGAGATTAAGAGAAGAAATAATAAAGTTTTAAAATGGACGGTTATTCATTAACAGAGAAAATGAGAGGTGCAAGAAGGCGTTTTAGGCTTAGCGCTACCGAACAAGCACTATTCTACGAATTAGTTGCTATTTGCAATAGCGAGGGCTGGCAGGACACTTTCCGTTGCTCTAACATGGAGCTCTGTTATGCGCTGGGCGGTATTGATGTAAAAACATTAATAAGGGCAAGGTTGAAACTGATTAATGCTAAGTTGATATATTACAAATCGGCTAAAAGTAAAAAAGATGTAGGCATGTATTCATTTGACGATAATTTTATCAGTGGAATAATTCCACCCCAAACGCCAGTGAAAACGCCACCCCAAACGCCAGTGAAAACGCCCAACCTTATTAAAACTAAAATAGAAACTAAAAGTAAAAAAGAAAGAGGGAAAGAAAAATTTCTTCCTCCATCTATCCTGGAAGTAAAAAATTATTTCATGGATGAAAAATCTATAACTGCAGAAGAAGCCCAATACAGGGCCTCGCAGTTTTACGATTTCTATGATTCAAAAAATTGGATGGTGGGAAAGAATAAGATGTCAAATTGGAAATCCGCAGCAACAAGAAGTCTGGCATGGGAGGATAAAAGAAAGAAAGCTTACACGCATCCGGCGGCAAGTTATAAACCCGATTATACCCAAAAAATTGATGAAAGGTTTTAAGGAAATTTACGAAGATATGCGGCTGCATGGAATGCCCATGCCGGTTGAAAGGGTTAAGATAAGCATACCAAATGCAAGGACAGTTCTAACAAATTGCTTTAAATACTTCCTGTCTTTCGAAAGCGCGGAGTTTATTTGGCAAAAGGAATACGAAGAAGTAGCTTACTGGCTGGAGGATAACAAGTCCCGCGGACTGTTTCTCTACGGCGATTGCGGCCGTGGTAAAAGCATGCTCTCGCGTTATGTTCTACCTGCTATTCTCTTAAAATATGAGCGTAAGGTTGTCTCTGTCTACGATGTTCAGGACATGAACAAGAAAATTGATGAAGTGCTAAAAAAGCATATCATTAGCCTGGACGATATCGGAACAGAAGAACTAACGGTAAGCTATGGCAACAAACGCCTTGCCTTTGCCGAAATTATGGATGCTGCAGAAAAGTACGGGAAGATGATAATTATATCCACCAACCTGAGCGATCAGCAAATCGCAGACAGGTACGGATGGCGGGTTATGGAAAGAATAATTGCTACCACCAAAAGGGTTTTATTCTCAGGTAAAAGCCTTAGAAAGTAATTAAACCGATAAATAGTAATTACAGGCTAATTAGCCGATAAAATTAAATAATATGGTTGAAAGAAAAAGCTTAAAAGAATTTCGTGATACAGGGCTTCTTTTAATTGTTAATCAGATTTTGCACATTTTCGGATGGGCAATAGTGATAAAAGTTTCCGATGGTGAAGAGACAGATATGTATCCGGCTCGTGTGAAATATAGGGGATTTGACGTAGATAGTGTTTCGGATGCTTATAAAAAAATATCCAGTTATATGTCTCACAACGCCAATAAATTACTAAAAGAAAGCAAAATGAAATGAAGAAATGGAAATTTGACAAAACTGAGGAAGGCTGGCGCATACAGCGTGTATTCTTTGGCGAAAGGTGGCTTTACATTGGTTACTCAAGGTTTCGGAACAATGCTTATAGTTTTAGCCGGGATAAATACTATCCTAACGGATACAGGCTTAAAGACTTCTATATACGAATAGGTGAAATTCATATTTACCTCGATACGTTACCGTTTTAAACAAAAAGAGGCAGCCCGTCCCCACGATGCCACCCCATTTAAGAAGTATTACAAATTTACATAAATTATTTGCACAATGGAAAATATGGAAGAAAAAGTTAGGGAGTATTGTAATAAGCTGGGGGTGGAGTATGGGGATTTGTTTAACAAAAACCATACATCCCAATTTGTCGACAAAAAACATTTGATCTGGCACAAGTTAAGACAAGATGGGCATTCTTATGTTTCCATACGGAAAGAATTTGGCTATAAAAATCATAACGCGGTGCTTTGGGGAGACAGGAAGATTAAAAAGCTTATTGAAGTCAGAGACAAAAAAATAATGGAATTAGTAAAATTACTTACATGTAAGTAACTCTTTATTGTTTTTTTAATATATATTTTTAATAGGCCATAACTTCGTACAAAACAAAGTTTATGGCAGCACCAAAAGGAAACGGATATGCATTGAATGGAGAAGGCGGAAGACCTCGCAAGTTTACTTCTCCTGAAGATATGCAATCAGCTATAGATGGGTATTTTCAAAAATGCGATAATCGTGTTAAAGAGGTATACATAAAAAGTAAACAGGAAATAATTGAAATAAAATCCCCTATACCTTACACTATTGAAGGATTGTGCAGCGCGTTAGGTATTGAAAGGCAAACCCTTCTCAACTATGAAAAGGAAAAAGGTTATGAAGATTTTTTTGACACAGTTAAAAGCGCAAAACAGAAAGTTCAGCAAAATACAGTAGAAAGGGCATTGGAAGGCGATAATAATAGCGCCGTGTCCATATTTGTAATGAAAAATAATTTCGGCTATAGCGATAAACAAGAATTTGAACATACCGGAAAAAATGGCATACCGCTAAATCCTAACTTAAATATTGAGGTAATCCAACCTCCTGTAAAGATAGCAAACAAAGAAGAGGAGGTTGATAATGTTTAAGACTTCTATATTATATAAAGAAAATAAAGACTCCAAGGAAAGTATCATAGTTAATCAGGGCGGAACATCTTCGGGTAAAACATATTCTATCATACAGCTTTTATTCACTATGGGAATAATTTTTCCTATGTCTGTAATCACTGTGGTGGGCCAAGATATTCCAAACTTAAAAAAAGGTGCATACCGCGATGCCAAAACAATATATAACAATACCCCCGAATTACAAAATTGGTACGGAAAGCCAAATGAAACAGACCGGATCTTTACATGTATTAATGGTTCGGTAATTGAGTTCACCTCATACCAGGACGAGCAAGATGCCAAGTCAGGTAAAAGGGATTTTCTTTTTTTAAATGAAGCCAATGGTGTATCCTACGATATATACCGTCAACTTGCATTACGTACGAGAAAAAAAATATTTATTGACTATAATCCATCTGCCAAATTCTGGGTACATGAAGAATTAATCGGCAAACCAAATGTACGATTAATAATTTCTGACCACCGGCACAATCCGTTTTTAACTGAAGATGAGCATGCTAAAATAGAGGGAATAGAAGACTATGGGTATTGGAAGGTGTACGCAAGAGGTTTAACAGGTAAAATCGAAGGGCTATTATTACCCGAAGCTGATTTACGTTTTGAAGATATGGAAAGGCTAAATACCAATGAATGTCAGTTTTCATTCTCGATTGGTGATCCAGCCGACAAAGGCGGTGATTATTATTCGATGCCATTCTGTTTTGTTTATTGCAATGACAATGACTTGTCTGTATTCGTTAAGGATGTTATATTCAACAAAATTGGCATAGAATCCAACACTGAAAGGATAAGCAATAAAGTTAGAGATTATAATATCGAGCAGGTGTTTATAGAAAGTAATGGAGGATGGGTTTCTTCTGCTATTTTATTAAAAAGCAGACTGGAAAATCAAACCAAGATAACTCCATATTCAGCAAACATCAATAAATTGGTAAGGATATTATCACATTATGAGTTTATAAAAAAGCATTTTGTATTCGATATAAACTACAAGAAAAATCCAGAATACAAGGACTTCATGCGCAATGTTACCACATTTCTTAAAGAGGGTAAAAATGATCATGATGATGGTCCTGATTCTTTGGCCGCAGCCTCTAACGTAATTAAGATAAAATATAAATCATTCTTATATGGCTAAAGACGGCTTCATATCAAACACGGTGCGCCGTTTTGCGGAAAATTGGCTACCTAAAGCAGCAGAAACAGATGTAGATGGCAATTGGTGGTATTGGGTATGGCTAAATGATGCTTGCATGAGAGCATATGGTGAAAACCATATTGAAAAATTTAACCACCGCAATGCCTTTTTCCTTGCCTCTCATCTTTCTGAAATATTTTTCCCTATCGATGCTATAGCCGATAGGGTATCTTCCCTGCCTTTTGATGTTGTAAACGAAAATGGAGAAATTGTAGATCCTCCGGAGAATATAAAACGGTTGATAGATCAACCCAATGTTTTTTCGACATTCACCGAAAATATGTACAATTCTGTATTTTATGAACTTGCTGATGGAAACAACTATATATACACTAAAACACCCCGTTCTTTAAAAGGTCTTAGTCCCGATACAATTTCTTCCATATGGGTATTACAACCAGACCAGGTTGATATTAAAATTAAACATACAAGACCGTCATATTTTGATATTACGGATAAATCAGACGTGATTGAAAAATACACCTATCAGAAATTCGGTAGTGACGATATAGATCCTAAACATATTATCCATGAGCGAAGTCTTCCTTTGGGAGACTATTCTTCCGGACTTAAATCCCCAAGCCCTTTAATAGCCGTAGAAAAGAATATTAATAACCTTCTGGCCGTATATTCCGCAAGATACAAGGTATATGTAAATAATGGAAGCGCCGGTATTCTAACAAAGGATAACGGAGGAAATTATAACAGCCTTGAACAGGCGGTGGATCCTGTCAAACGTGATGATATCATAAAAGATATTTTAAACCGAAATGGGCTTACTGGAGATAAAAAGCTTTGGACCGTATCTGCAATACCATTAAAGTTTATAAACACGCTGGCAACTATAAAAGACCTGCAACCCTTTGATGAAACATATGCAGATGCTTTGCAGATAGCGGGGATACTGGGAGTTGATAAAGACCTGATCCCAATGAAAGAAGGAACAACTTTTTCCAATAAAGAACAGGCGGAAAAGGCTATCTACCAAAACGTAATTACAGGCATTGCAAACGATAAAGCACGAAGTTTTACCAAAGCTTACGCACTGGACAAGATAGGATTAAAGTTCCAACCCAATTTCAAGAATGTATCCGTAATGCAGGAAGATAGGAAAAAATCATTCACTGGGGATGGAATTCTAATTGATAACGTTATAAAACTGAGAGATTCGTCTCTTGTTGAAAGCGATGATTTGATGGAAATTTTTAAAAAATTAATTGAAAAATACAAAGATGGACAAGCTTGATATATTTAAAAAAGAAAGATCTATAATTAAAAGGCATTCATCTTTGCCTATCGATTCCAAAAGGGCAAAATTTGAATTTAATGACAGGGAGATAAAAGGATACCCTATTGTATGGGAATCAAAGAATGATTACGAAGAAATGGTAATGAAAGGGGCCACGTTAAATTCCTTAAATGCCAGGGGAATTGGCTCAACTGCCGGAAACAAGATAACCATTCTTTTACAGCATAACCAACGGCAGCCGCTCTGCCTTCCATCCGAGTTGTATGAAGATGACTACGGGTTGTTTTTCAGAGCTGAAATTGATGAAGGCATTAGTTATTGTGATGATACGGTAGCATCGGTTAGGCAGGGAACTTTATCCCAACTCAGTTATGGTTTTGATTACATATGGGATGGCAACAAAACCACATATGATGCCGAAATCGATGCATTTATTCTGAGGGAAATATACTTATGGGAAATCTCTCTTGTAACGTTTTCAAGTGATGCAAATGCGCAATTAAGGAGTTACCGGGAGAGACAGATGAACTATATATTGAGCAAATACACAAAAGAGGAAATAAACGACTTACAAAACCTTCTTGCATTGTCACAGCGAGCCGCGACGAGCACTCCCGAAGATACCAAAGAAGGCTCATTTGATAAACTTTTAAAATTATTTTAATAAAATGGGTAAACTATTGGATGCCGTCCGGGCAAAAAACGGGAATACCTTAGACCCGGCGGTCGAAAAGCTCGTAACGGGTATTGAGGAAGCTTTCACCGAACTTATTTCGACAGAAGTAAAAGGTAGTGAAGAAAGAAATGCTAAGGCAATGTCCGATGCTATAACAAAAGTTATCGGCAATTTGCCACAGGAAGAAGGCAAAGAGGCTGTTACTTTAACAGATCAATTGCGGTCCATGGCTGAGAAAATGGATAAAATCGAAAGCCAGTCCAAAAGAAAGCTCAATAACGAAGAAAGATTCAATCTCCGTAAAAAACTTGAGCAAAATAAGGAAGCTATTCTTGAAGCTATAAGATCACCTTCTCCAAAGGAAGTGGATATAAATTTTAGTGCCATGCGGGCCCCCCAGGTTATGACAACGCAAAATGTTGTAACAGGAGTAGATGTAAGTTCTGCATTGAACGCCGTTATGGACAGTGAAATTTCATACATCCGGTACCCTCAGAATTTCGTTCTTGACATTATACGGAACCGCCAGGTTTCAAGGGTTCCTGAGGCAAGGATAAAACGCGAACAGACAAGCCGGGAAGGGCAGGCAGTTGTTGTTCCCGAAGGTGGCCTTAAGCCTTTGGTCTCTTATACATTCGAGGATAAAATCTACCGCCGCCAGAAAATTGCCGCGCATATGGAGTGGACAGAAGAATTTGAAATGGATTTTGAATCATTATTCAACGCTATAATTGACCTGTTTGAAAGGGATTTACTTCTTGACTGGCAAAATATACTACTCCAGACAATCATTTCAACGGCTCCCGCATACGTTTCAACATCACTTGACGGAACTATTCCTTTCCCCAATATTTATACCGCTATAGGGGCAGGTATTCTATCCATTCAAAATATGGAATTTAACCCGAATGTGATCTGGATGAATCAGGCCGATGTATGGGCAATGAACCTTTCTCAGGATTCCACAGGCCAGGTTATTATTCCTCCTATTATGGTAGGCAATAACCAGATTGCAGGACTAAGGCTGTATTCTTCAAGCAGGATTGATCAAGGTTACGCCTTAATCGGGGAATCGGATACATGGAGGGAAGAACATACGGATTTTATTTCTCGTATTGGGCTCATTAATGAACAGCTTATCCACAACGAAAAGACAATTGTGGGAGAAGTATTCTCGCTTATGTACCAATCAGTACGCGATCAGGGATCTTGGATTTATTTGGATATATCAGCGGTAATGGCGGCCTTACAGCGTCCAGCCGCTTAATTTTAAATTAAATGATTATGAGTAGAGTTAAAGAACAAACTGTAGACGAAAGTAAAAACCCAAAAGGGCAGAAGATATCTTTTTTGGATAGGGTTACAGTAAAAATGACAAAAAAAAATCCTTTCGCAATTGATGAATCAAGAGAACACAAATTGCACCCAATTCATGCAAAAAAATTGATTGAAAAAGGATTTGCCGTCGAAGTAAAATAATTATGCTATGCTAATTGATCTTTCATATTTTAAAGGGGATATAAAATTGACTATCAGCGAAAAAAAGGATTTCAAACAAGTAGGTATTGGTTCAATGTTGCAATCCATTGGCGAAAACAATATTGAAGACTACATACAAAAATTTGAGGCCGAGTACCTTACAAAACTTCTGGGCAAGATGTTATATGAAAACTTCATGGATGGATTAAATGCAGCATCTCCTTTGCAAATATGGATAGATCTTAAAGAAGCATTGACCCGCGAATCTACCAGTAAGATATCTCCTATTGCCTATTATGTGTATTGCCCTTTAATGGATGGCGGATCTACATCTACCACCACAAAGGGAGAGAAGCAGGCCGTAGCGGATTACACAATTAGCGTAAGCACTTCCGCTAAAGTTGTAAATGCATGGTATTGGATGACAAAGTATAGTATGGAATTCTACGAATGGTTGTCTGAAAATTGGGAATATTATAAAGATTATTCCCGGTATGGATATTTAAGAATTCATGATTTTGGATTACGAAATGTATTTAACATATGATATCCCCTAATAAAATAATCGGAAGTCTTGTATACCGTACACGTGAGGCCTTGCGGGGTAACAACAGTTTCCTTACCGCTTTGCAAGGATACCGGTTTTATCCCGACTGCTTTACGGATGGAAAGTTTAACCTTTGGCATTATCCGGGTACGCACAGCGAGATAAGTAATGCCTTTTTAAACATTCCGAAAACTTCATGGAAGTTTCCCTCTGTTCTAAACTTTCATCCGGTGCGGCAGAAAAAAGGAGGGCAGGATTCTTACATTTGGTTTAACCTCGCAATTGTTGGCCTGACGAGTTCCGAATGGCTGACCCAGACAAGGGAAGAACAGGTATTCGAATTACTGTTAAGGCCGATTTACATGGAATTTATGCGGCAATTGGAAACCTCAGGTTATTTTGAAATAGATTACGGTGTTCCCCCGCATGATTATTATGAAGTATTCACAACGGGAAAAAACCAGGGAGTTTTGTTTGATGCGTATGGGGATTACATAGATGGTATTGAATTACACAATCTCTATTTAAAGTTAAGGGATTGTTATACAGAGGTGATGCTAAGGGGCATCGAAAAAGAAAATGATTTAGTAACAGAAATATTTAATTAAAATGGCAGGAACAATATATGCAAACTGTAGCACACTAAAAGCCCATACAGGAAGGACGCCGTGTGCAAAGAAAGAAAAAAGGGCTATTGCTCTTATTTTAACGAATCCTGGAGCCTCCTACCCTTTGGATCCGGAAACCTTCAACAATGGGGTGCAAGGCTGGATTGAAGGAGAAGGATCAAATAAGATCTGGCCTGTAACCCAGGTTATAGAGGCTGCGCAAACCGGAGGGGACGGGCTAACATCTACCATTGGTTATGGGGGGACAATCTATACGGGTATTAATCCTTACAGTGTTATCTACCAGATCAAGGGGGACATCTGCCTTGCCAAAGAACTTTTAAAATTTAACGGAGCCGATATGCGCTTATTCAGGATAGATAGCGACCAGTTTATTTTTGGTACCGAATTTACTCAAATCCGCGGAGGAACAGACACTTCTGTTTTCAGGGGTTTTGATGTTAATATTGGAGTGTGGGACCTGGAGGCAAACGGGACGGACGATTACCGGCTTTATATAGGCGTTTCTTATTCTGCAAACTACCAGAACGAAAAGATAAATATGCACGGCTTTAAGCTGGACCAGTTGCCCGAAGGCTTAGTTGGTGTAAGGCTCCAGGCGGTAACAGGTACAGCAGGAGCGGCAAGGGTCGTTGGTACTTGCTCGGGAAATGATTATACATCTGAATTTGGAGACGAGTGGACGGTTGGCATGTTTGAAAATGCGGCCGGCGCAGCTCCGACTTCAGTAACTTATAACGCAGATAACGGAACGATAGTTTTTGCGCCTACAGGAGCAGCCTACAGGATTCGTCCGGCTAATATCTTATCTGCCGCCGGTATATATGGTTTGGATGGACTTGATGAAACAACTGAGTTATGAGGATAACATTAGGTAAATACAGGCCCGACATATCGGATGCCTATATTAAAGGGTATACATCCCGAAGTGCATGCGTGGGGGCACTATCCAAAGACTTTGCCTGGACGGGTATCGATAAAAACGTGCTGTCGGAATCCTTCGGGAAGCTTTACGATATAGTTAATCCTCCAAAAGAAGAAGAGAAGAAAAGCGAAAAGAAAAAGTAGTTGTCTAAAGTTTAAATTGGTTGATTTAGAAAGGGAGGGGGCGGCGTTCTTCTCCCTTTTTTGACAGTTTGTTGTGTTATGCTGGTGGCATACTATCATTTTAAGGATTATTTTTTGACATTATGGTATCCATAAAAGGTTTGATAAGAAAGTTTGAAGCTGTTGCAAAAGTAGCCGGATCTGTTGAGGAAATCGCAGGAAAAGTAGCAAACGACAACAAAGGTATTCTCCTTTCCTTAAACCGGGACCAGTTGCTTCTTGGGCGCAATACGGAAGGGAATTTGCTTACCCCGGACTATTTAAGCGATCCATATTTCAAAACGCCGGATGCAGCTAAAAGGTATGCGAAAATGAAGCACGGGTTGGAGAAAGAACATTCCCAGAGGATAGCAAACCCGACAATTTACCCCAATAAACCGAGGAATACCCCTAACCTGATTGTAACAGGTCCTTTCCAAGACGGTATGTTTATAACTATTTCCGGAAGTACCTACAACATTTCGTCAACTTACTCAGAAACTCCTGATATAGTAGCAAAATACAACGACCTTGTTTTCGGACATTCGCCCGAATCAAAACAGTTTTTCTTTAATAATTATATACTACCCGAAATAACTAAAAGGCTATGGCATGCGGCTGCGGTAAAATAAGATTAAAGTCTTCCCTGGATAACATCCGGCAGATGGCAATTAAAGAATCCATATTAGATAAAGAAGATTACATAATATACGAATATGAAGGTAAAACATTTTATGATAAGAAAACCTGCTGGGAAAAAGCAGGGAGAAAAGGAGAGGTTAAAGAACTTATCTGTTATCCATAACATTAAAACGTGCCCGCTATATGTTTATATAGATGCGGTATGTGAGGATAACTTAAAAGGGCTTATAGTTTCCGGTAGTCCTTCGGAAGAGGATTTAAAAATAGGCCTTGCCGAAATGACTGCTGAGTTTTCCGCTCTCTGCGGGAATGGACATACGGATTCTGTTAGTAATTCTGTGCGGAGGATTTACGAATTAAAGAATACGATAATGGCTTATCTTTTAGCCGTAAATCTTATCCATTCAGGTGACTATTCCTGTTTAGTGCAGCTAAGAGGATTCGGTATAACAGGTAGAGAACCAAAAAATGACGCCGAACGTGACAAGCTGCTTAAGCTGATAGAAGGCAAATCGAAAGGAAAAACCGTACATCTTAAAGAGGAATTAAAGCGGTTCGACGATCTGACAAAAGATAAAGAATCCCGGGCTACGGCAGAGGATTACGCAGAGCAAATTGCGGCTGTCTCTAAGTTTGCCGGGTTCCACATTAACAAAATGACTATCACGCTATCCGATTACGCCGGTTACGTAAAACTTTATAATAAATCGATTAAACATATACCCAATGGCCAGCACGAATGATTTAGTACCTAAAGATACGCTTGAAGAAATTAAAAAGTTAGAGGAAGCGGCAAAACGAGTAGTCGAGGCCTTAAAAAACCTGATGAACCAATCCGCCGAAGTTAATAACACACTAAAACAACAGGCTCCCTCTTACAGGGAATTAAACAAAGCCATTTCCGAACATAACGAAATAGAAAAAAAAGCTACTGCGGCACAAAAAGAACAGTCCAGGATACAGTCTGAGATGGAGCGTATACGTTTAAGGACAACCAGCGCCACATCAGAGGAAGGGAAAGAACTGGAAAAATTGCGGCTTAAACTACAGCAGGCAACACGAGAAACGAGAAACCAGATAAAAGAAAATCAGGCTGCATCGGGATCCATAGATCAAATGCGGGCTACCCTTGCAAGACTTAGGGCAGAATATAACGCATTAACATCCGACCGGAGGAACTCTCCTTTTGGCGAAAACTTAAAAAACCAGATAGACAGCCTTAACGCCTCAATAAAGAGCAGTTCGGGTAGCGGAACCGGTTTGTTCGGAACTATTTTATCTGCTAATTTCTGGGCCAATATCGCAACAAAAGCCGTTGAGGCTATCGGAAAGATGTTTACAGCAGCTAAAGATTTTGTGGCTGAAGGAATCCGGATGGCATCTTCGGGTGAAGGTATAATAAGGGCTTTTAATAATTTAAACCGTCCCGGATTATTAGATAATCTAAGGGAAGCTACAAGGGGTACCGTAAGCGACCTTAACCTAATGCGGACAGCCGTAAGGGCGGAAAACTTCCGTATTCCTTTAGAGCAGTTAGGTAGTTTGCTGCAGTTTGCACAACAAAGGGCTGCAGATACCGGGGAATCGGTAGATTATTTAGTGGATTCCATAATAACAGGACTTGGAAGGCAATCAGTTCTTATTTTGGATAACTTACAGATTGCGCCTGAAAGGATACGCGAAGAAACTAAGAAAACCGGCGATTTTGTAACTGCGGCCATCAATTTAATAAACGAAGAACTTGAAGCGCAAGGAACACAGGCTCTAACTTCCGCCGATAAAGCGGCAATTGCTTCGGTTAAGTGGCAGAACGCACAACTTCAGATCGGCGAAAAATTTGTGTTTGTGAAAAACCTGTGGAGTGAATTCTCCGGAGCAATTGCCGATACCGTATCCAGTTGGACGGAAACATGGGTGCCGAAAATGATACAAGGAGTTGAGGATGTAATAAATTACTTTATTAACCTGTATAATAACTTTGTTATTGTTCGCGGGGCAATTGAGAGTATAGGGCTAATTTCTACGACCGTATGGGAAACCGTTAGACTTTTCGTTGGTCAGGCCGCAAGATTATTCCTCGGATTAGGAGAGGTGATCAAGTCTGTTTTAACATTTGATATTGATGGGGCAAAAACCGCACTTAATAATCTTAACCAAAGTCTTGCAGATGCGGTAGAAAAAGGTGCAAACGCAATAGTGGACAGATTCTATGATGCTAAAAGTGAAATTCAAAACGGTTTTATTGTCCCGATCACATTTGAAACACAGACTAACGGTGCCGGCAATAACAGAAACCAAAACGGCAATCAAGACGGTGAAGATGAATTAACCGAGGAGCAAAAGAAAGCTATCGAAGCCGAAAAGAAAGCTTACCAGGATCTTATGTTATTCCGGATTAACAGGGAGGCCGAAGCGCAAAAACAAATTATAGACGACACCAATAAATCCTTCGAAGATAGAAGGGCCGCTATTGACAAATTTTATGCTTTTCAGGTTGATTCTATTAACCAATCTGCCAAAAACCAACTTTCCGCCGAAAATCTGACAAATTCCCAAAGATTACTTATCCAGGAGAAGCAACAGGCGGAGCTTTTAAAACTTGCCTATACTTATGATAAAATGATTCTTGACATTGAAAAAAAGAGGACTGATGAAATCATCAAAGAACAGGATAAACTTTACCGCAGTCAGATGAGATTACAGCAAAGCAAAATAAGGTCAGCCAACATGTCCACGGATGAAGCGGAAAGCGGCGAGCTTGTTGATTTGTCTAAACAATACGCGGACGGTGAAATTAAGCGGGAAGAATATGAGAAACGCAAAACCGATATCTCAATTAAATATGCCGAGGAGCGAATGAAAAATGAAATAAAGTCTTTAGAAGAGTTAAGTAAAATTACTGGCTTTAGTGCGGATCAGCAAGAAGAAATTACACGTAAACTTGAAGATGCACGACTTAAATATAACATTTTCGTAAACAACGAATTAATAAAAGAAGAAACCCGCGCGGCCAAAAAGCGTGAGGATATTGAGAAAGCACTTGCAGACAAGCGAAAGGAATTAATCGGAGAAGTGTACAGCTTTATCGGCAATCTTATTTCCTCCAATTTTGAGAGCCAAATTGAATCGCTCGACAAACAGTCTGAGGCGAATGAAGAATGGCGGGAAAAGGAGATTGAGCGGATCGATGAACAGGAACAAAAGGGAGTTTACAGTAAAGAAAAGGCTGACGCACAGAGGGCATATGTAGATGAAGTTGCCGCACAACGGGAAGAGCAGTTGGATCAAAAAAGAAAAGAAGTGCTTGAGCGTCAGGCGAGATACGAAAAGGCGCAGGCGATTATCGGAATCGCTATTAATACGGCTCAGGCTATTACAAAACAACTCGCGTTAACCCCGCTACCAATTGGCGCTCCCCTTATAGCCACTATAGCGGCCATTGGAGCTGCGCAACTGGCCTCTGTTATTGCACAAACCATACCTGAATACGCCGAAGGAACAGATTTTCACCCCGGAGGACTTGCCGTTGTGGGTGACGGAGGACGCCCCGAGCTTGGCATTCTTCCATCGGGTAAAATGTTTGTAACGCCCTCGGTTCCTACGGTTATGGATTTAGCAAGAGGTACAGAGATTATCCCCGATATAACTCCGTTTTTGGCAAAAGAAGCTACGAAAATGCCGCTTCAGCAAGCAGAGAAGCCTATATTGGTAAATATAAATAACAAAGAACTGATAAAAGCACAAAAAGAATTTGGGAAAAAAATAGATAACCTTTCTTTGACTGTAAGTAAAATAAGAGGCAATACTTTCCATTCAAACACAAGCGGATTTACGAATTACAGAGTTACATATAAAAAATAAACATTATGATTTCTTTAACTCCAGACGGGCATATGCCGCCCATGATTAAGTACACATTCTCAGATTATGGTTATCGTTCCGAAAAACGTGAAGAGATCAACCCTGAAGAACTTAATATCACCGGACTTGAAAAAAGTGAAGAAGGTTTTGAATTAGTTTTTAGTAGAAAAGAGCTTAGCGGCGTAATGATTGAGACAAGTTTTCCACAGGAATACGTCTTGCAGGCTGCCGACTTTTTGAAGGATTTGTTTGAAAAGTACGGACAGTATGCATTTTGCAGGCTTAATATTTATCAACGGCATCCCGTAAATGTAATGGAATATTCCCTAATCAGGTCTTTCGGGCTTGATTTTCAATCGGTCAAAATTTATGATGATTATATTCAAATTGAGTCTGAAAACGTTGATTTAAACACCTATATTAAATCTTCCGGCCGCACAAAATTCGACATTCCCGTTCTTAATACAACTGATCCAGACACGGGCATTGTTACCCCTGGTATTGCCGAAGAAAAACAATGGGCGTATGGAAGGCTTACTTTAAAACAAAGGGCAACTTATAATTCTTCAATTGAGAACGCTGAACTGACTAAACCGTTGGGGCATGTATTTTATTATTTGTTTATAAATCTACTCGGAGCCGAAGTCATGCCGGAATTAGGATTTGATATCAGATCACAAAACGGAGGATCCTTTACTACCTATTCGGATGGTAATTATTTTTTTAAGGCTTCCAGAACACAGGAAATAAACCTTTCTTTTAATGTAAACGTTAAAATGAAGATAGAACGTGATGCGCCTCCGATACTTCGGCTTATGAAAAATAATGATGATTTACGTGCAGAAGAATTTACGCTAACAGATGAAAATACTTGGGAGGCAGTAATGAACTACGAGAGAGACTTAACGTTAGAAGAAGGCGACCGGCTTTCATTAGCGGTTCAGTTTCGCCAGTCGCAATTTGAATACAATTACACCTTGTCGGTAGAAATGGAAAATCTTGAAATAAGTTTTTGGGCTCAGGGGGGAAGCCGGATAATTGATGTAGTAGATCCCGAAAAACTACTAAACAGATTGTTGAAAATGATGACCAACAACCGGAATTACACCGGGGTAATTGAATGGGATGAAATGCCCTATAGATCCATGCTTTGTGCTGCGGAAAGCGTAAGGCGCTTTTTAAGACCTTATTTGCATGTATCATTTAATGATTTTGCAGGCTGGATGCGGTGTAAAGGTTACGAATATAGTCATTCGGGAAATCAAATAGTGTTTAAAAATCGCAATAAATTCTTTTTAAAAAATGAGACCGCTCTTGAACTTCCACAAAGAGAAGTAGCCGGATTAATCATCGAAGCAGATCCCGAACATGCGTATACTGCCGTTAGAATAGGTTATGAGAAACAAGATTACAATAAAAACGTTAACGGCTACTTTGAAGTAAATGGAACTTATGAGTTCACAACGGGTTATCTTTCCCAGATGGATAATGTTTTAGATCTTGTTTCTCCTTTCCGCGCAGACCCGATAGGAATCGAACTACTATGCTGGCAAACCCCCGAATATGGTAAAGAGACTACTGACAATCAAGGCGATAATGATTTATTTGAGGTTGCAATGCTTATAGAGGAAACCTATCCGTTTTTTGTTGAATATGAGGATGAATACATTACTGTGGAAAACGTCAAATTGTTTAATACCGTACTTAATCCAGTTCATTTGGTTAAAGCCAATAAATCACTTTTAGGTGTAATTACAGATAAACTTTATTTTAAGAGTACAACAAATAATAGAAATGCAAGAATATACTCGACGGATATTGCTTCTCTATATGAAGATATACCGATTGATGAAAAACTTTTTGAACCTATTGTCTACAATTTTGCAACCGGATCACATATGGACATCCCTTTAGGTGACCGCAAAAATGGTATTGTAAAATTTAGATACAAAAACAAAAATTACCAAGGGTTTTTGAAAGACGGAACTCGGAACCTCACAAGGGGGACAGAAGCCACTGTGATTTTATATGCAGTTGAAAAATAAAAGGGAGTTAATACTCCCTTTTATTTTTTCTTTAAAGGATATTTTTTAGAAGAATATCCATCTAAATACATATAATCACCATAAAACTCAATGGAATATTCGTTATTTGAAGGGTAATCTATACTATTATCTATTATAAGCCTATCGGCAACCCATGCCCCCAATTCTTCATTATATCTCCAGTTCACAAAACTGTATTTATATCTTTTGCTTGGGTTACGATCTGAGCTCATGAAAGAATCGGCATAAAATGTTACGGCGGTAGGTATTCCCCCGGTAAAATGATCCTGGGCCCATTCTCCCAAAAGCATCTGATAATAACTATGGTCATTAGAGACTTCCGGCTCATCAGGTTTATTTTCTTCATCAGAACAAGAAAAGAATAACGCTATTGATAAAAGTAAAAATATCTTTTTCATGACTTAATGATTTTGGTCAAAGATAGTAAATTTTATTGTTATACTTTATTCTTGCATATTTATGCATAAAGCATTATATTTGTGAATAAATATGCATTATGTTTTTTAAAGATAATAAAATAAGTAAAGCAATAATACGAGCGGTTATAATAAATTTAAGATCCTGGAGGGAATCGCACGAAGAAATGACTATTGAACAGGAGACATTCCTATTATATACGATAATGAAGGAATTAGGTATCAAAACTGAACGTGTTGAAATGCCAATTCCTCCAAAATCAAAATCACTTCTTGGTTCCTGAATCTTTTCCTCCTGATCCACCAGAGTTTCCACCTTTTGAATCTCCGCTTTTTGATGGTCTTTGCGCGGATCCGCTTGCGGGCATCGACTGTTTATGAGTCCAACCCCCTTTTTCATTTTTCTCTTCTTTCGACATTGTAAATTGAATTTAAATATTGATCACTTTTTTCAATAGATATCTCCTCGATATTATTTATAATTTTTCCAAATAGTTTTGATAATTCAGTTTGCTTTTCAGCATATTCTTCGATAATTTGAGTGAGTTGTCTCTGCGATTGAACATCCGTTATTTTGTCAAAATGAGTATCACAAAAAAGATTTTCAAGTTTATTCCTTAATACATAATAATCCGTCCTAAGTGAACACAACCGTGTCAATTCTTCGCTCTTTAGGAAAAATACAGGATGAAATTGATTAATAATAGCAGCCAATGCAATAATTATAGAAGTTGCCAATGGGAAATATAATGAGATTAAAGAAAGAATTGCTCCACCACTTGATAATGCAGCAATACAAATATTGAAGCATTTTGAATTAAAAATTTGCTTATCAATTAATAAATCCGCATAATAATAATTTACGCTTGATTGCTTCAATTCAGCCCAAATTCTATTTAATAGAAATTCACTCATGGCATTTATCGGTTCCGGTTCAAAGATATAAAAATATGTCTAAAACAAAAACCGTCTTACTTTTACAAGTAAAACGGAATTAATATAAAATTATGTGATCGAATTTATTCAAGCCGTGAGTTCTTTGGGTTGCCATTTTTCAACCCATCTTTTTCTAAGATAAGATTTAAGTTGTTCAAAATTATTTATGAACCCGAAGTGTATAAGTTTTGCAATGTCCTTTTCAATCTCATATAATTCCCTTATCTTACTTTCGTCAGCCTTTTTATTTCTGATTTCCGTTACATGGTTATTATAAACGATATAATTAATTGCTTTTGCTATTTCTTGCATAGCGGTAGGCATAAACGATTTTTCTACTATGGATGATATTGCAGAAGCCATTTCTTTATACGCATCGCCAGCTTCATTACGGTATTTTATTAACTCGTCATACACAAACTTTATCACCTTCACTTCAAAGCGGGGATTAATCCACATTGAAAATTTGATAAATAAATAGGGATGCATCCAAGCTTGGTCAGGTGTTTTCCCATTCTTAGTCATTCGACCTTTTATTTCTTTAATTGGTTGAAAAACATCCATTGGTGAAATCTCTCCATTGGCTTCGAGCTCTTCCTCTAAAGCTGAAATAAATTCCAAAGTTTTAGCACTATCTTTGAATTCATCTAATCTTCTTCGTGGGTTGTTTTTAACTTTATTCCACTGCACTAAAAGGGCATTTCCATCGAAATAACCATCTGAAGTTCTTTGTAAAACATCAAAATCACCCATTTTTCTCGTTAAAATCTGACATGTTTTCATATATTTGTGAAGTTTTTTAATCCGTTTTAGGTCGACTGCCAAGAAGAGCCTATTGCGGATTTGTTTTATTAAAGTCGAAAGGCAAAGGATTTTATGAAGTCCAAGGTGACAGCCTACTTCAAAAATCCAATGCCTTTCTATTATATCCTCTCCCGGTGGCTGTCACACGACCGTTTTAATTTTCTACTGCAATTTTACATTATATCCAAATATTTATGTACCTATTTTTCAGAAAGGAACTTACATGTAAGTAACTTTATTAGTATTTATGCCCAATGTTTAGAACACGGATGTATTTTTAATAAAAGTTTTACCACCGGTTTAAACATCTTTCTTTAAAAGGGGAAAATTAAACCTGTTGCAGAATTAGATTTGCCTAAAGTTATGCTATTTATATACACAACTAATAAAAAAGCAACAAACGACAATGGTAAGACGCAGTAATTTTACAGTAATTAAAATTATATGGTAATAAAACACATAAGCAAATTTTCGTCGTTGAACTTCCAGCAAGACTGGCGGATGGATTTCGAGCAAATGGTAAGATTTGCGCAACCTTTTGTAAAAGGCGATATCATACGCGTACAGGCCGCAGCTTATGCTGGGGAGGGCGAAACCGAGGAGAATTTCAGCATCGGCCATATTTCAGCTACTAATATCTGTACAGGAGAAAAATACCGCGTTGAGGGTACAAGAACAGGTGTAAGGTATGGGGAAGATAACGAGTACGAAATCGTGGAATACCTTGTCAGCGATGTTGTTACGGAAGAAGGAGTATATAAAGCAAGTTTAAGGGACGGTATTTATCATATCAGGGATGTGGAACACAAAGAAGGTTCTATACTTCTCTTTAAGATAATAAGCCAGGATGCTGCAAAAGATACGGTTTGCTTAAGTTATACTAACCGGATAAACGAATTCGATGCGGCCTTCGCAGTAAGCCAGAGCGAACTGATCCGGGCAAAAATTGAAAACGACGAGCGGGAAGGAACCAACATGATTCAGTCCGGCGAAAGCGTGGAGTTTACCCTTACGGCCAGGGATTATCCCGCCCCGACGCATACTTTTATAGACCAGATAACCTCCGGAGGAAACATTTCTCTATCGGAGGATTTGCGTTATCCTTCCAGCGCGATCCGGTTTTTAAACTATCGAAACAGGTTTGCGCAAACCGGGAAACGGACAAATTACTACATACGTTTCGACCAGCTTAGGGCGTTTGATTCCTCCGGGGCAGAAATTACAGGGGATTTTGGGTACAGCGGGGCTTTAAAAGTAAGTGCGACCTGGAGATATACACAGGGCACAAGCCAGAGGGATACTTCCAGAGGCACGACTTTCGCACAATTCCTTCCTGCTACCAATTGCCAGTTCGCAGCTATTTACGCAAGCTCCTGGGAACCGGCAGAGGTAAACGGGGAGGTAGTAAAAGGTATATTCGCGCGCTGGTTTTTCGGTTCTGAGCAAAGGTTTAACTATCCTGTTACGCTAAGGTTTACAAACCTCATGATTACACCGGTTACATTCGCGCAGGACGAAACACCACCGCCGGAAGGAATGGAGCTGAATGCCTCGCAAATGATCCCCTATGAGAAGTCGCTTGAAGAGCAATTACAGGATATTGTAAACGATACTGTTGCCTATAACAGGTATTTCGATTTCCGTTTTGAGGGAGGATTCCTTCCTTCGGAAAATAATTTTCCGGTAGACACAAACGATTTTAGGGACCAGCGCTATACTCAGACGCAATTATCCGCACTACCTTATAAGGTTAAAACATTAACTGCCGGAAGCCGGGCAGGGGTTCCCTATTGGGTAGGCGAAAAGATAAACCTTATATTCTCCTGTTCCAGTGTACATATTGGGAAATTGGAATACGTACGTTCCGAAGGATCGGAGCCGGAAGTAAACCAGATTAACGAGCTTTATCCGCTTTATGTTTATAAAATAGCTTTAGAGGTTAAAGACAATTACAACGTAAAAACTGAATACAATGTAGACGAAGAGGCAAGAGAGATATTGGACAGGATAGAGCGGGACGATAGGTGGAATACAAATGTTGTATATGGAACAGAAGTTTACGACCTCGTTCTTCCCCCAGGTGGATCTTATAATCTATTTACCGGCATAACCGATCCGGGCGATCCAAACTTCGGACTCGCATACGATAACAGGGATAACAGTGTTGTGCATTTAGCTTATAAACAACCCTCGGAATGGGGTCCGGGCACAGAACACCCCAATCCATCTTATTTTTGGGGGTGGGAAAGGCTGGAATTACTTGACCCGACAACCATGCAGCCTGTTACATTATCCCGTTCCCCCGAGTTCGGGTTTAGATACTGGCGTGGAAATTCGCAGTACATCGTTAATGCACAGGTTACAATACCCGGACGTGAAAGCGCCTGGGTGCAATATTCTACCAATTTATTCCTGGAACCTTTGCCTACGCAATTGGGTCCAAACCCACAAGGTTATGCACCTACCTTAAACATTTACCGGCAGGCCGCCGATGGACAGGGGGACGTCCTTTTCCGTTTCCATAACCTTATGGTTACTTATGTCTCCGACAGTGGACTTTACAATAGTAACCCAAACGGAGGTGTACCGGAAGGAAGAAGGCTTATATGGGCTTCCACTTTGGAGGAAATGCTTGAAGAGATAATCGATTAATGGGGTTTAATTTAAAATTTAATTATATGTTTGCAGGATAGAAAAATCGTTTAACCGGGAAAGGATAGAACAAGAAATCGCCAGTTTCAAACACAGCATCCTTTCTCCGGTTAGCGCCAAATATAGGCGTGGACTATTGCATGCTGTGCGGGTTTCTGGCGATACCTTTGTAAAATGCAATCAGATCCGCGCCTTCTTTCCTCCAATCCCGGACAGGTAATATTAAATCAAAAAGTTTTTAAAATGGAAATCCATATTACAATGGAAGATTTAGGCATATGGCCAAAAGTTTTGGGTTTTTTATTTATAGAATACACCCTTGTATTACTTGCAATTATCGCGGACCTTTGGAGCGGAGTTAGAAAGGCAAAGAAAATCGGTGAGGCAAGGACAAGCTACGGATTCAAAAGGACCGTAACAAAAATATGTAAATATTACAATGCACTACTTGCATTTACGGTAGTTGACTTTATGCAAATGATATGTGCATGGTATCTGGCAGATACATACGGATATCGAATACCTATAATTCCTGTCTTGACTTTAATTGCCGCTATTGGCCTTGGGATAATCGAAATTAAATCCATATACGAAAAGGTGGAAGACAAGGTCCGGTTTGATGATGTGGCTATTCTTGCCGGCAAAATCGCATCTAATAAAACAGATCCTAAAGAGATAGCCCGGGCGGTAGTGGATTATTTAAATAACGATAAACAAAAAGAAGAAAATGAAAAAGAAAACACCAAGGGGGATTAGAAATTGCAACCCCGGAAATATAAGGATCAACAACGACTTTTTCCAGGGAGAAATAATACCAAGCCAGGATGAATCCTTTAAGCAGTTTAATTCTATGGCTTACGGATACCGGGCAATGTTCAAGATTATCCGCAATTATATTAACATCTACAAGCTGAATACAATCGGAAAAATTATTCCACGCTGGGCTCCTGCAGGCGAAAACCATACCGAAAAATATATTAAAACAGTGTGCGATAGGGCCGGGTTAAACCGTAATGATATAGTGCATCCTAACCACAGGGAGCAAATGTGCAGGATTGTATCCGCTATGAGTTATGTGGAAAATGGAATAGATGCGGATTGGGCTGATATTGCCGCAGGATGGGAGCTGTTATGAAAGAGGCAAAATATATTTTAATAAAACTATTTTTATTATTCCTTTTTCTGGCTTTTACAAGTTGCGGGAAAACGGTGTATGTGCCGGTAGAGAAGATTAAGACAGAATACATAAACCAACACACCCGTGATTCCGTTTATTTAAGGGATTCGATCTATTTCTACCATAATGGAGATACGGTTAAGGTAGAAACCTTCAGGACGCTTTATAAAGACAGATTGATTAAGGATTCGGTTATTATCCGGGACACCATTCCTTTCCCGTACGAAGTAAAGGTGTTGGAATATAAAGATAAGCCTTTATCCTGGTGGCAATCTACCTGTATGAGAATAGGAGAAATATCGATTTTTTCTATATTAATCTGTCTGGGTATTTGGGCATTTAAGGTAAAAAGAAATATATAGGTTTTCATGATTTTATTGGTTATATAGCCGCCTTACTTGGGAAAGCAGGGCGGTTTTTGTGTTGTAGAACATATAAAATAATCTTGATAAAGGTTCCACAATCAAAATAAAAGGTGTATATTTGTATTATAATAATAACAGATAAAAAATAAACACCATGTTTTACTTAAGGTTCACAAATACAGCACAGGAAGATTTAGAAAGAGGAACAAGCTTAAACATGTCTTCGCTTAAATCTACAGATTATAGTAAAGAAGATGCAGCTTCTCTTTTCGGTTGCGAGGAAGATGATATTGACGAAGTGGACGGGTTATGGGTTCAGGTTTTAAACGGGCTTTGCGGATATGAGCTGGAAGCTGAAACATCTGAAGAGGCAATTGAAGAATTTGAAGATAGACAATCAGAATATCAATTCAAATTTGTAGGCAAGCCTGTTATTTTTAAAGGCGTTTATGCCAGCGATGCTGATTATGTAGCTGATGGCGATTTGTTTACGCCTATATCAATAGTAAAAGAATTTTAATATAAAAAACAGGGCGGGTAAGCCTCGAAAACTAACCGCCCTGAAAAAATTATTTTATTAATTCATCTCAGGGAAAAATAAATCCCCGCCTGAGACGGGGTAAAGTTAATGAAAAATATTTTATTGGATTTCTATGGTAATACTGTTGACGAAAACGAAGGCTCGTTCATATCTGGCGTTGGATACGATTCCGAAGGCAGGGAATGCGCATGGCGATATGAGTGTAACAGAGATAATTGTAAATGTGTGGGGCATTGGATAAACGGCAACGAGAGGGATGTCGTAGAGTGGGAGTATTGATTTAATAAAGAAATATTGAAAAAGAAAAGTGACAAGCGGGAAATTCATCCGCAAATAATACTTTTGTAAAATGATAGTCAGCGGTATGACAGAAAAAGAAATTAAAGCGGAGATGTTGGTGGATATATCAAATGCTTTCCGCTACTGTGATACCCGGGATCAAAAATTTAGGAGGATGGTTATTAAAACTTCCCGTTTCCCTGTCTATGCGCATAGTTATTATTTGTCACCGCGCAAAAATAAATGGATAATCTTATTTGAAGCTCGGGACAAAAAAGAGATTGGAGACAAAAGCAGAATAACCTTTGTTGCAACATGGGATAGCCCGCATGGGATATATGCCATAATGGCGTCATGTCCAAACGAAAATATAAAATTGTTTTTTTATCCTCCTCATTTTTTTAGCCGTTACGCAGAACGGATGGATCTTAAAATACATGGTATAGACCTTATAATGCGCTATTTTAAACTAAACAATTGTTATGTTTTTACCGAAAAAGAGATAAATATATCCGGTAATAGTAAAAAAATAGAAGTTTACGCATCTGGGGAAGAGGGTGCGGCATTAGGTTTTCTTACCAAAGAAGGTAATATTATGTTTAAAACATTTATAACCTACGGCATGACAAAGGGTGAGCAAATTGACTTGTTTGTCCAAAATGATCAGATACGCAAAGAAATACTTAATACTTAAAATATATGGAATCGAATAGTAATTGGGGAGGCAAAAGACCCGGCTCGGGCCGGAAATCATATACAAAAATGAAAAACGATGTTAAGGTGAGGTTATCCGACCAGTCCAAAGATCTTCTGGACGAATATGTAGATGGATTAGGCATATCCCGATCCCAGCTTGTTGATTTGTTATTGTTTAAATATTTAGACCCTTATAACAAGGACTTTATATTTTGTTCACAATGTAAACGGCCTCAATTATTTGTCCCCGCAGTAAATTTGCCTGAGGGAGAATCAGACTGCATTTGTTCGCACTGTGGAGCAGAATTTAAAGCGGAGTTTTAGTAGAATATTTTTTTCCATTTCTTCTTTGCTCTTCCAGTATTCTTTCTGCCGCTTAAATTATATCTAACGGGCGACCATATCTGGCAGCAACTTTTATAGCTTTAGCGCTTTGGGAATTATAAAAACACATACTAATGTAATTTTACTACGGGAAAATCGGAAACCCGTGTCGTATAACAGGGACTCTTATGGTTTTGTTTCATCTTCCATTTTTGGCTTCCCATCTGCGCGGCCATAATTAAGCTATTGCGGTTAAAACCGCTATTTAATTTATCCATTATAGGCATAATCCTGGCATGCTTATCCCTGTTTAAATTTGTATCGAATAAGTCTTGTTGTATAGCACAGTCCGGACATATCCCGGTAATTATCACACCCGCTTTTTTAAACTTAAATCCGGGACGATAGATTTTAGAAAGTGCAATGTTAGCATATTTGATTATCTCGGCTGTTACGGAAGTAGGAACAGGTAAGTCCAGTATGCAGTTACGGGCATACTGCGGTTCTTCCGGTTTAAAGTTATTGGTGTGGATAAATACCATTATAGATACAGCAGAACTACCTTGTTTCCTAAGCTGGGCAGCACACATAGCAGCAAATGTAGAAACGGCCTCCCTAAGTCCCTCTATGTGGCTTATTGTTTCTCCAAAGGCGCGGGATGTACACATGGTTTTCTTTGGCATATCCAGTCCTTCGTCGAGCGCGATCCGCGGGATACCATTTAACTCTTCCCACATCCTTTCTCCCACTACCGTCATATTTGCCCTTACCCAGCTTTTAGGCATCCGGGTAAACTCATATGCGTTTTTGACATTGTACTTATTTAAGAACTTAGTATGCTGCCGGCCTATCCCCCAGACATCGGATACTTCTGTTTTTTGAAGGGCTTTAATCCTTTTCTCCTCTGTGTCTATAATGCAGCATCCTTTGTATCCGGGATATTTTTTAGCAAACTTATTAGCTACTTTGGCAAGCGTTTTGGTTGGAGCTATGCCTAAAGAAACGGGAATGCCCGTACCTTTAGTAACCGTATGTACAATCTTTTCCCCGTATTCTTTCAGGTTGAACCGTTCGTAGCCGTGAAAATCAAGAAAAGCTTCGTCGATCGAGTATACCTCAATGTCCTGTACAAAATCCCGGAGAAGGCGCATAACCCTATTGGACATATCTCCGTATAGTTCGTAGTTGCTGCTAAATACCTGTATGTTGTATCTTTTTATTTGTTCTTTTATCTGGTAATAGGGCACACCCATCTTAATTCCTAGATCCTTTATTTCCCTACTTCGGGCAATAAGGCATCCGTCGTTATTGGAAAGCACTCCTACCGGAGCAGTCCGGATATCCGGCCGGAACACCCTCTCACAGGAAGCGTAGAAATTATTGCAATCCACAAGGCCGAACATTAAACCCTCCTGTGTGTTTTGATTGAGCTTGTTACTATTCCAAAAATTAAGAAAGAATTTTCTTCGGTTACTTTTATCGGCGTAAACTCGTCGTTATCGGGCATAAGGAATAATGTATCATTCTCTACATGCAGTTTTTTAACGGTCCATTCCCCGTCCAAATAACACACAGCGATATCCCCCTCCTTGGGTTCTATAAGGCGATCCACGATTAATATGTCCTTATCCGTAATGCCGGATCCGTTTAAACACTCTCCGTCTGCTATCCAAACAAACGAAGAGCTTGGATGTCGTATAAGCAGTTTATTAAGATCTACGGTTTCGGCAATGTAGTCACGCGCAGGTGAGGTAAATCCGGCGTTCACTTTTCCCATGCAGGGTAATAAAAGCTCCTGGGCTACATCTATGGGATGTACCTTAATAGTGTTCGTTTTCATGTCTTCTTCTCCTTCTAAGACAAAAGAACGCAGTAAAAAATCATAAAGGCTTTGCGAAACGTTCAAAAACTTGGCTATTTTCTTTACATATCCAACTTATTTATTGTCAGTTTTAACCAAACGTTTTGATATACAAAAACTTATATTTAGGTTTGCAGAAAAGAAAAGTTAGTCAAGAATTTTTATGTTAGGTGGATTGACTATATGCGTCCGGTTGGGGAGATCCGGACGTTTCTTTTAACAACTTCTTCATATCGTCTATAATTTTCTTGCCTAATAACTTTGCATAATGTTGCGTTTGCTTAATGTTGCTATGTCCCATAGCCCTACTAACAGTCTCTATCGGAATACCTTTATTTAATAAATAAGTTGCATACGTATGTCGGGCTGTGTGAGTTGTAAGGTTCTTATTAATACCGGCACCGGCAGCAAGTAATTTAAGGTAGTCGTTATATTTTTGGTTACTTATTTTAGGCAGATCATAATCATATTTTTCAGCTATACTTTCCGCCTCCGGAAGGAATAGTGAAACAAAATATTCGTCCGTCTTTTTTCGGTTGGACCGTATTACTTTATAACCTTCCATTTCGGATATATCTTCCTCTGTAAAACTTTGCATATCCACATAAGCCATTCCGGTAAAAATCTGGAATAGGAATATGTCTTTTATCTTTTCCAGCTTTTCGTTTACCGGTACATATTCTGTAATTTTCTTTATTTCTGATTCGGTTAGGTAAATGGGATCTTTGCTTTTCTTAGAAGGCATCTTAAAATGCACGTACGGGTCTTTGGTAATAAGTTCCATGTTTATGGCCTGCCGGATGTAGTGCTTAAGGTTGGAATGCCGTTTGTTTAGGGTGGAGGATGCTTTAATAGTCTTACGGAGGAAAACATCGAACTCCGATATATTTTCGTACGTCAGGTCCTGGAACGTATTTATTTTTCCGAAAGCTTCAAGCTGCCGGATTAATACCCGGTCATTTTTGGCTGTATCGTAAGAAATATCCTTCTTTGATAATTCCTGCCTAATAAAATTAATAAAGGATCCGGCATTAGCTTTAGGCTTTTTCCAATTTTTTACGTCCTCGATTTTCTTACAATCTTCGGATAAAACAAACGCCTCTACTTGGTTGTATATCCTCCTTGCCTTTGCAGTTATGCCTAAAGCATTCGTTACACCTTTACAGGTAAAACCATTTGTGAAAGAAAATTGATTTTTAAATAGGTGTATGCCGGTAGAAATATAAGTACACTTGTTCGTACCCTGAATTCGCACCTCTATCTGCAGAAGACCTTTTTTTAACGTATTGTCAGCCTGCTTTTTCTTATCAAAGACATACCTTATAATAGCATTATCCATTTTTTCGTACCTCGTTTCGTACAAAAGTAGAAATAAGTACGAAACTGTGATACAAATATGGACGAATTTGGACGAATTTGGAATTTTAAATGTGTTCAAAAGCCGCATTAAATGAGAAAAGCCGCTATTTAAGCGGCTTTTGATGTAGTCTCGCCGGGAATCGAACCCGGATCTAAAGTTTAGGAAACTTCTATTCTATCCATTGAACTACAAGACCTTTTCTGTGGAAGTGCAAAAGTATAACGTTTTTGCTTAACTGGCAAACATTCAACCCCAAATCAACGCTAAAAATGTATTTGCGGTTTTATCGCTTCACCTTTCACCCACTAACTAAATTACTATAGGTGTGCACAATAAGGTAAGTAATCAGGTGAAAGCAAATAACTTTCTTCATAAATACCTTTCACTCGTTATATAAAACACCCTACCCCTTCTTTTCCAGCCATTATGATTAGAAATGGGGGAATTTCGGCACTTATGGAACGTAGAAAAAAGAATGCCCGGTGCACGGGCATTCTTTTTTAATTTTCCGGGTAATATAGAGAGAATAGATCAGTTACCAAATATGGTTTTATCAATTATGAAATTTCCGTCAATTTAAGATGGCTATTTAAAGTTGTACCCGAAATAGTAAAATAAGCTTTATTATTAACATTACTATCATAAAGAAAATGCTCACTACTTGTATTATCTTTACCTCCTGTAATGTCAACTTTTAATGTAACTTTTGCCCCGTCAACAATGCGCATCTCTTTCAGATCAAGAGTCCGGGTAGTACCTAAAGCCATTGAATGTCCGGATTTAAACTCTTTCCGTTTAGCAATTTTTTTGCCGTTTTCTTCTATCTCCCATTCTGCTATCACACTTCCACTACAAACAAATCCGCCACTGTTTTTCAGACTAAATTTACTAATTCTTCTTAATTCTTCCATGATTCTTCAATTAAAGTTTAACATAATCAACAGCAAATATAATAATTACACCCATAATATATAAACATTTGGATTATTTACATAAAATAAATAGTTATTTCTTTATACAGCACAATGGAAAAGACTTTCCCTTCCAGAAATATATGATGATAGAGATATAGTTTAGAATATCAATCCGGATATTCAATTAACTTTCCGTTTGTGTAAAATACAGAGAGTTCAGGTATGGCTTCTTTTTTGATGAAGCAACCTATTCCCTGCCGAAATATCCTTTCACCGGTTCGTAAACAGGGAATTTATAGAGGCCGCTTTTCTGTAGCTTGCCTTCTTCCGTTAGTTTTTTCAGGCGGCGGTTGGCTGTTGTTTTGGTAAATCCGCATAAGCGCTGGAAATCTTCGCGCGAAAGGGTGGGATTCATGGAGAAGTAACGGGTGAGGCGTTCTTCTATAATATCTTCGGCATGCCCTCGCGAATGCACTTTCAAAGGAGTGCGGACGAAAGTCATTCCTTTCAGGTGCTTCAGTAACCCTTTCTCGGGACGGAAAGCTACGGATTTGAAACGGATGGATTCGGCCCGGATGTCTTTTGGTGTCCTGACAGGCGGGCACGACAACGTGACCTGGAAATAACCCAGGCCGTCAATATGGATGCGGTGTCCGTCGCGGAAATGCGACACCACCAGTTCTGTCAACGCCACGAGCGTGGCTTTAACATCGGCAGTAGAAACCGTGGAACGGTCCTGAATTTCCTCTGCCAGTTCGTTTGTATCGATTGTGCGGGATGATACTACCCGTGCATGTAAACGCTTCTTTCCGTTTGCGGAAGGAGGGTTCTGGTAAAAATCGTAATTTGCTCCCATAGTATTGATGTTTTGTTTATAAGTAAGTATTACGTTGGCGCCGGACAACTCATCGGCCCACCATGGTGGAACGACCGCCTCACCCGGGTGGTTCGATCGTTCCACCCGGGGTGAAGCGATCGGATCACCCGGGTGGGGCGATCAGTTGTTCAGCAGTAAAGATACAAAAGTTCGTGAGATTAACAATAAAATCCCGTGAATAAACCAATAGATGATTTTTACAGCTAAATATTTGTAATTCAACATACATACATTCTATATTTGCCGGAAACATAATATTCTATTTATATGAAACAAAGCATCTTTTCTATGAACAAATTGTACAGGTTTATCCTTTCCTTATTCAGTAAAAACAAACAGGAGCAAAAAGGGAATTATCTGCCGGTGGCTGACTACACAGCGCAGAAAACCTTAAAGCAGGAAGCAGACCTTACCGCATTGGTCGAAGAGTTTCTAAACAGCCAGTATGCATTCCGGTTCAATGAAATCACCGGATTAACCGAATACCGGCAGCTAAAAGAAAATAACGCAAGTTACCTGCCCGTGCAGCAACGGGAACTGAATTCTTTCTGCATGGAAGCCCGCCAATGCGGGGTAAGCTGCTGGGACAGGGATATTTCAAGGTTTATTTATTCCAAACGCATCCCCACCTATCACCCTTTCCTTTATTATATGGATCATTTACCTGTATGGGACGGAAAAGACAGGGTAGAGCAACTGGCCCGAAGAGTATCGACTGAAAACGAATGGGTTTCGGGATTCCATACCTGGATGCTAGGCCTCGCCTCGCAGTGGATGCAGCTTCCGTCCCTGCATGGTAACAGCATTGCGCCCGTACTGGTAAGCCGGCGCCAGGGAATGAATAAATCGACTTTCTGCCGTATGTTGGTGCCCGACCCCCTGCAACCCTATTATACGGACAGTTTCGACATGGGAGCAACCGCCGGGGCGGAACAAAAACTCACGGCTTTCGGACTGATCAACCTCGACGAACTGGATAAGTATTCCGAACGGAAAATGGCCTGCCTGAAAAACCTTATGCAGATGACCAACCTTACGATCCGGAAAGCGCACCAGAAAAGTTATACCACTTTACCCCGCATCGCCTCGTTTATCGCCACCTCCAACCGGAAAGACCTGCTTACCGACCCCACGGGAAGCCGCCGGTTCCTCTGCACGGAGATTGAAAAGAAAATAGATTGTTCCCCTATCGGCCACAAACAGTTATATGCACAGCTTAAAGCGGAATTAGGAGCAGGTAAACGTTGTTGGTTCACAGGTGCGGAAGAAAACGTGCTTATGGAACATAACGAAGCGTTCCGGAAAAGAAATATGACAGAAGACCTGTTCTACTCCTGTTTTCGCCTGCCCCAAAACGATGAGAAGGGCCGTTATCTTTCGGCGGTACAGATATATAATGAATTAAAACGATATACACCCTCATCCGCACGAATGCTTTCACCGGCAAATTTCGGCAAGACATTAGTTGCCCTGGGAGTAGAACGCAAACATACCAAACACGGTAATTTTTATCATGTGATATCCAATATTTGAAAGAAGGTGTGTCAAAAGCCGGATAACCTTTCCTTTACAAATCATAAGTTGTTTAAAAGGTAATTGGACTTTTGACACACCTCCTTAAATCATAATCTAACAAAAAGAAATGTTTATTTACTGTGTAAATTACTTTAATAATGGATGACTTTTTTTACCCAACCCGAGTTTCCTTTAACAATAAGTACACCTTTGGGTAGATTTCCGACGTTTATTTCCTTAATACCCGGCTCCGCATGGGCTTCATAAACTTTAGAACCCTGAATTGTATAAACAGAAACCAATTCGGCCTGCAGTGTCTGAAGGTATAATATATTACCTGAGATATAAGCCACCGCTCCGGAAGCCGTTACCTTTTCATTACCTACCGCCCAGCGATTGACGGAAACAGGAATCGTAATAACAGGCTCTGGCACATAATTACCTGTTTTTGTTTCAAATAATATATTATCGATTGCAATATCGTAAATATCTTTGGTAATGTTTTCATCTACTTTATAAGCTACATTCAGTAATTGGGATATTTCTTCCGCTTTTATCATAGTAGCCTTGGATAATCCGGGTTTCACCTCCATTACCCATGCGTTATTTTCCTTTTTGGTGATGCTAAGATCAAATAATGCCGCTAAGTCAATGGACAAACTGGTATTTGCTACATCCAGGGTAAAACCATCAGGTAAGTTTATGGTCAATGAACCATTTTGTATAGAATCGGAGGGAAGATTAAACGTAAGAGTAAAATGACCCTGATTATTACTGCCTACAGCGTTATGGTCTGTTAGTTCGATGTTATGTATAACAGCTTTATCCGAATAATAAAAAAGCTGGTATTTATTCAACACCAATTTATCCAGCGTTTCATTATAATGATACTGATATGCCGCTACAGGTCTCCCATTTTCATCATATTCAGCGATATCCTTATACTTAGTTACAAACCTGGTTTTATCATTAAATAAATATTCCATTAAAGTGATTTGATTCTTTGAATTGTATTCATACCGTTCTTTTTCTCTAAGAAAATTATAATTATTATCATAGAAATCAATCAGAACAGGATCATTATTTTCGTTATACTTTATTTTCAAAATCCAATAGGGCTTAGAATTATAAGTAGTGGAATATTCCAATAAGACCAGGTTTTCTTTATCATCATATTCCATATTGTACTTTGTTGTTTGATTTTTTTCAGATAAAAAACTTGTATTCCTTATTATACTTGGAGCGTCAAACAGATAATGGGTTTCATTATAATCATAAAATGAAACCTTAGGTTTATAAAAACTAAAACCGTCCGATGCAGAAGGAGCATAAGTTACCCAGTTCCCTTTTACCAATTCAGCATATACAGCCGTTTTATTTTCTTTAGAATAAAAATTTTTAGAAACAGGATTTCCGGAATAATGATAGGTAATCGCGCTGTCGGGCCAATGGTAATCCATATCTTTATTGCCTGTAAAAAATTTTGCTCCACCTATTTTCGAAACGGACCCCTCTGTTTTTTCAATTTGGCTGATGCTTTTCTGAGCTGTTACGGAAAACATACAAAAAGCCGCAATTCCAACACATGCTAATCGGGTAAACTTAATTTTCATAATGATTAAATTTAAATGGTTCATTTACAAAATTAATGTAAATTATGAAATATAAAAATCATTTTAAAAACAAGGAAGAGTTCTACTTACACCATTCCTTTCACCCCACCTTTCACTTAAAGATCCTTATAACCAACAAGATGATATCCGGGTGAAAGGTGAAACGTAAAAATTGCAATTATGCAACAGTCCCTGATTTGAAGACATTAACTCCTGACCCCGCCGGAGAAAAAGCAGGAAGACTAAAACATATTGTTGCCCTGATCACAAAAAAGATTACTCAACCACAGATAATCACCCTTACGGAAGTTATGTTACAGGAAAATATGTAAAGCCCGGTATGAAATTCAGTAAAGTCATTCAAATAAAGTCTGCAAAACGGCTACGGATTTGATTTCGGGGATTTCCGGTAAATGAAGGCGGTAGTAAGTCAGGATGCGTTCGAGGATATTCACCCGCTCCCGGCGCGAAAAGGCATACAGCGACATATTTTCATAACTGATCTTAAAAAGGCGGGAAAACACCTTGCTTTCCGACCGGTCGAGGTAATGCCGGTGAAGAGGCGGACGGGCAACGAAAGTACCGTTCTGCATATCGAAATAACAGCCTTCGGCATAAGACTCAAGGTTTGGAAAAATACCCAGATAATTCAACAGATGCAACAGGAAAACCAGATGAAAATTGGCAATCCCCTTTTCGGATACCTCCAGCATATAAACAGACCGGTAAAGGTAATCGAACATACGCGGATCAGATTCAGTCTCTTTTACTACCCGGTAAAGCACTTCTGCCAGAAAAAGGGCCAGTACATTTTTAACCGGATCGCAGGACAGTTGCAAAAGGGGGAAACAGATCTTTGTTTCGCGTATACGGTGAAGGTCGCGCTTGTTTTGATGTTCCACTTCCATTTCGACAACAGACAAGGGCATAAAAAGGGCTTTCGTTATCTTACTTTTCTTTCCCCTCTGCCGCGCGACAAGGTAAGATGCCCTTCCGAACGCCTCCGTATAAATATGTATAATAGAATAGGTATCGTTGTAAGGGATCGCATGCAATACGATCCCTCTTGTCTTAGTCAGCATATATATACTTTTAAAACCCAAAGTTACGAATTTTTATCCGGATCTGCATATGATGTAAATAGCAGGCATATACCCACATCACCGGATTTGCTCCGGCCGATAATAAATATTATTTTTACGGCAACAAACAGCCGGCAACTCCGGTTACTTATACATATTATATTAACTTATTATCAGCATTATGTTAGAACTGACTACTCCTTCGTTGTTGTTTTCGGCCATATCTTTAATCCTGCTGGCTTATACCAACAGGTTCCTTTCGTATGCCAGCGTGGTGCGGGCGTTAAAAGATAAGCATGAGCAGACGCGTAACCCGAACGACAAGGCACAGATCGACAATTTAAGAAAACGGCTTTACCTGATCCGCGCCATGCAGATATTAGGCGTACTCAGCCTGTTGTTTTGTGTGGTATCGATGTTCTTTTTTTATGTATCCTTTATCGCTACGGCCGTTTGGATATTCGGTGTGGGATTGCTGTTGTTAGCCGCCTCTTTATGCCTATGTATCTGGGAAATAAACATTTCGGTAAAAGCTTTGGATATTAATTTACAAGACATTAGCTCTAAATAGATGTTAAAACAAAAACATACTTTAAATTTTATATCAAAATATTTTGGTAGTTAATACTGAACATCTATCTTTGCACTCGCATTTGAGAACCGGATTCTCATCAAGCTAAAAGTGAGAACTTTGACATAATGGCCCATTCGTCTATCGGTTAGGACGCAAGATTTTCATTCTTGAAAGAGGGGTTCGATTCCCCTATGGGCTACTAAAGAAACAAACAAACATATTAATTGATAGCTACAAATGGCAAATCATAAATCAGCATTAAAAAGAATCAGACAAGCAAACGCAAGGCGTTTACATAACAGATATTACGCTAAGACTGCAAGAAACGCGGTTCGTAAATTGCGCGCTACTGAGGAAAAGAACGAAGCACAGGCTTTGTATCCTAAAGTATGCTCCATGTTAGATAAGCTGGCAAAAAAGAATGTTATCCATAAGAACAAAGCCAGCAACTTAAAGTCTAAACTGGCTAAGCATGTAAATGCGCTTAATTAATAGAAGGTAATCTATCCGATATAGCTCAAGCCGGACTAATCAGCCCGGCTTTTTTGCCTGTATGGCCCATTCGTCTATCGGTTAGGACGCAAGATTTTCATTCTTGAAAGAGGGGTTCGATTCCCCTATGGGCTACCTGCCGTGACCACGGATTTTTTGTTTTATACCCTGCGAAAGGAAAAGACAAAAAATCCGTGGTTAACTGTTTGTATACAGCCATATATGTGGCTGAATAATTTTAAAATCCCGATTATTTTTAGTATCTTTGTTAGGTTTTTGAAAACCGTTATAAATATTGGTTTTAAACAAGCAAAATAATATGAGTGAAGAAATTAGAAATACTAACGGGGAATATTCCGCGGATAGTATTCAGGTACTTGAAGGCTTAGAGGCCGTACGCAAAAGACCTGCCATGTATATCGGCGATATCAGTGAAAAAGGATTGCATCACCTGGTATATGAAGTAGTGGATAACTCGATTGACGAGGCGCTCGCAGGATATTGCTCCAGTATCGATGTTATTATAAACGAAGATAATTCCATTATGGTGGTCGACGACGGGCGTGGTATCCCGGTTGATTATCATGAGAAAGAAGGCAAATCCGCCCTTGAGGTTGTATTGACCGTACTGCATGCCGGAGGTAAATTCGACAAAGGAAGTTACAAGGTATCCGGAGGGTTACACGGTGTAGGTGTATCCTGTGTGAATGCGTTATCTACTTACCTGCGCGCCGAAGTACGCCGCGACGGCAAAGTATATATGCAGGAATTCAGTTGCGGACAGCCTACAACGGAATTGAAAGTGATTGATAAATCGGACGGTAAAGGGACTACCATTACGTTCCGTCCCGACTCTTCCATATTTACCGTTACCGAATACAAATATGAAATTCTGGCGAACCGACTGCGCGAGCTTTCGTTCCTGAATGCCGGCGTTACCCTAACGCTTACGGACAAACGGGTAAAAAAAGAAGACGGTTCGTACAAATCCGATATATTCCTTTCCGAAGAAGGGTTGAAAGAGTTTGTTAATTACATCGACCGCGCGAAAGAAAAACTTATCCCGGATGTCATTCATATCGTTACCGAAAAACAAGGTATCCCCGTTGAAGTGGCCATGACGTACAACACGTCATACAACGAAAGCGTATATTCGTATGTGAACGACATTAATACAATAGAAGGAGGAACACACCTGGCCGGCTTCCGCAGAGGGCTTACCCGTACCTTGAAGAAATATGCCGAGGACTCAAAATTACTTGAAAAAGCAAAGGTTGAAATTCAGGGCGATGACTTCCGCGAAGGTTTGACGGCTGTTATTTCCATAAAAGTTGCGGAACCGCAGTTTGAAGGGCAGACAAAAACCAAACTGGGGAACAGTGAGGTAACCGGTGCCGTAGACCAGGCAGTAGGCGAAGCTTTGCGTTATTATCTGGAAGAGCATCCGAAAGAAGCCAAAATTATTGTCGACAAAGTGATCCTTGCTGCACAGGCGCGCCAGGCAGCACGCAAAGCAAGGGAACTTGTTCAACGTAAATCGCCAATGGGTGGCGGTGGGCTTCCCGGTAAACTGGCTGACTGTTCATCACGGATAGCTGAAGATTGCGAATTGTTCCTTGTCGAAGGGGATTCGGCCGGCGGTACCGCAAAGCAGGGGCGTGACCGTATGTTCCAGGCGATTTTACCACTCCGCGGTAAGATCCTGAACGTGGAAAAAGCAATGGAACATAAGATTTTCGACAGTGAAGAGATACAGAATATCTTCCGTGCCATGGGGGTAACCATTGGAACGGAGGAAGACCCGAAAGAGTTGAACTTAAGCAAACTGCGTTATCACAAGATTATTATCATGACCGATGCGGATGTCGACGGCAGCCATATCGCTACGTTGATCCTTACGTTCTTCTTCCGCCGTATGCGGGCGTTGATCGATAACGGATATGTTTACCTTGCTACTCCGCCTTTATACTTATGTAAAAAAGGCAAAATTGAAGAATATTGCTGGACGGAACAACAACGCCAGGCGTTTATCGACAAATATGCGGGCGGTAACGAGAACCAGGTTCATACGCAACGTTACAAAGGTTTGGGTGAAATGAACGATCACCAGCTTTGGGATACCACAATGAATCCGGAAAACCGTACATTAAAACAGATAACGATAGACAGCGCAGCGGCGGCCGACCAGATATTCTCCATGCTGATGGGTGAAGAAGTTGCCCCGCGTCGCGAGTTTATCGAAGAAAATGCAACGTACGCGAATATAGACGCATAATCCTGAATACAATCATGGGACAAGCCTCGTAAAACATTGATTTTACGGGGCTTATTTTTTCACTGAAATTGCAGTAGTATTTAAATCCATCCAATTATTTTCACTATTTTTGAACGCATTACTTTATCAAACATAACTATAGTAACAATGAATTTCCAGGCGCGTTATCCCGATTTAAATACCTTACAGCAAGAGGTGGACAACTTTATTCAAGGAAACCAAAAGCGTGAGCCTCCCCGTATCGGTATTTCCGCCAACCGGAAAGACAGCCTCTCCTGTATTGCCGAAACATATGTCCGGGCTGTCGTATTGGGGGGCGGAGCGCCTGTATTGATCCCTGTTATTACGGACATCCGTGCGTTGACTGCTATTTTATCGGGATTAGACGGTCTGGTAATGAGTGGCGGAGGAGATATTAATCCGCTCTATTTGCAGGAGGAACCGGTTCCTCAGCTCCAGGATACAGACGCCTACAGGGATGAATATGATTTCATTATTCTTAGACTGGCTTTTAACCGACAGATACCTGTTATGGGAATATGTCGTGGGCATCAGGTAATTAATGCTGCTTTCGGAGGAGGTTTGTACCAGGATATTTACAGCCAGGCGGGAAAAGATTTGATTAAACACAGCCAGTTATCAGAGCGTGATCAGCCTTCGCATTCGGTAACACTGACAGAAGGCCCGACCAAATTACGCACGATAATAAAAGAATCTAAAATAGCGGTCAATTCCATACATCACCAGGCAATAAGCGTGACTGCGCCGGAATTTATCCCGACAGCTACCGCACCCGACGGTATTAATGAAGGAATGGAACATTCCGAATATCCAATATTCAGTATACAATGGCATCCCGAAGCTATGGCTGCGAACGGTGATGAAAAGATGCTGGAGTTATTCAGGTATCATGTCGAAGAAGCAAGATATTTTAAACAAGCCAGAGATATACACCGGCGTATCCTTACAATCGATTCCCACACCGATACACCAATGATCTTTCCGGGAGAATTTGACCTGGGAATAAAACAGGGCGGAAAAGTAAATCTGCCGTTTATGGAAGAGGGGCATATCGATGCGGTATTTATGGTTGCTTATATCCCGCAGGGTAAAAGAGACAATGTTTCACTGGAAAACGCAACTGCTTATGTCACTGAACGGCTGGCACAGGTGAAACGCCAGGAAACCTTATATCCCGACCGAATGGCTATTGCTTACAAACCACAAGATTTGGCAAGACTCAAACACGAAAACAAGAAGGCCATCTTTTTAGGTATTGAAAACGGGTACGCTATCGGAAAAGATATTCGAAACCTTAGCCGTTTCAAAGAATTGGGTGTTTCGTATATTACTTTATGCCATAACGGAAGCAACGACATATGCGATTCCGCGAAAGGAGAAGCAGAATGGGGTGGTTTGAGTCCGTTCGGCAAAGAAGTAGTCTGTGAAATGAACAGGATTGGGATAATGATTGATATATCCCACGCGGCTGAAAGCACATTCTATGATGTATTAAAGGAAAGTAAAGTGCCTGTCATTGCCTCCCATTCCTCGGCACGCGCCCTTTGCGATCATCCCAGAAACTTATCAGATGAACAACTGAAAGCTCTGGCGGCATGCGGGGGAGTAGTACAGGTATGCCTTTACAAAGGATTTATCAACAAAAATGAAGAAAATGCATCAGTTCGTGATGCGGTCAAACATATCCGTTATATCTCTGATCTTATAGGAATCAATCATGTGGGAATTGGTTCCGACTTCGACGGCGACGGAGAATTGATTGGTTGCCGTGCTACCAACGAATTAATTAACCTTACCATGCACCTGCTCAAAGCCGGATTTAATGAAGAAGAAATTTCAAAAATCTGGGGTGGCAACCTACTCCGGGTATTTTCTGAAGTTATAGAAAATGCACTTTAGTCTTAATTTATTCCGTATTTATGAAACTCCACTAATCTTTGATTTTGCCACATTGGTCTTATCTTTAACAATTTAATATTTTTATTAAATTTCACATTGATTTTCCACAAGATCTATAATAATAGTTATATAGACCTTTATTTCCATATCAACACAAAAATACACAATATAAATTTGATTATTAGGCATTTATATAATAATTAAATGATTCATGCATACGAATATATTATAATTAAAAATACAAATCATATCATATGCGTATGCATACAATATAGTAACATTAATCACAATGAATAATATCGTTATGCTTAATTAATTTTAGTATACATATTTTTTATACAAATCAATAACAGATTTTATTATACAATTCTATTATATCAAAATATCGATTACATACAGACGGCTATTTTAACTGGAATAGTATAGTTTTGGGTAAAAAGAGAAACTCCCGGCTGNNCAGCCGGGAGTTTCTCTTTTTTGATATTTTTCCCTATTTCACATTAACATGTATTGGAATAATCCTGGCGTTTTACGGATTTTGATTGAGCCATTCTTCTGCAGCAATTTCAAGTTGGCTATACCACTTTGGACCATATTTACGGATCAAGGGTTCTTTTAAGAATTTATAAACCGGCACTCCTTGTTTTTCTCCTAACACTTCCCCTGCTTTACAAATCCTCCAACGATGATAATTTACTGCCTGAAAAGTATCATACCGTGAAATACGGATAGGATATAAATGACAAGAGATAGGTTTATAGAAGGATGTACGACCTTCACGGTAAGCTTTTTCAATAGCACAGTTACAAATACCATTCTGATCATAGCAGGTAAATACACAATCCTTATTATCTACTATAGAAACAACATCATCCCCGTCGGAATCAATATATGCGACTCCCTGCCGGTTAATCACAGCCTGTGCTTCAGAAGATAAATCATCCCAGACAATCGGCAATACTTTTTGCAGTTCGGCTAATTCACCCTTTTCCAGCGGCGCACCGGATGCTGCTTCAACAAAACAACAGGCGCCCTTACATTCGGACAGGTCGCAGATAAAACGGTTTTCAACAACGTCGAGGCTTACTAATGTATCACCAATTTGTATCATTCTTCAGTAGATAAAAATTAACGTTTAACGATTAAAGATTAACGGATAATTTAAATCAATAGGTAATCTCTAACCGTTAAACGTCGTCATTCATTTTTTAATAAGATTTTTTCCCGTCATTTCCGCAGGTTGTTCCAATCCCATAATATAAAGTAAAGAGGGGGCAACGTCGGCAAGAATGCCGTTTTCAACTTTTGCATTTTTATCCGGGGTGATATATACGAAAGGTACAGGATTTAACGAATGTGCTGTATTAGGTGATCCGTCTTCATTGAGGGCATGATCGGCATTTCCGTGGTCGGCAATGATGATGACTTCGTAATTATTTGCCTTCGCTGCTTCTACTGTATCCTTTAAACAGGCATCTACAGCCACAACGGCTTTTTCGATGGCTTCGTATATTCCAGTATGTCCAACCATATCACCATTAGCATAATTACACACGATGAAATCGTATGTATTAGCGTTAATAGCATCCACCAGCTTATCTTTTACTTCATATGCGCTCATTTCCGGTTTGAGGTCGTAAGTAGCCACTTTGGGAGACGGTACAAGTATACGTTCTTCACCCTTGAAAGGTTCTTCACGTCCACCGTTAAAAAAGAATGTCACATGAGCATATTTCTCTGTTTCTGCAATATGCAATTGTTGTTTTCCCTGTTGTGCCAGATATTCACCTAATGTATTGGTAACATTATCTTTGTCAAACAGGATATGCAACCCTTTAAAATTAGCATCATATGGAGTCATCGTGAAATATTGCAAGCCTGGTATCGTTTTCATTCCGGCCTCTGGCATATCTTGTTGCGTTAATACGATTGTCAATTCCTTGGCGCGGTCGTTACGGAAATTGAAGAAAATAACTACGTCCCCCTCTTCAATTACGGCAACCGGTTTACCGTTTTCAACATGAACAATTGGCTTGATAAACTCATCGGTCACACCTTCTACATACGATTCTTCCATTGCAGAAACCATCGATTCCATCGGTTTACCTTTTCCCTCAACCAATAAATCATAGGCTTCTTTTACACGTTCCCATCGTTTATCACGGTCCATGGCATAATAGCGCCCGATAATAGATGCGATCTTGCTGCCGTTTGTATTTAAGTGATTTTGCAGTTGTTGAATAAAACCCGCTCCGCTTTTCGGGTCAGTATCGCGCCCGTCCATAAAACAGTGTACAAAGGATTTGGTGATGCCATACTCTTTTGAAATATCCGTCAGCTTAAACAGGTGTTCCATCGAACTATGTACGCCACCGTCCGACACAAGTCCAAGGAAGTGGATCTGTTTGTCGTTTTCTTTGGCATAACTATAAGCACGTTTGATTTCCGGATTATCCAGAATAGAGTTATCACGGCATGCGATATTGATTTTTACTAAATCCTGATATACCACACGCCCTGCGCCGATATTGAGATGTCCTACTTCTGAGTTACCCATTTGACCGTCGGGTAAACCCACATTTTCACCGGAAGCCTGTAACTGAGAGTTCGGATAATCGTTTAACAGCGAATCCCAATAAGGAGTTGGCGTATTATAGATTACATCGTCTTTACCTTTATCGCCGATTCCCCATCCGTCGCAGATAATTAATAGTGCTTTCTTGCTCATGATCATTTATTTTTTGATTGATTTTCAGTTCCCTTTAAAACCGGGTGCAAAATTAGTCAAAAAATAGTGATTTATAAGCGTATATATGTGAAAACTCAGTCGAACCGTTTGGTATATCCGTGGCAATAAGGCAATGTTCCTTTTCTGGCATAATAATTCTGATGATAATCTTCGGCAGGCCAGAAGATAGTAGCAGGTGTTAAACGGGTAGCTACTTTATAACCTTTTGTCTTTAGCTGATTAATGAGTTTTTCAGCTATTTGCTTCTGTTCGGGAGTAGAATAAAAAACTTCCGACCGGTATTGTTCGCCAATATCCGGCCCCTGCCGGTCTACATGTGTGGGATCATGTATTTCAAAAAACCGCTTGGCAAGTGTTTCATAATCTGTTTTAGACGTGTCGTATGTTATTCTTACCGCTTCAGCATGACCCGTATTTTTCGCACATACCTCTTCATAGGTCGGGTCATCTTTCGTACCGCCAATATAACCGGATTCCACACTGATTACCCCGTCGAGTTTCTTCATATAATATTCAACGCCCCAAAAGCATCCTCCGGCAAAGATAGCCGTATCCATTTTAACTTCTTTATCGGGAATAAATTCCATAGATACGGAATTTACACAATGCCGGGTGTTTTTTGAAGTAAAGCCTTCTCCTAAAAAGACATGTCCGAGATGAGCGCCGCAATTGGCGCAAACAATTTCCGTACGGTTTCCATCGGCATCAGGCACCCGTTTTACCGCCCCTTTTATTTCATCATCAAAACTCGGCCAGCCGCATCCCGAATCGAATTTAAAGGAAGAATAATATAACGGTGTCCCACACTGTTTACATATATAGGTTCCTTTTTCATTAAAATCATAAAACTTGCCTGTAAACGGGCGTTCAGTTCCTTTATGGAGTATCACGCGTTTTTCTTCTTCTGTCAATTCACGCGGTGTATATCCGTTATCACTTGTCTGTGCCATAGCTGTAAATTTAATACATATTAAAACCAATACAAAAATATACTTTTTCATAGTTCAACCTTGTTATTCGTTGTATTAACAAAGTTAAGAAATTATTGTTGATACCAACGCGCTCCACAAGTCCCATACATCTTAAACATGACCAACATGACATAAAAAATGTTACAGGTAATCCATACAATCCATAACTTTTAAAGCACAAATGCTTTTTTAATTAAATTATAAGCTAATTTTGTGATTACATGCTGATAAAGATTGAAGATAAAGACTTGGGGACAGTATCGATCCGCATAAATCCACGCGCAAAACGATATTCATTAAAAGTATCGGACGGAGCAATCAGCGGCACTATACCTTCAGGAGGAAACGAAAAGACAATGATTGAGTTTATTGAAACAAATCGTCAAAAACTGATCCTTGCATTACAAAAGAATATAACAAAAAAACCTGTTTTAGACCCGACCTATGCGTTAGTAACAAACACATTCAAGGTGAACATCTTCAGTACCGGAAGAACTAACTTCTATACAAACCTGAAAGACGGGGTATTGTATATTGCCTGTCCGGATAAAACGGACTTCAACGAGTCGAAAGTACAGATGCTTTTAAAGTCAGCCATAGAGAAAACGCTCCGGAGCGAGGCCAAACGCGTTCTACCCCGTCGCATCCGTTTACTTGCAGCAAAATATGATTTTAAATACAAAACTATAAAGATCAATAACAGCAAAAGCCGGTGGGGAAGCTGCAGTTCCAATGGAAACATCAATTTATCCCTTTCATTAATGCTTTTACCCGATCACTTAATCGACTATGTTTTACTGCATGAGTTATGCCATACAATTGAATTGAACCATAGCGACCGGTTCTGGAATCTTTTGAATACCGTGACCGATAATAAAGCATTATCCCTGCGAAAAGAATTGAAGGGGTATAAAATGCTCTAACCTGATTTATAACATTTCAAGTCTTTTTTTCTGAGTAGGGGGTGGAAAAGCCCTGTCTAATGCCTGATAATCTTCGCTATCGAGAACCAATGAAAGACATTTATAATTGCTTTCAACGTGCTCGACACGTCCCGCCTTTGGGATCGCAATCACATCAGGGTTACGTAATACCCAGTTTAATGCCACTTGCGAAGGGGTAACCTGATGCTTATCCGCAATATCCATCAACGCCTCATTATTTAGTATACGTCCCTGCTCGATAGGTGAATAGGCAATAACAGGCAATTTTTTCTTTTTACACCAGGGCAGAAGATCATATTCAACGCCTCTTCTCGATAAATTATACAATACCTCATTGGCCGCACAGGTGTCGCCATTTGTAATACTATAAAATTTTTCCATTTCATCAACATCCATATTGCTGACCCCCCAGCGGCGGATTTTTCCTTGCCGGATAAGTTCCATCATACCTTCAAGCGTTTCTTCAAACGGATACTCTCCCTGCCAATGCAACAGGTAAAGATCGAGATGATCGGTTTTGAGCCGTTGAAGGCTTCCCTCGCAGGCGGCAATTGTCCCTTTACTGCTGGCATGCCACGGCAAGACTTTGCTGATGAGGAAAACATTTTCACGCTTTCCACGGATAGCCTCCCCAACGAGTTTTTCCGAACTCCCGTCACCATACATTTCGGCCGTATCAATAACATTCATGCCTAATTCAATACCGTATTGCAAGGCTTTTATCTCTTCCTGCCTTTTAGAAGCATCTTCTCCCATATACCAGGTTCCCTGTCCTAAACGGATCACTTCGGCCCCGTCTCTGAAAGTTAATATTTCATTCATGTTTATTCGTTTTCCTTTTATCTGTGCTAACAAAGATATAGGCTCTATTGTTGATTATTATTAATAATCAGTACATTTGCATTCCAAATAATAAAACAATGGAAAAGCAATTCAAAAGAACACTGATAACGACTGCTTTGCCTTATGCAAACGGTCCAGTACACATCGGACATCTGGCAGGAGTATATGTTCCTGCTGATATTTATGCACGTTACCTTCGCCTGAAGGGAAAAGAAGTATTAATGATAGGCGGCTCCGATGAACACGGCGTACCTATTACCATACGTGCAAAAAAAGAAGGTGTTACTCCTCAGGATATTGTTGACCGTTATCATTATATCATTAAAAAATCCTTTGAGGATTTCGGTATTACTTTTGACATCTATTCCCGCACCACATCTAAAACACATTACGAAACAGCTTCGGAGTTTTTCCGGATTTTATACGATAAAGGTGAATTTGTAGAGAAAACAAGTGAACAATATTACGACGAACAGGCTAAACAGTTCCTCGCCGACCGATATATAACGGGAACGTGTCCGCATTGCGGCAATGAAAATGCTTATGGCGACCAGTGCGAATCATGTGGAACCTCGTTGAACCCTACCGACCTGATCAATCCCAAATCCACCATAAGCGGAAGCGCACCGGTAATGAAAGAAACCAGGCACTGGTATCTGCCGCTGGATAAATATGAGCCGTTCCTTAAAAAATGGATACTGGAAGACCATAAGGAATGGAAACCGAATGTGTACGGGCAGTGCAAAAGCTGGCTGGACATGGGCTTACAACCCCGTGCCGTAAGCCGCGACCTCGACTGGGGTATCCCGGTACCTGTAGAAGGAGCGGAAGGTAAAGTATTGTATGTATGGTTTGATGCGCCGATCGGCTATATATCCAACACAAAGGAGTTATGTCCCGACGATTGGGAGAAATGGTGGAAAGACCCGGAAACAAAGATGCTCCATTTTATCGGTAAAGACAATATTGTATTCCACTGTATCGTATTCCCTACCATGCTTAAAGCCGACGGAACATATAATCTTCCCGAAAACGTACCTGCGAATGAGTTCCTGAACTTGGAAGGGGATAAAATATCCACCTCGCGTAACTGGGCGGTATGGCTGCATGAATACCTAGAAGATCTGCCCGGGAAACAGGATGTGCTCCGGTACGTACTTACGGCAAACGCTCCCGAAACAAAGGATAATGACTTTACCTGGAAAGATTTCCAGGCCCGCAATAATAATGAGCTGGTAGCGATATTAGGTAATTTCGTCAACCGTGCTTTTGTATTAACCGAAAAATATTTCGAAGGGAAAGTACCACCCATTACGGAACTGACGGATTACGACCGTCAGACATTGCAAGATTTTTCCAACGTAAAAGCTGATGTGGAACGTTTACTGGATACGTATCATTTCCGTGACGCACAAAAGGAGGCGATGAATTTAGCGCGTATCGGGAATAAATACTTAGCGGATATGGAACCCTGGAAACTGGCGAAGACAGATATGGACAGGGTTGCCACTATCATGAATATCTCATTGCAGATTACAGCTAACCTGGCGATTGCTTTCGAGCCTTTCCTGCCGTTCAGCATGGAAAAACTAAACAAGATGCTGAATGTAGAACCGTTGGGATGGGACCGCCTGGGCAGTACCGACCTTTTACAACCGGGACATCAACTGGGAAAATCCGAACTTTTATTTGAGAAACTGGAAGACAGCGTGATTGAAGCGCAGGTTCAGAAATTACTCGACACCAAAAAAGCCAATGAAGAGGCTAATTATAAAGCAAAGCCTGGAAAGGAGAATATTCAATTCGAGGATTTCTCCAGACTCGATATCCGTGTCGGTACGGTACTTGAATGCATCAAGGTACCCAAAGCCGACAAACTTCTTCAATTCCGTATCGATGACGGATTAGAGCAACGGACCATCGTATCCGGTATCGCTCAATTCTATCAGCCGGAAGATTTAGTCGGAAAACAGGTTTGTTTTATAGCCAACCTCGCTCCACGTAAACTAAAAGGAGTCGTATCCGAAGGTATGATCCTTTCCGCTGAAGATGCCGACGGCAAATTATCGGTTATTGTGCCCCAGGCACCAGTTAAACCCGGTAGCGAAGTAAAATAAGATAACGTATGTTTGAAAAAGACATACACATGGTAGATTTAAGGGGACAATATCTTCGCCTCAAAGAAGATATTGACTCTGCCATTCAGGAAGTGATCGACACAAATGCATTTATTAATGGCCCCCAGGTGAAAACCTTCGCCCACAACCTTGCCAACTTTCTGGATATTCCTTACGTAATACCATGCGCCAATGGAACAGATGCTATCCAGATTGCCTATATGGCATTGGAACTTAAACCGGGTGACGAAATAATAATCCCTGCTTTTAATTATATCGCAGCAGCGGAAGCGGCGGCGCTGCTCGGTTTAATTCCCGTTTTTGTCGATGTGGACTCCTATACATATAATATAGATAATATCCAGACGATTGAAGATGCAGTAACCAATCGAACAAAAGCCATTGTAGCCGTTCACCTTTTCGGACAATGCTGTGATATGGAAGGCATCATGCGAATTGCGGATAAATATAATTTATATGTAGTCGAAGACAACGCCCAATCTATCGGAGCCGTTTACTCCTTCTCTTCTGGGAAAACTCAGCAGGCGGGGACGATCGGACATATCGGGACTACTTCTTTTTTTCCATCCAAACCCTTAGCCTGTTATGGCGACGGAGGCGCAATCGTTACCTGTGACCCGGAACTTGCCGAACGGGTCCATTTAATAGCCAATCATGGACAGGAAAGAAAATACTGCCATAAACTGATCGGCTGCAATTCACGTTTAGACACCATACAGGCAGCGATCCTGAATATAAAGCTTAAGCATTTGCACCAATTTAACCGGAGCAGAATAGAAGCTGCCGTTTATTATAATGAAAAGTTGACATCTATTCCCCAGCTCAAAATTCCCGTAAATGCGCCTTTCTCTTCGCATGTTTACCACCAATACACCATACAGGTGGAAGCTGAGAAACGGAATAAACTACAAGCTTATCTGAAAGAACAAGGCATACCTTCCATGATCTATTATCCTACGCCTTTACACCAGCAGGAAGCCTTTCGATCCAATGCACGCAGGTCCGGTGATCTTCATAATGCTTCCGAACTAACAGAAAAGGTCTTGTCTATTCCTATTCATACCGAAATGAATACCGGAATACAAGATTATATCATTGAACATTTAGGGCGATTTTTCTGGTAATCGAATGAAAAAACTGATCCGATACCTCAACCAGCCCTTACCGGCAACTGACAAACCCTGGCAGGTGGTATTAACGGTTGCCGTACTTGTTTTATTTGTCTTAGGAATATTCCAGCCATTTGGTATAGATACAATAAAAGAGAATAAATTCATAATCCTGATCGGTTTCATGTTGGTTTCCGCCGCCGGGGCGGCCGTTGTTGTCTATATATTCCCACTCCTGTTCAAGCGCTTCTATTCAGATAATTGGACAATAGGCAAGAACCTGATAAATATATTTTTGAATGTGGTCGTTATCTCAATAGGAAATACCTTGTTTTCATTCTTTGTTATGGAAAACAATACATCTTTCAATTGGGCATATTTTTTAACTTCACTATTATTTTATTCAATCGTTACCTTTCTGGTGGGAATTATTCCGGCGATAGTCATCATATTTCTTCAAAGGGATTATGCGTTGAAGCGTAATTTAAAGGAAGTCCGGGAGTTAAACCTAAAGCTATCTGCACAACAAAATCAAGCCCGAGATTCGTTTACTTCAAATCCGGTGACCCTGTCAGGCAATACAAAGGATTCCCTAGCATTGCATCCGGAGCAGATCCTATTTCTGGAGGCATATGGAAATTATGTCAAAGTCAATTATATGGATAACGATTCCAACAGGCAAAAACTGCTTCGAACCACTATCAGGCAAATGGAAGAAGAGTTAACCGGCTATGATTACATCTTGCGATGCCACCGTGCCTTTTTAGTCAATACCCGACAAATATCAAATATAAAGGGAAACTCACAGGGATATCGTCTGGTTCTGAATCACCATACGGAAGAAATACCCGTTTCACGCGCATATGCAAAAGCATTCAAAGAGTATTTAGCCTAATGCCATTCGTCACAAAACCTGTGACAAACGGGCATTCTATTGTGTTTCATCACATACATCATGCGTCTGTCCCAATAATTTTTCTCACCTGAATCTCTCCTATACATTTGCAGCAAATCAATTTTTTATTTGCTGTCATGAAACAAATTTTTCTACTCGTTTTAATATTATCAGTATTCACGGTTGATCTGTCAGCCCAGTATACTATTGAAGGTATAGTTACGGATGAATCTTCCAATCCGTTAGGTTATGTAAACGTATTTCTACAGGAAACACTCGAAGGCGCCAGCAGTGACGAAGGAGGACGTTTCCGTTTTACCACATCCGCTTCCGGAACAGTAACACTTTCCGCCATGATGTTAGGTTATGAAACCTATAATCAATCGCTCCAATTACCTGTTTCTTCAGCTGTCATCATTAAAATGAGTACTGCAAATGTGGCATTAAATGAAGTGGAAATCGTAGCCAGTAGTTACCAGTTGAAAGGAAACAGTCAATGGAAACAAATGAATGCCGTCGACTTGGTTACTACCGGAGGGTCAGCCGGTGACCTGTATAACTCCATAGCAACATTGCCCGGCACACAGGTTGTAGGAGAAAGCGGAAGGTTATTTATACGCGGAGGAGAAAGCCGCGAAGCCCAAACATATATTGATGATATGCATGTATTAAATCCTTACACCAGCAATGGCGACGAGAGTGAGCCGGTTCGCGGCCGTTACTCACCATTTATGTTTGAAGGAATGAGTTTCTCGCTCGGCGGTTATGATCCTGAATATTCGCAGGGATTATCAAGTGTACTACCCCTTCATACCAAAGATGAAAGCCCCATCAGCAAATACGGGGTGAATGTTTCATCCGTGGGATTAGCAGGAGGAGGAACCAAAGCATTCAATACCGGTTCGGCATCCGTTAACCTGGATTACCAGAACCTCGGCCCCTATTATAAAATAGTACCCGATCACCGCGAATGGATAACCCCTTACCAGAAAGTATCCGGAAGTACACAGTTACGGTATGAACCCACAGCAGCCAGTATCATTAAATTATATGGCGGATATGATTATACGTATTTGAAGCAGCGAATGGATCAATATGCTTTCAGGCTGAAAGAAAACAACCTTTACCTGAATTCAACCTATCGCAATAAGTTACCCGAAGGATATAACTTATTTGCGGGAGCAGCTTTTTCATACCGCGACCAAAACATACACGGGGCTTTAGTCGCCGATGATTTATTCGCCATCAAAGAATGGGAAATACACCTGAAAACAAAAATCCAAAAAAGATTCTCCGGCTTATTCAAACTTCAGGCCGGAATAGAATCGATGATACGTTTTTATGATACCCACTATCAGGACGGTCCACTTTTACAGCGTGATATAAACCATTCGATCAATGCCGCTTTCGCAACGGGCAGCCTCTATTTCTCCGACCGGTTAAACCTGTCCGTATCTTCCCGTGCGGAATACACAACGGTTAATAAAGAATGGAACTATACCCCGCGGGCAGTATTAAATTATTCCATTAAAGATATTCACCTGTCAGCTATTGCCGGGCGTTATACCCAGTTAACCGATAACGAATACATGATCCGGAACTTCCTGTTACCGTCGGAAAACTGCTGGCATTATATTGTGGGAGCTTACCACCAGAAAAAAAACAGGGTGTACCGGCTGGAAGCCTATTACAAACAATACGATAAACTCACATGGGAGAAAGACGATAAACTGACTGCCTTGGGTGACGGATACAGTAAAGGAATTGACCTGTTCTTCAATGATGCCGAATTAATAAAAAACTTTGAATACCGGATTGCCTATTCGCTAAACTACTCTGAACGGAAATACAGGGATTATCCGGTAAAAGATGTCCCGCAATACGCGACACGCCATAACGCTTCTTTATCGCTTAAATATGACCTCTCTGCGATCAAAAGCATTATCGGCATTACCAACCGATTTGCCAGCGGGCGTCCGTACCATAATCCTGACAAAGCAGGTTTTATGAACAGCACTACCCCTCATTACAACAGTCTGGATATAAGCTGGACTTTTCTGGCCAATAAAAAGCTGATCATCTATGGCTCCGCGTCCAATATCCTCGGCAGAAAAAACATCTATAATTATACCTCTTCCGGTACGCCGATGACCACAGCCTCCCGTCATTTCTTCTACATTGGAGTATTTATCACACTGGGAGGCAATACAGCATACGATGTGTCTAATTTTTAAATATAAAGAAAATGAAAAAGAATGTATTCCTTATCCTATGTATCGCATGCAGTATGGTATCCTTACATACTGACGCACAGAATGATGTTTTAAACCGGCAATTATCAATGGCCGTATCCCGGCTGGATAAAGCCGGTACTCCCGAAGAGTTAAAGGAAGTGCGCAACCTGTTCCAACGCATCAGTTTAAGTAATCCGTCTGATTGGATATCCCCGTATTACCTTGCCTACACCGACATCAACCTGTTTTTCAGGAGCAATGACGGGCAACTAAAAAATCAGTTTCTTGAAGAAGCCGGGGAATATCTTGACAAGCTGAAACGGATGAAAGGATTATCAAAAGATATCCGTTCCGAGATAAACACGTTACAAGGTTATTGGTATTATGCGCAAATGTCGGTAAACCCACAGGTCAACGGACCAAAATATTCAGGTAATGTCATCTCGCTTTATTCGGAAGCATTAAAACTCAACCCCGGCAATCCGCGGGCTATTATTTTAAATGCTTACTTTCAGCAAAGTTTATCTTCCTTTACGGGGGGGAATTATTCTTCCCTCAGCAGCGATATCGAAAGGGCAAAATCACTCCATGAGAAAGAAGATAAAAATACAGCTTTCCCACATTGGCTGATTGAATTCTAATCATACCTGCCCGGATAGTTGAATAAAATCATCCGGGCACTTATGCAAACGATTATTATTTGCTTTTACCCAATTGGTTCATCTCTCCGATGACAAAGGTATGTTTTCCTTTATCCGCTATTTTAGATATGGTCTCAATCATCTGGAAGAACCGGATATTATCATCATCTTTCATCAGTTCGGAAGCATTTTTCAAAGCCCTGGCGGTAGCTACGGTAGTACGGGCATTTTCCAGTTCCGCTTTCGCCCTTATCTTAGCCTCCAGATGTTTGGAGAACAGGTCCTGAATAGATTTGGGAAAAGTAATATCGCGGAGTTGCACTTTTTCAATGAGTATGCCAAGGTCTGCCGCCTGCTTTTCGAGGTCAACCGTTTTAAAGTCGGTTAAGCCGTTTCTTTTTTCGTTCAGTGTTTCACTGTCCATATCAGCGATAACCGTACGTATGACCAGCTGGATCATATTGCTTAACAGTTGTTCAGCCTCAGCAATGACGGAATAAATATTCCTGTCGAGCGTAAAATTGCTTAAAAACTTTTTTCCGTCCGCTATCCTGTAGAGGTAATTAAAAGAAAACCGGAGGGCGATATTATCTTTGGTAAGTACTTCCTGGTTAGTTACCGTAATCAGTTTATTCGTTTCCGGAAGGCAGAAAAGTTCAGTGGCATTTTCCCAATCCCTTATCTTATAAATGCCCGGGGATAATTGTTGTTCCAAAATATTGTTCCTGTACAGGAACCCCACCGTATTCGGTTTTACCTGATATCGTTTCCTGAATATTCTCATTATCGTTGTCTTTTAGTTTACGGTTTCAAAAAGATGAAAAACATCCAAAAATAAGGGAAACAAGGTTAAGGCTTCATTTACATCAAGCCGGTATCCCCCTGCCTGCAAACCTATTTCCGAACTGAATGATCACATTCGGTTTTTCATCTTTTCTTTTGTTTAAAACAGATTTTGAGCCTGTCTCATCCACGAGTCTTGCACCAAAGCAAACGGGGAGTCGAACCCCTGGAACAAACGCCGCAATACCCTATTTAATTTGTTTGTTCCTAATGTAAAATAGGTGGCGGTTATATTTTATAATCTTATGAACAACGAATAGACCGTCCAAGTTTAAGGACAGTGGTTTTTGTGATGCCGTTTATTTCGCATAATTTACCCACAGTAGTTCCGTATCTTTTTGCGATAGTACTTAAAGTATCGCCTGATTTAATACGGTGGTAAACAATATTGCCGCTACCATCCGCAGGAACGCCGGTATTTGTTTCCACGGCAGAAGGCAACGATGTCACCACAGCCGTTGGATTCTCCTTATTCTTTTGCGAAGACACCTTTACAGTGTTTTTGTTTCCCCCTCCGCTTACACTGCAACGCAAAGACTGCCCGATCCGTAAAGTAGATGTAGGTTTAAGACCGTTCAAACGGCATAACTCACTGACGCTTGTTCCGTAACGGCGGGCTATCGCACCTAACGTATCACCCGATTTTACCCGGTGATAAACCATCTGGTTGTCTGAAGAAGTATATATATTGCTGTTGCGTCCGTTGATTTTCAGGTTATGGAAGACATACATATCTTTATGCGGGACACCGTTTTCGAAGTCAATAATTTCGGCCGGATCGATAGCCTGACCTAAAAAGCGGGTTTCAAAATGCAGGTGCGAACCCGTGGAACGTCCTGTATTTCCTCCCAACGCTATCGGATCGCCTGCCCGCACGATATCATTCACATCCACCAGGAATTTGGATAAATGGCCGTATACCGTTTCCAGTCCGTTCGGGTGTCTTACCACTAAGTAGTTTCCATATCCGCGGCGTTCGAAATTACGGATACGTACCTTACCGGAAAAAGCAGCCCGGATCGTATCGCCCACCTGAACCTTCAGGTCAATTCCCCGGTGCATACGGCGGCGGCGCGGCCCATATTTGGAGGTAACCCTCACTTCTTCATAGTCCAGCGGATGAACAAATGAAGAACAATCAATGCGGAAGGAGTCCGGAAACTCTACATTGGAAGAGCTTGCCCTGAAAGGGTCTACCCAGCGGGTATCCCAGTTCGACCCATATAATTCGTCTGCTGGAAACATGAGGTTTTCCTGTTCTTCTATAAGAAGGTCTTCCAGTGTTGCTATCTTTTCTGTAGTGATATCCGTTTTAATTACCCGGTCGGCCATCAATTCGGAAACATGTTCATCCATCAGTTGGGCCCTTGTTGATACATCTCCGGCTTCCTGAGCCACGACTTTTGAGGCCGACACAGAAATGGCAGCACATGTACAAAAAAGTAATAATCGTATATTCATCCTTATCTATAGTTCAGTGTTGTGTGTTTTCAGGAATTAAAAAAGACCTGAATGTTATAGTAATCGTTTTTTAGGCAGCACAAATATCAACAAAATAGGTTAAGGAGCCAAGGTGAGTGTGTGAAAATTTCACAAAAGAGCATAAATGTGAGAAATATAGTAAACTATTCAGGAGAAATGGCTCTTTTATCGGGTTCAGCGCATCCTAACGGGTTCAACTGATCATTCCCCAGTTTATCCTGCGTGAAAAGAGTATCCGGAGCCGTTCTTTTAAAAGGGAATGAGCATCCTGCTTCAGTTCAGGATCATCATTCAATACGGCGTTTGCTATATCACGGGCATATTGTAAAATTTGACCGTCGGAACCCAGGTTGGCTATTTTCAGGTCGATTCCTATTCCGCTTTGGCGTGTACCCTCCAGGTCACCGTGTCCCCGCAGGCGGAGGTCCGCCTCGGCAATTTCAAAGCCATTATTTGTCTGGACCATTATCTCCAGCCGTTTACGCGTCTCATTACTGAGTTTATAAGAAGAAACCAATACACAGTACGACTGGTCCGCACCACGTCCTACCCTGCCCCTCAACTGGTGAAGTTGCGACAGTCCGAAACGCTCGGCACTTTCAATTACCATAACAGAAGCATTCGGCACATTTACCCCCACTTCGATAACGGTAGTTGCCATTAATATCTGGGCTTCTCCCGAAACAAATTTCTGCATTTCCGCTTCCTTATCCGCAGCCTTCATACGCCCGTGCACCATACAAACCTTATACTCGGAAAATATTTCGGTGAAAACCTCGTATCCTTCCTCCAGATTTTTATAATCCACTTTTTCGCTCCCTTCGATCAGTGGATAAACCACATAGACCTGCCGCCCCGTTTGAATTTCCTTCCGCAGAAACTCAAACAGCTCTTTTTTACGGTTATCATACCTGTGAAGCGTAAGAACAGGTTTTCTGCCTGGTGGCAACTGGTCGATCACAGACACATCCAGATCGCCATATAAGGTCATGGCCAATGTGCGCGGTATAGGAGTTGCCGTCATAACCAGCACATGCGGCACCACTTCATTCTTTTTCCATAGCCGTGCCCGTTGCTCTACCCCGAACCGGTGCTGCTCATCTATAATAGCCAAGCCTAAGGAGGAGAAAACAACTGTCTCCTCGATCAGCGCATGCGTACCGATCACTATATTAATCTCACCGGAGGCGATAGCCGGAAGCAGTTTGGCACGGTCTCTCTTTTTAGTGGAACCCGTGAGCAGGGCAACCTTTATATCCATATCTCCCAGGAAATTCATCACCGTCACATAATGCTGGTTCGCCAGTATCTCTGTAGGTGCCATCATACACGCCTGATAGTCATTATCGATCGCCAGCAGCATCGAAAGCAACCCCACCAATGTTTTGCCGCTGCCTACATCTCCCTGCAGCAAGCGGTTCATCTGCCTTCCGCTACCCATATCGCGCCTGATTTCCTTTATCACCCTTTTCTGGGCATCCGTCAGTTCGAAAGGAAGGTATTCCTTATAAAAAGTATTGAATTTATCGCCCACCAAAGGGAAAGCCAAACCTTTCAATTTAAGTTTACGGTAAGCAGCCGTTTGCAGGATATTCAGCTGGATAAAAAAAAGTTCGTCAAACTTTAGTCTCAATTGCGCCTTTTTTAACTGTTCCGCCGATTCAGGAAAATGTATATTACGCATGGCCTCCGTCATGGAAACCATTTTTATCCGCTCAAGCACATCCGAAGGTAATGTTTCCGGCACTTGCCAGTCGAGGAGTTTAAGCAATGTAAACTGAAGGTTTTGTATGGCACGCGAATTCAGAAAAGACTTTTTCATCTTCTCCGTCGTATTGTAATAGGGGGTAAGTCCTCCCGCTACCTGCCCTGCCTGCTCAACCGGATCGATATCGGGATGGGCTATATTATACGTATGTCCGAATTCAGCAGGTTTTCCGAACACAATATATTCTTTGCCGATACTATACTTGTCTTTTACATAAGCAATCCCCTTGAACCATACCAGATCCAACGCTCCGGTTCCGTCAGTAAAACGGGCAACGAGCCGGCGGGCACGTCCCTCTCCTAACGTTTCGAAGGAAAGAATGCGTCCTTTCAACTGGATATAAGGCATATTTTCCTTTATCTCGGAAACCGTATAAAAACGGCTCCTATCGATATATTTATATGGAAAATAATACAGCAAATCTTCAAATGAAGAGATCTTTGCTTCTTTCAGGAGTATCTCGGCTTTCTTAGGGCCAACTCCCGGCAAATAAGTGATCGAACGTTTATGCAATTCAATCATAAACGGTTAATTTGGATTACATAAAAGTGCTTCGGCTATTAACAAATCGAACGGGGTAGTGATCTTTATATTTTCCACATTACCCGCCACTGTGTAAATGGTATGTCCGGCTGCTTCCACCACAGAGGCATCATCCGTAAAAGCCGTATCGTAAACCTGGCGATAAGCATCCAGCAGTATTCTGCTATCAAACACCTGAGGAGTCTGAACGGCGACAAATTTACTGCGGTCTGCCGGCCGGCTCTCACCGTCGGTTTCCTTTTCACGTATGGAATCCACTAACGGAACCACAGGAATGACAGCTCCATACTCCGTAACTTTATCGAAGCATTCGTTTATAACCTTTTGTGATACAAAAGGGCGTACTCCGTCGTGTACAGCTATATAACCCGGTTGGTTAACGAAAGACAAACCGTTCTTCACCGACTGGAAACGCGTATCTCCACCGGAAGCAATGCTGTGCGGTACAGGACAGTTAAGCTCACGGCAAAGCATTTTCCAGTATGACTGATGTTCTTCCGGTAAAACCAGTATCAGGTCTGCCGACTCATCCCAACGGTAGAAACACTCCAGGGTATGCATCAATACCGGTTTACCCGCCAAAGGAATAAACTGTTTAGGCAGATCATGCCCCATCCGCAATCCTTTACCACCCGCTACTATGAGAACATATCGTTTCATTCGTCGAGTTCTTCCAGCACTTTCTTAACTTCTTCATCCACCTTATAAAGTTTATCTTTACAAAGTTTGATCAGGCGGGTCGCTTCCTTTACTTTATCAGAAAGGATATCCACATCTAAATCTCCGTTTTCAATTTCAGCTACGATCGTCCGCAGTTTATCCACGGCTTCTTTATATGACTCTTTTTTTTCCGGCATACCGACAATTTTTTAAATACGATTCCCTAAACAGCGGGATACGCAAATATACATTATATACTATTATTTCAATTCATCCGGCAGGTATCAATCTCTAATCCTTTACCACACTGGTTACCTCGCCGTCCATAAAACGGGTAACCAATTCGTCGCCCGAAACCACATCTGCAGACCGTTTCATTATACGCCCGTCTTTATAGGTAAGGCTATACCCTTTTTGAAGGATATAATCCGGCGAAGCCATTCGCACGAACTGTTCCGTTAATTGAATAAACCGCTTATCTTCAGCCATTTTATTGACATATACCTGTTGCAACCGTGTTGCCGAATGCAATAAGGTGTGCCGCTGTCGTTCCAGTAACCCGGAAGCAATGACCGGTAACCGGTTCCCCAGCATATGCAGTTGTGAGCGGTTTCGTTCGATCCGGTTGATCACAGAGGAAGGGAACCGGGTACCCAACAGTTGCAACCTGTTCTTTTCTGCCAATATTGTATCTTTTGTGAAAGATACGATACTCACCTGTAAACGGTAAACTTCTTCGGCAGCCCTGTCCATACATCCGATCAGATATTCTGCCACAGCAGTAGGCGTTTTCATTCGTGTATGCGCAACCATGTCCAGAACGGTATCGTCTCTCTCATGCCCGATACCCGTAATCAGCGGCAGAGGGAACTGGGCGCAGTTAGCTGCCAGCAGATAGGAATCGAAGCTATTCAAATCGGAAGTAGCTCCCCCGCCACGGATAATGACGACCACATCAAAACAATCGATATGCTCGTTTACCCTGTCAAGCGCGGCGATAATGGACGATTCTGTCTTATCGCCCTGCATCACGGCGGGAAATAATTGGGTATAAAACGCATATCCGGCTTTATTTTCGGTAAGCTGACGCATAAAATCCTCATAACCGGCGGCAGTAGGCGATGTAATAATAGCAATACGTACCGGCAAATCCGGAAAAGGCAATTCTTTATTTAATGTAAAGACCCCTTCCTGCTGCAACCGCCGGATAATTTCCATCCGTTTACGCAACATATCCCCAACGGTGTACGCCGGGTCGATATCAAGTACATTCAAACTGAAACCATATAACTCATGAAATTCGACGGACACTTTCACCAATACCTTAATTCCCGATGCAAATGACTGACCGGTTTCCATCTCGAAATAAGGTTTTAGCATCCGGAAGGTTTTAGCCCACACGGATGCCCTTGCCTTAGCGATGATCTGTCCGTTCACCGCATTTTTTTCTACAAATTCAAGGTAGCAATGCCCCGATACATTGGTCCTGACATCGCTCATTTCAGCCCTCACCCAATACGTTGCCGCAAAGGCCTGGTCAATTACCCCCTTTATCCGTTTATTGAGTTCGAACAGCGATAACTCGTCTCGCTCCGAAGTTTTATTTATTCCGAACATCCTGTCTTTCTTTTTTCAGCGCTTTATATATATCCGGTATACCGTAACCCAGTTCAATATCAGGGCGTTTATATTGCGAAGAAACTTCCCGTATCAACTCCATAACCTCCAGGTTACTCAACCAGGGAAGTGCCTGCCACAGGCAAATACCCAGCCCGGCAAGAACAGGCGTGGCAAAAGAAGTCCCGTTCGAATAACGGATATTACCGCTGCTGTCTACAACGGTCGTACTAGTTCCCAGCGCCACAACATCGGGTTTTACCCTCCCGTCGGCTGTAAAACCTACCGAACTGAAGTTACTTTTCTTTTTTTCTCCGGTGACGGCTCCTACCGTCAGTACATTGGCTGCATCGGAAGGAAACGTTATCTTATTCCATTTCCCCGTGCCTTCATTACCCGCGCTTACAAAAAGCAATATGCCTTTTTCAGCAGCAAAATCGGCTGCACGGCTTATTAATGCCGTTTTACCATCGAGATCGGACGGCGTATAATTCAATGCTTCCGAGTCGAATTCAAAATACCCTAACGAAGAAGAGATAACCTTTACGCCGACACTATCGGCAAACTCCACGGCGGCAATCCAGTAATCCTCCTCAATGGGATATTCCGACCGGCCGTCTTCGCTCTTGATCAGCCAGTAAGAAGCATCGGGAGCCGTTCCGACCATCACCCCGGGTTCATCCGCCGCGATACACGACAACACTTTGGTCCCGTGATCGTCGCTATCGTAAACACTTTCTTCAGGCGAGACCATATTCCGCGTCCCTTCTATATCCAATGACGCGAATACCGAAAGACGGTCGGCATTATAAAATCCCGCGTCTATGATCGCCACACGCATACCTTTTCCGCGGTAACCTTCTTCGTGCAGCTTAATGCCATTCAGCATTTTAATCTGTTTTTCCGCATAGCCGTACACATTTTCCAGCGGTTCGTCCAAAGGATATAACATAGAAGTATCCGCGGGTACGGATTGACGACTGTACCGGCTGCCTTTCCATATCCACTTTACGGAATCCACTATCGAAAGCTTTTTAAGTTCATCACAAACCGCGCTGTCCTGTCCGGCTACGACTACGGTAGAAAACCATTTACTCTGTACAACCGGCTCCACACCTACCGATTTAAGCGAATCGAGGTAGCCCTGGGCAATCGGGAGGTCGGATTCGTCTACGAATTTACCTTCCCTCATCCGGCGGTCGATAGCGGCCTTCGATAAAAACTCCTCCGGGTAATCAACCGATAAGCCCGAATCTCCTTTATCTTTCAGATATACACGGAAACCATAACTTTCTCCACAAAATGCCCGGGACGAAAATATCAAAATGATGATCAAATACCAATGGCGCATATTTCTCTTTTAAAAACCAAAAATTGAAAACTGAAAATGCCGCCTGACGCTTTCAATTTCCAATTTTAAATTTGCTGTATATTTATTATAATGGTCAGGGATTGAAAATAGGTATTTCCCTCTTAACGCTTTGACGTAAAGAAATAAGTGTTTCCGTAGCCGTAACGCCCGGGATCTCCTGTATAGACGAATTCAACAATTCCATCAGATGCTCGTTATCGCGGGCATATAGTTTAATAAGCATGGTGTACGGGCCGGTTGTGAAATGACATTCCACTACTTCCGGAATCTTTTCAAATTCAGGAACCACGTCTTTATACATCGATCCCCTTTCAAGTTTTACCCCTATATATGTACAGGTATTGAACCCGAGACTTTTCGGATTGATCTGGTATCCTGATCCCGTTATGACGTTCATATCGATCATGCGTTGCACCCGCTGGTGGATCGCCGCGCGCGACACTCCGCATTCTTCAGCCACATCTTTAAAGGGGATACGCGCGTTCTTCGAAATAATGTTCAATATCTGCCTGTCCAGTTTGTCTATTTTCTCCATTGCCAGTAGATTAATTGTTTTTCTTAGATTTGATTAGATATCAAAAGTATGTATTAATTTTGAATTATCTATCATTATGAAAGAAAAAGTACCTTTTAAAATAATGAAAGCGGGTAAAATATGCTAAAAAGCATCCTTTTACCCGCTTTATATATCTTTATGGAAGTATTCCCTGCTTACTTCACGATTTCGAGCAATTCCACTTCGAACTTCAACGTGCTGCCCGGTTTGATATCCTGACCCGCACCACGGTCGCCGTAAGCTAAATCGGAAGGAATCCAGAAAATATATTTTGAACCTACAGGCATGATCTTCAAACCTTCGGTCCACCCCGGAATTACCTGAGTAACACCAAATTCAGCCGGTTCGCCACGATCCAGTGAACTGTCGAACTTCGTTCCGTCGAGAAGCGTACCGGTATAATGAACTTTTACACGGTCTTCATCCTTAGGTTTAGGCCCTGTACCTTCGGTAATTACCTGGTATTGTAATCCGCTTTCAGTAGTAACAACGCCGCTTTTCGCTTTATTTTGGTCGAGGAACGCCTGTCCTTCTTCTTTTATCTTATTCAATTCTTCTGTCTGGGCACGCATAAAATAGGTCTGCATAAATTCCTGTGCCTGCGACATAGTCATTTTCATACTGGCAGTGTCGCCTTTCATTCCCTGGCTCATACCAGCCAGAAGCAGATCAACGTCGATAGGTTCGCCGGGAGCCGTTTTCAGGTTCTGTCCGAAAGCATCCCCGTTAATAAGTCCGAGTGCATAACTTGCACTATCAACAGATGTCCTCAGGTTTACATTTTTTTTTGAATCACAAGAAGTTGCAGAAACGCCAAAGGCAACCCCTGCAGCAACAACTAAAACACTAATCTTTTTCATTGTTTTTTTAACTATTATATGATTTATTATACGATATCCAGTAATTCCACATCAAATATCAGTGTACTGTTCGGTTCAATGGATTCGCCGGCTCCGCGTTCGCCGTAAGCCAGCCCGGAAGGGATAAAAAGACGCCATTTCGAACCTGTTTCCATCAGCTGTAAGGCTTCCACCCATCCCGGGATCACCTGCGATACACCAAACACAGCCGGTTCGCCCCGTTGCACGGAACTGTCGAAAACCGCGCCATTTATCAGTGTGCCATGATAATGGCATCTCACCTGGTCAGTAGCTTTGGGTTTCGCGCCCGTACCTTTTTTTAACACCTCGTACTGTAACCCACTAGGTAGTTGCACAACGCCCGCTTTGTGTTTGTTGATGTTCAGAAATTCTTCCCCGGCCTGTTTGTTAAGCTCGAGTTTATTTTTCTGGAGTTCCATAAAATAGTCGTTGATAACCTGTTTTGCCTCATCATAACTTATATCCGGCGTAGCATTATTCAAAACATCCTGAATGCCTTTCATAAAATCTTCCACCCGGATATCCTTAATGCCCGAGGTTTGGAAATTGTTTCCGATACTTAAACCCAGCGCATAACTTACTTTATCCATTCTTTTTCTTTTTCAAGTATTTATGAGGCACAAAAGTAACGCTTTTAACAATACGATCTTTTATTTTAGGATACTTTTTATTTTTCCCCTCAAAGTTTCACATCAGTTACTACGTCAAAACCTCATTCTGCCGGCAACCAGCTTTTCACACAACCATTAACCAAACATCAAACCCTTTTGCCGGGACAATATCTTACTGCAAACTTATAATATACCATTCCGTTTCAACTTTTCAAAAACATCCTTCACCTTTCACTTTTCGACACAACTAGCTGTACCACATAAGTATACAGGTGAAAGACAGGATGTTTTACCTGTCACCTATCTATCACCACATACCTTAAAGAGAAAAGTTACGGCCTTCATCATGCTGATTATGGTAAAAGACAAAGCCATTTAATACCCACCCCGTTAGGAACAGCTTTAAACCATATAAACCACTGATCATTTCACTCTCGTGAAAAATAAATTTCACCCCTGTGAAATATAAGTTTCACCCTTGTGAAATGTTCTTTTCACCCGGGTGAAATATTTAACAATTCCTAATCCAGCATCAAAAGTATGATACAGAAAGATTAGTTTTTCATAAATGCCTGGCTAAATCCATATAAAACCAGTATCATCTACCCATAATCCGGCAGAATCTTTTTCTATCTTCCGGGGCGGCAAAAGCATAAAGATCAACAGCCGCATAGCAGTGATATGTTAATAGCACCATGCGTGATAGCGGTGAAAGGTAAAAATTACATCCTTTCACCTGCAACACACTGAAACACTTACCATTACAATCAAAGGTGAAAGGTGAAGGATGTTTTGTAAAACCTTATATCAAGCGGCTTTTTATTTAAAAATATCCCAAAAGAGACATTTGTACCCTATAAATAATACCATAATGATATGACGAAAATAATTTGTATGTTTGTATATTACAAAATTCATGTATACCCATATGAAAAAGTTAGTTGTTCTCAGCGGTGCTGGAATGAGTGCGGAAAGCGGTATATCCACTTTTCGCGATTCCAACGGGCTATGGGAAAAATACAGGGTGGAAGATGTTGCCACTCCCGAAGCTTTTGAAAGAATGCCGGAAGTAGTCCTCGACTTTTACAATCAACGCCGCCGGCAGTTATTAACCTGCGAGCCGAACGAAGGGCATTATGGATTGGCAGCCCTGGAAAAAGATTTCGATGTACGTATTATCACACAAAATGTCGATAACCTTCACGAACGGGCCGGAAGCACAAAAGTGCTTCATTTGCACGGCGAACTGATGAAGGCTTGCCCGGTTAACGATTTAAACCGCACTTACGATATTTCACCCGATACTCCCGACATTCATATAGGAGATAAAGACCCTTACGGAAACCAGCTGCGGCCTTTTATCGTATGGTTCGGCGAGGCCGTACCGATAATCGAACCTGCTACCGAGATCATAATGAATTCTGACATAGTAGTTGTGGCCGGCACCTCCCTTAATGTGTACCCGGCTGCCGGACTTTTGAATTACGTGCGAAAAGGACAGCCCATTTTCCTGATCGATCCGAAAGATGTAGCAACTTACCGGAAAGACATTCATTTTATCAAGGCAGGTGCATCGGAAGGTGTAAAACGGTTGACAGAATTATTACAGGAACTGAAATAAAAGCCGCTTTCCTGCTTTAGGTATCTCCTATTAAACTTTAAAAGAGTTGAAAGAAACACTTTCCGACATCCCTTTTTAGCAAAAATTCATTTACTTTGCAACCTTTAAGGTTGAAAGTTAAAAAATTACTACGTTCATATGGCACAAGAAGATGTTTTCAAAAAAATTATTTCGCACTGTAAAGAGTATGGTTTTGTTTTCCCCTCGTCGGAGATATACGACGGATTAGGAGCGGTATACGACTACGGGCAATATGGTGTTGAATTAAAGAACAATATTAAGAAATACTGGTGGGACAGCATGACGTTGCTTCATGAAAATGTAGTAGGGATAGATTCGGCTATCTTTATGCATCCTACCATCTGGAAAGCTTCCGGCCATGTAGATGCATTTAACGATCCTCTGATCGACAACAAAGACTCTAAAAAACGATACCGCGCGGATGTACTGATAGAAGACTACCTGGCAAAGATCGATGAAAAAATAGACAAGGAAGTGGCTAAAGCCGCTAAACGTTTCGGAGACTCCTTCGACGAAGCCCAGTTCAGGGCTACAAACGGCCGCATACTGGAATACCAGGCGAAAAGGGATGAGACACACGCCCGTTTTGCCAAAGCGCTTAACGATTCGAATCTGGAGGAACTGCGCCAGATCATTGTAGACGCTGAAGTGGTATGCCCGGTCTCGGGTACACGTAACTGGACAGACGTACGTCAGTTCAACCTTATGTTCTCAACGGAAATGGGTTCGACTGCCGACGGTGCAATGAAGGTGTACCTTCGACCCGAAACGGCGCAGGGTATATTCGTGAATTTCCTTAACGTACAAAAAACAGGACGAATGAAGGTTCCTTTCGGTATTGTACAGATCGGGAAAGCCTTTCGCAACGAGATCGTAGCCCGCCAGTTCATTTTCCGCATGCGTGAATTCGAACAGATGGAAATGCAGTTCTTCGTTCGCCCGGGAGAAGAAATGGAATGGTTCAACCAGTGGAAAGCCACCCGTATGAAATGGCATAAAGCCATGGGGCTGGGCGATAATAAATACCGTTTCCACGACCACGATAAACTGGCACATTATGCGAACGCAGCTACCGACATCGAATTTGAAATGCCTTTCGGCTTCAAAGAAGTGGAGGGCATACACAGCCGTACTGACTTCGACCTGAGCCAGCATGAGAAATATTCGGGTAAGAAAATGCAGTATTTCGATCCGGAGTTGAATAAAAGCTATACGCCTTATGTAGTGGAAACATCTATCGGGGTCGACCGCGTATTCCTGAGCATTATCTCCGGCTCATATGTTGAAGAAACGTTGGATAATGGCGAATCAAGGGTTGTACTGAAGTTGCCGCCCGCATTGGCTCCGGTAAAACTTGCCGTGCTTCCGCTTGTAAAGAAAGACGGCCTGCCCGAAAAGGCGGAAGAAATTATTGAAATGCTGCGTTTCGATTTCCGTTGCCAGTACGACGAAAAAGATTCGATAGGAAAACGTTACCGCAGGCAGGATGCCATTGGTACGCCTTACTGTATCACGGTAGACCATGATACGCTGAAAGATAATTGTGTAACGATACGCTTCCGCGACACCATGGAGCAGGAAAGGGTAAGCATCGATAAACTCAACGGAATAATTGCCGACAAGGTGAGTATGAAGAATTTATTTAAAAAGATAACAGAAAAATAATCAGATGAAAAAATACCTGTTTTTTGTATGGATGATGATTGGCGCCCTGTCTTTTACTTCCTGTGGCGACGATGATGACAACAATGCGACTGATTACGAGGCCTGGCGGTTGGAAAACGAAGAAGCGATGAACCGTCTGACCTATGACCCTGATTATACCCGTTTAGCGTCACCCAGTAATATGGGTAGTATCTATTATAAGGTATTAAAAGAGGGCGAGGGTACGGAAAAAATTTATTACAACAGTAAAGTAAAAGTTTATTATACCGGAACTCTTATTAATAGCGATACACCTTTTGAATCATACGAACCTCCATATAATTCCCCAGTAGAATTTACAGTTAGTACCGCTTCGTTACGTGAGGGTTGGAAAACCGCCTTGCAAAACATGAAAGTAGGAGACAGATGGGAAATATGGATACCCCATGCGCTTGGTTATGGGGCAGTGGGATCTAAAGATGAGTCGGGAAACATTATAATACCACCATATTCTACATTAATATTCGAAATTGAGGTGGCAGAAATTACCGAGCAGTAAGAAACGTCATAAAACAATTAAAGGATGTCTCCCGACATCCCCTAACCAACTTTGTTAACCTTAAATCTAATACTATTATGAAAAAACCACAATACAAAGATACTGTCTCAGCAAGCATTTGTCAAGGTTTTTGCGGATAATATATGTTAAGCACAGGTGCTTTTATATCCAAAAAATGTTAGCTAACATAAAACTACATATATCACTATTAAATTCTGCTAAATTTAACACTTTTGCAAGCGAATGATCGTTGTAAATGATATAAACGGTTTGAATACCGGAGGGCTGGCTGCAACCATCGGTTTTTTTGACGGAGTACACCTGGGCCACCAGTTCCTCATTAAAGAAATGATACGGATTGCACAGATGCGTGGAATACCCTCAGCCGTGATAACGTTCCGTGAGCACCCCCGTAAGATACTGCAGGATGACTACCAGCCTAAACTGCTTAATTCGTTCACGGAGAAACTGGAACATCTCGAAAAAACGGGTATTGATTATTGTATCGTACTGGATTTCACAATAGAATTGTCGCATTACTCCGCGCGCGATTTCATCATTTCCGTGCTATCGGAACAGTTGCATATACAAACACTGCTCATAGGATACGACCACCGGTTCGGACATGACCGCAGTGAAGGTTTTGAACAATACAAAGCATACGGTGATGCATGCGGAATGGAAGTAATTGAAGTGTCACGTTTTATCGAAGATAAAATCGCCGTCAGTTCGTCGGAAATAAGGAAACAACTTGCTGCCTCGGAAGTGGAAGCGGCCGCCCGGTTGCTTACCTATCCGTACCGGCTGAAAGGCACAATCATCAGCGGATATAAAGTAGGGCGTACACTCGGTTTTCCTACGGCAAATATACAGGTGGACGAACCGTTTAAGATCATTCCGGGCATTGGGGTATATGCTGTATGGGTATATCTGCAGGATAAGCGGTATAAAGGGATGTTATATATCGGCAACAGACCCACGCTGAACAACGGAAATTCGCTGGAAGTAAACATCCTCGATTTTAACGGTGACATTTATAATAATGAAATTTCCGTCTCCTTTATCTATTATCTTCGCGGAGATATACGTTTCGATTCACTGGAAGCGTTAAAGCAGCAATTGGAAAAAGACAGGATGGAAGTGGAAGAAAGATTAACTGAATAATTCAGTAACTCAATAATTCATTAATTGAATAAATCAATAAATTAACCATTGCCCGCAGAGTTAAGTATTAATCGCTAAACGTTAATCATTAATTTTGAATCATGTTTTACGAAGCTATAGATATATTAAAAGAAATGATCTCACGCCCTTCTTTCAGCAGGGAGGAGGATGGGGTGGCAGATTACCTTCAACAGGTATGGCAGAAGGAAGGTTATGAAGTAAACCGGAAAGGAAACAACTTATGGATCACCTCGCCCGGATTCAACCCGAAGAAACCTACCCTGCTGCTGAACTCGCACATCGATACGGTAAAGCCGGTAGAGGGATGGACAAAAGACCCGTTTACGCCTGAAGAAGGTGACGACGATAAACTATACGGGCTGGGCAGTAACGATGCCGGGGCAAGTGTCGTATCCTTATATGCCGCCTTCCGCATATTATCGCAAACGGAACAGGCTTATAACCTGATTTTCCTGGCTTCATGCGAAGAAGAAGTTTCGGGAAAGGAAGGCGTTGAAAGCGCGTTGAAAGCGCTGCCTCCTATAGCATTTGCTGTTGTGGGCGAGCCTACCGGCATGCAGCCTGCCGTAGCTGAAAAAGGGTTGATGGTGCTGGATGGCACCGCTATAGGAAAAGCGGGGCATGCCGCACGGAACGAGGGTGTAAACGCTATCAGCATAGCGATGGAAGACATCCGTTGGTTTCATTCGTTTCGTTTCCCGGATGAGAGTGATTTCCTGGGGCCGGTAAATATGAGCGTAACGATGATCCATGCCGGAACCCAGCATAATGTAATTCCGGATAAATGTGAATTTACGGTAGATATCCGCAGCAATGAATTTTATTCCAACGAACAGCTTTACGAACGGATCAGGAACGAAGTAAAGAGTGACGTAAAGGCGCGCAGTTTCCGCCTGAATTCTACCCGTACGGACACCAGCCACCCTTTTGTAAAAAGGGCGTTGCTGCTGGGCAAAGAACCTTTCGGCTCTCCCACCCTTAGCGACCAGGCATTGATGCCTTTTCCTTCGGTAAAAATCGGCCCCGGCAATTCCAACCGTTCGCATACGGCGGATGAGTATATCTGGCTGCCGGAAATACGAGAAGCCATTGAAACCTATGTAAAGCTTCTCGACGGGCTTAAACTGTAACCACAAGCGTATGCTGAAAGATATCCTGGAAACTATCGTAACCCGTTATCTGATCGCCATACTGAACCTGGCACTGATCTTTATTAATGCCAGGGTACTGGGTATCGAGGGTGTCGGGTTGATAGGGATTATCTGGGCTTCCATAAGTATTATCGTAATGGTAAACGGCGTACTCGGCGGAAGTACGATCGTTTATTTTATCAACCGGTACCCTGTACGGATGATCTTCCCTATCGCATACGCATGGACGTTTATCGGCTCTACTATCGGTTGCGGCTTTATGGGGCTATCGGGTCTCTTACCCCAAGGCTATTTCATGGATATTTACCTGATCACCATACTGTATTCGCTGGTGGTAGCGAACTCCCGTTTCCTTTTAGGCAAAGACCGTGTCAAAGCGTTTAACCTTACCAATATGCTACAGGGCGGTTTATTGTTCTTTATCCTCATATACCTTTATTATATAATGGAAAAAAAAGAGGTGGGTTCGTATGTAGGAGCGCTTTACCTTACCAATGGAATTGCCTTTTTGATAAGCCTCGCCCTATTGTTCCCTTATTTAAGGAAAGAGGGAAATCCGGTGGATAAACCTGAAAACAAGAAACCTGTGTATTCCATACTCAGGGAAATGTTTCAATACGGCTTATGGGGAAGCGCCGATAATATTGCGGAAACCTGTACGGCAAGGTTGAACTATTTTTTTGTGGAACGCTTTGCCGGAATAGCAAGTGTGGGATTACTGGATGTGGGGACCAAAATATCGGAAAGCGTATGGAACATCAGCCGGAGTGTGGCTTATATCGAATATAACCGGATTGCCAAAACGGATAGTGTGCCCGAACAGAAAAAAATTACCCTGCAATTGTTTAAAGTGACTTTTATAGCCATCACTGCCGTAATGATATGTATCCTGCTGATCCCCGAATGGGTATTCACGGATTACTTGTTCAGCCCTGAGTTTAAAGGGATAAAGAAGGTGATAGCAGCCTTATCGGTGGGTATTATCATGTTGGGGTGTAACACTATAGTGGCCCATTATTTTATCGGAAGCGGAAAGATTAAATATAGTACGGCAAGTTCATGTGTTGGACTTATTATCTTATTAATAGCCGGTTCTTTACTTATACCGGCTTACGGGGTAACGGGTTCGGCTATCAGTACAAGCATTGCATTCACCTGCATGTTCGCCTTCACCCTCAGCTTGTTTATACGCTCGACCCATAGTTCCTTTAAAGACTTTTTAGTGACGAAAGAGGATGTGGAATTTATAAAATTAAAACTATCCCGGAAATAATCATCTTATTTGGCCAGCCACGATAACGGGTTTTGCTTCACCCGTTCTTTACGGAGTTCGAAATGTAGTATGGTAGCGTTGTCATCCGAATCCGTATATATCTTTCCGATAGGGTCGCGGGTTTTTACTTTATCCCCGGTCTTCACATATACCTCGCTCAGGTTGGAATATACCGTGAGGTAATTGCCGTGACGCACGATAACCGAATTATTGTAGCCGGGCACCACGAAAACGGTAGTCACCTCGCCGTTAAATACAGCTCTTGCCTCTGACCCTTCCGTTGTCTGGATGTCGATACCGTTATTATTCACCCTCACATATTTGAGTTCGGGATGTTGTTGTTCGCCGTATGTTCCCACAATGGTATATTTCCCGGTAACGGGGAACGGCAACCGCCCCCTGTTGCTTGCAAAATTCTCGGATAACTTACGTTCGTCTTTGGTCATGGCATAACCGCCTTTGGAATCGGCTTTGCGGATATCTTCTTTGGGTTCGGGTGCTTTCTTCCCCTGTGCCAGCGCTCTTTCCCTTTCACTCTGCTCGCGTTCGCGGGCGGCACGGGCTTCGGCTTCCGCCTTTGCTATTTCGTCGGCTATCTGTTTTTCAATCTGGCGGTTCAGGGCATCTGCCTGGCGTTGTTTTTTCTTCAGGTCGGCCTGTAACTCTTTTTGTTTTTTGTTGAGTTCATTTACTTCTTTCCGCTGGGCTTCTTCTTCTGCCTGTAAATTACGATTCTCCGCTTCGCGGGTTCTCAACAACGTCTGCTTTTCATCGCGCGACTTTTCCAACTCTTCGCGTTTGGCATTAACTTCTTTCTGTTTTCCGATGATTGCGCCCGCCTGCTGCTTCTGCCAGTCGGCATATTCTCGAAGGTAGCGCATACGGCGCAAGGATTGGGTAAAGTTATCTGCCGACAGGATAAACAACAGTTTATCCTGTGAGGTATGCCGCTTTTGTAATCCTTTGACGGATTTACCGTAATTATCACGTTTTACGCCCAACTCTTTTTCAAGTCCGACCAGTTCGGCTATGATCTCTGATATTTCCTTGTCGATAACTCCTATCTCCTGGTTTAAGATACTGATCACCTTTTTACGCTGGAGTATTTGTTGCGAAAGCAAGTTCAGCCGGTTGAGGGAGTTTTGGGCCGATTTTTTCGTCTCCGCCAGTAACTGGTTGGTCATCTGTATCTCGGCAAGGGCAGCTTTACGTTGGTTTTCCAATTCCCGTACTTTCGCCGACTTTTGTCCAAAAGCGGTTAAAACAGAAATCAGGCATATGGCCAACCAAACGTATCTCATTTTTTATTTCCCGGTAATTCCTTTTATTATTTGTGCAAAGGTAATACGTTTATATTTCACTGGAATGGAATTTTCCATATTTACAGGCACATCTGTCTCAATTTTTGAGAAATTCATCTTTATCCCACCGGCAGAAACACCTTCCTTTTGCAGATTTACATCCATCATCATCGGAAAGGGCTGGCCGCCGGTCAACCTGAAATCCCTGTAAAGCCATTGCAGTGCATATTTCTCCGACCTGTCGGTCACATAGGTAGAGAGCAATTTTTCCTCACCGTCGGCCATAAATGTATACAACAGGTCCATGGCATCCTTTATCCGGATCTCGGCCGTTGCACCATCCTGTTTCAGTTTAAAACGGTTGTACTGCCTTTTTTCTATTGCCCGTTCACCGGGGATAAATATCCTGTTGGTAAACATCGCCTGAAGATTATAAAAATTAAAGGTGACGGGTGTTTCTCCCTTCAACCCTTCATAACTTTCGGCTACATATCGTTTGTTCATACGGTCTATTACTTTCACGCTATCGGTATTGAATTCCACCCTGAATACTTCGATACCGAGGAAAGGCTGTACCGAAAGTAAAAAAGCGCTGTCTCTCACCATTCTCACGTCTACTCTTGAACTCATTTCGCGTCCGGGAATATTCAATTCCACGTTTGCCCGCGCGGAAAGTGTATTAAACTGAAAAGCCTGCTTCTGCATCGAATCGAAAAATTCATTATGGGCTTTTGCGTTTCCGATCTCTACCGTACCTACTTTCTCCTGCGTTTTGCAACTGAAAAGAAACAAAAAGCAGAAAGCGGAAAGCAAAAAGCAGAACGGAACACGCAGGATGGAGAAATAACGGATACCCGATCCCGCTGCCTGCTGCGTACTGTCTGGTTCGTACTGCATACTATATTTTTTACTCATTTTCATCTTCAATGTATTTTTCTTCTGCTATTTTACGGTCGAGCACATCTCCGGTCTTACCCATTTCTTTGGCCTTCTTCCATTGTTCAACTGCCTTTTCCTTGTTTCCGGTCATATAAAGGATATCTCCGTAATGATCTACCAGTTCCGAACTTCCGGTCGTATCTTTCTCAAGTGCACTTTCAATATAAAATTTTGCTAATGTGTAATTACCCTGCCTGAAAAATATCCAGGCATAGGTATCGAGATAGGTTGCGTTTTCGGGTTCGAGCTTGATCGTTTGCGCACTCATGCGTTCTGCTTTCTTCAGGTCGGTGTTGGCAACTGAAAGGAAATAGGCGTAATTATTGAGCACCACGATATTTTTGTCGTTATATTTTAAGGCTTCATCATATGCTTCGAAGGCTTTATCCATATCTCCCATCTGGTAGCTGATATCGCCTATCTGCCCGTAGAAGTCTGACTTTAACGACCGGTTTGCTTCCGGGATTACAGTAAGCCCTTGCCTGTATGTCTCCAGCGCCTTCGGGTAATTTTCTTCCTGATAATAACCTATGCCGAGGTAAAAATAATATTCCGGAGCATCTGGAAAGAGTTCGATACATTTCTGACAGATACGGATCACTTCCGGTATGTTTTGCGTCTTCAAAGAAAGATTAAGCAACTGCTGCCATGCCGAGGGATTTTCGGGTTCCATTTCGGTAACCAGCTGAAACTGGAACCTCGCTTCATCATTCTTATCCTGCGCCGCGAGCAGCGAACCATACATCAGTTTCAATTCGGTTTCTTCCGGATGCTGTTCGAGAAGGGTTTCGAAGAGGGGGTTCGCACTGCGGGTGCTGTCTTTGGACGATTGCAGACGGACAATATAGCGGGATAATATATTTACTTTGGTCTCTACATCGAGTTTATCATTTACCAGGGCATCGCGTATCTGTGTTTCGGCCGCCTGTTTATCATTTGTGGCTTCGTAATAATTGGCCATAGATACGATAAAATACGGGTTTCCGGGATCTATTGTATTGGCTTTCTGGTAGGCTTCGTATGCTTTATCTGTTTCTCCTTTTTCAAGGTACAGGTCACCGATAATAAGCTGGTAACGGGCATCCATCGGATATTTTGCCGCAAGCTTTTCAATCTCTTCGAAAGCCTTGCCGGGTTGTTCAAGTGTCATGTAAAGCCGGTATTTCTGCATCGAAATACCTTCATTCATGCCTACGCTTAATTCCAGCGCATCATAGGCATCTATTGCTTTTCCTATTTCTCCCTGTTGCGTAAGGGCATCGGCAAGATAGAAATTCAATTCCACCTTTTCGGGATATTTTCCTGCGAGTTCTTCGTAGACTTCAACGGCTTCGCCGTACATACCCATGTTGCGCGAAAGCGTAGCCAAAGCCATTTTGTAAGTGAAATTGGAGGGATCGTTATCTACCGCCTGTTTCAACATCTCCACCGCCTTATCCGGACGTTGCAGCTGCATATAAAAAGACGATAGTTCATATAACACGGGAGCTGCCGTTGAATCTATCGACAACGCATGGGTAAATGCGTCGAAAGCCGCATCATATTTACCGGCATTCTTCAGGTTAAGCCCTTCGTAAAAAAAGTAATCGAATTTTCTTTGCTTTTTGGCATCGTCCGCTTTTACCTCCGTAATGTTAGTTAAAAGCAATACGGTAAAAAGAAAACCGCCTATCAATTGTTTGAACATATATATTCGTTTATTAAATTAGTTAGAGGGAGAATAAGATAAATGGTTTAATGCTTACCTGTATGTCCGAACCCCCCCGCGCCGCGTTCTGTCTGGTCAAGCGCTTCAACATGCTCCCACTCCACCCTGCTGTAATTGGTTATGACCATCTGGCATATACGTTCTCCGTCGTTAATGGTAAACGGTTCGGAGGATAAGTTAACCAATATAATCCCGATCTCTCCCCTGTAGTCGGCATCGATCGTACCGGGTGTGTTCAGCAAGGTTATACCATGCTTCAAGGCTAAGCCACTCCTGGGACGCATCTGAGCCTCAAATCCTTCCGGAAGGGCGATATAAAGCCCTGTCGGAATGAGTTTACGTTCCATTGGCCCGAGTACGACCGGTATGGTAAGATTGGCACGGATATCCATTCCCGCAGATAAAGCTGTCGCATATTCCGGCAACGGATGATGAGACGTATTAACGATTTTCACTTTCATAAGTTTGCCTGATTTTAAGAAGCAAAGGTATACAAAAAACCCGATTGCCAACAAAAGGTTCATCAATAGGTGTTTATTCCTTTAACGTGCTTTAATGATTCTATGCCTTTCAGGGGGGTATTGTGTATTTATTATATATTTAATGTAACCTTCCGCCCCAATCGTTTTCTTTTATAAACGTGGTAACGGTCAGCCTGCTTACATTCAGTATTCTGGCCATGGCCGAATATGAAGTTTTTTTCTGTAATAACTGCCATATCAGTTCTTCTTTTCCCGTGAGTTTTTTCCGGGTGGATTTACTTCCTTTCGGACGTCCCAACACAATCCCTTCAGCTTTCTTTCGGGCTAAAGCTTCTTTGGTACGCTGCGATATCAGGTTTCGTTCTATTTCCGCTGAAAGCCCGAATGCAAACGCCAACACTTTCGAGTTTATGTCGTTTCCCAGCCGGTAATTATCTTTAATTGTCCATACCTGTATATCATGTTTCATACAATAATTCAATATGGACATAATCATCAAAAGGTTTCTTCCCAACCTAGAAAGCTCCGAACAAACCAAAACATCATTTTTCTTGAGTTTTTTTAACAGTTTCCCCAATTTCCTTTCTTCTATTTCTTTTGTGCCTGATGTGGTTTCTTCAATCCATTTGTCGATAACGACTTTTTGGTTTTTGCAATAGCTGCTGATCTCATACCGTTGGTTTTCTACACTTTGTTTATCCGAACTTACTCTAATGTAACCGTAATTCATCCTCTTCTCCTTTTTTTCATTTATAATCATCACCAAAAATAAATTAAACCCCTACAGTAACATCCTAATCCACACAAAAAGCCCCCTCCAGATACGGAGAGGGCTTTACAATCAACAAATCTTATTCAGATATGCGAATCACTCTTTATTTAACAACGGCTTTAAATGCTTCTCCGTCAACTGCTACAACTACGATACCTTTAGGTACAGAAATTGTTTCATTGTCAGAGTTGATATACTTGCTTGCTACTGTTTGTCCTAAGATATTAGTAACAGTTACATTAGCACCTGCAGCATTCAGGATGTTAACACCGCCATATTCTCCGGTAACCTGTACAGAAGAAGCTTCCGGATTCTTTTCGTTAGAAACGGCGTTGTTTTCTTCACCTTGTAATACGTTGAATACATGAGCTGCATCATTCTGACTTGCATCCTGAAGAGCAACGTTCTTGCTAATGATCGGAACCATATTCTGGATTCTGATCCATCTACCTACAGCAGGACCGATTTCCTGTTCGTTCGGATCTTTTCTGGATTCGATGTAGAATTTACGAACCATCTCAGCCGTTTCATTAGCATCACCCGCACCAGTCGGATCGTACAAGCGGAATTGGAATACCATACTCTTTCCGTTATGAGCATCACTATGATAATCAGCAGGGTTATTGCCCCAGATAGGAAGACCATTTCTGCCGTATCTTGGAGTATAGTGAGTATTTCTTCCTAAATATACTTTATGAGAAGCTGGTATTCTTAATAAATATGCTGAATCAATCTCCGTTGTAAGAGGTTTATCACGCAATACATAGAATGTGTCTCCCATATGAATACCATCTACAAATGCAAGACGAGTTGAGTTTTCAGCACCGTACTGTATCTTACCGATATAGTCTGCGTTGCGTGGATTGTAATTGTCAGCATCATCTGCCCCGATTGAATCTTGTGCATTGTACACATAGAATGCTCTTGTAAATGATGGTCTAACTGTCATGGTTGTATCATAAGTTACAGACCAGCTTTGTCCCTGAGAGTTCCAGGTTGAATCTTTTCTTACCGTCCAGATCGTATCACCTTTTACAAACTCAGGACGAACAGCCAGCATGTACTGAGGCATAGGCGTATTATGACGTACATATGCGGTGTCTACATAGAATGTGTAGTTTGAATGCGGATTATTTTCAGGATAATCTGCTCTGTTGTACATTCCTAAGAAGCTGATAGTCGATTTTCCATTAGCTGATAAGCCATCACGGTAGTCATTTTCATTGGGCTTCTGTGGATTTTTACTTCCTGCGCCTCTTGGTGAGTTTTCGAACAAGAATTCAGTACCCCAGTTATTATGACTTGAAAATTTCAACCAAACAGGAGCATTAGTAGAATTTCCATAAGGCTCTTTGATCTTGTATTTACCATAGGTTGCACCATCGAATCTTCTGTATAACGGTTCATTATAAGGAGCAATATAGAATGTAGAAGTTCTTAATTCAGGGAACTCCTGAGCAGTTGCCCATGCATTGGCGTCATCGATACCTAATTTTATATTTCTAAGTGCACTTCTGTCAAGAACTGTTAATCTTCTTCCGTGAGAACCGGTATCAAGTAATGCATAGTAATCTCTACCGTCTTTAGTGTTATTTGTTTTCAGCAAGAAGATTGCAGTATCCACACGGTTTTTCGTAACTGCATATCTTGTTTGTTTGTCAGCAAATAAAACGGCTCCATTATTTCTTGCTGCGTTACCGTCTTTTACTCTTATTACGTAAGATACTCTTTCAAGTCGGGCTAAATTCGGAACATTAGCAGTCCAATAACCATACCTCCGTGGTGCGCTTTGAGAGATTAACTCGAACTGAGTCCGTTGACCATCAGTCTGGTTTAGTATTACAGAAGAATCAGTACCTCCAATATATAAATATTTGTCAGTAAATTGCTTATTTAAATAATTGAAGTCATACGTGTTGAATTTCAGAGAATCATCCGGTAAATATTTATATCCTAAATATTTATCTGCTTTCTGAGCATCAGGAACAGCGATGAAGTTGTTAGCATATACTGTTTGTCCGAATAATTGAATATTTGATCCAGTTGTTGTCAACTGAAGAGTCTGTGTCGGAATAACTTTTCCATCAACTACAACGCCAAATTCACGGTTTGTGATTCTTATCGGAGAAGTCGTAGGGAAGTCAGGACGTGTTTGTTCAACTACCCACTGGAAAGACGGGATTCTATTAGGATCCTGATTTGAATTTTTAAGGTCTATCCATATTGGATATCTTTGTTCGGCAGTAATGTTAGTTGTGGTATCTGTATTTATTCTAACTATCAGATATTCACCTTTGGCATTCTGGATAGTGTATAGGTTATTGGCTACAGATGTGAAAGTAATAGGTACATTACCGCAACCTTCAAGACCTAATTCAATACGTGTGGAAACTTCTCTCGTACCGATAGTAAGGATACTTCTTTCACCGGCTACCAAGTCTTGTAATTTAACATGCAGTGAATCTCTTCCGTCATAAGCACCGACACTTGCAGTTACACCCCATTGTGTTTTATGTGGGTAATCATACCAGTGACCGGTATAACCTTCTTTTGGGAAGGTAGCTTGCATTACGTCGATAGCTAAACTGTCGTTCATTACATTGTAACGAGCCTGGAAATAATATTGTCTGTGGATTGCAACTTTGCGGACATCACCTGTTGTTACCGGAGCATCACCCCATGCAAATTTAAGGAATCTTACACCATATTCTCCGGTGTAAGCAGTATCCACACGTAAATATTTGTTAACCTGTTCATCAGCAGATAAACCGCTTACATTACGCTCGAACAGCAACCACCTGTCAGTAGCGCCAACACCTGGGCCAAATGCAGAAAACGGTACATCCGTAGCTCTGATAGGAGTCTGGAATTCGCTTACGTCAGATGGAGCAGGCACGAAGGTTAATGTTCTGTATCCGGGTGTTGTAGTGCTAATGATTGAATTGAACTGTTGAGCATTCAAAACAACTTCAGCTGGGCTATAAACACTAAAATAGATTACATCAGGGTTACTGGCCATACTGAAATCATGATCCCCAGGGAATGATTCAACGCCTACTTCACCGGCAGATGTACGTACTAAAGCCAATACCCTGTCTGTTGTATAATACAGGATAAATGGTTTAAGCGTTTCTAAACGGCCGTCGTAAACAAGAGAGAAGTTCCATCTGGAAAGCGTACCGAACTGTACGTCGATAGAATCCGTAGGCGCAAGATTTAAATCAGTTTCAGTTACACGTAATTGGTGGTTGCTGCCTCTGTTTGTAAACTGGAAAGTTGGAGTACGTCCCTGATCTTCCGGATCTTCAACAGAAATACACCATAAGCTATGGCCCAATGTTCCTGTGTAAGATAATGTGTCTTGCAGATACAAACGACCATTATCGCTGATAGTCAAAGCACCAGCAAAAGACTGATCACCAGTGGTTCCGATGAGGTGATAGAGATTATTTGCCTGTTGGGCAGGGGTAATCCCATTTGTCACCGCACTTCCAAAGGAATCCTGTGCGTTGATCGTTCCTACCGATGCTACCAGCATGAAAGCGCTGGCAATCAAAGTAAAAAACTTTTTGTTCATAATTTAAAAATTTAATATTAATACTAAAAGTAAAAATTGAGTTTACTCGATAATTTTTGATATCCACTTTATCGCATACTTCAATATGAATTAGGCGATTAGCAAATATTATATCTCTGCTATTTTTGTTTTTAATTGTTTATCCAAAGCATATTTTGTTAAAAATGAACACAATGGTTAAATTAAACGAACGATTTTTTTCAACTTTTCGATTCAGAATTCGGTTTGTCATGTAAAAAGAGGTTTTTGTACAGGATTCACTACCCTATTGATAAGAAAGGGGATGCAAGGGGTAAAAAAAAAATTAAATTAATTGCGTATTTCAAACAAATATATACCTTTGCTGAGTGAAAAAAAGGTTCGTTTAATTTAACCATTGTATACTTTTTTAACAAAACATACATTGGATAAACAATTGAAAACAAGAACTGTAGAGACAGAACATTCACTAATCACCTAATCCACAAGAGAATAGGAGACGAAGTGAGTATAATAAATTATCGAGTAAACTCAATTTTTACTTTTAGTATTAATATTAAATTTTTAAATTATGAACAAAAAGTTTTTTACTTTGATTGCCAGCGCCTTTATGCTGGTAGCATCAGTAGGAACGATGAATGCTCAGGTGACTTCTTTCGGGGATCCGGAGACTGGAGGGCTCTCACAGTCTCAACAGGAGAGAAACCTCTATCATCTTATCGCTACTACGGGTGACAGTACATTTTACGGAGCTCTGAATATCAGTCAGAACGGCCGTCTTTATTTGACAGATACAGCATCTTATGCCGGTTCATTAGGATCGACTCTGTGGTGCATCAATGTGGAAGACGCTGAAGACCAGGGACGTACTCCTACTTTCCAGTTTACGAACAGAGGTTCCGACCATGTATTACGTGTATCTCCTGAAGATTTAAACAGACCAGTTACTGACTCGATCGATGTACAGTTCGGTTCTCTTTCAAGATGGAACTTCTCTCTTGTTTACAAAGATCGTTTAGAAACAAAAAAACCTTTCGTATTGTATTACACAACCGACAGAGTATTAGCGTTGGTTCGTACTACTGCCAATCAGGTTGGTGTTGAGTCTTTCCCCGGGGATTATAACTTTGATCCTACTTTGGCTGCAAACGCAAATATTCTTTATTTCACTGTTTACAGACCGGCGGAACTTATACTTAACGCAAATCAGTTCAACACGATCATTAATACAGAGCGTCCGGGATATGTTACTTTAAGCTTTACACCTGCTCCATCTGAAGTTAGTGAATTCCAGACTGCTATCAGAGCTACCGATGTACCGGTGTCTCAATTTGGCCCTGGTGCTACTAACAACTGGTTAATGTTCGAACGTAACACAACTGATGCAAATACTAAATATCTGCGTGTAGATACAGCTTATACAGGAGCATATGGAACAAGGTTCCTTAAATTTGCATGGGGTGACGGTCCTTCAACTGCTACTCCTCAGAAAGCTTCCATCCAAAGACAATATTACTTCCAGGCACGCTATAACATCTTAAATGATAGTTTAGCTATTGACGTAATGGAGGCCAAATTCCCTGAAGAAGGTTATACAGGATACTGGTATACTTATGGACAGGCAGGATATCCCGGCCATGTAACTGAATGGTATCCATCTACATATCCTACTGCACCACGTACCGGAGGTGACTCTCTGCATGTTAAATTGCAGGACTTGATCGCAGGTCAAGTAAGTCTCTTGACTATCGGTACAAGAGAAGTTTCTACACGTATCGGGTTAGGACTTAAAGGTTGTGGTGTACCTGATTTGACTTTCACATCAGTTCCAAGCAACTTGTATGTAATCAGAAACAATAAGGGACAATATTTGATCGTACCTATCAATACAGATACGTTAAATAATAATGTTGATCTTAACCGTAGGGTTCAATGGGCTGATCTTGATAATGTAACGGATCCTACCAGAATACCTGCATACCAATGGGTAGTTGAACAAACACGTACAGATTTCCCGACAACTTCTCCGATCAAAATCACAAACCGTGAATTCGGACCAAGTTATGCAGCAGGAGTTTCTGGTGATTATCATACATTCATTCCTACTTATTCAACAATTCAGTTGACTAATACCGGATCAAGTATTCAGCTATATGGTGAAACTGTTTATGCATCTAATTTCATTGCAGTACCAGATGCACAAAAAAGAGATAAGAACTTAGGTTACAAATATCTTCCTGAAGATTCATTAAGATTCAATACATATGACTTCAACTACCTGCACACATTGAATACTTCAACTTATTTATATGTTGGCGGTACGGATTCATCTGTAATTTTGAACAACAATAATACTGAAAGAAGAACCCAGTTCGAATTGATCTCTCAAAGTGCTCCGAGACCTTATGGTTACTGGACTCCTAATGTAGCTAATCTGGCTAAACTTGAAAAAGTGGCTTATGTGATACGTGTTAAAGACGGTAATGCTTTAAGAAATAACGGTTCTGTTATGTTCTCTGACAGCCAGCAAAGATATGCTGTTTCTAAAAACAATGTTGATACAGCAATTTTCTTATTGAAGACAAATAACACATTCAATGGCAGAGACTATTATGCAATGCTTGATACCGGTTCTTACAGCTTAAGAAGACAAACTCCTCTGGGAACCAGAGTACAGTACAAAGACGTTAAATTAGGTATCAGAGACGGTAGCGGTTGGGCATATGAGCAGACAATAGCTGAAGACAGAACTTCTGCTTTCTATATTGCTCCTTATAACGAACCGTTATACAGAAGATTCGACGGTGCAACATATGGTAAATACCAGATCAAAGAGCCTTATGGAAATTCTACTAACGCTCCTGTTTGGTTGAAATTTGCAAAACACAACAACTGGGGTAAAGAATACCTGTTCGAAAACTCTCCAAGAGGCAAAGGTGGTCCTGGCAAAAACGTAAACGACTATCGTGACGGCCTTTCTGCAACTGGACAATCTACTATCAGCTTCTTAGGATTGTATAACATTGAACAGTATCCTGAAAATAATCCGCTTTCAAACTACACATTCTATGTGGATACGGCTTATGTACGTTACAATACGCCAATGCCTCAGTATATGTTGGCTGTACGTCCTGAATTTGTAAAAGGTGATACGATCTGGACGGTAAGAAAAGATTCAACCTGGAACTCTCAGGGACAAAGCTGGTCTGTAACTTATGATACGACTATGACAGTTAGACCATCTTATACAAGAGCTTTCTATGTATTCAACGCTCAGGACTCTATCGGTAATTTGGATGCAGACAATTACAACCCACGTAATGCAGACTATGTAGGTAAGGTACAATATGGTGCTGAATATACAACACGTCTTGCTTTCGTTGATGGTGTTCACATGGGAGATACATTCTATGTATTACGTAACAAACCTGCTACATCTGAAATCGACTCAGCATTCTTGTTAAGAATACCGGCTTATGATAAGATCTATTTAGGTAGAAATACTCATTACAGACCAAGATTCGGCAGAAACAACCTTCCATTATGGGGTAATAGCACAAACTATTACAATGATTCCTATAACGGAAAGAGTATGGTATTCCAGTTCCGTCTGTATGACCCGGAAGGATCAACAGAAGCTACCATCGAACCTGAAAAAGTTCGTAAGTTTATGATCGAATCAAGAAGCGATACGACTGATGTAGAAATCGGTCCAAGCTCAGGAAGATGGATGAAAATTCAGAATGGTGTGCCTATCATCAGCCAGCAGGTTAACCTGACGGCAGCAAAGAACGATGGTGCTGAAGTTATGAACGTATTGTTAGGTGAAGAAAACAACGCGGTTTCTAACGAAAAGAATCCGGAAGCTTCTTCTGTACAGGTTACCGGAGAATATGGCGGTGTTAACATCCTGAATGCTGCAGGTGCTAATGTAACTGTTACTAATATCTTAGGACAAACAGTAGCAAGCAAGTATATCAACTCTGACAATGAAACAATTTCTGTACCTAAAGGTATCGTAGTTGTAGCAGTTGACGGAGAAGCGTTCAAAGCTGTTGTTAAGTAATTGATATCTGAATAAGATAAACCTTATATTAAGGCTCCCTCCTTTTGGAGGGAGCTTTTTTTGCATGCATATTAACAATAATGTAACCGGATTATATTTGTTTTGTAAACGGGATATCGTTTCTTTGTACCCTTTATCATGTTAGCATTATGAAAAGCAAAATTGTTCGCGTTATCATTCCAGGCCTATTCCTGTATATATGTTTTTTTTCGCCTATACTATTACAGGCACAGCAATATTATGAAGAAATCAACGCAAGAATTGACTCTTTAGAAGAACAGACGGCCACCCTTGATAAAGTGATTAAGGGCCTTAGCAAGTTCAAAGTATCATCTTATATACAGGGACAATACCAGCATGGTCAACAGGATGCCTCACTAAAGGTTGGAGACACAAACGAAAATACGGATAAGTCGTTCAACCGCATCGGTATTCGTAGGGGACGTGTAAAATTTGAATATAACGACGGTATCGGCACAGGAGCCGTACAGATTGAAGTCAATGATAAAGGAGTCAGTTTTCGAGATCTTTATATAGGTATAAAAGACCCCTGGACGAAAAGAAATCAATTAATGGCGGGTGTTTTCAACAGGCCGTTCGGTTATGAAGTATCTTATTCCACATCTGATTTGGAATCGCCTGAACGGGCAACGATTATTCAATACCTCTTTCCCGACGAACGCGACCTGGGAGCCATGTTGACCTTACGTACTCCTGAAGCAAGCCCGCTGCATTTTTTAAGGCTCGATGCCGGACTTTTTGCAGGGAATAGTATCAACCGGGAGACGGACAACAGAAAAGACTTTATAGGACGTTTAGGAGCTGAAAAAGAGATTCAATATTGGGGTAAATGGGGTTTAGGGGTTTCATATTATAACGGAAGCGTTTATAATCCTACTTCCGAAACATACGAGATGCAGGAGAAGCATTATATCAAAATAGATAAAGGTAATCCGGGAAGTTATATGAAACGCGAATATATCGGATTCGACGGACAATTAAGCGTGTCCAGCGAAATAGGGACGACAACTATCCGGGCTGAAGGTTTATTCGGCATCCAGCCAGGTATAGCGGGTAGCAGCGAAAGTCCGGACTATAGCAGTCGCCCCGAAAACATACCGGTAAATGCATTATATAAACGACCATTCCTCGGATATTTCTTTTATTTTGTACAAGATATAGGAACGTCGCCCTTTTCCATAGTACTGAAATACGACACCTATGACCCGAATACCGATGTTAAGGAAAACGAAATAGGGATAGAAGGAAGTTATACTACAAAAACCGATTTAGCACAAAGCACTATAGGTGTTGGAGGAATCTACAACTTTAATAAGCACATCCGGCTACAAGCATATTACGAAATAAACAAAAATGAAAAAAGCGAATGGATCAAAGGATATGAATCCGACAGGAAAGATAATGTATTAACTGTACGGTTACAATATAAATTTTAACCTGTAAACCGGGAGACATTATTTACTCCCGATTTACAGGTTTATATAATTAAACAGCTTTCAAACTCATGTCGAGGCTTTTTACCGAATGGGTAAGTGCGCCCACTGAAATATAGTCTACACCCGTTTCCGCATATTCCCGAATCGTATCAAACGTAATACCTCCCGATGACTCGATCTCGTAGCGCCCTGCGATTCGTTTAACAGCTTCACGGGTATTTTCTACAGTAAAATTATCAAGCATAATCCGATCTACACCACCCAGATTTAAGACTTGCTCCAATTCTTCAAAATTACGGACTTCAATCTCTATTTTCAGTTTTTTCCCGTTTTGCTGCAGATAATCTTTTGCACAACGGATCGCTTGTCCGATTCCTCCGGCGAAGTCCACATGATTATCCTTAAGTAATATCATATCGAAAAGACCGATCCTATGATTTACTCCGCCACCTATCCGTACGGCTTCTTTTTCGAGCATCCGCATCCCTGGAGTTGTTTTACGGGTATCCAAAACCCGCGTAACCGTTCCTTCGAGAGCTTTAACATACTTGCGGGTAGTTGTAGCAATGCCACTCATCCGTTGCATGATATTTAATACTAACCGCTCAGTTTGTAATAAAGATTGCACCTTCCCTTCCACTGTAAAAGCGATATCTCCTGTTTTAACTTCTGCACCATCCTCAAGAAAGATAGTTATCTTTAATCCTGGGTCGAAAGAATGAAAAACACGTTTAGCCACGTCTACTCCGGCCAATACACCGTCTTCCTTGATAATCAGCTGACTCTTCCCCATAGCAGTAGAAGGAATGCAACATAAAGTAGTATGATCACCATCGCCAATGTCTTCGGTAAAGGCCAATTTGATCAGGTCGTCAATTAAATGATCCATTTGTTATTTGTTATTCAATTCGTATAGATTGTATAATAATTCGTTCTCCATTCGTCCTGTAAGTTACATTCACACGATATTTTCCATTACTTGTTGCTAAATTACCGACTAAAAAACCACTTTCGCTCTTATCAGCATGATGTGCAACCGTAAACCCGGTAGGTCTGTTAGTGGCGAAAAACGATTTTAGTGTTTCAATAGCGACATCACCATAAATCCGCTGTGAAGATCCGGGTATTGCAAGGTCTATTTCTGTATCCATATAGGAACGGAGCATGGTAGGGTCACCATTCTTAAAAGTATCGGATATAGGAGTTACATCAGCTGCAAATACATGTAAAGACGAGAAAACCAACGTCAGAATCAATACTATTCGTGTCATAATTTCTCTTTTTTATTAATACTAATTTACAAAGGTCAATAAAAATTACTACTTTAGCAACAGAACAACGTTAAAACATCATTTGTTCAATCAATGAAAATCAGTTTGTTAGTTATAGGTAAAACAGATAAAGCCTGGATAAGCGAAGCAGTTGAAGAATACAGTAAGCGTTTAGTCCATTATCTTCCGTTCGAAATGGTAATTATTCCGGATATTAAAAACACAAAGTATTTATCTTTTCAACAACAAAAAGAAAAAGAAGGGGAATTAATTATAAATTCCCTGCAACCGGGTGACCATTGCGTCTTACTGGATGAAAAGGGAAAAGAGTATACTTCAAGACAATTTGCCACTTATATGGAAAAAAAAACACATACGGTACCGAAACGGCTTGTTTTCATTATTGGAGGTCCTTACGGATTTAGTGAAGCTGTTTATCGAAAAACATCAGAAAAAATATCGCTAAGCAAAATGACTTTTTCCCATCAGATGGTACGCCTTTTTTTCACCGAACAATTATACAGGGCATTTACTATTATCAACAATGAACCGTATCACCATGAATAAAACACACCGGGTTACATTTTAATCATTCAACTCCAAAATGCGTACGGCAACTTCTTCCATAAGCCATTTAGGGGTTGAAGTAGCGCCACATACTCCGACATTCCTTATATTAGAAGGTAAACCCGAATTTATTTCCCTGGAACTTGATATAAACACAGAATTAGGATTAGCTTTTAAACACTCTTTAAACAACATTTTTCCATTAGAACTTTTTTCTCCTGCTACAAAATATATCCAATCATGTTCAGATGCAAATTTTTTTATCCCTGGGAGACGGTTTGCCACCTGACGGCATATTGTATCGTAAGATCTGAATTGCACACCACAAAGAATCTGTTGTTTGATTGCCTTTTCGATGTCTCTAAAGCCTTCTAATGGCATGGTAGTTTGGGAAAACAAATCTATATTTTTAGAAAAATCCAGTTTACAAATATCTTCCAGCTTCTCAATAACTATGGCATTACCCTCTGTTTGTCCTACCAATCCATTTACTTCTGCATGCCCCTTCTTTCCATAAATTACTATTTGATTACGGTTACTAAGAGAGTCTCGGTAACATTTATGTATCCTCTTCTGCAACCGCAAAACGACAGGGCATGTAGCATCTATTATTTTAATTTGATTAGTATTTGCCAAGGAGTATGTAGAAGGCGGTTCTCCATGGGCACGAAGTAACACAGTCGTATTACGGAGATTTTGCAAATCCATATGATCAATTGTACAAAGCCCCATGGATTGGAGTCGTTGTACTTCAAGGCTATTGTGTACAATATCACCCAGACAATATAATGAATCAGCATGGCGTAGCTCCCTTTCTGCACTTTCTATAGCATTTACTACTCCAAAACAGAACCCAGAAGCTTTATCGATCTCAACCTTAATCATTGGTTAACAACACGATTATATTGTGTTATTAACCAGGCTTTTTGCTCAGGCACAGTCATGAACGAATTATCCAGAATTAACGCGTCATCTGCCTGGCGCAAAGGCCCTTCGGTACGGGTGGAATCCATATAGTCACGTTTTTTTACATTTGCCAATACTTCTTCATATGATGCGTTTTCTCCCTTGGCGATCAATTCTTCCAAGCGGCGCCTGGCTCTAACTTCAGGACTTGCCGTTACAAATATTTTAAGTTCGGCATCCGGAAATACCACTGTCGCGATATCCCTACCATCCATTACAATACCTTTATGCTTACCGAGCTCCTGTTGCATGGCTACTAAAGCCTGTCTTACATAAGGTATAGCAGCTATAGCACTCACCCAGTTTGCGACTTCCATTCCCCTTATTTCCTTCTCTACATTTCGACCGTTCAGATAAGTTTCAGGTTGCCTCGATTGAGCATTCAACTGAAATGTTATTTTTATATCCGGCAGAGATAAACGTAATTTCTCCTCATTAATTTTTTCTCCGTAGATTATACCATTTTGTAGACTATATAATGTAAGTGCTCTATACATAGCACCACTATCAATATAAGTATAACCAATTTGTTTAGCCAAATCTTTTGCCATTGTACTTTTACCACTAGATGAATGACCGTCTATAGCTATTATTATTTTTTTCATTCTTATTATAAATCACAAATTATGGACGAAAATCACTTATTGTTGTCGAAACCGTTACCATTAATGATAAGGCAGACGGATGATATTTTGCAACTGAAACTCCTACATCAAACATTTTAATTGTTACACCTGCTCCTGCTGAAAAACCTGCTAAACCATTTGCACCTTGCAATTTCATATCCATATTTGTTTTCGGATTAAAACCTATTCCCACCCAGAAATTTTCAGAAGGGATGTAATCAACCCCTACCACAAGATGTTTGGCAAAAGTTTTGAAAAACGAATCTCCATCATATTCGGCGTCGACCTCTTCCACATGTTCAAATTTCCATCGGTTAAGATACATTGCCGTCAGTGAAAAACGAAAGGGAGCGTGAGCCATTTTTTTGCTTAGACCTAACTGAATATCCCACGGCATTTTAAAGCGTTTCTCTTCATATGTGGTGAGTTGAGCTCCTATATTTTTCAGTGCGATACCAAAAGAAAAATCTTTTTCTGAATTATAATAACTTAATCCGGCATCTACAGACAATCCAATGGATGAATAACTTTCAAAAGAAGAATATAGAAATTGCAATGAAAGCCCTCCCCGCCATCTTTCTGACAGATCGCGCGAATAAAAAACATTTATACCTATATCCTTTACGGAAAACTCTCCGGTAACAATATTTTCGGAAGTTGTTTGTTTAAAATTCCCATAACTGATAAAACGCGCACCTACACCCCAGGCGCTTATATCGCCGATAGCTTTTGTATATAGCGCACTACCAGTATTAATATCGGTAATAAAATTCATATAGTTAAGATTTATCATACCATCCATTTCTCCGCCTAACAAGGCCGGGTTATGAAATATTAAAGATGGGTCGCGTTCTACAAGTGCAATATTATTTCCGCCAAGGGCATTTACTCTTGCAGAAGTGGGATAACGGAGGAATGTAAAGACCTCTTCTCCGTTCTGAGCAGATATGAACTGGACAAAAAGAGAAAAAAGGAGTACATATAGAATACTTTTCATATTATCTTTAAAAAACTTTCAAAGTTACAAACCTAATTACTAACACAAACGAGAAAAAGTTTAAAAAGGTATATACAGACCATTTATTTTTGCTGCAGTATAAAAAAAATCAAAAAAAAATAAGTATTTGTGAGTTTTTCAAGCGATATATAAAAAAAGTTGTATTTTTGCCGAACTGAGAAACACGTAAAACATTATAATATGGAAATTAAGAAATCAAAGAAAGCAGACCTGGAAGGTGGCAAAACCTTAAGCGTACTGATGGGTATGATTATCGCTCTTGCTATCCTTTTTGTAGGTTTTGAATGGGGTACCCAGGATATAAAGATTGCTACTTCCGAAGGTGTGGCAGATATTATAGCTGAGGAAGAAATTGAGATTACTCGACCTGAAGAACTCCCCCCCCCACCACCGCCACCGCCCGCTCCTGTTGTTACAGAAGTTCTAAACGTAGTAGAAGACAATGTTGAACTGGAACAGGTTGAGATACTTACCAGTGAAGACGACCAACGGGAAGCACAGGTTCAGACCTATGTTGCTCCGGCTGTAGTGGAGGAAGAAGAAGAATCTGCACAGCAGATTTTTACAGTTGTTGAAGAAATGCCTCAATTCCCCGGTGGTGAAGGTGAATTACTGAAATTTATCGCAAGGTCTATTAAATACCCTGTCATCGCTCAGGAAAACGGTATTCAAGGACGTGTAATTTGTGCGTTCGTTGTAAATCGTGACGGCACTGTGGTTGATGCGGAAGTACTGCGTGGTGTTGACCCGTCATTGGATAAGGAAGCATTGCGTGTGATTGGCACAATGCCCAAATGGACCCCCGGAAAACAACGTGGCAAACCGGTACGTGTAAAATACACTGTTCCTATTACTTTCAGACTTCAGTAATATCGCTTCTAATACAAAACATTATAAAAGGCTGCTACAACGCAGCCTTTTTTTATCAATTTTCATCTATTTATGCTAACTTTCACCAATATTCTCCAACGTATTGAAAATGAAGTCAAGGCGTTTAAACTCGATTATCAGCCCCAAAATTTATATACTCCTATTGAATATATTCTTTCATTAGGAGGTAAAAGGATCCGTCCGGCATTTGTATTAATCGCCAATAATATATATAATGATACGATTGACGATGCCATCCCCGCTGCTTTAAGCCTTGAAGTATTCCACAACTTCACTTTGTTACATGACGACTTGATGGATGAGGCCGATATGCGCAGAAACAAGCCGACTGTACATAAATTATGGAATGCGAATTCAGCCATATTATCAGGTGACGCGATGCTAATAGTTGCTTATCAGCTTATTTCACAAAGCCGTCCCGAACATCTGAAAAAATTATTGGATTTATTTACCCAAACGGCATTGGAAATATGTGGCGGACAACAATACGATATGGAATTTGAGTTGCGTACAGATGTGGAAGAAGATGAGTATATTGAAATGATACGTTTAAAAACGGCAGTGTTACTTGCATGTGGTCTGAAAATGGGAGCTATAATAGGAGGAGCCTCCAAAGAAGATGCTAATCATTTATATGAATATGGATTGAACATCGGATTGGCATTTCAATTAAAGGACGATCTCCTGGATGTGTACGGCAATCCGGCTACCTTCGGTAAAAACATAGGCGGCGATATTCTTAGTAATAAGAAAACATTTTTGTTGATAAGCGCTTTGAAACATGCCTCGGAGAGACAGAAAAAGGTTTTATATAATTGGTTTGAAACAAAAACATTTACCTCTTCCGAAAAAATAGACTCTTTCAGGTCCATATATGATGAACTGAAAATAAAAGACATGACTGAAGTTAAAATTCATCACTTATATAATATAGCTTTATCGCATCTTACCCAGTTAAACGTACCGGAAGAAAGATTAACGGTATTAAAAGAAGTCAGTAATGATTTATTGTATAGGGAATCCTGATATATGAAATTAATTGATACGCATTGCCACCTTTATCTGGAAGAATTCGACGCCGACAGGGAGGAGTTGGTTGAAGCGGCTTTAAGATCTGGAATAGGCTCGATCTTATTACCCAATGTAGATCTTTCGACCATACAACGAATGCATGAACTATCAGACAGGTATCCTCAGTTTGCTTATCCTATGATGGGATTACATCCTACAAGTGTTAATACGGAATACACAAAAAACCTGTTTAAAACAGAAAGTTTTCTTCTTAAACGCTCATATTGTGCTATTGGAGAAATAGGTATAGATTTATACTGGGATAAAACATACTTAAAAGAACAAAAAAAAGTATTTGAGGAACAATTGAAATGGAGTATTGATTTACAATTACCGGTAGTAATTCATACCCGTGAAGCATTTCCGGAAGTTTTCGAAAGTATCCACAAAGTGGGTCCTGAAAAACTAACGGGTGTTTTTCATAGTTTTTCAGGAACCATCGCTGATCTTAATCAAATTTTAAGATTGAAGAATTTTAAATTAGGCATTAACGGTGTTATTACATTTAAAAATGCAAAACTGGATGAAGTGATCAGCGAAACCGGGATTGACTATATTGTATTGGAAACCGATGCTCCTTATTTATCACCTGTACCGTATCGGGGAAAAAGAAACAATCCGGTTTATATATGGAAAACAGTAGAAAAAGTTGCTTCAGTTTATAATCTAACGATAGAGGAAACTGTTGATATAACAAGAAAAAATGCCCTAAAAGTATTCAATATCGGAAATAAATGTCCAGACTAAGAAACATTAACGGATGATTGAGAAAATTATTGGTCTCATAATGTACATATGTAAAGCAAAAACTTTAGATTTGTATGCTAAAACATTTGCGATTGGGATTTTTTTCGTATTTTGCGCACGTTTTATACGGAGATGGACACTCTTTTGGAGAGATGCTCGAGTGGTTGAAGAGGCACGCCTGGAAAGCGTGTATACGCCTAAAGCGTATCGCGGGTTCGAATCCCGCTCTCTCCGCATTGATACCATGAAATATTAACAAACAAAATAATAAAAAAAGAGAATTATTAATCTTAAAAATTGAACACACAATGAAAAAGTTATTTGCAAAAGCATTTCTAGTATTATGTGCCTTTGGAACTTCTACTTTAGTATTCGCCCAGGAAGCTGTCGTTGAGACCGGCATGCACCAGGCTTTAAAAACAAAATTTATTGAAGGTAGTGCCGACTTCATGAGTTTGGTTGCTATTACTTTAGTTCTGGGGCTGGCATTCAGCTTGGAGAGAATTATTTATTTGAACTTAGCCGATGTTAATCCGACTCCGCTGTTAAGAGATATTGAAGAAGCATTAGATAAAGGTGATATTGAAGGTGCAAAAGCTGTTGCTCGTGATACTAAAGGCCCTATCGCTTCAATAGCATACCAGGGACTTATGAGAATCGACCAGGGTGTTGATGTGGTAGAAAGATCAATCGTATCCTATGGTGGTGTACAGGGTGGCCTTTTAGAAAAGAACCTTTCCTGGGTATCTTTGTTTATCGCTATGGCTCCGTCATTAGGGTTCTTAGGAACTGTAGTAGGTATGATCATGGCATTTGATAAAATCGAGCAAGTGGGTGATATCAGCCCGACAGTTGTTGCCGGTGGTATGAAAGTAGCTTTGATCACTACAGTAGGTGGTCTTATTGTTGCATTGATCCTGCAGGTATTTTATAACTATTTGTTGAGTAAATTGGAAGGTATCCTTAATAAAATGGAAGATGCATCCATTTCATTGATCGACATGGTTATCAAATACAACATTAAATTTAAAAAATAAGTAAAACTATGGCAGTAACTAAAATAAGAAGAATATCAAGCTGGACACTATTGGTTTGCGCTGTTATATCAGTAGTCGTTTTTGCGATGTTCTATTTAGGCGGGACTGTTGATCCTTCTGCAGAAATGAAAGAACCTGTTTATACAGGTTTACTAATAAACTGGATGTATGTAATCTTCGCCATTACAGCAGTTAGTACTATACTATTTGCGATCTGGCAATTCATAGGCTCTTTAAGAACCAATGCTAAATCAGCATTATTGGGATTGGGAGTTATTGTATTATTCTTCGTTTTAATGTTCGTTTGTTATACGATAGGCGATGGAACTCCACTTCCTATAGTAAGTGCTGATACTGCTAAATATAATGTCCCATTTTGGCTGAAAGTTTCAGACATGTGGTTATATTCTACATACGTTTTATTAGGACTGACTGTTTTGGCCATTTTATGGGGTAGCGTAAAAAAAATCTTTAGTAAGTAATAATTGATTAGAAAAAGCAAAAAAGAAAATGGCTAAAAGTAAAAAGACACCGGGTATAAATGGTACTTCTTCTGCCGACATTGCTTTCATGCTACTAATCTTCTTCCTTATTACTACATCAATGGATACGGATAAAGGTTTGGCACGACGCCTGCCTCCACCCGTTCCTAAAGATCAGAAAAAGGATGATGTGGATATCAAAAAAAGAAACTTGATGGTTGTGCTTATTAACAGTGCAAACCAGGTTCTTTGCAACAACGAATATACTGATATCCGGCAATTGAAAGATAAGGTAAAAGAGTTCATTGAAAACCCTTCTAATGATGAACACAAACCGGAAAAAGTTCCTGTGGATGTTCCTTTCTTTGGAGAGATGATGGTGACAAGAAACCATGTAATCTCTTTACAGAATGACCGTGGTACGGAATATCAGGCCTATATAGATGTTCAGAATGAGTTGGCAGCAGCTTATAATGACCTGAGGAATGATGTTTCACGTAAAAAATTCGGTAAAGATTTTATTGATTTAGATGAAGAACAACAAAAGGCAGTGCAGATGATCTATCCTCAAAAGATATCTGAAGCCGAGCCTAAAAACTATGGGGGGGTAAATTAATGGGAAAATTTAGTAAAGCAGGCGGACGCGAAATGCCTGAATTAAATACATCATCATTACCTGACCTTGTATTTGCGTTCTTGTTCTTTATCATGATGGTAACAACCATGCGTGAGGTAACCTTGAAAGTTGTTTTCAGAGCACCTCAGGCTACTGAGCTTCAGAAACTGGAGAAGAAATCGTTGGTTACATTTATTTATGTAGGCGAACCTACTCCTGAATTCCGTAAGACAATGGGTACGGTTACACGTGTACAATTAAATGATCAATTCGCCGAAATTGACGAAATCCAGGATTATATTGCTCAGGAAAAATCCAGTATGAACGAAGAAGACCAACCTTTTATGACGGTATCTATTAAGGCCGACAAGGAAACTAAAATGGGTGTTATAACCGACATAAAACAGGCTCTTCGTGAAGCATATGCACTGAAAATTAATTATTCGGCAAATGCAGGCGCAGCCCGATAAGCTGAATAATAAGATTTGATGATAAAAAAAACCGTCTTGAAAAAGACGGTTTTTTTTATTTAATGCCATTCATTTTTGTTGATAAACATATTGATAAATATGTTGTTTCACAAAATCATATTGACTTTTCAAATCAATTCCACCAATCCACATTAACCGCATGGGAATCCACTCTTCCCTTTCCCTGTACGGAGGTTGTAAATAATAATGATCGTCCAATTGGAAGCCTAATCTCTCATAAAACCCAACTCTGCGCCGGCATATTTCATCTTCAGGCAATTCCACTTCCAACACTATCGGATCATCATTCTCTTCCACGAACCGTTTCATAGCCATCCCTCCAAATCCACCATTTCTCGCACCTTCATCTATAGCGAAATGTTCGACATAAACGAATGTTTCAAATTGCCATGCGCTGATAAAACCAATATATCTATCTTCATTAAGGAGAGCATATACTTTAAATCGCGGCTCATGGTCAACCAATTCTTTAAACAAAGGAAAAGCTCGGCGTTCCACATCTGGAAAAGACGTAATATAAGTGCTTTCCACCTCTTTTAAGAGAGTATCATGCGTACTTTCTATAACCTTAAAATCGATTTTGCTTTCTTTATTCATTTATTCTATTTTCTAAATTCCCAGTTTTGCTTTTATTGCTTTTGGTATAGCATCTTTATGAACCATAATATAAATCGTTTTAGCCCTGACAAAACTTTCCGACATATTAAGGTATCCGCCAAACGTATTCCTTTCAGTACCCCATGAATTCTTGGTGATATAATATGTAGTGCCATTCTGGTCTTTAGCAATGCCTGTAATATGCATTAAATGATCATCAGTAGTTACAAACGATTCATATCCTTCCTGACGTATTTCCGGAGTCACATTTATTTCAGGATAAGGACGTTCAAACTTATATACTTCTTCCAACCGTTCACTTTCGTCCATATTCTCAAATCGTGCGCGGTCCGTACCCGTATAATCTTCCACTTTTTTAACTTCCGGATTAATAGCCACTCCATTCTTGAAAGAGAAGCCTTTCTCGCTCACATCACCATCCCAGCAAACCGTATATCCGTTATTTAAAGCATAATTCATGGTTTCCATCATTTCATCCAATGGAAGGTTATACATCAACTGGTGTTCCCAATTGTCCGGCACCTCCACATCAAACTTTTTATAATAAGGATGATGCGTAAAACTGGTTAATTCGATATAATCATTCATATTAAGCCCTAAGGAAGCAGCAAATGATTTAGGCGTGTATTGCTTACCTTTATATGTAAAAGTAGAAGGCAAAGCTTCCAAATAGGCATCAAACAGATTATCTATTATCTTATAGTACTCCGGACTTCTATGCTTCAGCTTAACAGCAACATCAGCTATGGCTTTCATATATTGAACCAATTCGCCATGATTATGAAAATCAGAATTATAATTAATGCCTCTATATACTTCTTCCGGCACAATACCTACCTGATTGAATGCATTCTTAAAAGTATGCGCTAAACTTCCCTGGCTGATATTTCCATTTCCACGCCGCAAATAATTGTCCTGCAGCTGATTCATGTACTTCTGCCGCACGATAAACATTTCAGATAAATCATATTCTCCTTTTCCCATCCTCATTAATTCGGACTCCATAAAGGAAACCGTGGCAAAACACCAGCATGTTCCTGTTGATGCCTGATTCTTAACCGGAGTGGCTTCTATCTTCTTCAATTCGGCAAACTGATATCCTTGTGCAAACAATCCGGTTACACTCAATAGAAGTGAGATAACTGTTATAAAAAACGTTTTCATATTGTATAGTATTTAATTGATATTCCTCAAAATCCCCTGGCGAACATTTTCCAATACACGTCACCCAGTTCTTTCCACCGGAGAAGAGTAGCCCCTACAAAGTCCGAAGTGTAACCTGTAAGATATTCGTTTGCCTTTTCTTCACTATGCAATTTGCATATCTCCTGATATCGGGTTTGTACGAACGGAAGTTCACTTTGTCCCTTTTCCTCAAAGTATACAATACCTTTATTTATTCCTTCTTTTGCCAATCCCCAACGTACCGTTGCTAATTTATTGGTGCGCCTATAGGTCCATATTGTCGCATCTTCACGATAACGGTGTTGTCCGCAAATGTTGAAACTAACAGGAAGAGCATTATTCCCGCAAAATATAGGGAAACGAGGGCTTTGCCCCGGATTGTCGAATGACATCCATGCAATTCCCCCGATTGCATCGGGTAACCAATCCCTCAGTTGAATTACATGCGAATATGAACATTGCGGTACGGCAACAAGACGATAACGAACAACCGCACTGTCTTTAATACCATTCAACATATTGATCATATCCAAAGACATCCAAGGATTTGCAGACGTACTTATAATTGTTTCGGTTTCCTCACTATCATTCTTCTTTACATTTACTTTCAGGTTTTGTGTCATATCCCATTCAGTTCCTTCATATGTATGCCTTAATAGAGCCATGACATCTGTAACAGAAACAGGTTTTTCAGGCTTTACAGTAAAAGGAAGTTCTTCGGACTCATACGAAAGATTCAAAGACGGAGCAAGACGGCTTAGAATAAAATATTCACGGATATTAAAAGCTTTTTTTCCCCCACCATAGGCTTTCCAAAAACAAAAAGGCTCTTTTTCGTTCCAATATCCTAATTTCTTAGCAACATCATATACATTTGCCGATGCCATATAATTATCTTTATCATCCAGATTCAAAGAAGAAATCCGCGGTATATTAGCCGAAACGCCTACATGATCGTCCGGTATACGGATTGCAGCCCATACTCCGCCGATATTATCCGGACCCTCCCCAAACACTTCAAAATGCCATACTTCTTTCGGATCAGCTAGGGTTAAACATTCCCCCCAATCACCGTATCCATAAGCAGCAATCAGCTCCCCCATCAGCTTTATGGCCTCCCTGGCTGTTCTACACCGTTGCAATACAATTCTTTGAAGCTCTTCAATCATAAATAATCCATTACTGTTTACCAGCTCCTTACGCCCGGTTATGGTAGTTTCACCGATCCCCAATTGTTTTTCATTAAGGCAAGGGTAAGCAGTATTTAGATACTGGTAAGTAGCACGCACCTGAGGGATAGTACCTTTCAATTTAACTTTCGATTCATCACCTGCATATTCGGTGTGCATTAAACCGGTATAGATATCTGCAACCGTATCCCTTTCGTATGATTTTGCAGGTACAATATTCATCCATGTACGATAATTACCGTCACAGGTATGGCTTGTTATCACGGAACCATCAGGAGAAGCTTTTTTACCCACCATAATACTGGTACAACTTTCCGGATGATTTACCGGTTCAGAATATTCGATTTCCTGAGCATAGATATTGAAAGATAATAGTAATAGCGCAAAGCAATAAGTAAATGTATTATTCATCATATCAGAAATTAGAATTAAAACCTAAAGATACAAATGTTTTCCATTCCTTATTGCAAAAGGATTATTCTTCTTCTGTTCTTACAATAGCGCCTTACCTTTTTCAGTAGTAAAATACTTTTGCAACGGACTTGAGGGTTTAGTAGGAATACGCATAGCCAATAAGCCTTCATCAATCAAAGGCCTGATGATATTTTGCCTGAAACGGGTACGGTTGGACTGTTTAACCATCTGCATCATTTCCTGGATAGGAAGTGGTTTGACGCAAGCCTCTAATATACTCTCGGCTTTATCTACATAAGATATGTCAATGGATGGGCAAGCCTGAGATAATCTGGAAACATACATCGGCCATTCATGATGAATATGAGGGGCGTAAGATAGTGTACGTAAAGAAGTTTTACTTCTATCCGTTTTTATCTCTTCAAATTTATCCAGACCTTTCTCTTTCCCGTAAGTGATAGAGAAAACAAATTTCTCCGTATTCTGTAATTCTACCTTATAGGATCTATCATAAAACCGGGCATATTTTTGTATGTTTTCCTTTCCCGAACCGGCCTTTTCTACCCAACCCATTTCATGAAAGACTTTTGTAATCAATGGATTCTTTATATGTGCGTCAAGTGTATCAAACGTTACATCGGCATTTTGAAAAGGTCTTGTACCGTTTTCAGTGATAACTTTATCTGAAAATATTAATAGTTTCGATGCATAATTATGAGTATATTCACGGTGTACAAGCATATTGGTTATCAATTCCCCAAATACTTTTTTACGGACGTCAATTTTCTCATTATCAATTCGGATAATCCTCTCCGGCAGGTTCTTCTCCGTAAATGCCATAAGCCGCAAATAAGAATCAATAAGATTGGAAAATATAATATCCCGATCATCATATTTAATCTCGGGATAATTACACGCAGGTTGAAGAAATTCTTCATGGCTAATCTTTCTGAATATCGCGTCAGTCCGGTGAATAGACGGACAATAATTCTGAATCGTCACTTCTTTACCAAATAATAATACGGCAGCGAGTACAAATCCTTCCTTATAACTTAACGGGTCTTTCCGCCAGAAACCGGCAGTATGCAATATTTCCTCATTGGTGAGATCTAACCAGGGATGATGAGGATTTATGACAGAGATATATTTCTTCATGGTCCGAAATGTATTATCGTCAAGTTCATTCATACGCAAGAACGGACATACAATATTTTCAGATGATTCTTTTTTCTTCCTTAAATATATATTTTCAACCAAATTATAGCTGTAAGTAACATCATTAATTTCCCGTGCCAAACGGTCATAAATTTTATTCCGGTAACGTTGTATCTCCGGACTTGGGGGAACAGAAAGATATATAACACTTTTACCGTCTATCTGTATAATTTCAGGGTTAATGTCTACCACAGGAGAAAACTCTTTTTTAAGTGTATTACGGATTTTACCCAGCATATTGCCGATATATAAATCCGATACCCCAATGATTTTCCCATAATCATGTACTCCTATGATTAATGTCCCGCCTTCTTTATTAAGAAAAGAGCAAATGGTTTGAAATACCGAATCCGTAATTTCAGTTGTACAGTTACTGAATTCAACAAAAGAATTTTCACCTTTGAAAATAATCTGTTTTAAGCTTTTCTCGTCCATGTCAAATACTTCTTCTAATAGTCCTTTATTTAATAAAAAGAGTAAACACCAATTATAGAACCTGCCGCGACCTAGCTTAAATTAAGCGCAACAGGTAAACTAACCCATACTCCACATAGTAGGTTCCATAGCATGTAAACTGAATATACCAGGACGTAATCGCCTCATAGTTCGTATCATTAAATAGAGTATTGTTCTACATAAGGGTAATCAGTCCCTAAAGATAGGCATTATTTTATAAAAAACAGAAACCTTCACATTCAATAGTTTTCAGAATTAAAAATTTGCTATAATAAATTCACTTGGATTAATCAGACAAAGACTTAGGACACTGCAATAATATTTATAGTCCAAACTTTTTCATACGTCGGAAATTGTAAGGCGAACGATTACTGCCTTACAATAGAATTACGATTATTAGAAAATTATAAGGTCAATGTTAAAATGAGCGGAAGATTATTATCCTCAAACTTAGGGAATGCAGTATTTGTCATTTTAATTTCCAGTTTACCTTCCCTCCGTATATCTGCAGGTACTATAAATACGCCATCTGGTCGTAATTCCCTTTCAACATACCCGTATTTATAAACCGTAGTGGCTCCTTCTACTACCAACTCCGGCAAATCAAGGCGTGCTCCCGCCCTGGTATTATATACAAATATGCGTTGGAATTCATAATGATAATCGGTAATTGATAATTTTGGCAACTTATTAAATGGTATGCGGTTACCCCAACAGCTTAAATAAGAGAGATTTTCCAAACCGTTAACATCAAGATAAGTCAGGTTATTAAAAAAGCAATTCAAATAAGTTAATTTCTTTAATTGTCCAAGGTCTAAAACCAACAAATTATTTGAATAACACGATAATTCCGTCAAATTATATAAACCACCAAAATTCAAAGAATCAAGATTATTTGAGGAGCAATCAAGGTAAGTTAGGTTAAAAAGCCCATGTATGTCGAGAAAATTTAATTTATTCGTTGAACAATCCAAATAGGATAAGTTGGATAAATGCGCAACAGACAATGACTGGAGTTGGTTATTATAGCATGATAAGCGTTCAAGGAAAGGAACGCCTGACAAATTAAGAGAATCCAGATTATTGGAAAAACAATATAATTCTTTAAGATTTTCGGTTTCCAGAACAGTTAGAGATTTAAGGCTATCTCCAAAACAATACAATTGCTGTAAATTACCCAAATTCTTAACTTCTAAACTATTAAGAGTATTATTATAGCATGAAAGCAAAATAAGATTATCAAAGCCGTTAAATCTCAGACTTCCCGTAACATCTTTTTCACTCCAATTAATCCCCGTTAACTGATATCCTTCTTCTCCATTACACCAGTCTAAACCATCAATATCAACATTCCAATTAATAGTATTCCAGACATTATCTTCAAAAGTAAGAGGTTTACGAATATTCTTTTTCCCAACTTTTTCCCAAAGATTATTGTTTGTCGACAAAAACATAATTTTTAATGCGGCAATATCTTTTTTATTAAAAACAGGCTTTTGTGCCCATGCAATTACACTAAAAAAAACAGTTAATGTCAATAACAATAATCGTTTCATGCCAACATCAGCTTATCTCCTTTTACGGGTTTCCCGGGATGACGATGCTCGCCTCCATGGCTTTTCCTTACTTTTTTCACGCTTGTCAAAACGGTCATAAAACCGTGGAGAGTTATTTTTCTTCCGGTTACCTCCTTCTCCTTTCTTTCCTTGAGCAGGTTCAACAGAAATACGGCGTCCGTCTATTTCAAAACCATTCATCCTCTCCAATACCCGTTTGCTTTCACCTTCCTCAATTTCAAAAAAAGAAAAATTATCCCGTAAATCAATTTTTCCTATCCTGACTTTACCGGGAACACACCTGTTCACTAATTCGATAAGCTGGTTGGGATACAAACCGTCTGTTTTTCCGAAATTAAGAAAAAAACGTACAAAACCCTCCTCAGCTGTGTGTACACGTTTGCTACCTTTATCTCCATATTCATTATCCCGCCGGCTTGAACGCTCATCCACTACTTGAATCTCATCCGCATCTTTATAATAATCAATCATCCTGTTAAACTCAAGCGAAACAACACGTTTGATAATATCTTCTTTATCCAGCCATTCCAGCTTCCGGAAGATGGAAGGCATAAGTGAGGCTATCTCATCTTCATCCACTTTAACCTTTTCAATCTGGTCTACAAGATTAAGGATTTGTTTTTCACAAATATCCTTACCGCTAGGCATTTCTCCCTTTTCAAACTTTTTGTTAATAATACGTTCGATTTCGCGTATTTTTCCTTTCTCTTTTATATGACAAATTGAAATCGATATACCTGTTTTACCGGCTCTTCCGGTACGACCGCTCCGATGCGTATACGACTCCACATCATCAGGCAATCCATAGTTAATTATATGGGTGAGGTCATCTACATCCAGGCCGCGGGCAGCAACATCTGTAGCGACAAGCAACTGAAGATTACGAACACGGAATTTCTGCATCACATAATCACGTTGCATTTGACTTAATTCGCCATGCAGCGAATCGGCATTGTAACCATCCTGTATCAGTTTATCAGCAATTTCCTGGGTTTCTTTACGTGTCCGGCAAAAGATAATACCATATATATTCGGATAATAATCGGCAATGCGTTTCAATGCTAGATATTTATCCTGTGCACGAACCATATAATATATATGTTTTATATTTTTGTTTCCCTCGTTCTTACGTCCAATCACAATTTCTTTCGGATTGTTCATATACTTCCGGGTAATGCTTGCAATACCCTGAGGCATGGTTGCTGAAAACAGAAGCATATTACGTGAAGCAGGTACCTCAGCCAATATCGCATTAATACTATCAGTAAAACCCATATTAAGCATTTCATCTGCTTCATCAAGGATAACGTTTTTAATCAGGCTCAAATCAACTGTTTTGCGATTCATTAAATCGAGTAGGCGTCCCGGAGTTGCAACCACAACATGAACCCCACGCTTTAAAGTCTTGATTTGGCTTTCTATACTTGAACCTCCATATACAGGCAAAACCTTCAGTTTGTCAATATACTTGGAATATTCATTTAAGTCATCTGCTATTTGCAGGCATAATTCACGAGTAGGACACAATATAAGTGCCTGAGGTTGGTATATAGAAATATCGATTTTCTGTAAAATGGGTAATCCGAAAGCTGCTGTTTTACCAGTTCCGGTTTGTGCCAAAGCTATGACGTCGTTGTCTTCACCTAATAACAAAGGAATAACTTCCTCTTGCACGGGCATAGGCGATTCGTAACCCATTTCCTGAATTGCTTTCAATATAGGCGCCACAACCCCTAATTCTTCAAATGTTTTCAATGTGATAATGTAGTATATAAATATTTAGAGGTGCAAAGATACGTAAATTATTCGGCATCAATTCAGAAAAGCATAATATCTTTTATCCGAGACTGCTCTTTTTCCGTAATATTCAGTTCTTCTTTAAGGTATTTTTCGATTGAACCGTAATCTTTCTTGATTTTTCCGAATGCGAGCTCCAGATAAGATGAATTAGCAGTAAGTATAACAGTTAGCGTTTCCTGAGCATCTGCACCTAAACCTTCTACCAAAGGAGCATAACGTTTCAGATCAAAATAATCATTAGTCGCCAGATAATCATTCATAATTATTTCCTCCGGAATATTCAGGACATATAAGAATAAAGCGCTTAAAAATCCTGCACGGTCTTTTCCCAGATTACAATTCAATAATAAAGGATAATTTTCCTCATCAGAAAAAATTTCCATTGCTTTTGCAAGCTGTCCGCTATTCTCGGTTACATATTGTAAATATAAATCCTGCATAAATAAAACACCGTCTCCTTTTCTAACCCGGCCTTCATATATACGCTCCATTATATTAGAAAAATTTCCGGTGGATATAGGAATATGTTCAATCCTAGCTTTTTTATAAACAATTGGAGAAGCTGCAACTTCCTGTTCAGTACGCAAATCAATAATAGTTTTTATTTTCAGGTTATCCAGGCGTATAGTATCCCTATCGCTCAATGCGGTTAATTCACCTGAGCGAAACACTTTCCCCCACCGGGTTGATTTATTATTTTTAGATGAAGGATACCCTCCCAAATCACGAAGATTCTGTACACTATCCATCACGACAGAACGAGAAGCAACTTTTTTAAAATATTTATCATTGAAAGAAAGCTCAAAGTATTTGCGTGTAATATTATCCTGGGTAACATATTTCGTTACTCCCTCCTCTATATCGGTATATCCAACCGGATTGGATCTTACTATAATTTCAGGATCATCAGACACATACAGCTTCATTATACCCTTGATCAAAGGATTTGTTTCCCATTTCAACATATAATTACCTATATCATCTCTAAAACAAAGTGCCTGTATTTCAGGATTATCCGAATTACATGCCGATAAAGTAATTACTCCTAACAATATAATAAATATCCTAACTATCATATTTATTTACCTAACCATACACAAATATACGATAAACCAATGGTGTATTTTTAGCAGTTAATGATATTTAAGATTGCTCCCGGTATATTGAAGCGAACTTTTTAGAAATGTAATTTTCATCGCTCAGGCAAACCTCAGTTGCCATATCAATACCACAGCGTATTAGTTTTTCCCATTGCAGTTTATTTAAAACAGCTAAATCATCACGCCTGATATCATACTTTAATAAGCCATAAATAAGTCCTGCATTGAAAGCGTCACCAGCCCCAATAGTACTTATAGGAGTAATAGACGGAGAATCAAAATGTTCCTCAAAGTTATCACTAAACAATTTAACACCATCATGCCCGTGCGTAGTTATCAAATTCCTGCAATAATAACTTATACGTTCTTTATAAACATATTTCATATCCGGTTTACCAAAAAGATTAATAAAATCTTCATCTGAACCCCTTACAATGTCAGCATACTCAAGATTATCAAGAACAGTAGGTATCAAACGGATAGTTTCGGAAGCATGAGCACTTCTAAAATTAGGGTCATAATAAATAATAGCTTTGCGTTCCCTCGCATAATCAAGTAACTCCACGATTTTATCACGTAAAGCTGGATTTAATGCATAATAGGAACCAAATATAAAAATATCATCATTGTTTATTACCGGTAAGGAAACTTCAAGTCGTTGATTGGGATAATTCTTATAAAATAAATATTCCGCATTTTGTTTATCATTAAGAAATGCCAGCGACACGTGGCTTTTTCCATCCGGAAATCGATCGACATAATCAGTAGATAAATGATTTTCCTGCATAAATTGGCAAACAATATCCCCTACCTTGTCGTTTCCAAGTTCGCTTATAAAAACAACTGGTATCTCTAACCGGCTCAAAGTAATAAATCCATTAAATACTGATCCACCAGGAAGAGCAATATGTGGCTGGTTGTTTTTAAATATTATATCAAGAATGGTTTCACCTACTCCTATTACTTTTCTCATATAATCCTATTTTCACATTTACTTTGCTCCCTGCTTTTAGAACCTAAATATCCGCCATGATGCCGTTTTGCATAGTCCTTATTTGTAAATTGTATCCTTTTCATCGTGTTTACAACTAAAATATCTCCGATTACAGTCATAACAGTAGTCGAAGTTGTAGGAGTCAAGCCTAATACACATACCTCTTTCGGAGCTCCTGTCAGCAAACAAACAGTAGCTTTTGCTGCAAGTTCGCTTTCTGGATTACTGGTAATAACGATAAACTTCATATCAGGAACTAAACCACGTGACAAATCGATTAATTCCACTAATTCCCGTGTTTTTCCGGAATTAGATATTAAAAGCATTATATCATTGTCGCGTATTATACCTAAATCTCCATGTTGTGCCTCACTTGGATGAAGGAAAAAAGCTGGAGTACCCGTCGAGCTAAATGTGGTAGCAATATTCATTGCAATTTGTCCGGCTTTTCCCATTCCGCTTGTTATAAGTTTACCCTTTTGCGTATGTGCATATTCGATAATCAAATCAACTGCCCGATCATAATCGAGTGTGACCGGAATATTCAATACAGCCTCCGCCTCCTGTTTAAGTAAGTACTGTATATCTTCAATTGTCATATAATTTCAGTTTATTATGTTTTAAATAAAAAAGGAAATTACAAAAGTATTTAATTTAATGATTATTCCCTGCTCCAATATATTATTTTATAACTGACCGGAAAATTCTTTCATCGTATTGCTAAAAGCTAAAATATTAGGTGGGATAAGTATTTTCCTATCCCAAAACAGATGTTATAATATAACAGAAATGAATAACCGATACAAATTGATAAGACATTTAATTGTAATTTTACCGTTCTCATTTAATATAAAATATAATGTCACCATATCAATCATACATATTACCTAACGGTTTACGTATTATTCATTATCCGGTAAATTCACCTGTTTCTTACTGTGGGTTCGCTATTAATGTCGGAGCCAGAGACGAAAAAGACGATGAATTCGGACTGGCTCATTTTGTTGAACATATGCTTTTCAAAGGAACTGTTAAAAGAAAAGCCATACATATATTAAACCGGATGGAAAATGTTGGAGGAGAATTAAATGCTTATACTACAAAAGAAGACACTTTTGTGTATTCAATTTTTATGGAAGAACATTTCATCCGCGCATTTGAATTATTAGCTGACCTGATCTTTAATTCTATATTTCCCGAACAGGAAATTGAAAAAGAAGTTGATGTTATTATCGATGAAATAAACTCATATAAAGACTCACCTGCTGAACTCATTTTCGATGAATTCGAAAATTCACTATTTAACGGGCATGAATTAGGACACAATATATTAGGAAATGAAATATCGCTGCTAAATTTCACTCCGGTATCCGGCCTTTCATTTATCAAACACTTTTATACACCTTCCAATATGGTATTTTTCTCCACAGGGCGGATGGAAATAAAAAAAATTATACGTATGGTTGAAAAGGCAATCGGAGATATTAACATTCCCATGCCTGTTAATAAACGTCAGGCGCCGAAACATATCCCTTCTTTTGACAAACGCATCCCAAAACACACCCATCAAAGTCACGTTTTAATCGGCAGCCGATCATATAGCTTATACAATGAAAAACGCATCCCACTCTTTGTTTTAAATAATTTGTTTGGAGGTCCTGGGATGAATAGCAGACTGAATTTATTATTACGTGAAAAACATGGCCTTGTCTATAATGTAGAATCGAGTATTACATCTTATACAGATACCGGATTGATCGCTATCTATTTTGGGACTGACCCCAAAAATACCGAGAAAGCAATAGAACTTGTACATAAAGAAATTAAAAAGATACGCTACAATAAACTTTCGGATTTACATTTAACTAAAGCGAAAAAACAGTTAATGGGGCAAATGGGCATTGCCCATGACAATAAAGAAAGCCTTTTCCTAAGTTTAGGAAAAAGCTTTTTACATTACGACCGCTATGATACGATGGAAGAATTATTTAAAAAAATAGATAAGGTAACAGCTACCGGGATTCTCGAGGTTGCCAATGAAGTTTTTGCAACTGAGAATCTATCACTTATGATTTATAAATGACAATCCACTTAAGCGGGTATACTTCTTTCTACAAATGAAGCAAATTTAATATCTGCTTCATCTATAATCTGATTAATCTGATTAATTCTATCTGAATATTCCATATCTCCAAAATAAATAACCATCGCATTAATAAATTCAACGGCTTTATTATACGAATTTTCCAAAGCTTTACGGGTACGTAAAGTTTCATAAGTAAGACACGCTCCTCTTACTTCTATTTCACGAGCCTTAACAAATTGATCATAAGCCCAGTTTGCCCGCTTTATCTCGGATATCTCATTGTATATATCCAATTCATAAAGTTCCTGCAGATTGATTTCCTCTTCAATTTCTTTAAGCAAATTGGAGAATAAAGATGTTTTCTCTTTATCATTCATATATTCGGAAACATCATATGATAATAAGATTTTATTTAATTTATTTCCTATAGACCGATTTAATGAATTGGAACTATCCAGCAACTCCACAGCTTGTTGTTTTAAAGTAATCAATGCTTTGTGCCTTTTTTCATTTTCAACACCTATGTTTTTTGTAATCAGGTTACTTGATATTGATTTTAGGGCAATATCAAAATCCATATAAGCAGACTGGAAACATTGCAACAATACTTGAAATCTTTCATCTTCAAACTCAAGCATCTTTTCGTAAACCTTCCTAAAAAATTGAAGAGCCTGCTGTTGAGACAACTTGGGGGAGTAAAAATTTGTGATACGTTTCATAGCCGTTTTTCATTAAAATTAAAAATCATAGCATTTATAATCTTGTTTATTATCTGTCCGTTTTTCACAACACTAATATCTACTAACAAATTATAGTTCACCAAATCACAATATCGACATTTATATATAAACAAAACAACGAAAACTGTAAAAATGTTTTAAATTTTCTGAGTAAATTGAACGAAAAAACTATATTAACATATTTTATAATATTTAGAGCTATCATTTCATTACCACTACGATTTTATCCATAAAAAGCCTTAGAAAGGCTAATTTATTATGAAATTAAAAAAACGGATTTATGAAAAAAATCAAAAAAGAAAATATGGATATAACCTTTCTTTATCACAAACGGTGAATTCATCTAATAAATTCAGATTTTCCCATCCGGTGAGCTCACCCTTTTGCCTTTTTAACTGATAAATGATTTTAGCTTGTTTATAATTCACATAGGGATGCTTAACCAAAGAATCAGAAGGTAAGTAATTTACTGGTAACTTTGCAATGAAAGCGGTATCAACGTCAAACCAAACCTTTAACTTATTATACCGTTCATCATCCATACCATATATTTCTTTAAGTTGTTCAACTGAATAAAACCCTCCAAGTAAGCTGCGGTATTTTACAATACGGAGGGCAAACGTACTTCCTATTCCGGGAATCTGCTTTAATATTGCCGTATCTGCCGTATTAAGCTCTATAACTGTGCCTGCAGGGAATTTCTTTGCTGAAGTATAAGATCCATAAAGGCGGTTCATACTGCTTGAATTTCCCTTTCTATTTTTCGAATACATTTTACGTAGTGAAACATCTGTCTTTTCAGCTAGATTTCTAACCGTATCAATCTGAACTATAGGAGTAGGAGAATTTCCAGGGGACACAATATAATGAGGCTGAATTGAAGAATCAACCGCCTCTTCATTATCTATTAAAAGTAAAATAACAGCAATTGAAATAAGGAAAAGCAATAAAGTCAAGGCCCTCCTTTCACCTTTTGAAAAATACAATAAATTACGCCAATTCATAAGTTAAGGTTTATAATAGTTATTGTTAAACGCTAAAAATACGGCAAATCATCTTTTACTGTAAGATTATTCCATTAATCCATTTTATTATCCCCAATTCATTTAAAAAGATAAGTCCTATAGCTATCGGAGCTACATATCTCATAAAGAAAGCATATGTATTAAAAAAGTGAAATGTAATGCTTCCTTCATTAGTTAATTCCGCTTTTAATATCTTCTTATCAACACGTCTGCCAACAAAAAAGCAAATCAACATTCCGCCGAACGGCAACATAATCTTTGCCGTTACATAATCAAGGAAGTCAAAAAAAGTAAGCCCGAAAATAGTATATTGCTTCCAGATACCCAATGATAGCGAACTTATAATACCCAACACAAGTATTCCTCCTGATACAAGTAAAGCAGCTTTTCTCCTTGACATTTTATGTTCTTCCAGAACGTAAGCGGTAGCCACTTCATGAAGTGAAATAGTTGAAGTAAGAGCAGCCAATGCCAGCAACACAAAAAAGATAAACGACCATAAAGACCCCAGAGACATCTGTCCAAAAACATTAGGCAGTGTGATAAATACAAGCTCAGGCCCAGCTGTTGGTTGAATATTAAAACTAAAAACCGCAGGAAATATCATCACCCCTGCTAATAAAGCTACCAACGTATCTAAAATAGTAACTTCCAATGCTGTCCGTTGGAGATTAGTAGCTTTAGAAAAGTAAGAAGAATATGTTATCAGACAGCCCATTCCAATACTGAGGGAAAAGAAAGCCTGCCCCATTGCGCTGAGAATTACAGAGGATGTAATTTTACTAAAATCCGGATTAAACAAAAAAGAAATCCCTTTTTCCGCATTATCCAATGTAAGCGAGCGGACACATAGTATGACCAAAATTATAAAAAGCATGGGCATCATAACTTTTGAAGCACGTTCGATACCCTTTTTAACTCCTGAAACAATAATAATATGCGTTAATGCTATAAAAATAAAAGTCCACAGAATCGGCTTTATAATACCCGTTGAAAACACGGAAAAATCGTTAGCAAACTCTGCTGCAGATTTATTACTCAACGAACCCGTAACAGCCTGTAATATATACTCTAATGTCCAACCAGCCACAACTGAATAAAATCCAAGGATCATAAAGGCCGCCAGTACACCATTGTATCCTATTACTGACCATTTCGAATCCGGGGCAATTTCCTTAAAGGCTCCGGCTGCATTACGATGAGAATGCCTTCCTATAAAAAATTCCGTAATCATGACAGGAAGGCCCAGAAACAATATACACAAAACATATATAAGAAGAAAGGCAGCACCTCCGTTTTCACCGACCATATAAGGGAAACGCCATATATTCCCTAATCCTACAGCAGAACCGACTGTTGCCAGAACTACACCAAGTTTACTGCCAAATGTTGCGCGACTTTCATGTGTCATAATTGAGATTATTTATTTCATTCCATTACCATTCCGTCTTTGATATGAATGATCCTGTCTGTATGATGTGTAAGCTGTTCATCATGCGTAACAATAACAAAGGTTTGATTCATTTTATCACGGAGTTCAAAAAAAAGTGAATGAAGCTCTTCCTTATTTTTAGTATCCAAACTACCCGAAGGTTCATCAGCTAAAATAACAGCCGGATTATTTATCAGAGCTCTGGCAACTGCTACCCGCTGTTTTTCTCCACCTGATAATTCAGCTGGCTTATGCGTTGTACGATCAGAAAGTTTAAGAAAATCCAGAATATCTTTAGCTTTTTTTTCTGCAGCATGCGGCCTGTTCCCTGCGATTAATGCTGGAATCATTACATTTTCCAATGCGGTGAATTCTGGTAAGAGTTGATGAAACTGAAAAACAAAACCAATATTATGATTGCGGAATGCAGCCAGTTCTTTGTCTTTTAATTTCCCCGTTCTTGTACCGTTTATTATCAAACTTCCGTCATCTGGCGAATCCAACGTTCCTATAATCTGGAGCAAAGTTGTTTTACCGGCTCCACTCGGTCCTACAATTGCTACAATCTCACCTTCTTCAATAGTGAGGGTTATGCCTTTCAATACCTGTAATGGGCCAAAGCTTTTAATTATCCCCCTTGTTTTTATCATTAACTTAAAGATTACGTATTACATAAGATGCCAGATAACACCCAAAAATGGCCGGCATATAAGAGACCGTTCCGGCAGTTGTACGTTTATAAGCTTCTGTATCAACATCTATAATAGCGCCGGAGTTAGGTAATTCAGTTGAAAAAACAACCGGTACTCCCCGCCTCACATTTTTATGCCTTAATCTTTTCCTTACAGATCTTGCCAATCCGCAATTAATGGTTTCGGATATATCCGCAATTTTTACTTTCGAAGGGTCTACTTTTGCACCTGCTCCCATCGATGATATAATTGGTATTTTATTATACATGGCATGATAAATCAGAAAAATCTTCGGGCTTAATGTATCAATAGCATCTACTATAAAATGAAAAGGAGTCGACAATATTAACTCCTCCGTACGTTCATCCTGCAAAAACTCATTCAGCACCGACAATTGCAGTTCAGGATTAATATCCAACAAACGGTTTCCTACCACTTCTGCTTTGTTCTTTCCTAACGTAGAATGCAAAGAAGGCAGCTGACGGTTTATATTACTTTCATTAACGACATCCGCATCTACAATTGTCATCTTTCCAATTCCGGCCCTGCAGATAAGTTCCGCAGCGTATGCGCCTACACCACCCAATCCGACAACCAACACATGACAATCAGATAAATAGTCGAGCCGTTCGTTTCCTAACAACAGGGAAGTTCTGGAATTCCAATGATAGCTCATACGTATAATAAATAATATTCCTTAATTTTTATAGACAGCATTATACCAATCCAATTGAGCATACCAATTATTCATTTCCGTAAGATTTCGCTGTAAAGGATATACAGACAGTCCCGAAAATTTAGTCACAGGTATTCCGCTATTTCCACCTACTCCCTGACAATAAATACGGTCAGTAAAATAGGCACAGCTTACCACTTTATCAAGGCTTATTTTAAACCGGCTAAACTGGTCGGCAGTTGCTAAATGCTCAAGAACATCTCCAAAATCGTATAATCTTGTCGGAGCACCCGAAAGATACGTTAAGGTCTGAATTTCATTTAGAGGGAGGGAAAACATTTCCTCTTCACCGGCTGTTTTGAGAATTTCACTCACAATACCGGCTAATTCAGCCAACTCATCGGTTTTAACCACAGATATGTTTCCGAACGGATAAGTATAATTTTGGTAAAAATGATAAAAACTTTCTGCTACACCTTTCAGATTTGCTCTTTCTTTAAAAAGTAACGGAAGTATTTCTTTATAGGGAAACCCTTTTGCCATTGTCTCAGATGCCGATGATACAATATAATCAGCCTTATTTCTTAATTCATAAACACATTCAATGGAACCCATACTACAGGCATCAAAAAGTAAAAACTCAAATAAATTATCAGGAAGCGCTTCAGCCAGTTCATATATCTCCATAGCCCTCGTTCTGTCTTCATCTCCGAATGAACGAAGCATATTATGATAGCCGAATGGCATCCAGGCTGAACCATGACTCGACAATATCATACCGTAACTATCCGCAGGATAACGGGATACCACTTCATTAATAACCCCTCTCATCACATCCGGAGACAGAGCACTTTCATTTATATAATCGCGGATATGATACCGAGTTGCAACGCCATCACCCGTTTCTTTTATTTCAAAAAGCTCAGCTTCGTTCTTATTTTTGGAATAATAAACCACTAAATTTCCGCCGTTCAAGTTTTGGGAATTTGCTACTTCAATCATATCTTCAACATTCGCATTTAAATAATCTCCCAAGTTACTTGCCACCATGTATACAAGTACCGTCCGGGTAGGGCCGGTTTCGGGTTTCGGATCATCTTGATTACAACTACCGAATAAAATAAGAAAAAGCAACAAAAATAAAAAATATCTGATTTTCATAATTCCTTTTTTAATTTGAACACAAAGATACTCCTTTTTATATAATTCCACGAAAAGACATGTAAATCAGACATGTTTTTTGTTACTTTCACACTTTAAATGAAGTTTTTATTTATATTTGTGCGATTAATTAACGTTGATAAAGATTACACCTATGAACAAAATATGGTTAGGTTTTTTATTCTATATTTGTACCGTTTCCACCATATGTGCACAACAAATAGCTGTAAAAAGTAATATAGTTTACGATGCAACAGCAACACTTAATGTGGGTGCTGAATATGCAATCAACAAAAAAATTTCAATCGATTTATCCGGTAATTACAACGGTTGGAATATGGGAGATAAATCATGGAAACACTGGCTAATCCAGCCCGAAGGCCGTTACTGGCTCTATGAAAGTTTCAACGGACATTTTTTCGGCATTCACGCCATGTATCTCGATTATGACGTTTCGCGCATGGAACTTCCTTTTATCGACTTCGAACGAAGGAATCATTATAAAGGTACAGCATACGGAGGGGGTGTTACCTACGGATATTCGCTTTATATTACTCCACGCTTTAATATTGAATTTTCGGCAGGTATCGGATACCTCAACTTTGAATATGATAAAACTGTTATAAGAACAGAGACTCTAGAAGGGCGTTTTAAAAAGAGCTATTTCGGCCCGACTAAACTAGGTATTAGTGTAATTTATATTATCAAATGATGCAACTATGAAAAAAATATATTTTATAATGATAGTTCTGTTACTGGGACTTATCCCGGCACTAAATGCCCAAGAAGCAGGAACTGTAACCGTAAAACTGAATAAGGCTGACCTGAAAGGACAAGCATTAGACTTAGATCTGGATATCAGGATTAATCATATATACATTGGAAAAAGAGAGAGCTTATCCCTAACGCTTGCATTACAGAAAGGGAACAACATTGTCCATTTACCTCCGGTAATCATAAACGGAACCAACAAACGCAAGATGTATGAGCGGGCCGTCAATCTTTATGGGTTAAAAGAAGCAATGGGTGACGCATATGCCGTTTTAAAAAATGATGAGGACTTGATACAATTCTTACCTTATAAAAAAGCAATTGCATATAAACCGTGGATGAACCGGAGCCAGCTTATTTTAATCGGGGAAATCCTTGATTACAATAATAATGTAACACAAACATTTACCGATGTTTTAGAGAAATCACTTATTGTTAGTAGCCCAAACAAAAAAAACAGTGTCAGACCTACTGAAGCGACACCGAAACCACGGGTACAACAAAAATCCCAGGAAGATGAATGGGAAGAAATCATTATCCCCAGCCAGCAACCTCAGCAACAACAACCGTTAATATTTCAACAAGGGGAATATCCAAACCGGCAACAAAGAGCAGGTCAGCAGCAATTCCGGGAAAACACTACCCGAAGATAAAGTATTGTTCTTTATTCAGAACGTAAAGCACGGGGAGATTTCCCAAAATTAGAGCGGCAGAAATGAGAAAAATTCGCCAAAGACTCAAAACCGTATTTTATGCTTATTTCTGTAATTGTCATTCTGGTTGAAATAATATCGTTGTAAATGTCCTGACGCTTTTGTTTAAGCATCCATTGATAGGCAGGTTCGTCAAAAGTTTCTTTAAATATTCTTCTAAAAGTAGGAACAGTAAACCCACCCAGCTGGGCAAAACTCTCTACATCTTTTGCCCGGTGGTAATTATTCATCACAAAATAACGAAAACTCCGGCTGTGGCTGTAAATAGGAGAATAAAAACCGGACAATTCCTTTAATGTATAATAACAATTAAGTAAATAAAATAATTCCGTCTGTTTGGATTGCATAAATCCCGAACAAAGCATATCATCGATAAGAAACATTTTCATACTTTCAAGAAAAGCACGCAAAGGTGTGCATGCATTCATAACAGAAGATGAAGGTGCCTTTCCCTCGACATAACTCAAACCACTTTGGAAACGCGTATCACAAACATTTTGCAACCGGTCGAATAAATATAAAACAGATTCAAGAGGAGTATGTACTCTAAATTCAATATTGGAACCTACAGGCTGTAATATAAAATCACCTTCACGTAAAATAGTATCCGGATGTTCATCGCTATTTACCCAAACTTCACCTTTCAATATAAAATACATAATATTCTGGGAACATCTCTCACGGGGAATAAACATTCCTCGTGGAAAACTACGAAATTTAAAGACATCTTTCCTGAACTGCTCGCAGGAAGCACAATCCGTATATTTATTGCACCTTTCTTCGAACATACCTTTATAATTTTACTTTTATTCTTTTTCCTTTACTTTCATTATGATAACGATCAACAGCAGTGACAACAAAACGAAGGGTATGTTTTTCGTTACCGAATTCAGAGTAAGGTATTAAGCAGGAAGGTTTTTTCGTAATTTTTAAAATATTAGCAGGGTTATCCATATCCATTTTCTCTTTCTTATGAAAACAATATACTACAAAATAAGAAGCAGATGATACATACTCATTATTTTGTGCCGTTTTCCATTTAATATACAATCCGTCTTTCCGCTTTTCAAACATCAGATCATCAACCGCTTCCGGTTTACGATCATACATAGTGGTATATGCAGGCAAAAGAGCAGGATAACGGTGATAATTTTGTTTCAGGCTATCTGCAATACCTTTATTATTCCATAAAATTTCATTTGCAGGCCAAAAACAGTTCCCATTTATATGCGGCAATTTGCGCTCATATTTTATTTTATCCCCAAGCTGTTCTCTTTTCATTGTCCGGTCAACATCCTGGCCTATATACAAATGTACTCCTTTGGTATGATTATTCCACCATTGCACCAACGTGGTATAATCAGCTGCCTTATGCCCCATTTCCCAATAAAGCTGAGGAATATTATAATCAATCCACCGCTGATCAAGCCAATAAAGCACATCAGCATATAAGTCATCGTAATTTTGGAGACCATTCGTATCACTACCCGAACCATCAGCCGTATTTTTCTTGTTCCTGTAAATACCAAAAGGACTTATACCAAACCGTACCCACGGTTTGGTCTCCTTTATGGTAACATTTAGTTCACTTATCAACAAATTGACATTCTCCCTACGCCAATCGTCCCTTGTTTTCTCCGTATATCCGTTACCCTTGCCGTATCTTTCAAAACTTTTGTTATCAGGAAACGGTTCACCGGCAACCGGATACGGATAAAAATAATCATCCATATGGATAGCGTCTACATCATAACGACTTACAATATCTTTTACAACCTGACAAATGAAGCGACGGTTTTGTGGCTGGCCAGGATCAAAAAGTATCTGACCATTATATTTAACGAACCGACCGGGATATTTTCGGATAATATGTGATTCAGCAAACTCAGTGCTTCCGACGTACCCTGCACGATAAGGGTTTAACCATGCATGAAACTCCATATTTCGCTGATGGCATTCTTCAATAAGGAATTCCATTAAATCAAAATCTCCTTCCGGTGCAACACCTTGCACTCCGGTATAAAATCGGCTCCATGGCTCCAGTTCGGATTTATAAAAAGCATCGGCCTCCGGACGAACTTGAAAGATTACGGCATTGATTCCGCATTCCTGAAGATAATCAAGTTTACGAATAAAATCTTCTCTCATCTGATTAGGGGTCATATCCTTATATTCTCCTTGGAAAACAGTCTGGATCCAGGTGCCTCTAAATTCTCGTTTAGGTGCCCTCTCACGATCACTTACAGATTGTCGTGAAGTAGAACATCCCGTCAGTACATACAACAGAAATAACAGATATACATCTCTTTTGCGCATGGACTTAGCTATATTTTCGTTCCATTGCAAAGTTACAGTTTATCCTGTAATATCTTTTATTTATTTCAGACTAATTCTACAATAATAATACACACTCACACTTATTCGCATTAAAAAGAAATAAATTTCGATCCATATATTATCAAATTTCCACAATTCTTATAATTTATAAGCTTTTTATAAATTTCAACGTTTTATGAATCAAGACCAATAAATTTCAAACTGAAACTTATCTCCAACTTTATTTTATAAAATTATCTTAGGGAGATAACCTTTTGAATAAAAGGCTGTAAGCGGAATTTTTCAGCGGTAGAGGTAACGATTTGGCAACCGTGCTTATTTCTGCGTTTTGCGCTGTATTTCCTCAAATAACTCACGACAAATCTACGAATTATTTCTCACAAACCAACACATATTTTTTTCCTTTTTTTATTTGATATACCTTTCTTTCATTCAGGGAATAGATAAGGCAACACTTTTTAGAAATTTACTCTTTTTGTGAAGCAAAAAGGAAGAAATTTCTAAAAACCGTTTACGGCTTGGTGTTTCCGTTCTATTGCCTGTGTGTATTTTTGTATCTCAAATGAATAAAGAATTATTTTAGTCCATTGAAAAATAAGATATAAGTTTCTCTACCGATACCGCATAATTATAACTGTCTATCGAATAGAAGCCTAACTTTTCTGCAAATGCCTTGCTTTTCTCGTTGGTAGATTCTATTCCGATATGCTTAAATCCATATTTTAAGGCTATTTCAGCTAAGAACCTGACAAAGTGAGCATAGCCTATCCGTTCTTTTCGGAAGCTGATTCGGGCTATAATCAGGCAATCGGGCGGAAACAGGCTTTCTATCTTTCGGATACGCAAATATAGGTCTATTCGGCTGTTCCTGCGAGTGGTTACGATATTATCGGGAGTAAGATATACAAGAGAACGGCGGTATCCGAACTGCTTCATTAGGTATATGTCTATCGCTTTGCGTATTTCTTCGTATTCATTCATAATGTTATTTTTTAATAATTTATCTTCTGATTCCTCGTTTGGTTTTTTTCTCTTTCGTGGGAGGACTTACCGCCTGTTTCTTTTTTCTTTCATCGTGAAGTGTATTTTGCGGAGTAGGTTGTATTCGGGCGGTTTCCTGTTTAATTTGCCGTTCCTGCATATTGAGTTGTTCGGTTATCGTTCCGTTCTTCATGGTGTTGTAATACTCAAAAGATTCGGTTAATTCCCTTTGGTAGCCGAACAGCTTGTCAAATCCCTGCTCTGTTTGCCGGAACAGGTTCTTCCTGTCGAAACCGCCCTTAACCGTTCCTTTTGTGGTGTTCTTGTGGTTGTTTAGCGGAGATAGCTTCTTTTTGTTAGATTGGTCTTTCCGACTAACAATCAAATGGCAGTGCATATTCAGTTCATTATTTGACCTGTCTCGACTGAAATGTATCTTTCCGTAAAATTTTATATCTTCTGCCGATAGTCCTTTGTTGAAATTCTTGGCATATTCAGGAATAACGACTTCCCGGATATACTGTTTCATGGCTTCGGCTTGTTCCTGTTCCGTATTGCCCATTGCTTTAAGTTCTTTTTCCGATGGGCTTACATGAATAGCGTAAAACTTAGCATCTGTTTTTAATAACTGACCGATATTACTATCTATATCTTTAATGACCTGCGATTTGTAGATATTATCTTCTGTCAGGTTGAAAAACCCTTCGGTATAGATTCCCTGCTCCATACGCTCTAAATCCTCATGCTCGCAATAATCGGCGAGCCTCCGGCTACTGCCTGCATTGTTATATGTGCCTTTGGACGGTGGCGGGAAATCTATATTCATGAATTACTTTTCGTTTATCAGGTCATTAATATCGGTTCTTAGGTTCTCTTTTCGCTTGCCGTCCATTACTCCGCATGTTGCCAGTTCCGAATAAAGGGAAATCAGTTTCAAAAGTTTATTATTATTCCGCTCCTGCTTCTTTGATGATACGTTTATGGATTGGGCAAGTTCGTTAATCTGTTTGGCTTGGTTATTAATTACAGTTGCGTGTTGGTTGAATGTTTCGCTTATTTTTTTCAGAACATTATCCTGCAATTCCCTTGTGGTATCTATTTCTGATGCTATTAACCCTTTCTGTTCTTTCATGGAAGCATCAAATTTGACGGCTATTGAATGGCTTGTGCGTATCATCGGGTTAAGCTGGTCTTCCTCGTACTTCCGAATGAAGCGGATAATATCGTCCTGCCGTTTGTTGATTTTGGCAAGTTCCGTTTTTACCGATTCGGGAGCATCAGCGGGATTGATATGCGCTTTCTCCAGATACAAGAAAGCCAGTTTCACAATTTCCCCTTTTTTCAACGAATAACGTTTACAGAGTTTTTCTATCAACTTGTCCGTTTCCGCTTCTATCGCTATTGTCGTAAATATGATATTTCTATTCTGTTTAGCCATAGTTATAACTATTTTATAGCTATTTATATATTTAACTTGCTGAAATAGAATTGCATATCAATTCGAGTTATAGCAAGTGTTATAACTGTGCTTTAGGATAAAGCACTAAAGCCGAAGGCTTTGTCCCGCAGGGCAAGAGGAAGAACAGGACGAAGTCCAGTTCCCTCTTGCTCAATTTCGCAAAACGAACAGAGCCGATAGGCGATGTTGTTTTTGTGAAATGCGGAGCTACATTTGAAGGCGTAAACTAAAACAAGCATTCATCCGCTTGCGCTATTCTGCTTAAAACTAAAAAGCAGAATCATTCCTCTTTTTCGTCCTTGTTTTCTTCTTTCGGGTGTTTCTTGTCAAACTCTTGGGATGCCCAATAATCCATATATTTATGGACAAATTCCCGGACATCGTTCACTCGATAGTAAGTTTTATGACCTATCATAAAATAGGGTAGTTTTCCGTCTGACCGATAACGTTGCAGGGTGCGTTTCGACACTTTAAGGAGAAAAGCTAAATCTTGGTTATCAAGTAATTTCTCGTCTTTGTCGAATACTTTATCAGTGTTAATCAGGGATTTCAAATCCTGACCGATTTCACTTAGTTTTTTGGATAGCTTCTGCATCCATTTTTCAAAATCTTCAGTGTTGATATACATGACTTTACTTCATTTAGAGATTATTAATTCGTTATCTCAATCGATTGATGAGGCAAAGGACGGAAGAATGAAGAAGTAAAAACAGAGGAGTAGGTAACTACTCCCCCAAATGTTTTTCATAAACAGCTAAATATAAGCTGTTTACAAAATGGTTATTTTTCATCTTGTTTTTTCTTTCCCTCTTTATCCTTTCGAATAATGAGATTGCGCAGAAAATCTAGAGCTTTAGTACGATTAAACGGTTTACGACTAAATACTTCTCCCTGTTGGTCGTAGATGCTCCCGAAACTGCAATTAAACATCTTTTCAAAGACTTGTGCAATTTGAATCAGGTGTGCGGGTTTTCCGTTGCGTTGAAATACCTTTTTTGAAAAGAATAGGGCAACAACTATTTCCGCTAAACCAACAATCCCCAAGTCTTTCGACTTAGGGATTATATACAATTCGGATTCAAATGTTGGTTGGTCGGATTGGCAAAATTGTTCGGGATACCGAATTTTGAGATTAAGTAGTTCTAATTCAGAATTGACAAGGGCTAAAGCTTTTTGGTAATAAGTAAATTTCGGGGCATTTTCCCCCCTGCTCGTACCGATGAAGCGACTCTATACCTACCAACTCAATACGGGTAATATTCAGCATCCGATAAATTTCAGAGTAGCCTTTTGCGGACTGGCTGACGGTTTCTACTCCTTTCATAAAGCACCCATAGGCATTCTGCATTTCTTCGTTTGTTACTTCTTGCGAGGATTCAGACAGTAGACTGAAAAACCTCCCTTTTAATAATTCATTCATAGGCATAAAATTTTATGTAAATATTAATAATCAGACCGAAGCCCTGTTTTATGCTGAATGGTTCTTATCAATTTGGTATAACAAATATCTTCGTATTTTGAATGTATATTGCTCGTTGAAACTTAATTAGAATTATCTGCTAACAAAATCTCTTTATTTTGCCTTGTCGTTAAAACAAATAATAAATTCTTGAGTCTTTTACATCCTACGGTTTTAAGTGCCATATTCCATATTACAGATTGTTCTTGTGCGGGAATATTGAGCCTGTTTAACAGTTCTGATATATCATTACAAATATTTCGATTCTTGTGGACGCATATAGCGCATTCAATACTGTTCATTATTTGTTATGTAAAAAAGATTGTTGATATTCCTCTTGTTTCCGATTTACTAATTCTAAAGCATTGAATCTGCATACTGCAATGCAATTTTTACAAGCTGTGCATTTATCAGGGTTAACTACTATTCGTTTCCCGTTTTCCCGCTCTTCCATACCCAACGCTTTTGCTCCGCACTTTTTCACACACAATTGACATCCTGCACAATTGTCGGAAATAACCCTTACGACCTTGTTTTTAGCAAGTTTACTTCTTTGGTAAAAAACAAAAACAATGAGCAAGACAAGGCTTGCTAAGATTAAAAATAGTTTCATTTTTACAGATTATTGTTAATGATTTCACATGATATAATACATACATTATTATACCTGCAAAATTACAGACACTTTATCCGATGGTAAATAGACAATACTGGGATAGGATTGGACTATTCGTGGAATTTGCGCCGGAATGCATTGGGAGATATTCCTGCTATTTTGGAGAATAGACGAGAAAAATAGGCATGGTCTTCATAACCCAGTGAAAAAGCAATTTCTTTCACATCCATGTCTGTATGGTAAAGCAAACGTTTCGCTTCCAAAATTATCTGCTGATGTATCCAATAACTTAAAGGGAAACCTGTTGTTTTTTTTACCGATTCATTTAAGTGCGAGAGCGAGTAGTTGAGTTTTTGGGCGTATTGGGTTGGACTTTTTATTGTTTTGAAATTTATAGCCAACAATTCCTTGAACTGATGTGCTATCAGTGCCGAACGGAATTTATTATCTAACAAGTACCCCTGCTTATCGGCATATTGCTCTGCAATAATTCCTATAAACACGTTTGCCAAGTTTAAGATGATTCTATCGCTGAACGCTGTTGATTCGGCTTGCATGGTATCATTCAACAAACGAGCAGTTTCATCTATCCTCGTCAATGTAAATATGTCTAAAGGAATGGCTTTTTGTGTAAGAAACTGTTTTTCAAATACATTTTTGTAATGACTTTCAACCAATATGGAATCAATAGCTAAAACCCAGCCTTTTATTTCTCGGAATGAAGATGCAAAATGAACTTGACCAGGACGAACATAAAAGAAAGATTGTTCTTGTAATTTTACTTCTTCAAAATCTATTGTAAATATGGTATCTACACTTTCGAGAAATAAAAACATATAATAATCATCCCGATGAACAATATTCTTATTAGACTTCAGCATATCTTCAGCCTCTTTATCTGTCATATTCAGATGGCTAAATTCTATACCAAGCGGAGTTTGAGTGTCCATTTGATGAATAGGAATAACTTCTCGTTTCGTTTGTTTCATATTTATGCAAAGGTACTTGTTTCAAACAATATATGTAAAACTTCCGAATGATTTATTATTTAAATAAGATGTTCCTCTAACTACTCAATATCGGTCTGTTTTACATCATATCCTTTCAATAACCTGCTTTTCAAGGCTCTCTAATTTATGCGAAAGAACTTCCATATCCTGACTGATTTTCTCTTTCGTTATCTTAGCGTAAATTTGGGTGGTTTTAATATTGGTATGTCCCATCATTCGGCTGACAGTTTCAATCGGAACTCCCTGTGAGATAGTCAATAAAGTTCCGAAAGTATGACGGGCAACATGATAGGTTAAACGGGTCTTAATCCCGCATTGCTTGGCTATCTTTTTCTGAATAGTATTACAGCTACTATTGCTCGGGATAGGAAAAACTCTGTTATCCCTTGTATAACCTTTGTATTTCTCTATTATCCGCTTGGGTACTTCTAACAGCCGGATACTCGAATCGGTATTAGTCTTTTGCCTGCGGTTAATTATCCATAAATGACCATCAAAAGATGTTTTAAGATTGTCCTTTGTTAAGTTCTTAACATCCGAATAGCTGAGTCCGCAAAAGCAGGAAAACACAAATAAATCCCTTACCAGTTCATATTGGGCGTTCTTCATCTTGGCATTTACGAGCAAGTTAAGTTCCTCTTTGTTCAGGAATCCTCTATCCTTAGGTTCAGGGCTTATCAGGTAGCCTGCAAATGGGTTAATTGCTAACTGACCGGAGTTCCTTGCTATGGCAACGATATGTTTTACGCCTATCATATACATCCATATTGTATTGGTAGAGCATTCCCTTTCGGTTCTTAAATAATGCTCAAAGCCATTGATAAAAGCAAGGTTCAATTCTTTCAGGAAAATATCATCCCGCTTGTATTCCTGCCGGATATAGTTTTCCATATGCTTATACAAAAGGTTATATTTATTATAAGTAGCCTGTGCCCTGTTGTACCCTATCTTTCGGGAAAACTCCTGATTGTGCTTGGCAAATAGGGTTAAGAAAGTATCCTGCTTTACTCCTAAACCTAAATAGGCGTTCTTAACCTTATTGGCAGTGGCAAAGCCATCGGCTTGCATAACTTCTTGGTAATGCCTGTTTATATCCGTGCGGATTTTATCAAGTGTTAGGTTGCTTTTTACGGCTAATGCCGTTTTACCTATCATCCTGCCGGATTTGGTATCCCAGAGATTTACAGGGACATTCATTTTCAGACTGAACTGGCTAATTGTTCCGTCAATAGTAATCCTTCCCATTACAGGAACTGTTCCATTGGGTTTGGGGTTGTTCTTTTTGAGATAGAACAAAATCTTAAAAGTACTTCTCATCTTACTCAAAGTTTACTGTTACAAAATTAGTTTACTCTGAGTTATAAGAGGTTATAAGTGATAGCGCAAGATGCAGACAAATAGCGACTTATAGGCGATTTGCATTTTCACAGGCTGGTAATGAAATGGTAACTGAACTTTGTCTTACCTTTGTCTATCGGTGGCTTTTGCCGTCCAAAAGAAAAGCCAAACTAAGGACATTACCCGCACATTATCAATCGGTTGTCCTCGTTTGGCTGTAAATCGCTTTTTTATCAGACTTTTATTTAAAATATTTCAGCAATAAGCCGTAGTAGACAAAAAACAAAGTGTACACTTTATTACAGCATATTTCATTTATATTTGCATTTACATTTAATAATTATGGACATACATAAAAAACAGACTATAGTTATTACAGGAGCAGCCGGTAATCTTGGAGGACTACTCGCTGAGCATATGAAAAATAAAGACATAAACCTTCGTTTACTTATCCACAAAAAAAATATACCCGAAAATTTGAGGCAAAAAAAGAATGTCACATCTTATAAAATCGACCTTTCAAAAAAACAAACGCTGGACAATACATTAGAAAACGTTGATGTAATTGTACACTTTGCAGGAGTACTTTTTAAATCGAATCCGGAAAAATTCCTACCCGTAACCAATACACAATATTTCAAAAATTTACTGGATGCAACCGTCGAAAAAAAAGTAAATCGTATTATACTTATAAGTTTTCCACATGTGGAAGGAGAAAGTACGCCGGAGTTTCCGGCAAAAGGGATTTTAACCGGCAATCCCGTATCGACGCACGCCAAAACCCGTCTACAGGAAGAAAAGCTTTTATTTCAATATGCCGCCAAATATAAATTTGAAGCTGTAACTTTGCGTGTAGGCATGGTATATGGGAAAGGCATTCTCATGATCGACGCCGCACAATGGTTTGCCCGTCATTGGTTATTAGGCATATGGAAAAAACCCACTCACATCCATTTGATCTCTGTTGATGATTTTCTAACGGCTACAGCTGCCGCTATTGAAAAAGAAAACATAGAGGGTATTTATCATATCGGGGATGAAGGCATACAAACCTTACAACAATTCCTCGACGATATAACAATCTATAAAGGTAATCACAAACCCTGGCGAATGCCTGTATGGATGATTATGGCTGCCGCGCGTACATTTGAATTGTTTTCCGCCCTATTTAACACAAAAAGTCCTTTAACGGTAGATTTCATCAAAATAGGAATGGTTTCATACTATGGCGACACCACCCGCATGCGACAGGAATTGTTGTCTGAACTAAAATACCGGACCTATAAAGAGGGCCTGGATACTTTCTGAATAATCGTCGGGATGATGAATCCACATATACCATATAATATCGATCATATGACCCGGCTCGAAAAATAAGGAGTTCATTTCGAACAGGTCATATACAGGATATGTTAAGGTTTGTTCCGTTATCATTTCCGTTTCAGAAGAAAATTGTGGAAGATAATCCTTTCCTATATAACATTTCCTTGCACATCCGGCGAAAGTAAGTAATACAATCATAATAATTACTAGGTGGAGAAATATTTCCTTTTTCATAGTTCAATCTTTAATAATGTGTTAAAAAACAATAAACAAAACACAGGCGTTTAAAAGAAGAAAGTATCGAAACTTTCTGAGGAACACAGCACATTATTATGTCCGGCAACTTATTGAAATAACATCCGGCACTCCCTCAAATATAGCAAAAATTATGTAAGAAAAAAATATTTTCGCATAAAATAGCCCCACACCTACGCGGGGCTATAGAAACGTTACCATTATACGGCTTTAATATATCCCATAAATATCCTTTATCTGCAATAATGGAATGTATTTTCACTTTTGACAGGCGGCTCTATTTTCAAATAACAATCCTTCATGATCCATTTGCTTCGTTTAAAGTCGTATCTGGAAGTTTTATTCAGATAAGCGATAAATAAATCTTCATCTTCCGGTTGGTCAAAAAACAACATTACTTTTTCACACTTATTATCCACACCAAAACTCAGCATAATAGAGGTCGCCAAGTCGTCATAAGACGCTTCAATCACGTACTCGCGTATCCCGTCTTCAATATATTCCATAAAGCAAACAGGATATGCCTCATATTTTTCTTTTAATGTATCGTAGGACAAGCCCAATGCGCCACTTGCCTCCTCATTTAGTAATTCAAATTTATCTGTATGATTTTTCATAAACATCAATATTTAGGCTTACTGTTTTCAGCAAGCCGGCTGTGATCCAATATTTTTTCTCGCCTGTATGCGTTGCCTTATCCGTCCAGATCTGAGCACCCGGCAGATAAAATCACAGTACTGAGTTTATAATTACAAATATAGTATTTACAGTTAAAGTATCCAATAAAAAAATTGATACTGAATTATATAATTAATAACTATTTTTGTTTACACAAAACATATAGAATGAAAAAATCCATATTGCACCTACCCAATTATGCGCAGAAAGACCTTCTCTTTTTAATTGGAGAGATAAACAAACGGTTGCCGCAAGCCGAAATGATCATCCTATATGGAGGTTATGCAACTGGGAAATATATAGGATATAACGAACATGAAGAATCAGGGTTACCCGTTTCTTTTATTACAGATTATGATATATTAGTGGTCACAAGCGGCATATCCGACAAGAAGGCCTCCAATATTCTGGATAACATAAATGACCTTTACTGCAAATATCCCGATTATCAAACACCTGTACAGTTTATTAATGATGACATAAAAACGTTAAACCGCCAGTTAGAGGAAGGCAGGTATTTTTACACACAGTTAAAAAAAGAGGGGATTGTTCTATATGATAGCGGTAAATTTAAAACGGCCAGAATGCGTAAACTCAATTTTAAAGAAATACAACAAGAGGCTCAGAAGTATTTTGATGAAAAATTTCATAAAGCTGAACTATTTTTAGACCATGCAATATTTGATTATAAAAAGCAAGAATATATAATGACTTCTTTTGATTTAAATCAAGCTACTGAAAATCTATACTATAGTATACGTTTAACTTTTACACTGAAAAACAACAAACAACACAATTTGACTAAATTATCTGCTTCCGTGAAGCGTCATTCAGAGGAACTGATTAACATTTTTCCATACGATACGATCGAAGACAAACGCTTATTTTTACTTCTCAAAGATGCATATGTGGAATCTCGCTATAACCCCGACTTCCTGGTTACAAAAGATGATATTGATGCTCTTTTACCCCAAGTAAAACGGCTTCGTGATATTACAAAACGTATTTGCGAGCAAAGAATAAGCGAATATGGAGAAATGGAATAACTCATTTTTCCAACTTACCGGGAAAAGGGATAAGTACACTGGTAGCCTGCTGATAAGCTAGATATTCCGGTTTATTGACAAGTTGACGCTGTTCCATTAAAGGTATACTTATAAATACGAACAGGCACGTATTGACAAGAGCGCCGATAAAGGTGATCCAATGAACAGGCGCTACTGATAAAAGAATAAAATAAACACCCCACCACATCAATATTTCACCTAAATAATTGGGATGTCGTGAATACCTCCATAATCCCCGGTTACATACTTTTCCCGGACTATTTTTACGGAAACGATGCGCCTGAGAATCGGAAAAATGCTGCAAAAATGCAGCAGATATACAGACTGCGAAGCTCAGATATGTAAAAAAAGTCGCTTCGGCACGTAATGTCATTAACATAAAAGCCGGTATCATCGCAAGAAATACCACCACCGTAGGCATCAGGTTAATACCTACGAAATTTACAACCGGCCAAAGTTGTTTCGATTCATTTTTATATTTGTCATACCTCCAGTCCTGTATCGTAAGGTCATCAAAGGTATAAGCCCAGTTTATAGTTAGACGTACACCCCATATCCATATAGCGGCAAGTAACAAAAGCGTAGGAATATCAAAAGCATTATAGTAAAATGCAAGAGGAGTCAAAATAGCAAGAGGAGCCACACTCCAGTAAGGGTCGTACATCGAAGAATTTTTAAATAATACCCCAAAAAACCAGACAACCACAGTCGCAACAAAATCGGCGATAAACAAACGTATAATATCATTGTAATCCGTCACAAAACGGAATATGAGTAAACCGGCAACAAAAGCCAGTATATACACAAGTGCAATAATAATTAAACTCAGAATTCTTGATTTTTTTATGTTTTCCATATGAAGTAGTAGTTATTTCCGCCCTAAAAATAAAATATTATATTTATATAATCTATAATTTATCCACACCGAATAAGTTCCATTATTAAATAAACTGTATCTTTAGTGCGAATAAAGTATTAAGTCAACAGCTAAAGCCTTATTAGCCTCCAGCCGGCCATCTTTTGGCCAGCAAATGTAAACCTATTAGCCGTCGGCTGGAGACTTATTAGTTTTATAGCAGGAAACGCCAAGTTTATCACGAATAAAAATGCTACTTATTAATATATAAACCTTAATTTATTTACGTATGTCAGCAAAATATAAATTGGTTCGTAATCCGAACCCGAAGAAAGATGGAGAACTTCTACCCTACCACGCACGGATAGTGGCAAACAGGACAACAAGTACCGAAGAACTTATTGAAGATGCCAAAGAAATTTCATCGTTCTCATCGGCAGATATCAAAGGCATGATTCAGTTGTTGCACGATGTTATCGCTAAAAATCTTTTATTTGGTAATAATGTCGAAGTGGAAGGGATCGGAACCTTCACCGTTGCGCTTAAATGTACTCCGGTGGTGGACAAAAAGAAAATACGGGCGGAAAATGTATGGTTTCATGATGTAAACTTCCGGTCTTCCAAAAAATTACGGCAAAGGCTTACAGCCATGCGTGTTTACCGGGCAAAAGAAATAAAGAAAAAAGAATTTACTCCCGAGGAATGCCAAAAGAGGCTTCTCTGTTACATCGACCAACACGGATACATCACCAGTTCTGTTTATATGTCGCTCAACCATTGCGGCAAAACAAAAGCAAAGACTGACCTGAAAAGGTTTACTTCGGAAAAAGTAATATCCCGCAAAGGCAGGGGTCCTACTACCTTTTATATTAAAGCTGTAAGTAAAAACTAAAATTATTGTATCTTCGCGTCCTGGTTTTACACGAATAAATAATGCTTAACTTATAATTTTTTTAAGTGAAATGGGAAAATATGAATTAAACAAAAATCTGGCGCAAATGCTTAAAGGTGGTGTCATTATGGACGTGACCGATGCTGAACAGGCCGTCATAGCCGAAAAAGCAGGAGCATGTGCAGTTATGGCATTAGAAAGAGTTCCGTCAGATATTCGTCGCGATGGAGGTGTAGCAAGAATGTCGGACCCACATATGATAAAAGAAATACAAAAAGCCGTATCAATACCTGTTATGGCAAAAGTAAGAATCGGTCATTTTGTTGAGGCGCAGATACTGGAAGCGATAGGAATCGATTTCATCGACGAGAGCGAAGTGCTTACTCCCGCAGACGAAGTATACCATGTAGATAAAAGTAACTTTAAAGTGCCTTTTGTATGCGGAGCCCGCAACTTAGGGGAAGCCTTGCGCCGTATTGCCGAAGGTGCAGCCATGATCCGCACAAAAGGTGAAGCCGGAACTGGCAACGTGGTTGAAGCAGTCAGACATATGCGACAGATAACAGACGATATGAATCGGGTAAAAAACGCAAAAGCTGGTGAATTCGAAAATTTGGCGGAAGAGTTCAATGCTCCGTTAGAACTGATTGAATATGTTAACAAGAACAAACGGCTTCCGGTTGTTAATTTTGCCGCTGGAGGAATAGCGACCCCTGCAGATGCCGCACTCATGATGCAGTTGGGCTCAGAAGGGGTATTTGTAGGCTCCGGAATATTCAAATCCGGCGATCCCGCAAAAAGAGCGAAAGCTATTGTGCAGGCCGTTACATATTACAAGGATCCCCAGAAGCTAGCCGAATTATCGGAAAATCTTGGCGAACCCATGTCCGGCCTTGAAATCAGGACACTTGAAGATAAATATGCTGAAAGAGGCTGGTAGTAGATGACCAGAATAGGCATATTAGGATTTCAGGGCGCTTATGTTGAGCATAAACAACGTATAGAATCGTTGGGGCAAATGGCTGTCGATGTCCGTTATCCCGCGCAATTAAGCGAAATCGACGGTATTATCTTACCCGGCGGCGAAAGCACCACTATCGGGAAACTCCTTGTTGAGACAGGAATGAAACAGCCGTTACAGGATCATATCCTTAGCGGCCTTCCCGTATGGGGTACATGTGCCGGAATGATACTCCTTGCAAAAAAAATAGCGAACGACAACGTTACTCACCTAGGAGTAATGGACATTATGGTAAAAAGAAATGCTTACGGTACCCAGATTAACAGTTTTGAAACAGTTGTAAGTATCCCGTTAATAAGCGACCGACCGGTCCCACTCATTTTCATCCGTGCCCCTTATATCATGCAAACCGGAAAAGAGGTGAAAGTGATATGCAAAGTTGATGGATATATCGTTGCCGCACAACAAGGAAAGATGCTTGTTACATCTTTTCATCCCGAACTGACGGACGACCTATCGTTCCATAGTTATTTTATTTCTCTCTGTAAATGATAAAGAAAATTTACAAGAAAAGCCAGCATTCTTATTTTTATACTCGGCAACTTAACTCAAAAGTAAAGTGATTTTATTTTTCAATTCTGCCGCTTTAATAGGTTTCGCAACATAGCCGTCAAAACCGCTGGTATAGACTCTTTGTTCGTCTTCGGCAAACGCGAAAGCAGTTACAGCGATAATCGGTATTAATTTGTCTACTTTACGGATTTCAGCTGTAGCCTCGTAACCATCCATTACCGGCATTTTTATATCCATAAGGATAAGGTCGGGATAGTATTCATGATACAACTCCAACGCTTCTTCTCCATTGCGGGCATACAACAGGTTATATTCTTTAAGCATTGCACTAAAAAGGATATAGTTGCTTTCGTTATCTTCTGCAATCAGTATAGTTGAGGTTTTACTATATTCGTCCACATAGACGACTTGCCTGTTTGGCTCTTCCTTTTCCTGAACGCTCACCAAAGAGTCTGGCGGTAAGGTAAACCAGAATGTGGAACCTTTACCATATTCCGAATTAACTCCAATTTCCCCACCCAATTTATGAACAATTGTCTGACTAATGGATAAGCCCAAACCTGTCCCCTGAACAAAACTATTCAGCTTTACAAAACGTTCGAAAACGGAATTCAGCTCCTCCTTTCTTATTCCGGAACCTGTATCAGTAACATAAAAATAGATTGAATCCGTATCGAGGCGATAACCAAATTCTATACTCCCTTCTATTGTAAATTTGACGGCATTATTTATAAAATTAGAAATAACCTGTGAAAGCCGGTTCTTATCTGTATTTATGATACATCGCGGCAACCTATCCCTGAATATGACTTCAACTCCTTCTTTCGCTTTTATCCGTGATGTTTGTTCGATGTCCGAAAGTAACTGATTTAGATTTACATCCATAAATACAAAATCCAATGTTCCGGCTTCGATCTTTGCTAAATCCAGAATATCATTTATTAATTGCAGAAGAAGCTCATTGTTAGTGTTGATGATTCCTACATATTCCGCCCGCTCATCAGGGTCTTCGGTATGTGCCAGCAAATCAGAGAAGCCAACAATAGCATTCAGCGGCGTACGTATCTCATGACTCATATTTGCCAGGAATGCCGATTTCAAACGGTCGGATTCTTCTGCTTTTTCTTTCGCTTTTATCAATTCCTGCTCCGTTTGTTTGAGCGAAGTAATATCTTCTTTCTTTACCACAATGCCTAAAAATTCATCATTTTCGTCAACAATGGGATTCGCCATTACATGAACAAATTGGCCACCGGTACATTGCTGTACTAATTCCGCTTTTTTTCGCGTTTTCATCGCTTGCACAATGGTACAATCAGTACAATACGGTTTAATTCTGTCTTTTATAAGGCAGCAGTTTTTAGGGCCGAACTCAGGTATACATTCAAAAGATACTTTATTTCTCCATTTAACCGAATAATCTGGTTTCACAAAAATGATGGATGCCTGTACATTATCCATGATAATCATATTGTCTTCCTGCAGATCCATCAGCCGGTCTTTCAGTTTGTTGGAACGATAGAAGAAATAAGTCAACATAATCAGGAATAGTACCAATACTCCTGTTATAACCAACAATATTTCATATCTGTACTGTGAGAAAAGACTGACTTCTTGATTTATAAACTCCGATCCTGCAGGGAGCATCTCTTTTGTTATGCCCCACTCATTCAATTTTTTCGTATCAAAAACATACGAATTAGGTAACAGTGTGGCAAGTACATCTTTCATCTGCATGGTACCGCTCTGTAACGCAATAGTCCGTTCAGCAAGGTCTTTACCAAGCGTCCGGTACTGAGGAACATACCCTCCAATGGCCCAATGCCCAAAACCCGTAAAAGAAAGGGTAAATGCCGGAAGCTCCGGATTAGCCGACATCATGGCATAGGTGGCATTTCCTATATAATAGCTTTCATTAACATCTACCCGCCAAGTTCCTAGCAGAATAACAGTTTGCGGAGGTAGATTCTTGATTTGCTCAATAATTGTGTATATACTATTGATACGGCCGTCTAGAAGCAAGAGATTCAGCTCGGTGATATCCGACATTTCTTTTTCCACAAGAGATTGTAAAGCAATACCACCATAACTGTTATCAGTTATTAAAGCTATGTTTTTAGTTTTAGGATACAACTTTCTAATAAGGTTTATATTTTCCTTTATATTATAATCATATAAATAACCAGATACATTCGGATTAGCATCTAACAAGGTTTTCACATCTATGCTCTCCGGATCCCATTCTGATAAATTAACGGAAGAGTCCGGTAACAAAACGGCGTTTTTACTTACCATAGCACATAGGACAGGTACTTTATCCCGCTCAGATGGGTCTATTGATAAATAAGACGACCAACCTTCCTGTCCTAAAATAATTATGATACACGGTTTTTCATCTTGAGTATATTTAGCCAATATACCCTTCATTTTACTAATCCATTGTGGTGCTTCGACAAGACTTTTACAGTTCATATTTTCGATTACAACTGTTGAAGTACCGCCAAGGCGTTTGTATACATCCATATATTCAGATATATTCAGGGTGGTATTTTTCGTATCGGGATTATAAGAACTGATAATAAGGATGGGGCTTTCCTTATTTGCATAGACAGGGGTTAACACAAACAATAACAGAACTATAAAAGCAGACAACGGGTAGTGGAAATTGCCTGCTGTTAACGAAAAAAAACTTCTCATTGTCGATTAAATACGTTTGTTGCAAAAGTAGATATATTTTATAAGCAAATGCACAAAATATAAAAAAATCCGCCAATTATTTACACAACTGTCTCATTAACGGATCAGAAAAACTTTTTTATAGCGCTTTATTGTCCCGTTTTTGTGATATAGTTCAGCATAAAAGATAAAAACTCCCGCTCGTAACCTGATGCCGTCTGATGCCTTTCCATCCCATTTCATCTCCCCCGATACACCCATTAATTCATGGTTTGCAAGCTGCGCTACCCTGTAACCGCCTACATTATAGACATATGCCCTGCAATTATACCCCGTATTATCAAGCTGATAAGCAATATGGTATAATCCGTCGGTCGCATATACAGGAGCCTCTATATAGGTGCTATTCCCATTTTGTCCCTCTGCATATTGTGAATTCTGATACCCGGGGGTTCCATATCCGGCTGCAAATGTAGCAGACGTCCAGTTTTCAGAAGCCTGTGTTTCTCCCTCAGGGTCTATCCTCTCTATAGCTACACCTTTCGTTTCTTTGATTGAGGGGGTATGCCATTTGGAAGAATAGGTTATTTCATCAATTATAGTATCTTCTTCGCCAATACATAACAACAAAGTGGATGACGTATTCGCTAAGACCGGAAGGTTTACCTCGAAAAGTAAATCGGGAAACGGAACCATATAAAATGACTCTACTCCGAGCTTATTTTTTGTCAATAAAATATATGAATGCGACGGCATAGCATATGTAACTCCTGATAAAAAATAAAATTTATTTATTGTTCCGTCGGGTTTTCGTACCCCTATAGCCAATTCTTTTAATGATAAAGTGCGGTCAGACCGATTATATAGTTCGATATATTCGCTTCCCCCTGCATACGGATCAGGCAGTAATTCGTTGAAAACAATTTCTCCTGGTCTGACGTCGGATTCACCTTCTTCCCCCTCACCGGGTGGTTCCGGCCGGATTGTTTCACTATTTATAGAACCAGGGGTACCACCGCTTTTATCAACCGAAAGATACCAGTTGCCGTCTTCCGAACGTTCCCATGAAATACCGGCCTTGGCTTTTGGGTAAGCTGTTTCATCTTTTACCTCCCCAAAAGGATCAATTAACGATACCGTTTTCCCATTGTTTGCAAGAGCTGAAGGAAATTTTGGCAAAGGCATAGTTAATCCACCCTCATTGATATGAATATCTCTGCCTTCACGATAAAGTACAATATATTTTTCAGCCGGCAACAGCACATCATTTAACACCACCTCCCTGCTATCATAAATCAATACCCAATCCTTTAATGAAACATCTTCACCGGACATATTAAATAACTCTATATATTCGGTTTCGGGAAGATCTACCGCACCTTTCGGATCAGCCATAATTTCATTAATACGTATTTCTCCCGATCCTGTTACAGGCGGTGGTGCCAAATCATCCTCCTCAAAATAAACCTCCATTGATAAATCATCTATCAGCCTTCCTTTCAAATCATATAGTTCATGCCAGGTAATATAATACTCATTTTCTTTTTCTAAGGGTTGCGGAAGACCGACAACTATGGTTGAGTTGCTTTCACCATATGAAACCCGGGTTGCATTGCCCATCCCATCGATTTCGCATACGGCTCTGGAAATATCAACCGGATTATCAAATATAAATTTCAGATGACCGGACTCCGCTAATTCTATATCGACAAGTTTCACATCAGAGATTTCACTTTCCGCTTCAGGTTCTGGGGTTATTTTATTTGATATTTTAATATTACGTATATAAAAATCACTTAAACGACTTTTTATATACCGGCATGTCAACCCAAACAGATTGTTAGGCGTAAGAGTATTTAGAAGCCCTATACAGGTTCCTTCGGAAGTATAATTCTTTTCATTTTCTTTTTTAGTATAAAGTGTCCACTGTTCATAATCTTCAAGTGTAAGCCGGATAGAAGTATACGTGAAAGGTTGGTCCAACAATAAATATTTTCGTCCACTGATACATACTTTGGCTGCTTTATCACCTTCCTGCCTGTAAAGGGATATTTGTCCGCCATTATTTCCCACTTGTATATATATGGTTATATCCTTATAAGCATATACCATAATGCGGAGATTATTTGAATTTGTGGGTTTAAAATCGAGTTTAACATCTATTTCCCAGGTCATATCGGAACTAAAGGTAACCGGTGCGTTTATGTATGCATAACCCGCCATAGCTTCGGGTGAAAAGAATTGTATTTCTTCATCTGCTCCAAAGGTGAACATATTCACATCACCATTCCAATCCAGGGAAGAGATGCCGGAACGTACCGGGTTATCATTTGCGGCTTGAAGAAATTCACAAATTGATAGTAAAAGCAAGGTAAACAACAAGATTTGTCTCATAGCTAAAGGGTTTTGTTATTATTTTTCTATCTTTGCATCCTGTTTAAAGGATAAAACAGGCACTCAAATAGTTGATGTGCAAATATATTATTACTTATTTACAAAACAAATAAATCAGCGCTTAAAATGAAAGTAGCTATTGTTGGCGTAAGTGGAGCCGTAGGACAGGAATTCCTGCGTGTGCTCGACGAGAGAAATTTCCCGATGGATGAGCTTGTGCTTTTTGGTTCATCCCGCAGTGCCGGACGTGTTTATACCTTCCGTGGTAAACAGTATACCGTGAAGGAATTAAAACATAACGACGACTTTAAGGGAATCCAGGTTGCTTTTGTTTCAGCCGGCGGTGGTACATCTGTGGAGTTTGCCGAAACAATTACCAAACACGGAACAGTGATGATAGACAATTCAAGCGCTTTCCGCATGGAAAAAGATGTCCCTTTGGTAGTGCCTGAAGTAAATCCGGAAGATGCGTTGGACCGTCCGCGGGGTATCATTGCCAATCCAAACTGTACCACGATCCAGATGGTGGTAGCCTTAAAAGCTATTGAAAAGCTTTCGCATATAAAACGTGTGCACGTTTCGACCTATCAGGCTGCCAGCGGTGCAGGTGCGACGGCAATGGCAGAACTGGTAAAACAATATGAGCAATTACTGAAAGGAGAAGAACCTACTGTAGAGAAGTTTGCGTATCAACTGGCATACAACCTCATTCCTCAGGTTGACGTTTTCACCGAAAACGGATATACCAAGGAAGAAATGAAAATGTATAATGAAACGCGCAAAATCATGCATTCGGATATCGAAGTAAGCGCAACCTGTGTACGTGTCCCTGTCGTACGGGCACATAGTGAAGCCACCTGGGTAGAGACTGAAAGACCCATCAGCATCGAAGAAGCCCGTAAAGCATTCGCCGAAGCCGACGGCATTATTTTACAGGACGACCCGGCCAACAAGGATTATCCGATGCCCTTATTTGTAGCTGATAAAGAACCGGTTTATGTAGGACGTATCCGTAAAGACTTAACCAATCCGAACGGATTAACTTTTTGGACAGTCAGCGACCAGATAAAGAAAGGGGCAGCCCTTAATGCGGTACAAATAGCAGAATACCTGATAAAAGTAAAAAATATTTAATTCCCGTTTTCATAGATTTAAAGGATTGCTTATAAGCAATCCTTTTTTATTTCCCTGAAAATTATCACTCTTGCCTGAGGCGAAAGATGAATGGTGAATGTATCTTCCAACGCTTCGTTCAGCGACCCCTGCCACCACGATGTAAGCACACGGTTTGTAATCGGGTAACGAAGCTTTTCAACCGTTATTTCACCTTCAGGATATATGGCAAATATAGAGATTTGCTGCCCCGGCCAGCTTTTCAATACGGAAGATTTAAGTAGCGGAGTAAATAAACCATAATCTGTCAGCATCTCCACATGATCCATCCATAGCGCATAATCAGCTAAAAGCGAAATATTTCCAAGGGTATGATCCTCGCGAAGACCGGTTGCTCCCAGAATTAAAACATCCTTTTCACCTGAATCCTGAACATAATGAACCGCCTTGGTAAGGTCATTTTCTTCCTGGTCTTCTTCTACATAAATCCGGTCGGCATACAGATGCCTTAAAAGATGAGGTATGCTATCCATATCACCTACGATAGCATCCGGTGAATACCCCCGTGCATGAAGCGCCTCAACTGCTCCGTCGCAGGCTACAATCACAGAGGCTTTCTCCATCATCTCCAAAGCAACCGGTGAAGATGGAAAACTTCCGTTAGCTACTATTACACATTTATATGGTCTTACCATCGATTTCATTTCCTTTCTTTATCCAGATATATAATCCTCCTACGGCTAAAAGGGCATAACAAAGATATAGAAACATTGTGGGATATAACCCGCGAAGATAGTAAATATAAATAGACACTAAATTGGCAACGACCCACAGGTACCAGTGTTCAATGATCCGGCGCGCAAGCATCCAGGTGGCAACTATACCTACGGCAGTTGTAAACGCGTCTCCCATAGGTACGGGTGAGTCTGTAAAGTCGATCAATATGTAATAGATAATGAAATACACGACTAACATTGATAGCAATATGCCTGCCGCTAACGGCAGGCTAAGATGCTTGTATAAGATGGAATTTCCGGAAGCAGGTTGTTCCGCGTTTTTGGTTTGTTTACGCGTACGGCTCCAAAGCCAGAACCCATACATGCTGATCAGCACATAATAGGCCTGTAAACTCATATCGGCATATAATTTTGCTGAAAAGAATACAAACACATAAACAAGTGAAGTAAAAAAACCTACTATCCACATGACACGGTGCTGCTTCATCTCCAGTACCATATATATTAAACCTGTGATTACTCCGAAGTATTCCAACATTCTATTATCAATTAACAGCTAACGGTTAAAATCTAAAAGATACCCTTGCCATAGCATTCGTACCTGCTTGCGTAAAATAACCATCATCTTTTTTACGCACGCCATCCTCTATATATGAGTATACCCATGCGTTGGTTTCGTATTTTGCATTGAAAAGATTATTTATGGTAACGTCAAGAGCCAGTTCTCTGATGAATTTTAGTTTGAAAACATATCCCAGCCGTAAACTGTTCACAAAATAAGGATCGATCGAACGTCCTTTATCCGACGTATTATCTGCATACTGACGGCTTACATACTGAGAATTAAATCCGGCTGAAAATCCCTTATACATAACATCGAACATACTATTGCCAATGATATCGGGAGAATAGGCAATATTTGTTGTCCCTAAATAGTTACTTTCCTGCCCGCCTGTGTTCCAGTTATCCACAAATTCGGTAAAATTTTTTATTTTATTGCTACTCAACGTTAGATTACCATTCCATTTCAACCATGAGAGGATAGATATACCGCCGCTCAATTCGATACCCATCCGGTAACTGTCTTTTATATTTGTGGTCAGCGCTTCTCCTATTTCACTTAATTTACCGGAAAGGATCAACTGGTTGTTATAATCCATAAAGTAAAGGTTCGCTCCTATATGGAAATTCTCATTACCGTAGTGGTAACCTGCTTCATAATCGTACAATGTTTCATGGGCAGGCCGTTCGTTTGGTGTTGCTTCGGTAAAATTATCGCGGTTAGGTTCGCGGTTCGCAACGGCGAAAGAAATAAAACCTGTATGTCCGTTTTTTTGATAATTCAAACCCACTTTGGGATTGAAAAAATTCCAGTTTTTATTTACATGCAAATTATCTCCTGCTTTATCGTCACTACCTTTAATGGTATAATCAATCCCTCTGTACTGCAGGTCGAGATATCCATTTACGTTTGGAAAGAAAAGCCAGTTCATCTTTGCATATGCGCTGTAATCGAGTTTTTCACCTTTATTCCGGTAATATTCGAAATCAGGTTCGGGCAACGTATTTGCCGATTTTGCCCATAGGATACGTCCAAAGTGATCGCATACATAATTATTAACCGCCCCCCCAAATGAGAACTGAACATTTTCTTTTTGGTAATTTGCGCTAAAGATACCGCCGTAGAAATCGCTATCCAGCCACTTACGGCGAATGAAGTCGGATTTTTTTATTTCGTTTCCTTCAGGGTCAATGTAATTTGGCAACTTATAATCGCTGTATTTCTTATCATACCTGTAATCTTCGTAATACCCTTCACCAGGTGTATAATGAAGCGTAAGGTTCATGTTCCAGAAATCACCTAACCGTTGGCTCGCCATCAGGTGATAATGTTGCTGCCAATAATTGTCGGTTTGGTTGTCGTAATACTTTATGATACCGTTTTCCTCGTATTGACCGCATGAATTATAGGTCCTGTTACCTTTTTCCAACATGTAAGAAGGAACACCGTTCCAAGCCTGATATGTTTCTTCCGAACTCCCGAACGTCTGGAATTTGATGAGACTGTTATCTCCATACCAGGCAGCCGATACAAAATAAGACTGCATTTTTGCCGAGGCCCTGTCGATAAAACCGTCACTTCGGATATTCGAATAACGGGCATCAAATACGAAATGGTCATAGAGCAGTCCCGTACCTCCTTTAGCCGTATGCTTAACGGTGCCGAATGATCCGGCAGAAAAGGAGTATTCTCCATAGGGTTTCATAGAAGGATTCTCCGTTTGCAAAGCAACTGTGGCTCCAAAAGCTGCAGATCCGTTGGTGGAGGTACCGACTCCGCGCTGTATCTGGACGTTTTGAACGGAAGAAGCAATATCAGGCATATTTACCCAAAAAACACCATGTGATTCAGCATCATTGAGTGGAACCCCGTTTACCGTAATATTGATGCGGTTAGCATCCGTACCCCGGATACGGAAACCGGCATATCCAATACCCGTACCGGCATCAGAGGTGGTAATAACAGAAGGTGTTTGAGAGATCAGGTAAGGAATACCCTGCCCGTCGTTACGACTGTTTAATTCATCTTTCGACAGGTTACTGTAAGCAACAGGGGTTCCGCGCACGGCTTTAGTGGCAGTAACGACTACTTCATCCAATGAAACGTCTTTTGCAATTTTAAATGAGTCGACAGGCAATTCATCGCCATAGGCAGCAACAGTGATAGTAAAAGCTGCGAGAAATGTAAGTAAAATTTTCATCCTTTAATTAGTTTTTAAGTAGTTAAAGGAGCCAAAGCAACCGAAGCAATGTATATAATTAAAAAAAGCCGGAAAATAGCATCTGATCTACTTTCTGCATTTTTAACCATACAAATTACTTGATTACTTAGAGAGGATATATCCCGAATAAATGCGGCCGCACTTTATTCTAACTTCCCTTCGTCGGTATTACCCGCATCAGGTTATATGGGTATAATCTCAGCCTGTCCGGCCGGTTTAATTATTCCGGCAACAAGCACCCCTTAGTATTCAGGGTGCAAAGAAACATAAAAAAAAGGAAAAACAACTATTTTTTCCTTTTTCTATTATTCCATTATTTAACCCTTCATATTTTTGCCAGCGTTGCTTTTATAAAATCCCAGACTTTTGCAACAGAGGCTATATTTACTCTTTCATCCGGGGAATGAGGGAATTGAAGGTCAGGACCGATAGATATCATATCCATATCGGGATAAATTCCCTGAATAATGCCACATTCCAATCCGGCATGCATCACTTTAACTGCCGGTTTTTTGCCATAAAGCCCCTCATAGACTTGCAGCATCAACTGCAAAACAGGCGACTGGATATCAGGCTGCCACCCGTTGTATGCTCCGCCATATTCCACTTTTGCTCCTGAAAGGGCAAAGATGCTCTCCAGACTTGAACATAGATATGCTTTTCTGCTCTCCGAAGAACTCCGGACAAGAATTTTCACTTCGATCATACCGGTTGAAGAGGTTACGACCGCCAAATTTGACGATGATTCCACCGTGCCGGGAAAGTCGTGCAACATACTGATAACCCCATTCTGACATCCTTCAATCGCATTGATCAGATCATCTTGTATCTGCTCGGGAATAAGGGTACGAGGCATATCTACTTTCTCTACCGCAAAATTTATACTTGTTTCAATTCCTTTGTATTCCGTCCGGTACAATTCCTGATAATCCGACACCATTTCCCATAATATCTCGGCATTATCCCCCGGAATAGTTATTACGGCAAATGCTTCACGTGGTATGGCGTTACGCAATGAACCGCCATCGACCGACGACAGGCGGGCTCCACAACCGGAAACAGCGTCTTTCAGAAAACGGAACATCAACTTGTTTGCGTTGGCACGCCCTAAGTGAATATCTACACCCGAATGTCCGCCTTTTAATCCTGTAAGGCTAAGTTTTACAGCGACATCTCCTTCCGGAATCTCTTCATCATCCTTAAACTGGAAAGAAATGTTTAGATCGGCCCCACCGGCACACCCTACAAATAACTGCCCTTGTTCTTCCGAATCGCAATTAATTAACGTCCTTCCATTTAGGAAACCCGGTTTCAGCCCGAATGCACCGTCCATTCCAACTTCTTCATCTACTGTAAAAAGCGCTTCGACCGGACCATGCACCAAACTATCATCTGAAAGTACAGCCATTGCATAAGCAGCCCCAATACCATTATCGGCTCCTAAAGTTGTGTCGCGGGCAGTTACCCATTCCCCATCGATATATGCATCAATAGGATCGGTTGTAAAATCATGGTTTACCGATGAATTTTTCTGCGGAACCATATCCAGGTGAGACTGAAGGATAATGGTTTTGCGACTTTCCATTCCTTTTGTTGCAGGTTTACGGATAAGTACATTACCTACCTGATCCTGCAAAGTTTCCAGTCCTAAATTGTTGCCGAAATTCTTAATAAACTCCGTGACTTTTTCCATCTGTCCTGTCGGTCGGGGAATCTGGGTTAATTCATAAAAATACTCCCAAATATGCTTCGGGGAAAGGTTTTTGATTTCAGATGACATAGTGTAACATTTTTAAGTTCGCCCAAATATAGTAATTATTTTAACAAAAGTCTTTTATTACTTCATTCATTATCTGAATCGCAAAAACGGGTATATAAGCGAATTAGACGCGTAACCTTTACTCTTTTGTCAGCTTTTCCATTTCCGAATTTACTTCAGATAAAGGAATTGCCGGTTCTTTATTGATGAAAGGAAGCGCCACAATACCGAATAAGCCACAAAGAATCAGCCAGATCGATTGGAGACTGTGTACTACAAGCGCAAAAGCGGCCGCATCTGTTTCATTAACTCCGAAAACTACTAGGGTAGAGATCACCATGAAATGCCATGGACCTATTCCTCCTTGTATGGGTACGCCTACAGCAATACTGCCCATAGTAAAAGCAATAAGCCCTACCCCAATACCGAGGTCGCGTGTAAAATCGAAGGCAAAAAACGTAACATAAAAATACAGGAAATAAGAACCCCAGATGAGAAAAGTCTGTAAAAGAAAAATCCATTTTTTCTTCATCAGCCAGATACTTTTCATACCTTCCCACACATTAAACAACATACCTTTAGCTTTTTGAACAAAGGAAAGGTGCCCCAGGCGCGCAAACGTGAACCAAACCGCAACTGCAAGGATAATAGCGGCAACGATAATCCATGTAACGCTAAAATTGTCGTAGAAACCCTGTACCAACTCAGGATTTCGATCTAAGAAGTTTTTAAAAAAAGGAAGATTGAATACTAAAATAAAAAAAGTAATGGAAGCCACCGTTATAGTGTCGGCTACCCGGTCTATCAATAAAGTTCCAAGAAGTTTTGAAAAGGATATTTTTTCATATTTTGTAATGATACCGCAACGCCAGACTTCCCCTAAACGCGGCAACACAAAATTGATCGCATAATTACCCAATACGGCATATACCATATTGCTCATCCGGCAACGTTCCCCGATAGAACGCACCAGTAATCCCCAACGGAATCCGCGGACGATATTGGCAAATAAACCGAATAATAAAGAGAAAAGAATTATATCATACCTTACTCCCCTGCGGGCTACTTCCCATATCTCACTAAAGTCCATTTCCCTGTAAAGGTACCAAAGTAATAAACAGCCAAGTAAAAGCGGAAGAAGGACCTTAATGGTTGTATTGAGTATTTTTTTTAAAAACATTAGTAGTAGAAATCTTTAATATTTGTTGTATTTTTGAGCAGTTGCAAAGATAGCAATATATTTTAATACGAACATTTTCAGATAAAAGAAGCGTGAGACCTGTCAGACCCAAAAAAGCTCTGGGACAACATTTCCTTAAAGACCAACAAATAGCACAACGGATTGCATCTACATTATCCGACTACAAAGGTATGCCCGTCTTAGAGGTGGGACCCGGAACCGGTGTACTCACACGGTTCCTGCTGGATGCAGGACACGATTTATCGGTTGTTGAACTCGATATGGAATCTATCGACTATCTTGAACAACATTTTCCTGAGTTAAACGGCAGGATAATAGCTCAAGACTTTTTGCAACTCGACCTGTCTACTCTGTTTCCCTCAACATTTTGCATCATTGGTAATTACCCATATAATATATCCAGTCAGATATTTTTTAAAGTGCTCGATTATAAAGATAAAATACCTTGTTGCAGCGGGATGTTACAGAGAGAAGTAGCCGAACGTCTTGCTTCGGGTCCCGGAAAAAAAACATATGGTATTTTAAGCGTTCTGTTACAGGCCTGGTATGATGTGGAATATCTTTTTACCGTGAGTGAACACGTATTTGATCCGCCTCCAAAAGTAAAAAGCGGTGTTATTCGAGCTACACGTAATACACGCGATACATTGGGATGTGATGAAGTATTATTCAAAACAGTGGTAAAAACGTCGTTTAATCAACGCCGTAAAACCTTACGAAATTCCATGAAGCCATTGCTCGGAAAAGATTGCCCGGATTATTCATTACCTGTTTTTGACAAACGACCGGAACAATTATCGGTAGAACAATTTATCGAGCTGACCCGGATAACCGAGCGAAACCTGAAACCTTCAACCTGAAACCGCCATGATTGAATTGACAAAAGAGCATATTGAAAGCCTTAAAAAGATCATTGAGCAGAAGAATGATCAGGAAGCCAAAGAGTTGCTAAAGGATCTTTATCCTGCAGACATTGCTGAACTGTTCCAGGAGTTAAATATTCCGGAAGTTATTTACCTCTATTCATTGATAGATGATGAAGAGGCTGCCGATGTTTTGATGGAACTCGATGAGGAAGACCGGAACAAGCTACTCAAAGAATTGCCAAGCGAATTGATCGCCAAACGTTTCGTCGACAATATGGAAACAGACGATGCAGTAGATTTGATGCGTGGTCTGGATGAAGATACACAGGAAGAAATCCTTTCGCATATTGAAGACGTTGAGCAGGCGGGAGATATTGTCGATTTGCTGAAATATGACGAGGATACGGCAGGAGGATTGATGGGTACCGAAATGATCGTGGTAAACGAGAACTGGAGTATGCCCCAATGTATTGAGGAAATGCGCCGGCAGGCGGAAGAAATGGATGAAATCTATTATGTGTATGTGGTTGATGATGACGAACGATTAAAAGGAGTTCTCCCTCTCAAGCGCATGATCACCAATCCCTCCGTATCGAAGATCAAACACGTAATGAAAAAAGATCCCATTTCTGTTCATGACGGTGATAGTATTGAAGAAGTGGCACAGATCATCGAAAAGTACGATTTAGTTGCGCTGCCCGTAGTAGACAGTATCGGAAGGTTAGCCGGACGGATCACTATCGATGATGTAATGGATGAAGTTCGTGAACAACATGAGCGGGACTACCAGTTGGCCTCGGGTATCTCACAGGATGTAGAATCGTCGGATAATGTTATCCAGCAAACGGCTGCCCGGCTTCCGTGGCTGGTGATCGGCATGATCGGTGGGATAGGGAATTCCATCATTTTAGGGGGATTTGAAAGCGGTTTTGCCACCAACCCCAAAATGGCATTATTTATTCCGCTTATCGGTGGCACAGGAGGAAATGTAGGTATCCAATCATCTGCTATTGTGGTACAGGGACTTGCCAATAATACATTAAAAGCAAGCAATATTATCTCCCAGGTATTAAAAGAATCATTGGTAGCGCTGATTAATGCCAGTATGATCAGCCTGATCGTTTTTATTTACAATTACTTCACACTTGGCGACAGGGCAATAACAGTCTCCGTATCGCTCAGCCTTTTCGCAGTAGTTATGTTCGCCAGTATTTTCGGCACGCTGGTACCGATGACGTTGAATAAGTTAAAAATTGATCCGGCATTAGCGACCGGACCGTTTATTACCATTACGAACGATATTATCGGAATGATGATTTATATGTTTATCACTTCAATTCTTCTATAAAAGTTATAAGGTAATGGGTATTCCATTATAGAAATCAAGAATTTTAGTCCGGAAAATGAATTCATACTTTGCCTGTGCCTGTTCGGAAAGGCTTTGTGAATATTTGGTTTTAGATTCATTATACTCGAACACATTACTTTTACCCGCTGCATAACGTTCTTCGGCATATTTAAATGCTTCCCTGCTGGCTACGACAGATTTATCCGATGCCAAATACTTTTCCTGTGAAGCAGTTGCATTGTAATACGCCTGCTGGATTTCTTTATAAAGTATTTTTTTTGTGTTCTCCATCATTAATTCACGGTTGACAATATTTACCCGTGCCGCTCGAACATTGTTACGTATCTGAAAGCGGTTAAATATGGGTATGGTCAGGCTCAGCCCGATCACCTGCCGTTGATTATCCTTGAATTGCTTTGAAAAACCATCATTCTTAGTTCCATCAGGCAGACCGGTATAAAAATAGTAGTAACCGCTTCCGTAACTTGCGTTAAAGTTGAGGCGAGGGTAAAAATCAGCTTGTGCCACTTTCAACATTTTCCGCTGGCTTTGCAATAAATACTCCTGCTCTTTTATCTGGGGTTTAACGATCACAGCACTATTATATATATTTTCCGGAGGAATGATACTACCCATATATTGCCCGATAGCGTCGTCTATCTGTGGCGTTTGAATATCAAAATCCGTTCCTTTACGTTCGAGTTCCAGGCTTTGTGCCAAATCGAGTAAGGCAAGTTCGACATTATTCCTTGCTTCCACAAACGAGACTTCATCGTTAGCCAATTGTGCCCGGATATCATATAATTGAGAAAGAGGTACTTTTCCGGCATTCACCAATGCCTCTGTCCGTGCAACCTGCTCACCGGTCAGCTCCATTTGCAACTTAGCAATCTGCATAATTTCTTTATTGAAAAGTACCTGCAGATAATAAGATGCTATGTTAATAGCTAAACTTTCCTTTGCTTTTTCCAACGAAGCTATCGCTGCTTTCAGGTCTAATTTACGTGCTGCAATGTCATTCGGAATTTTCAGTCCATCAAAAATTGGCATACTGATTTGTGCTCCGAAAGAGGTGTTTGAGCCGTTCCTGCTTTCAAGCACTCCCATTTCATTAGCTGCCCTACCGAAACTGAAATCCTGCCCTATAGAAGCGTTCAGGTTAGGAAGCCAACTGTTTTTACTGGTACTCATCTCAATTTCACGTAATTTCTGTTCCTGTTCCTGTTGTTTCAGCTCGATATTATTTTCAATCGCATACTGAATACATTCTTCAAGTGTCCATTGTTTGGTTTGTGCTATTGCCAACATACCCGGCAAGGGTAATACTAAAGACAGTAATAGAATTATTTTTTTCATACAAGAGGAATTAGCAGATTATTTATTTCTTTTTAGGGTCAACTGCCGAACCTCTTATCCGGTCATTGGCGGTTAACCCTTCTTTTACTTCAATTTTTATACCATCGGAAAGTCCTGTTGTAACGGGATGCCTTTCAAAAATCTGTTCCGGTTTTTCCTGTTTTACCAGTTGTACAAAAGCTGAATCACCTTTAAATTCAACGGTACTTTCAGGGATTGTAAGTACACCTTCGGCACGTTTTAGTACGATTTCAGCGTTAGCGCTATAACCTGCACGTACAAACGCATCTTCAGGAATAGTTATAGCCGCTTTTATTTCAAACTGGATCGCTCCGTTCTTTTCTACTCCTTTCGGTGACACATATTCAAGCAACGCATCAAATACACGGCTTTCCATGGCACCTACGGTCAATTTGATCGGCATGCCTTCGGTAATACGCCCTATTTCAGTTTCATCCACATTTCCCCTGAATATCATATCGTTCATATTAGCTACCGTTGCAATAGTAGTACCATCGTTAAAGTTATTCGACTGGATGACGGAATTACCTACTTTCACCGGTACATCAAGGATCATCCCTGTTATGGTACTCCGTATCTGGGTGGTACTTGCCACTTTGGAATTCCGAGCAATACCATCACGTATAATTTCTAATGCGCTTTGGGCATTACCACGCTCTTCTTTTGCTTTCAGATAATTCGCATGGGATAAATCGAAGTCTTCACGTGCGATTACACCCTGGTTAAATAAGGTTTCATCACGTTTGAATGTCTCCTCTACCTGACGAAGCGAAATTTCTGCCACATTCACACGGGATTCGGCACTATTTAGCTGCACCATTTCAGGAATTACCTTGATTTGCGCGATAATCTCTCCTTCTTTCACCATTTGTCCCGCTTCTTTATACAGTTCAGAAATGATTCCGGAAATCTGGGGTTTTATCAAAACTTCATACCTGGGCTCAACATTTCCTGTGGCTACCGTTTTAGTTTCCACATTACCAACTTCTGGGGTTACAATCTCGTAAACGGTCACAACCGGCTGAGCTTTTTTCCATAAAAAAAAGAATGTACCCAATACTGCACCTAATACGATCACGATTAAAAGGATGCGTAGAATCTTTTTCCAAATACGATTTTTCATGACTTTATCATTGTTTATTTTATTATTCTTCACGAATGGCATCTATCGCCTTGATCTGCATAGCCCGCCAGGCAGGGATCAGCCCTGCTAGTAAACCACTAAAAAGCAACACGACTGTAGCCGCCAAAGCGGTATTGATACTTACTTCGGGATTTTCAAAAAAGGTCTGTCTTTGCGCCGGTTGGGCAGCTAATAATTTATTTACTACATCCAGTAAAAATACCCCAAGGCTTAATCCCAGCAAACCCGCCATAGAAGTCAGCAAAAGGCTCTCGCTCATTACCTGGGATATGATATTGAAAGGCTTTGCTCCCAATGCCCTTCTGACCCCGATTTCCTTAGTGCGTTCTTTTACGGTAACCATCATAATATTACTTACGCCTATTATACCTGCCAGCAGGGTACCCATACCGACCAGCCATACCAGGATATCGATCCCTGTAAAAAGCATTTCGAAGGTTGAAAACTGCGCAGCAAGATTTACGACTCCAACGGCTTGTGGATCGGTTGGAGCTATTTCATTCTGGGCTTTTAAAATAGCTGTTATTTCGTCTATTACACTTTGAATAGGGATGCCTCTTTTACCGCTTACGCAAAGGAAATGAAGGATATCACCCTGATTTAATGTCTGTTGCATAGTTGAATAAGGAAGAATCACCGAACTTTCTGAACGCCCACCGATATTGATATTCGACGATTTAGCCTTTATTACTCCCACAATCTGATAATACAACCCATTTACACGGATATATTTACCGGTAGGGTCCTCATTCCGGAAAAGAGTTTCGTTCACTTCCGTTCCGATCAGGCAAACTTTACGGTTTTCACGTATATCAATATCATTCAGTAACCGCCCGAAATGGAGCACCTGTGTTTCAATATTAAAATATCCAGGAAGAACGCCCTTTACATTAAATGTTCCTGTCAGTTGTCCGTATACGATATTTTTTTCCGAACGGCTACCCCAAAGAATGGGCGAAATATCCTCAACACCTTGTACATTCTGAACAATGGCATCCACATCGCGGTTTCGCATACTCCACCACCGCCCTTTATTAAAACCTTTATAAGGTTCGCTGGTCCGGTCGGTATAGAAAAATACGGAATTAGTTGCGAATCCATCGAAATTCCCCATTATACCGTTTTTCATTCCGTTACCGGAACCCAAAAGAATAACCAGCATAAGTATACCCCAGAATACCCCAAAGCAGGTTAATAAGCTGCGTGTTTTATTTCGGGTGATGGTAACCCATATTTCGACCCATCTGTCTATATCAAACATATCGTGAATGTTATTTATTCGGCCCGCATAGCTTCAATAGCGGTTATTTTTGTTGCTTTCCGCGCCGGAAAATATCCCGCCAGCACACCGGCAAGGATAAGCACTCCCGTTGCAGCCAATGATATACCCAGGCTTACGGTAGGATTACGGAAAACAGTCGTATCTTCAGGATTGCTTCCTGCGGAATTTGCTCCTGCCATTTCCATTCCGTAATTAATTAATTCTGTCAGACCGATTCCTACTACCATACCTACATAACCGAATATGGCTGTTACCAATACCGATTCAACAATAATAAGCCGCAGGATAGATGACGGTTTTGCTCCTAACGCCTTTCGGATTCCAAACTCTTTTGTACGTTCCCGTACCGTAATCAGCATGATATTGCTTACTCCCACGATACCTGCCATTAATGTGCCGATACCAACTATCCAGATAAACAGATTGATTCCGTTTGTCATACCCTGCCACATCCGGAAATTATCTCCCGAATTCCACATTCCGATAGCATTTTTGTCGGCCGGGTCAAATTGATGTCGACGCGCCATACTCTCCCGGAAGCGTTCCTGAAATGCTTCGCTTTCTTCTTCCGTGTTCACGCCGTTTAAAGTAAATTCAAGGTAACGTATCCTGTGTCCCCCTTCATAAAGCGCCTGCCCCGTGGTAAATGGAATATAAGCCGGTGCATTGTTAGTGTTATTTTCATCCTGGTATATTCCTATCACCTGAAACATAAGGCTTCCCACTTTTACATATTGTCCGAGCGGCTGTACCGAATCCCTGAACAAGACTTCCACCATACGCGGTGTTATTACAATAACTTTCCTTTTATCCCGGATATCCACATCGTTGATAAACCTACCGTCGCCGGATAATATCGGTTTGTAGTAAATAAAAGCATAATCAGGATGAACGGCCACGATTTCACCGGTTAAATACTCTTTATCAAAGGTAATGGTATCGTTCCGGTAATTAGCAGCAGAGAGGTAATTGATTTCAGGATGTTCTCTTTTTACGGCAAGCAGGTCTTTTTCGGTGAATTCAATACTTCGGTTCGGCTGAAAGCCTTTATAAGGAAGCGTGGTATACCGTGACCAGCTCGTGGCAGTATTTTCAGCCATAAAACGGAAATTATAGCTTATACCATTGCCAAGGCCATTTCCGGCCCCAAGTAGAACAATTAGCATGAATATACCCCAGGCTACCGAAAATCCGGTAAGAAAAGTACGAAGTTTATTCTTCTTCATCGTACTCCATATCTCACGGAGATTGTCAAAATCAAACATAATGGGGAACGGTCTCTATTCGTTCAATGACACCGTCTTTAAGCCGGATGATGCGGTCGGTTGCTTCAGCTACGGACTCTTCATGTGTTACGATGATCATAGTCATGCCTTCCGCATTTACTTTACGTAAAAGTTCCATTACTTCTACCGTAGTAACACTATCCAAAGCTCCGGTAGGTTCATCGGCAAGGATAACACGCGGTTTAGCGATCAAAGCCCTTGCAATAGCCACACGTTGCTTTTGTCCTCCCGACATTTCGTTCGGCATATGTTCTGCCCAATCCGCCAAACCTACCATATCGAGGTATTCCATAGCAATAGCATTCCTTTTTTTTCTTTTCACCCCCTGATAATAAAGTGGTAATGCTACATTCTCTACCGCATTTTTAAAAGATATAAGATTAAAAGACTGAAAAATAAATCCAATCATTTTATTGCGCAATTCTGCGGCACGACTCTCACTGAGATCCCAGATCAACTGCCCGTTCAACTTGTAAACGCCCGTATCATATGTATCGAGTATGCCCAGAATATTAAGCAGGGTTGATTTACCCGATCCGGAAGATCCCATTATGGACACCATTTCACCTTCTTCAATGGTCAGGTTGATACCTTTTAAAACATGCAGAGGAGCACCGTTGTGGTACGTTTTGTTAATATCTTCTAGTTGGATTATCATATAAATACAGTTGTTACTTATGTTATAAGACGCTGAAATTAATAAAATGTTACAACCTGCGGGAAATATTTTTTTATTTAGTTACCTGACAAATATATGCATTGACTTAATACCATGCATCACATGGTACTAAAAATTAATCAACATTAACTATTAATGAATGATTAAACATTACTTTTTAATTATCCTCTTGCAGTCGGAATAAACAGTATATTTGTGCTAACCTTATAAAATTATTATTATGACAAACAGAAGAAACTTCCTAAAAAATGCTTCAATCCTTGCAACAACAGGATTACTCGCAGGTAAACCCGGGCTAGGCAATGCCCATCCAAACGGTACGACAACTATAACGATGGCAAACAAAACGTTGGGGTTACAAATCTATTCATTACAACGGGAATTGTATGATAATCTTCCAAAACGGATGCGCGAATTGAAAGATATGGGATACACCAAATTGGAACTTGCCGGGTATAAAGAAGGGAAAATCGGTGGTGTCGATATGATGGAATTTAAAAAGATGGCTGACGATGCCGGATTAAACATTATAAGTTCACACCTCGAACCTTATATAGACGGACATACCGATCCGTTCTTACTGGATTACCAGAAAGAAATGATGCCCCAGGTAAATGAATTCTGGAAAAGGGCTGCCGACGACCATGCAAAATTGGAATGTAAATACATGATACAGGCTACTATGCCGACTTGTAAATCCCATGAACGCGCATACCTGCTTTGCGATTTCTTCAATGAAGCGGGCCGCATTGTAAAAGCTGCCGGTTTAAAATACGGATATCATAATCACCATATGGAATTTGAGCGGCTGCTTCGTCCTGAAGATGCCGGTAAAAATAAAAATCCCTGGACAATTCCCGGCGATCAGATATATGACTTGTTCATACAAGGAACAGACCCCGGACTTGTATTATATGAAATGGATGTTTACTGGACCATCCGTGGTGGTAGCGACCCTGTTGACTACATGCGCAAACATCCCGACCGCATAAAGCTTTTACATATAAAAGACACCACTATTTTAGGGCAGAGCGGCCTTCTAAATTTTGAGAACATATTTAATCAGATGTATGAAAATAAGATAGCAGACTTCTTCGTTGAGATGGAACCGCTGAAAGACGGACGGACACAATACCAGGGAATAAAGGAATGCTCGGACTATCTTCAAAAGGCAACTTTCGTAAAATAAATTACATGCGGTATTAAACACATTTTCAGAACCGGTATAATGATTATGATTATAATACTTAATATCAATTAAAATAATCTTTCTTAAAGCTAAACCCTGTAAAAAAACAAACCAATTCTTACACGTGTTGATATACTATTAACTAAAATATAATGCAATGAGTATGTTAAAAGACAAAGTAATTATCATCACAGGTGCAGCCACCGGACTTGGGTTTGCAACCACGAAAGAATGCGTAAAGCAGGGTGCGAAGCTTACATTAGTGGATAATAACGAAGAAAACCTGATGAAAGCAATTGATAACATCAACAAAGAATATTCCGGTGAAGTAACGATTAAATCTGTTATCGCTGACGTGTCCAAAGAAGAAGATGTCAAAAGATACGTTGAGATAACGAAAGAAACGTATGGCAGGATCGATGGCTTGTATAACAATGCCGGTATCGAAGGCAAACAAGACTCTATCACCGATTATGATCTTGAAATCTTTAAGAAGGTTATCGATATCAACCTGATGGGTACATATTACGGATTGCGGTATGTATTACCGGTAATGCAGGAACAGGAATACGGACGTATTGTCAACGTAGCTTCCGTAGGCGGAATCAGGGGAGTCATGAATCAAATTCCGTATGTGGCAAGTAAACACGCGGTGGTAGGTATGACAAAAAATGCTGCATTGGAATATGCGAAACAAGGCATATGTACCAACGCTATTGCACCTGGAGCCATATTAACGCCTATGGTTGAAAAATCATTCAAACAAATGAATCCGGATAATCCGGAAGAAGCGGAAGAAGAATATGCAAAAAGCAATCCGACAAAACGTCTGGGTAAGCCCGAAGAAGTAGCGAGTGTGGTAGTATTCCTTTTAAGTGACAAATGCAGCTATGTAAACGGACAAATCGTCGCAATTGACGGAGGTCAATCTTACTCGTACGGGACAGTATAACCTTCTTTTTCTCATACCACAGATTAATCAAACGGAGCTAATGATTAATCTGTGGTTATCTTACCTCTTTTCCCCGTTTATATACACTACCTCATGTGCCTCAATAAGCTGAGGTATTTCAAGTTTATATAACATTTTATCAAGAACATTCTCCGGAAGGGCATATTCACGGTTCATGTTTTGACTTCGCCATAAATGGTACGGCTTTTCAACATATGCAATCTTCACCTTTGCGCCATAACTAACAAAAAGATCAATTAACTGGGAACGCATAAGGGATGTAATGTTTGTGGCATTCCATATAAAATCCTGCCCCTTACGCAGATACACTCTTGCCTGCTCTTTGGCTTCCTGTATAACACGACCGTTACCTGCTTTATCTGTCGGAGCAATTTTATATTTGCGACGGATAGCATCAAGACTTATGACAGGGTTATCTGTTTTTAGGGAGTTGATATAATAATCTTTACCCATACCCGGCAGTCCTGACAGGAGTGTCACCTCACATTTAAAATTATCAAAAGGAATATAATCTACATAGCCGCCTTCTGTATGAAAATAATGATACCTTGCATTCGGAGTGGCAAATTCCTTAGGCTTACCCCAACAGTCTTGTTCCTTACAGAACAATTCGAACCATTCCAACGCTTCCAGTAAGCCACCCGTATCACTGCAAATCCGGCCCCTGGCATCCGCTTCAGCTAAAATGCGGAGATGTTTGGTATTACAACGCAAAGCAACCTCCAGCACTTTCTTCTGCGGATCACCCTTTTCCATAAACCACAATGGTAATCCGTGGAAACGCACCAGTGAAACAATCTGCTCACGAGTAGTAAATGGTACAGGTATATCCTTGTAAAGAATAGTCCTTGCCGTATATTCGCCTTTCCGGGCATGTCCGTTAGATGAAATTACACCATCCCCTTCATTGATAGATGTAGATCTTTTTTCAACATCATGCAACAAGGCAGCCGTCCATATAATCTCTTTCTCATCTTCCGGCAACTCCTTATACGCTTCCAATTTTTCCAGTTCCCGCAAAACCATTTGCGTATGTACAGCAACATCTCCTTCAGCATGATGTCGTTTATGCTGTGGTACATGCCGCATATCAGCTACCCAGGAATACATTTGTTCCAAAGCAGCCCAATCTTTATTATGTATAATTGCGTTCATAATATTAATAATTCAATAACTGAGTAATTCAATGAATCAATAACTCATAACTGAATAAATCCGTAGTAGGGTAAATCAGCAATAGAACCACTCAATAATTAGATAGGCGGATTATCAATCCATGGTAAAATTATGCACCTATTAAATCGTTCCCTTATTTCATTAGTAAATTATCCTATCACTGAATTATTCAGTCATTGAGTTACTCAGTTAATGAATTATTCAGTTAATGAGTTATTCAGTTATTACATTTTTCCCATACCAGTCGGGCGCGTTTCCAGTTTCGTGTCCAGTGCTGGTCGGTTTTCACATGTCCTTTTCGTACAAATTTGAATACGTTCTGCAGAGATTCGTTTACCGGGAACTCTTCTATATTACGGCTGACAACCCCTTCACGGGTACACTCTTGTCCAGTTTGGGTATCTGTCGAACCAAAGAGGCTCGGTTCGTTTGCCCATTCAAGTACAGATGATTTCAACGATTCTTGTGTCAGCTCTTTTACCGGTGTTGAACCCAGTTCAGGCACAGTCGGCAGATCAAACATATAAGCGTAAAACCTGACTTCTTCCCATGACAACCAGGTATCGAGGCATCGCACAGCAAAGATGAAATAATACGATCCGATCTTTTTATATTCGATGGAATGGACGGCATACAGGTTTTCCCCAAACAGTTCAACATCACCCAGGTCATTTTTGATAAGTTGCCACCGTTCCCTGATCTGGTTGGTCCACGGGGAAGTCGTAGGTGCCGCATGCGAACGAGCAAATACACCGAACTGGTTCAAACAGTTGTTCTCACCGTCCAGTTTTTCCGTATGTAACAAAGTTTCTATCCGTTGGATATCCTCCCAATATGTATGGTTGATGCGGTCGTCGCTTGTCGTTCCCGGTGAAAAAGGATAATGATACGTGCGACCGTATTTTTGCGATAACATTGTCTTTCTTATTATAATTATTCAAAATCATAGACGAATACATCGATCCCATTTGCTGATAAAGTTTTCTTTATCAAGGGTTCGACTTTTTCCCATTTCCCTCCGGCAAGTCCGCAGCCTATCCTTGGCATATGAACGCTTGCCTGTAAGGATGCAGCTTCGGTTGCCAGACTGCCGAGGCATTGTTCGACTGCTTCATACCGGATTGGGGCTCCCGTGCTCCGTGAAACCTTTATCCCCTTTTGCCCGATCATGTTGGCCACATAGATATACTTCTCTACTTTGACCAATTGGATACTGCCCAACATAAAATCATTGGCCGCACGATCACGGTACCATTGCCGGTAAGCAATTTCAGGCTCTTTCCAGCGTTTTGAGATTGCCATAACAAACCCTTTTCCCCATCCCCCTATGTCGTTACAGATATGTGCTATTATTTTTACACCGTTTGCCTGTGGAGAAGTAGCATCTCCTTTTATATATATGATATCTTTCATCGTTCTTTAATTTAATATTCTCATAACTCTAAACCTTAACACCGACTTTTATTACGGAAAATGATTTTTCACCTATCCATATCTTTCATCACTTCTGTTCCATTTTTTGTTCTTCATATTCACTGACCAGTTCTTTTAAGTGTTTTCGGTAAAACAGGAAATCGGCATCCTCAATAATATCTTCCAGATCGAAATCCGATGCATACTTACCTACGTAGTTTTTAATCTGTTCTTTGGTCATGGTCCGTTTATCACTTAAATGATCCGCCATCATAATTAATAACTTCTTTTGCTTCCGCAACGTATCTTCCGCCAGTCGTTCAGCTTTAACAAGAATATCTTTAGCTTCCTTGTTCACTGTACGGCTGTTGTTGTCGAAAATTACCAAAGGAGTAGCGTTATTCATATGCTCATTACTGAAAGCAGCCTTCACCTCTCCCATACCGCATGCATAAAATACATGAGTAGCGAGTTGGGTAGCTTTACTCAGGTCTGAACTCGAACCTATCGTCACGTTTTCATCACCGAAAATAATCCGTTCGGCCACTAATCCTCCAAGCAATACAGCCAGGCGGTTGATAACATCTTTCTTTGAAATATAATTCCATTCCGGACGCGAAAGCACAAATCCATCGCTTTTACTGTCGGCCGTCACGGAAAATACCACATCAGGAATCGTTTTCATCAAAACTGCCGAAAGGATCGCATGCCCGCTCTCATGAACCGCTACAATAGCCTGTTCGTCGTTACGTTTCTCCTGACGCAGCTTTCCAAGTATCAACGGTTGCTGGTCGATGATATAATGGATCAGCACACCTTCTTTCAGAAAGTCGATTTGCAAAGCTACATGATCCTTTTCCGACATAGATTTATTAGTGTGCAGATACAGGGAATCAGCTGTAAACCCTTTCAGGTAGATCTCGTTCAGTATCTTCCCCAGACGGGTATTGATAATTTGATGTACAGTGGTGAACACCGGCCGTGTACCTTGTGTCGGATAAACGCCTTCCTGATAGATCAATTCTTCCAGGCTCTTATCAAACGTCATCTCCAATCCGTAAATATCCGTAACTTTTTTCTTTATTTTTCCGAGTTCCAAACGGATAATCTCGTAAAATGTTTTCTCGTTGAAAGCCGGATAAATAATATGATTATTCCCCAAACGGGCGATTTGCTCGCTACGGAAACGGTTCAACAACGCTTGTTTAACTTCCGTCACCGTTATCTCTTTCGACTGGCGATGAAACTCGTTCGCACTCATATCCGGATTGAAATTCCGGCTCATCGTGTACACCTCATCCAGATTACCCATCACAAAGATCAGGGCTTTTGTACAATCCACGGTTTTAGGTTTCATTGCCGCTTTATACAAAAATATCAGATAATCCACCGAATCATCACCGTCCATTTCATTCAGCTTTTCCCGTATCTCGTTTTTTGATAGAAACATATGGGCAGTCAGATTAAAAATGGTGTCGAGTTCGTTATCCGAGACAAAAGGAACTTTCCCTTCACTTTCCGCCTGCGGTTTATCATACGGGTTGACCGTATCCCAATATATGCCTTCATTCCCGGTAATAAAGCCTTTCTCCACTTCTACCCCTTTAGTTAAAGCAAGGTCGAGCTTTTTTATCAGTTTAAGAAACCAGTTCAGATGGTACTCGAAATTGACAACATCGAACTTTCCGCAATCCAGCAAGTCCCAAACCGCGCGGATAGAAGCACGGTCTATTTCCTCCTGGTCTTCATTAATTGTCCGTGCCAGTTGAAATTCATCCAATCCGATTATCACAGGTTCGCCGTCACAACTCGCATGCATTTCCTTAAAGGTTTCCTGTATATCGAAATAAGAACCTGAACATTCTCCCAGGTCGAAACGGAAATAATGCCCGCCATATCCGGTCAATTCGGCAAACCGCTTGATCACTGACGTTTTTCCGATTCCCGTCAATCCCCACAAATTGATGATCAAAGGACGATCCTGCATTTCAGGGAAAAAGAACCAGGAACTAACAGCTGTCGAGATCTGGTCTATAACCGTATCTATCCCTACAAATTCCCTTTTCAGTTGGATAATTGCATTATTCAGTACTCCTTGTTTGTGAGACAGTTGTTGTCTGTACTGTTCTATTTTATTCTGTTCCATACATTATTCTTTGTTCATTCGTACTATACGGGGCATAAAACGCCCGTGTATGTCTACCAGCGACTTCTGTGCATCCATCACGCGGCTGATATCTTTATACGCCAGCGGCATTTCCTCTATGCTCCCTCCGATCAAGGTAACGCCTGCCTGAGCAAGCATCTTTTTCAAGGATGACCGCGTGAACTGTTCCCTTGCCTTTTGCCTCGACATGGTGCGGCCAGCTCCGTGGGAAGCCGAATTCAACGCTTCACTCACCCCTTTCCCACACACCAGATATCCCGCATCAGCCATATTACCGGGTATAAAACCGCCTACTCCCTTAGCCGCAGGTGTTGCACCTTTACGGTGTACAATCGCATACTGTCCGGCAGCAATCTCTTCCCGCCAGGCAAAATTATGATGATTACTGACATTCGACAGAGCCTTTATTCCCAACGCTTTCGAAAGGTTGATATGGATCCTTTCGTGGCATGCCCGGGCAAAATCTCCTGCCAGATTCATACTCATCCAGTATTCCTGTCCGGCTTCCGTAGATAAATCCAACCATGCGAAATGCTGTGCCTGCCGTGGAAGCCTGCAGGTTTCACGTGCAATCCTGCTGTATTCGCCGGCGATCGTAGCCCCTAAACCCCGTGATCCGGAATGCGATAACAGCGCCATGTACCTGCCTGCGGGAATACCGAGAACGTTTTTATCGTACAATTCTATTTCTCCGAACTCCACGAAATGATTGCCCCCACCAGAAGTTCCCAACTGCTTCACTGCCTTACCGTGCAATTTCTTCAATAAAGGTGTCAGGCTGAATTCTTCCCTGTCGAGTATCCCGTGCTCCTGTCCGAAAGGCAATCCGCCCTCCATACCAAAGTGCGTAAACTCTTTTAGCGCTTCTTTGATCCGGTGCGCGTACCGCGTGATAAAATCCGCCTTTACGTCAAAGACCGACAGGCTCATACGGCAACCGATATCCAACCCCACGGCATAAGGGATAACCACATTCCGGGTTGCCAGCACCCCTCCTATCGGAAGACCGTATCCGGCATGCGCATCCGCCATTAAAGCGCCCCCTACCGTGACAGGCAACCGCATAGCCAATTCCATTTGTTGCTTGGCAAGATTGTCGATAAACCTATTACCATACGTTTTATACGGCATGGCTTCTTCCGTCAGTTCCCAAACTGCATACGGTTTGCCGATTTGTGTAGGAGCAAAATGCTCAGCCAGTTTACACCACACCTTATCATTTTTATATTTGTCAGGATAATGCAATAAATCGTTCAGCGTACGGTGTACTTCTTCTTTAGAAGTATGTTTGCAATGTTTATTTATGATGACCGTAGCTATACTACGCGATATATTATCGGTATATCCCAACTTACTTAATTCTTTAAGTCGTATTCCCATTGTTTTAAAGAAAACTCATCCGCAAAATGCCGATGTCATTAATTAAATAAATATTTTGATTGAATTGTGGAACTAATTAACCTCCACCGGCAGCAGCATCCGGCATTGTAAAGACAAGCAGTTATTAACGCCCTTCATCCCGAAGGGCAGGCTTAGTCCCGATTGATATGTATTATAATTTCTCCAGCATTGTAGTACCCTTTCAAACTTTAGGGTTCATACTAAAATCGGCAGCAAAGATAATAGGTTTGGCTTTATTAACAACTATTTTCCTTATTTTTTTATAAGGTTCATAAATTCTTCACGAGTTTTGGCTTGCTGAAAGAATCCTGTAAAGTCGGATGTGGTGGTCAGTGAATTCTGTTTGGCAACTCCACGCATCTGCATGCACATGTGCTGGGCCTCGATTACCACCATTACTCCCAGGGGGTTCAGTGTCTTCTGTATACATTCTTTGATCTGCAGGGTCATCCGTTCCTGTATCTGCAGGCGTCTTGCAAAGATGTCGACCACCCTTGGTATTTTACTCAAACCGGTAATGTATTTATTGGGGATATAAGCCACATGCGCTTTACCGAAGAAGGGCAGCATATGATGTTCGCAAAGGGAGAAAAAGTCTATATCCTTTACAATAACCATTTGTTTATAATCCTCTTCAAGGAATTTTGCCGAAGCCAACACTTTCTCAGGGTCTTCATAATATCCACCCGTCAGGTATTGCATGGCTTTAGCTACCCGGTCGGGCGTTTTCAGCAAACCTTCACGTCCGGTGTTTTCACCTAATAAACCGATAATTTCTTTATAATGCGAAGCCAGGTCATGCTGGATTTGTAAGGCTTTGTTATCCGTGTTTTCTGTTTCTTTCATGAGTTGGGGGCAAACATTAATAATAATAATCCAAAGGCACTCTTACCTCTTCCCTTACAATATACATCTCTTTCCCGTATGCAGGAAAAGCCTGTGACAATTGACGCTGCATAAAATAGGCTTCCTCATGCGAATTGTAATCACCTACACGCAGTCGCCAGAAAGGCGCGTTAAATGTCACGTATGTTGTAAGATTGGGAAAAGCCTCTTTAATTTCCGTTTCTTTCCTGAATGCTTCATCTTTTGCCGTACGGTCGTTACCGGTAAATACCTGTACACGGTATCCCTGCAACCTGAGGAAGGAACGTCCGTCGGATGTTACGACATTCATTCCCGACTGACGCGAGCCGACCATATTCCGGATTGCCTGCGGCTGGTCTATCGTCACCTCGCCTTTTCCCGGCTCTGATTTTGTCAGTTCATCAAAAATAGTGGTCGTATGCCCCTGCTGTCCTGCTCCTGCCGGGTCCTGGGCATATACTGCCGGAATACCAATTATGGCGGCAATGAGTGTTATTAAAAAAAATCTGATCATTCGTAAATTCTGATATTTAGTATCCTCTTCAGAGATAACAATCGCTTGATCCGTTTGTTTTCTCTAAAGAGGAAAAATGAAATCAATTAAAACGCTTCAACAATCGGAAGGAATTTCTCAACTGAAAGCGACGCACCGCCTATCAATCCGCCGTCCACATCCGGTTTAGCAACAAGGTCTTTTGCATTTTCCGCATTCATACTACCTCCGTAAAGGATCGTACAATCATCGGCTATCGTCTGACCGAATTTACCGGCGATGGTTTTACGGATATGGGCATGAATTTCCTGAGCCTGGTCGGAAGTAGCCGTTTTACCGGTACCGATAGCCCAAACCGGTTCGTATGCGATAACCAGTTTAGCAAAATCATCAGCCGACAAGTCGAATAATGCTTCTTTTATCTGGGCATCCACCACTTCGAAATGTTTACCGGCTTCTCTTTCTTCCAATACTTCACCGATACAGAAAATAGGCGTAAGACCGTTTGCCAAGGCAATATTTACTTTCGTTTTTAATATTTCTGATGTTTCATGATAATACTGACGTCTTTCGGAATGGCCTAAGATAACATATTTAGCGCCAGTGGAAGCAACCATCGCAGCCGATACCTCTCCGGTATAAGCGCCTTTGTCTTTATCGGCACAATTTTGTGCAGCAACACCGATCACTGACGTGTCGATCGCTTCGGCCACACTGGCAAGATGAGTAAAAGGAGTTCCGATCACCACATCGCATTTTAAAGTTTTACCTTTCAATGCTTCATTTAATCCTTTAGCCAATGCCAGACCTTCAGGAAGCGTAGTGTTCATTTTCCAGTTTCCGGCAATAATATTCTTTCTCATAAGTTCAATAAATTAATATGTAATACAATAATTCTTAATTTGTCATTTCCGGTATTTTCTTTCGGCGAAAACGAAAGAAGTCATATATCCAAACGAACAGCAAAGGTAAGGTAAAACCTAATATGTTTACAGGTATCCAACGGTTTCGTTTATTATCCGCCGGATTTCCTGCCAGGTATTTGTCTAATGTCTCTCCTATCTCCTCCTCTTCGGGTATGTCGTTATAATGCCATTTCATCAGTACCACGCCATCCCTTAGTAAAACCAAACCGGGGTTTGAACGGATGATCGTTTTCAGTAAAACATCATCCGCATGCAGAAACGGGTATTCCGCTCCCGTTATATCATTCCACGGACCGATCTCATCGGCCGAAGAGCCGGTAATGGCATAAAAGGGTATCTGATGCTCCAGCGCATAATCATATACGTTATTTATTTCATCAATCCGTTCATCGCTTGCGTCTTCCAGCTTTGAGATGATAAGTAAAAGCATTGCATTGGGATTATGAAGGATCATATCCGATACATCTTCGTCATCGTTATCAAATACCGTAAAAGATTCAATTTCCGGAACGTAACCCTGACTGATCAGTTCGGTTTTTGTATCCACAAATGTCCATGTCGAGTCATCAGCAGGATAATCTTCAAGGGTAAATTCTTTTTTCACCCCGTCTTTTTCATAAATAAAGATGTATTTATATTCATCTTCCGGAGCTCCTTCGGGTGTAGACATCAATTCGGGAATATTAGCGCCTATTTTATACGGCCGGAAGTCAAGCAGCGGAAGGTGGTTATAATTGTAGTACGAAAAGCCTATGCTGTAAACATACGAAAACAGGGCCACAAACCAATAGACTTTGAATGAGAAAACCTGGAATAATCGCTGGTTGTATATAAAGACAAAAACAGAAGCCGCCAGCAGGACTATATTTTTATAAAAGGTTTGCCAGTTGGTAATGACAAGCGCTTCGCCGAAACATCCGCAATCTGAAACCGGATCAAAAACAGCCAGGTAAAGCGTCAGGGGAGTCATTACCGCCATAAAGAGAAGCACCAGGAAAGAGGTATACCGGCGGTATACTCCAAAAAACATGCAGACCCCCAGGGTGAATTCGACAGCGCTCAGGTTGAAAGAAGCAAGTAAAGATAAAGGTTTCAGCATATCGGTCCCGAATGCCGTAAGGTAATCATTGATCTTAATGGCAAATCCTACCGGATCGATCGCTTTTACAAAACCGGAAAATATAAATACTACCCCGATAAGCAAACGGCATAATTCAGCAACGATTTTGATAATTTTATCTTTAACACCCATGTTTTATTCTTCGCCAAATTCTAATTTGATCAAACCGAATAACGCATAATTTATCATATCCATATAATTCGCATCGATCCCCTCGGAAATCAAGGTTTTACCATCCAGGCTTTCAATCTGCTTGGTACGGTATATTTTCATCAGGATCAGATCCGTATATGAACTGATACGCATTTGCCGCCACGCTTCATCGTAATCGTGATTCTTGGCATACATCAGCTCCTTAGTTTCCGTAATATGCTTATCATACAAAGCTAAAGCTTCTTCGGCATTTATGTCGGTGGTATCGGCATAACCCAATTCCAACTGGATCAAACCCACAACGCCGTAATTAACAATTCCGATAAATTCTGGCCTGACACCTTCATCTACCATGCTGGTCTGTTTGATTTCGAGGCTACGGATACGGTTTGCTTTTATAAATATCTGGTCGGTAACAGATTCCGGACGCATGATCCTCCACGACGGACCGTAATCTTTTAATTTCTTTTCAAATATATCCCTACACTGAGAAATGACTTTCTCAAACTGTTGTTTCGTATCCGGCATATGCTTTAATAAATATATGTAACGACAAATATACAACTTAAAACCATTTCCATATTTCTTTTGTTAAATAAATAAAGACATATAGCTTATAAAGCACAAAACAGATATGAGTTTCAAACAAAATTACTGGAAATTCTCATTAATTGCGATCGTGGTGCTGCTTGGAGTCATATTATTCTATGAATTCAGGCCTTTTCTTGGTGGTATTTTAGGCGCCTTTACCATCTACGCGCTGGTAAGGGGACAGATGATCTACCTTACCGAAAAACGCAGATGGAACGCAAGCCTGGTATCCTTACTCCTGTTATTTGAAGTAATCCTTATTTTCCTCATCCCGTTATCCCTTGCCGTATGGCTGTTCATCATTGAAATTCAGAATTTCAACTTAGATACGGCTGAACTGGTTTCCCAAATCGAACATGTGGCGGCTTTGATAAAGGAAAAGACAAACTATAATGTACTGGACCGGGCGAATATCAGTTCCGCAGTAGCTTTAGTTCCCAAAATAACGCAGATGCTGATGAGCGGCATAACCGGTTTTACCATAAACGTGATCATACTGATACTGGTACTTTACTTTATGCTGGTGAGCGGGCGGTCGATGGAAAAATACTTCTATGACATCCTTCCGTTCAGGGAACACAATAAAAAAGAAGTCGCCTATGAAATGAACATACTCGTAAAATCCAACGCGATCGGTGTTCCCTTATTGGCGGTCATACAAGGGCTTGTAGCACTTGTCGGGTATATTATTTTCGGCGCGCCCAGTCCGGTTGTCATGGCCTTCCTTACCTGTTTTGCCAGTGTTATCCCTCTCGTCGGTACAGGGCTGATCTGGTTCCCGTTATCCCTCTACCTGGGGATAAGCGGCGATTGGTGGAATGCACTTGGATTAGCAGCCTTCTCATTGATCATACTCACCAATATAGACAATTTAATACGTTTTGTATTGCAGAAAAAATTAGCCGACACCCACCCGCTAATCACCATCTTCGGTGTGATCATCGGGATATCCTTATTCGGATTTATGGGTATTATATTCGGTCCTATCCTGTTAGCGGTATTCCTGCTTTGCTTCAATATTTTCAAAAGTGAATATGTCGACGGAAAACCATATAAAGGTACTTTTGAGGATGCTATGAGGGTAAAAAACAATGAGACAAAATCGTTTATAGAGACACAGGACTGACTCCATAGTGTTTTCTCATAATTTACCCTTCAGCCTTCAGCCGCACACAACTATCTGGTATCCAGTCCATATGGCTGAAGGCAGACGTTTCAGCCTCCTTTCAGGATTTCAACGTGCAGAAATTCTTCGATTATCAGCTAAAACCTTGAAAATATTTAATAATCTCCTCCTTACTTTTTAGTAAAAAAGACGTGATGAATTAATGCGTTATATCTTTACAGCTAATCGGCTCACCATGGTGGGGCGATCGTTCCACCCAGGTGATTCGATCGACCCACCTGGGTGAAACGACCGGATCACCCGGGTGAGCCGATCAAATGCAAACAGGATTAACATTAAAAGCTCAGGAACTGAGGACTACTTGTTCAATAGTCTTGTATCAGTTATACGTTTACCTGAAAAGTATGAATGGTACAGGCAAAGGCAATACATTTCCACTCTTCACGCAACAGGTTCATCCGAAATTATTATTCGACAACGATAACCGGCAGATCGGATTCTTTCTGCAGTTCTTCAATCTTTTCTTCTTCGCTTTTACCGAAACCGAAAAAGTTTTTTATTTTACTGAAAACATTCATTACCCCGGCCGCAAATTTCTGCATTCCATGAGATATGCCGACCGATTCGGCCACTGCCGGCCGTAAGTTTTGCCATAAATAATTAAAGGTCGAATGATACGGATTACGTACGATATCGATATCCACTACTTTGGGATCCTGTTTAGCCCATCGCGGATTATTTTCCCTGACTACCAGATTGACCAGAAACGTCAGGAATTTATTTTTCACCATTTCACCGTCTTTTTCTTTCAGTAAATCAGCTTTCAGTTTATCGTATAAGAACCGCATCTGTATGTTGGCTCCAAGACTTGACGCATCGATATGGAATGTCAAATCGCTTACCGAACCGTTAACCACCCGGGCCGGGGCTAACGGGGTAATAATCTGATTCAATGTAGTGAGGTCGTAGGAAGGAAGATGAGCCTGCAGGTAAAAACGGTCGTTCAGGGTATCCACAGGCAGCATCCATACGGCAGTGAAATACCCGTCGTCCATCAGTTTTCCGTTCGCATCGAGCCGGATAAACTGCCCGGGAAAAGAGGCCACATTGGTAAAGCCATGAAATACTCCGTTCATGTCGGTAAAGAATATCTTTCCGGCAGTCGATCCCCCGCGGGCAAGTTCCTTATAAACAACTTCGAGGTTATTGACGGCCACCTCGTTTATATCTATTTTCAAAGGCGCTTTCTGAAGACCTTCATATATCATCGGGACAATGGTGCGGGGAAGAATGATCTTCTGATTTTTAAAATTCTCCAATACCGCATCCGTAATTTCGGCTTTCTCAATTCTCAGTATTTGATCTGCATAATAAGAAGGCAGGTCAATACCCTGAAGCGATACAAAATCCGCGCGTATATCGAACCAATCGGAATGTTTAGGGTGATTATACGAAAAGTCGATCATCGAATAGGGCGATTCCAGCCGTAACCCCCTCAGTTGGAGATTACCCTTATTCAGGTCGACGTCTTCGATCGTCAGGATATAAAATCCATTATCCACAGGAAGACTGATGCCGTTTGTTTTTAACGCGACATCTTCTAATCCAAATGTTTGTTTTTGGTTATCTATTTTTAACCCTTCTAACGTAAAATCGACTGCATTGTATTTCGGCAACGGTTGTCTGGTATATTGCTGTAAAAATACCGGATCACTATAACCGTTGATCAGGTTAAAACGGCCGACATTTATTTCAGCCGCAATTTGTCCCAGTTGATCATATATGCTTTTCCCACCGGATGACGTCGAATCCTTTTTTGTTTCACCTGCCTTTTCCGCAGGTTTTATGGCAATTACAGGATCAAGTATATCTGCTGATTCGAGGTGTAAACGGGTACTGTCTTTTGCCAGTACCCAGTCGAGGCCACTGAATGTAAATAACTTAAATCCAAAGTCGGCTTTAGAAGAGTCAGCGCTGCCTGAAGAATAATACATGTCGGAAATATGAAATTTTCCAATATGTATTCTCTCCACAAGAGGATTTAATTCTTCCGCTATTGTTTTCGTCTTTCCCTCCGGCGTATCCTTTTCAAAGGTCTTTTTATTTGAGGCAGCAAGCTGCGGACCATAGATACCCACCTCGTTTATACTGAACATTTTGTCATCGTCCTTATTCCAAGAGATGCTCTTGAGGGCTAAATAGTCATTGGACAAATGGATATCCGTACCGGATTTCCCGTCGGCATAGTGAAGTTTTGAATCGGTAACCGATATTCCGTTTATAACTAATTTATTGAAAAAAGGCATGGGAGCCTCTTGTGTTTCCTTTTCCTTATTTTTCTTCTTACTCTTTTGCGGATTATTTGTTTTGACCACTTTTATATCCGGCGACTTCAGAAAGAATGAATCAATGGTAAGGTCATTCCATAGATCGTTAAGCGGGTTTTTGATGCCGTTGGCAAAGATCAGCGGGGTTTCCATGCGAATGGAAGTATCCGGTATTTTCAACTGTTGCTGTGGGAGCAGCTTTACATCTTCTAACCGCAAAACGCCTTCAACCGTCGAAAAAAAAGCGTCTTTAATCTGTAAACGGTATTGATTATCCATTAAATAATTATCAAAGTCGGAAAAATGAAAACCAACATCATCACAAGTGAAAAATAAACCTTTTCCCTCATTGGTTCTCCGGTTGACAAGAAAATTAGTTGCAAAAAAGTCGAAGTCGCTGATCCTGTAAATCGTCGTATCGGTATATGCTTTATCATTCCATGTAAAAGATGCCTTATTGATACCGATTGTACCGATAGAAAGGTATTCGAGAAAAGGGTTTAATATGGCGTCGACATCCACCCGGCTGTCCGTTTTTTCACCGGATGCACCCGGGTGGGTATAAGGTGTACTGAAATAGGTTACCCGGGGTGACTCGATCTGAAAATTTTCCGCTCTTATTCCGTTAGCATAGACCAAACCGTCTATCACGATCGAATCGATATTTCCGGAGAGATAGTCATTCCTTGTATTCGTTGAAATAGGATCAAGACGGACATCTTCAATACTAAAATGCTCAGCTTCCGTATCAAGGGATACCCGCCCCACCTGAAGTTTATGATTGCGTGCCGTCATTAATCCTTCGATACGGTTGGCCTCCAACACAAAGTTTCTCGAATACCAAAGGCCCCGCCTTTGTTCCGACGTGGAGTCGACCAGAAAATCATAGGCATGGAAATCAAGGTTTTCCAGTTTATAGGTCTCAACCGAATCTTTAACGTTTAACAAAAAATCAACTGCCATCTGCCCGATATTGATCTCTTCTATCGCCACACTGCTTAAAACAGGTGATATCAGATCATAAACGGATAGTGATTGCACAACGGTATCCCTGTCCTGCGCCGGTTTGTCTTCTTCCCGTGATTCACCGCCGGGATTCTTATCTGCTATATCATATATCTTTATATCAGACGACTGTATATCGAACGACCGGGCATTCAAGAAGTTACGTGAATTATCCCGTTTAAAGGCAATCCCGTTTACCTCTACCTTTCCGATCTCTCCGTCAATATAGTTACGGGGCCGCTGTTGAATATTTTCCCATACCTCCTGTTGCGGTTTGAGTTGCACATTTCCTATATGTATAACCGAATCGTTGGTGTTTAACCGTATACTATCGGTTAAAAGGTAAAAATCGTTATTCGTGAGTAATACCTGCGGCCGGTTTGTGGTAAAATCGAAATTATCGGAATATAATAATTTACCGCTTTTGGAAGAAAGCGAATCCAACCAGAATCCGTAGGCGTGGAAATTGACGTCCTGCAGGCTATACGTAATAGGCGTAAAAGGATTTTCGACCAGAAAAGAGACACCCGCATGTTCCAGGTTGAGGGTACGGACACTAAGGACGTCGATATAAGGTTCGATCAGTTCATATAATGTTTTGGAAGCGGTGTCCCGTGATTGTTTTTCAGACCTGCCGGAATAATAAGCATCGAATATCTCCACCTCCGGCCGTTGTATTTCAAACGTTTGGAAATGCAGCTGGCGGTAATTCAATCGCCATATCAGGTTTATTCCGGTAAACTCGATACTGCCGACGTCGGCTTTAAAATAGGTCGCGGGTAAACTATCCCGGGCAGACCAGGCATCAAAAACCGCCGAATCGGGCCGGAGCCTGATTCCTTCAATTTTCAGCTCTCCATTCAGCAGATCGATCGACAGGTCATCATAGGAAAGTATATAAAAACCATCCGTTGCATCAGATAAACGATAGGCTAACTCGCCTTTCAGATATCTTTCCAGCCGGTTTGCCAGGAAAATATTAAGGAAGGAAACGATAATGCCGATAGAAAACAGTATTAGAAATAAATTCCGTATCTTTTTTTTCCTTCCGGATACCATCGGGGTTGAAATAATAAGTTATTTCCGCTCGTTAGCGTGAAAATTCAAATGAATCGTTTACAACTTTTGCCCCCGTTACCGTTACTTTTTTGTCTTTGAATTCCCCTTCCGGAGAGAAACAGATTTCATAACGGATACTTATCGGGTTGCTACACCTGAGACAATTGTATTCCAATTCCCAAACAGACCATTTATCTTCGCCTTCTCTTTCTTCAGGCGTGAATTTAACGTCTTCTTTTAAAAAATCATAGGATTTTCCGCATCTTTCACAGTCGATAGTAAACTTACCTGTTATTTCCATAATTTCATTTTTTGATTTCCATTTGATAACTGTTTCTAAAACAATTGTATCAACAAATAGTTTAACAGGAACGGTTCCTATCAGACGTCCGCACTTCCGGTATTTTATGAACGCTGCTTTTTCTTTTTCCTAAAGTGTTTCAATGCCATCACTAAGGCTACAATTATGATCCAGAAAGGCCAGATATTGATAAGCATCAAAAAGAAATCCACGAAAGCGTACCATCCGCCGGATACAGCTTCTTTCAGTCGTTCCATAAAATGCTCGCGCCTTCCGGGTGTATATTTATAATCGTTTTCTTTCGAGATGGTCAGGTCGAGCGTACTGAATGTGACCTGACTATTCAGGTACCGGAGTTTTCCTTCCGCACTTTCTATTTCTTCTTCCAGTTTTCTGACCTGCTCTTCTATTTCAAGTATTTCTTTTATGGTCTTTGCCTGTTTAACCAGCTCCTGATACCGGCTTAAATACGCCCTCTTATTCGCCAGCCGCGTTTCAATATCCAGAAATTGCTCGGTTACATCCCGCGCGTCTATTTCTTTATACAGCAAATTACCTTTCCCCGACTCGATATCGGCAATAAACCATTCATAATTGTTTCCAGGAACACGTATCCGGAGGTTAAAAGCCGATTCATAGCTGGAATTATGGAACGACTCTTTCGCATAATATCCTTTGTACTTTATCAAAAGAGAATCAATGCGGCGTTTGGTGCCTTCCAGGTCGTCCACACGGATACCCATCCGTCCGTCCTTAATGATTTTCTTCTGTTCGGGATAGTTGGTATTCGACGGATCGGTGTCGTGCCCGTTATATTCCGCCTCTATGGATGATTCTTCCGGCGCCATGCTGTATTGGGCGTTTGTCGGCATATCGGCCTTTTCCATAGGGTTGCCGCCGCATGAAAAAAGAAAAAGGCATAGAATAAGCAGTGTGTTGATCCGGTTCATCTTCCGTTACTTTATTTATCCATTGTACTGAACGCGAGGGCATACATACGCATTTGCTTGACCATAGATACAAGCCCGTTCGACCGCGTAGGGGAAAGATGCTCTTTCAGGCCGATCTTATCGATAAAATAAAGGTCGGCATCCAGTATTTCCTGCGGGGTATGTCCCGAAAGGATGCTGATCAAAAGGGAGGCAATTCCCTTTACTATTACCGCATCGCTCTCTCCCTGAAAATAAACTTTTCCTTCGCGGTATTCCGCATGAAGCCACACCCGGCTCTGGCAGCCTTCGATAAGGTTGTTTTCATTTTTATATTTTTCATCCAACGGGGGAAGCGCATTTCCGATGTCGATCAGTAACGCATATTTATCCATCCAGTCGTCGAAGGTTGAAAATTCTTCTATTATATTATCCTGCAATTCATTTATCGTCTGTTCCATATATCAATTTTTATAAATAACTTCTAAAACGGTTTGCCCTACTGCTTTCAATGTTTCCCGGTCGATATTCTCCATCGAATCGTTATGGGTATGCCAATGCATTCCGAATCCGTTGGGGTTTTCCGGAACAAGATTGATAATATCGACGGAGGGTATACCTCTTCCGGATATTACATACTGATGATCGTCCGTAATGGTTCCGCCGTTCGCATTAATAAAAAACCTGCCGTATCCGATATCGCGGGCGGTACTCCATATCTTTTCCACGATCTGCTGTGCATAACGCATCGATATTCCTTCTTTAAAAAAAGTAGCGTTCTTACTGCCTACCATGTCCAGCAGTATTCCATAATCAGCTTTATAGTTGGGTTTATGGGGATTTTTCGACCAGAATTGCGAACCAAGCGCCCACCAGTCTCCCGGATAATAGGTATTGTCAAACGCGGGCGGCCCGTAATCTTCTGCATCGAAGAAAATAATATCTATACCGGCGGAAGGACTTTTCTGATTGATCTGCCTTGCTATTTCCAGTAAAACGCCTACACCGCTCGCACCGTCGTCGGCACCGTCGATAGGCATACGTCTTTTTTCCAGATCGGGGTCATGGTCTGCGTACGGGCGGGTATCCCAATGTGCAAAAAGCAGAATACGTTTAGGGTTATCCAGGTTGTACGAACCGATAATGTTACGCGCCTGTAACCGTTCGCCGTTATAGGCCCTGAGTGTCATTTCCTGCACATACGTTTCGGCCCCGAAACTTTTCAACTGGGAGATAAGATAATCCCCACACGCGACATGTTCTTTGGTATTCGGTACGCGCGGTCCGAAAGCAACCTGCGTATCTACATATTTGTATGCGCTGTCGGCATTGAATTCGGGAGTGTTACTTACGGTATTGGTAACCGCATTTCCTGTATCCGGAGAGGCCACGTTCCTGTCTGTGCCTTTACTACCACAGGAAAGAAAAGCGCAGGTTAGCATAACCGGAACAATTTTTATTGTTTTCATACATTAGGGATATGTTTAACGTATACAAAGATACTTTTAATCACAAATTACACAAACATATTACTTATTTCTATTTATCCGTCCGGAACCATACAGGAAGGTTATGAGGATACGGATAGAAACTAACAAAGTATTGATAAAGACGAATCATATATGGATAATCGAAAGTAAACCCACTAAAAAACTTTCAAATTCTTTTGAGTGTATCATTTATTATTATACATTTGCACCGTCTATAAAAACAATGAAGACAACAACAAATGATAAACAACATTTTACATAGCATTATTCTCGTGGTCCTTCTAGTCATTAGCAGGTAAGGGGAAAGGTGTGTAAGAAGTTGTAAAATCAGAAAAGATAATTCTTAAGCCCTTTCTCCGGAGAGAAGGGGCTTTTTTATTGATAAAAATATATGAAAAATCAATTGAGAAGCTCAAGCAGCACACAGGGAAGACGAATGGCAGGTGCGCGCGCCTTATGGCGGGCAAACGGCATGACGGAGGATCAAATGGGAAAACCTATTATTGCCATTGTCAACTCATTTACCCAGTTTGTACCCGGACACGTCCATCTGCATGATATAGGGCAACAGGTAAAAGCGGAGATTGAAAAGCTGGGTTGCTTTGCCGCCGAATTCAACACCATCGCGATTGACGACGGTATTGCCATGGGGCACGACGGTATGCTTTATTCCCTACCTTCGAGAGACCTTATTGCCGACAGCGTAGAATATATGGTGAACGCCCATAAAGCGGATGCCATGATATGCATCAGCAATTGCGATAAAATAACCCCCGGAATGCTTATGGCGGCTATGCGGTTGAATATACCTGCTGTCTTTGTTTCGGGTGGCCCGATGGAAGCGGGAAAACTGGACAACCGGCATCTTGACCTGATCGATGCAATGATTGAATCGGCAGACGATTCCATCAGTGACGAGCAAATAGGCAGGGTGGAACGTTCGGCTTGTCCTACCTGCGGGAGTTGCTCGGGTATGTTTACGGCCAATTCCATGAATTGCCTGAATGAAGCGATCGGACTTGCCCTGCCAGGCAACGGAACGATCGTTGCCACACATGCCAACCGGAAAAGACTTTTTCAAAAGGCTGCCCAATTAATTGTTGATAATGCTTATAAATATTACCGGGACGGCGACGATTCGGTTCTTCCCCGCAGCATTGCGACACGTCAGGCTTTCCTGAACGCTATGTCGCTGGATATTGCCATGGGAGGTTCAACCAATACCGTACTTCACCTTTTGGCCGTTGCGCATGAAGCGGAAGTCGATTTCACCATGAAAGACATCGATATGCTTTCCAGGAAAACGCCGGTCCTTTGCAAAGTGGCTCCCAATACGCCCGTTTATCATATCCAGGACGTTAACCGCGCCGGAGGTATCCTTGCGATCATGGACGAGCTGAATAAAGCAGGTTTGATTGACGACTCCGTAAGAAGGGCAGACGGTTTGACTCTCGCCGAAGCCATCGAACAATACAGTATTACATCACCCAACGTTTTGGACGAAGCGGTACGGATATACAAGAGCGCTCCGGCTAACCGCTTTAATCTGGTATTGGGTTCGCAGGAAAGTAATTATGACGAATTGGACAATGACCGCACAACCGGTTGCATCCGCGACTATGAACACGCATATGTAAAAGACGGCGGATTGGCTGTATTATATGGTAATATTGCTGAAAAGGGTTGTGTGGTAAAAACGGCCGGTGTAGACGAAAGTATTTTCCGTTTCTCAGGGCCTGCCAAAGTATTCGACTCACAAGATGCGGCCTGTGAGGCCATCCTCGGCGATGAAATCGTAGCCGGTGATGTGGTCGTTATAACCTATGAAGGCCCGAAAGGCGGACCGGGTATGCAGGAAATGTTATACCCGACATCTTATATTAAAAGTAAACATCTCGGAAAAGAATGCGCCCTTATCACCGACGGGCGTTTCAGCGGGGGGACATCGGGACTTTCTATTGGCCATATTTCTCCCGAAGCCGCTGCCGGAGGCGCAATCGGGCTGATCAAAAACGGGGATATCATAGAAATAGATATACCGGCCCGTTCGATCAATGTAAAATTGTCCGGTGAGGAATTGCAGGAAAGGCGTAAGGAGGAAGAAGGGCGTGGCAAATATGCGTTTACCCCGCCGAAGCGTCAGCGCACTATTTCCAAAGCATTGCAGGCATATGCAAAAATGGCGGCTTCCGCAGATAAAGGAGCAGTTAGGATTGTTGAAAACTGAAATTATATATAACAATGGACAAACAGATGATAACCGGTTCGGATGCGTTGCTGAAGACATTAATTGCCGAAGGTGTAGATACATTGTTCGGCTATCCGGGTGGACAGATCATACCCTTTTATGATCGTTTGTATGATTACCATGATAAACTGAAACATGTTCTGGTCCGCCACGAACAAGGTGCGACACATGCCGCCCAGGGATATGCGCGCGTATCGGGCAAAGTAGGCGTGGCGGTGGTTACCTCAGGGCCAGGCGCGACCAATACGATAACAGGTATTGCCGATGCCATGATGGATAGTACGCCTATGGTTGTGATATCGGGACAGGTTCCCGCTCCGTTATTAGGCACGGATGCCTTCCAGGAGATAGATGTTATCGGCATAACCCAGCCGATAACCAAGTGGGCTTACCAGATAAGGAAGCCGGAAGAGGTAGCGTGGGCCGTTTCAAGGGCTTTCTATATCGCATCCAGCGGTAGGCCCGGGCCGGTAGTGCTTGACTTTGCCAAAGATGCCCAGACCGGATTGGTTGATTACACTTATGAAAAGATAAATTACATCCGCAGTTATCAACCCGTACCGGATATCGAACCGGAAAACATCGCGGCCGCGACTGAATTAATAAACCAGGCAAAAAAACCGTTTGCCCTGGTTGGACAGGGCGTAATCCTTAGCGGGGCGGAGAAAGAACTGATCGCATTTCTGGAGAAAGCGGATATTCCCGCCGGATCGACAGCGCTCGGATTATCGGCCATGCCTTCGGATTACCGGCTGAACAAAGGGATGATCGGTATGCATGGAAACGTAGGGCCAAACCGTAAAACAAACGAATGTGATGTGCTGATAGCAATAGGAATGCGGTTCGATGATCGGGTTACAGGAAACCTGAACACATACGCTAAACAGGCAAAGATCATTCATTTTGACATTGATCTTTCCGAAATCGGTAAAAATGTTCCCGCAGATGTACCTGTAATCGGGGATGCTAAAGAAACATTGGCCGCAGTTACCGGATTACTCAGGCCCGCCACTCATACGGAATGGATTGAGAGCTTTACGCCCGATGAAAAGGAAGAATCCGAAAAGGTTATTTTGAAAGAAATCGATCCGCAAGGAGATTGTCCTTTACAAATGGGCGAAGTGATACGGAAAGTATCGGAAGCTACCGGGCATAATGCCGTATTGGTGACGGATGTGGGTCAAAACCAGATGATGGGTATCCGTTATTTTAAATATAACCGGACGAGAAGCGTAGTTACATCCGGTGGCCTGGGGACTATGGGCTACGGACTTCCGGCGGCAATCGGAGCCAAATTAGGTGCTCCGGAAAGGACAGTCTGCCTTTTTACCGGTGACGGCGGATTACAGATGACGATACAGGAACTGGGCACAATCATGCAGGAAAATCTGAATGTAAAAATCATTGTGTTGAATAATAATTTCCTGGGAATGGTACGACAATGGCAGGAACTTTTCTTCGACAAAAGGTACTCTGCTACCGTTATGCAAAATCCGGATTTCGTAGGAATCGCCAAAGCGTATAATATAGGAAGCAGGTCGGTAGAGAAGCGGGAGGAACTGCAGGACGCTATACGGGAAATGTTGGAATACGACGGTCCTTACCTGCTTTTGGCCAATGTGGAAACCCATTGCATGGTTTATCCTATGGTTCCCGCAGGAGGCACTATTACAAATATTATCATGGGTAAAGAGGAGGAAGCATTATGAACATGAACGGCAAAACATTATATACAGTTATTATCTTTTCCGAAAATATAGTAGGGCTTCTGAACCAGATAACGATTATCTTTACACGCAGACAACTTAATATCGAAACGCTGTCGGTCTCACCTTCGGCTATTAAAGGGATTCATAAGTTTACCATTACGACCTTTGCTACCGAGGATATGATCGATAAGGTAGTCAAACAGATCGATAAACGGGTGGATATACTCAAAGCTTACTATAATACCGACGAAGACCTTGTATTTCAGGAAATAGCCCTTTATAAAGTAAGCACGGACCTTTTTATCAAAATGGACGGCGTGGAAGAACTCATACGCAAATACAACGCGCGCGTGCTGGATATGAACCCCGATTGTGTGGTATTGGAGAAAAGCGGACATTATGAAGAAACGCAGGCTTTATTCAAGGAATTGAGCCATTCGATCGGTGTTTTGCAGTTTATCCGTTCAGGACGTATCGCCATTACGAAAAGTAAAGTCGAACGGTTGAGCGATATGCTTTCGACAATGGAAAAGAAATTAGATATAAAGCAGAAAAATGGAGAAGAGTAAAATCGGTGAGTTTCACTTTGTAACGGAATCCTACCTGTTAGACTTCCAGGGAAAGATAACGATTCCCATGATAGGCACTTATCTGCTGCATGCCGCATCTATCCATGCCGCGGAAAGGGGCTTCGGATACAATGAAATGAACAACGACCACAGGGCATGGGTACTATCGCGTTTAGCTATCGAAATTACCCGTTACCCAGGCATGTGGGAAAACATTACCTTATATACCTGGATTGAAGATGCCGCTTGGCTGGTAACAAACCGTTGTTTTGAATTAGTCGACAGCAAAGGTGAAACATTCGGGTACGCCCGTTCGATGTGGGCGGCCATCGACCTGAACACCCGGCGTCCCACCCCGTTAGATGTGGAAGGATTGAACGTATATAAGTGTGACAGGTCCTGCCCGATTGAAAAACCGGGAAAGATAGGTCCTGCGGAAAAAAGTCCGGCACTGGATACATTTACGGTAAAATACAGCGATCTGGATGTAAACGGTCATCTGAACAGTATCAAGTACATGGAGCACCTGTTGGATATGTTCGATATCGATCAATTCACCCGGAAAGAAATAACCAGGTTTGAAATATCCTATATTTCAGAAGGGAAATATGGAATGGACTTAGCTCTTCACAAAGAACAGGTATTAGCCGACCAATATAATATGGCCATTTGCCATAATGATAAAGCCATATGCAGGGCGGCGGTAAACTGGAGATAAACAGATCATATTTTTTATATAATAATTAAATTAAAGGAATAAAATGGCAGTAATGAATTTTGGCGGAGTAGAAGAAAACGTTGTTACCCGCGAAGAATTTCCTCTGGAAAAAGCAAGAGAAGTATTAAAAGATGAAACGATTGCGATCATCGGCTACGGCGTACAAGGCCCCGGTCAAAGCTTAAACCTCAGGGATAACGGTTTCAATGTGATCATCGGCCAGCGTAAGGGCGGTAAAACATGGGATAAAGCAGTTGCCGACGGTTGGGTGCCCGGAGAGACTTTGTTTGAAATTGAAGAAGCCTGTGAGAAAGGTACAATTATCCAATACCTGCTTTCAGATGCAGCTCAGATTGAAGTATGGCCGCGTATCAAAAAATACCTTACACCGGGTAAAGCGTTATATTTCTCTCATGGTTTTGGAATAACTTACAAGGAACGGACAAATATAATACCTCCTGCCGACGTTGATGTTATCCTGGTAGCGCCCAAGGGTTCGGGAACAAGCCTTCGCCGCATGTTCCTGCAGGGACGCGGTCTGAATTCAAGTTATGCCATTTACCAGGATGCCACAGGTAAAGCATGGGATAGAGTAGTTGCTTTAGGCATTGGCGTAGGATCGGGTTATCTGTTTGAAACCACTTTCAAAAAAGAAGTATATTCCGACCTCACCGGAGAACGCGGTACATTAATGGGGGCTATACAAGGTCTTCTGTTGGCGCAATATGAAGTTTTACGTGAGAACGGACATGATCCTTCCGAGGCGTTCAATGAAACCGTGGAAGAACTTACCCAATCGTTAATGCCTTTATTCGCGGAAAACGGTATGGACTGGATGTATGCGAATTGCTCAACAACAGCCCAACGCGGGGCATTAGACTGGATGGGACCCTTCCACGACGCTACCAAACCGGTATTCGAAAAGCTGTACAAGGAAGTTGCTTCCGGCAATGAAGCCCAACGTTCAATAGATACGAACAGCAAATCGGATTACCGCGAAGGACTTGAAAAAGAACTTGCCGCCCTCCGGGAAAGCGAAATGTGGCGCGCAGGCGCCGTTGTCCGCAATCTGCGTCCGGAAAATAATTAAAAATAAAGGGGCAACCGACTGGTTGCTCCTTTATTTTTGAATCATCACAACAATTATAGACCAGCTCATCCTTACCTAAGCTCTTCTTTGATCCATTCTTTTTATGATTCGTATCTTTTTTTCATCCATAATTATTCTAAAGTTACATTTAATAGAGTTAATCCATACTTAAAATAATATTTAAGCTTTATGAATCACTAAAATATTCCTGCTGGCATTTTTTTTCATTACATGCCCAGTGATTAGATTCATAAATTTAGGGAATATAAACATACCTAAATAATAAAAAGACAGGCATAATAACGTAACCACTATAACAACAGCAAAATACCATACCAAAAAACCAATATCACTCTGAGGTTTAAATAACATCCGCATACCTAAACTAACATACCTCATCAACCAGGGATCATGGATTGCAAAAACATAAAAACTTGCAGATGACAAAAATACATTATTACTTATTTTGTTTTTCTCCAACAAAACATATGCTAAGTTAAAAACAGATATAAGACCCAAGATAATTGTCACGTTATGAACATAGTAATTAACTCCATAACTTATTATAATTGTTATATCCGAAACTAAAAAAATAAGGAATAATACAAAAGCATTATTTTTTATTCTGATAAAATAATCAATAAATGTCTTCTTATTAATGCTAAACCATGCACCTAATGCAAAAAAGAACAAACCTCTGATCAGTTGATCACCTACATATGGAATTTGAACACTCCATAAAAAACCTAATAAAAAAAGCCCAAATATCTTTAATTTATTAATTATCAAGTATATAATAGGGGATAAAATTGAAATAATTATTAAATCCCTAACAAACCAAAATTGATATGCAATGGGAAAAGTTGCTATCTCATTTCCGTAGTTGTACCAAAAAGCATTTATTATATTTTGAATAGTGAATCCTTTATTCTCGAAATATAAAAGAGATAAGCAGGATGCATTCCAAAACAAATAAGGAATTAACAATGTCCAAAATCTTTTTTTAAGTTTCCCGACATATACATTTTTATCAAAAGTCGTTTTAAAAAAGAAATAGTAACCGGCAATAAAGAAAAAGAACGGAGTTGCTATTCTACCTAAAATATTTGATATTAGAATTTTATTAATATAAAATAAGGGATAATCCAAATTATTTGCCGCAATAGAAATACCATCCACAATAAAACTTGAGTTCGAATTGTGGACAAATAAAACACATACTATTAAGGGGAATCTTAATATATTTACTAATTCAGACTGTACCTTTTCACTGCTCATTCTTTTAATTTTAAGTTATTATCAAATTTACAAAATTAATATTTTTTCATCAACTCTAATTATAATTTAGATGTAATGCAGTATTAAAGTGAATTCAATTAATCAGTTACAAAATATAAACAATTAGGTTCAACATAATAGTTTCTATTCTTAAATTTACCACAAATTACAGAAAAAGCAATTAGAAGTATATAATTTTATAAAATTCACAATAATATTAGGAAAATATTTGTTTAGCTAATAATATATAATGGGGGGTACACCAATTGTTCAAATAACCCAGCGTGGAGCATTAGACTGGATGGGGTCATTCAACGACGCTACCAAACCGGTATTTGAAAAACTGTATAAGGAAGTAGCTTCCGGCAATGAAGCCCAACGTTCAATAGATACGAACAGCAAACCGGATTACCGCGGAGGACTTGAAAAAGAACTTGCCGCCCTCCGGGAAAGCGAAATGTGGCGCGCAGGCGCCGTTGTCCGCAATCTGCGTCCGGAAAATAATTAAAAATAAAAATGGCCTTGTTACAAGGCCATTTTTATTTTATCAACTCCCCCATTACCATTACAATTAACGTTGGCGTCACAACCGATACAAAAGCAGGAAAAAAATTCATTTTCATTTGGTGAAATAAAAGAATAGCGGAGGAAATATACATAAAACACCAGGAAACCCAAATAATACGTTTAAAATCAGCAAACTTTAATCCAAATAGAAACGTTATATTATGCAAACCATACAGGTTTTCAAGCATTACTATTTTATAATCATACATAATAAAATTAAGTGTAAAAAAAGAACGGATAGTAATATAAAAGCGAAACCATACCCAATATATATTGAGATATGTAATACACTTACATTTTTGTCAAATAACAGTAGCATTATTTTGGTTGTACACACAATAAATACAAATTGTACGATAGGAATTAAATAGGAAGTTATATTATTTACATTCGATACTATATTATGAAAAGGATTTAATTCAAAAATCATCTGTTGATATTCATTTGCCTGAAATGACATAGCCAATGAGACTAATGAAAGGCTAAATATTATAGATAGTGATAAATATTTATCCATTTAAAATATTGATATATATGATTCAACAAAAGCAGCCATTAATATAATAGCAAAGCATATCAGCACTTCAATAAATATTTTTTTTACCGAAATACTCATATCCTTTCCCTTATAGATATATAAAAAGAACTTAAACCCATATTCTATCCCTAACAAAGCAGACCAGAAAATAGCAACAATTTCAAAAGAATGAGGTAGTAATCTGTATATATACTCTTTCAAATATAAAATTGCCGCATTCTGATTAATTACATACCCCAATGCAAAACCATTATATAAAATATTAATACAAGAAAAAAAACCAAATGAAAAGAAACCCGCAATATTTATGAATACCACTTTTATATTATTGATAAATATTTCCTTAAAAATTTGGATTTTAGTATAACTAATCGTATCATTTAAATTCGATACTTCATCATTTGATTCGTATTCATAAAATAAACCGAGGTAGAAACCTACGAAATAAATGACAACACATACAATTAGGATGTATAACCTCATAATAATAAAACAAGAGGAATTAAATTCCCCTTGTAATAAATTTATAGCCTAATACCACCTCCTACTGCACCACCAATCGGACCACCCCATGCCATATCGGCACACATTCCCCACATAGTTGAATGATATACCCCAACAACACTAAGAGCTAATCCAGGAAGAGTAGGTGCAGTAGGTGCTCTTGAATATAAATATCCAATTCCGGCCCACATTTTAGCATCACTTACATGACTATCATGCTTCACATTTGTAATAGCAAACAATCCACATACGCAAAATAATGTGAATAATAATTTAATTTTTTTTTCATGATAATAATAAACTAATAAGATTAAAAATTAAAGTTACAACTTTTCAAAAGTTGAGCTGAAATATGATCCTATGCATATACCAATAATTGAAATAAAACTAAATAATGATCCTATTCCTGCTGCTTCCCAGAAACCCCAACCTTTATAAAATAATATATAATAAGGAATAGAAAATGAAAAGAAACCAATACAGACACCTATTTGAAACGTTATAGGACATTTTACTTTTAAATTTGTATTACAGGACTTACATGTAATATAACTTTTTAAAGTCGCCATCGTGGATATCGGAAATTTTTTTCCACACAAAGGGCAGGAGAACTTTTTATGATTTGCCATATCTATAAATTATTTAATTTGATTAGGAAATATTACTTATTCATTTCAAACAATTATACCTCTTTAAAAAAGGTCCACAGATAGGTAGTTACATAAACTAGAACAAATACAATAAAACAAGCCATCCGCCTCTGCCCTGCCTAAAAAGAAACAGCATATTTTACATCAATGTGGCTTGACAGGAGTGACATTTAATTTGTCTTTTCAAAGTGGTTATCTTGCATAGTGGAATTCTGTTATCACATACCTGATATGATTCTTTCTCCCATTCATAATCTCTAGATTTTTTTGTAATTGAAAAAATGTCTATATAAAAAACAAATCAATTTTGCTAAATATATTTAAAATTACACATAATTTTATTGAACTATATAATATTACCATATTTTGCAACTTCACTTATTTTATATTTATGTTATGATAAACAATACACACACATATATATTTATAATGAAAAAATGTTCTATTTAATCAATTGTTAAGGTAGTACAAACGCATATTCAAAAAATAAACTTTCTAAAGATGAATTAATCCAACTTCTCAAAAGTTGAAGTATAATATGTTGCAACACCTACACCAATAATTCCAATTAAACCAATTATTATTCCTACTCCCGCTGCTTCCCAAAAACTATAGCCTTTATATAACAGTATATGATAAGGTATTGTAAATGAAAAGACACCAATACAAACCCCTATTGGAACCGTAATAGGACATTTTACTTTTAAATTAATATGACAGGAATTACAGATGATACAACTTTTTAAAGTCGCAATCCTAGATATTGGAAATTTTTTTCCACACAAAGGGCAAGAAAACTTTTTATGCTTTGCCATAACTTACAAATTATTCAGCCAAATTAAAGCATACAGGTATAATAAAGTAACAGAACTTGTTAGATGCATGTAAAATTATAAATAATTTGATAGAAATATTTAACATTATCCTTATAATTATCTTAATATATTTATATTTGTCGTATATTTACTAACTCATAAACTTCTATTTATAATGAAAAAGTATTCCATTCAGTCCTTTATTCAGGAAACTGTTCAAGATGATTCCAAAAACGAACTTTTCGAATTAGAAAAAGATTATATTCTGGAGTTGAATATAAGAAATCAGACGATCATGCTGAAGAAAGGGGCAATGATCGCCTACGACGGCGATGTAAAGTTTGAACGGGAGGGAATGTTTAGTAAAGGGATCGGCAATATGCTGAAGAAAGCCGTAAGCGGCGAAGGTACATCAATGATGCGGGCAAGTGGAACGGGTCGCGTATATGTAGCTGACTTAGCCAAGAAGATACGCATATTATACCTTGAAAATGAATCTATCCATGTAAATGGTAATGATATCCTGGCACATGAAGAGACATTGAAATCCGACGTTAAACTTATGAAAAGTGTTGCCGGTATTATGGGCGGCGGGCTTTTTCAGGCAAGCATCAGCGGTACCGGACATGTTGCCATTACAACCCATGGAGACCCTCTTACCTTACTAGTAAAACCGGGACAACCTATTTTTACCGATCCGAATGCAACAGTAGCATGGTCAGGGAATTTAACGCCGACATTCAAAACCGATATTTCTTTTAAAACATTTATCGGACGAGGTAGTGGAGAAAGCTTCCAGATGAAATTCGAAGGCGACGGATGGGTGATCGTCCAGCCCTATGAGGAAGTATACGGCGCAGAATAAAATAAATCCCTAATAATAAAGGCTTATAAGAATCATCTTATAAGCCTTTATTATTTTGTACAATTATCAGGGCCTTTCATACAATAGCCAACTTATTTCATACCAAACACTGACCACTGTCGTTGTATGTTTAAACTTAAATTATGCTACAATGAAAACAAAGACGAAAATCAGTATGATAGTTTGCTTATCGCTATTGACATTCTCGACGTGTACAAATGCCCAAACGATTAAAATAGAGAATGGAATAGCTATTTCTTCTTTACATGGTAAAATGTCAATGGGTAAAATGTTTCCATATCAATTATCTGTAGGCTTAAACTATGCCGACAAGTCATGGTTCAACCTATCCAGCCAGATAGGATATATTCGCAAAGGCGGTAAAGATAAAATAGCTTTATGGGACGAACCGGGGGGTATGAGCAATTATACATTGCAATATAAGGAGGGCGCCGGTTATCTATCGGTAAATACGACTTTCCAGCTAAAGAAAAACATACGCCGTGAAACTTATTATATCGGAGCCGGTCCACGGGTAGACTTTAAATTGAATACCCTTGAAAACAGCATAGAGGATGAAGATAGCTTCCATGCTTTCAATTCCCGGACAGTACTGTACGGATTAAAATGTGAGGCAGGTTTTAATTATACCATAAATAAGATCTTATTGGGAATAAACTTCTCATATCTTCCAAGTTTCAACAAACAAATCGATACGGAGTACGAACTTTATCTCCGTGACCGGACTTTTACATTAGGCATTGTGGTTGGGTATGTGTTGAAATAACAGATATAATAAAGGAAAACATACCTTTTTCATAAATAATTATATCTTTGCATCAGAAAAAGATTTATGACATCTAAAGTTAAGAAGATATTGGTGAAGTAAATAATCTGTAAACACGTTGATTTACAGATTATCCCTCCGTTTTTGTCCGGATTTACTTTTCGGACTATTTTTCTATTTAAATTTTATCAATCCGATACATAATTGTATAATTAAAAATACATGGGTATCATAACATTTAGAGTCATGGATAATAAACATAAAGTAATTCACGAATTCGACCTTACATTAATTGGAGACTTCTTTAAAGATTTAAACAGGCAGGGACCGGGAAGTGAAGAAGTTACCCACTTAGCACTACACTTTGCCGAAGCATTAAATAAAGACGTACGTATAGCGGATATTGGTTGCGGAACCGGCGGCCAGACATTTTTATTGGCTAAATATACCGACGGAACAATTGAAGCATCTGATTTTATGCCCGAGTTTGTTACCTCTTTCCAAAAGAAAATAGACAATTCTCCCTATGCGGACCGCATTAATCTCCGTGAATTATCGATGTTGGATTTACCTTACAAAAAGGAGGAATTTGATGTGTTATGGGCGGAAGGATCCATATATAACATCGGTTATAAAAAGGGATTACATGAATTTAAAAAATTCTTGAAACCCGGAGGGTTTATTGCCGTATCGGAAGCTTCCTGGTTTACAGAAAGCCAACCGGAGGAAATTTTTACGTTCTGGAATAATGAATATCCGGAAATAGATCATATCGGTAATAAAGTCAAACAAATGGAAGAAGCCGGTTATAAAGCCGTTGCACATTTCATTTTACCCGAAGAATGCTGGTGGAATTATTTCAATCCTATCAAGGCACATATCCCTGAGTTCCTGAATGAATATCCGGATAATAAACAGGCGAAAGAATTAACGGAACAATTTGAGGGAGAAATCGCCCTTTATGAGAAATATCATGCGTACTACGGATACGTATTTTATATCGGTCAGAAAATTTAAATTATAGTATGAAGATCATATCAATCAGGGAAAATCCTGAATATAAAGACACCGCTATCGAATATTTTAGTAGTAAATGGTCCGTATCACGTACTATTTACGAAGATTCGATCAATCACAGTATCACAACAAACAATCCTTTACCCCAATGGTATTTGCTGGAGAAAGACAATCAGATTATCGGTTCTATAGGATTGATAACAAATGATTTTATCAGCCGGATGGATCTGTATCCCTGGGCATGCGGACTGTATGTAGAGCAAGAGCATCGGGGAAACAGATACGGCGCGCAACTGCTGCAAAGAGCGAAAGAGGATTGTGCAAAGGTGGGATTTAAAAGAATGTATCTATGTACCGATCACATCGGGTATTACGAAAAGTATGGATTCAAATATATCGGACAGGGTTATCACCCGTGGGATGAAGAATCACGGATATACGGGATCAGCACGTCCGAACCTGTGGACTTTATAATCAGAAGGGAAAGAGAAGATGACCGGGCCGAAGTATATACGCTTATTCAAACGGCGTTTCAAACAGCCAAAGTAAAAGACGGTGACGAACAGGATTTTGCTGCCGGATTGCGGAACAGCAACGCCTTCATACCAGAATTATCTTTGATAGCTGAAACCGGTAATAAAATAATCGGACATATCCTTTTGACAAAAACATATGTTGAGCAACCCGACGGCAGTCACTATGAAGCGCTTTTAGTTGCCCCCCTATCGGTTCTCCTGGAATACAGGGACCGGGGAATCGGGTCCGCTTTAATGAATGAAGCATTTCGTATGGCCCGTTCATTAGGGTATAAAGCCGCTTTCTTAGTAGGAGATCCGAATTACTACCGGCGTTTCGGTTTTAAGCAAACAACCCTTTTCGGGATAAAATCCAAAAACGATATACCCGATCAATTTGTACAGGTCGTGGAATTAGAACCTGATGCTTTGCAGAATGTAAAAGGAACCTTCAATTGCTGTTAAATAAAAAAGAGAGGATCGAACTGATCCTCTCTTGCTTTAAAGCAATACATCCTCATTGCTTTTTGCTAATCTTAAAGTGAACACATTTCTTTAAAAGCTACTGCAACCTGAAAGTAACAGGCACGGTAAACTTCACCCTCACGGGCTTACCACGTTGCATACCCGGCTTCCATTTAGGCATGGTACCTATTACCCGTAAAGCTTCTTTATCCAATGAAGGGTCAACACCACGTAAAACTTCGGCATCTACCACCGATCCGTCACGGTTGACTACAAAGCCACAAATAACCCGTCCCTGAATACAATTTTCCTGTGCAATAACCGGATACCTGATATTACCGTTCAGAAACCTGAGCAATTCGCCATCTCCGCCCGGAAATTCCGGCATTTCTTCCACAACTACGAAAATAGTATTACCGTCTTCTTCCTCGTCTTCATCAGAAGTTGATGGAATATAAATTTCGGGCTGTGCCGTATCCGGAGTATCTTCGGTGGTTACAATCGAGACATCCGGAACGTCTTCCGTACTTTCCACAACGGTCAGTACATCGGCGATAATGGCTTGAGGGGGTGGCGGGGGCGGCGGAGTAGTTTCAGGAATGGTATAGGGTATCTCTTCTATCCATTCAATACCATCGTCCCTGTCATAAGCCAGCATTTTCACATCCCGGGTTCCCCATTCGAAACTTACAAATAAAACGGCAATCCCGACCACAAGCCCCATCAAAAGGCTGAGCGATTTACCGTTTTCAAGGTTTGCCTTAGGCGATTTTTTTGCTTCCATAATGCTAATTTTAGAGGATTATTACTGACACTTATTCATGAAAATCTCATATTCACTAGTAAGTGCCTTTTAATAATAGATGATTAACCCCTTAGCATTTCCATAAAGCACGAATAAAAAATGTGTTTTATTTAATAGGTAGTTTATATCTTATTGACCTTTATGTCTTTCTTATCGATATAATTTTCAAACCTGAAACTTGGCATACCCAGGCCCATTCCGGCATGAATAACATCTTTAATACCTAATAATTTCGGAATCCGGTTTTTCTTATCCATTTTTAAGGCCATACATACAAACCCTGTATAGAATTGGCTTACACCAAGGCTTTCAGCCATTAATGAAGCGTTTTGATAGGCAAGATTTGCATCGGCGGAGCCAAACCGGCTATCTTTCGGAGTATGGATGAATAGCAAAGATGTAGCCTTCCGCAGAATAGGGTCCATACCCGCTGAGTATGCCTCTTTCATACGTTCAATATACCCCAGGTAATTATAGGCTTGGGGCATAATTCTTTTAAGCACCGGTTTTAAAAAAGGATTTTTCAATTTATTGGCAGCTTCGGAAAATATTTCAATTGTCAATCCGATTACGCTTTGAAGTTTTTCCACATCAGTCACCAGTGTAAAGGCTGTCTGTTGCATATTACTTGCCGTAGGAGCGCGATGCGCCGCCTCCACGATGAGGTCGAGTTTATCGGCAGGAACCGGCCGTTTCGAAAACGCACGGTTAGACCTTCTCGATTTGATCAACAACATCGTTTGTTCGGGTGTCGGAAGTTCTTCCAGATTTATCGGATGCACTTTTGCCGCAGGAAATACGGAATGCAGGACCGAGAAAGTAGGGCAAACTCCTACGCAATGACCGCATTTAATGCACGTTTGGATATGTTGAACTCCGATCTCGTCCTTCGGAGATGATTGGATAAAGATATTGGCAGGGCATATCCGTACACATTTACCGCATTTAATGCAGGTTACTTTATCTATTTGTATGTCGATATTCATGACAGGATTTCTTTAGATATGTATTTATAAAACACAAAACTAATTATTAAACGGTAAATTCACAGGAAAGGTTTACTAAAATTTATCTTGTCCATATATAATCCACAACTACTTAACGCTTAAAGTGAACAACTTATTTCATTCATTAAATCTCAAAAACAAGGATTAGTACAACTATAACGCTAGCATCCTTCTGGACAGGTATAAAATGATAATAAACAAATTGCCCCTATCTTTATATATTCCTGAAACATTTCTTTGCGCTTAGTTTACATTTATATAAGCCTGATTATCATTACCCGCCTATCTTTATCATCGATAAATCTATTATATTAATCTTTTTAAACGGAAAAACACATGATTAGACTATTTACCACTATTATCTTGAGTTGTTGGTTATTCAACACAGTTGCGCAACAACGTTTCGAAGCAGAAAATGCTACTTTATCCGGAGATGCTGTTATTGAAACTACTGAACAGGGATTTTCCGGTTCAGGTTATGTTACGATTAAAAATGACGGAAACCTCTCATTCACTATCCCTGTTGAAACTGCTGGATTTTATAATATCCTGATTGGTTACCATGCCGTATTCGGAGATAAAAAACAGCATTTAAAAGTTAACGGGCAAACCGTGGGTGAAGTCAGTTTCCCTCAGGCCGAAACATTCGGCGAAGTGGAAGGAGCACGGAAAATAAGGCTTAATGCGGGTGATAATACGATTGAAATTATTAACTCGTGGGGTTGGATGCTTATCGATTACATCGAAATTACCGGTTTTGTAGATACGCCCTTCCGGATAGACTCGGAATTAGTTACCCCTGATCCGTCACAGGAAGCTAAAGCTGTATACGATTTCCTGAAAGAAAATTTCGGAAAGAAAGTTATTTCAGGCGTAATGACACTCAATTCAATGGTAGAACCTGAATGGTTATACCAGCAAACCGGCAAATACCCGGCATTGTTAGGGCTTGATTTTATGCATAATGTGGGAAAAGGGACCGAATGGTTTGTAAATGACCCGAACCGGATTCACCAGGTGGCTACCGATGCCGAAAATTATTTCAACCGCAACGGATTACCTGCTGTTTGTTGGCATTGGCGTGATCCGTTAAAAATAACCGACGCGTTTTACACCGAAAATACAACGTTTGACGTAAGTAAGGTAACCGACACAAATTCGGCCGAATACAGGGCCATGATCAGTGATATCGATGTAATCGCCGCAGAACTGAAACTATTACAGGATAAAAACATACCTGTTTTATGGAGGCCCCTTCACGAAGCTGCCGGCGGTTGGTTCTGGTGGGGAGCAAAAGGCGCTGAACCATGTAAAGCGCTATGGAATCTGCTATTTGAAAGGTTAACCGAACATCATGGGCTACACAACCTGATCTGGGTATGGACGGCCGATGCCAATGACGCGGCACTCGACTGGTATCCCGGCGATGATGTGGTAGATATTGTCGGTATTGACATCTATCCGGATGCCGGCGACCACAATTCGCAGGTAGCGGCATTTGAAAAACTGAAAGACGTTTTCCAGGGCCGGAAAATACTTGCATTAAGCGAATGCGGTTCCATACCCGATCCTGATGAAATGGTATCTGACGGAGCAACATGGTCTTATTTCATGCCATGGTACGGAGACCATACTATTCCGAGCGGTAATAACCCGCACAATACGGTAGAATTCTGGAGAAAGATAATGGCGCATGAATCTGTTTTGACACTGGATGAAATGCCCACCTTCCGGACAAATGTAGGAATCCCGGCAATGGCAACTAAAGCAAGCCATGTAAACATTTCCGCAAGCCATGCACAAGGAACAGTAACCGTTCAAAGCAACGAGAACATACAGCAAATAAGGGTAATGAATATAAACGGAAGCCTTATAGAAGAAATTAAAAAAGAAGGCCACGCGATAAACCTAAATTCCTCTTCCTGGAAAAAAGGAGTTTATTTACTGGTTATAAAAACAGATTCGGGAGAATCCATTCATAAAATGATTAAATAAAAACAAAACCCTGGAGTAGTTGCTCCGGGGTTTTTATTTAGTATCCTTATTTTACTAATTTCAGTTCGCTGATCAGGCGGGGACTCTTACCCCATTTCTCAATCATAAACAATAAATAACGGATATCCACAGCGATACACCTTTGCAGATCAGGTTCAAAAGCAATATCACCACTCATGGCTTCCCAGTTGCCGTCGAATGCCAGGCCGATCACCCGACCGTTCTTATCAAAAACAGGACTACCTGAATTACCACCGGTAATATCATTGTTCGTAAGGAAACAAAGATTCATTTCACCTTTCCCGTTTCCATAAGGGCCGAAATCCTTGCTACGGATCAGATCCAGGATTTCCGGTTGCACCCAGAACTCGTCACTCGAAGGATCTTCCTTTTCGAAGATACCCTTGTCAGTTGAATAATATTCATACCAGGCCGCGTCATACGGACGGTATCCACCTATCGAACCGTAACTCAAACGCATCGTAAAGTTAGCGTCAGAATACAGCGTCTTTTCAGGATGCATCTCCTTCAATCCGGCAAAGTAAAGCCGTTCCCCTTTTGCTATGTCGTAACGCGCTTCATTCATAAACTGTTGCAGTTCGAAAACCGACATCATAACCGAGAGGCTCAGTTCCGCAGCAGGATCTTTTTTAAGCTTTTCGTACTCTTTCGGGTTTCTCACCATAGCAGCCACATTATCATACGACAACAGCTTTGTTTTCTTAAACACATCGGCAGCATATTTCTCATAATTGCCTTTGTACTTCTTATCAATCTTCGGATAGATATCCGGAAGATACTGCGCGGGCACGCGCTCTTTTACAATCCGCATCATGGCGGCCAGCACTTTCTGGTCGAGCGCAGGTTCGTAATCCTTATAGAACTTTTCAATCCTGTCCTGAAGGAATATATTTATTTCATCATCTGTCGAACCATTCACATCGACACTCTGCACCATACGCGCCAAACGTACAATTTCGGCGCCACTCAGGAAGGCTTCCTGCAAATAAGTAGAAATATTCCGGTATTCATTGGTGGAAGTATATCCTTTCTCAAGCAAATTCAGTACTTCGCCATAGGTAGCCTGACGGTTACTGTTTTGCCTTACCCAGGCATCAAAAGCAGCTTCTTCGGCCTTTTTACGGTTGATTACATCTAAGTTGGCCAATCCGCGGTTCATACCGATCGAGTTCTTCCAGTAGTTCGAACTTCCTGCAAACTTCGACGCATATTTTATACGGATTTCATCGCTGCTTCTCATCGCTTCCCTCCATATTTCCTGTTTGATGCCACGAACTTCAATACGTGGTTTATTGCTATCCTCAATCCGTTGTTGAACTCCCCAGGAGCTCATATAACGGCTTGTACTACCCGGAAAACCGATCGTCATCGCATAATCCTTATCCTGGTAACCCTGAGCAGAAACCTCTGCCACATATTTAGGTTTATAAGGCTTATTATCCGCACTGTATTCAGCAGGTTGATTAGAAGAATTGGCATACACGCGGAAAACAGAGAAGTCTCCCGTATGGCGGGGCCACATCCAGTTATCGGTATCTCCCCCGAATTTACCTACCGAACTCGGCGGGGTAAATACGAGGCGGACATCGCGATACACATCATAAACCACTATATAATACTTATTATTACTGTAAAACGGAACAACATCAGCCGTAAGAAACTGATTTTCACCAATTGAATCACGGATAACATTGCTAATGGAATCGGCAGCCATGACACGGGCATATTCCGTCGGTATGGATGCGATTTGGGAATTGATACGGTCGCTTACATCAATCATTTCCCTTAAATAACGCACATTCAGACCCGGAACAGGCAATTCCGCTTCAAAAGTCTGCGAAACAAATCCGTCTTTCAGATAATCATGTTCCACACTGCTTAACTGTTGAATAGCGCCAAAACCGCAATGGTGATTAGTAAATATGAGGCCTTGTTCCGAAACAGTTATACCCGTACACCCACCTCCGAAAATAACCACGGCATTGCTTATGCTCGGATTTGACTCACTGTACAGTTTATCATAAGGCAATGTAAAGCCCAACTCCTGCATCCTTGCCAGGTTTTGTTTGTTCAGTTCCTTTAAAACCCACATCCCTTCGTCGGCAAACGCCGGTACTGCAATCATTGTCAGCAGCAACGCTGCCCAAACTTTTTTCATTAAGTTCATTTTTTAAATTATTAAATTATATAATGTTTCTCCATTCAACGAAAAAAACGGCCTACATAAGGTAAATCCCTTAGAGGAAGGTCGCGTTTTATAATGAACAATAAAAATATACTTAGTAAAACCGTACGATATAATAACCGTAACGCCTGTGATTCAATATCCGGATACATTCCGGCCAAATATAAAATAAAAGCAAGCGCAAAGTAAATCAATGCCGACCTCAAATCGTACCGGATCGGAAACTTCTTTTGTCCCACAAAATAGGAAACAAGCATCATAAGCAAGTTACAACAAAAAGAAGCCCACGCACAAGCCATAAAGCCATAAACAGGAGCGAAAAAAACAATAATAAAAACCGTAACCGCGCATCCCATTAAAGAAAAATAAGCTCCCCATTGCGTCTGGTCGTTCAATTTATACCAAAGGGACAAATTAAAATAAATACCAAAAAACAATTCCCCAAGCATAACGATCGGAACCACTTTAAGTCCGGGATAATATTCCGGGGCAACAAAGTATTTCAATATCTCCAGATAAAACATAACACCCAGGAAAATCACCAATCCGAAAATAATGAAATACTTCATAGCTTCCGAATAAGCCATGGTATTTTCATCTGTCTTATTTTTTGCAAAAATAAAAGGCTCGTACGCGTACCGGAATGCCTGAATAAACATGACCATAACGACTGCTATTTTGAAACATGCGCCGTATATGCCTAATTGCTCATTCGCATACACCTTATCGTCAAACAAAAAAGGAAATATAATTTTATCCGCTGTCTGGTTGAACACACCCGCAATACCCAGTATCAATATAGGAAATGAGTACCGAAGCATTTGCTTCAGTAAAGCAAAGTCGGGTTTACACCGGAATCCCGGAAGCATATCGGGAATAAGTACAAAGAAAGTGACGGCAGTCGTAATAACATTGGCTACAAACACATACCCTACCCCATATCCGGGAATATAAAACCAGTCGATTGCACCCGGTACATGCTGATATAACAAAGGGCAAAGAACAAGAAAAAACACATTCAACCCAATGTTAAGGAAAATACTCAGCAATTTGATAGCGGCAAAACGCAACGCCCGGCCTTCATACCTGAGAAAAGCGAACGGAATACTCGTAAAGGCATCCACGGCTACAATCCCCAGCATCATACCAACATATTCGGGATGCTCAGCATATCCCAGCCAGTCACTTATCGGAGATAACAAACTGAATGCTATCAAAATAAAAAGAATGGAAGTAGAACCTATGCTGAATAATGTAGTAGAATAAACACGCATCGGGCCCGCTTCCTCTTTCTTATTGATAAAACGGAAAAACCCCGTTTCCATACCGTACGTCAGTAATACAAGAAGAAAAGCTACCCAGGCATACAGATTCGTAAATATCCCGAATTCACCGGTTCCATCAAGAACACGGGTGTACATAGGGACAAGAAACCAGTTCAGGATACGCCCGATGATACTACTTAAACCATATACAGCGGTTTCCTTTGCCAACCGCTTCATTCCTCCTGCCATACGATATCAATCGAATAAGAAACCCTGCTGACTCCCCCGCTTCCTGCCCAAATGCGTATAAGCTAAGTCGGTAACTTCGCGTCCCCGGGGCGTACGTTTGATAAATCCTTCTTTAATTAAGAACGGCTCATACACTTCCTCAAGCGTACCCGGGTCTTCACCCAAAGCTGTGGCAATGGTCGTGAGACCTACCGGCCCGCCCTTAAACTTGTCTATAATAGTAGTAAGCAATTTATTGTCAACCTGGTCTAAACCATACCTGTCAATATTCAGGGCCTCCAGTGCATAACAGGCAATGGCCTTATCTATATCGCCTGATCCTTTCACCTGTGCAAAATCACGCACCCGGCGAAGTAAAGAATTGGCAATACGCGGCGTCCCCCTGCTGCGGGAAGCGATTTCCACGGCGGCGTTAAGTTCACATTTTACCTGAAGGATATCCGCACTGCGCATAACAATCTTCGTCAGCGTCTCCATTTCATAATACTCAAGATGCAGATTAATACCGAAACGCGCGCGTAACGGACTGGTAAGCAATCCGCTTCGGGTGGTAGCCCCTACCAGGGTAAACGGAGACAGATCGATCTGGATAGAACGGGCACTCGGCCCTTTATCGATCATAATATCGATCCGGTAGTCTTCCATAGCCGAATACAGATATTCTTCGACCACCGGACTTAAACGATGAATTTCATCAATAAACAGCACATCATTTTTTTCCAGCGAGGTAAGTACACCTGCCAAATCCCCTGGCTTATCCAGCACAGGACCCGATGTAACTTTGAAACCTACATTCAACTCATTGGCGATGATATTCGACAAAGTCGTTTTACCCAGTCCCGGAGGGCCGTGCAGTAACACATGGTCCAGGGCCTCCTTACGCATACGGGCAGCCATAACGAAAATCTTCAGGTTCTCCACAACTTTGGCCTGTCCGCTGAAGTCGTGGAAAGACAGCGGACGTAACGCGTTATGATATTCATTTTCATTATCCGGCAAACGGGAATCCCTTATATCAAAATCATCTTCCATGCTATGTACTATTGACTTGCAAAGGTAATAAATGCGTGAGACAAAAAAAGCGCTGGTATAATTAATCGGAAGATTTACATTTATTAAAAAGACAAAATCACGAGAGAGTAATATTTCTCTCACAGAATCAATTCTAAATTATAATGCTATTTTTAAACGGGAAAGTTTCGAAAAACAAAAAAGCTGAGTTCCCCCAAATGGGGAGAGTCTCAAAATGACAAAGCGTGGCTTCCCCCAAACGGGGATTGTCGGAAAACGAAACAACTAATTGTTCCCCAAATGCGGAACCTTACAAAACAGAAAAATAAAACTTGCCCCAATATTTAACCCATAGTCAAATCCAGTCGTGTCCGGAAGATTTAGATTTTATATAAACAAGGGACCGAGGTAATATACAAAGCAGCTTGTAAACACATTAAAATCTACAGAATATGAATAAGCTAAATCAACCGATAATTTGAACCGATAATTATAAATTATGTTTTATTTCTAAGCAGTTGACAGTAAAAACTTATATTTGCATCTGTTTAATCCGAATATGACCATAGGTATATGTTGAGACAACAGTTACAACAAAAGTTACAGCAAAAGCTTTCTCCGCAACAAATCCAGTTGATAAGGCTTCTTGAACTTCCAAACATAGAATTGGAAGAAAGGGTAAAACATGAACTGGAGGAAAACCCGGCCTTGGAAGAAGGACAGGAAAGCGCTGAGGACTTTGAACGTACCGAAGCGGAAGGCGCGGAAGAAGTACCTTCCGGTGAAACAGAAGTGGACCTTTCACTGGGAGACTATCTTACGGAAGATGATATCCCTGATTATAAACTGCGTGAAATAAGGGAACGCGCCGAACAAAAGGAAGATATTCCCTTTTCCATTAACCAATCGCTGAATGAATATCTGCTGCAACAGGCCGGTTTACGCGATTTGCCGGAAAAGGAAATGACGATAGCCGAATATATTATCGGTAATATCGATGATGACGGATATCTCCGTCGCGACCTTTCCGCTATCGCCGACGATCTGGTGTTCCAGGCCGGACAGGAGGTAGACGAAAAAGAAATACTGTCCGTACTAAAGATCGTACAGGATTTCGATCCGCCCGGAATATGCGCCCGCAACCTGCAGGAATGCCTTCTCCTTCAACTTCAAAAACGTGAGCAGACACCTGCAGTAAAGTTGGCAACCGGTATATTGAGGGATTATTTCGACGAGTTTTCACGTAAACATTACGATAAAATATTACGTTCGCTCAATATTGGCGAAAACGAGTTAAAGCAAGCCATTCAGGAAATCACCCTTCTCAATCCCAAACCGGGCAGCAGTTGGGGAAGCTCCATGGAGGCCGTAATGAGTCAGGTTACACCCGATTTTATCGTCGAAGCACATAACGGGGAATTATTTTTAAGCATGAATAACCGCGGCATCCCCGATCTGCATATCAACCGCGATTATATGGAGATGTTCCAGAATTACACCTCCAATAAAGCCAATCAGACTTCCGAAATGCGCGATGCCGTGCAGTTTGTAAAGCAAAAGCTCGATTCGGCCCAATGGTTTATCGATGCCATCCGCCAACGGCAGGAGACCTTGCAACGAACGATGGAAACGATCATTACTCTGCAAAGGAACTTTTTCCTTACAGGAGATGAGTCGACTCTGCGTCCGATGATCTTAAAAGATGTAGCCGAACGGTCCGGATATGATATTTCAACCATATCACGTGTGAGCAACAGCAAGTATGTACAAACCAACTTCGGGATTTACCCGCTGAAATATTTCTTTTCCGAATCCATGGCTACCGACACCGGCGAAGAAGTATCCACCCGTGAAGTAAAGAAAATAATGAAAGATTATATCGACGGCGAAGATAAACGTAAACCACTTACCGACGAAGAGCTGGCTTCTATCCTGAAAGAAAAAGGCTATGTAATAGCCCGGCGAACAGTAGCCAAGTACAGGGAACAAATGGATATTCCCGTTGCCCGTCTTCGCAAAGGTATTTAAACACAATATATAACGCATGAGAATATTTGCAAATATAATTTCTACCGTATTCCACCCTTTATTAATGGTTACCTACGGCATATTGCTGGCGTTGAACTATACCTACCTGGCACTGTATCCGTCGACGATGAAATTATATCTGGCAGGAGGCGTATTATTATGCACAGCTGTGATACCAGGCTTATTAATTATTTTGCTTGTAAAAGGGGGCGCTGCAGGAGACCTGGAGCTGACCGACAGAAGAGAGCGTGTGGTTCCGTACCTGATCTTCATCACATCAAACATGATCTGTCTTTTTTACCTTTTTAAAATGCATCTGCCTTTCTGGGTATTATCTATGTTTATAGGCGTTTGTATCGCTCTTTTTACTGCGCTTTGCATAAACTTTGTGTGGAAAATAAGTGTGCATGGGATCGGTATCGGAGGATTACTTGGAGCTATTATGAGTGCATCCTATATACAGAAAATCAACCCTTTCTGGATTTTCATCTTTGTCATTATTGCCGGGGGACTGGTATGCACATCACGGCTTATACTCCGCAAGCATACCCTGCTTCAGACAGGTGCAGGCTTTTTATTAGGTTTTATATGTACCTTTGGAGCATCATTTATGAGTTTTATTTATTTTTTAATTTAATAAAAAACACTGAAGTATGAATTTTCCTACTGAATTAAAGTACACAAAAGACCATGAATGGATCCGTGTAGAAGGTAATGAGGCTTATGTAGGTATTACGGATTACGCGCAAAGCGAACTGGGTGAGATCGTCTTTGTAGACATTGCCACAGAAGGCGAGAACCTGAGTAAAGAAGAAACATTTGGTTCTATCGAAGCTGTAAAAACCGTATCCGACCTGTTTATGCCGATTAGCGGTGAAGTATTGGAAGTAAACGCCGAACTTGAAGACAAACCTGAACTTGTGAATGAAGATGCTTACGGAAAAGGCTGGTTGATCAAGATATCCTTAGCAGATACCGCTGAACTCGACGGGTTATTAGACGCCACAGCTTACAAGGAATTTATCGGTAAATGATTTTTTTACAACGATTAACGGTTAACGCTGAACGAATAATTTCGATACGTTCATCATTAACCGTTGATCATTAATCGTTAAAATAACATGACTCCTGTTGTTAGTATAATTATGGGCAGCACTTCCGACCTGCCGGTTATGGAAAAAGCGGCTAAATTTCTCAATGAAATGGAAATACCGTTTGAAATGCATGCCCTCTCAGCCCACCGTACCCCCGCCGAAGTGGAAGCTTTTGCCAAAGGAGCAAAAGACAGGGGAATAAAAGTGATCATCGCCGCCGCCGGAATGGCCGCACACCTGTGCGGTGTTATCGCTTCAATGACTACCGTTCCCGTAATTGGAGTACCCATCAATTCGTCACTCGACGGAATGGATGCTTTACTTGCCATTGTGCAAATGCCTCCCGGAATACCCGTTGCCACTGTCGGAATCAACGGCGCACTGAACGCCGGCATACTTGCCGTCCAGATACTTTCTACCGGTGATGAAAAACTCCAGGAAAAACTGGCATTGTATAAAGATGAGTTGAAAAAGAAAATCGTCAAAGCCAATGCAGAACTGGCCGGAATAACTTACAAATTCAAAACAAATTAACGACTTCACTTATCAACCCTGTGGATTATTTTAATTACCGTCGCCGTAAATCGTCTGTCGTAAACATAGGAAATACCCCTATGGGAGGAGATAACCCTATCCGCATCCAGTCTATGGCCAATGTTTCCACAATGGATACCGAAGCATCCGTTCAGCAGGCCATGCGAATGATAGATGCCGGAGCCGAATATGTACGCTTCACGGCACAGGGCGAACGGGAAGCCGCAAATCTCGGAGTGATCCGTACGGAATTAACTTCAAAGGGATACCCTACACCTTTGATAGCCGATATACATTTTAATCCCAAAGCTGCAGATATAGCGGCCAAAACAATTGAAAAGGTACGTATTAACCCCGGAAATTACGCGTCAGGTCCGGAATTAATAAGGGAACGTTTCCTTTCCCTGCTTTCTATTTGCAGGGTACACGGTACAGCTATCCGTATCGGAGTAAACCATGGCTCGTTATCCGACCGCATCATGGATCAATACGGCGATACTCCCGAAGGAATGGTTGCTTCATGCATGGAATTCCTTCGTATTTGCAGGGAGATTGATTTTAACGATGTGGTAATATCTATTAAAGCGTCCAATACCGTAGTAATGGTAAAAACTGTCCGTTTGTTGGCAGAAGTAATGGATGCGGAAGACATGCATTATCCCCTGCATTTAGGAGTAACAGAAGCCGGAGACGGTGAAGACGGCCGTATCAAAAGCGCCGTAGGAATAGGCGCCTTGCTGACAGACGGGATAGGCGATACCATACGGGTTTCACTCAGCGAAGATCCGGAAGCAGAAATGCCCGTTGCCCGTAAACTGGTAGACTACATACAGGAACGCGAAGGGCATGACGTCATTAAGGCAACATTATCACCTGGATATAATCCGTTGTCGATAGAAAGGAGAAGAAGCAGGCAGGTTGAAAACATAGGAGGCGAAAAAGTTCCGGTTGTGATCTCCGACAGGAGCAACGGCGACTTTGAATTTAATTACACGATGCCCCCTGACTATATCTATATAGGAAAAGAAGATCCCGACAATTTTCCGGAAAATATCCGGCTGGTTGTCGATGCCCTTTTCTGGAAACCCCGTCAACATGTATTTCCTTATTTTATAGCATCAGAGATAGAAGAATTAAAACAGTATAATGTCCCGTTAAAATTTATCAGGCTCACGTCAAGTGACATAGACGACAAGGTATTAGATATCCTTTCCAAAGATAAAGCGGCTGTGGTTATCCTCAGTACCCACCATCAGAACGGTGTGGGAGCCATGCGTGCCGCCATTCATCGTTTAATGACAGCCGGATGCGATATTCCGGTAATCCTGCACCGGGATTATAGTGAGACAGACACGGAAACTCTTCAACTGAAATCAGCAGCAGATTTCGGGACACTTTTACTCGACGGGTTTGGCGACGGTATTATGCTGCACAATGAAAAAGGTAAGGTAATTACCAGTGATAATATCATGTTTGGTATTTTGCAGGCTACCCGTACCCGCATAAGTAAAACGGAATACATCTCCTGCCCCGGTTGCGGGCGTACCCTTTACGACCTGCAAACCACCATTGCACGGGTCAAAGAAGCCACTTTCCATTTAACCGGATTAAAAATCGGCATAATGGGATGTATAGTAAACGGCCCCGGCGAAATGGCTGATGCCGATTACGGATATGTTGGCGCCGGACGCGGACGCATCAGCCTGTATAAAGGAAAACAATGTATACTGAAAAACATTCCGGAGTCCGAAGCTGTAGAGCAATTAGTCCAATTGATCAAAGACAACGGCGACTGGCGCGATTAGCAGATTACATATACGTTGTAAAAGCAACGATCATAAACAACAGGGCAATCGCAAAAATAATCAACCCGATGATGGTAAGTATACCAAACCACGTATAATGTGAATTCAGGTATTTAAACGCCTCGGTAAGCGTCACATCATTATTGGTAGCAAGCGCCTCCTTTATCCTTACGGAAAATTTATACAGATAGTATACCGGAATAAAATAGATAGCAATTACAATTAAATACATAATGGCATACGTCCATTCAAACGTCCCGGGATTATACGGATAAAAACCTTCTACCTGCATATACCTGTTTACACTCGTAATTAATGTCCCCGCGGAAAGGATCAGGAGAACACTTATTGTCAACATGATGAATCCCACAATGGAAAGGAATTTTGTCCATTTCGATATCGTGCTTAATATGCTGCGGGTTTGTCCTGATAGGTGGACATCTTCGCTCCATGTGACCTGATGTACATCTTGTGCCATATCTTTTTATTTATAAATTTTTAGAATAAAAAGAACAACTCCCATACATATGAAAGTTGTCCTTTGATAGATATTACATTTTTATTGTCATGCCGCCGGACAAAAGATGTCCGGAAAGTTACTCTTCTTATTTTTTTGTGTTTGAAGAGCCTTTATGGCTATTGCTGGTAGTGCTTTTGTGGCTACCAGTTGTACTTGAAGAACGTGTTCCTTTTTTTTCGTCTTTTGATTCAAAACGTCCTTGAGAATCTCTTGCTTCGTTACGAGCATTTTCACTTCTTGAATCTTTTGAAGATTTACTTGAATTCATAATTTTAAATTTTAAATTTTTTAATCAACTCACTTTTTCGGGCCCTTAATCTTACGGTTAAGCGTATTGTAAACTGCTTATTTACATATTACAACATACTATAACCGCAAAGATGCCTTATGAACAAACATCCGGTTAAATAGTTCACTTACATTCGCCGATATGCCCGATTTTAAGTAATTTTTTGTAGAAGGTTTATATTTCAACATCATTTATGAGTAATCCGTTTTTTGAATTATTCTTTCTGATAAATATTTATACCTTTGTATCCCATGTAGCATCAAGTAACACAAACGGCTATTCTCCTGTTATTACATAGCACATGGTCCTCTCCCATGGTGTAAACTTTATGGATTAATAATCAATTTCATTTTATGGAAAATTGGAAAAAAGTTTTTGCAATCATATGGGCAGGACAATTCATCTCCATCCTGAGTAGTACAATTGTTAATTTTGCAATTATACTCTGGATAAGCATCGAAACCGGATCGGCGGAAATGCTTGCGTGGGCGGCTATTGCAGGTATGCTTCCACAAGCCCTGTTGGGACCTGTCAGCGGTGTGTTTGTCGACCGGTGGAACCGGAAAATCGTTATGATCCTATCTGACAGTTTTATTGCTTTTTGCACGTTAATACTCGCTGTTCTATTCTGGATAGGCATAGCGGAAATGTGGCATATATTTATCCTGCTCGGCCTGCGTTCAGCCGGATCGGCTTTCCATATGCCTGCGATGCAGGCATCCGTACCCCTATTAGCACCCCTTGAACAACTGACACGGATAGCCGGCATCGACAATATTATCTTTTCGGTAGGGAATATTGCCGGACCCGCATTAGGCGCTTTATTTCTTTCCATCTGGGACATGCAATATGTTTTACTTTTAGATGTAGTAGGCGCTGCGGTTGCCTGCATATCACTTGTTTTTGTATTCATCCCCAATCCGGATAAAAACATGCAGGAAGAAACAGGCAATGTATTGCGCGAAATGAAAACCGGTATTATGATCGTTCTTAAAAACAGGGGCTTAAGCTGGATTTTCCTGTTTTCAATATCCGTCATGTTCTTTATTATGCCCGTAAGTGTAATGTTTCCGTTGATGACATTAAACCATTTCAACGGGAATGCATTTCAGGTCAGCATAATTGAAGCCTTATGGGGAGCAGGAGCTTTAATTGGCGGGGCTGTTATGGGCGTAAAAGTTTACCGGGTCAACCGGGTTGTCCTGGTAAACCTGATGTATATATTATTAGGACTTACTTTTCTGTTTTCAGGAATGTTATCACAAGATGGATTTATATTATTCGCGATTCTTACCGCTATCGGAGGGATAGCCGGAGCAGTTTATAATTCGGCGTTTACGGCTATTGTTCAGACCAATGTAGAGGCTGCCGCCTTGGGGAGGGTCTTTTCCATGTTCTATTCAATAGGTATATTCCCTTCCCTTATCGGATTGGTCGGTATCGGTTTCTTTGCAGACAATCTGGGGCTTACCACCTCTTTTATCGTCTGCGGAACAATTATGGTATTGTTAGGCTCCCTGGCATTTACAACACCTACTGCCATCAGGATCGACAGGCACGAAAAGAAAATATCATAACAGATTGACTGTTGTATTTCTAATACACAGTAGATATTCTAAACGAAAGACTTTATAATATCTCCATAATCCTTTTCCAGTTATCTACCCTCTCATATTCATGCTTATCAATGTAAAAGTTATGAGGTTGGGTAAATAATATCTTTTCACCTTCAAAAACATCGAGGTTTTTTGTATGGTCATCAATCATAATATCACCTTTTACAGGATCTTTCTTTCCGCATAAAATAATCTGCTTCCAACTGATAAACGGAAAGAATTCATTCAGCCAATCCAATTTTTCACGCAGACTTTTAGGATATTCGGTTGCCGACGAGACAACATAAACATTATACTTTTCATTGAGGTATTTCAATCCCTCCACACTGTCACGCATAACCGGGGCATTCCGGAAGAAATCTGTAGTCCTGACATATTTATCACAATTGGGGAAGGCCTCCGTTTCTATCTTCCCATGCAAAGATTCCAAACTTCTCCGGATGCCCGTTTCTTCAAACTCCATTTGGATAAACTGGGCATACACATCGGCTAAAACACCGTCCATATCAACTAAAATCTGTTTCGCCATACTGATTAAATACGTTGAGAATTAAAACTTTTCTGATTACTAACTGTAATAACAAACAAAGATAAGGATAGTTATAAAGGAAATAAAACAAATGCAGAAATCAATATCAGACAGATTACAGATATTATATAATATGCTTACTTTTGATGCAGATAAACTTAATTTGAAAATATGCCATTGAACAAATTGTCGAAAGAACAACTTCAGGAGTTGGTTCGTATCTATGCCCGCAATATCTATGCTTTGGACGGCGTATGGTTCCAGTCCATCGAAAAAGAAAACGGAATGGATGCAGCAATGCATCACGATAAAAACGCATGGCGGCTTTTTACCGAGACAGAAGCACGCCGTATAAAGAATTTTTTGCAATTGCCTGATCAGGCCGGACTTGAAGGTTTGGAAAAAGCATTAAGCTTTCGCTTTTCCGCCCTGGCTAATCCAAAAACTGAATTTCTCCGTGAAGATGATTCATTGATATACCGTGTAATCGACTGCCGTGTGCAAACGGCCCGGCATAAAAAAGGAATGCCCTATCATCCGTGCAAATCGGTCGGCATTATAGAACATGCTTATTTTGCTAAAATAATAGATGATCGTATTGAGTGTGAAACAATCAGTTGTTTCCCGGATGTATCCGATAAGACGTGTGCTTGTGCCTGGCGATTCTATCTTTGACGTAAAAATCAATAGACCTAAGGTTATTCTTTTATACTATCATCAATGACAAACCGCCACTCCATATCTTTCCATTCACCGGCATAATCGATTCCGACCCTTGGACAGGTTTTATACGAAGGCTGTTCTTCGGAATCCTCTACCCAAAGTTTGTCACCGGCGATAGATTCGCCATAAAAATCAGCGTCTAATTTCAGATATTTGCCAACCCTTCCGGGACCATCTATATTCTCTACTCCTCTTATCATGATGCCTTGCGGATTGTTTTCTTCACCCGTTACAATATTAAGCAGCCAATATAATCCGTAAATAAGGTAAACATAGATCCGGCCGCCTTTGGCATACATCAGTTCGGTCCGTTTGGTTCGCCCCTTCGACGCATGGCATGCCTTATCTTCTTCACCCCTGTAAACTTCAACATCAGTAATACGAAAACGATGAATATCACCACTATCAAATTTCCTGACCAGGTATTTACCCAATAACTCAGGAGCTACCTCTAAAGCATCCCTTTGGAAAAAAGAGGCTGGAAGTTTTTTATTCTCCATATTCGGATCTCGGTTTAATTAACTTTCAGAACGTCGAATTGGATAAATATCTTTTACTACAGCGTTTTCCGTCTTTTCAAATAGTTCGGGAAACGGCATTGCTTTTACAGCCAAGGGATCGTGTATCGTAAATACAAGTCTATTACCTAACCCAAGCGGAAACGATCCCCAGCGGGTCATCTTCCATGAATTATTTATCGTAACCGGAACGATATATGCAGACGGCGCGTACTTGCACAATATTTTTAATCCGTTCTCAGCAAAACGTTTTGGTTTGCCTGTTTTACTCCGTGTTCCTTCGGGAAATATGACAGCCGAACGTTTATTAGCTTCAATATATTCTCCCATTTTTTTTATCGCGGAAAGGGATTGTTTTGGATCTTTCCGGTCGATCAATACCGATCCGCCGTGATTCAGGTTATACGAGATACTCGGAATACCTTTTCCCAATTCAATTTTACTTATAAATTTCGGGTGAACCTTCCGCATAAACCAGATAATAGCAGGTATATCATACATACTTTGATGATTGGCCGCAATGATCAGCGGTACGCCTTCCGGTAATTTATCAAGGTTCTCAATCTTATAAGTCGTTCCTAAAATATACGTATTAGCCACTAAAAAGAAATTCAGTATATCTACACTTTTTTTATGAGCGTTATAACCGAAAAGGTTAAAACACACCCACTGAACAGGATGAAAGACAGCTAATGCAATAAAAAACAACACATAATAAATGATCGACAAAGGTATGGACAGTATCTTTTGCATAATGAATGAATCAGGTTGGCAACAAAAATAAAGAGAATTTACCGTTGAAAAAAAATAATTAACGATCACATTACAATTTCATCGTATCATTCCACCGTTTCCAAACGCAATTTTTTCATAACACGCGACAAAAACGGAAAATCCCCGATCCTCCGGATATAGGAAAGTTTAAACGTTCCTGCAATGATACCGACAGTTGCATCATCAGTGAAAGAAGGAAACGTAACAGTATTGACATATGAGAACCCCAACGCCCAGTCACCCTGGTCGAAACCAACCGATACGCGGGGCAAAGCCGTCGGATATACTTTTAGTCTCTCCGATCCGAATGTGCTGATTTTTTCACTTCCGAAATTTATCCCTCCGGTGAACGAACCGTTTACAAACCACTTCCGGTTAATAACCCAATTATATGCATAACCTACATTCAGGCCAAACTGAAAATTCTTTAAATCGGTTCGTTCCATATGCATAAAGGAACCATCCGACTGGATATTGGTAATATAGGCGCCTCCCCCGAGCAACAAACTCCCCGCCGACCGCAACTGCTTCTCATTCTGCACAAATGCAGCCTTATATGAAAACTTTTTATTATTCAGGATATACTGCGCCTGTATCCCATATTGATATAAACGAAGATCGGGACAGAGCTCAAAATCATCAGAAGATGATTTCATATCTTCCACATAAAACCCTTTATAACGTTGCATAAAGAAGTCGAATATAAATTTCCTGTCATAATGATGATATTGCAGATCTAATGATTGGGTTTTCCCCCGTTTTTTATCCCTTAAAAAATCAAAACCATATCCTCCCGCAACACTTAATATAGAATTCTTCCACGATAATCCGAGTCCGATTTTAGCAGGATTATTCGGCATATATATCAACTCTCTATCGGGATCATCTACTGTTACATATACAAAATCTTTACCTAAATATCCGGATAGCATTAATTTCTGAGGATAGCTTTTTATATAAGCAGAGTCTACCTGCGACAGGCATAAACAGGGAATGATAAGGAGAAATGTAGAAATAAATAGTTTCACTAAAGCTAAGTTTACAGCGTACGAAAGTAGTTGTTACGCTATAATAAACAAAAAAAAGGATGAAATATTATTTACTTACTCCGGCGGTGTGGCTTTTACGGGTGATGTTCCCAGCTTGCCTATCCGTAATAAACTGACAAAAGCTGCTAAAACGGCTATTCCCGATCCTAAAAATAAACTGACATGGGTTCCGTTATCCGGAAAAAGTTTAAATAATAAGGCCACAACAGCAGCACCCGTAGTCTGTCCCACCAACCGCGTGGTTCCAAGCATACCACTCGCACCGCCACTTCTCGTATTCGGCGCCGATGATATAATGGTGCTATTGTTGGGAGTCTGAAATAATCCGAAACCTGCTCCGCAAAGAGCCACCCGCCATATAATGTCCAAATCCGTCGGATGAGCAGGTAACTGCCCAAGCAGAAATAACCCTACCGCAAAAATAGATAATCCGACTCCTCCTAATACACCCGCGTTGATCTTTGTTACCAGAACACCCGCTAAAGGAGCGAATACCATGGTTGCCAGCGGCCAGGGAGTAATAAGAAGTCCGGTGGAAACGGCATTACGCCCCATAGCACCCTGCAGGAAGAATGGCAAAGAAACCATAGCAAGCATTTGAGCGAAAAAGGAGATAAGTGATGTAAGAATAGACAAAGAGAAAGCCGGTATCCGTAAAAGATCGACGGGAAATATCGGATATTCCTGTTTTCTTTCTCTCCGTATATATAAATACCCGATAACCATCAGGGCGACAAAGGCCAGCAGTATCAGGAAAATATTAAAGTCATGCGTAAACCCTTCAATTACTCCGATAACCAACGCAAAGGTAAGCGCATTCATTACTCCACCCAATTTATCGAATGTTCTTTCATTACGCTTAATGGGATTAGCGGGCAGAAATTTGCAACTCATAAAAAAAGCGGCAATCCCAATAGGGATATTTACCGCAAATAACCATTGCCAGGTTGTGACCGAGAGGATCATAGCCGCAATAGTGGGTCCGGCGGCCGATGCAACCGACACAATTAATGCATTCAGCCCGATACCGCGTGAAAGAAAATGCGATGGATAAATAATCCGGACCAACGCAGTATTGACGCTTGTGATCGCAGCAGCCCCAAAACCTTGCAAACCACGGGCAACGATCAGCATAGGCAGTGAAGTAGATAGTGCACAAAACAAAGAAGTACAGGTAAACAAAGCTAATCCCGCGATATACACCTTCCGGTAACCATAAATATCCCCTATCGACGACATCGACAATAATGAGATAGTCATAGCCAACTGATAGGCATTCACCACCCAGATAGAATAGGTTGGAGTCGTATTTAGATCAGATGCAATAGTAGGTAAAGCGACATTCGCGATTGCCCCGTCGAGCACCGATAAGGTAATACCAAAACCAATGGAAGCTATTGCCCACAATCTCGACGGCATCGGCATGCCATCCTGATTCTGCTTCATTTTTGCCGGATTCATGTACGATTAACAATCATACCATAAAAGGTGTTTTACAATAATCTTAAAATCCAAACAAAAATATGCAAGAAAAGATTTTACAAAATGGCTTAACCCATATAAACCCGCAATAAAATTTCACAAGTAATATATGTTACCATTCGGGAGGATCCTGTTTCATAATATGCTTTACAAAAAAATCATTCATCTTACGTAGTTCAAAAGGTGCGCCTAAAGAATGCCCCCGGGCCGGCAGATATAGTTGATCGAAATTTTTGCCTGAATCCATCAATGCTTTCACCACTTGAAGCGTGGATGCCGGATCGACGTTGTCATCCAGTTCACCGTTGATAAGGAACAGCTTTCCCTTTAACAGGTGTGCGTTCTCCACATTAGAACAGGCTATATAAGATTCGTCTAACGGATATCCCATCCATTGTTCGTTCCACCATATTTTATCCATACGGTTATCGTGGCAACCACAAAAGGCAACGGCGACTTTGTAAAAATCATTATGGAATAATAAAGCGCTCATAGCATTTTGTCCGCCTGCCGACCACCCGTAAATACCTACATTCGAAATATCCATATAGGGATACTTCTCAGCCGCGGCTTTCATCCACAATATACGGTCGGGGAAACCTGCGTCTTTCAGATTCTTCCAGCATACATCATGAAAGGCTTTGGAACGGTTATACGTGCCCATACCGTCGATGGAAACAACAATAAAACCTAATTCGGCTGTTTTATCGATCAGATGATTAAACGCCCGGAAATCCTTTACCACATGCGAATCATGAGGCCCGGCATAGATCATTTCAATAACAGGATACGATTTTGAATCATCAAAATAAGACGGATACGTGATTGTACCCCATATATCCGTTTTAGCATCCCGCCCTTTCGCCTGAAATACTTTACGCATAGTAAAACCTTCCGCAAGCAGATCGGAGATATCGCATTTTTCAAGCACCGATACGGTTGAAGCGTCGGATGTTTTTTTCAGTATGCTGACCGGAGGAAGATCCGGACGGGAATACGTATCGACAAAATAAGCATAATCATTGGAGAACATTGCGGTGTGATTCCCGTTTTCAGGAGTGAGGTCTGTAAATCCGCTACCGTCCATCCGGATAGTACAGTAATGCAGGTTATACGGATCTTCCCCTTCATTAAAACCTGACGCCGTGAAATAGATCAGCTGATGCTCCTCGTCTACACGCAGAATATCCCGTACAACCCATTCGCCTTTAGTGATCTGTCGTTTAACTTCACCGGTTTCACCGCTAAGCAGGTAAATATGCCTCCAGCCATCGCGTTCCGAAACCCATAATGTTTCTCCACTCTCCAGAAAATGCGAATAGACCTTATAATAGTATATGAACGTATCCGATTTTTCATCAGCCAAATGCATAATATTTCCTGTTTCAGCATTTACCTCGGCAACGATATATCGCTGATGTCCCCGCTGGTTGAAACTGAAAATAAATCCGCTGCTGTCTTTACGCCATTCATCCAGGGTAAGCATAAATTGATGCTGATAAAGGCCGGTCTCCAAAGGTATCTGTTTCTTCAGTTCCATATCAAAAAGAACCGGAAGGTGAACAGGTATTACATCCCCGGGCTTGGCATAATCGCGCCATTGCAGGATAGGTTGAAGTTGTTTGTCAGGAGAAGATTCAATAAGCGGTATTCGTCTTTCTTTCACATCCCTTATCTTTACAGTAGCTATTTTTTTCGAGTCCGGCGACCACATGATCCGTGAACTATAATACAGGTTTGGTGATCCGTCTACAGTCAACGCAACACATTCCTTTTCATTTCCGGCAGGGCATACATATATATTATTATCACGGATGAAAGCCTCCCATTTTCCATCGGGTGAAAGCACTTTCGTTGTTTCTTTATGCCCCCTCCACCGGCGTTGCACCGTATTTGCTTCTACAGAAACGGTATCTTTTTCCAACCTGTTATTCTTAATAAAGTATCTCCACTGTGTACCGTCAGCCATAAATGTCAACTCATTCACATTATGAAATTTCACATCCGTCAACGGTAGTTTACCCGGGGTGTGGCTTGTATTGTTTTCCTTATTCAGCAGGTTGGCCAGTTTCTTGTGGTCAAAAGCCTTGCTTTTCCTACCATTTGAAGCATCCACCTTGTAATACACTTCGCCATTTCTTTCCCTATTCTTATACCAGAACGAAGAGGTCTCAGCGATCCAGTTGGCACGTACAGCACCGTTATATACCTTATTGTTTCGTTTCAACAACGTATCTGCCCTCACATAATCTTCGGTTATTACCTGGGCATTTACATTTAAAAAGAAGAGAAAAAAAATAAACAGTACAAAAAAAGTGATCCGATTCATGGCATTTGATTTAATAAGTAAAGTCAAAACAAAGATAAGGATTAAGCAATTATACATGGCAAGTCCGTGCGATAAATATCAATAATACACCAATCCTCTACGATTATTTTCAAAAAACGAAAACCTTCTAAAAGACACATTGATTTTCTTTTATTTTTAAATCCATATACATATATTTGTGAAAACCGGCAATAGCTTTGAACGTTAAATCTCAGTCACATATCTTTAACTACTAACAATTTTTTTATGAAAAAACTTATCTATTGCTTAATTGGCTTTGCAGTTTTTTGCCAATTCATACAAGCACAGGAAAAACTGATTACGGGAAAAGTAACATCCTCGGAGGATTCACAACCGATGATCGGTGTTGCAGTGATGGACAGGCAAACCATGCAGGGCACCACGACAAATGAAAACGGAGAGTTTTCGCTTCAGGTTTCCGATCGAACCAGAACCCTGCAATTCTCTTACTTAGGATATAAAACGGTAGACATTCCTATCCGCGGTTCCACAATGAGCGTACAATTAGAGCCCGATCTGGTTGCTATCGACGAAGTTATGGTAGTAGCTTACGGTACCGGAAAAAAATCCACATTCACCGGGTCGGCAGTCGTTGTTAAGAATGAATCCCTCGAGCGGATCAAAACATCCAATGTCACCCAAGCATTGCAAGGACAAAGCAGTGGAGTACAGGTGATAAACAACAGTGGCCAGCCGGGCGACGATGCCTCTATTCTTATCCGTGGGATCGGTTCGATGAACGCGTCCAGTTCGCCGCTGTATGTAGTTGATGGAATGGCGTACGACGGTTTTGTCAACGCCATAAACCCGGCTGATATCGAATCGATGACCATTCTAAAAGACGCTTCCGCTACCGCCCTTTACGGTTCACGTGCGGCAAACGGGGTAATTATGATTACAACAAAAAAAGGATCGAGCGATAAAGGACAGATCAATTTCCGTTCGACGTGGGGATTCTCTTCGCTTGCCGTAGATTTGCCGAGGGCATTAACGCCTGATGAATTTAGCAAGCTGTCGTGGTTGGCCATGCGAAACGGCAGGATGGATACTTCGGGAGCTACTCAGGAAGAAGCATCGCAATATGCGACCGATTTCCTTAAAAACGAATTGAAGATCAATCCGTACAGCATTGACAAGCCGGTAAATACAGATGGAGAAATAGATCCGATGGCTCAACTTCTTTACTGGGGAGACTGGCGGAATGAGATATTAAAATCACGCCTTCGCCAGGAGTATAATATCGACTTCAGCGGCAAAAGCGATAAGGCCGATTATTTTTTCTCCGGCGGCTATGTAAACGACAAAGGAATATTCGCCGCTCAGGAATTTGAGCGTTTTACCACCAGGGCCAACCTCAATTATCAACTTAAAGACTGGATAAAAGTAGGAACTAATACCTCGCTTGCACACAGCAGGCGCGAAGTATGGTTGGAGCCAAATACCATATGGTTTTTACGCACAATAGCTCCGACTAACCCTGTTTATGTATGGGATGAAGAAAAAGGAGAATACAAACGTGACGGCAACGGCAATAAAATATTTGATTTCGGAGACAACCGAGCCGCATGGACATCCTGGAATCCTTTGGCGGACGCTGCTTATAACACCTCCCCGGAAACAATTAACAATGTTTCCAACCGTTCCTATATTGAACTTACGTTTCTGCCGGAATTGAAATTTCGCACCAGTTTTAGTGTAGACCATTATAACCGGACATTTGATGGATATGTAAATCCGAAATATGGTTATGCTGCCGGGTATGGAGGAGAAGTAAGAAAACGGATCCGTCAGAATTTGTCTTATACGTTAAATAATATTCTTACTTATAATAAATCGTTCGGCGATCATTCCTTAAATGTATTATTGGGGCAGGAAGCCTATGCTTTACATTACAAAGACTTAACCGCCGTAAAACGCGGACTTCCTTTTCTCGGATTGACAGAAATAGACTCGGCCTCTGAAATGAATTCCATGAATTCATATTCCGACAAATACCGGTTATTGAGTTGGTTGAGCAGGATTGAATATGATTTTCTCGACAGGTATTACCTTTCCGGCAGCTTCCGTACCGACGGCTCTTCCCGCTTTCATCCGGATAACCGCTGGGGATATTTCTGGTCCATCGGCGGATCATGGCGGCTTTCCAATGAAAACTTTATGCTACATTATGATTGGATCGATAACCTGAAATTAAAAGCAAGTTATGGCGGGGTTGGCAACGACAAACTGGAAACATCTGATAATAACGCTATCTATTACGCTTATCAGGGATTATACGGCACAGGAAGTAATGATTATAATGAAGCCGGAGCACGTATAAGCCGTTTAGCCAATAAAAACCTGAAATGGGAAAGCAATATGCAATTGAATATCGGTGTTGAATTTGCACTATTCAATAAGCTTTCCGGAGATATTGAATGGTTCCAGCGTAAATCTAAAGACCTGTTATTTCCTATGCCTATGGCGCCTTCCACAGGTTTTGAAAGTATCGACAGGAATATTGGCGATATAAAAAACCAGGGAATAGAATTTCAACTGAATTATACAGCCATAAACACAAAAGATTTCAGATGGTCGATAGACCTGAACGGAACTTCATATAAAAATAAAATATTAAAACTTCCGCAGGAAGAAATCAATTCAGGTTCTTCCAAATGGCGGGAAGGAGAATCACGTTATAACTTTTGGGGAATAGAATATGCAGGCGTCAATCCCGAAACAGGCAATGATCAATACTGGAAAAATATATATGAGACTATCGACGGAAAGAAAACGCTTGTAGGAAGGGAGAAAACAGAAAATTATAATGAAGTGACAAGTGATGATCAGAAAAAATACCTGGGTGACGCTATTCCGAAATTATTCGGAGGATTAACCAACAATTTCTCATTCAAAGGTATTGACTTATCTTTCCTTATTTATTACAGTTTCGGTGGAAAATTATACGATAAGGACTATGCGCAGATGATGGCCTACCGTACGGGATACAGTATGCATCCTGATATGCTGAAAGGATGGAGCCCGGAAAATCCGAATAGCGAATTCACCCGTATTTCAACGGCTTATTCCAATTCCATGGGTTCTTACAGCACCAAATTTTTATTTAACAACACCTTTGCCCGTCTGCGGAATGTTACGCTCGGCTACAGCTTACCTAAAACATGGATTGGAAAATTCAAGGTGAACACACTCCGGCTATTTGTGCAGGGAGATAACCTTGTAACGGTTGGTAGCGCAGCGAAGCGCGGTACGGATCCCGAACAGTCGATTTCCGGCGTGACAGACAACCGGTTTCCTGCTACAAAATCTATCTCTTTTGGCTTACAACTTAATTTATAATGGATAACTACTAATATTTATTTCTTATGAAGACTATCAAATCAATCATATATCCGGTCATGATCGCATTCGTATGTTTATTTGCTGTTGCCTGTAGCGATTTCCTGGATACCAATCCGTCGACTTCCGTAACAGACGACGAAGTATTTATTACCACTGACGGGGCACAGGTAGCCCTTAACGGAGCTTATTACCATATGCGTGCCCGCGATAGCGGGGGTGCCGACCGCGAAGATGATTACGGAATTCCTTCCATACAGATGATCTCGGATGTTTGCGGCGAAGATATTATCGCATGGGGAGGCTGGTATATCTATAATTACAATTACTGGGGAGAAACACGGGGAGACATCTTCCGTACTTCACAGCTTTGGAATTTTCATTACCGGCTGATCAACAATGTCAATGCGATCATTACCAATGTAGACCAATCGGAAGGCGAAGAGATCGATAAACAACACATTAAAGGACAAGCATTAGCCATACGCGGATGGGCTTACTTTAGCCTGGCCCGTTTGTTCCAGCAAACCTATAGTATAGCAAAAGATCTGCCGGGTATGCCGATCTACCTCGAACCGACCACCGAGGCAACAAAAGGCAAACCCCGCGGTACACTCGAACAAACCTATGCCCAGATCTTATCGGACCTTTTGTCGGCAGAAGAATTACTGGAAGGATTCGACAGGGGAAGCCACATTAACCGTTTCGATCAGTCTGTTGTACATGGAGTGCTCTGCCAGGTGTACCAGGTGATGCATAACTGGCCGAAATGCGAAGAATACGCTAAAAAACTTTTAGATACCTATCCGCTGACCACCAACGAACAGTATCTCGCGGGATTTAACGATGAAACCACCCCGTCGTGGATATGGGGAATGCGCCAATCTGAAGAGCAGAATATGGGTGATTATTCCATTTTCGCCATGTGGGCAAACGACACACGTAAATGTTTTACCTTCAGGGGATGGTTCTCTGCCGACGATTTTGTTGCCTTGTTCGATGAAGACGATATCCGTTACCAGTTTGAAAGATGGTGGGACCAGATATACGTATCTTTCAAATTCAGGGATAATGATAATTGCAGGGGTTCGATCGTATTTATGCGCACGGAAGAAATGTTGCTGAACGCGGCGGAAGCACTGGCTTATCAGGGAAAAGAAGCAGAAGCTAAGGAACTGCTCTGGACATTGCAGGACATGAGGAACGCGAAACGCTCCGAATCATCCGGAAAGGATTTGATTGAAGATATATTGATCGAAAGAAGAAAGGAAATGTATGGTGAAGGACATGCTTTATTTGATATCATCAGAAATCAAAAACCGCTGCTCCGTACCGGAAACCATAAAGATTACAACAATGCAGGCGTAACATTCCCGGCCCGTTCGTGGCGCTTTATCTTCCAGCTTCCCGACAAAGAGATAAAAAACAACGAATCGCTGGTAGACGGAATCTGGCCCAATGGCGACCAGAATCCATACAACGGTACATTTGAACCGTAAACCATTTAATTTTAACAACCCTATTAACATTCACTAAGAATATAACTAAAAGAAGGTGACCGATGGCTTCGGTCACCTTTTCATTTTATTTTTAGCGGATTACATATACGCATACGTAATGCTGAGGCTATACTCACCTGTCACCGGGGTACTGATCTCGATAACTACCTTAATATTGCGTTCAATATAATACTCAGTGCGCGATTCCTTTTTTGCCTGTTTGTCCGAATCATTTGTTTTCAGTTCAATTTCAGTCATTCCCAGCCGGAAATCTTTCCCATATTGGTTATTCATCTGAAACCAGCAACGTGTACGTGTATCATAACAGCACAAATGATATTTTTCGGTCTTACCGGCTGGTATGACTTTACCGTTAAGTACGTCTTCGGGACCCTTTTCCCAATCGGTCGTATTCATATCATCTATATCCATAGTGATGTTTTTTTCAAGCAGATTACTTATTGTTACTATACAATCTGTTTTCCGGCGAATAGATAGATCTTCCATTTGATAATTTTTTAGTGTTGAATATTAAATTATAATTTGCAGACTGTTGCCCGTCTTCGTATCCTCCTTTCCCGTGAAGACGGATTTAATTTGACTCGTTAGCCTCCATCTGCCCCCTGTCAATCATATTCCACGGTACAATGGTACTGGTGAAATGTACACCTGTACGGTTAAGGGTTATTTCATAAATATATTCATTGCCACCCTGGAAAATTGAGGCGGGCACTTTCCATGTAAATTTATCGCCTCCCGAAATAATGAAGTCTACAGTTATCATGTTCGCTGCATACGTGGCGGGTAATACAATAGCATCGTAAACAGCACCAAATCCCGGTTCCGGAGCGGCCTGTTTGCGGGGAATAACAACAGCAGTGACTTCCGGCGTGCCCAGTTTGCCATCTGAAAGGCTGAGGGTGTTTTTTGTTTTCATGCCGTTGATATTTACTTTAACACCGTCAAAGCTTGAAATACCTACATTGGAGGCTGCTTTACATTTCATTACCAGTTTTGCGAGTTTGTGGTTGAATGATAGAGCTACAGCGTTATTTGTATCCCGGATGTAGCCGTTGCCGCTGTTATCGGCATGGGCCCAGAGCAGGTCTGTTGCAGCTTGCGTGGCGGAAGTTTGTATTCCGGAAACGTCCACATCGAGTGTGCCGTCGACCTGGACATTACCGGCGAAGGGATAGTAGGCGATAAAATCTACTTTATCGCGGCTATTCGGATAGAAAATTTCGTTTCCGTCTTTGGAAGTGAAATTACCGTCGCCCGTCGTTGAGTACCGGCGGTTTTCAGTGAATTCTTCCACTTTTATAGTACCGTGTTGAAGCATAAAGATACCGATCTCATCGCCCGGGTCCCATTGGTTCCCGGCCGCTTTTGTGATGGGAGCGCCCTGGAGTAAGGCCGGTTGCGCGATAGCCGCTGTAAAGCGTACCGGATGACTTTCAATCTCATGGATATCGTCTTTATCATTGCACGAACCCATCATGATAACACCTGTTAAGGCGGTTGCTATTACTAAAAAATCGCTCTTGCTCATCGTTTTCTTTGTTTATTAAGATTTATAATATTGATTTAATTATATCTGTATGATGATCAATTATCTGCCCATATACTTCCGAAGCTGCTGCCTGTTGATACGAGACGACGGAGGCGAGTTGATGCCAAAGTATTTAAATGATCACCCGCCAGCAACTCCCAATTGCCGGTAAAATAAACGAGTTCGTAATAAAATCTTTTATCAAAACATATTTTGATAAAAGATTTTGGATAATGAATTGGTTTCCAGTATGATATTTTGCAAAGACAGCGAAAAAGGAAAACTGTGGGAAGGGGACGATTGATCGCGTTTACGGTTACCCGTTATTTTTAAACTCCGCAGGAGGAAGTCCCGTAATCTGTTTGAATGCCCTGTGGAAAGTTATACGGCTATTGAATCCCACCTCTTCAGCCAGCTGGTCGAAATTAACCGTATGGTTACGGGCTGCCGAAAGGATACGCACGGCCTCTTTCACCCGGTATTCGTTCAGGAAACGGCTAAAGTTTTTTCCTGTGGTGCGGTTAATTGCGCGGGAAACTGTTTCACGGGTTACTTTTAGTTGATGCGCAAGCGTATCGAGGGAAATGTCGCTGCTGCGGTATATATTCTCTTCGAGCATCATTTTATGGATGCGTGCGGTGATTTCAATATCTTTTTCTGTGGGTTGGTGAATAATTTGGGGGTTCTCCTCACTGTTATTACGGTTGTTTTGTTCCAGCCGGTCACTATCGGCCCAACGTTTGTTTTTCTCAACCAGTTCACGGTAAGCCGCTTTTTTCTTGTAATAGAGATAGTATATAAGGATGGAGACGAGGACGGCAATGAGTGCGAAAACCACCAGTACAATGATTCCCGCTTGTTGTGTATGAAGTTTGGTTTGCTGCGCATGGTTCCTTTCAGCAAGCAGTTCCTGTTTGGTACGCATGAGCTGCATGGCGTCGAACTCATTTCGGTAGTCGGCATGGGCCAGTGAGAGGGAATCAATGTATTTTCCGGCAGTTGAAATATTCCCTTTGGTCTGGTGGTATTTAGCCAGTATCGGATAAATTTGCCGGGCGCGGTGTGGATTTACATAGTGGATATTTTCACGTACGTAAGCAAGTGAAGCATCCGCCCACTGTTTTGCCTTTTCCCAATCCCCGAGGCTCACATAACACTCGGCCATGCCCGCAGCTATTCCTGAGCAGAAAGAATAATCGTCCTCCCGTATCATGATGGGAAGGCAAAGTTCATATAATGCGATGGCTTCGTGGCAAACACCTGAAACGCCAAGGCTGTGAGCGAGGTTGGCCAGGGCTATGGCGTCGTGTACAGCGCGCGAATAGATTGTGTCGGGACTTTGAAGGATGGAAAGGAAGTAATTGTCTGAACATTTCCGGTTACCCATGCTGCGGTGGTAGATGCCCAATGTATTCCTTGCCCGCAGGTTGGAACGGTCGAAATACAATCCCGGTTCCTCCCGTGTGGCTTTTTCAAGGAGTGGGATGGCTGTTTCATAATCACGGAATTGGTAGTAAAGTGTTCCTATATCAGCATACAGCGCGCCGACGAAAGGGTATTGTTTCCGGTCGAGGCCTTCGATGTCCCTGATAAGCTCTTCCGCAGTGGAGAAGGCTACAGGATAGGAGGTCCCGAATCCGGCGGTCAGCGAAAAGAGGTTCCATTTAGTACGCAATGCCCACCAGGTCGCTCCTTTGCGTTCCAGTACTTTTATCGCTGCCTGCTTCTCCGCTATCCATACGGTAGAATCTCTTCCAAGGTTATTATACCATACACGCAGGTGTGCGGCTTCATTGATCAGGGCCTCACCGTTACCGGGGTAATTCTTTGCGGCCTGCTCCATCATACCGGCTTCCTGTAATAACTTTTCACGGGGGGTATGATAAAAATAGCCGTTGTAGGTGGCGCAGATATAATCCCATGTGCTGTATGAGGGTCCGGCAGCTATAATGCCATAGAATTGGTTGCGGTCTATATAATACCACTTCTTCTGTTCTTTGGAATAAACACTGTCGCAACCGTTTTCGGGGTCGATGCTTCTTTCGTAAACAGAAGCGTTGGTATGGACCCGTAACAGGCTATCGGGGTTGAGCTGCATAATTCGGTGGTAAAGCCGCCGTCCGTAGGCTTCGGGAGGTTCGGCAGGCTGTGCGGAGAGAATTCCTCCGCATATGGCAATCAACAAGGTTGCCGCGTGTCTTAACCGGGTTTTAATGATCAGCCTCATAATTATTATTCATTTACTAATGCCCCGCGACATTACAAAATCGACATCATAAGAATTTTCCGGTTCATAATCAGATGATAATGTAATTTACTGCATTCATAAAAAGCATAATTTGGCAATTGCCTGATATCGTTTCGGTAACATAAGTGAAGATCTAAGAATTACTCTTCGCTGAAGAATAGTAAGCAATAAGTCTGGTTTTACTGACAGCTAATGATCAGAAACCAGTAAACATCTGCCATTTACACTCTTTCGCATAAAGACAAAGCACGACTTTCACTTACAAAAATACATAAATTTTATACTGCCGGATAAGATTACCGGAAACTTTCTTCCCGCTTTTCGTCCATTCGACAGGTAAAACTTTTTCCTGTACAAGCGCCCTTCCGCCCGGCTTCCGCTCTTATAATACGCAGTAGCCAATTCCCCGGCAGTATTACTGTGCAAGGGTTGCACACCAAGAGCACAGGATGTATTTTGTGTATCCTATGCCTTTATCTTTGTATTATGTACGGGTACATTATTCCCGTTAATAAACCAATAAATTAATAAGTATGGCATTAAAGTATGTAGTAACCAAACAAGTATTCGGTTTCGACCTGCAGAAAACCGAAAAGTATGTAGCACGGCAGGTAACACAGGGGCAGGTAACATTTCCTAAACTCTGCCAACAGGTAGGACAAATCTGCGGGGCACACCGCGGCACTGTACAATTAGTAATAGCCGGACTGGTAGATGCATTAGTAAATAACCTCGACGACGGCAAAAGCGTACAATTAGGAGAGTTCGGTATATTCCGCCCCGGCATCCGGGCCAAAGCATCCGACACAGCCGACGAAGCCAAAGCCACCAGCATCTACCGCCGCAAAGTAAACTTTACACCCGGAGCAGCGCTGAAAGAGGTAATGAATAAAGCAAGTATCACCCGCTTTACCACTCCTGATACCGACTATACAACACCAGGTAACGACCCGGAAGAGTCAGGAGGTCCGGTGTTCGGGGAATGATGACGGGGGCTGGGTAAGCCCTGTGTCTTAATAGCCGCGAGAACAGAAAGTGCGAAAGGCGCGAAAGGTTTTATTACTTTCGCGCCTTTTTTGCCTTTGCCCTTTCGTGCATGCGTTATGGATTGTAACTGTTGTATGCTTCATCGGTTACCGGCTCCAGCCATACCGTAGGTCCGTTTTCCCTACCGGTAATAGCTACTTGTATAAACTCGCTCTCTGGACTTGCCCCATGCCAATGCGGTATATTATGAGGGCATTTTACAACTTCGCCTTTGCGAATAATTTCCACCGGCTTTCCTTTTTCCTGATAATAACCGATACCGTCTAAGGCAAGTATAATTTGCCCTGCCGGATGCGAGTGCCATCTTGTACGGGCTCCCGGTACAAAGGTTACGCTACCTACGGCGTTTTGATTTTCATCGTCAGCCGTAATAAGGTTGTTAAGCCATACATCACCTGTGAAATTGGGACTGTTTATTTTATCTCCTCTATCAAAAACAAGTTCTTTTTCTGATTTTGTGGTTACCGGTTCGTTTTTTGCTGTATGGGTATTATTGCTACATGCCGTCAAAGCAAATACCGCAACTGCTATTATAACTATATTTATCTTTTTCATATTCTACGGTTTACTATTATTTCAGGTATTGTTTAAAGAAAGAATCTAATTTCGGTAGAGATACAGCCATATATTCCGGTCTGTCATACAAATCTACATGGGAAGCTCCCGGCACGACAAACAGTTCCTTCGGCTGGGCTGCTTTACTGTAAGCGTCTTCGCTGAAATAAGCTGAAACGGCACGCTCACCAACTATAAATAACAATGGTCTTGGCGAGATAGTTTCAATCTGAGCAAACGGGAAGAAATTCATCATCGGGGCAAGACTTGTATAAGAATAGCTGGTTGTCGAGTTCGGATGTCCTCCACGTGGGGTACGATAATAATCGAAAAACTCACGGGTGTTTTCTGTATCGCTATCGCTTAGTTGAGTAGGGATAGCCGCAATATCTTTTCTTGCTGCACCGCCGAATTCTTTGGTGCGTTGTCCGGCTATATCATCCAATGTTTTCATCCGCTGTTCATACGTTATCACATCGCCTAACCCCTGACGGCGGGCACGTCCCATATCGTACATGCTGATAGTTGCCACTGCTTTGATACGGTGGTCGATTTGCGCCGCACTAACGGAGTAACCTCCACCTCCACAAATACCAATTACCCCAATAGCCTCCGGATTTACATTTTTATGGTTACTGAGATAATCTACCGCCGCATTGAAATCTTCAACCCGTGCTTCCGGCGACTCTATATAGCGTGGATAACCTCCGCTTTCGCCATAATGAGTAGCATCGAATGCCAGAGTGATATAGCCTAATTCCGCCATTTTTCGTGCATGTAATCCTGATGTCTGCTCTTTTACGCCACCGAAGGGATGACCAACTACGATGGCAGGATATTTTTTATTGGCATCATAATTAGATGGAAAGTAGAGATTGCCTACCACGTTGTTATATAACCGGTTCGGGAAAAATACTTTATCTATTCTCACGCCATTTACCATTTTGGAGATTTCTGTCTCTGTGCTTAATCCTTTTGTTTGCAGTAATTCATTCAGCACAGCTTTAGCTGCATCCGCATTTTCTTTGCTTACATTTACTTCAATGATATTTATTATTTGCTGTAACTGGGCAGGAGTGATACCTACATTCATCGAGAGATTCATATGCGAGTTTAACATCGGTTCCAAGCCTCCTAAACTTGCTATCACCGATACCGTAACCAGTTCACGCTGCGCATAAGTCAGTACATCACGCTCGAATATATCAGCAAAAAGGTGTTCTTTCAGGAATGTTTCTATTTCGGGACTGAAACCTGCATACCCTGCTGTTGCCCGTCCTTCGGGTGGTGTGATGTCTTGAAGTTCCGAAAGGATTTCTTTTCCACGTTCGTACTTGTCCCGGGTATCGGTTATGGGCGATGCTTCCCGTCCCCAATTATCGTTTATACCTGCGGCTTTACGTTCGTCCAGTACGGTCATAAAGGTTTGCAATCCACGCAAGCTTCTCGGAAATCCGCAGTAAGCATACAGGTGTACTAATACTTCTTTAATTTCGTTTACGGTTAATCCGGCTTCGAGTCCGGCAACCAGTTCGGGTTTGAGTTTATCGAGTTCCCCCCGTGCGGTAAAGGCAGCAATTGTTACTATCTTCTGACTCGGCCGGTCTAACGATTCGTGTTTTTTGTCTAACATATCATTTTCATTTTCCTGTGCATACATGTTGCCGGATATACCGAGCAACACGGTCATTATTGTTATAAATAAACTTATCTTTCTCATCTTTTAATGGTTTAAATTGAGTTGGTATTCATGTGCCTGGCGGGTAAATGTCATCGCCATCAGCTTCCATCCGTTAGCTTCTTTTACATATACTTCGGCTACGACAAAGGGATTTTCTACTTCATTACCGCCAACAATGGATTCCATACGGATACGGTTCAATAAAACGGCTGTTTGACCGTTAACCTGTACGGATGTTTCCTTAATATCAGCATGTTTATAAATGATTTCTTTTTTACGGATCACATTTAATTCCTGCTCTTTGGTAAAGGTTGCACCCATATGTACAAATACAGCCTTATCGTGAAATAAGCCGGACAATGCCCCGGTGTTAAACTCTGCCATCCATTGCCATTTGGTTTTGGACAGGTTAATAAGTTCCTGCTTTGTTTCTTCGTTCTGTGTTGCTTGCTGTGCATGTATGTTGCCGGATATTACCAGCATCATACATAGGGTTAAAACTAAATTTCTCATCTCTTTTTATTTTAATATTGTTACTTATCGAGCCCTTTTTCTTTCATCCAACCGGAAAACAAATCGGCTATCTCTATATTGTTGAGGTCGGAGAACGGGAAGTGTGTATTGCCGTGAATCCCTCTTTCGGGCAGGTGTACCACGGTGACATCGCCTCCGTATTTGTTGACAACGTCTCTCCATTTCCTTGCCATTTCGAGCCTTACACGCCAACCGTCTATTCCGGGATTTTCAATTTGTTTTTCGGGGATAAAGTCGCCGTAATAAATAATAATAGGGATTTTAGTGAGTTTCATAAAGTCCTCCATTGGCACACTATTAGCTACCAACGCTCCGGCGGAGCTTGGTAGAGGCTCAGGAACTTCTCCTTCGGGAAAGACGAAACCGCTACCGGGTTCATAGGACGCGATTGCTTTTACTTTATCGTTACCTATTGCCGTCAACCACCCGAAACCGCCAGAATGGGAATGCGTGACAAGTATGCCGTCGCCTATCTTATTGAAAAGTTGGATAATGGCGGAAGTGATAACTCCGGTATCGAATGCTCCGATATTGGGTGTTATCTGACGAAAATACTGATTGAGTGTTTCCCCGCTTTTATCAAACTGTACTCCTTCAAAATAATCCGGCCATACGCCCAGGCGGAAAGTGCTGAACCATTCCTGTTCGTCGGGTATCGGTTTTATGGTAGCTTCTACGGTACTGCGTCCGGCGTTCCCCCTGCGTGGCTGATTAATGAGATAGACGCCGAAATTCCGTCTCAGGAATATATTCTGGAAACCCTCCCGTCCGTCGGGCGTTGTTTCCCAGGTCTTCGAGAATTGCCCGATACCATGCCAGAAAACCAAAGGCAGTTTACGGGCGTTGTCGGGTATCTGATAAACGATATAAGCATGGTCACCGTGGTAGCTTTGTCCTTCGGGGGTTCGTGTAATAGGGTTAAATGTACCTTCATTCCGAATCACCGAGCCGCCTACAGCAAAACTGCCCTGTTCTTTTATTACAAGTAGTCCGTTCCCGTCTTTTCCCTTATTTTGATTACAAGCGGAGAAAATAAGGATGATACTTATTATAAATACTAATTCTTTTATGCCATTCCTTTGCTTCATATTTTACGGATTATAGTTTTATAATTTTCATGTTACAAACTTACGGTGAATCACACCCCATGTAAATAGACAGATTACGGATTCTCCTACCATTATTACTGATGGGTACTTTATAGATTATCAGCGATGTACACAAATTACAGTTTCTTCTACCATTATTACTGATTTACGGGAAGGGATGCCGGTTTTTAAGCAGGAAACCTTATTTTTGCTTTATATAAAATAAAAAGTTATGAGTGAAATATTGAATTTTGATACGATACACGATTATAACAGTTTTCTGGGAATAGAAACGCTGCACCCTTTGGTAAGCTCTATCGACTTTTCCCTAGTAACCAGGGAATTTCATCATATCCGCAAAAGGTATGGTTTCTATTTTATTTTTCTGAAAGATGTAAAATGCGGCGATTTGATTTATGGCCGCCATACATACGACTATCAGGAGGGTACGCTTGTGTTTATAGGGCCGGGGCAAGTGGCCGGAAAAGATGATACGGGCGAAACTTTCAGAATGCAGGGCTGGGGATTGTGTTTTCATCCTGATCTGCTTCGGGGTACGCTGCTCGGGCAAAAGATGAATGATTATTCGTTTTTCTCGTATGAATCGTATGAATCGCTGCACATGTCGGAACGTGAACGGCAGATTATTGTAAATTGTTTTCAGGAGATAAAGGATGAACTGACCCATTCCATTGACAAGCACAGTAAGTCAATTATCACGGCTAACATTGAGGTATTCCTTAATCATTGCCTCCGGTTTTACGACCGTCAGTTTATTACCCGTGAGAATATAAATAAAGATGTGCTTTCACGGTTCGAGGAATTACTGAACGGATACTTCGATTCGGATAAACCGCAAACAATCGGTTTACCTTCAGTGCAGTATTTTGCGGATGAATTGCATTTATCAGCTAATTACTTTGGTGATTTGATAAAGAAAGAAACGGGTAAATCGGCTCAGGAGTATATTCAGATAAAGGTGATTGAAAAGGCAAAGGATAAGTTGTTCTATCCTGAGAAGTCGGTGAATGAAATAGCTTATGAACTCGGGTTTAAGTACCCGCATCATTTCAGCCGGATGTTTAAAAAAATTGTGGGGAGTTCGCCGAGTGATTACAGGTTGATGAATTGAACACACATAATTATTGTGGATATCTGTAATCCGATAGAATGATTATCACTGTTCCGATGTATCTTTTTTATCAATAAAATAAATCCCGAAGTTTAGGCTTCGGGATTTATTTTTCAATAGATATCTTCAGCATGGTACTATTTCAGTTGCTTCCCGTCCGAGAAGGCTTTTCCAACCTTTTCGCCTACCTTCAGATAGTCGTTATTGAAAGGGTCGAAAACAAGCGGTTCCACTTTTGCCGCATCTACCTTTCCGTTTTCATCGAGAACACGTTCATCAACACTAACATTTACAATTTCTCCCCGCAAGATGTCTGTCTCAGGATTGAAATCTATCAATTTACATTCCACAGCAACGGATAGTTCCTCAATAAGCGGAGCATCTACAAACTCTGATTTAATGGCATGAAATCCGGCTTTAGCAAATTTGTCTGCCACCTTATTGCCCGAAACAATCCCCACATAGTCGCAAGCCGTAACCTGCCCCGCTTCCGCCATAATTACGGTAAATGCCTTGCGTTTGAGGATATCCTTAGTTGTCTTGTGTGTTGCAGTGATGCAAATGCTGATTTCTTTCATTTCACTGATACCTCCCCAAGCTGCGTTCATTGCATTGGGAGTACCGTTTTCTCCGTAAGTGGCAATAATATACACCGGTTGCGGATAAGTAAAGGGTTTTGCCCCGAAATTCTTTCTCATAAAGCATTATTTTTTTTGTTTATATACATGATTACACAGAAATGATAGACCATTCTACTTATATGTAATTTCTTTGTTTGTCAATTTAAACAAATCCATTGCCGGGGGATTTATCCCCCGGAATTTAAAATCCAATATATAATAAATACCTCTGTGGGATTTAGCCCCTAAATGAATATACAACAGGGAGTTGAAACCCACAAAAGAATAGGCTATCGCCTATATTTTTTAATCCGGGGGCTGAAACACCCCGGCAATAGAATCATACACTTATCAATAGATTACCAGCACCCTTTCCTCCAGCGATAGTGGGTGGACAAAAACATATATTTGATATTCTTACCCTTTGTAGTGTAAACAGATATTATAAGTGCCATTTTTTTATGTATCTATTGATATATTTTCTGTACTACTTTTATTTCATCCATGGCGGTGGCGGTAACAGGCAGAACGGATGTCCTGCAGGGTCGATCATCACCCGCCAACCCTCATCGTATTGGATTTCAGCCATAGTAGCGCCACACGAAAGCGCATACCTTACTGCTTCTTCCACATCCTCAACATGGAAATCCAAATGCTCCATCTGCTGTTGTTCGTCCGTTGTGGCAGGCCAGACAGGTGGTACATAATTATCTACTTGCTGAAAGGTAATCCAGGTTGGAAATCCCTTCTGGTTGATATTGGCTAAGACAGTAAATTCTTCGCCGGGAAATCTCGTCCAGCCAAGAAGTTTTTCGTAAAACGCAGACAATTCGTCCGCATTATCGGAATCCAATACAACATTCCATCCCACAAGATTAAGTGCCATAATAAAAGACCTCCATTTTTATTGTTATTCTATTTGACTGTAAAATTAATAAATATTAGTCGGTCTTAATTCCCCAACCGATACTCCTGCGGACTACATCCCGCCATTTTCTTAAACCACCTGCTGAAATGCTGCGGATAAGGGAACCCCATTTCATAAGAAATCTCACTGATAGATTTATTGGAAGTAAAAACACGTTCTTTCGCAATATCAAAGGTTTTCTGCTGAATATGTTTCAGAGCCGAAAGCCCGGTTTCCTTTTTCAACAAGTCGCTGAAATAATTGGCGGAAAGACAAAGCTTGTCCGCACAATACTGAACCGAAGGAATCCCATATTGCGCAGGAGCATCCGAACTAAAATATTCATCCAGTAAATGCTCGAAGCGGGTAAGAATATCATGGTTGATGTTTTCGCGCGTAATAAACTGCCGATCATAAAAACGTTCGCAATAGTCGAGCAGCAGTTTGATATTATCCACAATAATCGACTTGCTATGCTTATCAATTGGATGCTGCAACTCGACGAATATTTTTTGCATACACTCTATAATCGTTTTGCGCTCATGTTCTGAAAGGTGTAGCGCTTCATTAGCTGCATAAGAAAAATAAGAATACTGGTTTATCATTTTCGCCAAAGGCGTGCCACGTAACAGTTCCGGATGAAAAGCCATTATCCAGCCTTCCGGCTGGTGCAGCTGCCCGTCATCCTCTGACCCCATCACCTGTCCGGGAGAAAGAAAAAGCATAGCGCCCTCCTGATAGTCGTAGATATTGCGTCCGTATTTGAGGGAACCGCAATCTGTATCCTTTATTATTATGGTGTATATATTATACAATTTCATGCAATAACGCAGCGGTTTACCCTTGCGCCCTTCAATGACGCTGACAAGCGGATGCAAAGTTTCCACACCGAAATAATCGTTGCATTGTTGCACAGTGTCTATAATCTTTATATCATTCATAGCTTTACAAATATACGTTTTTTCAAACGCTGTTCATTCTGTAGCAAAGATAAATCGCTTAGATGGAATAGAATATACCAAAATCACAGGTGCATCTACCAAAATCACAGATCATATATAGTCATTTACGCAAACCGATGAAATTGGTTAGTAAACCCATGATTGTGGTAATATATCAATAAGGCAATCAAACTACTTTTGTATCAGTCAAATAATATTCATTTAAAATAAACTTCATGAGTAAAGAGAATGAAAACATGAAAGACAACAGCCGTCGCAGTTTCCTCAAAACGGCAGCACTTACCGGAGCGGCTCTCTGTGCCTCGCCCGTATTGGATAAGATAAATGCGGCACAGAATGTTGACGGGAAATCTCAGTCATCACGACCTAACGGGAAATTCAGTTTACCCGTTATCACCACTTACCGCACGCTTGGGACAGGAAAATTTGCTATGAAGGTATCTACCCTCGGATTCGGCTGTATGGGATTGAATTATCACCGCAGCCAACACCCTGATAAAAAAGCCGCTATTAACCTTGTGCATGAAGCTATTGAACGAGGCATTAACCTTTTCGACACCGCCGAAAGTTATGGTCCGTACACCAACGAAACCCTTGTAGGTGAAGCACTCAAAGGATACCGCGACCGGGTATTAGTAACAACCAAATTCGGACATAAATTCGTAAACGGCAAACGTGTAATGACCGAAGAAGACAGCAGCCCGGCCAATATCCGCAAAGTGTGTGAAGAGTCATTGCGCCGGTTGAATATTGAAACAATAGACTTATTCTACCAGCACCGCGCCGACCCGCATACGCCTATCGAAGAAGTGGCAGCGACCGTAAAGCAACTGATACAAGAAGGAAAAGTACAACGATTCGGACTGTGCGAAGTCAACACCGATACCATTCGTCGTGCTCATGCCATACAACCCATAACAGCTATCCAGAGCGAATACCACCTGATGTTTCGCCGGGTAGAAGATGAGATACTCGGACTGTGCGAAGAACTGGGTATTGGCTTTGTGCCCTACAGTCCGCTGAACCGGGGTTTTCTGAGTGGGGCACTTAATGAATATACACGCTTTGATGCTACTAACGACAACCGCGCTGCGCTGCCCCGTTTCACTCCCGAAGCCATGTGCGCCAACCTCCGTATTGTAGATGTACTGTATGATTTCGGCCGCACACGTGGTATTACTCCGGCACAGGTGGCACAGGCATGGCTGATAAATAAAAAACCATGGATAGTTCCCATTACAGGAACAACTAAACTATCTCATCTCGAAGAGAATATCCGTTCAACTGACATACGGTTCACAACAGAAGAAATGAACGAGATTGAAGCAAGAACAGCCGCTATTCCTATCGTGGGCGACCGTTATAATGCTGCCGAACAATCCAAAGTACAATGATAATTATTAGTAATATGAAACCGTTGCTTTTACAATGGGTTATGATTGCATTCTTATTGTCGGGATGCACAGGTAACAACATTATTCAGATAAGGGAGCAAGGCAGTTTTGCCGTTGGTGGGGTGGTACTGACCGATTCGTCAGGACGCAAGTATCACGGCGACCATGCCTATGTTTTCTACCAGAAACCTGTCAATACCCGAAAATACCCGCTTGTATTTGCACACGGTGTAGGGCAATTCAGCAAAACATGGGAAACCACCCCTGACGGACGCGAAGGTTTTCAGAATATATTTCTGCGCCGAGGGTTCAGCACCTATCTCGTTGACCAGCCACGGCGGGGAAATGCCGGACGGAGCACAGAGACAGTAACCTTATCACCTACATTCGACGAAGAAACATGGTTCAACCGCTTCCGCGTAGGTATCTGGCCCGATTATTTCGAAGGCGTACAATTTGATAAAGGCCCGGAAACACTTAACCAATACTTCCGGCAAATGACACCTACCATCGGGACGATAGATTTTGAGGTGATATCGAATGCTTACGCTGCCCTTTTCGACAAAATCGGACCCGCCCTATTTATCACCCATTCGCAAGGCGGCCCGGTAGGTTGGCATACATTACTCAAAACAAAGAATATAAAAGCCATTGTTTCTTATGAGCCGGGTGGTGGTGTTCCTTTCCCCGAAGGAAAAATACCGCCCGAAGGAAAGGTTATAACACTTTCTAATAAGACAGAAGGCATTGAAGTACCCCTCTCCGTCTTCATGGAATATACTAAAATACCGATTGTTATCTACTATGGCGATAACCTGCCCGAAACGGACGAACGCCCCGAGATATACGAATGGACACGGCGGCTACACCTGATGCGCCGATGGGCACAAATGCTGAATGAATTAGGTGGTGATGTTACAGTAATACACCTACCCGATGTAGGCTTATATGGAAATACCCATTTTCCGTTTTCGGACTTGAACAATATGGAAGTGGCGGATTTATTGTCGGAATGGCTAAAAGAAAAGGAACTGGATTAAAAAAGAAAAAATGAATTATTCAAAACAAAAAATGAAAGAAAATGAAAACAAATAAAGAAATGGACGAAAAGATTGTTATGGTTACAGGTTCCGCAATGGGTATCGGACTGGCGTGTTCAGAAGCATTTGCCCGCGCAGGTGCAACCGTTATAATGGCAGATATTCAGAAACCGGATGAGCAGGTTCGAAAACTGATTGATGCAGGATACAAAGCAGTCTCATATAAATGCGACGTTTCAAACGTTCAGTCAGTAAAAGAAATGATAGACTGGATTGTCTCGACTTACGGACGCTTAGATGCAGCACTCAATAACGCAGGTATCCAGACCCCTCAACGCCCGATGGCGGAAATAACGGACGATGAGTTCGACCGTACTGTCGCCGTAGACCTCAAAGGCGTATGGAACTGCATGAAATATGAAATCGAGCAGATGCTGAAACAAGGCGGGGGTGCTATTGTGAATACTTCTTCTCAGGGGGGAGTGACTGCGTTTGCGGGACAAGCTGCGTATATTTCCTGCAAACACGGTGTAATCGGTATGACACGCACAGCCGCTATGGATTATGCAGCAAAAGGAATACGTGTAAATGCCGTTTGTCCGGGAGTAATCCTTACCCCGATGGCAGAAGATTTGATTCGCAGGAATCCCCAACTGGAGAAAGAACTTGTCCGTGACATACCTGCCGGGCGTTTAGGCAAACCGGAAGAAATTGCCGATGCCGTGATGTGGCTTTGCAGTCCACAGGCAAGTTTTGTCCACGGACATGCGTTGTTGGTGGATGGTGGGTTTACGATTCATTAAATGGGTTGTGCTATTAAACGGGCGTTGTAAACAATCACCCTGAATGGGGTGATTTGTGTATTTTGTTAATGGAAAGGGATATTTTATTTATAGGTTGGTGTGATATTCGTTAATTTATTTTAAGCGATATGCATGTGATGAAACTAATTGTTTATTTTCGTATATGAAACGTCAGGCAATAGTAAATAGAATCAAAGAAGCGATCAAGCAGGCAGCACCAGATGCGCAAGCCATCCTTTACGGAAGTGAAGCCCGGGGCGATGCGCGTGCTGACAGTGATATCGACTTGTTAATATTACTTGAAGGTGATAAAGAACGTGTTTCTCTTGAAGACAGACATCGCATTACTGATTGCTTATATGACATCGAGTTGGAAACTGGTATACTTATCAATACCATGGTAATTTTGCGAAAATTATGGGAAAACCGTACTGTTAAAACCCCTTTTTATATAAATATAATGAATGAAGGGATATTATTATGAAACAACAACTGGACGATGAAAGCAGAAAGGCTCTCGTGTCTTACAGATTACAGCGTGCGTTAGAGACCCTGGATGAAGTACCTTATTTATATAAAGGGGGATATTACAATACTGCAATCAATCGGTTATATTATGCGGCATAGTATGCTGTACTGGCGCTTTTTACCAAAAGCCAAATTGATACAACAACCCATGCGGGTGTAAAGTTTGACCGGAAAGATGTAGATGAATTATTACCTAAAACTCAAGATTTTATTAAAGTAATTGAAAGACTGATTAATTGCTAAAGAAAGCGATGGCATCGGCTTTCCATCAGTTTAATCTATTTTTACGCCTGCAACTTCCTGTACTCATTCGGAGTGTATCCTACATTCTTTTTGAATAATCGGTTGAAGTGCTGTGAATACTGGAAACCTAACTCGAAGGCTATCTGACTTACGGTTTTGTCTGTTCCCAGTATCCACTCCTTCGCTGTATCTATCAGCTTGTTCCGGATATATTCCTGAGCGGTTTTTCCTGTTTCTTTTTTAATGAGGTCGCCGAAGTAATTGGGAGAAAGACAGATCTTATCAGCAATATACTTTACGGTTAGTAATCCCTGCTGCCTGAGTTGCTCATCCTCAAAATATGCATCCAGTAATGTTTCAAACCGGGTTACTACATCCTTATTGGCCTCGTGGCGGGTGATGAACTGCCGTTCATAAAAACGCATACAGTAATCAAGCAATAATTCGATATTTTTCGATATCAGGCGTTTGCTGTGATTATCAATGGCATGTTCCAGTTCAAGTGATATTTTATCGAAGCAATCCATAACAATCCTGCGTTCTTTTTCCGAAAGATGCAGGGCTTCGTTGGATTCATAGGAGAAAAAAGAATAGTTTCTGATTTCCTTGCTCAAAGAAGTTCCGCGTATCAAATCCGGATGGAAAATTAAACCAATGCCGGAAGGTTTTACTCCATTATCAAGCTCGGTAGTAGCTACCTGTCCGGGGGCGAATCCGATGATTGAGCCTTCTTCAAAGTCATACGTCTGGCGTCCGTAGCGTATTTTTCCGCATATATTATCTTTTAAATACAGGCAGTAGACTCCATAGTTAAACCGGTAATGCGATGGCCATTTTTGTGCTTTTGATAAATCGACAACCGCAACCAGCGGATGAAGCGTTTCCAATCCGAACAGCTTGTTATACTGGTTTATTGTATCGACCTTTATTACTTCTTCCATAACGTATAAATCTGATTTTAAATCAAAGATATATATTATAACTGAATGATATACACCTTAAAAACCAGAAACAGTAATAATGGTATAACTATCCGTAATATGTATACAAACCTATTGGCCCATACCCTTTAATTTTGTAAAATGAAGTTAGAATTATGACATTCAATAAATAAAGAAGCGTATGAAAAAAATTTTATTATTCCCATTTATGCTATTACTGGCAATGACGGTAACAGCGTGTGACGGCGATTCTCCCCATATGGACAACGATGATACCGAACAATCCGGAAGCAATAGTGAAAACAATGAAGATGATAACACCGAAAATAATTCACGTATGATAACGATCAAAGTAGGCGATAAAACCATTACCGCCACTATGGAAGACAATTCCGCAGCCCGCGATTTTGTATCGCGCCTGCCCCTTGAAGTAACACTAAACGATTACGCCTCGGCCGAGAAGATATTTTACCCTTCTCCCGCCCTCGACATAAGCGGTACGCCAGGAGGATTCAGCAATCCCCAACCCGGAGATATAACCATATACGCGCCCTGGGGCAATATAGCCATATTTTATAAAAGCTTTTCCAGCAGCAATTCCCTTATCAGAATAGGACATATCGACGGTTCGGGTATTGATGCTCTTAATGTTTCCGGCGATGTGCAAGTACGATTTGAACAGCAAGCCGATTGAAAGCATTTTAATCGTAACTCATAGCCAATAATAAAAGAAAGATGAAAAAGAAAAAAATAATAACCCTCTTGTTTGCCACAATGATTGTCGTTACCGGATGCAACAATCAGAGTAAACAGGAACAAAATCAAAAAACAGAACATATGAATACAGCAGTACCAAAAATCAGCGATTTCCCGGTAGGCGAAGCAAACACCGCTTACGCACAATATTTCTCTGGCAAGTCATGGCTTGCCCCACTTACTAAAAGGAGTGAGTTAAACGTACCGATGTCGAACGTCACCTTCGAACCCGGTTGCCGCAACAACTGGCATAGCCATACGGGCGGACAAATACTTGTAGCTGTTGGTGGTGCAGGCTATTATCAGGAAAGAGGAAAAGCAGCCGTGCGTATGGAGCCCGGTGATGTTATCGAAATAGCTCCCAATGTAGAGCATTGGCATGGAGCCGCACCCGACAGTTGGTTTTCTCATCTGGCTATCGCCTGCAATCCGCAGACCAACGAGAACACCTGGCTCGAACCGGTTTCGGATGAGGATTACACAGCAGCAGTTAAATAATATATTCAAATAACAGAAGATGATAAAGACAGTATTTCCATTTTTAATTGCCGCAGTTGTGTTTATGGTAGTCTTTGCAAACTGCTCATCAAATAATGGGAACAACAATAAGGAAACGAATATGAAAGATAATCCATTTCCGGCAGAAAATAACAAAGTGCGCCTGTCTATGATTACGGTAGATCCCACCCGGCTGGACGAATACAACGCATTCCTGAAAGAAGAGATTGAAACCTCGATGCGGCTGGAACCGGGGGTGCTTACTTTGTATGCGGTTTCGGAAAAGGATAATCTGAATAAAGTGGTTATCCTTGAAATTTATGCTGATGAAGCGGCTTATCAGCAACATATTAAAACTCCTCATTTTCTGAAATACAAAGAAGGAACACTGGATATGGTACAGTCGTTGGAGTTGATCGATATGACCCCATTGATACCGGAGTGGAGACAAATAAATAAAACTACCCTTCATTAAATCAGTAAAGCCTGCTACTTTCTGTACTCATTTGTAGTGTAAGTAAAGTATAAAAAAACAGTAATTTGAATACAAGCAAAAGTTGTTGTTTAACATGGCTTGAGTTGTTGTTTAACAACAATACATCCGTTGTTAAACAAAGCAGGCAGCGTTGTTAAACAAGACCCCCTGCCTTGTTAAACAACGTTTTTAGGTTACAAAAATCTGTAGTAACCTGATTTAGGTTGACTGGATTTAGCCTTAACCCTATAGTGAGTTGACTGGATTTAACACTTAAAATCATATTAGGCAAACCGTTTTTTATTCTATCTCTAAATCCCCCCTTTTCTCTTATCTCCTGGACGGGTTGCAACTTAATCTTCAAATAATAATTTTGAAGAAGAAATACCCATTTTTAAGGTCAGCCCTTTTCTTGTTTCATGCTCCCCGGGAAGCCAATAACTGAAAGCATCTCTATCATTTTATTTTTAAAAAGAGACGGTCCTCACGGATAGTCTCTTTCTTCGAGAGTTTAAATATAATTGTATGAGGCAATTATATTAAAAAAGTACAATAAGTAAAAGACACTATTAGTTAAAAAAATGATCTATGTCAAGGAAAATAAATTTTCCTGCGCAGGAAAATTCTCATGCCTGCCGATAAAAATTAATTTTCATGCGCCCGCTTTTTTCTATATAAATAAAGAAACACAATAACCCTTAGTGATTTGTTCCCTCAAACAGATTATGAGAACGCCGGTTTTCATTGTTCCTCATCTTAAACTGGTTGAAAGTATAACTCAATGTCAGACTGATAAGGGGATATTTAGGTTTTATCGTGGTATATGAATATAGCCCCGATGTTGTGATATTACTATTGTAGCGGGCCGTGTTTAACAGATCACGGAAAGATAGTGTCGCTGCCACTTTATGTTTAAATAGTTGTTGGCGGACAGCCAAGTTAAGATACCAGAAAGATTCTGTCCGGCCTTGTGTCGTAACAGACGGGCCTACAAAATTGCCGTCGAACTGGATACGGGTATCCTTACCGAGATCAAAATTGTTAAGCAGCGATATTTCGTAATTCGTACTCGTTTGCTTGTTCCCGTCGATGCTATATTCGTTTTTTACCTTGTAATGGTAGAGGCTTCCATTGAGCTGCGCGTTCCACCAACGGTAGACCTGTACGACTGCCGATACCTCCACGCCGGTAGAATAATCATGTCCTACGTTGGCCATGGAATCGAGCGTGACACCTGCCACATAGGGAACCCTCAGCCGCTCGATCTTATCTTTGCGGTTCCGGTGGAAAACGGAAGCGGAAAACGAATTACTCTCGCTGCTATAGGAATAATTCAGTTCGAACGAATTGATATATTCGGGACGAATATCCGGATTACCTATTTCGGCTGTGTAGTAATCCCTGTAGGTGATATAGGGTTCCATAAAATATAATTCCGGACGGTTTGTCCGCCTGCTGTACGAGAACAAAAGTTTGTGCTGTTTGGCAAAATTCCATCCCGTATGGACGGAAGGAAAGAATTCAAACCTTTTGTACAACCGGTTGGCCCACCCTTTCGAACTGCGCAACTCCTGCCGGGTATGCTCTCCCCTTACTCCTACCTGGAAATCGAAGGCTTTATAACTATCCGAAACGATCGCATATACCGAATTAATGCCTTGCTGGAAATAAAAGGTATTATAAATATCGTCACGCCAGTAAAACTCCTTCTTTTCGGGATTCCAGAACTGCATTTTATAATCGCCGTCTTCCAGATATGAAAAATACTGGTATCCGGCTTTCAACTGTCCCGTACTCCGGTAAGGAAGTACATAGTTCAGATTGCCGCGCACGGTCCACCGGTGTTCGCTTTCCCATGCGCGATGGCCTTGTTGCCGGTTATTATTCAGGTCGTACAGGTCACTCTGAAAATATTCGAGGGCGTCTCCACCGTATTTCAGGTAAAACAGGCCGTCAAGCGTGTGCCCCTTTTCATTGAATTTATGGTTGGCGCTCACACTCCCCTGCCCGTATGTCTCATGGATATCAAAATCGTCGACACTTTTAAAATTTCCATTTTCAAATTCATGACCCTGCGCAGAACGTTGCTCGGTGTAGTTCAGGTCTCCTTTACGTTTTAACCCCCCGTATCCTGTTTCCAGATCGATGGAATAGGTTGTTTTAGGCGTGCTGAATCCCCATCCGCCTTTCACGGAATACATATACCAGGTACTTTTTCGCGGACCGCGCGAGCTTGAAACCGTAGTTGTATCATTAACAACAGTGGTTTTTTCCTGTGTGAAATCGCTTTCCCGCAAATCATTTACGGCAAAACCGCCCACATACCAGCGCGAACCTTTATTCTGTTTGGTAAGTAACAGGTCGATTCCCCGGCTCAGGATGGTATTTCCGTTCACATTTACAAACCCGCTCAGGCCCTGGTCGTATTCTTTTTTTGTAATAATATTAATAATACCTACATCTCCCTGCGTATCGTGTTGTGCCGACGGCGTGGTTATTATTTCGATATTTTGAATCTGCCCGGCAGGAATTTGTTTCAGGGCCTGGGTGCCGGAAAACACACTCGGTTTACCGTCCACATATACAATAAAACCGCTGCTGCCCCTGAAAGAGACGTCTCCTTCGGCATTTACACGGATAGAAGGTGTGTTTTCAAGGATATCCACCGCGGTTCCGCCTGCCGACAATAAGTTTGCCGACGCTTCAATAACGCGTTTGTCAAGTTTATAAATAACCTGCTTTTTATGGGCAACTACCTCCACTTCCCCCAACCCTACTTCGAGCTGTTTCATCGGGATAATTCCCAGATCGACAGCAACGGAGGTAACAGATATATCCGTTTTCGTATAAACGTCGTATCCGACAAGGCGGATCAGCAGGTTATAGGTACCCTGCTTAAGTCCGTTTATTTCAAATGTACCGTCCGCTTCCGGAAGTGTATGGGTTACCGGCGTTTCATTTCCGGGAGTGAATAACAGGACATCCGCAAAGTCGACAGGTTTACGGGTCTCCGCGTCAACGATCCGCCCCTTGATCTGATGGGGCGGTACTGCCCATGCGGATGAAGCGAAGCAAATAATAAAAACCAATAGGTTTACATACGTTTTCATGTGTAATTAAATTATATTAGTCTAAAAAAAAGAGAATTATTGTGTCGTGTAATTATATCGGACGGATAGGCAAATGTAACGTGATACACCTCAGAGAGGACAGGAAAAATAGTTCAGAAAACAGGACGGATCGTCCAAATTGATAAAAAATTCAATTATGATACCTGTTTTTTGTATATTTGACTATCATTACTCGCTGACCCTATGAAGTGGATATTTACTACTGCGTTTTTAATTCTCTTTTTCGATGGAATGGCCGGGAACCGGATATTCCACCGGCTAAGTACTGACGACGGGCTTTCTTCTGCCAATATCATGTCGGTCGTTCAGGACCAGACGGGTTATCTTTGGGTGGGCACAATAGACGGATTAAACCGTTTCGACGGGAAAACGTTTCAAACTTTTTACACGGACCCGCAAAACGCGGAAAGCATACAACAAAACTACATTGATAAATTATTCGCAGATGCGAATGGAAATATCTGGATAACTTTTCCTTCCGGGGAGATAAGTTATTATGACGCGGGAGAGGATATATTTGTAAATTTTACAAGGGAATGGCTGCAACAACAGGTCAGAATGTACGGAAAACCCTTATGCTTTTATTCGTTCTCACCCGAACAGGTATGGATCGGGACTGAAAACGGTTTACTGGTATATGACTATCCGTCCGGTTCATTAAAACGGACGGAATCCAGCGGGACGGCAGTTTACAATTCATCTGTGAATTGTATCTATTCCGACAGTCCGGAAAGCATCTGGTTTGGCACCATAAGCGGTTTCACCCACTATGATACTCACAACAAAACCTTTACCGACTACACTCTTCGCATCAGGAACGATGAAAACAATATACAGGAGTTTCCGGCGGGGGTAAACTGCATTTACAGAGATAAACGGGGGTTTCTCTGGATCGGCACAGGTAAACGCGGGGCTTTCCGTACGGTTAATCCGGACGCTGAACTAATTTTCCGGACGGTTCCGGGTGAAGGGAACCGGATATATCAGTTTCTCGAGTCAGGGCACGGCGATATATGGATAGGCAATAATAAGGGAGTAAGCCGTATACACAGCGGATCCGCCGACTCACTGATCATAACGGATTACTTTAGCCATCCTGATGATCTGGCCCCTACAGGTGAATGCCATATTACTTCGATGAGGGAAGATATCAAAGGCGATATATGGTTTACCGACAGCCGTTTCAACCAGGGATTATTCTATTATTCCGCGGAGGCGGATACGATTCTCCGCCTTTTACATCTGCCGGAAAATCCGTATTCGATAAGCAGCAACCAGGTTACAACCATTTATACGGATCATTTTAACAATCTTTGGCTGGGACATACCAATTCGGGACTAAGTTATTGCAATCTCGATACACCGGTATTTGATTATATATTCGGCTATGGAAAAGACGGGTGTAGTTTATCTTCCAACCATATCCTTGCCGTTTATGAAGACAGCCGGCAGAATTTATGGATCGGTACGACGGAAGGCCTCGATCGTATCAATCATACTACCGGAAAAACAGACCTGCGTTTTACCTTTTCCCCCGGTAAAAAAGGGACCTCCCTTTCGGGAAAAGTGATCAGTTCGATAACGGAAGATGACAACAATAACCTGTGGATCGCTTATATGGATAAAAATCCCGACCGGATCGACCTGAATACCTTTGAAAAGGAACCTTTTCATTTTTCGTGGCGTATTGAACATGCCGCTTCTATCCGCACCACCTCCAAAGTATGCAAAGACCGGAAAGGGAATATATGGTTCACCACATCCAATATGGGCCTCATAAAATACGATCCGGAAAAGAACAAACGATACTATTTTACCCAACCCTCGGTTTATCCATCGAGCGAGGATGTTACCTATTCCAAATTTTTCAGCCTCTGTGTGGATAAAGACGATCACATCTGGATAGCTTCCAACGGAAACGGGGTACGGTGTTTTATTCCCGAAACCGAAACCTATATAAATTACTCGCATCATCTTTCGGACAGGAATAGCCTTCTGTCCGATTATGTGCATGATCTGTACTGCGATCCGGAAGGAAGGATATGGATAGGAACCAACCGGGGCGTGAGCTGCTTTACCAAACAAGACCGGATATTCCGTCATTATACTGTAGAGAACGGTTTGTGCGGAAATGTGGTTCAAAGTATTCAGGAAGCTGAAACGGGTATTTTTATCATTGCCACGAACAAAGGGATCTCACGGCTGAATATAAATAACGGACAAATACAAAATTATACGACGGATAATGGATTGCTTACACTTGAACATGCGCCCGGAGTGAGTTGTAAGCGTATCTCGGGTGAAATTGTATTGGGAACGAACAATGGCATTTTATCTTTTATTCCCTCCAGACTGTCTGTTTATAATAGTACGGACCATTCGCCATTTTACATTGTGAAAGGGAAGAATGGTTTAGATGCGGAAAAGAATGCAAAACCCTTTCTTTTTGCGGTTCTTTTAGTTGTATTGCTTTTTGCTGCCGGTTATTATGGTTTACGCCGCTTCCGGCATAAAGAAAAAGAAGAGGTGGCAGTATCCCAGAAACCGCTCTCAGCGTCCGAACAGGCATTTGTTGAAAAAGCCAGGCAGACTGTCATAAAAAACATACAAAATCCGCAGTTCGATGTCGACATGTTCTGTTCGGAAATGGCTATGAGCCGTGCTAACCTTTTCCGTAAACTGAAAGCCACCACAGGGTATTCTGCCTCTACTTTCACCCGGCATATACGCATAGAGAAAGCTGCGGAATTATTAAAGCAAAAAAACTACTCCATAACTGAAATTGCCACCATGACCGGATTCTCTGACCCGAATTATTTTTCCCGCTGTTTCAAAGATATATACGGCATACGGCCGAGTGAATATTAATTGTTTCACCTCGCCCTGTAAACGATATCAGCCGGCTGTACCTTTCCGGTATTCCATGGGGGTGGTTCCGGCAAACTGTTTAAAATACCGGCCGAAAAATGACGGATTAGCAAAATTGAATTCTTCCGATATCTGAAGTATGGTAAGATTTGTTGTCCGCAAATAGGTTTTTATCCCGATAATAACGATCTCATTGATCCAGTTCAAAATAGAATATCCTGTTATATCCTTCACCACTTTCGACAGGTATTTTGGCGTAAGGCATAAGTTATCTGCATAAAAAGCTACACTCCTCTCCTCTTTATAATGGTTGAAAAGTGACTTGAAAAATGATTCGGTTATCTCCTCTTGCCGCGACCTGGCCTGGGTAAAATTGCTTTTGCCTGTCATTTCATAAATGGAAAAGATCATTAGCATAAGCGTAAACAAAAGGCTTTTCACGATTTCCTGATTATACGGTCGGTCTTTCTGATGATAGTGTTTTACGATCAGGGCATGCAGCTCCAGCAGGGATTGAGTAACGTCCTGGGGGACAGTTATACACGGTTGTTCATGCAAGCGGAAAAGAAAGTCATAATCAGTAGGCGAAGGGTACTCCGAAATAAAGTCGACAGGAAAAAATAGTAATTCGCAGAAAAAATCATCCGATTTAATAACCGGTCTGACAATCTGCCCGGGCATAATCGTGAGTATCTGGCCTTGCAAAATGTCTAATTCTTTATAATTCAGCCGGAACCGCGCATTTCCTTTCAGACAGGTACACATCACCACTCCATCAAAAATAAAAGGTTTATCCACAGAAAAGCCTTCAGGTAGTGGTGCGGAAGTATTATACATTACAAAATTAGTAATAGCGAAAATATTCTTTTTCCGTCCGTCGTTGCTGTGAATGCCTTTTGAACTCCCCATACCTAACTTGCTGGTTGTTGAAATGATTACAATAATACAACTTTCTTACTAAACAAAAAGGGAAAAATAGGACATTTTACCCGAAAAAGATATTATAGAAGGTATGGACAGGGTGCCGATATTTGCCTTATAAAAACAATAAAATCATGATAGAAGAAAAAAAATCTTACAATTCACCGTATTACGGTTTACTGATTATGCTGGTATTGCTGTTGCTTTTCAACGCTGTTATATTCCCCGGTATCGTGGAAAAACAAATTGTGGATACTGATTATGGCACTTTCATCGAAATGGTGGAAAAAGGACAGGTGAAACAGGTGAAAATAGAAGAAAGCAAATTATATTTCCTCGCTGCCGGAGAAGAGGATAAAGATAAGGTATACCTGACCGGAAGAATTGATGATCCGCAACTGGTAGAGCGTTTGCTATCGGCCGGAAGTCCGAATGAAGACGGTAAAATCGTATTTACCAAAACAATCCCCCGCGAGAATTCTCCTCTTATGAGTTTTCTGTTATGGTGGGTATTACCTGCGGTGTTATTCTGGATATTGTGGCGGTCGGTCAGTAAAAATATGGCCCAGCGCATGGGGGGTGGCAATGTCATGTCGTTTGGAAAAAGCGGCGCCAAGATATATGCCGAATCCGAGATAAAAACAACTTTCGCTGATGTGGCCGGTCAGGAAGAGGCAAAAGAGGCTTTGAACGAGATCGTTGATTTCCTGCACAACCCCGGTAAATACGCAGAGATAGGCGCTACATTACCCAAAGGCGCTTTGCTGGTTGGCCCTCCCGGAACGGGGAAAACGTTAATTGCACGTGCTGTAGCCGGAGAAGCAAAGGTACCTTTCTTTGCCATATCAGGGTCGGAGTTTGTGCAGATGTTTGTCGGGATGGGAGCGGCCAAAGTGCGCGATTTATTCCAGCAGGCTACAGAGAAAGCACCCTGCATTATCTTCATTGATGAAATCGACGCGATCGGTAAAAAACGGGATGCCGGTCTCGGTGGCAACGATGAACGGGAACAGACATTAAACCAGTTACTCACCGAAATGGATGGTTTCGACGGGAAGAAAGGGGTGGTCATTCTTGCAGCCACCAACCGGCCGGAAACCCTGGACAAGGCATTGTTGCGCCCCGGGCGCTTCGACCGCCGTATGCAAATGGAACTACCCGACCTCGAAGGTCGCAAAGCCATCCTGGAAGTTCATCTGAAAAAAGTAAAGCACGCCAACATTAATCTTGACCTGATCGCACGGGCAACCGCCGGTTCTTCAGGGGCTGAACTGGCTAATATCATCAATGAGGGCGCTTTACGTGCCGTACGGATGGGTCGCGGAACCGTAACGACCGAAGACCTGGAAGAGAGTGTTGAGACCGTCATTGCCGGTGCACAGAAAAAGGGAAAAGTCTTATCGGATAAAGAAAAGAAACTGGTAGCTTATCATGAAACAGGGCATGCTTTAGTAGCGGCTAAGCAAACCGATTCGGCGCCTGTACACAAAATTACCATTATTCCTCGTACGTCGGGCGCTTTAGGATATACCATGCAGGTGGATGAAAGTGAACAAAACCTGATCAGTAAGAATGAACTCGAAAACCGGATCGCTACCCTTACGGGAGGACGCGCCGCTGAAGAGGTTATCTTCAATACCATGACTACCGGAGCTTCCAATGATATTGAACAGGCAACCAAATTGGCCCGCGCTATGGTAACCCGTTTCGGTATGAATGACGAGTATGATATGATGGCCCTTGAGACTGTCAATAATGCTTACCTTGGTGGTGACTCCAGCCTGACCTGTTCGGCTGAAACAGCATCGAACGTTGATAAAGAAGTCCTGAAAATAATCAGGGACGCCCACATAAAGGCTACTTCCATTATCCGCGATAATATCGATAAGATGCACGAATTATCGGGTTACCTACTTGAAAAGGAAACGATAACCGGTGAAGAGTTCATGGAAATCTTAAACCGTTAATACCGGTATTATGACCAGGTTTGCCATATTTCTAAAAAGTATTCAATTTGAACAACTCGCACCGGATATCAGAAAAGTATATTTGTTCGAACGGGAAAAAGAGGTTATTACCGCTACCGGTCATGAACTTCTGACATTGTATGATCTGAACTACCTTCTATTGTGGCTTCTCGACAAAGGATTAAAACAGATTTACGTTAACGGCATCGGCAAGGATATTAAAGAACAAATAGAAAGAATCGATATCCTTGTGAACGAACTGAACGAAATAAAGGATAATCCTTTATTGAAAACCATATTATGGAATGAATAGAAAACGAATAAAATGAGTTGTATGAACGCGATAAAAATTAATTACAATGCGATATTCCGCATATGCCTGTTGATTGCCGTTTGCCTGTTCGGATATTTTTTTCCGGATGTGACGTTGTATCTTTTCCTGGCTTTTATTGTAATGCTTATCGGTAATCCGCTGGCTTCGGCGATCAGCAAAATCAAAATTTTCAATAAACCGGTTCCCCGAAGCATCAGTGCCGCCATAACCCTGTTGATATTTATCCTGATCCTTCTTTTATCGGTATTCTTTTTTGTTCCTTCCCTGATAAAGGAATTAAAAGTATTGGAAAATATCGATTACGAGAAACTGGGGATCAATCTTACTATTTTCTTAAACGAAACACAAAGCTTACTGTATAATAATAACCTTCTCCCGGCGGATCAGACGCTGGTAGGCATACTTGTCAATGAGGTAAACAACTGGATAGATTTCAACTCGCTCTCATCTGCGCTGACCAGTATCATCAGTTCCGCGGGATCATTCTTTTTTGGTTTGTTTGCGGTCTTTTTTATCGCTTTCTTTTTTATAAAAGATGATATACATGTCGAACATTTCATACAGTTTTTCTTTAGCAAAAAATATGCGGGTAGGTTGACCCAGGTTGTCGACAATATCAATCATCTGCTTTCGCGATATTTTGTGGGACTCCTGATAAAAACTGCTATTATGACCTTACTTTTATATGTCGGTTTCCTCTTATTCGGTATGAAAGGAGCATTACTGATGGCGCTGATAGGCGGTATTACAAACATTATCCCTTACCTGGGGCCGTTCATCGGATGGGGAATTGTTTGTATATTCAGCCTTTTAAGTGGTGTAGGCAGCGGAATGTACACAGAGATACTGCCCATGCTGGTAAAAATAAGCATAGCTTTTATTTCCGTAAACGCGCTTGAAAATTTAGTATTAAGCCCTGTTATTTATTCTCAAAGCATAAAAGCCCATCCGGTAGAAGTATTCTTAGTTACGATCTTAGGCGGAAGAATAGGTGGTATAGCAGGCATGATACTGGGAATTCCTGTATATACTATTATACGAATCGCAGGGATTGAAATTTATAATTATATTTCCGGAAAAGACGATAAGGACGACAGCAGTAAAGGTTTACCATCAGGTTAAAAAATTGGTTTACTTATGTTGTAAATGAGTAATAACCTTTATCTTCGCCGCCATTATGGGCGAGACAAAACAATCTCCGGTCAGAGGAACCGGGTTTTTAGGCTTTATCGAAAGGGTAGGAAACGCATTGCCCCACCCGGCTACGCTATTTGGTATATTTGCACTACTGATCCTTCTGTTATCCTGGATCGGCAGTTTACTCGGATGGGGTGGAACGCATCCCGGAACAGGAGAGCATGTAAATGTTATTAATTTACTGTCGAAAGATGGTATCCACCGGATCATACTGGATATGGTGGATAATTATACCGGATTTGCACCGCTCGGTATTGTTATGGTGGCGATGCTGGGGATTGGTATTGCGGAAAGCAGTGGTCTGATCACGGCTGCCGTTCGTCTACTGGTGATAAAATCTCCCCAATCCATACTTACTTTTATTATTGTTTTTGCAGGTGTATTGTCAAATGTCGCATCGGACCTCGGCTATCTGCTGATCATTCCGATCGCGGGGATTGTGTTCAATTCCGTGGGGCGTCATCCGATCGGAGGGATGGCAGCCGCATTTGCCGGAGTAAGCGGGGGATTCAGCGCCAATATTATTATCGGGACGATCGATCCCCTTCTTGCGGGTTTATCCACTGAGGCCGCACATATCATTAATCCGGATTACTATGTATTACCCACTGCCAATTATTATTTCATGGCGGTATCTGCAATAATAATATCCTTAGCAGCAACATTTATAACCGATAAATTTGTTGAACCCCGTCTTGGTAAATATACCGGTGATGTTGCCCCTGAAAAGATAGAGCAGCTATCTGCAAAAGAAAAGAAAGGCTTGCGCTGGTCGGGATTGGTGATCCTGGCATGGATAATTCTTTTTGCTATCGGACTGATTCCGGATAACGGATTCTTTCGCGGACCGGATAACACGATATTGCATACCCCGTTGTTAAGAGGATTTATCGCGGTGTTATTTTTCGTTGTCGGTTCTGCCGGAATAACATACGGAGCGATAACCGGGCAATTCAAATCGGATAAGGATGTAATGAAAGGAATGAGTACCAGTTTCAAAGGGCTTGTCTCATTCCTTGTACTGGTATTTTTTGCCGCACAGTTCGTTGCATGGTTCCGCTGGAGTAACCTGGGTATGGTACTTGCCATTAACGGTGCCGCTTTATTGCAATCCTTAAATATGGGAGTTATACCTTTATGTATACTCTTTATCATTTTTTCTGCTTTTATCAACCTTTTTATGGGAAGCGCTTCTGCTAAATGGGCGATATTAGCTCCTATTTTCGTACCGATGTTTATGTTATTGGGGTATTCTCCCGAACTCTCACAGGCGGTTTACCGGATCGGCGACAGCATAACCAATATCATATCGCCGATGATGAGCTTCTTTGCCCTTATTATTGTTTATTTTGAAAAGTATGACAGTAAAGCAGGGATGGGTACATTGGTATCGACCATGCTTCCCTATACGATAGGATTCTTTATCGCATGGGTATTGTTGCTTATTTTATGGTTATTAGCCGGCCTTCCGCTCGGTCCCGGATCGGGATTATATTATCCCTGATCTTATTCGGTTAATTCTATATTTACATCGAACACACCGCTCCAGGGATCTCCGGCCATCATGTTTTCGTGTATGGATATCCTGTACCGCCCGTTCATAGGTAACTGATATTCCATATTTATACCAAAGGGTCCGTCCATTGTGCCGTCGGGCATAAAGATTTGCGAAAAACGTATATTCGCAAGTGAATCCGGTGAAGAGAGACGGGCAAATATGTTTTTATATCCATCCGACATAAATTCCACATAGATAGTCTGGTCTCTTTCTTTGCGGGTCAGGATGTTGCCCTTACCTTCCGTCAGGTTTATTTTTACGATACCCGAATCATTGGGAAGGACGAGCCCCTCCTGATCTGTTACTGCCGGAGAAAAATCTGCCATACTTTGCCGCGCGGTTGTATTATTATCCATTTTACAGCTTAAAAAGATAAAACCGGCAGACAAAAATGCGATAATTAATTTTTTCATACTTATTTATTTCAAAAGGTTGGGAAACCATCGCGCTTCTTCCATGATACGGACAAAACCCTCCTTCGTTTCGTTCCGGTTCCAATCCCTTTGCAATTCACAAGCCAATTGTGCAAGGCTGGTCATATGCGCTCCTGCCTGCTCCACCCTGCGAAGTCCCATTTCATGGGCAATAACCGATGTGCCTCCTACACAATCTGCAACCGGATATACTTCGAAGCCTTCTTTGATGGCATCTATCGTCGGGAAAGTCAGGCAAGCTTCTGTCCAAAGGGCAGCCATCAGAAGCTTTTTCCTTCCGGTGGCCTGTACAGCTTCATAAAACTCCTTGTCTTCCCAGGCATTGATACTTGTCCTGTCGTATGAAGGAATATCGCCTAAATGCTCACGTATCTGGGGAATAGTATCTTTATTCACCCCTGTACGAACATTTACCGTCGACAAGATCACCGGTAAGGAAAATGCTTTCGCCAGTTCTGCCAGGACACCCATATTCATAATTAAATCCCTCTTATCCATTGAATTGATAGAGGTTATCTGAATGGGTTGGTAATCAATGATCAGTAATACGGAATTTTCCGGGGTAACCAAATGATCCTTTTCCGGATCTCTCATCGGGTAACTACTCATAGGTATATTGTATTAATGTTGTTTTATTCTTTTCCGGCCTCCTTAAGCTTATCAAAAGCCTCTTTGCTGAGTTTTATATCCACAGCTTTAAGAATATCCTTCTGTCCGGGCTTCGACATGCTGGCTATCGGTGCGGTAACAGAGGGATGGTTTATCAGCCAGGCAATTGAAATCTGCGCCGGCGTAGCGTTATATTCGTCGGCTATTTCTTTAATGGCATCCATTAAGCGTTTGCCTCGATCATTCATGTAATTTTTCACGGCTTCGGCACGATTTCCTTTGGTTTCTTCTCCAAACTTGTATTTTCCGGTCAGAAAACCACTTGCCAATGCATGATAGGAAACAACACCCAATTGACACGCTTGGGCCAACGGCTCATATTCTGTTTCAAAAACGGTCCGATCATACAGGTTATACTGTGGCTGAAGGCAAATATATTCAGGGAATCCATTTTCCCTGCTTCTATTTATCGACTCCTCCACCCGGCAGGCGCTCATATTGGATGCTCCGATATACCGGACTTTCCCGTCTTTTACCAATTGGCTATAAGCTTCTAACGTTTCTTCGATCGGTGTTCCCGTATCATCGTAATGGGTAAAATAAAGGTCGATATAATCGGTTTTGAGGCGCCGGAGCGATTCCTCAGCCTGCTCGAGGATGTAATCTTTCTTCAATCCCCTGCTGGAACGTGATATCTGCGCTCCTACTTTTGTTGTTAAAATAATATCTTTACGATTATTTCTCTTGTGGAGCCATTTTCCGATAATGGTCTCCGATTCGCCGCCTTCATGTCCCTCCGCCCAAACTGAATAAACATTGGCCGTATCAATAAAATTGAATCCGGCATCTGCATAAATATCCAGGATTTCAAACGACGTTTTCTCATCAGCAGTCCATCCAAAAACATTTCCCCCCAGATCAAAAGGGTAAACTTCCAAATCCGATTTCCCTATTTTCCTTTTTTCCATATACAACGGGATTTAATTGTTTTTTTAAACAATCAGGAATGAGAAAAGTTGAGGATATGATCATTAATTGAGCCATTATTTAGACTATAAATTGGAATTTAGTAAGATCAGGTTAATAAAAACAGCAGCAAACTTTTCCGATCCAAGGTTTGTTTTCTCTGTAATATTTAACAATGCATCATGAAATTATACCGTGGAATTATTATTTTCCTTTGCTTATTCAGTTTACTTCCAAACGCTAATTATGCACAGGACTTACCGGCTTTACGACATGTAAATGCAGGGGTATATATCAGTCCGCCCTTTGTAATGAAAGATGAAGCCGGATTGTATACCGGTATGGCTATAGATATATGGAATTCGGTCGAAAAAGAAGTCGGCCTAAGGTCAACCTATACCGAATTCCATACATGGAACGGATTAATACAGGCCCTGGCCAACGGGGATATTGATGTGGGAATATCTAATATATCGGTTACATACGGAAGAGCTGAAATACTTAAATATTCATTTCCATGGTATGATTCAGGATTGCGCATAATGGTTAAAACAGAAGGAAACCGTTCGATATGGAATGAATTAAAACGGAACGGGCATCTCTATACGTATGCCGGCATTGCTATTGCCATTATATTATTGACTATTATTCTTACGATCATCCACCGCAAAAGAGACCCTGAATTTCCACGCAGCTGGGTCGACGGCCTGGCAGAAAGTCTCTACAGGCTGATATTAGCGATAAAAACAGGAATCGTAAATAACCCGAGTTATAACTGGATAGGAAAGGTTCTGGCTGTAACATGGATGCTTTTCGGTATCGGTCTTGTGGCTTATGTTACATCAAGTATTACCAGTAGTATGACAGCCGTCACATTAACACACGACATTCACTCCATATCCGATCTACCGGGAAAAACAGTAGGTGTATTAAGTAACGGATTAGCAGAAAAATATCTGAACGACAGGGGTATCCGTACAATTCCGTATGAAACGGTAGACGAACTTACACAGGCTCTTGCCGCAGATAGTGTAGAGGCCGTAGTGGATGATGCTCCTGTTTTGGAATACTGGAATTTCAACCATCCGGAACAGCGTATGAAAGTGGTAGGCAATATTTTCCATGACGACAAATATGCATTCGGCGGCAGTAAAAGTCGTAGCGGATTAATGGACAGCATCTCAGTTGAACTTGTTAAAATGTTTGATTTAGGGAAAACGGCGGAAATCCGAAATAAATATTTCGGAAACATCCATTAACAGAAAAACTGAGATTCCTTTCCATCAACCGTTCATTTTCAATAATAGGCTTCGCTAAATACATTACAACTCGTAAAATACCAATCCCCCGCCTCCTGAAAAGCACTGATCTTATTTTCCCTTAATAGCCATCCTATGGCCATAAAGATAACAGCCTCTTTCTTATTTGTCAGTTCACCGATTTTCCTGAGGTTTAATTTACCCTTTTCCAAAAGTAAGGATAATATAACACCTGCATCTACTCCAATATCTTTACTCAACATAGCTTTGATTTTTAAAAAACAGATACAAATAATGAGACACATCCGAATGAAATATTAATCATTCGATATATTCTTTTAGTTTAAGCCGCAGTTTTTTCCTGATAAAATAAATACGGCTTTTTACAGTCCCTAAGGGTATATTTGTTTTGTGAGATATTTCAATATATTTATAGCCGGAAATAAACATCATAAAAACCAGTTGCTCCCCTTTACTCAATTTTTTTATTTCCGATATTGCATCTACTATAATCCGGTCATTTTCCACATAATCATACTGTATTTCATCCTGATATTGAAGACTCATTAAATGTTCATACTCTTCCAACCCATTCTTCCTGTTTTGATGTTTGCAATAATTATTAAGAAAAATATTACGCATGATGGTCAGGATCCATCCTTTAAAATTATTTTCACTGTATTTATCTTTGTGGATAAGAGCGGTAAGCATGGTATCCTGAACAAGGTCTTTAGCATCTTCATTATTGGCAGTTAACCTAATTGCGAAAGGCATCATCCTTTCATAAGAATAAAATAATTCCCTATAAAAGCTAAAGTTATTCATAGTATTTCCCGTTTTAGAACTAATGAACAATTATAACAATAATATCTTTATTCTAAATGTTAATTTCTACCACAAGAATGTTCATTTTTTCGTTTTTCGGAATTAAAATATTACATTGCAATCCATTTTTCAATTAGGACTACTATGAAAGAAAACAAACCTTTCCAACTCATTTTTAATAATCTGACGGATTATTACAAACAATTTAATTGCCCGCATATTCTGGACGAATTTATATTATCGGATTGTGAAAATATTTCAGATGTATTTCCTTCCAAAGTCGATTCCGTATTTAACGGACTTTTCATCGCGCTTTGTACAAGAGGGAGAAAGGAGATCATCATAAATTACAGGAAATATAATATTGAGGCTCCTTCGCTTGTATGCATTCTTCCACAATATGTGTTCAAGACCATAAGTCAAACGGAAGATTTCCATTCCGAAATGCTCTTTATTTCGTCGGATTTCATCAAAAGAGTTCTGACTACCAATAATATGACAAAAATGCTGATCCGAATAAACCACTCTCCGCACGTACGATTATCCGAAAGCGCGTTAGCCAATCTGATAGAATTCAAAAATCTGTTGATCAAACATTATAAGCTAAAAGGTAGTCCCAACTACACGATGATGGTAAAAACAATTTTTTTCTGTCTGCTCCTGGAAGTTACAAGGGCATATTTATCGGGAGAAGATAAAAAAGGGAGAGAGGATAAAGACCGGAAAAATGAAATAACAAATCAATTCTTTAAAATCCTTATTGAAAGCCACCCCAAAGAAAGAGGTATCAACCATTATGCTGACAAATTATGCATAACACCTAAATACCTTTCTGCCGTTGTAAAAAAAACAACGGGATTTCCAGTATTAAAGTGGATCAATTACTTCATCATTTCAGATGCGAAAAGCTTGCTGAAAATGACTGACCTCACTATACTACAAATATCTGAAGAGCTTAATTTCAAATCCCCGTCTTTTTTTGTACAGTTTTTTAAACAAAACACAGGAATCACTCCTTCCAAATTCAGGAAAGATTTATCGAACTCGATTATTTCGAATCTTTTTTATTAATGCCTGGAAAATCCCGGCACCTTACTTATTTAATTGGTACCTTTCAGTTAACGACAGACGCGTTTCTTCATCAACCGATTTCATATATCCCTTCCATCCCGGACAGTAATTGATATGCCACCGCCAGAAGCGCCCGATCAATGATTTAGGATTTTTATCGTATTGTGCCCGTATCGGACATTTTTCACAATTATGTTTTTTCATCAGAAGTTAGTATTTCTATTTTGCCGCAAGATAAGGATTCTTCAAAAAGTACATATAAAAAGCAAACAAAAATAACAACATTGCAACCGGTGTTACTGTGATGGAGTATTAAATGAAATTCACTACATTTGCTATAAGATGAAAATAATCATTGGCATACTTCTAATATTCGGATCATTTGCCTGTAGTAAAGACGACCGGGTAACGTCAGTCTATTCCGAATTAAAAGATATGAATGAATTAATACTGGCAGAGGTCCGTGTTGAAAAAACGTTCATCATTGACGACCCTGATATCCGTTTCAGTGAAATCGGTTCACGTTCGGGCATTTTTCCCGATATTGCCGATTGGGTAAAAAGAAAAACCGTCCTTGGCAAACGCATCGGGGTATATTCTTTCGGCACTTATTTTTCCGCATTTATCGATTTAAGTACGTTAGCAGAAAATGATGTGATTGTAGATGATAAAAAAGGCAGTTGCACCATTACGTTACCCGCCATACAAATAAAAGAATGGGGACGCGATTTCGATTTGGAAACTAAACATGAACGTGTATCCATATACCGTTCGCCTTTAACACCACAGGAAAAAGCAGAGGCAAAAAACCAGGCAAGCCGGATACTAAAAGAAGAAATGGATCAAAACGTACAATTCAGACAGGATCTAATAAAAAGTGCCGAAGATAAAGCGGAAAGTTATTTCGGAATTTTATTATCCGAATGGGGATATCAGGTACAAATAAAGTTCAGGGAGAATAACGAATGATTCGAAAAATTAAAAAATTACTTTTTTTCTGCCTGATGATCCTTCTAATTGCAGGTATCATAACAATTGTCTTTAAGCGAATAAATACAACTTCCGTCTCTACGTTACCTGCCGATATACAGGAAATCCGGCAAGCAGTTAAACTATCCACACTGGATATTACATCCGAAGAGATATACAGGGATACCATCAATGGTAAAGGAATCGTTTCAAAATTAAAAGCCCGTATATACATCCGGTTCGATATTGAACATATACCGATGTTTGAGCAGGGAGACACCCTAATAGTCCAACTACCTCCCGAAGTCATTGAAATTTATGAATCTTCGCAGGACGGCTATCAGGTGATCGACGTCTGGCATCTACGGTTCCCCGATAATTGGGTAAATATTCCTTTTAGTTCTTCAGAAGAAAATATTATAAAAGAACGGATCAAGCAAAAGATCAGGAAACAGATGTATGAAAAAGGTTATGTACAAAGAGCGCGTAAAAATGCCGTTCACTCACTGGCTACGCTTTTCTCGAAATTCCGTAAAAAGGTTGTTATTGTAGATCTGCATCCGGATGGATACACAGGGCAACTTAATGCACACGACGGGATTAGTCCGGTAATCCCAAAGCAAGGGATAGATTAACCGCTTCCATAAAATTATTATTTGTACTTTTGAAGAGTGTTTAAAAATAACAACGCCATGAAAAAAGGAATATTCAGTTTATTACTTAGTTTCGGATTACTATTTCCGGCTTTTTCCCAGAACGGCTACCAGCCCTCCGAAGAAAATCTAAAAGCACGTAAAGAATTTCAGGACAATAAATTCGGTATATTTATCCATTGGGGTATTTACAGCATGCTGGGAGACGGTGAATGGGTTATGCACAATAAAAACCTGAACCATGAAGAATATGCCAAATTAGCATCTTCATTCTATCCTATCCGGTTCGATGCAGCCGAATGGGTTTCCGCCATTAAAGCGTCGGGGGCCAAATATATTTGTTTTACGTCAAGGCACCACGATGGATTCTCCATGTTTGACACCCAATATTCGGATTATAATATAGTAAAAGCTACACCTTTCAAACGCGACATTATCAAAGAACTGGCAAATGAATGCCATAAGCAGGGAATCAAGCTGCATCTTTATTATTCACACCTCGACTGGACACGCGACGATTATTATCCGTTAGGACGGACCGGCCGCGGGACGGGGAGGACCACCCATGGAGAGTGGAAAACCTATTACACTTTTATGAATAATCAGATCACTGAATTACTGACCAATTACGGTCCGATAGGGGCGATATGGTTCGACGGTTGGTGGGATCATGACCAGGACCCGGATTTTGACTGGCAATTACCTGAACAATACAATATGATCCATAAATTACAACCCGCTTGCCTGGTTGGCAATAATCACCATCAGCTTCCATTTGCAGGAGAGGATATCCAGATCTTTGAGCGTGACCTGCCGGGAGAAAACAAAGCCGGCCTTTCCGGTCAGGATATAAGCCCGCTGCCGCTGGAAACCTGCGAAACCATGAACAGAACCTGGGGATACCGTATTACCGATCAGGATTATAAATCAACCAAAACGCTTATACATTATCTTGTAAAGGCAGCCGGCAAAAACGGAAACCTGTTAATGAATATTGGTCCTCAGCCCAACGGCGAACTACCGGCGGTATCCGTTGAACGGTTAAAAGAAATAGGCGAATGGATGAAAATATATGGTGAAACGATCTACGGCACAAGAGCTGGTGCGGTTGAACCACGTCCATGGGGTGTAACTACGCAGAAAGACAACAAAATCTTTATCCATATACTGGATCTGCAAGATAAGGGGCTTTACTTACCTATAACAGATAAAAAAATAAAAAAAGCTGTAGTTTACAAAGATAAGTCTACTGTAAAATTCACCCAGAACAAACAGGGTTTACTGCTCGAACTGGCAGAAGCCCCAACAGATATAGACTATGTGGTCGAATTAACGTTCTGATATACACATTCTGATCATAAATGAACCGGCGGTATACCCAGACAGAAGAAACAGCCAATGCCGTATCACACGGTATTGGCATTATTTTAGGGATTATTTCCGGATGGTTCCTTTTACAAAAAGCATCTTTAAACCCGGATCAGTATGCCGTTTTATATGTGGCAATTTACCTGTCGGGGCTGCTTTCTTCTTATATAACCTCCACCTGGTACCATGCCGCCCGCCCGGGTAAAACAAAAGAAAAATTACGGAAATTCGACCATGCGGCAATTTATCTGCACATAGCCGGTACTTATACACCTTTCACCCTTTTGATCCTCATTCATGCCGGATTTTGGGGATGGGGAATATTTACCTTTGTATGGATTTCCGCCGTTTTAGGTATTATTATGAGTTTTACCAACCTGCAGGAACATAGTAATCTCGAAACAATATGTTTCGTAGTTATGGGTGCCGCTATTTTAGTGGCACTTAAACCGCTGATGAACTGCCTGTCTGCAATGGATGCCTTACCCGCTTTCTGGTGGCTAGTAGCGGGTGGAATTTCCTATATTGCCGGAGCAGTGTTCTATTCTTTCAGAAAAGAATATATGCATTCCGTATTCCACTTGTTTTGTTTGGGAGGAACCGTCTGCCATTTAACAGCCGTATGGCTTATCTTATAAATAACGGATATTACCGGCTTAACTTTGCATTACGCATCACTCTTTCAATAGCGTCGTCTACCTGTGCCACCGACTCAAAGCCTAATGTCATGCAATGTATATTCCCTTTTGTCAAAGCAAAATTGATCGATTGCTCCCGCTCTTCGTCAGATACATGCTTCCCCTCGCCGAATATTTTCATTCCGATCACGCCTTTACCGTTTTGTTTTGCTTTTCCAAGCAATTCACTTACAGCTTCAGGCGTCCCGTCCATATGTGTCTGGAAAGGATTAATACGGGCGAGGATAACATCAACCCACGGATTATTCACTGCTTCAACCATAGCGTCCCAGTTATGACAGGATACACCTACGGCTTTCACGATCCCATCCTGTTTAGCTTTGGAAAAACCCTCGATATAATGTTTACGTGTAGTGTTCCAGTCACCACTTGACATGCAATGCATCAAAAGAATATCAAAATAATCGCTTCCGGTTTCTTTCCTGAAACGGTCGAGCGTTTTCTCAACGGGTTCAATTTGGTCGGAACCATCCGGATGTGTCCATATTTTGGAAAGGAGGGTTATTTTTTCACGGGGTATACTTTTAATCACCTCCCCTACATACGGATGCGAGCCATATCCGTCAGCCATTTCAAAAAATGTAATGCCCCGGTCATAAGCATGGCGGAACATATTTACAAACTTTTCCATACCCAGCCGTGTCTGGTTTGACCCTTTATTGTATCCTACCGTACCGGTTCCCATTGCCATACGGGAAACAACCAGTCCTGTATCACCCAATTTCACTTTATCTACCGTTACATCCCCGGCAGGTATATATCCGAGATTGGCAATACCCGAACGGGCAATGGACAAGCCTGCCATTCCTGCCACACCTGTCCTGATAAATCTGCGTCTGTTTATTTTGTCCATAATAGATTAATTTGTCAGCAATATAATAATTATTATTAGAAATATGCAACATTCATTTTTGACTTTTCGTATTATAAGATATATGCACACTTTTAAATAAAATAATATGAAAACAAGAACAGCACTTTTATGGACAGCCTTACTGCTGGTAGCTATTAACTCATTCGGCTCAGACAACAGGATCAGAGGAAACGGGAATATTATTACGAAAACAATTGCAATCTCTGATTACGATGAAATTGCAATGGCAGGAAGCATGCAGTTTGAATATGAACAATCTTCCGCCTCGCCCTACCTGGAAATAACGGTCGACGAAAATATCTTTCCGTATCTCCAAGCGGAAGTAAAAGGAAATAAATTAATAGTAGGTACTAAAACTGAAGATAACGGTCGGGGAAGGAAATCGTACAATATCTCTCCTACCGTTTACAAAATCAAATCAAATTCAAGGAATTTAAGAAAACTGGACACTGCCGGCTCTGGTCGCTTTATCGTCAACAGCCCGCTAAACATCAGTTCACTTGTTTTAAATACTGCAGGTAGTGGAGGTGTTGAATTTAAAAAAGAGGTGAACGGCAACAGTTTGAAAGCAAACCTGGCAGGATCAGGGAAAATAATAGCTTATGAGAATGTAAAAATGGACCAGACAGAAGCAAGCCTTGCGGGAAGCGGAAGAATTGAGTTTCTTAAAAAAGTGAACGGAGCTTTTCTAAAAGCCAATTTGGCGGGTTCAGGAAAAATTAAAGCAAACAACATTCAGGTCCGGAATGCCAGTTGTAGTTTGTCAAGCAGCGGCGAAATGATTATTGAAGGATCAACAAAAGAAATCAGCTACAGCATTGCCGGCAGTGGAAAAATAAAGGCTTTCGATTGCAAAGCGGATAAAGTGAATTCAAGCATAAACGGATCGGGAAAAATCGAATTATACGCAGCAAAACAATTAAGCGCAAGCGTAATGGGTAGCGGCAATATTTCCTACAAAGGAAATCCGTCTATCAATAAAAGCACCTCCGGCTCCGGTTCAATCAGGCACATAAACTGAGCAACCTCCGGGATTTTACTTCATTACTAAACCCAGCCTTTATCCGGTTAAATGAATGTCATGCCTAATCACCGTAAGATCGGGCATGACAATCTTTATACACTGACCATATCTGAAAATTGGGACAGGGTACCGATTATCGTCGAAAAGAACAATATACCTAATATAAACCCGATCAGCATCCACAGCAAAACAGCTCTTGCAAAATTAACGCGGGTAGGATTCTGTCCCGTTCCAAATGCCCAAATCACTAACATAATCAAATTCAAAACCGGAATGGTTAGCACCAGCAAGGTCAGCATCCACTCAAAAAGGCTGATCGGAGGATAATGCACAACCCTTTCGTCCTTATAATTGTCTTCCATACTACTATAGTTTAAAATTCTAAAGCAAAAGTATTCATATTTTCAGCAATTCAACTTTTTATTTCACATAGTTGAAAAACATATTCACACAGTTATGGAATTTTCTTGTTTTCTTTATCCATATCTTTGGAAAGATATCAACTAAAAGCATAGCCGTATGAAAACAAAACATCTATCATTTCTCTGTTTATTACTGATAAGCAATACCTACTGTATATCCGCGCAGGATAAGAAAATAATCTCTTCCAAACTGAATGAAGCTACGGTATTCTTCCGGGGAGCAGAATTAAGTCATTCGGCATCTTCTCCATTGGTCAGCGGAGAAAACGAAATTCATATTGAAGGGCTGAGCCCCAATATCGACCGCAACAGCCTCAAGATAAAAACCACAAACGGGGTGATCGTTACCGCGTATGAATTTACGGTAGATTATTTATCCGGCAGCAAAAAAACAGCCCCTGCATTAAAAAGACTGCAGGATTCGGTTCTTATCTACGAAAAAAGACTCGAACAGATCAATACCGAGATAAATATTACAAAGGATCTTCAATCTTTTTTGCAGAAAGGGATGGACAAAAACATTTCAGGATCAGAAAAAGGGTTGGGCATTGATGAACTGGTCAAAACCATGGATTACTATAAAAACAAAGCAAAAGAACTACAAAACACCCAATCCGATAATAACCGGAAAAAAGAAGAAGCTGAAATTGCCCTTAAGCAATTAAAACAGCAATTAGAACAGGAATCGGTAAAAAATAATAAAACTTCCGGAATCCTCAAACTTACCTTGTCATCCCCCGTTACAAACACATGCCGTTTCAATATTTCATACTATACCCCATTGGCAGGGTGGACACCTTATTACGAAATGAATATTACCTCCACGGATAAACCTGTCCAAATAATCAGCAAATCCAAAGTCCGCCAGACAACCGGACTGGATTGGGAAAAAATCAAACTTGCATTGTCTACGTCAGCTCCCTCCAATGGGAAAACAGCTCCCTTATTCAACGCATGGTTTCTCGATTTTTCACGCCCGTTGCATGCCCGGAAAGAGATGATGCTGCAGAATTCATTTTCATATGAAAGAGCAGAAGTATTGCCGGTTGAAGAGGCTACCGTGGAAGATGACCAGGAAATCCAGTATACCGCTTCAACTATAAACGATTACATCACCCCCTATGAAAGCGAATTAAACATGGTTTATACCATAGATATACCTTATAATATCCCGGGCAACGGTAAAGAACAAAATATAAACTTACAAACAAAAGAAGCAAATGCAGAATACAAATATTATTGTGCGCCCAAACTGGATACCGAAACCTATTTATTAGCCGAAATACCGGACTGGCAGCGGCTAAACCTGATGAGCGCTCCCGTGAATATTACCTATGACGGCACATATGTAGGCGAATCATATATTGATGCAGGTTCGACACACGAAAAACTGGCGCTCACCTTAGGATCTGATAAAAGGGTAAGTGTAAAACGTGAAAAGATGCACGATTACAGTACCACAAAGTTTATAGGAAGCGATAAAAAACAGGAATTTATTTATAAACTTACCGTACGCAACAACCAGAATAAACCGGTAAAAATGGTATTAAAAGATCAGTATCCTATTTCCACACAAAAAAACATCGTTGTAGAATTGCTTTCTAAAAACACCACACCCTGGACGGCACATGTGGAGAGTCTGGGAGTTATTACCTGGGAAGAAGAACTTCAGCCCGGCGAAACAAAAGAATACCGTATAGGCTATAGTGTGAAATACCCTAAAGACAGTAATATAAATCTTTAAAATGAATCCCTTGGAGTGGTTGTTTAAATATAGCCTTCCTTGAAGTTATAAACAAAAACAATCACTCCTTCGAATGCGTTTTTCGGACAACCTTTAATTTCCATGGTAGCCTTCATTTCCGCTTTTGCTACACCGCGCAGATTCACAATGGAAAGGAGTTTTACTTTCAGACGGATCTCACTGTCTACCATTACTGGCTGATTGAATTTAAGTTTTTCAATGCCGTAATTGATTAACGATTTCACGTTGCGCACTTCAGCGATCTGATCCCATAAATAAGGCAGTACGGAAAGTGTAAGGTAACCATGGGCGATAGTGCTTTTAAACGGGCTTTCGTTCTTAGCCCTCTCCGTATCCACATGTATCCATTGATGATCCAGTGTTGCGTCGGCAAACAGATTGATCTGTTCCTGAGATATTTTTAAATAATCGGATACACCGATCTCTTTCCCTACAAACTGTTCAAACTCCTTAAAGCTGTTTATTATTACCATAGTTGTTTTATTATTCAATTATTCCGTATTCAGTGGCAAAATTACCCCATTTTACACATTATAAAAAACCCATAAAGTTTTCATTTGATAATTTTAACATTTATGTCTTTCTTTTACCTGTTGGAATAAGATAGAAGATGTACAAATAGATTTACATAACAAAAACAATCACTTAACCAGAAAACATCAAAAGATAAAATTCTGTTACTTTTTATATCCATCAGCTATTCATCATACAAAATATACATATGGCAAGATCAGAACAAGAATCGGATAAAAACTCAAGGCGAAAATTTTTAGCTTCATTAGGAGGAGTATCCATGGGAGCAGTTTTAGGAGGTTCATCCACCCATGCGAAGGATGTCCGCCTATCTGCAGATGTTACCCGCAAGCTAGAAGGAAAAGTCGCTTTGATAACAGGTGCGGGAAGAGGTTTAGGAAGGGCAAGCGCGGTAGAATTAGCCCGCAACGGGGCAAAAGTCAGTTTGGTAGATATTGCAAATCCCAATGCCATGTATAATGAACTTGGATATCCACTGGCTTCCGAATCAGATTTACTTCACACAGAAGAACTGATCAAAAATGCCGGTGGAGATTGCATACGTTTAATAGCAGATGTCCGTAACAGTTCCGAAATGGAACAGGCCGTAAGAAACACCGTCGACCGGTTTGGAAAACTCGATATTGTAGTAGCAGCAGCCGGAGTAGGGATCGTAAAGGATAAATTTAAAAACTATGACCCCGTAAAATGGAAAGCGATCATGGACGTGAATCTTTTCGGCGTAGCTAACACCGTGTATGCAGCAGTCGAAGCATTGAAAAACTCAGGAGAAGCAAGAGTGATCATTATCAGTTCGAGGGCCGGACGTATCGGTACGGGCCTGCCCGCATACGGATCTTCCAAATGGGCGGTAACCGGACTGATGAAAAACCTCGCGATCGAATTAGGGCCCTTCAACATACGTGTAAACTGTGTCGCTCCCGGTACGGCGGACACCGACCTCCCCTATTATCAGAATGAATTGCCCAGAAACGAAGAAGGAAGAAGAAAACTGGCAGAAACACAAAGCAATTCAGGCATCCTGCCCATCGGATTAATCCGCCCGGTTGATATCGCCCATGTAGTGGTGGAGGCAGCCGGCCCGGCAACACACGCGACCACAGGCGCTACGTTCGATGCCAACGGGGGGTCTACCGCACGAACATCTTCATAGGGAATTATCCCGTTATCCACTCAATAAACTTTTGCCCGTAATTCACATAAAGTAACGTCCATATAAAAAAACGGCCAAAACACCCGATCAAAAGAAGTGTTATGGTCGTTTTAGGTTTAACCTTATAAAAACCTAACCCTACCAGTCCTAAAATTCCCACAACAGGAATCCAGGTGAATAGCGCTATCCAGACGCCATATTTATCAATTACCTTTTTTTGCTCGACCAGTTTTTCATGCTTTACATTGAAATACCGTTCAAGCCATTCCCATTTCCCGAGCCAACCCAAAAGATAAGTAGTAATTAATCCGAGCCAGTTTCCTATAGTGGCCATCAACAGGCATAACCAAGGGTTACTACCCAGTGTCAGCACCCCTACAAGTAAAATATCCGAACTTAACGGCAGGATGGTCCCCGCCAGGAATGTTCCGATAAAAAGTCCCCAGTAGCCCAGATTAATTAACCAGTTCATGCTTTGACCCGCATCGAATTACAGCTTTTTATTCATGATATAATCTTCCATCAAGAAACCGTTACCGATATCAATGTCTTCATTGCCGATAATACCAAAACCCACTTTTTTATAAAATTCGATTGCCTTATTATAACGGTTTACATTGAGTGAAAGTTCAGTATCACCCTTTTCTTTTGCAATGGCAGATACGGCATCAATCAGAAAACGGCCCACACCTTTTCCCTGACTGGTCGACAACACGTATATCTTATGCACTTTCGTCCAGGGTTTTCCTTTATAACCGGTTTCATACGAAACATATCCCAGGTAATCATCCCCTTCTTTGGCCAACAGGTAATGATGATTCCATTCATTCATCTGCTGTTTGATGGCTTCCTCACTATACATCATGTCCATCATATAGACAATCTGGGCAGGTGATAAAATATCGCCGAACGTCTTGGGCCACACTTCGTCGGCAATTGCTTTGATAAGAGGAATATGTTCCTCGGCAGTTTTGATAAGTTCCATATTTATAGTAGATTAAATTATCCTGAATCAGCAAAATTATATTTCAGCCTTAACTTATATGCACGGATCAATCCCCTCATTCCCGTTTCTGAAATATTCAATCATTTCACCGGTAAGGCTTATCGTATTACCCGGCGGTATATTCTCCCGTTCAAGCCATACGGCCTCGGCCAGTTCTTCCTTATCCAGTACGATGGTATCATCCCCGTCAAGTTCCACAAAGAAACCCATTAATAAGGTATCCGTAAAACCCCAGGGCTGGCTTTTATAATAAACAGGATTCTTTACTTTAAGTCCCACCTCTTCCATAACTTCCCGCTTGATGGTTTCTTCAATAGATTCCCCTATTTCGGCAAACCCCGCCAGAAGGGCATAATTAGTATATTCCCGGTTGGCATATTTAGAAAGAAGCAGCCGGTTGCCATGGGTAACAGCTACAATGATCGCAGGTGATATCTTAGGATATTCCGTATGGCTGCAGGCGGTACACTCCAGCATACGTTCCTTTTCACTATGACGCATTTCACTCCCGCATCTTCCGCAATAGATATGATTGGCATACCACGAATACAAACTGAATGCCGTGATGCCTGCAAATGCCAGATGGGACGGCACAGCTGTGCGGAATACCGAAATATCCTCCATCTGGTAACCGTCCGGTTTCAACGGTAATTCTTTTATTAAAAAATAAGATGTTTCGTCAACAGAGAAAGCATATATAAATTTATCCGGATCAAACTCATGCAGACTTCTTAGCTCTCCAACGGTAGGAAATGTTATTTCACCACCATTCAGGCGGATCAAGACAGAACGGCCATCAAAAAAAATGACATAACTATCGTCTTGAGGTAGTTGGTTTTTATACTCATTATGGTAAATATGAGGGTAGATATCCTGTATCATGATACTTGTTTTTATTTTTTGCTGAAAGATTATTTCTCTCAAAAAAACACTCAAATAAAAAAATAAACACCAAAAGTAGTGAAATATCTCTCTTCTTCGAAATAACATACTACATTGCTGAATATAAATACCCTAATAATTTGTATAATTAGTAAATCATTTGTATATTTGCACCCGATTAAGAGAAGATGAGGAGGGGGCGGGTAGTCCCCTCCTTTCGTTCTAACCTATTCGTGTATGATTGAACGGGAAAAAATAATACAACTTGTTGAAGATAAGCTTGCCGCATCCGGTAACTACCTGGTAGATGTGGTAATTAAACCGGGTAACCTGATTGTTGTTGAAATCGATAACGACCAGGCGGTGGGGATCGACGATTGTGTGGAGTTAAGCCGTTATCTGGAATCTCAACTCGACAGGGAGACCGAAGATTTTGAACTCGAAGTAGGTTCCGCAGGAATTACTTCGCCGTTTAAAATACCCCGCCAGTATATCAAAAACATCGGCAACGAAGTGGAAATCCTTTTGAAAAGCGGGATCAAGCTGACAGGCATTTTGAAATCGGCCGATGATAACGGCCTGACGGTTACCGTGCAAAAACAGGTAAAACCCGAAGGAGCCAAACGGAAAGTAACCGTTTCGGAAGATCAATCCTACACGTTTGAGGAAATAAAATACACAAAATACGTAATAAGATTCAAGTAAGAAAGGGAATATGGCCAAAAAAGAGGAAACAATCAGCATGATTGATACCCTTGCGGAGTTCAAGGAGTTAAAAAATATAGATAAAGAAACGATGATAAGCGTTCTGGAAGAATCTTTCCGGAATGTAATTGCTAAAATGTTCGGGACGGATGAAAACTACGACGTGATCATCAACCCCGAAAAAGGTGACTTTGAAATCTGGAGGAACCGTATGGCTGTAGCCGATGATGAACTGGAAGATTCCAACCTTCAGATAACCATAACGGAAGCGCGTAAGATCGATCCCGATAGTGAAATCGGCGAAGAGATTACGGACGAAGTGCATTTTGCCAAATTCGGAAGACGTGCCATTTTAAACCTGCGCCAGACACTGGCCTCAAAAATACTTGAGCTGCAGAAAGACAGTCTTTACGCAAAATACAAAGAAAGAGTCGGCCAGATCATTGCCGCCGACGTTTACCAGGTATGGAAAAAAGAAATATTATTACTGGACGACGAAGGGAATGAGTTGCTGCTTCCGAAATCCGAACAAATACCAACCGATTTCTACCGTAAAGGAGAAACGGTACGCGCTATCGTACAACGGGTAGATAATGTTAACAATAACCCTAAAATCATTCTTTCACGTACGGATAAAGTATTTCTGCAACGGTTGTTTGAACTGGAAGTTCCTGAAATACACGACGGATTGATCACCATCAAAGCGATCGCAAGGATTCCCGGTGAAAGGGCAAAAGTGGCGGTTGAATCGTACGACGACCGGATAGACCCTGTCGGGGCCTGTGTGGGAATGAAAGGTTCACGTATCCACGGGATCGTCCGCGAACTCAGGAACGAGAATATCGATGTGATTAATTACACGGCCAATGTAGCCCTTTTCATCCAGCGTTCGCTGAGTCCGGCTAAAATTTCTTCCATACGTGTCAACGAAGAAGAACGGAAAGCAGAAGTATACCTTCGCCCGGAAGAAGTTTCACTTGCCATCGGTAAAGGAGGGTTAAATATAAAACTCGCCTGCATGCTTACCGAGTACGCTATCGATGTATTCCGCGACATTGACGGGGCTGACGAAGAAGATATCTACCTCGATGAATTTACTGACGAGATCGACGGATGGGTAATCGAATCGCTTAAAAATATCGGATGCTACACAGCTAAAAACGTACTGGCATTATCACGCGAAGAGATACTCGAACGTGCCGACCTTGAAGAACAAACCGTAGATGAAGTATTATCCATACTCTCTGCCGAGTTTGAAGATGAGATGAATGATTAAAAAGTATTACCACAAAGTTAGATATGCCTATAAAATTAATAAAAGCAACAAGGGATTTAAACGTTGGGCTCGCTACCGCGGCAGAATTTTTGCAGAAGAACGGGCACAACGTTGAAAACAACCCGAATACAAGAATAAGTGACGAACAATATGCTTTGCTCGTAAAGGAATTTGGAAAAGACTTATCCCCTCAGGAGAGAGAACGCATTCTCACCAAACCCGAGGTAAGGAAAGTTATGCCGGAAAAGAAGACGAAAGAAAACCGTCCGGTAGAAATCAAAACGGAGATTCCCGAAGAGTACAAGCCTAAAATCGTAACAAAAGGAAAGATTGAATTAAACAAACCGCCTAAAAAAGCGGAAAAACAAATTGTACACCAGGAAGAAGAATTGCCTTCAGCAACTAAGCCGGTAGAAGAAACCCCGGTCAAGGTGGAAGAGCCGAAGGTTGAAGTAGTTGTAGAAAAGGAAGAAACCCCGGTAGAAAAACCTATTATAGTGAAAAAGCAAGAGGAAGAACAACCTCAGGAAGTGGCTGAAATCGTTGTGGATGATGAATATGAGGATAATACGCAAACCGAATCATCCGCAAATGCAGATGAAAGTCCCTTCAGGCTGAATACGCCTAAGATCGAGTCGACGATTAAAGTGACCGGGAAGATAGACCTTTCCGCCATCAACCAGTCTACCCGGCCCAAGAAAAAGACAAAGGAAGAGCGTAAAAAAGAACGCGACGAAAAACGCGACAAGTTTAACGCAGCTAAACCTGCACATCCTGGCGGCGGACAGGTTTCCAAAGGCCCGAAAGATCCGGCTTCCCGACCCAACCCACCGGTAAAAGCGGGAACCGCTCCGGCTAAACCCGGCGAAGAAAGCGACGCGAAGAAAAAACGGAAACGGATCAAAAAAGACCGTGTGGATATCAACAACACACCCGGTACCAATTATACCCGCCCGACGCACCGTAACGACGACCGTAATAAAGGACGCCTGCGCAAACCCGTAAAAGCCGAGGTCAGCGAAGTAGATGTACAGAAACAGATCAAAGAAACGCTTGCCCGCCTGACCAATAAAGGGAATAAGAGCAGCAAAGGTGCAAAATACCGCCGTGATAAACGCGACGCCGCTTTACAGCGCGAAAGCGAATTGATGGCGCAGGAAGAACAGGACAGCAAAGTATTGAAACTTACAGAGTTCGTTACGGCAAACGACCTGGCGGTGATGATGAACATCCCGGTTACCCAGGTTATCGCTACCTGTATGAGCATCGGCCTCATGGTATCTATCAACCAGCGTCTGGATGCGGAAACCATTAATATCGTAGCGGAAGAATTCGGATTCACTACCGAATATGTCAGTGCCGAAGTGGTGGAAGCGATCAAAACAGACGAAGAAGACAACGAAGACGACTGGGTAGCACGTCCGCCGATCGTTACGGTCATGGGACATGTCGACCACGGTAAAACCTCGCTTCTCGACAATATCCGTAAAGCCAATGTGATCGCCGGAGAAGCAGGAGGTATCACACAGCACATTGGTGCTTATAACGTTAAGCTGCCAAGCGGACGACGCATTACGTTCCTGGATACGCCGGGCCATGAGGCTTTCACCGCTATGCGTGCCCGTGGAGCCAAAGTAACGGATATCGCCATTATTATTGTTGCGGCCGACGATAACGTGATGCCGCAAACAACGGAAGCTATCAACCATGCTTCCGCAGCAGGCGTACCTATCGTATTTGCTATCAACAAGATCGACAAACCGGGAGCTAATCCTGAAAAGATAAAAGAAGAACTGGCCAATATGAACTACCTGGTAGAAGACTGGGGAGGTAAATACCAGAGCCAGGAAATATCGGCTAAACAAGGCATCGGTGTGGAAGAACTGTTAGAAAAGGTTCTGCTCGAAGCCGACCTGTTAGACCTGAAAGCCAATCCGCAATTACGCGCTACCGGATCGATTATAGAATCATCCTTAGATAAAGGACGCGGATATGTATCCACCGTGCTTATCGAAAACGGAACACTGAAAACCGGGGATGTAGTCCTTGCCGGAACACATTTCGGCCGCGTAAAAGCCATGTTCAACGAACGTAACCAGCGGAAAGATACCGCAGGGCCGTCGGAACCCGTTCTTATCTTAGGATTGAACGGCGCGCCGCAGGCAGGAGATACATTCAATGTATTGGAAACCGACCAGGAAGCCCGTGAAATCGCAGGACGCCGCGAACAGTTACAACGCGAACTCGGTCTGCGTACGCAAAAAATGCTTACGCTCGATGATATCGGACGCCGTATCGCAGTAGGTAACTTCCAGGAACTGAACGTGATCGTCAAAGGTGACGTAGACGGTTCGGTAGAAGCCCTCTCCGACTCGCTGATCCGCTTATCCACCGAACAGATCCAGGTAAATGTGATCCACAAAGCCGTAGGACAGATCTCGGAATCAGACGTGGTATTGGCAGCCGCATCCAACGCGATTATTATCGGTTTCCAGGTACGTCCGTCGCAGGCGGCACGGCGCCAGGCCGAAAACGAAGGTGTAGAAATACGTATGTATTCCATCATTTACGACGCCATCGAAGAAGTGCGCAGCGCTATGGAAGGTATGCTTGCACCCGAATTGAAAGAAGAAGTCAAGGCGTTGGTGGAAGTTCGCGAGGTGTTCAAGATCACCAAAGTGGGTATGGTTGCCGGATGTATGGTGAAAGAAGGAAAAGTCAAACGTAACCATAAGATACACCTGATACGCGACGGTATCGTTGTACATACCGGCGAGTTAGGATCTCTCAAACGTTTCAAGGAAGATGTGAAAGAAGTCGCTTTCGGTTATGAATGCGGACTGAATATCGCCAACTATAACGACATCAAGGTAGGCGATATGATTGAAGCCTTTGAAGAAGTTGAAGTTAAGCAAACACTATAAATATGAACATGAACTGGTTAGACATCACATTATTATGTCTGGCAGGGGTCGGTTTGGTAAAAGGCCTGTTTGATGGAGCCATCAAACAGGTTGTTTCACTTATAGCCTTGATATTAGGCATATTCTTTTGCGGCATAGTAGCCGAATGGCTGAAAGGATATATTGTTTCATTAGGATGGTTCCCCGAACAGGGGATTACCATCCTAAGTTATATATTAGGGTTCCTGTTAATTGTAGGAGTCCTTTTATTAGTAGGAGAAATTGTGCACCGCCTTATCGGGGCAACCCCTTTAAGCGTGCTTAACCATATCGCAGGCGGCATATTCGGATTACTCGTAATCGTGCTGTTCACAAGCCTGCTGTTAAATATACTGGACGTAATCGACCGCGGATCGGTACTTATTCCGCTGGAATCGAAAGTCGAATCCCGCTTTTACGAACCGGTAAGAGCTATTATCCCAACTATTTACCCTCAGAGCTTGTTTTTTCTGAGTGAATAGGCGGAATTTATAAATGAATGTATGCAAGACTCAAACAAGATCATAGACGAAGTAACGGGCGGTGATTACAAATACGGATTTGTCACCGACATCGATACGGAAACAATACGGAAAGGACTGAACGAAGAAGTCGTACGGATCATATCCGCGAAGAAAAACGAACCGGAATGGTTACTGGAGTTCCGGCTCAAAGCCTACCAATACTGGCTCACAATGGAAATGCCCACCTGGGCGCACCTCACGATACCCCCCATCGATTACCAGGATATTATCTATTACGCGGCACCGAAGAAAAAAGAAGGGCCGAAAAGCCTGGATGAGGTAGACCCCGAATTACTGAAAACATTCGACAAACTGGGTATTCCACTTCAGGAACAAAAACAATTAGTGGGAATGGCCGTAGACGCTGTTATCGACAGCGTATCGGTAAAAACGACCTTCAAAGATATACTGGCTGAAAAAGGAATCATTTTCTCTTCCTTCAGCGAGGCCGTCCAGCATCATCCCGACCTGATACAGAAATACCTCGGGAGCGTGGTCAGTTACCGCGACAATTTCTTTGCCGCCCTGAACTCGGCCGTTTTCTCCGACGGTTCCTTTGTATATATTCCTAAAGGCGTACGCTGCCCGATGGAATTAAGTACCTATTTCCGTATCAACGCCGCCAATACCGGACAATTCGAACGGACACTGATCGTAGCCGACGACGAATCCTACGTAAGTTACCTCGAAGGATGCACGGCGCCGATGCGCGATGAGAACCAGCTGCATGCCGCTATCGTAGAAATCGTGGTTAAAGAACAGGCGGAAGTAAAATATTCCACCGTACAGAACTGGTATCCCGGAGATAAAGAAGGAAAAGGAGGCATTTACAATTTTGTCACCAAAAGGGGCATCTGCAAAGGCAGGGGCAGCAAACTATCGTGGACGCAGGTAGAGACCGGTTCGGCTATTACCTGGAAATACCCGAGCTGTATCCTCGCCGGCGACGATTCCATAGGAGAATTCTATTCCGTAGCGGTGACGAACAACTACCAGCAGGCCGATACGGGAACCAAAATGATCCACCTGGGAAAAAACACCAAAAGCCGGATCGTATCCAAAGGTATATCCGCGGGTAACAGCCAGAACAGCTACCGCGGACTGGTGAAAGTATCGCCGCGCGCCGAAGGCGCCCGGAACCACAGCCAGTGCGACAGCCTGCTGCTCAGTTCCACCTGCGGGGCGCATACCTTCCCGTATGCCGACGTACAGAACGATACAGCCGTCATCGAACACGAGGCGACCACAAGTAAGATCAGTGAAGAACAACTCTTCTATTGCAACCAGCGGGGAATATCCACTGAAGAAGCCGTGGGGCTGATCGTCAACGGCTATGCCAAGGAAGTCATGAACAAATTACCCATGGAGTTTGCGGTGGAAGCGCAGAAGCTGCTCTCTATTTCGCTGGAAGGAAGTGTAGGATAAGGCCCCTGAATCCCCCTGCCGGGGGACTTTCTTTATGACCCTCGGGGAACGGGAGGCTTTTAATAAAATAGATTATGTTAGAAATAAAAAACTTACATGCCAACATCAACGGCAAAGAGATATTGAAAGGGATAAACCTTTCCGTAAACAAAGGTGAAATCCACGCGATCATGGGACCGAACGGTTCCGGTAAAAGTACGCTAAGCAGCGTACTGGTAGGCAATCCGGCATTCGAAGTTACCGAAGGCGAAGTGCTTTACGAAGGCAAAGACCTGCTGGAGCTGTCTCCCGAAGACCGCAGCCGGGAAGGCATTTTCCTGAGTTTCCAGTATCCGGTGGAAATACCCGGCGTAAGCATGGTAAACTTTATGCGCGCGGCCGTAAACGAACACCGTAAATACAAAGGGCTGGACCCGGTTCCCGCTACCGACTTCCTGAAACTCATGCGCGAAAAACGCGCCATTGTGGAATTAGACAGTAAACTGGCCGGACGCAGCGTAAACGAAGGGTTTTCCGGAGGCGAAAAAAAGCGGAACGAGATCTTCCAGATGGCTATGCTCGAACCTACCTTAGCTATTCTCGACGAAACAGACAGCGGACTGGATATTGACGCCCTGCGCATCGTGGCCAACGGCGTAAATAAGCTGAGGACACCCCAAAACGCCACCATAGTGATCACCCATTACCAACGGTTGCTCGATTACATCAAACCCGACGTAGTACACGTACTGTTCAACGGGCGTATCATAAAAACCGGCGGGCCCGAACTGGCTTTGGAACTCGAGAAAAGAGGGTACGACTGGCTCAAAACGGATAGCGAAGAATGATATGAAAGCGGAACAACAATATATCGACCTGTTCACCCAATACGAAGATACCATCCGGGCTCACTCTTCAGGGGTATTGAACAGTCTGCGTACGCAGGCGTTGCACGACCTGGAACAGGCGGGCTTCCCCGGTACGAATGAGGAAGATTATAAATACACGGACGTACCGCAGGCATTCGCACCGGATTACGGGCTGAACATCAAGCGGATTGAAATTCCCGTCGATCCCTACGACGTCTTTCGTTGCGACGTACCCAATCTGGGCACAGCCCTTTATTTTATTGTAAACGACTCTTTCTACCATAAGCAACAGCCCGGTGTACAACTGCCGGAAGGCGTATACGTGGGCGGACTGAAAACGTTTACCGAACAGCATCCCGAAATTGCCGCGAAATACTACGGCCGGGCCGCCCCCAGTTCCAAAGACGGCATCATCGCCCTCAATACCATGCTCGTACAGGACGGATTCGTTATCTATGTACCGAAAGGGGTAGCCGTAGAATGCCCCATCCAGTTGGTGAATATTTTCCGTAACGATGTCGACACCATGGCGAACCGCCGTATCCTGGTGATCATGGAAGAACGTTCGCAGGCCAAATTACTGGTTTGCGACCATAGCATCGACGATGTGAAATTCCTCGCTACCGAAGTAGTGGAAATATTCGCCGGAGAAGGTGCGCATTTCGATTATTACGACCTCGAGGAAAGTACGGAATCCACTACCCGCTTTGCATCGATACACGTCAAACAGGAAGCCGGAAGCAATGTACTGGTGAACGGGATAACCCTCAACAACGGGCTTACCCGCAACAATTATTATATAGAACTGAACGGGGAAGCGGCAGAAACTACCCTTTGCGGCATGTCTATCCTCGATAAAGAGCAACAGGTCGATACCTATAGCCATATCACACATGCCGTGCCCAACTGTACCAGCACGGAACTATTCAAGAATGTACTGAACGACCGTTCTACCGGCGCATTCAGCGGACGCATACTGGTAAAGGAAGGAGCGCAGAAAACCGCCGCCTACCAGACAAACCGTAACCTGCTGGCTACCCGCCAGGCGCGGATGTACAGCAAACCGCAACTCGAAATCTACGCCGACGACGTAAAATGCTCGCACGGTATGACTACCGGACAGCTCGACGAAACGGCTTTATTCTACCTCCGGAGCCGCGGCATACCCAAAGAAGAGGCCCGGCTGATGCTCAGCGTGGCCTTCACGGCAGATGTGGTAGACAATGTACGACTGGAAGCCCTCAAAGAGCGCTTGCACAACCTGGTAGACAAACGTTTCCGCGGCGAACTGGCCCAATGTGCCGGATGCAGGGGTTGCAGGTAAACAACCTTCACTTTCCACTTTCAGACACAACTTATTGATCACCCAATAAAAACGGGTGGAAGACCGATCTTCCACCCGTTTGTTATCTTCCGCTCCTTATCCGTCATATATCCCCCCTGCCTATCCGTGTCAACAGAGCATAACTTTTCTTATAAGCTTTCCGGATATTCAGCCCCGCCATTTGCATCAGGTTCTTTAATAACGCCATTTTGGGGGCGGAGAACTTATCGATATCGTCGTCAACCTTTTGTATGGAACGCGCGTTGCCGTCAGGATTCGCAGAAAAAGCACTGTTGATCCGTTCGTATCAAACTATTGCACAGTTCGTTATTATTTGTTATTTTTGCTACATACAGTTGATGGGATCACAGGTGTGACCGAACCGGACCACACCTGTGGCCGGGACAGATCACAGGTGTGATCCATGCAGTTCACAGCTGTGAACGTCAAAATACGATGTGAACAAACAATTACTTTTTCATAAACAAAACACTTATTCTATGGGACTACGTTATGACTTTTATGAGAACCCGTTGCCGAAAGAAAGCAACCGGGAAAAAAGGCTCCACACACGGGTAGTAACCTGGGGCACGGCTACCACCGACGAGATCGTATCACGCATACACAATGCTTCTACCTTAACGATCGGCGACGTTAAAGCCTCTCTCATCTCCCTGATCGAAGTAATGGCGGACGAACTCTCGTCGGGCAGAAGGGTACACCTCGAAGGACTGGGTTATTTCCAGCTTACCCTTTCCTCACCTCCGGTGAAATCGGCTAAAGAGATACGCGCCGAATCCGTCCATGTGAAAAACATCAGCTTCCGGGCGGAAGCATCATTCAAAAAACGCTTTTCGCATATTCCCCTGGCAAGGGCGCGCAGGAAACGGCATTCCAACCGCTATTCCGACATAGAAATAGACGCGTTGCTTACCCGACACTTTAGGGACAACACCTATATAACCAGCCGCGGGTTCCGCGCCCTGTGCGGTTTCACCGAATCGACCGCCAAACGCCGCCTGCGCAAACTCATCGCCGACGGCAAACTCCAAAAAACCGGCCACCGCCAATCCCCGCTATACAAACCCGTGAAAGGACATTACCGGAGGTAAAAATAATACCATAACAGATACTATTTTAATAAAGAAGTTGTTTCAGTAATATTTTAAACTGAAACAGCTTCTTTCATATAATAAAATAAGATACTTTATAAAAAGAGAGCAAACAGGTAAAGATATTAAAACCTGTATCCGGCAACGACCGAGATCATATTTACTCTTCTTTCAGTAATTAACTCCCTGTCGGATGCCAAACCCCATTGGCGTTCTCCACGGATAAAATAATGGGAGAAAAATTCAAGCTGAATAGTTGCCATTATTCCATAATAGGTTTTAAAATCTAATGAATACCTGTCGACTTTCTGATGTACCTTTATATCCACATAAGGACCTGCACCGACAATAATATCCATTATTTTAGGAGTTGAATTCGTCAATTTCAATGTACCCAAGAGCGGAATTTCCAGAAAAGATGCGTTAACATCGAATATAGGATGAGAAATTCCAGGCAGCGCTAAAAAGCCTTTTTCACTTATCCTACGATAATTCAATCCCGTTAGAACACCTATACGATGGCTGAAATGGTATTCCACATCAGCGCCGAAGGTAATAGTGGGCCTTTCTTTAACATGCCTTTCTGTAGATTCATTGTTATGAAAGGAAGGCCAACTACAACCTGCTTTTACGGAGTAACTGAATTGTGCGCTTATTTTTACACAAGCAACCGTTACCACATAAAATAACAAAATGATTTTTCTTCTATATCTTGTAAAATCCATGTAATATATTAGTTTTTTCATTAAACCTTACAATTCCTCTCACATCTCCATAATTATAATTAATAGAGCTTGTAGAATAATAATATGTATTATCAATAAATGCATATCCCCAATTGATCAGATAATATAAAGTTGTAATAGTATAGGATGTTTCCTGTGTAGGACCTTCCGCGGGTACGGGATCGCCGTCGGGGCCATGATCGTATATATCACCGGGATATGAATCTAAATCATTTACATAAATATATATATCTGTATAATAACCTTTTATCTCTTTAAAGCCATCAATAACAATCGTATGCCCTTCCTTTATGTTGTTTCCTCCATATCCCCACATTTCCGCTATAACAGGGATATTTGAATTAAGGCTATTTTTTATAACAGAAACATCCCAAGTTGTTTTTTTAGAACAATTAATCCCATACGATCTCAAGCCAGCATATAAATCTTTATGTAAACTTGCACCAGATTGTTTATCGCCATAATGGGTACCTGATAAAACACCTAAATGACCCAATAATCTTGCGATAGCAGTATTATCTCCCTGACGTATCGCATTCCAGGATGTACTTCCCGAGAATGAGTACGTATTATTAGACTGATTATAAGTAGCAGTAGCTACTGTTTGAGAAGGGAATCCCCAGATTCTATTCAAATAATCTAACAGCATACCGCCGGCAACAATAGTACAACCGACTGGACATTTGCTACTTCCCGTAGATTTGAAAGGACAGAACTGATTATAAGGATCCCCCTGTTTCCAGGATATAGTAAGCAAATGGTTTTTCCCCGTAGTACTTGAAGTGGACCTTGTATTGTGATAAATCCAACCGCCGGAACCTTTCGTATGTATATATTTCTTTTTTTTATCCAGACTATCCCATACCTTGCAATATTCATTTTGTATGGTGTCCTTTTTTACATAATAAATTTCTTCCGACATATGGTCGAACCACATCTTTTGCGCGTCATTCAGGTTTTCCATATCAAGGCCACAGGAATCATTGAAAGCGATTTTTATGGGAAACCTTTTATCTCCGGGTAAAACTTCAAATCCATTCGGATAATTAACGATATACATTACCGTATCTTTTAAATATGTTACGGGATTAATACGTGCGTTTGCACTTCGTGTAGAAGTTGAATTTACAGATAAATAATTCTCCACATCGTCTATTCCTACGGCAAAATCATTGGTTTGAACTTCAGGCAATTGAGATTCGAGATAAAATTCAGGAGGTTCATTGGCACACGATAATAGGATTGCCAAACTAAAAAATAATAAGGGTTTTTTCATCACATTTAATTAAAAAATTAATCCGGTAAATATAATTATATTTTTATCATAAACAAGTATTCCCAATAAATCATTTGGAATTATTTTAAAGCAACGGTAAATCTGGATTTTATATGAAATGATAAGGATTATAATTACTATAGCATAACGTTTATTTAACTGCTGGATTTTCAATTAAATTATTATGTATTTTTTCCGGATTCTTTTTGTGCGGCTTCCCAGCCAATAATAGCGTTTTTTCGTATCTCTCCGTAACGGTAGCTGCCGATTATGCCCGTCGCTTTTATCACACGATGGCACGGGATGAGAAACACAACCGGGTTATTTCCCAGAGCTGTACCGACAGCTCTCTGTGCGCCTCCGTAACCCGATTTAAGGGCTAAATCCGAATACGTTGTAAGTCCACCGGAAGGAATCTTTAATAAAGTCTCCCATATTTTCAGTTGGAAACAGGTTCCTTTCAAGTGCAATTTTATTTCGTGCGGTTTACTCCAATCCTGTGTAAACACGAACAGCGCATCCTGTTGTTGCTTATCGGGAAAGTGCTTATACTTTGCATTTGGAAAAGAACTCTTCAGACGTTGCAGGGCTTCTTCGCGACCTTCGTCGGCAAAGGTCATGTGGCATATCCCTTTATCGGTAGAAGCTACGATAACAGTCCCAAACGGAGTATCGGCGAAATCATAGTGGATAAAAAGATTGGCACCTCCATTTTTATATTCACCAGGCGTCATTCCTTCGATATTTATAAACAGGTCGTGCAGGCGGCTTGTACCGGAAAAACCCGCTTCGTAACTTGCATCGAATAAGGTAGCATGGGTTTCTTTCAGTATTTTCTTTGCATGCTCCACGCTCAAATACTGGACAAAGCGTTTGGGAGTTACCCCTACCCATTCCCGGAACATCCGTTGGAAATGAAAGGAACTCATATGGATATGCGATGCAATTTCATCCAGTTTGGGTTGCATGGTATAGTTTTTTACCAAAAACAAAATGGCCGCTTCCATTCTATCGTAATCTGTCTGCTTTTGCCCCTTCATATCCTGTCCGTCCTTTTTTCATCGGTAACAACTAATTTTCAATTTGATAACGGTTACAAATATAGGCTGTCCATAAAAAACGAATTACCCGATTCTTGCTAAATTTGCATATGCTTACCTATAAAAATAACAATGGACAAAGAATTTGATTGTAGTCTTTTAAATGAATTGAACATCCATCATAAAAAGGCTATCGGCAACAGTAAAGCGGTTATTTGTATCAAGCCTGTAGAAACGGCAGTGGGAACAATGATAGCGGGTGCAACCGGTAAGGGAATTTGCTTACTGGAGTTTGCCGACAGCAAGAAACTGGAACGGGAACTTAAACAGCTAATTACGTTATTCAACGCAACGCTTGAGATGGGCGAAAACATCTATGTCAACACACTTAAGCAACAACTCGGACAATACTTTAAAAGAGAGCTCCGGGAGTTTAGTATACCGTTAGATTTAAAAGGAACAGATTTTCAGGTACACACATGGCTGGGTTTATTAAATATCCCGTACGGCTCTACAACGACCTACGCTAAACAGGCTGAAGCCCTCGGCAAGCCATCTGCCGTAAGAGCGGTTGCCAACGCAAACAGCCAAAACAGGATCTCCATTCTTTTACCTTGTCATAGAGTTATCGGTACAAACGGAAGCCTGACGGGTTACGGCGGTGAAATATGGCGGAAGAAAAAATTGCTTGAACTGGAACAAAACACTTTGTGGAGATAGGTTACCACGGGTGAAAGATCATCTTCCACTCTCTTTCGCCCGCTACAAAAGGGTTTGAAGAAGAAAGTGGAAGGTGATGGGGGAAGGTTTATTCATCCCGCAAGGCGCCGACCGGATTGCCTGTCGCGGCTTTGTAGCTGTGCCAGCTGACGGTCAGCAGGGTTACACCTGTTACGATAAGCAACGGCAGGATATAGGTCCATAGGCTGAATCCGGCACGGTAAACGAAATTCTGCATCCATTGGTGGAGTATCCACCAGGCAACCGGGACGGCTATTACATAGGCAATCCCCACCCATACCATAAACTGCCGGTTCAGCATCATCATGATCTGCCACGTGGTTGAACCGTTCACCTTGCGGATACCGATCTCCTTTGTCCGTTGTTCGGTTGCATACAATGCCGTGCCGAAAAGGCCGAAACAGGTGAGCAGGATACTGATAATAGAATACATCATCAACAGGTCCGACATTTCGAAAAGTTTCCGGTTATTGTCCAGCGCTTTATCGTACATACTCTCATGTTCGAGATATCCGGACGGATAAAGCTTTTCCCATTCCTCATAAATTTGTTGGATAACAGAAGTATTTGCGGGATCGATACGGACTTTCAGATGGATCCCTTCCCGGTTATAACTGATTATAACCTTCCCGATGGGCGTTTCTAAGGAATTTGCTTTATTGGGATTAAAAAAGTCTTCCACTACTCCGGCGATAATATGATCCTTTCCTGCAGGGGGATGCTCTTCCGTTAAAAGAGGTTCGCGTTCTTTCAGCAATTCACCCACCGGAAGACCGCCATCCGGGAAAAGGCTTTGCGCCCACGTACGGTTGAGGTAGACCGGGTGAGAATATTGTGTAATGGCTTCTTTCCAGGGTAATCCCTGCAATAAGGTATACCCCATGGTTTCCATGATATTTTCGTCTCCGTCTTCGAAGGAATACGTTTCGTATTTACCGTCTACAATATCGCCTAAAAACATCATCCCATCCCATAAAGGGTTGCCCGCCGTCAAAGCTTCAATACCGGGAAGACCATCGATACGTTCTTTAAACGGAAGCATAGATGTTTTAAAATCCCCTGTCGAAAAGGTATAGATATGTTTATACATTTCGACCTTATCGTATAGTAGTGAGATTTGTCCGCGGACAGTAAAGGTGCTGATGATCAGGATTGAAGAAATGACAAATTGCAGCACGGCAAGGGAAGCTATAATCCTTTTCCGGGCTTTTCCGCGGTAAAAACTATTGTATACGGAAATAGAAAGTTCGGGCAAACGCCGGCTCATATAGAAAGCGGGAATACAGGTCAGAACGAGTATAAATGCAGACGTAACGGGAAGCATCTGACTACTGTACAGGAAAGAAGGCGGGACGCTGACCGACAGGATACGGTTCATCACTGCCAGTAAATCATATTGTATCAATTGCGCGATCAGGAAGCTAAGTCCTACGGTCATGAAAGTATCGGCAAACAACTGCGTACTTAACTGGCCGCTACCGGCTCCCATCAGCTTTTGTACATGTATGGAGTATAATTGTTTAAATACACGGGAAAAGCTAAGGTTTATATAATTGAAACAGGCGATAGTCAATATCAGAATAGCGGAAAAGAGCGCAATAAGTAACAAATCCATATTTGGTTTCTTCAGTGGCGGGGGCGGAACCGATCCTGAATCGAAACATGCTTCATGGATGCTGTGTAATGTAAATGGAAAATCACGTCCGTTCCGTTGAATAATTATACTACCCGTTTTAGCCTGTAATTCAGGAATGGAGATATTATCCTTTAGCAGGAAAAAGTTTAATCCACTGATGGGCTGCGCATAAAAAACCGCATCAAATGCAAATGCTGTCTGACCGTTATCTTCTACCACTGCGGAAACGGTAAAAGAAACCAATGACTCTGCCTTACTTCCCAAATCAGGCCCGAACTGAATCTGCACAGGTTGACCTACCGGATCTCTCCTTCCGAACAGCCGGCGGGCAAAAGATTCCGTCAGGATTATTCGGTCCGGACCAACCCGCATATCATCCAGGCTTCCCTTTACTACCTTTTGAGGAAAGAACCGGAGAAAAGTGCTATCTGCCTCGGCTACCTTAAAATCATTGAACGTATTCTCTCCCACTTTGCAATAGGTAACGAATTCATAGGGGCATACCCTGCATAATTTATCCAATTCGGGAACCTTACCGAGCAGTTCGGTGATATATGCCGGCCTCATCATATGATAGGTAGTCATATTATCTCCCGGAACAGTCATTTTGGCCAACACGATCCGGTCTTTATTCGGATTATCCGCTTCTATATTATACTCGTGGATCACAAAGGCGGTCAACAGGTTGGTACAGGCAATGCCGACGGCAAGGCTGAGGATGGAGATAACGGTAAACGCCTTATTACGCGACCAGCTCCGGAAAATAAGTTTAAATGATACGTGCTTCATGATATTCTAATTTAACATTCGCAATTTCTTATTCATCCCGTAAGGCATGCACCGGATTACCCGTGGCAGCTTTGTAGCTGTGCCAACTGACGGTAAGCAGGGTTATAACGGTTACAATAATAAACGGCAGGACATATGTCCATAGACTGAATCCGGCGCGGTGAACGAAGTTCTGCATCCATTGGCGGAGCAACCACCAGGCCAGGGGGACAGCTATCACATACGCGATCACGATCCAACGGATAAACTGCCCGTTAAGCATCATCATGATCTGCCGGGTGGTAGAACCGTTTACCTTACGTATGCCGATCTCTTTCGTACGCTGTTCAATTGCATACAGAGCCATTCCGAACAGTCCGAAACAAGTGAGCAGAAGACTGATGATGGAGTACATCATCAACAGGTCCGACATTTCAAAAAGTTTTTTATTATACGCCAACACGACGTCGTACATGCTCTTATGTTCGAGCAGTTGTTCGGGATAAAGCCGGCTCCCTTCTTCATAAATGCGACGGATCACTTCTGCGGTTTGTCCGGGATCGGTTTTAACCTGCATGAAAATGCATCTTTCACCGTTATAAGCGATGATGCCCGGAAAATCGGGAGTCTCCAGGTTATACCTGAAATAATTTTCGATCACCCCTCCGATAATATGATCTCCTGCCGGATAATTCCGGTGTATCCCGTCATAAAGCGTCAGCTTGTCGCCTACGGGAAGATTGCCGTCGGGAAACAGCTGTTCCGCGTACGACCGCGTCAGGTATACCGGATTGGCATATATTTGTATTGCTTCTTTCCAGGGTAGCCCCTGGATTATTTTATGTTCCATAACGTCCATTATTCCTTCATCGCCATCATCAAACATCATCGTCCGGAACTTTGTCTCCCCGTTTTCCTCGTATTGTTCCGCATAACTCAGGGCATATTCCAGTGTTGAGCTGCTTGAACCGATGGCCCGTATACCGGGAAAATGCGCGACACGTTCGATAAGGGGCCGCATGGAAGTTTGGTTATCACCCGCGGAAAACGCATACAGGTTCTTATAATCGGCCGTCTTTTGGTAGACAAGCGAAAGCTGGTTACGCACGGAGAAGGTACCGATTATTAATACAAACGATATAATAAATTGCAAAACAGCTAAAGAGGCGATGATCCGTTGTTTGGACTTCCCCCGGTAGAAATTATTATAAACGGAAACAGACATGTTGGGCAGGCGGCTGCTCATATAGATCGCGGGTATAAGCGCCAGGACAAGAATAAAGCCTAACGTGACCGGCAATACCTGATTGGTATATAAAAAAGAGGCGGGCACCTGTGCGGACAGAATGCTGTTCAACGTCGCCAGCAAATCATACTGCAACAATTGCGCGATCAGGAAACCAAGCCCCACAGTCATAAACGTATCGGCGAACAATTGCACACGTAGCTGTCTCGCCCCGGCTCCCATGAGTTTCTGTACATGTATGGAATATAATTGCTTGAAAACGCGGGAGAAGCTGAGGTTTATGTAATTAAAACAGGCTATCGCGAGGATCAGGATGGCGGAAAATAATGCAACAAACAGTAAGGTCGTATTGGGTTTCTTAACGGGCGAACTGTATAATTCCTTATCGAGTGCAGCTTCCTGAATACCCAAAAAGGAATAGTTAACTTCCCTGCCCCTGTCATCGGAGAGATTAAACAAATTATTAGTTTTTGCCTGTAATCCGGCAATCGTCATATTGTTCTTCAAAAGAAACAGATGGGCACCGGTAGCCGGCCTTCCAAAAATCAGGATATCATAGTTCAAAGCCGACTGATCCTTCTTTTTAACGACAGCAGAAACAGTTAATGTCAATAAACCCGGTTTATCCCCGGGGAAGCCGGAAGACCACTTTTGCATACGTACTGTTTTCCCGACCGGGTTATCCCTACCGAATAACCGCTTGGAGAAAGATTCTGTCAATATTATTTTATCCGGATCTTTTAACGCTTCCTCCACGTTTCCCATTATTACATCCTGAGGAAAGAAACGGACAAAAATACTATCGGTTTTTAACATCCGGAAATCGGTATAAACGTGTTCTCCTACTTTTAACGTGCTGCTGGTTAATTGTTCTATTGTAGTAGATGAATCCAGTTCAGGCACCTGGCTGATCAATAATCCGGGAATATTGGCCGGATGGTTATCGGCATACCGGTAACCGGTCCCGGCGATTTCACGTTGTAATACCGCAATCCTGTCTTTATTCGGATTACCGGCCTCTATGTTATATTCATGGATAACAAAGGCGGCCAGCAGATTGGTACAGGCAATGCCGACGGCAAGGCTGAGAATGGAAATAATCGTAAATGCTTTATTACGCCACCAGCTGCGGTAGATGAGTTTAAATGATATGTTTCTCATTGTATTGGATTTTATTCGGATTATCTATTCACTCCTGAGCGCTTTTACAGGATTGCCGGAGGCTGCTTTATAACTATGCCAGCTTACAGTTAATAAGGTAATACCCGTTACTACGATCAAAGCCAACAGGAATGAATTTACCGTTATTTCCGTACGATAGGCAAATCCCATCAACCATTGGTTCAGGAGAAGCCACGCAACCGGGACTGCGATCAGGAAAGCGATACCGATCCTTACCATAAATTGTTTATTAAGTAATGTGACGATTTGCCTTGTCGTAGCCCCGTTTACCTTTCGGATACCGATCTCTTTCGTACGTTGTCCGGCGGCATATAAAGCAATACCGAATATCCCGGAGCAGGTGAGGAGAATACTGATCAGTGAGTACATCAGCAAGAGGTCTGCCAGTCCGATCGTTTTTTGGTTGAGGGTAAGGAAATCTTCAAAAACATTGCTGTAGGTGAATAGTGTGCCGGGATTATGTTTTTCCCATATTTGCCTGACCCGGGCCAACCGTTCCGGGTGCTTTTCATCTAAGCGAAAATACACGTAAGCATCGGGGATGTTTTTCCCTTCCTCGATATGGATTATCGCCGGAGGAATCTCCTTTTCCAGCGAACCTATGAAAAAATCTTCCACTACTCCGACAATGGTTGTGACCGGGGCTTGTTCCGGAGCGTCCTCTTTATGCCGGAAATCAACGTTTTTATTATACCGCTTAAGCGGCTGCCCCACCGGGTTCTCTCCTTTTTCTACAAACATGTCAGCAAAACGCCGGTTGACGTAAACCGGAAAAGGGAAACGTGCTTTTGCTTCGCCGGGTTGGAGGCCCTGCAGTAACTGAATACGGAAATTGGAGAGGAAACCGGTACCACCACCCAATTCGGCTAAGGACAAATGGGTCTCATTCCCTTTATCATCCGGTATGACTATCTGCCGTAAGCCATAGTGAAATAAGGATAACATAGTGGTGTTGACCTCACCGACTTCGGGATGGGTACGCAGCTCCTCTACAAATGATCTCATATGGGCGGCATTTCCCTGCAGCTCTATTTCGATTAATCCTTCATATCCTTCTCCGCCCTGACGGATCAAACCGGTTTGTTTATTGACCGTCAGGGTCGCGATAATTAAGATAATGGATATTACATATTGTATTCCGGATAAGGTGGATATGATATTCTGTTTCTTTTTACCGCCTGTAAGGTCATGATAGCGCTGCCGGGAAAGAACCGACATTTTTCGGCTCATATAAACGGCCGGTATGACGGAAAGGATAAGTATCAGTCCTGCTAAAAACGGTAATACCTGTCCGCTGAAAATAAAAGAAATGTTCATTTGCCCGGATAAGACGGTATTAAAAACCGGTATCAGGTCATACATGATAAGCAATGAGAGAATAAATCCGGCAAGCACGGTGAAAAAGATATCCGCAAAAAGTTGTTTATTGATCTCTATGTTTGAGGCTCCCATCAACTGTTGGATATGTAAAATCCTGACTTGTTGGAGCAGACGGGATAAATTGAGATTAATATAATTGAAGCAACCGATCAGCAGGATCAGCAGGGCTGAAAAGAAACCAATATTCAGGGTGAGTCTGTTTTGCCTGTTAATATACGGCAGTGACTGCGAGGTATATTCTTTAAAATAGTTTTCCTGTAAGGTATACAGGTAGTAACGTCCTTCATCCTTCATAAAAGTGGGAATGCCGTCTTCTTTCAGACGGAGGGCAAATTGCTCTGCATCTACAGATTGATTCATAAGAAGGAAAGATGTTCCGCCATATTCTGTTTCCATAGCAGTAATACCATCAAATGAAAGGGCGGCCTGGTCGTATTCTTTGATCACGGCTACGACCTGGTAGGTAGCGCCTTCATCGGGCGTTTTATTTATATAAACGGTTTGGCCTACCGGATTTTCCCTGCCGAAGAAACGACGGGCAGTAGTTTCCGTTAGCGCGATCTTGCCGGGCTCTGTTAATGCTTCTTCCAGGTTTCCCTCAAGTACACGGTAAGGGAAAAAACGCAGGAAAGAGGCTTCCGCCTGCAGTAGTATAATGGGATCATATATCGTTTCTCCAACCGTAATTTGTGATATACCTGCCAGATTGAGGCACAAGTAATCCTCAACTTCAGGGTAATGGTTTTTTATGCTGGTTAAAACATCATGGCCGGTGAAGAGTACCTTTTCACCAGACTGAAAAGGAGAATCCTGAGCCAGGCAATATATTCGATTTTTATACGGATTCTTTGCTTCGACATTATATTCATGAATAACAAAAGCAGCCAGTAGATTAGTACATGCCATACCCACCGCCAGGCTGAGAATGGAGATAACCGTAAACGTTTTATTACGCTGCCAACTCCGGAATATGAGTTTGAATGATATGTTTTTCATTATAATTCCATCCTTTTAAAATCAGTTATTTTACATAATCGGGTAGCATCGGATTACTTGTAGCATCGGCGCCGGACTACCGAAAATGTTCTTTTTCAAAGCTAACCTGTATTTGTTTGGGCGTCAACAAAAACAGATTCTCTTTGACATAATAAAGCGTAAATCGTCTAAATTTTTGACATTTTGGGATATGGAATTACTTTTTGATTCATTGTTTGTTTAAAACCCGTATATCTTTTAGCCAACATGTTTATTTAAATTGTACGTTTGTATATAAAGGATATGCGCACAGGCAAGATCATCATAGTAGACGATAACGAAACGGTACTGAAAACGCTTCGGGTAATTCTATCGCGGGAATTCCAAACCGTAGTTACGGTGCAGGTTCCAACCTTGCTCCCGGCGTTATTGCGGGATGACGATGTGGATGTGGTACTACTGGATATGAATTTCGGTACCGGTAAACAGACAGGGGGAGAAGGACTCTTCTGGCTGGACAGAATACGCGAACGCAATAATCCGCCCGAAGTAGTTTTAATTACGGCGTTCGGCGATATAGAACTGGCGGTGGTTTCTTTGAAAAAAGGAGCGGATGATTTTATTATTAAACCCTGGGATAACGATAAACTGGTTGCAACGGTTATCGCGGCCTGGGAAAAAAGACAGGAAAGAAAAGGCCGCCCGGTGTTACCATTAACAGGCAATACCCAAAACAGGCAAACTGTGCCGGATGAACCGGATATTGTAAACGAATTAATTGATTTCTTCCTGAAAAAATATGCTGCGGCATATGGTAAGTCATATCCGTCATTGGACCGTGAAGCGCGGGACAAACTTACAGGCCAGCTGTTGGCCGGAAATATCAGGATGGTTGAACAATGTATAGAACGGGCCATGCTCCTGAATAATGCGATACAACTAAATGCGGATGATTTTATATTTAATGAGGCAGGTCCGGTCTCCACGTCGCTCACACTTGACGATATCGAAAAGCAGTTTATTCAAACCGTTTTAAATGAAAAGAAAGGCAACCTGACATTGGCGGCACAGCAACTCAATATTACCCGGCAAACTTTATATAATAAACTGAAGAAATATAATTTGTAACCGCAAAAGATAAAAAGTATGTTGAATCGCCGATTCCACCGGATTATTGTTGTCGGAGTAACAGGGATTGTATTATTCTCGGTTGCGGGAGCGTGGCTGTTCGTCAGCCGTACTTCTTTATTTTTCGCATTTGTATGCGCTTGTACGGTCGTAGCCCTTGCTATCATGCTGGTTAGGGAAATGGGAAAGACAGACCGCCAGTTGGTGAATTTTTTCGGTGCGATCAATAATAACGATTTCAATGTTCACTTCACGGAAAAAGGTAATGATAAATTCCTGAAGGGATTATTCGGGGAGATGAACCGGATTATGGAACAGTTTGAAAACAACCAGACCGAACTGGAGGAACGGAGGCTTTATTATGAAAGCATTATCAGGGTGCTGACGCACGAGATCAGGAATTCCATTACCCCGATAGCTTCTTTGTCGGCCGATCTGATAAGCTATACCGACGAATACGGAAAGAACGGGTTGATCGATGGGCTGCAAACCATTAACCAGCAGGCTCAACAGCTAAATACATTCCTTAATGCATATCACCGGTTAACACACCTGCCTGATCCCGTTAAGACTAAAGTGAATATCCGCTTATTGTTTGATAAGCTTGAACGTTTATTGGGTTCCGAACAGGGCAGTCAAAATATCCGGTATAGTTCGCCGGAAGATATGGAGATCATGCTCGATCCTCACCTGATAACCCTGGCTCTCATCAATCTTATACGTAATTCGCTACAGGCCACGACTGATAACCGGGAACCGAAGATAAGGGTAGAAGCAGGTATGGAAACCCCTTTTTTGTTTATACAGGTGACCGACAACGGGGAAGGTATTCCGCGGGACAGGCTGGAAATCATATTTACCCCGTTTTATTCAACCAAGAAAGAAGGAAGCGGAATAGGGCTTCCGTTATCCCGCCGTATTATTCAACTTCATGGCGGCGAATTGATCGTAAACTCGGAACCGGGTACGAGAACAGTATTCCGGATGAGGTTTACGGCGTTTCCTCATAATTTTTAAGGATAAAAAGACAAAATATAGCTGTACGAATTTATTAAATCTTTAATTTTAAGGATAAAATCATTTTAAATGAATAAGACTACATACAAGGTTAAGAAAATGGATTGCCCGTGCGAAGAAAATCTTATCCGCATGAAACTTGAAGGTTATCCATTTGTCAAAAGACTTGAATTTGATTTATCCAACCGGCTTGTATACATATTCCATGAAGGCCATGATCATATGCTTGAGGATGCCCTGCATTCCCTTGCGTTGGATTCCTTGCGGATAGATTCTACTATCGAAAAACGTGATATCTGGACAGAGGATAATACACATCAGAGAGATGTTTTACGAAAGGTCCTATTTATTAATTTTGCTTTTTTTGTCCTGGAAATGGCCTTTGGTATTTTATCTAAGTCAATGGGATTAGTTGCCGATAGCCTGGATATGCTGGCCGATGCCCTTGTTTACGGTATGAGCTTAATGGTTGTAGGGGCAGCGCTTGAACGAAAAAAAAAGGTTGCCTTAGGAAGCGGCATTATTCAAATAGCACTGGCGATATTTGGGTTGATTGAAATTATCAAACGTTTTATCGGAATTGAAGTTATGCCGGATTTCAGATCAATGATAGGGATATCTTTCCTTGCTTTGTTGGCTAACTCCTATTGCCTTTGGTTATTACACCGTTCAGAAAGCAGGGATGTACATATGCAGGCCAGTCTTATTTTTTCCGCTAATGATGTAATCATCAACATCGGCGTTATATCAGCCGGTTTGTTTGTATGGTTGTTCAAGAGTAACATTCCCGACCTGGTAATCGGTATTATTGTATTTTTAATCGTAATCAAAGGAGCTTTCCGGATTATCGGGTTATCCAAATGACCCTTATTTAATTATACTTACCATACATAAATTTCCCCGCTATCCGTAAAATGTCCTTATTTTACACCTGTATAAACCGGGGATATACATATATTTGCACATTGATGAATCGGTTTCAGGTCATACAACCTTCGGTATTGCTTGCTCCATATGTTAAACAATACGGGTTCGTCTCCATGAAAAATACTGTAAAAGGGGAATAGCCTCTGGTTCCGTTCAGCTTTTGTAAACCTTGATCTAAACTGATGTATATTCATTTAATTATATAATTCCAATGGCATTAGATAAAAACTGCAATATAAACAGGATAAATTGTGACGACTATACCCAGGTCGATTTTTCAGAATACCGCGGAGATGATTTGTTCGAGGTAACAGATTATTTCTCCGCTTATTTAGAAGATGCTACCCGAAAGGGGTATATGGTTTACGGGAATCCCATATCATCGGCACCTGTTGCGGAATTTACGGTGTACGATAATTACGCGGGTAAAGAACGGAATTTCCTGAATTTCTGTTCGTATAATTATCTGGGATATTCATTTCATCCCGAAGTGATCGGCGAAGTACAGCAAACGCTGGGCAAGTACGGAACAGGCGCGGTTTCAGCCCCCCTGCTGAGCGGTTATTACGACATGACAAAAGAATTGGAAAACGGGATCGCACGGTTTAAAGGTAAGGAAGGCGCGGTCGTTTTTTCCAACGGATACGGAACGAATCTCGGTGTACTTTCATGTTTACTCAAACAGGGAGATGTTGCCGTAATGGATATTTTGTCGCATGCTTCTATTTATGACGGGGCAAGACTGGCCGGGGCCACCATCAAAGTATTCAGCCATAACAACGCTGAGCATCTGGAAAGGATCTTAAAAGAGTTAGACACTAAACGGGTCATTGTATGTATTGAAGGAGTATACAGTATGGACGGCGACCTGGTAGACCTGCCTGCTATCGTATCCGTATGCAAAAAGTACGGAGCAAGGATATTACTTGATGAGGCACATTCCACATTAATTTTCGGCAAACAGGGAAGAGGTGTGGCCGAGCATTTCGGACTGGAGAATGAAATTGATATAACCATTGGTACATTCAGCAAATCATTCGGCGCTATCGGAGGTTTTGCCGTAGGGAATGCAAAATTGATCTCATACATAAAAATGTATGCCCGTTCGTATGTGTTTTCCTGTGCTATAGCTCCCCATACGGCAGCAGGCATCCTTAAAGTACTTGAACTTTACGAAAAAGATAAATCCGCACTAAAGAAATTATGGGAAAACACCCGGTACATGCAGTCTGAATTAAAGAAAGCGGGACTGGACACCGGAGGGACGCAATCGCAGGTAATCCCCGTTATTGTGGGTAACGACCGCCGTTTGCGTGAGATCAGCCGCGTTATCCACCGCGAAGGTCTTTATACCGGAGTGGTAACTTATCCGGCAGTATCCAGCAAACGGACAAGGTTACGGTTGTCTATGTCGTCCAACCATACCAAAGAGCAGATGGACAGGTGTGTAGATATCCTGAAAAATACTTTCGAAAAACTCCCCTTATAATAGTTACAATCCTTTTTGTCAAATATTTGTACACCTATGTCTAAATATTTGACACTTAGGAATAAATAATACACAATATATGCTTTTATATCAGCCTCTTAAATAAGATGGCACATATTTTGCCATATGTAATGACAGAAAACTTACATATCATGAAACAATTTAATTATGTATGGCGCAATATTGTTAATTCTAAGGCGAATAGCCTGATCAAAATTATTTCCCTTACGTTAGGTCTTGCCGTTGCCATCGTTCTCTTCTCGAAAGTCGCATTCGAAATGAGCTATGATAAATTTTATCCGGATGCGGAACGGATATACCGGCTGCAACGCATCGTACATATGAATGGCGAACAGGCGTATGACGGTTCTATAATTAACTATCCCGTACCGGGAGCCATGAAAAACGATTTACCTGAAATAGAGAATGCTGTTGTAATGCAAAACGGCACGCACGAAACATTCCTGCTTAAAGAGAATATCAGCTATAAAGAAAAAATGATTATTGCCGATTCTACTTTTTTCGATGTATTTGGTTTTGAAATAACGGAAGGAGACAAAAAACTACTTGGAGTGGCTTCCAATTTGTTTTTATCACAATCGGCTGCTGATCGTATTTTTGGGGAAACCTCCCCGGTAGGACAAACGCTTCAATTTAAAAATGATGGATCTAACGTAACCGTTGCGGGTATTTTTAAAGATATCCCGGATAATTCCCATTTCGACTTTGATATGGTATTATCTATACAAACATACAGGAAAGACTGGGGTGAAATAAATGCAGAGTGGTGGATAGGGCGTGATAGTTATGTTGGATATGTAAAACTGCAACCGGGTGTAACACCGGCAGAAGTGGAAGCCAAACTTCCGGATATGCTGGATAAATATTACGATGTAGAAAGTTTTTTCGGACAAGGTTCTAATTTTTCTTATTTCCTCAACCCTGTCAGGGAGTTGCATTCAGGGAATGATACGATAAAACGAATGCTATTGATACTTACCCTGCTGGCTTTTTCATTATTGTTCGTATCTGCAATGAACTACGTATTGAATTCGATTTCTTCTTTAGGATCGCGTGCCAAATCGATAGGGGTTCATAAATGCAACGGTGCAACGAACGGGAATGTCTTCTTTATGTTCATTATCGAAACTATAATATTAATCGGCATTTCCCTTGTTTTAACCGCCATTCTATTAACCGCCTTCAGGGCCCCTATCGAAGGTTTATTGCAAAATTCTTTCAGTAGCTTATTTTCGTTAAGTCACTTATGGGTAATTCTTGTTGTAATTGCTATACTGTTACTGTTTGCCGGCATACTGCCCGCTTCTATTTTTTCCGCCATACCCGTCACGCAGGTGTTCCGGGCTAAGTCAACGAATAAACGGCAATGGAAACAGGCGCTTTTATTTGTTCAATTTTCGGGAATTGCTTTTGTTGTCTGCCTGCTTTTTATCATCGTAAGGCAATATCATATGATGATTAATAAAGACCTGGGGTATACTACTGAAAATATCCTGATTACAGAGGGGATGTCGGGAGTTACGCAGGAAAAGTTCGATTTGATCCAGAATGAATTTGCCCAAATGCCACAGGTGAGGCATATGGGTATATCAAGATTTCTGCCATTGTACGGGGGAAGCGGTCAGATGGTGATGGATGAATCGGGTGAAAATATGCTTTTTTCCTCCCGCATCATTAATACAAATCCGGATTATATCAAGGCATTCGGTATTACATTACTGGCCGGAAGTATTTTTCCACGGGATGTCACAGAAGATTACAATAAGGTAGTAGTGAATGAATCGTTTATAGAAGCCATGGGATGGACGGATTCTCCCATCGGCAAAACCATCCATTTACCGGGGGGAAGAAGGATGGAAATATTAGGGTTGGTAAAGAATTATCAGCTATCGTCATTGCATGCTCAGAAATCGGCCATGTTTAAAGACATACCTCCTTTAATTATTGTGCCTATGGTACCTCCTTACAGTTTTCGGAATGCAGTCATTCTACGGGTAGATCATCTGGATGCGCCTCTTCAGGCTATGATGTCGGATAAGTTAAAGGAATTATCAGATAATCAGGAAGCTTATTTTACAGATTATAAGTCTATGCTGGATTTAAGTTACCTGGACGCCTTATTGTTCCGTAATTCTATACTTGTTGCTTCTTTACTAATGCTGATCATTACCTTACTGGGACTGATTGGTTATACCGCTGATGAGATTGGAAGGAGAAGTAAAGAAATTGCGATCCGGAAAATAACGGGAGCTACAGCTTCAGGCATTCTGAAAATCATATCAAAAGATATACTATTGGTTTCGATCCCGGCAATTTTAATTGGGCTTGTGATATCTTACGTGACAGCGAATCAATGGCTGATGCAATTTGCCGTTAAAATCCCGTTGAACGCATTTATTTTCCTTTCAAGCGGCCTGGCTGTATTGGTAATAATACTGCTGTGCGTGGCTGTACGATCATGGGAAGTGGCGAATGACAATCCGGTAAACAGCATCAAAGCGGAATAAACATGTTCATACTACCGATAAATAAAAAACGGGACGCCTTTCCGGACGTCCCGCTCTTTTCCCGACAATCATTGACGATTGTGGTTTTGTTATTTCCTTTTAATCATAAAATAAACGTTTGAAACAACCTGTCGTCCGACAGTTCGTCATATCCCCTTACATTTATTCCCAGTTTACGAAAGAAGGAGCGAAGTTGCTCATCTACATCGGGAGTATAAATCTCCTTAACCTTCTTTGTCAGCGCCCAGGATGTCAACGCTTTTACATCCTTTGTTGATTTGAGAGTTTCATTTTCTACTCCAACTACCTTGTCTTTCTCAACATCAAATACAACAGCCTGCTCATAATTATTGGTTGTTTTCGGCTGTTTCTTACTCTTCAATAACAATGCAATTTTCATACCATCATAGTTTTGTTTCTCACTTATCAAATATCGACAAAAAAATTTACAATAGATAGGTCAATTTTGCAATTTTACTGTTCCAAATACTGATTATAGTAATTATTAATAAAACGGATGGTAAAACCCCGATAGTATAAAAAGAAAGTTATTGATGGTTAATTCAGGTGAAAGCTTTGTTCATTGCTGCAGCAGCTTTACGCCCATCGCCCATGGCAAGGATAACGGTGGCACCCCCGCGAACGATATCGCCACCCGCATATACATCGCGGAGTGTAGAGCACATGGTTGCTTCGTCTACAACAATTGTACCCCATTTACTAACCTCAAGTCCCTGAAATGTACTTGGGATCAGAGGGTTCGGAGATACTCCTACACTGACGATTACCTCGTCTACTTCAATTGTTTCGATTGCCCCTTCGATAGCTACCGGCCGACGACGGCCTGAAGCGTCAGGTTCACCCAATGTCATTTTCTGGAGACGCATTTGTTTAACACGTCCGCGTTCGTCACCGATATATTCTACCGGATTATGCAGTGTCAGAAACTCAATTCCTTCCTCTTTCGCGTGCTTAACTTCTTCTAAACGCGCCGGCATCTCTTCTTCGCTCCTCCGGTAAACGATCATGGAACGTTCCGCTCCTAATCTCCTGGCTGTACGCACAGAATCCATGGCTGTATTTCCTCCGCCTATAACGGCTACTTTCTTTCCGATAAGGACAGGGGTATCACTCTCCGGATTTGCCGCATCCATCAGGTTTACACGTGTGAGGTATTCGTTTGACGACATAACTCCCACCAAGTTTTCGCCCGGGATATTCATAAAGTTGGGTAAACCTGCTCCGCTGGCTACAAATATTCCTTTAAATCCCTCTTCATGCAGGTCTTCGTATCTAATGGTTTTCCCTACAATGCAATTATTAATGAACTTAACTCCCATTTTCCTGAGAATATCAATCTCTACATCCACGATTTCGTTTGGAAGGCGGAATTCGGGAATACCATATTTCAATACACCGCCAATTTCGTGTAATGCTTCAAAGACAGTAACATCGTAGCCAAGTTTCACCATATCTCCGGCAAATGACAGACCCGCAGGCCCGGAGCCTACTACAGCGATTTTTATTCCGTTGGAAGGTGCGATTTCAGGAACGGACATCTGCCCGCTCTCCCGCTCATAGTCTGCCACAAAACGCTCGAGATGTCCGATAGCTACCGGCTCTTTTTTCATTTTCAGATGAATACATTGGGCTTCACATTGCTTTTCCTGCGGGCATACCCGTCCGCATACGGCCGGTAAAGCGCTTGTCTCTTTCAGGACTTTGGCAGCTTCAAGAAAACGGCCGGTTTCAATATATTTGATAAATGTAGGAATATTAATACTTACGGGGCATCCGTTCATACATGCCGGATTAGGACAATCCAGGCAACGTTGCGCCTCCTGCATTGCCTGTTCGGCTGTAAGTCCCAGGTTAACTTCTTCATTATTATGGCTACGGTATTCCGGATCGAGTTCATTCATATGTACCCGGGGAATATCGGCACGTTCCTTATTTTTTTTACTTTTTCGAAGTTCTTCCCTCCACGGCTCCGCACGGCGTCCGGCAGGGGAAAGAGGAGAAGTAAGAGGGGAAAAGTTATTTGTAGTGTCCATTCTTATATTGTTTTTCTTTTTATTACCATACTCATTATTACCCCTCTATATCTTTATACGCTCCCAATCGCATAAGCATTTCATCAAAATCAACCTGATGAGCATCGAATTCGGGACCGTCAACACAAACAAAACGGGTTTTTCCTCCCACGGTTATACGGCATGCTCCACACATTCCTGTGCCGTCAACCATGATCGTATTCAAAGATGCCACGGTTGGTATTTCGTATTTCTTTGTAAGGGCAGAAACAAATTTCATCATAATGGCCGGTCCTATTGTTACGCATAGGTCTACCTTTTCCCTTTGTATCACGCTTTCTATCCCATCCGTTACCAGCCCTTGTTGACCATAAGAACCATCATCCGTCATAATAATGACTTCATCGGAATTAGCGCGCATCTGTTCTTCCAGTATCACCAAATCCTTTGTACGGGCAGCCAATACTACAATAACGCGGTTCCCGGCATTATGGAATGCTTCCACAATAGGCATTAAGGGGGCTACTCCTACTCCACCTCCCGCGCAGACTACCGTACCGACTTTTTCAACATGGGTTGCCTGTCCCAACGGTCCTACGAGGTCGGTTATTTCATCGCCGACTTCAAGGCTGCATATTTTTTTTGACGATCCGCCAACGGCCTGGATAACCAACGTAATGGTTCCTTTTTCAACATCAGCGCCCGCAATAGTCAGGGGTATCCGTTCTCCTTTTTTTCCGACTTTTACGATCACAAAATGCCCTGCTTTCCTGGAACGGGCAATCAGGGGGGCTTCCACTTCAAATTTTACTACGTTGGCAGAAAAATATTCCTTACTAACAATTTTATTCATTTTACCGGGATAGAGTTTGTTGGTATTGTTTGTTATTCAAATAAACTTTCGTCGCGAATCAGCATCAGGATCGCGGAATGAGGAACGATCATATAGGTTTCGTCATCAAATTTTATTTCGAAAGCTGCATTTTGCAGATAAATTGCCAGATCTCCTTCATGTGCCTGTAAAGGCAGGTAATGGACTTCGTCTTCCTTCTTTTTCCATACCTCGGATTCTTCTACTTGTGATGGCAAAGGATAACCCGGACCTATTTTTATAATGTAACCGCTTTGGATTTTTTCTCCTTGTTGTACGGTAGGCGGGAGATATAAACCGGACTTCGTCTGGCTTTGGGGATTTTTTGGCTTAATCAATACCTTATCACCCACCATCAGGAATTTTTCGATGTCTTTCTGATCAATAGATAGTTGCATGTTATTTGTGATTTCAATTGAAACACAAACATACATAAAAAGTTGCTATTTATAATTATATCCCCGAAAAAACAAGCAAAAAGAAGAAATACCGGAAAAAGAAAAAGGAGGCCTTTACCGGACCTCCAATATTTTACTTTTATCTGTTCTTATTATATTTAAATGGAAGATATACGAAGCACTTTCAGCAGATCACGGTTGATCGGCTTATCGTTTTTAATTGCTTTGGCAAACGGTACGTACACGATTTCTTCATTCTGAACGCCGATCATTACATTACGCTGATCATCAAGTAAGGCTTCGATAGCCGCGATACCCATGCGGGTGGCTAAAATACGATCCTGGGCGGAAGGAGAACCTCCACGTTGTAAATGTCCTAAAATAGTTACGCGGACATCGAATTCGGGGTATTCGTTCTTCACACGTTCGGCTACTCCGATCGCACCGCCGGTCACTTCACTTTCCGCTACCAATACAATGCTGCTGTTCTTTGATTTACGCAACCCGTTTTCAATCATATCAGACAATTGATCTGTCTCCATGGATATTTCGGGTATAATGGCAGCTTCTGCTCCGGAGGCGATCGCTCCGTTCAGGGCAAGGAAACCGGCATCACGTCCCATGACTTCGATAAAGAAAAGACGATCATGTGAGGATGCAGTATCGCGTATTTTATCCACACATTCCATGATCGTGTTCAAAGCGGTATCATAACCGATAGTCACATCTGTTCCGAACAGATCATTATCAATAGTTCCCGGCAAACCGACTACCGGATAATTGAATTCCTGCGCAAAAATACGGGCACCTGTCAGTGTTCCGTCTCCTCCGATCGTTATCAAGGCATCAATACCTTCCTGAACCAACCGGTCATACGCCTGTTTTCTTCCTTCCTTGGTTTTGAATTCCAGACAACGGGCGGTTTTCAGGATAGTTCCACCGCGTTGGATAATATTACTTACATTTTGTGTTTTAAACTCTTCAATTTCACCTGTGATCAAACCACGATAACCCCTGTAAATGCCTTTCACAGTCATCCCGTTATAAATAGCGGAACGTGTTACTGCCCGGATAGCCGCATTCATACCAGGGGCATCCCCTCCGGATGTCAAAATACCAATACATTTTACTAATGACATAATACCTGTTTTATTTAATCCGCAGCAAAAATAGTAATTATTTAACCAATCGGCTTTCTTTGTGACAAACTTAATAATTATTTACCGGCTAAGCTTTGAAGCAAAAAACAGCATCGTTTCTTATCTCTTGCCCCGAAACGATCCCCCTTTCGCCGTTGTAACGATAGATATATTGACAAATTAAAAAATATTAAGGGGGCTTTTTCTTCTTTAAATACTTAATTATTTAGTTTTGTGGTATGTGTAATAGTTTATCCTGAATGTATTTACTAACTTAATAATTATTGAAAAAATGGCACGACTTGTAACCTTGTATTCTCTGCAGTGGGGAGACTTACCACTGGAGATTGTTTGTGAAAAGGCTAAATCCTTCGGGTATGACGGTATTGAGATAGGACTTCCGGATCATCTGGACGTTCGTAATACGGATCCGGGTTATTATCAGGGGATCAAAGATCTATTGGCTAAATATGGTATGGAACTGCGTACAATTTCCACGCACCTCGTAGGGCAGGCGGTATGCGACAATATCGACGGAAGGCATAAATCCATCCTTCCGGACCACATCTGGGGAGACGGTGATCCTGAAAGTGTGCGCGGGCGCGCAGCTGAGGAGCTGATCCGCACGGCACATGCTGCTAAAGCATTGGGTGTAGATACGGTAGTCGGTTTTACGGGTAGTTCGATCTGGCAATACCTTTATTCATTCCCTCCTGTTCCTGACTCTATGATTGAAGAGGGGTATAAAGATTTTGCGCGGCGTTTTAAACCCATTCTGGACGAGTACCAGAAATTAGGGATCCGGTATGCGCTGGAAGTGCATCCCACTGAAATCGCCTTCGATACGGTAACTGCCCGGCGTGCATTGGATGCCCTTGAGTGGCATCCGGCATTCGGTTTTAATTACGACCCCAGCCATTTCGGTTATCAGGGAGTGGATTATGTGGACTTTATTTACCAATTCTCCGACCGTATTTTCCATGTACATATGAAAGATGTCTATTGGAGCGATACGCCTAAACCGGCGGGTGTCTTCGGAGGATATGTTACATTCGGCGACCCGCAACGTTTCTGGAACTTCCGCAGTGTAGGACGCGGACGCATCAACTTTGAGGAGATCATCCGCGCGTTGAATCATATCGGTTATAAAGGCCCGTTATCGATCGAATGGGAAGACAGCGCCATGGATCGTGAACACGGGGCACGTGAATCCTGCGAGTTCACTAAACGCATCGATTTCGAACCTTCGGATCATGCTTTTGATGCGGTTTTTGAAAAAAAATAAAACCAAAATGACATAGGGAATAGCCGGTTAAGTAATATACCGGCTATTTAGTTTAAGTCTTCCCACCAACGGGTAAAGACCTGTTTGTCATCTTTGAGATCGACCTCCTGCCCAATCATAGGTGTAAGTAACAGGCAATCCGTATCTTTATGCAATTCGGTTATTTTGCGTAAAGGGTCATCCCAGGGATGATAACCCAGGGCAAAACGCGAATTATGAACGGGTATCAGTTTTTTCGCGTGTAAATCTTTAGCTGTCTGCACGACCTGTTCGGGAAGGGTATGGATATATTTCCAGTTGGTATCGTACTGGCCGTTCTCCAAGATCGCCACATCGATTTCATTGAAACGTTCTCCTATTTCCTTGTAGTGTTCGTCGTAACCGCTGTCGCCGCCAATAAATATTTTCATGGAAGGGGATTGTAGGAGAAAAGAAGCCCATAAGGATTGATTCGGCGACAGGCTTCTTCCCGAGAAATGGCGGGCGGGCAAACAAAACATCCTGAAACCCGTATCTAATGCAACATCTTCATTCCAGTCCATTTCTATGATATTTTCTACTTTAAATCCCCAATGTTCGAAATGGGCGCCTACACCCAGGCCGCAGATCACTTTCCGTATCTTTGGTTTTAACGCTTTAATGGAATTATAATCCAGATGGTCCCAGTGATCGTGGGAGATGACCAGGTAATCGATCTCCGGAATATCGTCTGCCCTGTATTTATCGGTTGCTTTAAAAGCAGTGTTAAAGAAAAACACCGGGGCACCCGCCCGGCTGAAAACAGGATCGACCAGTATACGCCTGCCGTCGACCTGGATAAAATAGGAGGAATGACCGAACCATACAAAGACATCTTTACCGGGGTCCAGCGTCAAGAGGTCAGTTTTGATAATTGGTACGGAATTAACAGGTTTGAGCCGTTCCTTTTTCTTTACGGCAAGGTCGAATACGCTGCCCGCATAACTTTTACCGGATGTCATCTGCCGTGTCGGGCTTAAATTCTGGAATTTGCCATCCCTGTAATTCGGGGATTGCCTGATCCTTTCTTTCCGTGCTCCTGACGGCCTTTTGCCAAACCGCGGCTGATTAAGGAAGATAAGCACCGCCAAAGCAACCAAAACAACAATAAAAATTGCGATCCACATAATCTTTTTTCGTTTAATAACTGTCAATCCAAATCGTTATTCTACAACCTGAACATTAAAATAATTGTTTCGGACAATCCTATTCAATTATACGAAATTATTGAATGTTTTGGTTTTGTAATTAAATGAACGGAACATTCTCCTGAATTAACCCTTATTTTACTAAAATTGCCTGTCTTTCAGTTATTAATAATGAAATAGCATTTCATTCCGCAACTTTACACTTGCTGACGTGTTTGGTCGGTACAGTTAAGGATAGATAGTAAACTGCCACGGGCCCGGTAAGTTATTATTCTCCTTCCTGGTATTTAAGAAATGTCTAATTAAATTGATTGTGTATGAACAGAAATAAAAATGTAAACGATCCGTTTTACAGCGACTGGCAGGTAAGTGATGCCGACATGACCGCGCGCGATATAAAGAAAGATATCAAAACGGAAGCCAAACAAGATTCAAAGTTTGTGAAAGACGAATCAAAAAATCTCCGTAAGGAAGCAAAAGAAGATTACAAGGATTTCAAACAGGAAATGAAAGATTCTGACAATCCGTATGCCAAAGAACGTATTTCCGAGGCAAAACAGGATATGAAGGATTTCCGCAAAGACGTTAAAGATAACGAGAAAGAAATAAGGAGAGAGATCAAAGATGATGCTGACCGCCGTATTGATAATGTAGACAATACGATCGATAATTATTAATCTTTATCCGTTATATCGTCAAAAGTATTTTTCGATAGCCTGATTATCCTTGTGTTAAGTAATAAACAGCATCTGTTATCCCCACAAGGATAAGGTTTTTTGAGAACCCCGGGTTTTGCCCGGGGTATATTTTATCCCGTTCGATCACAAAACCAGTTCCTGGAATAACTTTTCGAAAGTAGCATCCAGATCGGAAGAAAAGCCCGGATGAGGGCGTGAAGTCTGGATAGATGTGCTCCTGACAGCCGTTAACCACCTGAACCTTTCGGCCACATCGAGCGACGCAATATACCCTCCTTCTTTTTCACCGGAACAGATCTTACCGAACGACTCCAGATTTATCCGTAACGACTGCACATCCAGTTCGGAGGCAAAACATTTTAACTTGCTTTCGTCCAGCACATAGCGCGATTTAATATAACCGGCCTTCTTCGAAAAAAGGATAATTCCGGCATTCATAAATTCTTCGCGTTCCACACGGGGTACTACACGGATTACGGCGTATTCATATAAGTGCTTTCCTTGCATGCTTAGCTTCGTTTACAAATATTTCGGAATGTGCTACCCTTTCTGTCAGGAAGCTGAAATATACTTCACGCAATTCGTCCGGCGTTTCCTCCACCCCATTCCAGAGGAGCCAATCTTCAGGTATCAGTTCTACGATTTCGCGCATTTTGCCTGTTGTAAGGATTTCAGTGAATTCCTTATCTGTTTGGTCCAGCAAACCGGCCCTGTAAAGCAATGCATGATCTTTTATCTGCACAAAAGGGCTAACGGCATGCTTTTCCCAGTTTACCCACGAGTAATGGAAGAATAAGGAGGCTCCATGATCGATAAGCCATAATTCATTATGCCATACCAGCATATTCGTATTTTTAACGGTACGGTCCACATTCGTGAGCAGGGAATCGAGCCACACGATCTGTGAAGCTGTTCTTTCATCGACTGCATTTACTATGGGGTCGAACGTAAGGGCTCCCGACAGGAAATGCAATCCCAGGTTAAGCCCCCGGCTGCCCTGGAGAAGGTCCTGTATTTCTTCATCGCCTTCGGTTTGCCCGAAAGCTTCGTCTAATTCCAGAAAAACAAGCTCCGGAACACGGAAGCCCAGCAACCGGGCAATTTCTCCCCCGATAAGTTCGGCGATCAGTGCTTTCACGCCATGACCGGCTCCCCTGAATTTGACAACGTATTTAAATCCGTCGTCGGCTTCGCCAAGGGCGGGCAACGATCCTCCCTCGCGTAACGGCATGATATACCTGGTGACATTGGCGGTACGTAATTCCATAACTCTGCAATAAGTGGAGTTAAAGATACGACATACTTTCATTTTTTGTATCTTGTCCACCTCTAAATAATAAATAACGTCAAAAAGCCATGAAAGAAGAGAAAGAAGTCCGTCGCTGCGGATGGTGCGGGACCGATCCGCTGTACATTGATTACCACGATAATGAATGGGGAAAGGAAGTAACGGATGACAAAAGGATGTTTGAATTCCTGATCCTGGAAAGTGCTCAGGCGGGACTTAGCTGGATTACGATCCTGCGGAAACGGGAAGGGTACCGCAAAGCTTTTGCCGGGTTCGACGCCGAAGCGATCTCCCGTTTCACACCCGAAGATGTGGAACGGCTGATGCAGGATGAAGGGATTGTCCGCAACCGAAGGAAGATCGAAACAACGATTACGAACGCCCGGCTTTTCCTGGATGTACAAAAGGAGTTCGGAAGCTTCTGCAACTATATGAGGTCGTTCCTGCCGGACGGTAAACCGGTTGTTAACCGCTGGAAGACGTTAGGGGAAGTTCCTGCCTCCACCCCGTTGTCGGACGCGATCAGTAAGGACATGAAGAAAAGGGGATTTAAATTTTTCGGCACAACCATCTGTTATGCCCACCTGCAGGCTACGGGATACGTCAACGACCATCTGGCGGACTGCCATTGCCACCCGGATAATCTGAAATAAATAACCTATAAAACACTATCATATGAATATCTACGGAAAAATACTGTTCCTGCTTGTCGCCGGAATAACACTGCCTGCATTCGCGCAGGAGAAAAGAGCTATGACTTTTGAAGACCTGAGCGGTTGGAATAGGATAACTGATAAGATCGTTTCCGACGACGGCAAATGGGTGGCCTGCAAAATTGAACCCTGGATAGGCGATCCCGTTGTCAGGCTGTTCAACCAAAAAGGTGAACCGGCGTCGGCATTCGAACCGGGGGACAAAATGGAGTTCACATCATCTTCCGAATACCTGCTGGTGACCAAAAAGCCTCCGGTAAAGGAGACAGAAGCGTTAAAGCTAAAGAAAACAAAGGAAGATAAGATGCCCATGAACGCGTTGGTGATCTATCATCTTCCTACAGGGAAGGTGGAAAGCATCGATTCGCTGAAAACCTATAAATTGTCGGAAAGCGCCGACTGGATCGCTTATCAAAGAGGCAGTAAGGCCGATTCTTCGCTGTATGTGCGTTCGCTACGCAATGGGGAGACACAACAATTCCCCGCTGTTACAGATTTCCGTTTTGCGAAAAAAGAGAATGTCCTGTCGTATGTGTCGAAAGGAGACAGCACCGGAACAAAAGCGGGACTTTACACATTTTATCCTCCGAACGACCCGCGGCTTATCCATGAGGGGGAGGGTGTATTTAAAAAAGTCACCTTCAATAAAAAGGGAGACAGGCTCGCTTACCTGTACTGTGCCGATAAAGATTCGGCAGCCGCCCATCTTTCTTTATATTTGTCTGCCAACAACAATTCACCTGAATTACTTGCCGATAAAGGCAGCAAATCCTTACCTGCAGGCTGGGTGATTAGTGAACACGGGACCATACGGTTTTCGGATAATTCGGAACGCCTGTTTTTCGGTACGGCTCCCCGCCCTAAACAAAAAGATACTACCATTCTGGATGAAAACCGCCCCGACGTGCAAATATGGAAATGGGACGAACGGGTACAATACACCCAGCAGACTTATAACAGAGAGAAAGACCTGAAAAAGACTTATACTACCGTCTGCCATTTGCGGAATAAGCAAATCATTCCGTTAGCTACTCCTGAAATCCCTGACTTTATCGCGGATGAAAAAGGCAACGCCCCTTACGGCCTGCTTACCACTTCCTATCCTTACGGTACGGAGCGGATGTGGGTGGGACACGACCGCCTGGATGTTTATACCGTAAATCTGGAGTCGGGAAAGACCGAACTGATAAAAAAGGGATTACTCAACCGCGCCAGGATATCCCCCGAAGGCAAATTCGCCTTCTGGTACTGCCCCGAAGACAGTTCATGGTATACGTACTCCTTCAACGACAGGAAAGAATACCGGTTAACCACGCCCGGCACCTTCACCGCATGGAATGAGGAAAACGACGTGCCGGATTATCCTTATCCTCACGGGATTGCCGGATGGACAAAGGACGACAGGCACCTGCTGGTATACGACAGGTATGATATCTGGCAATTCGATCCTTCGGGCAGGAATAAACCGGTCAACCTGACGGTAAACGGAAGGGATAACCAAATAAGATACCGCTACGTCGAAACGGACAAAGAACAGAAATCGATTGAAACGGGTAAAACCCACCTGTTGACGGGCTTTAACGAGAAAACAAAGGGCGGCGGGTATTACAGCACCACCTTTTCATCCGCGGCTGCTCCCAAAACGCTACTGGCAGGCGATTTTATGGTGAGGACCCCCCTGAAAGCCAAAAATGCGAACACGATCGTTTACACCAGCGAGACGTTTGAGCAATATCCCGACCTCCAGCTAACGGATATGTCCTTCAGCCGTTCGGTCAGGCTGACCGACGGTTATAAACAGCAACAAAACCTCCGTTGGGGTAAACCCGAATTAGTTTCATGGACCTCCCTCGACGGAATCCGCCTCGAAGGAGTTGTTTATAAGCCCGAAAACTTCGATCCGGACAAGAAATATCCGTTGGTGGTCAACTTTTACGAACGTAACTCCGATACGTATCATAACTACCGGATGCCCGAACCCCACCGGTCGACCATTGATTATCATTTCTATAACAGCCACGATTATATCATCTTTAATCCTGATATTGTATACAAAACAGGTTATCCGGGCGAAAGCTGTTTCAACAGCGTCATGCCGGGCATCGCTTCACTCATCGAAAAAGGATATATCAACGAAAAAGCCATCGCGGCGCAGGGCCACAGCTGGGGAGGTTACCAGGTGGCTTACCTGGCTACACGCACGAATTTGTTTGCCGCTATTGAATCGGGTGCTCCAGTTGTCAATATGTTCAGCGCCTACGGCGGCATCCGCTGGGGTTCCGGCCTGAACCGCTCTTTCCAGTACGAACATACGCAGAGCCGCATCGGGGCGACGATATGGGAATCGCCTTTACGCTATGTAGAAAATTCACCTTTGTTCACCATGGATAAGGTGACCACTCCTATCCTGATCATGCATAACGACAACGACGGGCACGTGCCCTGGTATCAGGGAATCGAATATTTCATCGCATTGAAGCGTTTACAAAAACCCGCGTGGATGCTGAACTATCCGGGAGAGGTCCACTGGCCGATGAAAATGGCGAACCGCGTGGATTTCCAGAAACGCATGTTCCAGTTCTTTGAACATTACCTGAACGGGAAACCGATGCCGAAATGGATGGAGGAAGGCGTTCCGGCTGTTGATAAAGATTTTGAATTAGGATACTGATCCCTTTGTGTACTGTTCTCCCTGTCATCTGTAAAAGGAAATGGGGGGAAATAAAAAGATTACAGATCAAGGAAATATATAAACCTTATCTGTAATCTTTTTATTTAACGGCATACCGCCTGGTCAAACGATTGAAGTCATTTTACCGGATACCACTCTGTTGTAACGCATTATATAGATCCTTCTTTTAGTAATAGACCATTAAAAGAAGGGATACAGGTTAATCCCGGCGTTCGATTTTTTGCGCCGGCCGCCGGCAACGGTCCGCCGTTTTGCCAAAGGCCCAAAACAGACAAACGGGAGGCTTTTAAACCGTTATCAATAGCCAACATACCTGCATGTTAAGCCTATTTGACGGGGAATAAAAAAACTTATATTTTCAGGGTTAAAATAGTTGCATTTCCGGTTAAAATTTGTATCTTGGCAGCAAACAGAAAAGGAGGTTGTATGAGAAGTGGTTGTCTGTTGATATTTATCTTGTTATCTGCGTCCTTTGCGCAGGCTCAATCCGAATTTACCTTTATCCTGAATAAGGAAGGCCGGATTACAGTTATTCCCCAGTATAAAACGTTCGAACTTAAAATTCCCGAGTATTCTTACAGGTCGTACACGCCCGCCACATCGAGCCACATCGATCTGAAACTGGAGGAATTTATGCCCGATTACCAGCCGGCCCTCGATGAAAGGCCGATGAACATGCAGGTGCTCTCGGCAGCCTATAAACCTTTCTTCAATCCGTACGCGCCGATGCTGCGGAGGGTTTCGCCGATGGCATTCGATTTCAGGGAAGTGTCGGTAACTCCTCTTAATGAAAACTTCACCTTCGCGGTGGTCGGCGAACAATATACCTGGCCGGGGCTGGGCGGCCTTACGCGGATCAACCCCATGATGGTGTGGAACAACGGCAACTGGACGCTCAGCGGCGGAGCGTTTGCCGGAAGATACTTCACGCCGTTTAACCATGAACCCGATTTTATGGGAGGGGTGAACTTTCAGGTCCGTTACGATGCTACAAACCGGCTCGCTTTCCTTGCCTGGGGGCAATACGCCCATTATGGGAAAGAGGAAAGGTACAATCCCCATATGCTGCTGAATCCCAGTTTTAACCATACCAGCGCGGGCGGCGCTATGGAATTTAAATTCAACGAGAACTTCGGCGTGGGCATGGGTGTCAATTTCGAATATAATCCGCGGATGCGGAGAATGGAGCCGCAGTATCTTTTATATCCGGTGATCGGAAGTAAGAATTTTAAGATCGGCATCTGGTAAAGGATGCCTTACTCTTCTTCGTAGATCATCTTTTTTGTCATTCCCCCGTCTATCACGATATTCTGACCGTTGATAAAGTCGTTTTCTCCGGCGCAGAGAAAAAGGCACATCCTTGAAATATCTTCCGGACGCCCTACTCTTCCCGACGGATGCTGGCGGTGGTCGGAATCAGACAGGTTTGCATATGCTTTGGTTTCGATCCAACCGGGACTGATGCAATTGACCGTTATATTGTATTCGCCGAGCGATATGGCGAGTGCATGCGTTAACGATACGATCCCCCCTTTAGAGGCAGCATATCCTTCCGAGCCCGGTTCGCTTTGCAGATACCGGGTAGAGGCCATATTGACGATCCGGCCGTACCGTTTTTTCCCTTCAGGGCTGTTGCGGTGTGCGGCAAGCATTTGCGAAGTTATGAACACCGGGCGGAGGTTTGTCGACAGGATCTTGTCGAATTGTTCGACACTTGTTTCCACAAGCGGCGAAAATTCACTGATCCCTACGTTGTTAATGATAATGTCGATATCTCCCCACTTGTTGAAAAGCGTGTTTATAACTTGTTGAAAGCGGTTAATATCCGTTACATCCAACGGGAAGAAAGCGGCTCTCTCCCCCAGTGACGCGGCCAGCTCGTTGCCTGCTTTTTGGGCGCTATCGCAAAAAGCGACTTCGGCGCCTGCTTTTACAAACGCCGTTACAATAGAGCGGCCGATGCCGTTGGCTCCGCCGGTTACAAATACTTTTTTATTCTTCATTGTTGTTTCAGGGTTGATTATATTCATTTCCGTAATATCCCTCCCCGCCATATCCGTACCCCCAATCTCCGTACCACGATACGGGAACGGTATCGCCGGGATTTATCTTTATTTCGTGGACCGCCGTTTCCTTTGCCGACAAAAGCCCGTATCCGTTGCGTATATTCGTATAGGTTGGAACAGGCTCACGCAGCCCGATGCTTCCCAACGCGTCTTCCTCCTGCTTCCGCTGCAATATTTTAGACCGGTAATAGAGATACAGCGAACCGGAAATTTCGGAGAGGTATATCCGGCACGAATTGGTGATCGATAATGTATCGCTGTAATAAGAACGCGACATAAAATGGAGCTGCATTTTTAGCGTATATTCCTTTCCGTTGATCAGGTTGTCCGAAAAAATATAGGAGGTGTTTGTGGTGTATCCGGGATAGTAATTTTCGTACAGGTCTTCCAGCAGCAACTCTTCATCGTGTGATACGCGGAGAGGGTATTCCCTTGAGGTTATCGAATCGCCTTCCACCGTAACATGTCCCACAAGGGTCAGTTTATAATAATTCACCTCGTCCGCCCTGTCGCGGAAACTGATCCTGAGGTCCATCACCGGGGGATTGGCCACCGGCCCTGAACCATAGTTTACCATCATGGTATCTGCCTTGATGATCTCCGGGCGCCGGGGCACATAAACTTCAGCGGATAAGGGTTCGTATTCGCCGGTCGTGACTTCAAACCTTACCTTGTCGCCTACCGACGGGTAACATCCCGGCATGATATATTCGCCGTCCTGGTCTGTGCGGGTCATTGATCCTAAACGGTTTTCGTTGATAAAAAGTTCGACGCCGGCATCATTAATATAAAGCCCGGCGGGTATTTTTCCTGAACCTTCCGCACTATTCCCCACGCCGTTTGTCGTTCTGGAAATGGACACTTTCTGTACAGAATCTGTAGAGACCATAGCGTGCATGACCGCAGACGGAGAAGGCAGGTCGACCTTTATATCGACCTGTGATGTACAGGATAACATCAGGTATAATGAAAATAAACTGAACACTTTTTGTACAGGCTTCATTCGCGTCAGAATTTAAAGGTATACGATATGGAAGGTATCACCGGGATGAGTCCCTTCTGCGATGCGGTGTATTTTCCGGTGGCGTTCGGCAGGGTATATTCGATATAAAACGGGTTCTTGCGGCTATAGGCATTGTAAACGCTTACATTCCATATGCCCATCCGCCCGTTCTTTTTGGGGCGGTACACATTGAGGCTCAGGTCGAGACGGTGGTAATCGCCGAGTTTCGCGGCATTGCGGCCCAGGATATTCTCCTGCGGACGGACCGGCAACGGGTTGGACTCCCCCCATTCGGGCGGCACGGTTATTTCCGACGGGTGCGATATGTAATAGTCTAACGGGACGGTCGCCCGGTTGCCGGAGGCGAACGTCCACGAAGCGCTGATGTCTACTTTGGAACTGATCTTGTGGATCAGGGTAACATTCAGTTTATGGCGGTTATCATACTTCGCGGGGAAGCGTTTGCCGCCGTTCACCATGCGGTCGTTGAATATACGGTCCGACCACGACAGTGTATAGGCTATCCACCCCGAAGTACGCCCTTCGGGCTTCCTCGCCATCAGTTCGGCGCCGTACGAACGTCCGGAGCCCATCGATATTTTTTCATCCCAGCCCGCATAGTCGGGAAACAGCAACGCATTGTCCTGGTACTCGATCAGGTTGTCGATCTCTTTATAATATCCTTCAATGGAGAAGTCGTAGGTTTTCTTCAGGTTGTAATAAACGCCGAGGGAATACTGCGCCGAGTTCATCGGCTTTACCTTCGCCGTCACAGGCACCCAGATGTCGGAAGGCAGGCTGGCATAGGTATTGGAAAGCTGGTGGATGTACTGGCTCATCCTTACGTACGACGCTTTCAGCGACAAATCGCGTCGGAGAAGGTACCGCAGGGAAACGCGCGGCTGGAATGAGTTGTACATCTTGTTGTCGACATGGTAAGCGGAGAAACGGCCCCCGATACTGGCTTTCCAGCGTTCGCCGATCAGCCAGTCGTCTTCGGCGTACACTCCCCATTCGTAAGCGTGTACCAACGGGTCGGTATAGATGCCCTGGTACAGTTTGGTTTCGAGCGAATCGCGGATGATGATGTCTTTCCATTTCTTTTCCGGCCGGTAACGGTGGGAAAAGAAGTCGGAACCGAAACGGATGCGGTGGCGTACATGCGGCGAATAGTCGAAATCCATCCGGATGCCTGCATCTTCTATACCAGAACCCTGGAAAGAATATACTTCTTTGAGCGGGAGCCTATTGCCGTTCCACCCTGTTAAAAGATAGGTTGATATCCGGTCGTCGATCATCTTTGAACTGTAACGTGAATAAGAGGCGTTAAAGTTAGCAAACATTTTCCGGTTGAAAACGTATGTCCAGTTCAATGACGTCACCAGGTTACCCCAGCGCCATATCAATTCCTGCCCGTACTTGTCGTCGCCGTAATCGGTCCAGTCGGTTACCCTCAGCCTGTCCTGCCCCATATAGAAATTGGCGTACAGGCGGCTGCGGTGCGAAAATATATGGTTGATCTTCCCGTTCAGGTCGTAAAACGAGTAACCTGCGAATATTTTCCTCCCGTATTTGTTCCTTCCGTTCATGATGGCAAAAAAGGGGGCGGTGAACGCATCGAACCAGGTGCGCCGGAACGCCACGTTGAATGAGGTACGGTCTTTTACGAGCGGCCCTTCGAAAGAGGCCTTGGCGGCAAGCAGCCCGATGGTGGCATTGCCGTGGTACTCTTTCATATCGCCGTCTTTAAGCCTTACGTCCACAACAGAAGAAAGCCTTCCGCCGTACCTGGCCGGAAAGCCTCCTTTATAGAAATCGACATGGTGCACTACATCGGGGTTGAAAGTGGAGAAGAGCCCTCCTACGTGATTCACGTTATATACCGGGATACCGTCTATAAGGAAAAGGTTTTCGTCGCTGTTCCCGCCGCGGACAAACATGCTTCCGAAGATTTCGGTCCCCGCCGCTACGCCGGGGAGTTGCTGGAGTGTCCTAAGCAGGTCGGGTTCGCCGAAAAGGACGGGGACTTTGGATATATGACCCGGTGTGAGCTCGATATTCCCCATCCGGCTGCTCAGTACGTCCGAATGGGGATTGGCACCCCTTACGACGACCTCCTGTAATGCTCCCAGCATAGAGAGGGGAATGTCCACCAGCGTATCTTTCTGCAAATCGATGACGATCTCCCTGGTTTGGTATCCTACATAGGACGAGCGTAGGACAGTCTTTCCCGCCGGAAGTGTAATGCTGTAAAAACCAAAGCTGTTCGAAACGACTCCTTTTCCCGATCCCCGTTCCACGACGGTGGCGTTTATCAGGCTTTCGTACGATGCGGAATCGCGGACAAACCCGCTGACGGTATATTGCCGGGGTTTTCTTTTAAGGATGATGTTGCCTCCCGTAATGCGCCAGATAATGGAATAGGGCGATAACAACCGCCGAAGGCAATAACTCAGCGATTCGTCGTTTGCCCGGAACGAGATTTTGGGTATGTCATCCAAAAGCGACGATTCGTAGGAGAAGAACAGCCCCGTCTGTTTTTCCATCTCGAGGAACACTTCTTCTATTCCGACCTGCTTCAGGTCTATGGTGACCGCCGGAACGGGTTCGTGTACCTGTGCGTGCGCAGGCACCTGTCCGAAAAGGATCATCCATCCGAGTATTAGTATAAGGGTCCGTGGCATTGTCGGGCTCAGTTACTTTTTTCGGCTACCAGGCGTACGTCTAATGTTTGGTTGATAATTAAAATAACCTGGTCGAGCGGCAGGTGGTTGAAGGTAGCCGTCAGTTTTTCTCCCCGTATCATCATACGGCTGCGGACCGGTACGCGGTAATATTCGCTCAGGTCTTCGATCACTTCTTCGAGCGGTGTATTTTCGAAACGCAACTGTCCGGTTTTCCACGACAGGTAATTCAGTTTCTCTTCTGTTATCACTTCAATTTGCTGTGTTTCCATAGAATAATTTGCCGACATCCCGGCGGTAAGTATTACATTCTTTTTTTCTTCGCCGTCGCCGGCAGTCATGCTGACTTTTCCGGTGGCGACTGTTACATCTACAGAAGTTGGACCTTCGTCGACCTGGAAACTTGTTCCAAGCACGGTTACTTCCGCCAGTTCAGTTTTTACGGAGAAGGGGCGCGTTTTATCTTCCATCACCTTAAAAAAGGCCTTACTCTTCATCCTCACTTCACGCCCCTTTTTTCCATAGTCTTTTGCATTGTACCTGATCTCGGCGCCCCCCGCCAAAGAGACGAGCGAACTGTCGGGCAGGTACACATCCATCGTTTTACCGGGAGCGGATGACAGGATCACCCACTCCGGAGAATTGTTTTTCCAGTAAAATAGAGTGCCTGTAAAGGCTATGATCACGGCAACCGACGCAACGGCAAGCAGGTAACGGCGGAACGGCACGCGGCGGCTTATACCCCTGCCTGCGGCGAACTGTTTCCATGCGCATGCGCCGTCGAACTTCCCTTCTTCGTAATGTCGGGCGAGGAAGCGGATGCGTTCGTCCTGTTTATCGTCGTGTTGCCTTTGCATTCGTGTTTTATTTTCCCAGTTTGAATTTATATCCTACGGTAAGGCTCAACGTATGGTATTTGGGGTCTACATCGTCGTGGCTGAATTCCTTTCCAAGGGATATATCGTAACCTACATTGGTAATCCAGTTGCCAAATTCTGCGCCTACCGAAACGGTCGTACCCCAGTCGAACCTGTTGTAATTACTTCCTTCTCCGAGGTAAGAAATGGCGTATGGGTCATTGTAACCTCCTCCACCATTATAATAATGTTGCCCGTAGTTATATTCGGGGTAATACATCTTATATGTACCGTCCGTAGTGAAAAAACCGTATTCCGACTTTTCACCCAGGCATAAAGCTACGTATGGACCGGCTGCCACATTCAGGCGGACATCGCCGCCTACGTTCCACGAGAATTTTGCCTGCAACGGAACCTGCAGGAAATGGCGGTTCACCTTTGACATCGAATACATATAATCCGGTTCTCCTTCGATAGAAGAGGAATATCCCGGTGTGTATAACATAAACCTGCTTCCGGAGAATCCCCGGTTCGCATAATATAATCCCGACTTCAGTGCAAAGCGTTCTGTAAAATCATACTCCACAGCGGCTCCCAGTTTCAGCCCCGCGCGCCAGTCGTCGTACGACGATCCCCAGTTGACATAAGGCGTAGCCCCTCCCCGTTTAAAAGCGGTTATTCCAACTTCGGGCGTAACCGACCATTGTGCGCTCAGCGTAAATGAAGCCATCATCATCAAACTCAATACTGCAATCTTTTTCATCTCTGCTTTTTTAAATGGATAAATTAAACATTTACCCTTATGACAAGAGGATTGAAAAAAACCCCTACCGGGTGGTTGATTTTTTTACCCGAAAAAAAACAAATAAATCCGGATCGCCGCCTGGCGAAGCGTTTTAAGAGCTTTACCGATCTGGTTTTCAACCGTTTTGACAGACAGATTCAATTTATCTGCTATTTCCTGGTATTTCAGCCCTTCTTTTTTCGAGAGTAAAAATATTTTCTTTCTTTCGGGAGGCAATTTATCGATGGCTTCCCACAAACGGGCGTCGCGCTCGGCGATGCGGATGTTTTCGTCTATCGAGCCGTCTTCTACGTCGGGCAGCGAATCGGCTGCTTCTACGGGAGGACGGCTGGAGAGCATCGTGATCGAGCGGTTACGCACGGCGCGGAACATGTAGGCTTTGAGGTTGAGGATGCGGCCGGTAGTATGCCGCTTGTCCCATACATCGGCAAAAGCCTGCTGGACAACGTCTTCGGCTTCGTCGGCACAGTTAGTGAAACGAAGCGCGAAGAGGCATAAAGGCCGGTATAACGCTTTGAAGTTCTGTTCAAACTCTTCCGTAGTAAAAGCTTCCATAAAAGTCCGGTAAATTTGCTACCCGCGGCAAAGAAACATTATTTTATGGAAGTAAAACGCGTTTTCAGTTTCTTTATTATTCGTTATTATACCCTTACAAATTATTCGATACCCATATTGTCGGGGTATTCCACGCCTTCGAGAATGGCAATGGTTACACCGTCTACGATCAGACGGGGCGGATTGGCAGGCGATCCCCTGAACGGACGGATGTACCAGTTCCTGCCTCCTTCTGCCTGATCCATAATAATTCCGTTGACCTGCACACCGTCGTCGGCCGTCAGGAAACCGGCGACCGGAAAAGCGGGCACTTCTTCCTGTCCGTCAAAATACACGGTACCGCCCGCTGCATCGGGGTACACTACAGCGGAAAACGCTTCGGGATCTTCGGCTTCTACCGACCATTTATTACCGACGGAATCGCCGAAGTTGGGATGCGGGTCGCCCGATACGACAGGGTTTTTCATCCTGAAGCGCGGGACTTCGCCCGGTACGGGAGGGTCTGTTCCTTCTTCGGTGCCTTCTTCGCCGGTTTTGGTAGTTTTATAGCTGGGCACCCGGCGGGCATACACTTTTTCGCTTTGCAACAGGTAGGAGTTGATGGCGTCTATCAGTCCACCAAGCGTTTGCCGTACGGTTTCGTCTTTTTCCCTGAGTTCGTTCGACAGGTAAATGGCATTGAGGGCGTCCGTGAGCGCGAGGAATGCCTTGTCGGTAACGGCCCGTGCATTGGATAATGATTCCTGCCTGTGCAGGTAGTCTTCTTTGGAGCGCCCGCGGTAAACCGCCTTGAACGCATTGTTTTCTGCTTCAAGGCGGTCGACCAAAGCACTCAAACCAAGTCTGCTGACAGGTTGTGTATATTCAGGAGCTCTTAAATCCTGAATAAGGTTAGTCAGCATCGCCGAATTCTCGGCATACGCCGCCGTGTTGGCCTGCTTGTAATTGTTGAGAACATGTTTCAACCTGTCCGCGGCGGCTTTTTCTTCTTCTGTTTTACTGTATTGCCTGTATTCGATCTCGCGTTTAAGTTCAAGGAAGGTGGCGTCCCTTTTTTCGTCGGCGGCTTTTACTTCGGAGGTTCCTTCGAGCTTGAGGCTTATTTTATACAGCTCGTCTTCTTTCAAAAAAGCGGCATAGAAAGTATTCCACACGGTGGAAATACCTTCTATACTGTCTTTGTGCTGCTTTACTTCGTCGTGAACGGCATCCATCAGGTCGAAATGTTCTGCGTTTTTCAGACGTTGGAGCAGCGTCAGGTTTGAATCAATTTTTTTCATGGCATTTTAGATTTTCGTTTATAAATAAAGGAAAATAAAACGTCATATCCAAATCTGCGGTTTTATCCGTCTGTGAAAAAACAGCGCCTTTACTTTTTCATTTTGAGAAACTTACAAAAAAACGAACGGTTCGCTTTTTCGTTTTGAGACTCTCGTTTTTTTGCAAAGTATTGCAGTTTCGAAATCCGGGGTTTTACAAAACGAAAAGTCTCCGGTTTCAAAACTTTTAAAATCGTGTTTTTAATATTGATTAAGAAATAATCAAATTGGGTTAACCATTTTTAAGAGAAGCGTTCACGATGATCCTTTCTCCTGTTCGTCTTCATACTTGCGTATCAATTCCATAAAATCGTTATCGGTAAGAAATTCTTTCCAGTCATCGTCCTCTTTTACGTATTGTGTGGTTATTTCTTTGTTCTTTAATGCGATATCCAGATATTTCAACGCTTGTTCTTTATCCCTTTTTATGGCGTAGAGGCAGGAGAGATTATATACTCCACCACCGTATTCTATATTCCTTTCAAATTTTTCAATCGCTTCCCGGAATAAGCGTTCTTTTTCATCTCCTTCTTTCAGTTGGGCTAAGTTCATTAAGACTACCCCCAAATTATCATAAGCCCCCGGGTAATGAGGGTTTAAAGAAATTGATTTTTCGTACTTTTCAATCGCGCTTTTATATAAATCTTCACGATGGCCATCAGAGGTAACACCTGCTAAGTCAGATAAAGCACTGCCCCAGTTATTATAAACATCCGGGTCATCGGGATTGAGCGAAATCGATTTTTCGTACTTTTCGATAGCGCTTTGATAGAAATCTTCGCGATGGCCATCAGAAGTAACACCTGCTAACTTATATAAAGCATTGCCCCAGTTACAATAAGCTTCCGGATTATCGGGTTTTAGGGAAATCGATTTTTCGTACTTTTCGATAGCGCTTTGATAGAAATCTTCAGAATGTTCATCCGATGTAAGATCTGCTAAGTCAGATAAAGCACTGCCACAGTT
>DFXE01000008.1 GCA_002381645.1 Bacteroidales bacterium UBA4116
ATGCAACGAAAAATAAAACCAACCTGACAAACAACCAATTAACAATTCAATAATTATCGAACCATTCTCATTCTTAGTTAACATAAAACAATACTAATGAACATAAACGGGGTAAACAAAATAATCTTACTGATTCATATGATAAAGACTTAACGAAATGATCATACCCCAACATTGATCTCAAAAAATAATTAAGGAGCTGACCTGTGTCTATTAATTCGTATATCTATCTGAGAAAACAAAATGAATAAGAAAATCAACTAAGCATACTCAAAATAGCCCCCACTATTTATATACATAATATAAATGCGTAGTACATTTAAATACAAAAGCTTTTTTAGTATTTCGTTTTTATTGGCTTATTAATTGCATAACATTACGAACCATTGTTTTAAGCAATATTCTACTTATAAATGTATCAAAAGTTTCAGCTTAATTCCTACGAATTATACATAACTGAGTGGCGTAGTTGAGAATGCTTTCACTGACGGTAAGAGTTAAGGTGAGATTGACAATTTGCATCAATATACAAAAAACATGTGACACTATTAAAAAAACAAGCTTTTTATCTGACCCGTTAAAAATGAAAATTATGTATTTCGTAGTGTAAATAAAGGTATTTTAAGTTCTGAAACAGCATATTTTGCCAATTCATCCAAATGATATACACAGTTTTTCTTCATGTTTACCACCTTTCATTCAGTTGATTTTAGTATTTCATTTAGTTGAATTTCTGTTTTTAATTTAAAAAACGGATAATCGGTTTATCAATTTTGGTAAATATCTTTATAAGCCTCAAATAATTTTGGCCCTAATAAATCTAAAATCTCCTTTCTGTTTAAACGATTTCAAGTTGTAAAAACGAGTATCCAATAACCATAATCAAGACAATCAGACAGAAAAAACAGAAAGGCTATCCATTCGCAACTTTCAACTCCTTATGGATATCATTTTGCAACCATTCACTTCCCCTATATACTCGAACTTGTCAAGTAAGTTGAGACAGCTTCCAAATACTGCACGGATGTATATGGTTTATTTACATTTTGACACTCCGTTATATAACCGCTGAGTTACAAACAGCAAAAAAGTAGTAGTTGACATTAGCTCTTATATCAAATAAACCAGTGGAAATTAAATGTACTACGATATTGATAAACAAAACAATATATTATCTCATCATTTTAACAACTTAACCCTATTCCGCAATTTAAAAAATGTATTATAATGAGACACATAAGGGAAGATATAATAACGGGAAACAAATTATAAACTATCTTTAGCTATGAAAACATTAACATTTTAAACCAATCTATTTATGCTGTTTTTCTGTTGTATTAAAAAAAGCGCTGTTTTCTTAAAAAAAGACTAATTAAAATTTGTTTATATAATAAAATCAAATAACTTTGCCTTCGAGGTTGTATTTAAAACACATAATCACAAATCAAACTCAAGATGCTATTATACTGATAGTTAGCCTAATCAATACAATATTCGCATGCAATAATTATGAACAAGCAAACAAAAAAAATCACTCCACAAACAAATATCAATTTTGCAGTATTTTAATATTCCATAACATACGACATGTACAATTAAATCATAATGCCTATGAAATAACTTAAAAAATGAACATTCTGCCTTAAATGGATAAAATCCACATTGTTTAACCTTATTCAATTATTAAACGAAGAAATATGAGAAAATCTTCATTAAACAAATGCATGAAAGAAAGTGGAATGCGTAATCGCATCAAACACTTGTTTACCTTATTATTCTTATTATTATGTACGAACACCGTATTTGCACAGAACATTACTGTAAACGGTACCGTCGTCGATGCAACCGGTGAAACCCTGATCGGTGTAAATGTAACTGTAAAAGGAACCACTATTGGTACGATAACAGATTTGGATGGTAAATTTTCTCTTCAGGTTCCAAATTCCAACTCTGTTTTAGTATTTTCATTTATCGGATATATGACACAGGAAATAACAGTAGGATCTCAAACCACTATTAATGTTACGCTTAGAGATGACACACAAAGATTAGATGAAGTTGTAGTCGTTGGATATGGAGTACAGAAAAAGGTAACGGTTACCGGAGCTGTAGCCAGTGTAACAGGCGAAGAATTGAAAGCATCTCCAACTACCAATTTAACCAACGCCATGGTAGGGCGCATGCCTGGTGTTATCGGGTTTAATCGCGGCGAAGAACCGGGCGGGGGAGGAACCACAATACGTATTCGTGGAACAAACTCTTTGGGAAGTAAAGATCCGCTGATTGTTATTGATGGAGTACCAGGACGCGAAGGCGGGTTAGACCGGTTAAACCCGAATGAAATCGAAAGTATGTCCGTATTGAAGGATGCTGCTGCTGCAATTTACGGTTCACGGGCGGCTAATGGTGTTATTCTCGTTACCACTAAACGGGGAAAAGAAGGAAAACCAACTATTTCTTATACAGGTAATATGGGATTTTCGCAGGCTGTCCGTCTTCCTGAAATGGCTAATGCCTATGAGTATGCTACCTTATTGAATGAAATTAGTCCATCTGCAAAGCCATATACTGATGAAGATCTGCAAATGTTCCTCGACGGTTCAGACCCATGGGGACATCCAAATACTAACTGGTATGATGTCGGGCTAAAAAATGCGGCTCCTTTATATCGTCATGACATTGGAGTAAGTGGAGGGTCTGACAAATTCAAATTTTACGTAAATCTGGCAGCTAATGGCGAAGACGGCCTATACAAACGGAGCGCTAACCGATACGATCAATTCAGTATAAGAACCAATATAGATGCAAAAGTAAGTAAATACATTGATGTATCTTACGGCAATATAATGCGTCTCGAAAACCGTCAGTATCCTACTAAGAGTGCAGGATCTATCTTTTCTGCATTCCGTCGGAGCAAACCAACTATGATCGCTTTCTGGCCGACAGGAGAACCCGGACCAGATATTGAATATGGAGATAATCCCGTTGTAACCGGTACAGATGCTACTGGGCATGACAGACGAAAAGATTACTATATCCAAAATACATTAAAAGTAAACGTTGCTATTCCATGGGTAGAGGGTTTATCACTAACAGGAAGCGCCTCTTATGATAAAATGTTTTCACTTAGAAAGAAATTTAATAAACCGTTCTATTTGTATTCCTGGGATGGTGTCACAAAAAATAGCGAAGGTTTAACGCCTGCAAAAAAGGGATATGATACCCCTGAATTAACGGAAGAGCATAAAGACCTAACTCAATGGTTATTAAGTGCAATTGTGAATTATAATCGCACATTTGGTGATCATACGGTTGGGGGTACCTTTGGGATGGAAGCTGAGGATAAAGGACAGGATTTTCTGAAAGCTTTCCGAAAATATTTTCTATCAGACAAACTGGATATTATGGATCTAGGGGGTATGGAAGAACTATCAAACGAAGGAAATGCCTGGCAGGAAAGACGATTAAATTATTTTGGACGTGTATCTTATAATTATCTGGAAAAATACCTCGTGGAATTTGTATTACGTATTGACGGTTCTTATCGTTTTCCCAAAAATAAACGATATGGATATTTTCCGGGTGTATCCGCAGCCTGGCGTGCATCAGAAGAAACTTTTTGGAAAGAAAACATCAGATTTATTGATTATTTCAAGTTAAGAGGATCTATTTCCCAAACCGGTAATGACGCTTTATTAGATGTAAGGCATGAGTATGACAGAAGTATACAGTATCTGAATTCTTATTGGCTGAATAAAAATAATGAACGTACAGAAACATATTATTATATATTCGGCAATAGTGAAAATCCTATGCTTTTACAAGCGCGTACACCAAATCCTAATATTACATGGGAAGTTGGAACCACCTATAATGTAGGACTCGACTTTAAGTTTTTTAACAATCGCCTAAGTTGGGAATCCGATGTCTTTTATCACAAAAGAACTAAAATGTTGATTTCGAGAAATGCATCTTTACCAGAAATTTCAGGGATCACTCTACCCCGTGAAAATTTAGGAGAGTTAGCAAACCGGGGAGTTGAATCACTAATATCATGGAATGATAAAATCGGAAAAGTTGAGTATGATGTTTCTTTTAACATGACATACGCAAAAAATAAAATACTATTTTGGGATGAAACACCCGGTATTCCGGAATGGCAAAAGTCGACAGGACGGCCGGTAGGAAGAAATACAGATAGTGATAACCTCTATTATGTAGCCGATGGAGTGTTCAAAGATGAAGCAGAAGTGAATGCCTATCCGCATTGGAGTGGCGCCCAACCGGGAGATATTCGTTTCAAAGATATAAACAACGACGGAAAAATTGATGCAGATGACAGAGTACGAAGTGAAAAAACAGCCGAACCTCGTTTTGTTGGAGGATTAAACTTAGGTTTACGTTGGAATAACTGGGACTTAACTATGCTTTTCCAAGGTGCAACAGGAGCTGAAGCCTATATCCAGACATGGTCGGGTACTGTAGGTAATTTTTTGAAAGATTTTTACGACAAACGTTGGACACCCGAAAACCCAAATGGTAGTCACCCACGTGTTTACGAACGTGAAAACCAGTATTGGATCAGCAACAGGAATACCTATTGGTTACGTTCTGCGGATTATCTCCGGTTAAAAAATATGGAAATTGGATATAACTTCGACTTTCCCGCACTTCACAATGCAGGCATTTCAAATTTCCGCATTTTTGCCAATGCTAGTAATATCTTCACTATTGACAAGTTGAAAGTAGCCGATCCGGAAAAGGACAACAAAGATTTAGCAGATTATCCTCAACGACGTGTGTTTAACTTTGGAGTTTCTTTAACATTCTAATTACGATAAATATGAAAACCAATATAAAGAATATACTGATAACAATCATTTTAGGAAGTAGCACTCTATTATATTCCTGTTCTGATTTTTTAGATCTGGAGCCTAAAGACGAATATTTGGAAGAAGATATATTCAATGATGCCGGGTTAACTAACGCATTCTTGACAAACATATACAATTCCGTACAACATGGGGCAACAGAACATAACCTTGACGGGTTGACTGACGATGTTTACTTCACACATACCTACGGACAAAATGCTGTTAATGAAGCGAACATATCCGAAAGTGATTTACAGTGGTATGACAGGGATGATAATAATTCATTCCGGTGGTCTTCCAGATACAAGGGAATTCGATACGCTAATATCTTCTTGTCAAAAATTGATGATGTCCCACCGTTAGGGGGGTACGACCTCGATGTAATGAAAGGCGAAGCGTATTTTCTACGTGCATATATGTATGCGGAACTTGTCAGAGGTTTTGGGGGTGTACCTATTGTTAAACAACCCTTCGAACTGGATGATAATGAAGCGATGAAAGTTCCCAGAAGTTCAGTTAAAGAATGTCTTGAATTTATTATAAGCGATTGTGATGAAGCAATCCAGTTACTTCCTGAAACAGTAGATGCTAAAAATCTGGGACGGGCAACAAAAGGGATGGCAACAGCATTAAAAGCCAGAATGATGTTACATATTGCAAGTCCGTTGTTCGCCGACAGAACTGTTAACACGCTAAGCTTAAATCAGTATGATGGCGACCGGAATGCACTCTACCAACAGGCAAAGGAAACTGCTAAATCTGTAATCAATAGTGGTATTTATGCATTAATTGATTGTAATGCAGGATCAGTTGCAGAAACGGCTGAAAATTTCAGGCGGATTATTTTAGATAAAGACAATAGTGAAAAAATCTTCACTAAACAATTCATTGTAAAAGGTCGAAAAAACAATTTGGTATGTCAACACGGACCGAATGGATATAGTAATTGGTCAGGAAACACTCCTACTCATGATTTAGTTCAGTTTTTTGAAAATGAAGATGGTACCCTTCCTGAACCTTTCAATGAGGTAGGACAAACTTTAAAAGAAAGTCCATATGAAGGACGTGAACCACGTTTCTATGCGACTATTGGTTATGACGGAAGTGCTTGGGGCCGTCCCCGTCCCAATCAATCAGTTTCATTTGATCCAACTCCCCTTGGACAATTACAATGCGGATATTATGAGCTTTCGGATGTAGACAGTGAGGTAACATTAACTTTACCTGATAATACAGAAATAAAATTCAAAGGAATTAATGGAGTAGATACGCGCCAAGGACCAGTCGAAGACTGGAACGGATCATATACGGGTTATTATGAGAAAAAACTTGTTGATACATCAGTTGACGGACAAAACTACGGGCAAGACGTTCCTTGGACTTACATTCGTTTGGCTGAAATGTATCTGATTGTAGCTGAAGCTTGTATTGAATTAGGTGAATTAGAAGAAGCGGCTACTTATCTGGATGCGCTTCGGCATCGAATAGGATTACCAGATACTAAGACAACACTAACACTAAGGGGTAAAGCATTTAGCCAAACGGATATGCGGGAATTCCTCCGCAGAGAACGCCGTGCCGAATTAGCTTTCGAGCAATCCCGTTATTTCGATGTTAGAAGGTGGATGATTGCTCCTGAAACCAACAGTAAGGAATTAACAGGTATTCTAATATACGGAAGATTGAAACCAGGTGCTACACAAAATAGACCTTACATACATAATGAAGATAAGTATGATTATACTTTCATTGTAAGAAGCCTCAAATTCAGAGAGGATCGTAGATGGGATAATAAAATGTACTTTGCTCCTATTAAACGAGACGAGATTAACCGGAATCCAAATTTAGTTCAGAATCCGGGAATGAATTAATGATATAAATATTCAAGTTTATTAAATGTAATGTTATCTTGACAGTCAGATATTGCAATATCTAATTAATTTATGTTTAACTATTAATTATTATGTATCATGGGAAATAAATTATTAATGTTTTGCTTTTTCCTTCTTTGTGCAAATTTTGCCATGGCTGAAAAGCTCGGAGAAACTGAAACTCCGATATGTTATGAGATAGGAGTATGTGAAGTGCCTGGTATATCTCAGGTAAATTATATTCAAGGTGTGGTTACAGTCAATGGGAGTTGTGTTTTGGGCTGTAATGGTGCAACTACTCTATATACAGCATACTATATACCCAAGAAAAGCTCTGTTTCTGTAAGAGTAACTAATCCGAGCAATACGGAGTTCAGGCTTGTTTATGGAGAATCCGCTTGCGCCGGATGGAGTAGTTTTGCAGGATATTTAGGATTCAGCGCTGATGGAGAGAGTGGTGACCAAATTGTTTTTAAAACAAATAAGGATGTAAACTCTTACGTTTTCAGGTTGCAATAACTTAATGTTATAATGTATAATAGTCAAATAAATATGTATATTTGAAACAATAATTTAAAGGCTGTGTTGTCTCATCAAAAATTTAAAACACAGCCTTTATTTAATTAATAGATAAATTTAATCTTGTATAAGCAATAACCTTAAAATATCTGAGGATGACAAACAGAAAACTTAGAATGGGAATGGTAGGCGGAGGAAGCGATGCCTTTATCGGTGCAATCCACAGATGCGCCGCTTTTATGGATAACCAAATCGAATTGGTGTGTGGTTGTTTCAGTGTAAATCCGGATATATCAATGAGTTCGGGTCGTTCATATTATTTACCCGAAGACCGCATTTACAAAACGTATCAGGAAATGTTCGAACATGAAGTAACACTCCCCGAAGGTGAGCGAATGGATTTTGTTACTATAGTTACACCGAATAAATGGCATTTCGAACCAGCCATGATGGCACTGGAAAGAGGTTTTCATGTAGTGGTTGATAAGCCGATGACTTTTTCATTGGAAGAAGCAAAATTATTACAACAAAAAGTGGAGGAAACCGGATTGATACTCGCGCTAACGCATGTGTATACCGGTTATCCCGCCGTTAAGGAAGCAAAAGACCGGGTGGCTAAAGGCGAGTTCGGCAAACTACGACGTGTATTTGTTGAATATACACAAGGATGGTTATCCGAACGCATCGAATTACAAGGAGGAAATAATGCCGGTTGGAGAACCGATCCAAAACGTTCCGGTAAAGCGGGCGCTGTTGGCGATATCGGCACACATGCATGGCACCTGAGTGAATATATTACAGGGTTAAAAGTAACGGAAATGTGTGCTGACCTGAAAGCTTTCGCTCCGGGTCGTCCGATTGACGACGACGGAGCAGCGTTTTTAAAATATGAAAAAGGAGTTACCGGCGTGTTGACCTGCACCCAAATAGCAGCCGGAGAAGAAAATAATATCCGGATCAGGGTGTATGGTGAAAAAGGTGGATTAGAATGGCGTCAGGAAGAACCCAACAGTCTATATCTGAAATGGATTGACAAACCCAAAGAAATCATCCGCATGGGTAATAATGGATATATCGGTGATATAGCAAAATATAATACACGCACACCCGGAGGACATCCGGAAGGTTTCATAGAGTCGTTCGCAAATATTTACAGGAATTTCGCCACAACGCTCCGTACGGTTAAAAACGGAGAAAAACCGACAGGTAAAATGCTTGACTTCCCTAATGTTTATGAAGGTGTGAGAGGTATGCAGTTTATCGAAACTATGGTAGAAGCGGGTTATAATGATAAACAGAAATGGCAAAAGTGGATCGAATAAGGTAAATGGCAGTAATAAAAATGTTTAATCATTTAGCATTATTCGTTAAATAGAATGATCTTTTCTTTTATTTTATTTAAGATTATGCTACTTTTATTGCCGATTTTTAATCTAATTCATTCTATACGAAAAACAGTTGATCCAAAGAGAAATGGCGAATAGAAAATCAAATCCCTACTCCTCTCCTTCCGGAAAAAAGAGTTTCTTTAAAAAGAAATCTTTCTTCCTCTTATTAGGTTTAGTTCTGGGTGCAGGCTTTATTATCAGCCTCTATCTGACTTCCGTTTATTTTTCAACAGACGAGTCATGTATGATATGTCATGTACATCCGCATGCAGAAGAAAGCTGGAAATTATCCAAGCACATGAATAACGGGAGCGGTACCCGGACTTCCTGTGTAGCCTGTCATCTTCCGCCGCAAAGGAATACATGGGACCATTATACGGCGAAAGCAAAATTAGGGTTGCGGGATGTATGGGGATATCTGACAAAAGACAGTGCTGATTTCGATTGGGACAGAATGTCTGAACTCGAATATGCAGTTACATACATACCAAACGAATCCTGTAAAGAATGTCATTACAACCTGTTTCCCGAAGGAATTACAGGAGATGGGATAACAGCGCATTTGTATTACGAAGAAAATGAGAAAAAGCTGGATTTACAATGCATCAGTTGCCACCTGGATGCCGGCCATTATAATCCCAATTACAGCCATGGGCAATTAACAGGCATACCCGGACTATCAGCCGGTACAGAAATAACAGATACAAGTCTTTTCTTTAAGACACCTGCAATTGTGACAAGTTTCAATGATTATATTGAACAGATACCGGGTACGCCCGTATCTTTCAAAATGGTCGCTATACCGGGCGGAACATTTAAAATGGGCAGTAGTGAAAAAGAACCTTTTCATAAGCCGGACGAAGCTCCTGTACGGAATGTTACGGTAAGCCCGTTCTTTATGGCTGAAGTAGAAGTTACGTGGGATCAATACTGGGCGTTTTACGGGAATACAATGAGTGAAGGGCGTACTCCTCCGGAAACGGTATATGCCAATAACAGCGATCCGAACGTGGATGCTATCTCAGGCCCTACACCTCCTTTCGGCTTCCCCGATCAGGGATGGGGTTCGGGTGACCGTCCTGCTATTACAATGACACATTATGCTGCCGAAACATTTTGCCAGTGGTTGTCGAAGAAAACCGGAAAGAAATATCGCTTGCCTACAGAAGCCGAATGGGAATATGCTGCACGTGGCGGAACGGAAACGCCTTACTTTTTCCCGGGTGATCCGAAAAAATTCTCAGACCAGGGTTTCTGGCGTAAGTTTTTCGATGCCGACACCGACACCATCAGTTCATATGTCATTTATAGCAAAAACAGTAAAAATAAAACCCAGGAACCCTCCATGGTCAAGCCTAATCCTTTTGGGTTAAAAAATATGCTGGGGAATGTTATGGAATATTGCGCCGACAAGTACGATCCTGAGGCATATAGTAAAGGCGGGGAAAGCGTTATAGATCCTATTGCGACAGAAGGTACAGAATATGTTGTACGCGGTGGAAATTATACATCCGATGCGGCAGATGTACGTTCGGCAGCAAGAGATTATACCAAACACGAGGCATGGTTAAAAACAGATCCTCAGCAGCCCAAAAGTATCTGGTGGTATTCGGATATAAGGGGAATTGGTTTCCGTGTAGTTTGCGAACCGGATAATTCCATTGGAGCTAACTAAATAATTATTAACACACAATATTAATTATAATATCATGAAGAAAGAAAACAGTATCAGTAGAAGGTCATTTTTGAAAAGTTCGGCGATGGCCGGAGCAGTGGGCGCAATCGGAACAGGGAGTGCGGCGGCAGTCTTATCATCATGCGGTGGTGGCAGTGGCAGTGGACAAGCTGCAGGTGCAACAAAAGCATTGAAAGAGCCGGGAACCTATTATATGCCTAATTTAGTAGACTTTGCATCAGACGGTAAAGAGTTGAAAGCTGCTGTTGTTGGTTGCGGAGGTCGTGGCTCAGGTGCAGCATTCAATTTCCTCAATGCGGCAAATGGCGTTACGATTACAGCCTTAGCCGATACCTTTAAAGAACGGGTAGATGATTTGGCAAGCAAATTAAAAACAGATAAAAACATTGATATTCCTGCTAATATGCGTTTTGTTGGATTGGATGCATATAAACAGGCGATTGATAGTGGAGTTGATGTAGTAATCATAGCTACTCCTCCGGTATTCCGTCCGATCCAATTCCAATATGCAACTGAAAAAGGAAAACATTCTTTCCTTGAAAAACCTATTTGCGTGGATCCGGTCGGCTACCGTACCATTATGGCTACTGCAAGACAAGCTATGGCTAAAAATCTATGTGTAATTACAGGAACACAACGTCATCATCAACGTAGCTACAACGAGACCTACAAAAGGATTATGGATGGAGCTATAGGAGAAATTACCGGTGGTGTAGTATACTGGAATCAACCGATGCTTTGGTTCCGTGAGCGTCAGGCAGGATGGAACGATGCGGAATGGATGATCAAAGACTGGGTAAACTGGAAATGGTTATCAGGAGACCATATTGTTGAACAGCATGTTCATAATATCGATGTATTCACATGGTTCAGCGGATTGAAACCGGTTAGCGCCGTAGGATTCGGTTCACGTCAACGCCGTATTACAGGTGACCAATATGACAATTTCAGTGTTGACTTCGTGATGGAAAATGGAATTCACCTTCATAGCATGTGCCGTCAGATTGATGGTACTGCAACCAATGTAAGCGAGTTTATACAAGGTACAAAAGGATCATCTTATACAAATCAGGGAAATGTTGCTTACATTAAAGACCTGGCAGGTAATGAAATATGGAGATATGATTTTGAGGCAGAAAAAGCAAATACAAAACAACAGGATCCCTATACATTAGAACATGTTAACTGGATCAACCATATCCGTTCCAATAAACCTATCGACCAGGCTTCTGAAACGGCAGTTGCCAATATGGCAGCCATTATGGGTCGTGAATCAGCTTATACAGGAGCAGAAGTTACATGGGATGCTATGACTTCATCACCTATCGATTACACACCAAAAGATTTAAATCTGGGTAGAATGGATATGAGCGGATTTACCGTTCCGGTTCCGGGAAAACCTCGTGATAAAAAATAAATCTGTATGACGTTTAACAGAAGAAATTTTATAAGAACAACATTGTCCGGCGCTGCTGTGGCTACAATGGGCGGGTCTGCTATGGCAGCCCGCTCATTCGAACCGACATCAGCAGAAATCACAAAAGCCTTTCCGGCCAATGGTAAAGCCGAATTAAAATTATCCTTTCAGGAAGGCATTGCTCCCGGCAATAATCTGAACGAAAAGTTCGATTATTTCGAAAAGCTAGGTGTTGTAGGCTTCGAACCCGGTGGCAGGGGCCTTGCAGGCCGTGTAAACGAAATAAAAGATGCACTAAAAGGGCGGAACATTAAGGTTAGTGCTATCTGCGCTGGCTTTGAAGGATTTATTTTATCGACAGATCCTACAATCCGCAAGAAATGTATGGATACGATGAAAGAAATTATGGCTGCTGCCGGAGAGCTTGAATCCGTAGGAGTAATTATTGTACCGGCGTTCAATCAACAGGTACCTGTAATGCCTCATACGCAGGAAACACGGAATTTCTTATGCGAACAGTTTAACGAAATGGGTAACTTTGCGAAAGAGCATGGCACTACTGTTATTTTTGAACCGCTTAACCGTAAAGAAGCCTTTTATCTGCGCCAGGTTGCCGATGCGGCATCCATTTGCCGTGATATTAATAATCCGGGCGTAAAATGCATGGGGGATTTCTGGCATATGACGTGGGAAGAAACCTGCGACATGGGAGCATTCCTTTCTGCTGGAGAGTATCTGCAACACGTACATGTAGCCAGTCGCAAACGTCGGAGTATGCCGGGTGAAGATGGCAATGCCGATAATTACATAGTAGGATTCAAAGCTTTAAAAATGCTGGGTTATAATAAATATGTAAGTTTTGAATGCGGATGTCAGGGTGATAGACAAGTTGTTGTACCTGCAGCTGTAGAACTTTTACGTAAACAATGGCGAGAAGCATAATATGGCATTAGTATATTGCGCAATGCAAATGAGTGAAGTGGTGGAAGAACACCCTTCACTCATTCCTGTTATTAACCGGTTTGGAATTCGTTTAGGATTAGGCGATAAATCGGTTAAAGAAATTTGTGAGAAACACAATTTAGATCCGGATTTTTTCCTTACTGTTATCAACACTTTTCTGAATGAAGAATATTTTCCTGAAAAAAAACTTCAAACGTTCCATACATCACAGATTATTGATTACCTGACAAAAACCAATCTTCACTATCAGCGTTATCAGCTACCAAATATTGAGCGACACCTGACCTCTTTTATTACAATGAGTACACCAAGTAACCAAACACTTGTATTAATTGGTAAATTCTTTTCCTCATTCAAAGAAGAATTGATAGCACGGATAGAAAATGATCAAAGTAAATGGTTTCCATATTGCCTATCTTTAAGTGAAAAGATAAACGATAATATATCATCGGAAAAAAATGAAGATATTTTACTCTCCATCTATTCCCATAAACAAACCGAGGATACTATAGAAGAATTATTGGTAGATCTTAAACGAATCATGGTCAAACATTTATCCGGTGATTACGACGAGAATTTATGTTATGCCGTTATCTTTGCATTGAGCAGTTTGGAAAAAGATATCAGACAACATAACCGCATACGTTATCGGATACTTGTACCTATGGTAACGGCTATGGAAAAAATTTCCTTATAAGACGGCGAACAGAACAATGCGAATAGCGATTATACTAACAGATACACTACAATATATCGGTTTACAAAGCCTGTTAACCGATTATTTCCCTCCTGTTAAAATAGTATATTTCACTACATTCGAGGATTTATCTTTATCAAAAGATGAAAATTTTGATTATTATTTTACACAGGCAGATATTTTTATTTTAAATGCTGATTATTTTCTGCCACGCCGCAACAAAACAATTATATTGATAAATAACAGCCCATCCTCAAGTTTCCTAAATGGAATAAATAATCTAAGTATTTACGCTACGAAAGAAATTATTATTGAACACTTACAGCAATTATTCTCTTCTGAGGGAAATAATAATCCCGGAGAGAAAAGTAAAGAACTTTCCAATCGTGAAATCGAGGTACTCCAGCTTATCGTAAAAGGATTAACCAATAAAGACATTGCCGACCAGCTTAATATAAGCTTAAACACTGTGCTCTCCCATCGTAAGAACATCACGGCAAAATTAGGTATAAAAACAGTATCGGGTTTAACTTTCTATGCTATCATGAACGGACTAATCTCATCTGATTTTATAGGTTGAAAAAACATCGGGTCAGTCTATTCTATAGTATAAATTAATGAATCCAACATGTAAAAAACTAAAAAGAAACCAATCTTTGTTTCCCTATTTTCCTGGTATACCTTATTGTATTTTTCCCAAAAAAGCATTTAATTATATGCTCACAAAAAAATATTTTATTCAGCAGGCATGAAAATTTTCCTGCGCAGGAAAATTCAAATTCATAAGCATATTTTCAAATTCAGTAACTGTCAGGTAGTTTAGTTATTGTATTTCTTTAGATTTTTAGAAGATTAAGAATAATGTAGCCATAACGTAACAATACCGAAACCCTACGTATATATTTTTGGCGTGTCAATCAATAATACAGATTTCTGTAAAAGACCAAATATAAACTACAACTCTATTAATTATTTATGAAAAGAAAAAAATTACTCCTTTCCACAGCTTTCCTGTTATTATGCGGACTTTGTATAGAACCAGGAAATGCTGTGGCTGTTGTTGATACGCCAAAAGCAGCTCTTTCTGTTAATCAACAAAATTTGCAGGTTAAAGGTACCATTTATGATGAATCCGGCGAACCTGTTATTGGTGTGAATGTGTTTGAGAAAGGTACAACTAACGGGACTACTACCGATCTAAACGGAGAGTTTTCTCTTCTCCTGCAAAATTCGAACAATCTTATAGTAGTCTCGTATATCGGTTACCATACGGAAGAAATATCTTATGCCGGCCAGGGCTTACTGTCCATCCACCTTAAACCGGCTTCTTTAGGACTTGATGAGGTGGTTGTTGTAGGATACAGTGTACAAAGGAAGAAAGATTTGACAGGAGCCGTTTCCATTCTTCAGGTTTCGGATATGACGAGCACACCGGTTTCAAGTGTCGACCAACTGATGCAGGGGAAATTATCCGGAGTTAACGTTATTCCCGACAATATGCCGGGCGGTGGAGTTGCCGTTCGGGTACGTGGTTTCAGTACCATACGAAATAATGACCCGCTTTATATTATCGACGGTGTTCCGGTAGAAGGTGGAATTAATTTCCTTAACCCGAACGATATAGAGAGCATGCAGGTATTGAAAGATGCATCATCAGCCTCCATATATGGAGCGCGGGCGGCAAACGGAGTAGTTATAATCAGCACGAAAAAAGGAAAAGAAGGAGGACTCCAGATCAACCTCGATACATACTTCGGAATTCAATCGCCGGCTAAAAAAACGACGATGCTTAATACTGCCGAATATGGGAATAAATTATGGGAAGCTCATATTAATGATGGTAAAACGCCTGCCAATGATATTTACGGTTCAGGTTCCACACCTGTTATACCACAGTATATAGATGATAAAGAGCGGGTGCCGTCTGCCGATACCGATTGGGTGGATGCTATTATGCAGGATGCGATAGTCCAATCGTATAATTTGTCTTTTGCTAAAGCGGATAAAGTAAACAGCCAGTTATTCTCCATTTCCTATTTCAACCAGGAAGGGCTAATGAAATATACCGGTTTTGAACGGTTGTCGGGACGATTTAATTCTGACTATAATCTTTTTAACGGAATTGTTAAGGTTGGAGAAAATTTATCTTTATCGCATTCGTGGGGTACTACTGTTACCAATAATGCCGCACTGGGAGGAATGCTGTATAATGCTTATAAAATGTCGCCCATAACGCCCGTTTACGATTTAGACGGAAATTTCGGAAGTAATCCTTTTACTGATATCGCTAATCCTGTAGGGTCATTATACCGTAACAAGGATAATAAGGATAAAAACTCCCGTATGTTCGGAAATATCTATGTAGAAATCAATCCGGTTCAGGATTTGGTATTAAAAAGCAATTTCGGCGCCGATTACCGCAATCAGTACAAACGGAGTTTCCGCGCTAAATATATCGAGATGAACACACAACAGCCACTGAGTACATTAGGAATGACAAACTACAGGTATTTCAATTGGGTATTTACAAATACGATCAATTATATGAAGCGTGTTGATAAGCATACCATCAGTTTACTTGCCGGAATTGAAACCACCAGCAATGATAGTGAATGGTTCACGGCTTCCCGCGAAGGTTTTGCTTCCGATGATGATAACTTCCATTACCTTGATGCCGGTGAGAGCGGTTCGCAAAAAAATACAGGCTCGGCGCTAAACTCAAAGATGTTTTCATATTTCGGTAAGTTGGATTATTCTTTTAATAGCAGGTACTTGTTTGCCTTTACAATCCGTCGGGACGGGTCGTCAAAATTAGGAAAAAACAAATGGGGTAATTTTCCCGCCGCTTCGGCCGGATGGCGCATAAGCAGCGAGCCCTTTTATGCTATAGATGCGATCAGTAATTTAAAATTAAGAGTAGGCTGGGGACAAAACGGTAATTCGGATATACCGGCTTATTCTACTATCGATTCGTATGCCAGTAATCCGAATCATTCTAATTATCCTATCGACGGGAGCCAGAATTCTGTCAGCACAGGATATACACAAACCAGAAACGGGAATCCTGATCTTAAATGGGAAACTACAACGCAGACAAATATCGGTCTGGATCTTGGTTTTCTTGATGATAACCTGCAAGTCGTATTGGATTATTTCAATAAAGAGACGAAAGACCTGCTTTGGGAAAGACCCCTCATCGGTACAATCGGAGGAACAAATCAAACGGTGTGGGATAACGTAGGTAAAATGAAAAATTCAGGTGTGGAAATGGAAATCAGTTACCGGAAAGAGTTGAATAAAAACCTTGGTTTCGACGTAGCACTTAACGTATCGGCGATAAAAAACAAAATGACGGAACTTAATGGAGATATAGAATATATCGGTCTGCCGACAAGTGTTATACACTCATTGAATTTTGACCAGGAAGTGTCACGTTCCGCAGTAGGCCAACCGATCGGTTCTTTTTACGGATATAAAGAAAACGGCATTTTCAAGAGTGATGAAGAAGTCAGGAATTACACCAACAGTAAGGGAGAGTTACTACAACCAAATGCAAAAGCAGGGGATATTCGATTTATGGACATCAACAACGACGGTGTAATCGATGCGGCGGACCGTGATTACATAGGGAACCCTTTGCCTGATTTTACAACCGGGCTTACCATAGGTTTACATTACCGCAATTTTGATATGAGCATGTTTTTCCAGGGAATATTCGGCAATGAAGTTTATGACCTTACACGTTATGTGGGTGATTTCTTCAACCAATCCCAATATAATAAAAACGGGCGCGTACTGGATTCATGGTCTGTTTCCAATATAAACGCAGATGTACCCCGCGTCAGTATGGACGATCCGAATAACAATATCCGGCCTTCTTCTTATTTTGTACAGAACGCCTCCTTTGTGCGCCTGAAAAATATCAAGATAGGTTATTCCGTTCCACAATCCGTACTTTCAAAGGTAAAGTTTCATTCTCTTTATTTTTATTTACAGGCTACCAACCTGTTTACTATCACAGGATACGACGGTATAGATCCGGAAGTCGGACTACAAAGCTATTCAAGCGATTACCGCAATTTAGATATGGGTGTAGACCGTGGTATATATCCTTTACCCCGTACCTTTACGATAGGGATGAATGTTAATTTCTAATTTAAATAATATATCATACAGATGAAAAAGATAATCATATCCATAGCCACTTTCATTTCATTTCTTTCCTGTACTGATTTCCTGACGGAAACACCTGTGGGAGAACTAACGCAGGAACAAGCAAAAGATATAAATAATATTGAAGGAGTTATTATATCCGCCTACTCTATCCTGGACGGACAAATGGATGATGCCAGTAGCGGATTAAACTCCGGATGTTCGAACTGGCAGTTCGGCGATGTCGTGTCGGACGATGCATATAAAGGCGGCGGCGGTACAGGCGACCAGAACCCGGTCCACCTGATGGAAATATTTAACACCGATCCTTCCATTCAGGATTTCAACAGGAAATGGCTTGCTTTATACGAAGGTGTAAAACGATGCAATGAGGCGATAAGGCTATTGCAAGATAGTGAACTGGATAAAAAAGACATCCGCATTGCCGAAATGAAATTCCTGCGGGGACATTATTATTTCACCCTGAAAATCATTTTCAATAAAATAGTTTATGTGGATGAAACTATCACCGACATTGGCACGTATGCTACCCTATCGAACACGGAATATTCTTCCGATGAGTTGTGGAATAAGATACTTGCCGATTTCCAATCGGCCTATACGGCTTTACCCGATACCCAGGAGGATGTGGCACGTCCATGTAAAATGACCGCACGGGCATATATGGCTAAAGTTTATTTATACCAGGGTAAATGGTCGGAATGTGAAGCAGCTGCCGATGAAGTAATTAATTCCGGTAAATATGCTATGCTACCGGATTTCAGAGATGTTTTTCTGCCGGAAAACGATAACAGTGAAGAGATTATATTTTCAGTACAGGCATCGATAAATGACGGATCACCAAACAACTACAACGGCAATCCGGGAGACCGACTGCTTCCTCCCGGAGGTCCGTATCCCAATTATGGCTTTCTACGTCCTACTCAAAATCTTGTGAACGCTTATAAAACCGATGAAACGGGTTTACCTCTTATTAACGGTAAGGATGTTGCGGATAACGATTATGTCGATAAGCGGTTAGACCACACGATAGCCCGTCCCGGTATTATGTTTCTTGATATGCAGATATACGACTGGACTCCACGGGAGTCGACCGTTTATGGACCTTACAGCTCTAAAAAACGGATGGTATCCATGAACTCCAGTTATTATTTATCCATTTGGCCGTATGTTAATGCGCTTAATTTCTATATAATCAGATATCCGGATGTATTACTTTGGAAAGCCGAAGCTGCAGCCGAACAAGGGAAATTATCCGTAGCTCTTGAATATATAAATAAAGTCAGGGAAAGGGCAGCCAGTACCAATAGTGTAAAAACGGCAGACGGGTCCGATGAAGCAGCAAATTACCGTACGGGATTGTATTCCGCATTTAAATCTAAGGAAGATGCTATTGATGCACTTCGTATAGAACGCCGGCTGGAGTTTGCGTTTGAAGGACAACGCTTTTTTGATCTTGTGCGTTGGGGAATTGCTGCTGAAACCATAAATGGTTACCTCGAAAAAGAAAAAAGTTTCCGTTCGCATTTACAAAATGCCTATTTCAAAAAGGGAATACATGAATATTTTCCTATTCCCCAGGCAGTCATAGATTTATCTGTAAATAATACGATCCAACAGAATACCGGATATTAACAAATAATATTCACTCACCTTTTAATTAATCACGTACATAACTTTTAAAGGTCATGTACGTGATTTACTATATTACTTAAATTCTTTCGATTGCCACGGTACCATACCTGATAAGCGAATATGCTCCATTAATCCTTTGAACAGATTTTTATACGATTCATCCGAACGGTTGTTTATGTGGTTTTGTTCGGCAGGGTCTTCTTCCAGGTTAAAAAACTGTAAGGGTTCCCAGGGGCTATTATGCATGAGTTTGTAGTCTTTGTATCTTGCTGCATAATAAACCTGTCCACCATAACGGAAATTTCCCTCCCGCCGTACCCAGTATACCATACGGTCGTCGGTTATTTGTTTTTTCCCCTGAATCAACGGAAGGATACTTATTCCGTCTATTTCATGATGTACCGGTATATTCAGCATATCACATAGTGTAGGGAAAATATCCGACAGCATAACAAAATTACCACTGACGGCAGGTTGTATCTTACCTTTCCAATAGAATCCTCCCGGTACACATATTCCGCCTTCATACATATCTTCTTTTGCTCCACGGTGGGGCATATTATTCGCTCCGGCGTCTGCCTGTCCTCCATTATCGGAAGCAAATATTATCAAGGTATTTTCTAATTGACCGGCTGATTCAAGCGCTTTATAAACACGTCCGATATTGTCGTCCAAATGTTCGATTAATGCTACAAGCTTTGCTCTTTTATCATTTATTCCCGCTTGTCTCTTCTTTACTTTCTCTACCCATTCCGCAGGCGGCTGAATGGGCGTATGAGGGGCATTATAAGCAAGATATAGAAAAAACGGATCGGTTTCATTCTTTCTATCCGATATGTAATCTATCGCCCAGTTGGTAAATAACTCTGTCGCGTGTCCTTCAGGGTCGATAATGTCATCGTTAAGACGCATATAATTATTATTGAAACGCCGATGATTATAATAATCGTCCATCATATCTCCTAAGAAGCCTTTGAAATAATCGAAGCCTCTTTCACGTGGCGTATTGGGCGAATGTAAACCCAAATGCCATTTGCCGATTATGGCCGAATGATATTCTTTTTGTTTCAGCATTTGAGGCAATAATACCGCTTCCTGTGAAAGATACCCCCAACTGTCTTCTTTGTGTGTACGGATAACGCCCGGCACTCCAACCAGATCGGGAAACCGTCCGGTCAATAAAGAGGCTCTGCTGGGGGATGATACCGGACAATTGGCATGGAAGTTTGTACAACGGATTCCCAGGTTAAGCAGCTTATCAATATGAGGTGTTTTTATATCCTTCGCCACTCCCTGACATGACAAATCCCCATACCCTAAATCGTCTACTAATATAAGTACGATATTCGGTTTATCGGCTGTTGCCGCCTGTACTGCCAAAGGAGCCAGCGCCAGGCAACTACCTAATGATATTAATTGTTTCTTCATCCTTATTCAAAGCTGATTAAATCGCAAACAGATGGTTTTATCACCATACCTTTCTTATGGTTTTCGGCTACCTGAATCAATTGCCGTACAATTTCAGGATGATCTGTTGCTTTGTTGAATTTTTCCGAAATGTCCGTTTCAACATTATATAATAAAGGTTTGGCAGGAGTTTCAATTTTTACCGTACGAAGATATTGGTCCTGAATTGTTTTAAAGTAATATTTCCATGATCCTTTACGTACAGCCATCAGTTCACTTCCCCACCAATAGAAAATTTCGTCACGGGCGGAAGACTTTTCTTCCATCAACATCGGTAATTGATTCACTCCGTCTAATGTTATATCTTTGGGGAGCGGTATCCCTGCCATGGTAAGAAATGTAGGGAATAAGTCCATACTTGCCATTATATCATCATTAATTGCCGGTGTAATTTTACCGGGCATACGGAAAATAGCAGGTACACGGAAACCGCCTTCCCACCAGGTTCCTTTACCGTCTTTCAAAGGTCCGGCAGAACCTCCGTTTTCTAATTCCGTCAACCACGGTCCGTTATCGCTTGTAAAGATTACCAGCGTATTTTCTTCTAATCCGTTTTGTTGTAAGGCTTTCAATACTTCACCCACGCTCCAGTCTATCTCTTGTACTACATCACCATATAAACCCCGTTTACTCGTTCCCTCAAAGCGGGCATTCGTATATAAGGGAATATGCGGAAACGTATGCGCGAAATAAAGGAAAAACGGTTCGTCTTTATGTTGCTTTATAAAATCAGTGGCCTTTTCTGTATACCGGCGGGTCAATTCACCCTGGTCGGGTTCCGATTCAATTTGTTTACCATCCAGTATCAAAGGTGTAGGCGGGAACTTTGCGGCATGTCGTCCTTTATTTTGTACCGGGCTCATATCATTGGAGTAGGGAATACCAAAGTATGTATCAAAGCCGTGGTCGGTAGGAAGATAGGGTGAGAATGCACCCAGATGCCACTTTCCCACACAACCTGTGGCATAGCCGTTTTCTTTTAATACCTTAGCGATAGTTACTTCATCTTGTCCTAATCCGGCTTTGGAATTCGGGAAAAGTACACCTGCTTTATCACCATACATTCCGTTACGTACCGGCAGCCGGCCCGTTAATAAAGAGCTCCGGCTGGGGGTAGATATGGCTACTCCGACATAGAACTGATTCATTTTTAGCCCTTCACATGCCATCCGGTCGATATTAGGCGTAAGAATGGTCGGATTACCATAACAGCCTATATCGCCATATCCTAAATCGTCACAAAAAATAACGACAAAATTAGGCTTTGAATTTGCATTGCCGGCAGCTTGTGTATATCCCATATTGGATAGTAAAGCCGCTGAAACTACTGATAATGTTTTTAATGTTTTCATATGATAAAAGATTTTATTTCAATAATCGGGGAAACGGCTCGTCTATCACGCCGGCAGGACGTATATTCTGCCCTTCATATTCCCAATCACCCATATCATTTCTCACCTCGCGGATGAGTTGTTTTATATGAGCCACAACATCCGGATATCCGGCTACTAAATTATTAGATTCGGCTATATCCTCGTCTAAATTATATAATAATTCTTCTCCCGGTTCCGTATCAGGTAGATGAGGGCCGATAATACGCTGTTCTAACGGAATATGGTATTTCCATTTCCCCCATCTTACTGCCTGAAGTTGTTGTTTCTGGTAATAATAGAACACTTCGGTTGGTGATTTTATTTCTCCGGTTTCCAGCATCCCCGCTATATTATGTCCGTCTATTATACGGTCATCAGGAACGCGGAAACCACAGTACTGAGCCAAAGTCGGTAAGATATCCATAGAGGTTACTACTTCATCATTGATTTGTCCGGCAGTTATTTGTCCCGGCCACCGGATAATACAGGGAACTCTGAATCCTCCTTCGTATGTAGTGCCTTTCCGTCCCTTCAGAGGAAGGTTAGTACCCCCAAAGCGAGGTTCGGCTCCGTTATCCGTAGTGAATATAACCAATGTATTATGATCCAGACCTTCTTCTTTCAGTGTTCTGAATAGCTCTCCCATCGACCAATCCAGTTCTTCTGTTGCATCACCATATATGCCGTTTTTGGATTTACCTTTAAAAGCAGGTGAAGCATCCAACGGATCATGGGTCATATTATGCGGAAGATACAGGAAGAACGGTTTTTTATTATTCTTCTTTATAAAATCTATTGCTTTTGTTGTATACCGGTATGTTAACGAATCCTGCCCGACCGGAGCAACAATCACCTCTTCGTTTTCCATCAATGGCAAAGGACAATAGGCTCTATCCATATCATTGCTATAAGGAATTCCATAATAATAATCGAATCCTTGCCGGGTAGGGAGGAATGGCAACTGGTCGCCCAGATGCCATTTACCTATACATGCTGTAGTATAACCCTGTTCTTTCAGTAACTCTGCAATTGTAATCTCCGACGGGTTCAACCCTTTATGCGAGACAGGGAATAATACTTGCCTGCCTCTTGACATAAGAGGAGAAGGGTCTGCATTTACATGCATTGAAATCCTTCGCGGATAGCAACCGGTCATTAATGCGGCCCGCGAAGGCGTACTCACACTGGATGCGACATAGAAACTGGTCAGCCGTACGCCTTCGTCTGCCATCCGGTCAATATTCGGAGTCCGGTGCTGTGTATTGCCATAGCATCCTAAGTCGCCATACCCGAAATCATCAATAAAGACAAGGATAACATTCGGTTGGCTCACTTTTTCCTGCGTGCAGCTAACTGCCGACAATAAAAATGCCGAGCAGTTAAGTGCAGTTAGTATTTTTCCTGTTTTCATACCAGTTTACCATCCCGGATTTTGTTCCAGGTTTTCATTTAATGAGCGTTCGCTGTCGGGTATAGGCAGTAGATCATAATGTTCAAGGTATCCATTCGGGAATTTTGTTTCGATAATATCTCCATTATGGTCGTATACATGAACGGGATATATCTCTTTCCCTATTTTCCATCGCTTGATATCCATCCAGTAAAGCCCTTCCAATGCAAATTCCACCCTGCGTTCGTTACGAAGTTTGGCTCTTGCTTCATCTTTTGATAAACCGGTTGGTAAAGTTGTTATCTTTACATCGTCTCGTTCTGTCCGCACACGGTTGATTAAAGCTATTGCTTCATCTATACTTCCTTCCGTTTCAATCAGCGCTTCAGCTTTTGAAAGTAAAACATCGGCATACCGTATAATAATATTATTCAGGTACGACTGTCCGGCAATAGGCAGGTCTGCTTCTTCCTGGACACGGTATTTCCGTGTACTAAGGTGTTTTAAGCGATTTCCGGGATGATTAAAAGCTCCTCCGGCATAAATATAATTGGGAAATTGATGTCCAAGAATGAATGTACCGGGTAATACAACGGTAAATCCTAACCGAGGGTCGCGTCCTTCATACGGATTCTCCGGGTCTACTTTCGAACCATCCGCCATTTCATATGCGTTTACCAGGTCATCTGTGGGTACATAACGAGAGCCTCTTGTCCAACTTCCGGTCCCCGTACCACAATACTGGTCGATAAAACAACCTTGTGAATTTTCTCCTTCCATATACTGGATATCGAAAAGCACTTCTTTGTTGTTTTCATTTTTCCCGTTAAAAAGTCCTTCGTAACTATGGAATAGACCATACACGCTCAAAGCATCAATTTTATCTACCGTTTCCAATACTTCTTTGTATTTTCCCTGATAAAGATAAGCTCTCATTTTCATTCCGAGAGCCGAGCCGATAGTAGCCCGTCCAGTTTCCGGCGCCTCTTTTTTCAGACGCGCAATAGCTATATCGTAATCACTGTGTACCTGGTTCCACGTTTCTGCGGCAGTAGCACGGGATAGTTGACGGGATTCTTCTGTCGAAATCTCCTTTAAAATCAAAGGAACGCCACCATACGATTCTACCAACGTAGCATATGCCAATCCCCGAAGAAAATGAGCTTCACCAATATAGGTTGATTTAACCTCATCCGACAGTTCCACTTTATCTATGGAAGCTAACAGGTTATTTGAACGGGCAATAATATCATAACATCTCTGCCAGCGAAAAGTAAGCATATCACCCTCACCCGATGCTAAAGAACCGTTACCGGCTTTTGCTATCGGTCCGTTCCCCCAATTATAGGCATTGGGAGTGGCTCCGTCTAAAACTCCGAAACCAAATAATCCCTGATTATATATATCTTTCTCCCGCAGCTGGGCGTATACCCCATTCAATAATAATTTAATATCCGATTCATTTTCCGGAAAAGTAGCAGACGTAATTTTATCTTCAGGTAAAAAATCAAGAAAATCATCAATACATCCGGTAAAAGGAATTAATAATAGAGAAATTAAGCAACTGTATATTAATTTAGTATGTTTCATAGCCCTTTAAAAATTAATGTTTAAACCAAAAGTAAACGTTACCGGAGTAGCATAAAAGCCCGCTCCGTCACCAAATGTGTTTCTTTCCGGGTCGAGTCCGTCATACCCTTTATGCCATAACAGCGTGAAAACATTCTGCGCATTGGCATATACATATACCTTATCCATTTTGAGACGAGAAATTAAAGGCTGGGGTAAGGAATATCCTAATTGCATGTTTTTCAGTTTCAGGAAATCAATCCGGTGTACCCAATATGATGATTGTTGCTGATCCCATGAATTATCAAATTTCAAACTGGGATTTTTGGAATTCGGATTATCAGGCGACCAGGTATCTCTCCATTTAGTCGATATAGTCAGATATTCGTACGACATCCTGGTATAATCGCTTTGAATATATGCATGCGTCTTACCTATTCCCTGGAAAAGCAGGCTTAAATCAAAACCTTTATAACGGAATCCGGCAGATATACCATACGTAAGTTTGGGTATGGTATTACCAATTCCCTGTTTATCTTCATAATCCAGTTTCCCGTCATTATTGATATCTTCGAATTTAAGATTACCGGCTTTTGGTTTATAGCTATTTGAATGCATATGCGACTCGGCCTCTTCATCCGTCTGATAAATGCCTACCGATTTGAATCCATATAAGGAACGATAAGAGTATCCTTCGCGGATTAAGTAAAGCTGGTCAGGAGATTTACCGCCTCTGAATTTGGTTATCTCATTATTAATATAAGCCATATTTACTCCTACATTCCATCCGAATTCATCTCTATTCGTTACATTATTATCATAATTTACATTCAACTCAACACCTCTATTCAACATTTTCCCCACATTTTCAAAAGGAGCCATGGCTTCTCCCAGTAACTTTGGAATGGGCAATTGAACAATAATATCGGAAGTCACTTTATTAAAATAATCGGCTTCAATCGTTAAGCGGTTATCAAGAAATCCCATATCCACACCTATATCCAATGTTGTAGTCGTTTCCCAGGTTATGTTTTCATCCACTAAAGATTTGATGGCTGCACCGGGCGCAAAATTTCCTGCATAACTGTAACTTAAATCATTACTTTGATCTATCACCGTTAAATACGGCCAGAATATCTCCTTATTATTATTATTCGGATCAATAGCATACTGATTCCCTAACTGTCCCCACGACGCACGAAGTTTTAAGTTGGAGAACACATTCAGGTTTTTAACAAAATCTTCTTCTGTCAACCGCCACCCTGCAGAGAAACCCGGGAAATATCCCCAACGATTTTCTTTCTTGAATCGCGAAGAAGCATCCGCACGGAAATTTGCTTCAAATAAATATTTGTCGGCAAACGAATAATTTAAACGGCCAAAATAGGAAAACATCCGTAATCCTTCCAGATTACCTTCTCCACGAATACCACTTGTCCCGGCATTCACTTGAGTTAATCCTTCTTTCGGTGCTTCATTCCTACGTGAATAAACATACTTGGAAGTATAATCTTCTAATTGCATCCCGGCCGTAACCCCAATTGTATTATTGGTAAGGAAGTTTTTATTATAATTCAAGGTCGCATACATATTATTCCGTACTGCGGTTGTCTGCCTTCTACTCATATCCAATCCTTCGCGGTTCAGATTTTTCGTAATAGTTTCAATTCCGCTATCGGTATACCCAAATACGTTTGTATTATGCTTATCCGTCATTTTCCAGTTACCGGTAGAAGATAAAGTAACGTTTAGATTCAGATCCGGTGTGAATTTAACATCGGCAAATGCATTTACCGTTACCAGGTCTGTTGTTGCTTTCTCTTCACCATTATTTGCCTCAATCAGCGGATTCCGGTTATCATATAATAATACATCATTTTCGTCGATGGTTTCTACCGATCCGAATCTTCCGTCACGGGTATAAGGCGCGGTAAAAGAAGAAGCTCCACGCAACATTTCAAAAACACGGGGCATATCATACGCCTGTGTAGCTACGCGTCTCATATAATTGAAACGGCCTCCTATTTTAAACCAACTGTTTACATTAAAATCAAGATTAGCGCGGACACTATAACGATAAGAACTGGTATTGGGAATCATACCGTCTTGCCCCAGATAATTGAATGATAAGAAAGCCGTACTTTTTTGCGTTCCTCCTCTTATGGAGAGATTATGCTCGTGTATCAATGCATTTTCATAGAGTGCATCAAACCAATCCGTATTCGGATATTTATATTTATCTCCTCCTGTACGGAAAGCTTGTATCATACTTTCAGGGAAAAGCGGACTCGAAGATTCATTTACAAGCGCCTTATTGATTAATTCCATACCTTCGGCACTGTTGGTTATCTGGTCATAATGCCTCCCCAACATTTGTACACCTAGATAGGTATTGAAATTAATCTGCGTCTTTTCATTGTTAGCACCCATTTTCGTGGTGACAAGAATAACGCCATTAGCTGCTTTGGAGCCATAAATTGCCGCACTTGCCGCGTCTTTCAGTACAGTTATACTTTCAATATCATTGGGATTAATCTGATTGAAATCTCCTTCTACGCCATCAATAATAATGAGTGGCTCGGTATTATTCAGCGTCCCCCATCCGCGAACACGTAATTGGGCTCCGTCGTCACCGGGTTTACCGGAGTTTTGGCTGACCCACAGTCCGGGTATTTTGCCGGATAAGGCTTGTGAAGCATTTGTTATCGGCCGGTTTTCCATTTCTTCATCAAATTTGACAGAAGCAACAGAACCTGTCAGGTTGACTTTCTTTTGTACGCCATATCCCACCACTACTACTTCGTCCAGAGATTGGCTGTCTTCATGTAGGATAATATCCAATACCCGCTGGTTTCCTACAGGTACTTCTTTATCTATGTACCCTATATATGTGACCACTAATATGGAGTTTGTCGGTACATCCAATGTAAATTTACCGTCTATATCGGTTATTGTACCGGTAGAAGTACCTTTTACTACTATATTAGCACCAATTACAGATTCGCCATGCGTATCTTTCACTGTTCCGGTCACTGTAATGGTTTGTTGGTTTATTCCGTTATTCTTAGAAATAAGGATGTGCCGGTCTATAATACGATAATTAAGATTCCGGTTTTTAAAAGCTTCATTCAGAATATCGGAGACAGGTTTTCCCTCGGCATGTAAGGATATTCGCTGATTATTATCAATGTCTTCACTTTTGTAAAAGAACATGAATTCAGATTGTTTCTCAATTTGAGTTATCATTTCATATAAGGTACCGTTTTCCATCGATACGGAAATCCGCTGTTCCTGAGCATAGGTTGCAGCCGAAATAGGCACAATTGCCAGCAAGATTAGTAAAGTCGTGATTTTCATGATGCGCCTGATTTTATGACGCAGTTCTATACTGCCATCTTTGTTTTTTTTCATATATTTGGATGTTTTTTGGTGAATGATACTCTTTTGCATTACGTCGGCAAAACACATACAAAAGAGTGGTTAACTAAAGAATTTCGGATCGGGAAATGTTTTAGTCATTTTCCGATTCTTTTTTTATTCCGGTTTCATCATAGGCATTCTATTTAAAAGTGTAACATTCCGATTTATCGGGGAGTTATAAATACATCTTTTCCTGTTTTCTTATAGACAAATTGTCTCTCATAATTGATTATATGTAATACATCCCGGATGGATTGATTTAATGAAAAAGTTCCCGTATACCTGATCTTCTTTAAATTTTCATCTTCAAGATGGATATTTACATCGTAATATTTCTCCAATCGTTTAACAATCAGCAATAAAGGTTCGTCTTTAAACTTATACTCACCATTTATCCATACATTGGAAAGAGAGGCATCTACATTTTCCAGCGATACCGTTTCATCCTCAAAATTGAAAAAAACTTTTTGGTTCGGCCTGAGCATTAATTGGCTGATGGCTTCTCCTTTTTTATTAAATGTCTCCAGTGATATTTTCCCGCTTAAAAGCGTAATTATACTGTAGGTAGATTCATGGTATGCTTCTACGTTAAACTCAGTCCCTAATACTGTTATACTTTGTTGTTTCAGGTTTACAACAAAAGGTTTCTGCTCATTGCCGGCCACTTCAAAAAAAGCTTCGCCATTTAAAAAAACTTCCCGTTTCTGATCCGAAAAACTGGTAGGATACCTGAATATAGTAGCCGCATTTAATTTCACTTTGCTCCCGTCTGAAAGTATAAGCGTATTGGGTTTTCCTCCTTTTTCAACATTAATCTCGTTAAATGTTATTTCTTCGATTGATGATAATTGCATATCCGTTGCTTTCCATTTTCCTATGCTCCACCCTATTGTAAAAGTAATCAGTATAACAGCTGCATACTGGATCAAAGCCTTATAGATTGTTTTTTTTCTACGATATGTATCAGGTAAGTTATTTGGCAGATTTATCTTCGAACACATACGATTCCAACTATCCTCAATTTCGTTTTCATCCATTAATTGTGCTTTTTGAAAAGAATCATGTATGTTTTTAAGTTTGAAAAACTGTCGTTTATTTTCTTCCGAATCCTGTATCCAAACATACAGTTCTTTCAATTCTTTTTCTCGTATATCTTTTGACAAATAACGAATTATCAATTCTTCTATGCTAATTTTTTCCGGCATTTCGATTTCTCTTTATAATAAAAACGATTGTGAACAAAAACTTACTTATCCAATCAGCCAAATAATAAAACGACAGATAGTAATAGTGCATCCCTTATTATTCTCAAGCCCTTATACAGCTGTGCTTCCACTGTCCTTCTGGAAATGTTAAGTAAAGAAGCTATTTCAGAAGCTTTTTTCTCCTCTATGTAAGACATAATAAATATCTCACGACATTTTTGAGGAAGTTTTTCTATTTCATTATAGATTAACGTTAACCTTTCGTCTTCAGAATAGAGCTTTATCCAATTATCATTGTATGACAATTCTTCAATTTTTAATTGCACGGTAATTAATTCTTCTACACTTTCTTTTATATCCAAATGCTTTAGATAATCCAGGCAAGCATGCCTCACTGAGTTATATAAATAAGTTATGATGCCATCTCCAAAATAGAGAAAGGCCCTTTTTTTCCATATCTTTAGAAATACGTCATGAACAACATCTTCAGCTGCAGTACGGTCTAAAAATCTACACGCAAACAAAATCAAAGAGGGAGCATTTTTTTTATACAAGCCTTTGAAGTGTTCAATATCTCGCTCATCTTTTTGTGATTCTTCCATAGTGCTCGGAATAATACTATCCTATAATATATAAACGATTAAAGGATTAATATTACTTATAAATTTCAAGTTTTATTTTATAAAAAGAACAGAAGTTCCATTTGATAGTCAAATTGACAATCTATTCATCCAAATCGTTTTATATACAAGGCACAAATTAAAACAGCAAGTGGGTAACCTTTCAAAATCACTACATATAGTGATTGACCGGAAATAATCTTTACAGTTTCTTTGTTTTTTTAAATCATCTAACTTAAATATGTAATGAAGAGCCCTTCTGTATGGATTGTTGCGATTGGAGTATTTTTTTGTTCTCACAGTATATTTGCTGATAATGTTAATCCGAAAGACACCCTCAAAACCTATAATATAGATGAAGTCATTATTACTTCATCTACAAAAGAAACAAACGACCTGCGAAAACTTCCCGGTTCTGTATCCGTTATATCTCCGCAGGCCATAAACGGCCGTCAGATCGACGCGTTAAAAGATATCAGTTCATTCGTACCGAACCTTTATATCCCTGATTACGGGGCAAAACTGACATCCGCAATTTATATCCGTGGCGTGGGTGCGCGCAGCAGCGGGCAATCGGTAGGATTATATGTCGATAATGTCCCCTATTTAGACAAAAGCACCTTCGATTTTGAGTTAACCGATATTCAACGCATCGAAGTATTACGGGGTCCGCAGGGTACTCTTTACGGAAGGAACGCTATGGGAGGAATTGTTAACATTTATACGTTATCACCCTTCAATTACCAGGGCACTAAACTGGCCGTATCGGGAGGGAATTACGGGCAATTCAAAGCTAAGGCTTCTCACTACATGATGTTAGGCGATAAAATAGGTTTATCATTAAGTGGCTATTACGACCGGAATGACGGGTTTTTCACAAACACTTATACGGGGAAAAGAGCGGATCATCTTGAATCGGCAGGAGGACGTTTCAAATTCGACTGGCGAATAAACCCTAAATTACTTGCCGCTTATACCCTTTCTTACGATTATGTTGACCAAGGCGCCTTTCCTTACGGTCTCTATCATAAAGAATCCGGAATAATCGATCCGGTAAATATTAATGATTCAAGCTTTTACAACCGCAAAGTGCTTACCAACAACCTGCTTCTCGAATATCGTACCGACCGGTTTATCCTCAGCAGCACGACAGGACACCAGTACTTTAAAGATGATATGCTAATGGATCAGGACTTTTCTCCGAAATCTATTTTTACCCTTAACCAGCTACAGAAACAAAATGCTTTCAGCGAAGAAATAGCTATCCGAAGCAATACCACTACGAATTATCAATGGTCGGTCGGACTGTACGGATTTTATAATGATCTACACACCGATGGACCGGTCACTTTTAAGGAAGACGGGATCAGGGAAGTGCTTCAGCCTGTTTTCACAAAGATAAAAGAAGAGAATCCCAAAATGCCTTTTTACCTGAGGATCATGGATGACCAATTGTATATTCCCGGCTCCTTCTTCACCCCTTCTTACGGAGTAGCTTTATTTCATCAATCCACTTACAACAATCTTTTTACCGAAGGATTGTCTGTAACTGCGGGTATCCGGTTCGATTATGAAAAGCAGGAAATGGATTACCGCTCGACAGCCATGATGCATATGGGGATGAGTGCTGACAGCATTGGAGGAACAGTTGTTGAATTACCGGGGATTGAACCGACCATTATGGATGAACATACTTCGCAGGACTTCTGGGAAATTCTGCCGAAAGTTTCCGTAAAATACGAATGCACGCCTTCCACTTTTACGTATTTTTCAGTGGCCAAAGGGTACAAAACCGGAGGATATAACGTACAAATGTCGGCCGACCTGATGCAAAGCCAGATGCAGTACGATATGATGAGTAAATTCATGCCGGGCAGCGCAATCAAACCTGAACCGATCGAAAAAGTGGCAGCTTATAAACCTGAAAAAAGCTGGAATTATGAATTAGGTGTCCGCAGTGAATTAATCAAAGGGTGGCTTACCAGCGAACTCACGTTGTTTTATATGGATATTCGCGATATGCAAATCACCAAATTTGTTGACAGCGGCAACGGCAGATATCTCTCTAATGCAGGAAAAGCCAAAAGTCTGGGTGTCGAAGCCTCAGTCCGCGCCCTTTTGACGAATGGTTTTACGGCAGATATTAATTACGGGTTCACCCATGCCACTTTCCGCGACTACATCCATGAATATAAAGATTATAACGGAAAGGTAGCCCAAGCGAATTGCGACGGAAATTTTATCCCTTACACACCCCGACACACTTTGAATGTTGGATTACATTATAATAAAATGCTGCGCAATTCATGGCTCGACCAGTTTACCGCTTCGATGCAATTCAGCGGCATCGGTAATATTTACTGGAATGAATTGAATGATATCAGCCAGAAATTTTACGGGTTACTCAACGCAAAAATAGGGATTCGCAAAGGTATCGTCAGGTTTGATGTCTGGAGTCGTAATATTACAGATACCCAGTATGCAGCCTTTTATTTTGAATCCTTTCAACAACCTTATATCCAGAAAGGAAAACCTTTTCAAATCGGAGCGGAATTGTCGGTTGCTTTCTAAAAACAGGAATGATGCGAATCCGGATATGGCTCATATTATTTATTTCTTATTCATTATCTCTTTCCGCCGAAGAGCCCGATTCCCTTTTGAGCCGTTTAGTCATGCTAGATGAAGTGGTGGTACAGTCCTTCAAGCATGACAAACACTTCAGAATGGCTCCCTTGGCCGCTTCTACTGTAAATGGCTCTGCTATCCGCAACCGGAACATAACGGGAATTAAAGGACTCAGTTCGTATATACCTAATCTTTTTATTCCGGATTACGGCTCTAAGCTTACGTCACCCGTCTACATACGCGGGATCGGATCGAGAATCAACGCACCTTCCGTAGGATTATACGTTGACGGAATCCCGTATTTTGAGAAATCAGCATTTGACTTCGACTTCAATGAAATAGACCATATCGAAATTTTACGTGGGCCGCAAGGTACATTATACGGCAGGAATACCATGGGAGGCATTATCAACGTATATAACAGATCGGCACTGAAATATAAGGGAACGAATTTATACGGATCATTCGGCAATTATAATAACGTCAAAGGAGCTTTTTCCCATTATGGTAAACTGAGCGGAACATTGGGATATGCCATTTCCGGTAATTATACGCATGCAGGAGGATATTTTGACAACGTGTATAACGGGAAAAAGGCTGACAAACTGAAGGAGGGTTCCGGACGTATTCGCCTGGAATGGGCAACACGGCAGGATTTAAGAATGCAGCTCGTAAGCTCTTTGGATTATACCGATCAGGGAGGATACCCCTATGCTCTCACAGACTCCATCACCCATCGCCCCGGCCGTGTGAATTACAACGACTACAGTTCATATAAACGAACGTTGTCTACGACCGGTCTTACCGTCCATTATACCACGGGTTCTTTCAGCCTGAACAGCCAGTCCTCTTTTCAGTATCTTTCAGATAAACAAGGCCTTGACCAGGACTTCTCTACTGAGAACCTTTACTTTGCCATACAAAATCAGCAGCAACATATGGTTTCGCAGGAGTTCAGCATTAAATCCGCCGGGGAGAACCGATACAAATGGCTGTTCGGCGTTTTTGGGTTTTGGCAGGGTATCAATAATGAAGTGATTCTGCAATACAAGGCTAATGAATATGAAACACGAAAATTGTATAATACGCCAACTTATGGAGCTGCGCTTTACCATCAGTCTACCATAGAAGATGTATTACTTGAAAATCTTTCTCTCACATTAGGTATGCGATATGATTATGAAAAAGCGGATACAGATTACAAAGCTTATAAAAACACGGCAAACGATCGGGCGGAAACCGACCGATTTACCAGCAAACTGGATTTCAATCAATTCACACCTAAAATAGCCATCCAATATTCTATACCTTCCCGCGGCATGATCTATGCTACCGTATCCAAAGGATATAAAACAGGAGGTTTTAACACCTCTTTTGAGAAAGAAGAAGACCGGTCTTTCAAACCTGAATACAGCTGGAACTATGAAGCCGGTACGAAATGGGAATTTCTTGAAAACCGCATCAAAGCTGAACTAAGCCTTTTTTACATCGACTGGAAAAACCAACAGATATACCAACCCCTTCCAAGCGGAAGAGGTTCGATGCTGAAAAATGCCGGACGCTCCGAAAGTAAAGGAATTGAGATTGGTTTACAGGGAAATTTATTCAACGGGTTTATGCTTCAGGCCAACTATGGTTATACGCATGCCACATTCAAAGCGTATAAACGGAGTGAAACACTCGACTACGCAGGGAATTACCTGCCGATAGTACCTTCGCAAACGATATCCGCAAGTGCCGATTATATGATACCGTCTTTGTTTCGTTGGATAGACCGTTTCTCGTTAAACATCGGATTTGTAGGAACAGGAAAATTGTATTGGAACGAGAACAATAAAGTATCTCAACCTTTTTACGCACAACTCAACGGCAAAATATCGGCAACAAAAGAAATCGTCACTATTTCATTGTGGGCTAAAAATATGACTAACACAAAGTATACCGCATTTTATTTCGAATCGATGGGTGAAGGCTTCGCGCAGAAAGGACGCCCTTTTACCTTCGGCACGGATATAGCGGTAAATTTCTGACAGATACTAAAATAAAATATGATAGATAAGGCTAAAATAGGAAAACTGGGCACATTCTTCTGTTTATACATAGCGCAAACCATCCCGATGAGTTTCTTTTCAACAGTTCTTCCCGTAATGATGAGGCAGGAAAACTTCTCACTCGCGTCCATTGGCTTACTTCAGCTAATTAAACTTCCCTGGATATTGAAATTTATCTGGTCACCCATTGTCGACAGGAATAGTGTAACCGTATCCGATTACAAACGCTGGATATTTTCCTCGGAAATTTTATATGCCGCCATTATATTTACCGTGGCATTCCTTAATTTTAAAACAGATTTTTATGTGATCTTGGGATTGATCATCGTATCATTCATTGCTTCGGCCACACAGGATATTGCTACCGATGCATTAGCCGTACTATCGTTTGATAAAAAAGACAAAAGCCTTGCCAACAGTATGCAGTCGATGGGCAGTTTTGGAGGTACAATGATCGGCAGCGGGGTATTGCTATTGCTATACCGTCAGATAGGCTGGAATAATCTGCTTCCCTGCCTTGCCTTATTCGTCATACTGGCGTTACTTCCTTTGCTATTTAATAAAAAGATTGAAATCCACCGGGAGCAGGAGCCTGTACAGGCTAAAAAAGCCGATGTATTTTTCTTCTTTACCCAACCGGGTATAGGCAAGCAAATCGTTTTCCTTTTTCTCTTTTACTCCGGACTGATCGGAACACTTGCCATGCTTAAACCTTATCTGGTCGATCTCGGTTACGACATGAAGGAAATTGGCATTATGAACGGCGTGGCGGGTACTTCTGCCGGATTTATCGCATCTTTCGCGGGTGGATTTATCGTAAGAAATATCGGCAGGCACTACTCACGTATTCTTTTTTCCGTATTCATCCTTATCGCTACACTTTATTTTCTCTGGCTTTCCAATATTCGTCCCGATACCATCCTGTTATACATCGGTATTTTTCTTTTATGGGGTAGTTACGGAATGGCAACCATTATTGTCTATACTACGGCGATGGATTGTGTGCGTCCGGGACGTGAAGGAACCGATTTCACCATACAGACCGTAATAACCCATCTCAGCAGTATGTGTATCGCCATCCTGAGCGGGAAGATCGGCGACAGTCTGGGATACAGCGGTATATTTATGCTTGAATCCACTTTGGCATGCATGTCGCTTTGTTACATATTATTCGCATTTAGAAAAGAGAAAAAGATATGACCAGCGAAGAACGTTTGCAAAAATATAATGTACCTGTACCCCGGTATACCAGTTACCCACCAGCCAATTATTTTCACGGCTCGTTCGGTCCGGGCGAATATGAAGCTGCTCTGGAAGAATCAAACACAGCAGGCCCAGCTCATATTTCTTTCTATATACATATTCCTTTCTGCCGGCATCTTTGCCATTACTGCGGATGCAATTCGTTTGTTATGACCGCAAAAAAAACGGTAGACAGGTATATCTCGGCCTTACACACTGAAATAGACAAAGTAGCCGGAAAATTAAACAACCGGCGGAAAATAGCCCAAATCCATTACGGCGGCGGTACTCCCACCCTGTTACCGGTATCCACATTGAGAGAATTAAACAGGCATCTTTTAGCCGGCTTCGAATGTATCGATCAACCCGAAATCGCCATTGAATGCCATCCCGGCTACATGGACGAGTCGTACTGGACAGAGCTTACCGAAGCCGGGTTTAACCGTTTCAGCCTGGGTATCCAGGACTTCAACGATCAGGTATTAAAAGCCGTGAACCGACGCCCTTCCCTACTCCCGGTAGAAACAATCGTTACTTCCGTTCGTAAAAAAGGTATGCGTATCAATATGGATTTCATTTATGGCCTTCCTTTTCAAACAGCAGAGAGTTTTGCCGCTACCATTCGTCGTGCAGCAGAACTTCAGCCGGACAGGTTAGTAACCTTTTCCTACGCCCATGTACCCTGGGTTAATAAACGGCAACTCATAATAGAGAAAACCGGACTTCCACCGGGCGGAGAAAAGGGCCGAATGTACGAAAATGCCCGGTCCATTCTTACCGACGCAGGCTATCAGACGATCGGTATGGATCATTTTGTAAAAGAAACAGACGAACTTTACCCTGCCTTATTAACCGGGCAATTACACCGTAACTTCCAGGGATACTGTACCCGGAGGACTACCGGACAGGTGTATGCTTTGGGTGTAACCGGTATCAGTCAGCTATACAACGGATACGCGCAAAACAGTAAGGATATCGTCGAATATATAAACCGCATCGAAAACGATTCATTTGCAACTGTTAAGGGATATAGACTGAAGCGGGAAGAACAGATTACAGGTATGGTAATCGAATCGCTGATGTGTAATTATACAATCAACTGGAAAGAGCTGGAAGAGCAACTCATGATCCCTTCGGAACAGATAAAAGAGATTACGGGATATAACTTCTGTGTATTGAAAACTTTTGCAGAAGACGGTATCATCACCATGGATAATGACCATATCCGGATAACCCCAGAAGGTTCACTTTTCATAAGGAACGTAGCCGCATCATTAGATAAGAAAATGCAGCAGACCACCCGGTCGTTTTCAAAACCCGTTTGATGTATGGAGAAAAGACAGCAAGATATCGTAATAATAGGAGCCGGATTAACAGGTTTAACAACAGCTTTCCACCTTATCCGGAAAGGCAAGAGTGTACATATCCTTGAAAAAAGCGAACGAACGGGAGGACAGATCCGGACATTCCATGAAGAAGGATTTATTTTTGAAAGCGGCCCTAATACCGGAGTGGTATCCTATCCGGAAATTGCCGAATTATTTGACCTTCTATCTCCTGATTGTCAATTAGAAACGGCAAGGGAAGAATCCAAAAACCGCTGGATATGGAAAAACGGCCGTTTCCATAAAATTCCTTCCGGCCTGTGGGGCGGATTGACTACCCCGTTATTTTCCTTTCCCGACAAATTCAGGATATTAAGTGAACCTTTCCGCCCCAGAGGCACTAATTCAGATGAAAGCGTTGCGCAAATGACGAAACGCCGGCTGGGGAAATCTTTCCTCGACTATGCAGTAGATCCTTTCCTCTCCGGTGTATATGCCGGCAATCCGGATACGTTGATCACCCGCTATGCTCTTCCAAAACTGTATAACCTCGAACAACAATATGGTAGTTTTATTAAAGGCAGTATAGCGAAAGCCCGTCAACCTAAAACCGAACGCGACGCATTGGCAACAAAAAAAGTATTTTCCGCGCGTAACGGACTTGAAAGCCTCATTTTTGCTTTAAAAACCTATATAGGAAGCAATCATATTACTACATCTGCATCAGGGGTTATGGTACACCCATTTGAAAAAGGATGGGAGATTAGTTTTTCAACCTCCCGGGGAGAAGAAAAACTATTTGCGAAACAGGTAATTACCACTACCGGAGCATATACTTTACCCGATTTGCTCCCTTTTATCGATAAAAAAGATATATTGAAAATAAGCAATTTAACTTATGCGCCGATCGTACAGGTGAGTGTCGGCGTACTTCAAACCGGCAATCTGCGTTTCAATGCTTTCGGCGGACTCGTCCCGTCTAAGGAGAAAAAAGATGTATTGGGAATTCTTTTCCCATCCTCCTGTTTCTCCGGAAGGGCTCCTGAGGCCGGGGGACTTTTCTCTTTTTTTATGGGAGGGGTAAAACGCCCCGGATTGATTCACCTGACAAACGAAGAATTAACCCAAATTGTCACCGACAATTTCCATTCCATGTTAAAATTCCCGTCCGGTGTCCGTCCGGATCTGATCCGTATCTTCCGTCATCCCCTCGCCATACCTCAATATGAACAGAGCAGCGGCGAACGATTCGAAACAATAAAGAAACTGCAACTCCGGTATCCCGGACTGCATCTCGGCGGAAATATCCGCGACGGAATAGGAATGGCCGACCGTATCCGCCAGGCCACTACATTGGCAGAAATTGCCGGGAAATAATGAATATGTTTTTTGCCTATATCAACTAAAAACACTTTCTTTGTAAAAACACCGAATACTATGGACAAAATGGTTGAAATTGCCCGGTTCCACTTTCCAGCAGATGCCCAGACATTAGTCGCTTTGCTCCGGTCGGAAGGAATCGATTGCTATATCCGGAATGAGATAACCGCACAGGTGCTCAGTTACATAGATACCGGAGGAGCAAGGGTTGAAATATTGGAAAGCGATGTGCCGCATGCCTTGGAAATAATGAAAGCCGGTGGTTATGAAATACCCGATGAAAGCGAACTGCCTGAACAGGTTAAAGCAGTAGCCGGATGGACACGTCATATACCTTTTCTGAAAAATCTTTCCCTGGAAAAACAAATCCTTTTCTTTTTTATCCTCATTGCCGTTTGCATAGGTTTACTGATTTACTTTGGTTCACTATCATCACTCAATTGACAGATTTATTACATGGCGCGAAGAAAACTAACAAATAGTCAAATCGTATGTATTACCCTGTTATGGGGTTTTCTGTGTTATATATTGCTTACACAGAGCTCAACAGTCGACTTTTATGTCGTATTCTCCCTCATTGCATCAGGGATCATTGTGTTTGTCACCATTTACAAGAATGTAAGAAACCGCCATAAGTAACATTTGGTAATATTTATTCGACAAAAACGACTAATTGATATTTTTTTTGCTTTTTTGCTTTCATTTATTTGAATGTTTTAAATGATTGCTTACCTTTGCACTCCATCAAAAAGGCGGAGACGCGGATAACAATTTGGTATAATCATATAATAAGCAACGAGTTTATGAAAGCAAATGAAGTTTTAGACGACTTAAAAAGAAGATTCCCTAATGAACCCGAATACCATCAGGCAGTAGAAGAAGTATTAGGTTCCATCGAAGAAGTTTATAATCAACACCCGGAATTTGAAAAAAGTAACCTGATCGAACGACTTTGTATAGCCGATCGTATTTTTTCATTCCGTGTAACCTGGACCGACGATAAAGGACAAGTCCATACCAACATGGCTTACCGTGTGCAGCATAACAACTCCATTGGTCCATATAAAGGCGGTATGCGCTTTCATGCTTCCGTTAACCCTTCTATCCTGAAGTTCCTGGCTTTCGAACAGACTTTCAAGAATGCTTTAACCACGCTTCCGATGGGGGGAGGAAAAGGAGGTTCCGATTTTAATCCGAAAGGTAAATCCAACGCCGAGATCATGCGTTTCTGCCAAGCATTCATGATGGAATTATGGCGCCATATCGGTCCCGATACGGATGTTCCTGCGGGAGATATCGGCGTAGGCGGGCGCGAAGTATCTTATATGTACGGGATGTATAAGAAATTAGCCCGGGAAAACACAGGTACCTTTACCGGTAAAGGCATTGAATTCGGCGGTTCGTTGATCCGCCCCGAAGCAACCGGTTACGGAAATGTCTATTTCCTGCTTGAAATGCTGAAAACCCGCAAAATTGACATAAAAGGTAAAGTGGTATCCATTTCCGGTTCAGGTAACGTAGCGCAATATACTGCTGAAAAACTGATCGAACTGGGCGCGAAAGTAATCACGATGTCCGATTCCGACGGCTATATCTATGATCCCGACGGAATCGACAAGGATAAATTAGCGTATATCATGGAATTGAAAAACCTGTATCGCGGACGTATCCGCGAATATGCTGAAGAATATAACTGTAAATATGTTCAGGGAGCCCGTCCGTGGGGAGAAAAATGCGACATCGCCCTTCCGAGTGCGACACAGAACGAGATTACAGGCGAAGACGCCAAAACGTTGTTGGCGAACGGATGTATCGCCGTTTCGGAAGGAGCCAATATGCCTTCTACGCCCGAAGCTATCGACGCTTTCCTTGAAGCTAAAATATTGTATGCACCCGGCAAAGCAGCAAATGCAGGAGGTGTAGCCGTTTCCGGTCTGGAAATGACACAAAACGCCATTAAGTTAAGCTGGACACGGGAAGAAGTAGATGAAAAACTGAAAAGTATCATGAACTCTATCCATAGGCAATGTACCCAATACGGAACCCGTCCCGACGGTTATGTCGACTATGTAAAAGGAGCCAACATTGCAGGTTTCATGAAAGTAGCGAAAGCCATGATGGCGCAGGGTGTTTTATAACGCATTTTCATTAATGATCATATAAACAATCAAGGATAACCGGCATACATCTTACTTGTATGGCCGGTTATTTATTTTCTGTTAAAAACCATACCACCGGCCTCCTTGTTTTTGGGGATCATCTGTTCGCCCGTACAGGTGAATTCTGCTCTTCCTCCATACAATTCCAGTTTTACGTCGGGATGCAGGTATACATAATTCCCTTCAAACTCATAAGTATCCGCAGCTGAAGCAAATCCATCAGAAGGTTCGGAAGAAATCGTATATAATACCTTATAATCAGTAAAATACAATACATGGGTCTTAAATTGGTTTCCGTGGGATTCGGTGTACTCCCAGCGTGTATTGTCAAGCGTCGGTTTATCATCCGAGCAGGATAGCATTAATACAGGAATCAGGCAAACAAAAAAAATAACTCTATTCATTTCTTTTTACGTAAAACGGTCAGACATTTACTCCTTACTCTCGCCGGATAATAAACAAGAAATAACGGGTGATTGTTCGTGTGTGTTGAGAGTTTCCATATTTAAAAAAAATTGTACCTTAGCGTCGTAAATACACATAGATGATTACCGACGAATTAAAGAAACTCTATTATTCTTTTACGGGTTCGCAGGCAGAAGAGATAACAGAACTACCCTCTTCCGGCTCCAATCGCCGTTATTTCAGGTTGAACGGAAAAACCAACCTGATCGGTGTAAGCGGAACTTCTACCGAAGAAAACAACGCTTTCATTTACATGGCAGGCCATTTCCGGAAAAAAGGGGTGAATGTACCGGAAGTATATTGTTTTTCAGATGATAAATCTTTTTACCTGCAGGAAGACCTGGGCGACAACATTTTGTTCAATGCCATAGAAAAAGGGCGTAAAAGCTCTGTCTTCGATGAAGAAGAACGCCGACTGCTGTACCGGACAATTTCCCTTTTGCCTTCCATACAATTTGCCGGAGCAGAAGGATTTGATTTTTCATACTGTTATCCGCAAGCCGAATTCAATGAACGTTCTGTTTTATGGGACCTCAATTATTTCAAATATTGTTTCCTGAAAGCTACGGGAATGGAATTCCAGGAAAACAGGCTGGAAGATGATTTCCTGAAAATGGGCGGTGTACTGCTAAAAGACCCGTCAGATACATTTCTTTATCGCGATTTCCAGTCTCGTAATGTGATGATCAGGGACGGAGAACCTTGGTTCATTGATTTTCAAGGCGGACGCAAAGGGCCGGTTTACTATGATGTGGCTTCCTTTCTATGGCAGGCCAAAGCTAAATTTCCGGAAAGCCTTCGAAACGAATTGGTAGCAGAATACATTGAGGCATTGAATCGGTATATGCCGGTCGACAAAACCTATTTCCTACACCAGCTACGCCATTTCGTGCTTTTCCGTACCCTACAGGTATTGGGTGCGTACGGATTCAGGGGATATTTTGAAAAGAAACCGCATTTTATCCAAAGCGTCCCGTTTGCGATCAATAACCTCCGGCAGCTATTGCAGGAAGACTATCCGGAATATCCGTATTTATGTTCTATATTACGGGAGTTAACTAATTTGAAACAGTTTTCCGACGATATTAAAAAACGCATGCTCGAAGTTAAAATCGTAAGCTTCGCCTACAAAAAAGGAATACCAAACGATCCCACGGGCAACGGCGGAGGATTTATATTCGACTGCCGGGCCATTAACAATCCGGGCAAATACGAACGCTATAATCATTTTACAGGCTTGGACGAACCGGTGATCCTGTTTCTTGAAGAAGATGGTGAAATCACCAAATACCTTGAACACGTCTACACACTGGTAGACGCATCCGTAAAACGCTACCTCGACCGTGGATTCACAAACCTGATGGTCTGTTTCGGATGTACGGGAGGCCGCCACCGGTCGGTCTACTCCGCACAGCATCTGGCCGAACACCTCCACTCTAAATTTAAAGTGAAGATCCACCTCACACACCGGGAACAAAACATTGAACAAATTTTCGACGCTGCCATATGAAAGCTATGATTCTTGCGGCCGGCCTGGGCACCCGGCTTAAACAACTGACTGAAAATATGCCCAAAGCACTCGTACCCCTTAACGGTAAACCCATACTGGAACATTTGCTGCTTAAGCTTAAAGCTGCAGGCTTCCGTGAAATCATTATTAATATTCATCATTTCGGCGACCAAATCATCGATTTCCTTGACGCAAATAATAATTTCGACCTGCAAATAAAGTTTTCCGACGAACGTAATTATTTGCTCAACACCGGCGGCGGTATTAAACAGGCATCCAAATACCTGATGGGAGACGAGTCTTTCTTGGTACATAATGTAGATATTGTATCCAATGTCGACCTGAAAGCCCTCTATGACCACCATTTAGAAACCAATCCGCTGGCTACGTTACTGGTAAGTAAACGAAATACTTCACGTTATCTTCTGTTCGGCAAGGATGGTAAATTAAGCGGATGGCGCAATCGGGATACGGGAGAAGTCAAATCACTTTTCCCAGATTTCGATCCGGGCAAATATGAAGAATTCGCTTTCGGCGGCATACACGTTATTTCGCCTAAAATATTCGAATGGATGGAAGAATGGACAGGTAAATTTTCCATTATCGACTTTTACCTTTCCATTTGCGCAAAGACCAACATTTATGCTTACCAGGCAAAAAATATTAACCTGATCGATATAGGGAAACCGGAAGGAATAAATAAAGCCGAAAGATGGTTAAGTATCAACAAATAAAAACAATATGAAAACGCTGCTCCTTTGCCTGATTGGAATATTCGGATGTTTACAACTGAATTATGCCCAACAAACAAATCTAAAGTTCAATACCACAGGTAAGTTCAAGATCGTACAGTTTACCGATGTACATTTTATTTATAATGATCCCCAATCGGATATTTCCCTTGAAAGAATAAATGAAGTGCTCGAAGCGGAGAAACCCGACCTGGTTATTTTTACCGGAGACGTGATTTTCGGAAAGCCGGCAAAGGAGAGCCTGCTTACGGTATTGAAACAAACGTCGGACAGGCAGATCCCATTTGCCGTATTGTTCGGCAACCACGACGACGAGCAGGGGCTAAGCCGGGAACAGTTGTATAATATAATCCAAACACTACCTTATAACGTAACTTCTACAACAGAAGGAATATCGGGAGTTTCCAATTTTATACTCCCTCTAAAAGGCAGTAGGAACGATAAAGACGCTTTTATACTTTATTGCCTGGATTCACATGCCTACTCTTCGCTTGAAGGAATAAACGGATACGATTATATTAAATTCGACCAGATCGACTGGTACCGCAAAAACAGCACTGCCTATACAAAACAAAACGGAGGAAAACCCATCCCTTCACTGGCGTTTTTTCATATACCTTTACCCGAATACAATCAGGCAGCTTCCGACGAGACCGCTATATTAATGGGAACCCGGAAAGAAAAAGCCTGTGCACCGCAACTCAATTCCGGATTGTTTACTTCCATGAAAGAGATGGGTGATGTAATGGGTACCTTCGTAGGGCACGACCATGATTGTGACTATGCGGTTTACTGGAAAGGCATCCTGCTTACATACGGCAGATATACCGGAGGAAACACCGTCTACAATAATCTCCCCAATGGCGCGCGCATCATTGAACTTACCGAAGGAGAAAAAGGCTTCAAAACCTGGATACGCCTCAAAGACAATGAAATAATCAACCGCATCAACTATCCGGCTGATTTTATCAAAAAGAAAGATTGAACTGTTAAAATATAACTCAAGTCCCGTATAAAACAGGACGTGTCCGGTTTCAAATTACTCCCGTCCTGAAACGAATAGCATACGGATAAAAACTTCCTGATGATTTTCTGAAAAGTTGGAAAAGGTTTGTAAAAAATACTATGATGGTTTTGGTAAAAGATAACCGACTTTTGACATAAACATCACCAACTTTTGCTTATTACATTATATATCTTCATTAAAGCCGCCGGACCTTCACCTTCCACTATTCTCACACAACCCTTATGGGTAGGACTTTTCAGGGTGGAAGATGATCTTCCACCCCGATTGGTTTTGTTCCACCCCGGAATACAAAATTTGCAGCAGAAGTGATAGGGACCTCCATATAACACGCGTATATATCAGGTATTAATGTTAAATGCATAGGTACTTCTTCAACGTTAATAAGTGACCCGTCAAAGCTTACTATATATCTTAGCCGCAGGCATTCGGATAAAAACATTAAAAAACGGTTATCTATGCTGTAAAAAAGCATTTATTTTTTTAGTTTTGCCTAAACTTTAAATCCCCCTTTCAATGAAAAAATCATTCTTGATAATCATTTTCACTTTCGTTATCTTTATTGTTTTTCTGATAACCTATGCAAAAATTAAAACCCTTCAAAACAAAATCAATGATTTAACCGAAGAGCTCGCGCAGTATAAGGTAAAACCGGACCTTCTATTCGAAAAGGCCCGAATTGCCTATCAAAACAAAAACGATACCTTGTTGCTTTCGTTATCAAAACAATTACAGGAATATCACCCCCGGAGTAAAGAAAGGCGTAGGGCAGATATACTGTATAAACGATTAGATTCTATTCGTAAGCTGGAAGAGGCTGAAAAAATCGAAAAAGAACGAAGAGAACAATGGATAAAAGACCAGGAAAGAGAAAACAGGAAAAAGCAGATGATGTCTGCATTAAATAAGTTAAAGAAAAGCCATGACGACGTATCCGGAATAACATGGTATAAAAATCCTTATTTCACACACTACACGAATAGCCATAGAACATCCGTTTACATAGGACAACGGTATGACCGGTGCTGGTTGCGGTTGCAAATGTCATACTATGGAGAGAACTGGATATTTTTCGAGAAAGCCTATCTGTCTTACGACGGAAGTACGATGGAAATACCATTTTCAAGATATGGTGAAAAAGAATCTGAAAACAGCGGAGGATATGTGTGGGAATGGATAGATGTAGAAGTTACTTCAAATATGGTCTCTTTTTTAGAAAGAATGGTGAACGAAGGTAAATCAGTTAAAATGAGGTTATCTGGAAAATATGAAAAGACCCGGGTATTATCTTCAAATGAAATCAAAGGGATAAAAGACGTATTGTTAGGATACAAAGCACTAAAAGAAGGAGAATTATAACCACCTTATATCTTATGAGGAACGGTGAACGATGATTGATAGGTAAAACCTTCCATCTTTCACCTTTAACAAATTACATTACAAAACTTTACCCGCAAAAGTGAAAGGTGATAGATGTTTCGGAAAACTCAATCCTGTAACCGTTAACGGATATATGCCTGAACGTGGTTTGTATGAACAGGTTTACTGATCCGTTAATCTATCGTAATGGGTACAAATGACATGCAACCAGTGCGATGCCAAGGTAAAAACAAGTTTCACAAAGCAGGAACAGAGCGCCGCAGCAATCGCCGGTATACCCCTGTATCTTTTTATTTATCCATGAGGTAAGGAAAAACCATACCATCAAAGGCAGGATAACAGCCGCGAGGTATTCCGGGCGGGGCAGCCACAGCAAAGGAAGGACGGCGAAGAGGGCAGCAAGTATATAATCGGATGCGGTCATCCGGTTATATATCAGTTTGTTTTTGGAATCTTCTTCTTTACGGACGTAAGGCAGGCGGTTGATCGTCATGGAAGCTACACCTTTGGAAAAAGGATCGGCAGCCAGCATAACGCTTCCGAGTATTTCGGGGGGAAGATGGCTGAGTAAACTGTAATTCATGGCAAAGTAAGCGATGAGTCCGGTTACGCCATATGTCCCGATATGCGAATCTTTCATTATGGCTAAGATACGTTCGCGGGAAGTTCCACCGCCAAAACCATCGAAGAAATCGGCCAGGCCATCCTCATGCAGGCATCCGGTCAATAACAAACGGGTAATGATAGCCAAAAGAAGAGCAGTATGGAGAGGTAAAAACAGCGACACCGCATATAACACGATCACGGAACAGCCCGCAGTAAGCCATCCGGTCAACGGCCATAGCGGAACAACCTGTTTGAAATATTCTGCGGGAACATTTACCACCCGCCAGAACGGCAACCGGGTAAACATCATAAAGGCGGCAAGAATACGCAGCATATCAGAAATATTTGGTCACCGAAGCCTGTTGAAAACTGTGCATTTCATTTATCATACGGACAGCCGACGCTACGACAGGATACGCGCAGATCGAACCGCTTCCTTCGCCCAGCCGCAAACCGAGGCTAAGCAGCGGGGTGGCTCCGATATGATCGAGCAGGCGTTTATGCCCCGCTTCATCACCGCAGTGTCCGAAAATACAATAGGATATGATTTCGGGATATAATCGGGAAGCGGCAAGCACACAATTGGTCATGATAAAACCGTCGACCAGGATGATCATCTTTAATTCGGCAGCCCGGAGCATTCCGCCTACGGCCATTACCATTTCGTATCCACCGAAATAACGCATCACATGTAACACACTCCTATCGCCGGTATAATTGGCGAGCGCTTTTTGAAGCACCTCACATTTATGACGGACACCATCACGGTCGAGGCCGCTGCCCGCTCCTACACATTCGGTAAGCGGAACATCCGTAAGACAGGTCATCCACATACTGGATGCCGCGGTATTGCCTATCCCCATTTCTCCGAAACTCACTACGTTCGTGCCTTCGCGATAACATACTTCCACCATCTCCGCTCCGGTTTGCAAGGCCTGCTCCATTTCCGGAACAGTCATGGCGGGTTCGTAGCGGAAGTTACGCGTGCCTTTCCTGATCTTGCGGTCTATCAGCTCCGGAACGGGAGGAAAATCATAATCTACTCCCGCATCGATTATCTTCATTCCGAAACCATGCTGCCGGGCAAGGAAACAGACACCTGCACCGCCGTTCAGGAAATTATACACCACCTGCCGGGTTACTTCTTTGGGTGATTTGCTGACGCCTTCATCGGCAATACCATGATCGGCCGCAAATATAATGTTGACCGGCTTGTTAAGGACGGGCGACAGGTTTTGCTGTATCAGGCCGATTTGTAAAGCAAGCGTTTCAAGCATACCCAAAGAACCCTTAGGTTTGGTCAGGTTGTCTATTTTATCCTGCAATGCCTTTCTGATGGCCGTATCCGGTTTTTCAATAGTGAACGATATCATGGTTGGGATTTTATGAATAAAGGAATGCCGCTTACCATCAGGATTACTTCATCCGCGCGGGAAGCGATGAACTGATTCAGCCAACCCTGGAGGTCGGTAAACTTACGCTGCAGATCATTGGTGGAAGTACCGCCTAACCCTATTTCGTTGGTGATAAATATAAACAAGGCGTCCTGGTCGGTAAAAAGGTTGAATTCATCTTTAAGACTGATAAGTGAACGTTCCGTATCCCCTTCGCTATCATAAAAGAAGTTGGTCGCCCATAAAGTAACGCAGTCGACCACCACTACCCTGCCCTGCACCTGGTGACGGCTCAGGTATTTTTCTTCCTCAATATTTGTCCACTCCTCACCCCTGTCTTGTTGATGGCGCAGGATACGCGCCCGGTGTTCATCGTCCCATACACGCGAAGTAGCCAGGTAAACCGGCCGGCCGGTCAATTGCAGGGCCATTTTTTGCGCATAACTGCTTTTACCCGAGCGTTGACCACCTGTTATAAGCCTAATTTTTTTTTCCATGAGATCAATAGTGATAAGGGAAACCCAATAAGAGCAGGATAATTACGATAAGCCCCATCATCAGTTCCGTATTATTATTCACCTGGATCGAACGGTGTAAGTCTTCCCAGGTAAACAACCGTTCATTCACCCCGATAAAGGGTTTGGATACAGGCACACCGAAGTAATCATGCGTTCCCCCGAACCTGCAATTAAGTATGGCAGCCAGAGCGGCTTCGGGATATCCCGCGTTGGGACTTGCATGGGCCCGTCCGAAACGATGTACAAACCCTCTTTTATCCCAATTACCCGAAACAGCCAGCATCAGGTAAGCCGTCAGCCGCGCGGGAATATAATTCGCCACGTCGTCGATCTTTGCTGCCGTTTGTCCGAACTCTATAAACCGTTCGTTCTTATAGCCTGTCATCGAGTCGAGCGTATTGATCATCTTATATGCCATCATACCGGGCAGGCCCAGCAGAACAAACCAAAACATCGGGGCGATCACCCCGTCACTCAGGTTTTCGGCCAACGATTCAAGCGCCGCTGTCTTGATTTCGTGCGACGACAAATTCGACGTATCCCGCCCTACAATACGCGAAAGCTGCTCCCGGCCTTCCAAAATACTTCGTTCCACGGCTTCGAACACGCCCTGTACTTCCGTTATCAATGTTTTTCCGGCCAGGCAATAGAAAACCCCTACGCCGGTAAGGAGCGCTTCGAGTTGGGGATGAATTTTCCCGGCAATAAATAAAATATACCAGGTCGCCCCAAAAACCACAGCGATTAAAAAGATAGCAAAAAGTGAGCCTTTTACCTGACGGTTAGCACCTTTATTCAGGCTTTTTTCGCCCGCGGAGATCATTCTCCCGAAAAGGATAACAGGATGGGGCCATCCTTTGGGATCGCCCAGCAAACGGTCGGCCAGCCAGCCCCCCAGAAAAGGCATAACACGGTAGAGCAGTATGGAATGATATATCCAGGACATAGTTGTCTGTTTCTCGTTATGCAAAGATAACGTTTAAAAAATAAAAGCAGGGCAACAACCCTGCTTTACTTTAAAACCGTCCGGGAGGCCGCCCGCCGGGACCACCTGGTCCGCCCGGACCTCTCGGCCCGCGCCGTTGTCCCGGCACTGCATCGTCGGCGGTGGCCCCGCCTTTGAAGATATTGAAACGATAAACGAAATGTACCATAAAATAACTTCCCAGTGTATTATTCTCCGACTGGATATTCCCGGTAGCCGTAGAAGTAAGCGTAATATTGCTGCGTTGTTGCAGGATATCGTATATCTTGACGCGAAGCATGGCCTGCTTGTTTTTCAGGAAAGACTTCGAGGCTGAGGCATTCCATAATACCTCTTTCAGTTTGAAGCTTGAATCATATCCAGAATTGGAAGAGTATGTAATATCGCTTTCCACTTTAAAATCAAGCGGTAGATAAAGGGTAGTCGTTCCCCCTACCCCATAATCGAACGTATTCCGGTTATTATCCGGTTGCAATGAGAAACCGATCTTATTATAGCGTATATTACCGTTTATACCCAGGTCGATCACATTCGAACGGAAATCAATGCCCGCACGTTCCATGAGCGTCAGGTTAGTGTTCGCGTTTTTCTGCTGGTTAATGAAAGCGTTTTGGTTACGGTAAGAAGCCATTGTCATGGAGTTTACGGTAAACTTCTTATTCTTTAACGGCGAATTCATCATCACCCGTACATTTCCGTTGTAATTGCCGTTCGTATTCCGGTAAGTGGTACTCCTTACCCCCCCGTCCAGGGTGGAAACATCTTCCACAATATCATTCATGGTAAAACCGCCGTCGGCCATGACCATAAACGCCGTTTGCTTTTCCGGGATGAATTTCTGGAAACGGATGAAAATATTATTGTTATACGTCGGTTTCAGGTCGGGATTACCTATACGGATCGCATTCGGGTCGGATACGTCGGCTACCGGCTGCAACTGTGTCATAGTGGGCTGGCGGGTACGTCCGTTATAATTGACGCGGAGGTTTGTTTGTTTGTTGAATATATAATTGAATTGCGCCATCGGCGATAAGTTCACTACATTTCTTTTGATAGTGGAAAGTATGGTATCGCCGATAAAATTTTCACTTTTGCTGTACGAAGGGTCAAGGTTCATACCAATGGTATAATTAAACTTTTCGCGCTGCGATTTAAAACTCAGGCTGGCGCGCTGGCTCGTAAAGTCGTTACGGTAGCTTTGGCTGTATGCCGTATCGAGCACAGTGTAGCGTCCGTTTTCATCTTTGGAATACGTAAATTTCAACGCCTCCTGGTTCTGCTGGCTGAAACTATAAGTAGCCTGTAAAAAATTATTCCTTCTCAGGGGCTCCACCCATGAAACGTACGCCCGGTAGTTATAGCTTTTATTCGTATAATTATATTCCTGGTCGATAGGAAGATCCGGACGCGCGTTTTCGCCGAAATACAAGGTATTCGAAATATTTGTACCGTCCTGGTCGGAATCATTGTAACCTCCCGAAAACGAACCGCTCAACACCCTGCCCTTGTCGTTTAACTTACGGCTTATTTCCAGCCGGGCATTCAGGTTATATCCCGCGCCGTCGGAAAAATAACTCGATTCACTCATATTAACCGAATCGAGGCCGGTCATACCCATGTTGTCGGGGCCCTGAAAAGTAGTATAGTCCGATATCGAATGATTACGGCTTTTATTGTAACTGAAGTCCGGACGGAAAATGATCTGCGTCAACGTGTCGGGTTTCCATTCGAGCCGGAAATTCACCCCTACATTATCATTCTTCCGGTTGCGGGTGCTTTGCGATTCGATCGTTTGCAAACTATCTCCGGCGATAATCGTTTCTTCCCTGCTGGTACTGATCGCTTCGTTATCCGAACGACTATACCGCACGTTCCCGTTCAGCAGCAGTTTACTGCTAAATTCTTTCGTAAAATTGAAGCCTATATTACCCGACGTGGTGATCCCGCTTCCGGCGCCGCCGCCCCTGAAGCCGCCCCGGCCTCCTCCGCCGCCGCCCTGGAACATGCTCGACGCCAGGTCGGTGAATCCCATATTATTGGTATTATTAATACCACCCATTACAGTGAACTGGTCGTTATTATAGAAACGGTTCACCATAAACTGTCCTTCATAACGGTCTTCACTGCCGTAACCCGCGAAAGCATTGCCGAACCACCCCTGCTTCATTCCCGGCTTTACCGTCAGGTTGATGATCGTTTCCTCTTCGCCGTCGTCGAATCCCGTCATCCGTGTCATATCGCTCTTTTTGTCGAGCACCTGCAATTTATCGATCATATTGGCAGGCAGGTTTTTCGAGGCAACCTTCGGGTCGTCGGAGAAAAATTCTTTACCGTCGACCATTACCTTCTTTATCTCTTTACCGTTTACCGTTATTTTGCCCTCGCTATCAACCTCAACCCCGGGCATTTTTTTCAACAGGTCCTCCAGTACCGAACCTTCCGTTACCTTATACGAATCGGCATTATATTCAATGGTATCGTTTCGGACAACGACTTCGGCTATTTTTCCTACCACCACCGCTTCACCCAGCATGATGGAGCCGTCGGAAAGCGGTAACTTACCTACATTGACCGGATTGGTTTTACCGGTGATCTGTAAAGGCTGGTACAAGGGTTCGAAGCCCACAAAGGAAACATGCAATAAATAACTTCCGGGTTTAATGTTCTTCAAGGAGAAAGAACCGTTACGCGAACTGGCCACCCCGTTTACCAACGCGCTGTCTTTCACACTGAGAAGCCTGACAGTTGCCTGCTCGACGGGGGTTTCAGTTCCTTCTTCAACAACTACGCCTTTTACCTCTACGTTATTCCTCTGCGCCAACGCCGGCATACAAAAGATAACCAAAATCAACACCAAAAAACCTCTACCATTTCCCATGAAAGACTTTTTTTCAATTATTGCATACGAAAAGATAGACAAATTAAACAATAATTAGTTTAAGAACACTTCAATGGATTTACGTTTATTAACATTACTTCTTTTTTACTAATGTGAAGCTTTCCTACATTTGGTGTATAACGTTATTACAATTATTAAACCACAGTTCCATACATATACCTTTCTACCATATGACACTCGACCGACGAACATTTATCAAACAATGCGTTGCCCTTTACGGGAGCGTTTTACTGCTGCCAGCCTGTACCCTAAATAAAAAAGAGAACGATTTCCGCGTACTCGGCACCACACAGGCCCGTTGCCTGGCAGCCATTTGCGAACAGATCATCCCCACCGACGAATACCCCGGCGCCGTCGACGCGGGCGTGCTCAATTTCATAGACAAACAACTCTACCAACGGTTCCCCGAACACAAAGAAGACTTTTACGAAGGCATCCGGGCAACCGACGCCTACAGCAAAGACACTTTCGGCAAAGAATTCGCCGCCCTCGACTGGGAACAACAAACCCGGGTGCTACTAGAAATGGAACAAGGCAAACTACCCGAAAGCTACTGGGATAAAATACCACAAAGGCAGTTTTTCGAAACCGTACGCCGCTACACCATGCAAGGCTACTACGGACCGCCCCACCACGGCGGCAACAAAGACTATGTAAGCTTCCGGATGATGAAACTCGAATACCCATTCTTAGCAGGACAGAACAGATATGAAAAATAAAAACCTCACAGCCATAGTAGTCGGCGCAGGAGCAGGCGGCGGGATCGTCGCAAAAGAATTAGCCGCCGCAAACATACAGGTCACCCTATTTGAACGCGGCGACTGGCCCTCGTACGACAAACACTACAACGACGAATTAATATCACAACGCGTACAAGACCTCGGCTCCTCCTTCGGGCCCGACGGAAAGAAAAACCCGCGCGTGATCATCCACGACGACGGAAGCCGCACCGTAGCGCGGCATGCCGTCAACCATGTAGCCGCATGCGTCGGTTCCGGCACCGTTTCCTACGGAGCCATGGCCTGGCGGTTCATGCCCGAAGACTTTCAGATGAAATCGACCTACGGCGCGGTCGAAGGCTCCACCCTCGACGACTGGCCCATCACATACGAAGACCTCGAACCCTATTACGACAAAGCAGAGTACGAAATAGGGGTGGCAGGCGACATGTCCGGAAACCCCTTCGCGCCAAACCGGCACAAGCCCTACCCCATGCCGCCCTTTGAATACAGCAAAGAAGGCGCCTACCTGGCCGAAGTATGCCAAAAGATGGGATTACACCCCTTCTACATCCCGATGCTGCGCAATTCCGTGCCCTACAACGGAAGGGGAGCCTGTATCCGCAACCGCTTCTGCGTAGGATTCGCCTGCCCCGTAAACGCCAAGAACGGCACACACAACACCGTCATCCCCGTAGCCATGCAGACCGGAAACTGCCTGGTGAAAACCAACAGCTTCGTCTACCAGGTACATATCGACGGAAAAGGACATGCCACAGCCGTATCCTATTACGACGAAAACAACAAGTCACAGACCCTCGAAGCCGACATCATCGTAATCTCCGCGTCGGCCACCGAAACCGCCCGACTGCTCCTCAATTCCAAAACAACGGAGTTCCCGGACGGTATCGGAAACAACACCGACCAGGTAGGGCGCAACCTCCAGGGGCACTCCTACACCGGAGCAGGCGCACTCTTCGATTTCGATATATTAGACCTCAACAGCGGGCCCAACGGCACCATGGCTATCATGGATTACAACCACCACAACAAAGGCATCATCGGGGGCGGCCTGCTGGCCAATGAATTCTTTGCAGGGCCCTACGCTTTTACAAACAACCGTCCGCCCGGATATCCCCGCTGGGGAAAAGAGCACAAGAAGTTTCAGCGCGAAGGATACCGCCGGTTCAGCCAACTGTTCGGACCCATACAGGAAATGCCTGTAGCCGGAGCAAGAGTGACCGTAGCCGAAGATGTAAAAGACTTCTGGGGCGTACCCGTAGCCGCCTTCTCCGGCGGACACCATCCGCTCGATAAAAAACACTGCCAATTCCTGTCAGCCAAAGCAGAAGAAATACTACGCAACGCAGGCGCAAAAGAAACCTGGCGCTACGGCGGCGGCGAAGGCGGTCAGGGTGGCGGGCAACACCAGGCCGGGACCTGCCGCATGGGTAACGATCCCGCAACCTCCGTAACCGACCCGTTCGGGCGCATACACGAAACAGACAACCTCTACATCGCCGACGGCAGCCTGATGGTCACCAACGGAGGATTCAACCCCGTACTCACCATCATGGCATTAGCCTACCGCACCGGCGAACACATCGTAAAACAGTGGACCTGAAAAAACAGCACACCGAAAAAGCAATCCCATGAAAAATAAAAAGAAACAAACCATATACACGTTCAGTATCATAGCCGGGCTGTTCGTACTGGCAGCCGCATCCTATACCACATGGAACAAACTCGACCCCGGTTATACCTGCGCCCTCTGCCATGAAGTCCGCCCCGCGCATACACTTTGGGAACGATCCGCCCATGCCTCCGTAACCTGTACCGAATGCCACGGCACGGCGTTGGAAAGCCTGGCAAGCGCGAAAGAAAAGCTCCACATGATAACCACCCATTTCAAAGAAAAGAAAACGTTCGAAGACATCCACCTGGGCGAACAACAATCCCTCGCCATAGCCGCCCGTTGCGCAGAATGCCACCAGGCAGAACACGCGGCCTGGCAGGCCGGAGCGCACTCCGCCACCTATAAAGATATATACATGGATGAAGAACATAACCGCCTCGAACGCCCCTATTGGGATTGCCTGCGGTGCCACGGCATGTTCTACGACGGAGATATCGGCCAACTGATGAACCTCGACGGTTCCCCGGCAGAATGGCACCTCAAAGACAAAAAACAAGAAGACCTTCCCACCATAACCTGCCTCGCATGCCACCAGGTACACCACGAGCAGGAACAGAATACCCCCTACCACCAGCTCAGCGAAGAAACACGCACCACACTCGCCGGAAAAAGCAAAACCCCGTCCACCGCCCTTTACATGCGCGCCGACAAACGGCATATGCCTGCTTCCATGCTGCTCGAGATAACGCTCGCGTCCGCCGACACGCTAAACCCGGCGCAAACAGTGGCCGACCCCAACACCCTGCTCTGCATGCAATGCCATGCCCCCGGCAACACCAAACACCTCCATTCCGGAGACGATATGACGCCGACGGGAAAATTCGAAGGCATGAGCTGTATAACATGCCACGACCCACACTCGAACAGGCTGAAAACAACCCATAAAAATGTACACAAAAAACAATCCGGAATAAGTATGAATTAAAATAAGTGTTATATTTACCTCCGAAATTAACCTAATAATATTATTTGATGAAAAAACTTGGATCAGGCATGATTCATCTTGGAATAATGATGTTCATGCAGTACGTACTCGTTGCCGTCTGGTGGGTACCCATGGCCACGTATCTGGCCAACACGCTGAAACTCGAAGTCTTTCAGGTCTCCCTTATCTTAAGCTCTATGGCTATCGGCTCAATGGCGTCGCCGTTCATAGGAGTTATCGCCGACAGGTATGTCTCAGCAGAAAAAGTTCTCGCCGTCCTCAACCTGCTCACAGGCGGATTGCTGCTCATCGCAGCCCGTCAAACCGGATTTACCGGCCTGATGATCAGTGTCACCCTTGCCATGCTGTGCTATATGCCCACATGGAGCCTCACAAGCGCTATCGCCATGCAACATGCCCCCGCCGAACTCTTTCCGCGCATCCGCGTAATGGGATCGGTCGGCTGGGTGGCATCCGGCATCTTCAGCCAGGTGGCCATCCACGGGTTCGGCCTCAGCGTGTTCGACGGAACCGTGCTCCCCCTTTATTGCGGAGCCGCCACCAGCCTCGTAGCCGCGGCGCTCAACCTGCTCCTGCCAAAAACGCCCGCAAGAGCAGACAAGAGCCGTAAACTCTCTGTAAAAGACATTCTCGGATTAAATGTCGTATCCATGCTCAGGAACCGCAATTTCTTTATTTTCATGCTCATCTCCTTCCTGGCGATCATCCCCTTCAACCTCTACCACCTGTACGGATCCATGATACTGGCCGACCAGGATATCAGGCACATCACCGTGACGATGAACTGGGGACAATTAGCCGAGATGTTCTTTCTCGTCATCACAACCACCATCATGGTAAAATACGGCATCAAAAAGACGCTCATATTCGGGCTTACAGCCATGGCCGTCCGGTACATCGCCTTTCTGGCCGGAGTAGAAACAGGACAAGAAGCCTACTTTATCGTCGGCATCCTCGTACACGGGTTGATCTTCGGATTATTCTTCGTAGGCGGCCAGGTTTACACCGAACAAATGGCACCCGGAAATATGAAAGCCCAGGCACAGGGATTCCTCTCTTTCGCCGTATGGGGCGTGGGCTACCTCATAGGAACGCTCCTCAACGGATTCCTCATCCACTATTTCCGCGTGGCGGAGAAATGCGACTGGGCGGTGCTCTTTATCATATCAGCCATGATCACACTCCTGCTCATCTGCCTGCTCATTAAAGAAGAAAAGCCCGCGCCCGCAGCCGGATAAAAAAAAGGAAAGGGAGGCCTCAACTCTAACGGCCTCCCTTTGTCTAAAACTAAGATGAAAATACTTAAAATCAGACTGTCGTATCACTACGACACCTCATACTAACTAAAAAACTCACCGTATCACTACGGGAATAAAAACTCTATATGGCTCAATATAGAAAAAGTATAGCTGGATATGGCACATGATCCAGTATAGCTAACGTAATTCCATTTTTAACAATGACCGGCGAACCCTTATCCGTCCCCCGGAAAGGAACCGTATAAAATGTACGCTCAGAAGGCCGGCTTACCGTTAGGCCCACCGCTTTCGAACGGTCGGCCGACATAATAAAACCATCCACCGGAAACTCCGCCGACGCCTGCACCTCAGGGTAAAACAACACCCCGTTCAACGCATCCGGATACAACACCGCCGAGAAAACCTCCGGATCGTCCGCTTTCATACGCCAGTGATCACCCATAAACGGTTCAGGAAGCGGTGAATCCGCATAAGAAACAAAATCACCCATACCCAATCGGGGAATACCCTTCGCGCCCGAAGCAGAAACATCAGCCACACCATCCTCTGCGCCCTTCACCAGCCGGTAACCCGGAACACGCCGCGAATACACCCGCTCCGCCTGCTCAATATACGAATTCAGCGTATCAATAAGAGTGCCCAGCAACGATGTCAACCCCTCATCCCGTTTCAGGATCACGCTCACACGATAAAAAGAATTGACCGTATCCGCTATCTCACCAAAAGCCGCATCACACTTTTTGCGGATATCCGACAACAAAACCTGGTGGACCATATGGAATTTCACCGAACGCCTGCGGTACAATACCTTAAAAGCCTCATTGCTACGTTCCAGCATCCCGATCAGCGGCGAGAACCCCAGGACATCCACACAAGCAGCCGCATCAGGCTTACGAAGATCGTCGATCACATTTGTCAGCAACGCAGACTCTTCCGTATAAGCAGATACGTTCGCTTTCCTGTAATTACGAAGAATAAACAATAACCTGTCCGCCGCCTCCCTCTCCTCAAGAGTATCACTCAACGATTTAAACCCGACACCCCTTTTCAACCGGATAAATAACTCATTACGCCTTACGTGAGCAGCCTGTATCTCATCCGTTTCCCCCAGTTTCAGGTTCGACTTATAAAAATCATCCTCCATTTTAAAACAAGACGCAAAAACTCCCCATTCAGAAGCAAAACCCGGGATACGATCCACATGCGGCACGATTTCCTCATAAAAAGATTCAAACAGATCAAAATGCTCCGCATTCTTGAGCGAATAAAAAAAAGACATTTTTTTCAGGATCATCTTCATACTGTCGTAAAGCTTATCTATAAATAAAACCCTGCACAAACCCGTAATGTTCATTTACCAGTAAAAGAAAAATCCCCCTTTACCGGAACACCCGTAAACTATTATCAGTCATTTTCCGCAAAACCCGGACACCTTACAATTTCGTTTTCCGAAACTCCGGTGAACCAATACACCTCACCATTTCATTTTAAAGACATCCGGAAAACCGGAACCTTTATATTTTCGATTTCCGAAACATATACCCGGTATGAAGAAGATAAACCACTCGTGTTGATTTTAAGAATTTTTATCATATTTATAACCTAAAAAAGTAAAATAAGCGTTCACTTTTTAATAATTCAAATATACCGGTGAATAATGATTTTTATGTAAGTTTGCCAAATACAAAAGAAAAAACCGGTAATCAATCATTCAAACAATACAAACGACGAAAAATGAGACTGTTTTTATACCACCTTTGTTACATCAGCCTGCTTATACCATCAGGCATTTGCGCACAACAAACCAGTTTTATCCGCGATATTTACCAATACATAGAAAACCCCGCCATATACGGGCAGAACCAGGAAGAAGGAAGAACCTGCCACATACCCGAAAAGAACATCCCGCTCAACGGAGAATGGAAATTTTATTACAGCGATACCCCCGAAAAAATACCCGCCGACTTCTACCAGCCCGGATATAACATCCGCGCGTGGGAAACCATCACCGTGCCCTCCAACTGGGAAATGATGGGATACGGAGACAAGCTCTTCCGCAACGTGCACGCCCCCTTTAAAGCAAACCCGCCGCACGTACCCAGGGAATACAACCCCACCGGGGCATACCGCCGGCAATTCGACATACCCGGTCCGTGGACCCGGGGACAAATATTCCTGCGTTTAGAGAAAGTCGCGTCAGCATCCTTCATTTGGATAAACGGAAGGGAAGTCGGCTACAACGAAGGAGCACAAGAACCCGCCGAATACAACATCACCCCCTATATCCGTGCCGGGAAAAACGACATCGCCGTACTCGTAACCAAATACTCCGACGGATATTACCTCGAAGGACAAGACTACTGGCGGCTGGCAGGCATTTTCGATGATGTCACCATCTACGCCACCCCACAAGTGCGCCTTTTCGACTGGCAGGTCGTGACCGACCTCGACGAAACCTACACCGACGCCACCCTGCATATAAAAACAGATATAAAGAAATACCAGCCCCTATCCGAAACAAAATTCACGCTAAAAACCACCCTGCACGATAACAACGGACAAACCATAAGCCATCTCGAAAGCGATCCGTTCACGTTGACAACCCCAAAACAACAGGTCGCGCTCACAACCCTGGTAAAAAACCCGCGCAAATGGACTTCCGAAACACCCGACCTTTACACCCTGCACATACAACTCACAGACACAGCAGGCAATACCATAGACCAGGTGCGCACACGCATAGGCTTTAAAGAGACAGAAATACGCGACGGCATATTCTACCTCAACGGCGTTCCATTGAAAGTAAACGCCCAGAACTCACATATGCAACACCCCGAACTCGGGCACACGATGAACGAAAAAACCATCCGCAAAGACTTCGAAATACTCAAACAATTTAATTTCAACGCCGTGCGCACCTCCCATTATCCACCCGTAAACCGCTACCTCGAACTGGCCGACGAATACGGGCTTTATATAATAGATGAAGCCGGAGTCGAAGCCCATGCCACCGAATTCATATCCGAAAAACCCGAATACACCCCAATGTATAAAGAACGCGTACGGCAAATGGTGCTGCGCGACAGGAACCATCCCTCCATCCTCTTCTGGAGCGCCGGAAACGAAAGCGGCGAAGGATCCAACATAACAGAAGTCGTAAAAGAAGGCAGGAAATACGACCATACCCGCTACTGGATGTATGGCGGCAACGCTTTCGCACATCCCGCCGAAGATATTATAGGACCACGCTATCCCACACCGATGGAACTCGAAATGCAGGTAGGGATCACACCCGACAGCAACGAGCTCCGCCCGTCATTCATGGACGAATACCTTTCCGTAGCCGGTAACGGCGGAGGCGGTCTCGACGACTACTGGCGCGTCATCTACGCCCACCCGCGTATCATAGGCGGTGCCATCTGGGACTTTGTAAGCACAGGAATAACCGAACGCGTACGCCGTATCAAAGACTCCTCGCCGCACAACACACCCGTCCACCTGATGGGTAACGCCCGGCTGGTGGACGGGCCGGAAGATAACGTTGCCGACCTCAACGGACACGACCAGTGGATAGAAGTCTACCGCAGCAGGAATGTAGAAATAAACGGCAACCAACTCACACTCGCCTGCGAAGTATACCCACGGAAACTGATCAGCAGTTGCGGATCACTCATAACCAAAGGAAGTTACCAGTACGGATTGCAACAACGCGGCAAAGATTCGCTCGAATTTTATATCCACACTACCCAAACCCACCGCCTCAAAGCAGCAATCCCCCCGGACTGGGAAAACAACTGGCACCAGGTAACAGCAACCTACGACGGCCGGACCATGGCCATCCACATAGACGGAAAAGAAAAAGCAAGCATGAAAGCATCAGGCAACATCACCAATTTCCCTTTCCCGGTCAACATCGGGCGGAACGCGGAAATACACGGTCAGGAAACCGACGTTTACATCTGCGACGCACAATTCAACAACGTGGGCATCTTTCCCCGGGCACTCCCACCCGGAAAACTTGATCCCCGGGAAGCCGCCCTATGGCTCGAATTCGAAGAAGAAACCGACGAAGGCCCGTTTTACAGCTATGGCATAGGAGCACGTACATACGGGAGCATATGGCCCGACCGCACCGTGCAACCCGAAATGTGGCAAATGAAAAAGACCGTCCAACCCATATCCGTCACCCTCGTCGACGCCGGGCAGGGACTCGTGGAAGTGTGGAACCGCAACCACTACCTGAACACCTCCCACTATAAAACACACTGGTCCATAGTAGCCGACGGACTCATCATACAAGAAGGAGACATCCACCTCGACGTTCCGCCACTCAGTAAAAAAGTGATCACCCTCCCCTATATCCAACCCGCGATAACCCCGGGCACAGAATACTACCTGACCATAAGCAGCACACTCAAACAAGACGAAATATGGGCGCATGCCGGACACGAAGTAGCCTGGGACCAATTCCAACTGCCCTGGACCCTTCCCCCCGCGCCCGAGCCACAATACGACGGCCAGCCCGCCACCCTTGCCACAACAACAGACGAAATAAAAGTCACAGGCCGGAATTTCCGGTACACCTTCGACCGCCGCACCGGAGCCCTCGCGTCTATGCAGGTCCACGGCAGGGAAATGCTCCGTTCGCCCCTTAAAATGAATATATGGCGCGCGCCGCTGGCCAACGAGCAGGACGAATGGAGTTCGTACAATATCAACACATCACAATGGAAAACAGGATACGGCCGCCATATCGTAACCGAATTCTATTCCACAGGCATCGACACCCTCACCCATATACCCCTCTCCGTAGAAACAAAAGAAGCAGCAGGAAAAATATACGTCGACGTACGCGAAATCTGGCTTACCGGCAGCAGCACTATGGAAAAGAAAGACCTTTACATATGGGGAATGCAAAGTAACGGGTTCGAAAACCAGTACACCTACATCATCGACGGAGAAGGGCAGGTCACCATCAAACATACAATCCTACCCCAGGGAAGAATGCCCGCGTGGCTGCCCCGGATAGGCATTACACTCGCATTAGACAAAAACCTCCGCCAGGTAGAATGGTACGGACGCGGGCCATACGAAAATTACCCCGACCGGAAGACCGGATATAAAATAGACATCTACCAGACCACCGTCGACGATATGTACGAACCCTACCTTATCCCGCAAGATTACGGGCTGCGTACCGATACCCGCTGGGTGAGCCTCACCGGCGAAGAAGGCACAGGAATAATGTTCCGGGCAGACGGACAGTTCAATTTCAACGCCTACCCGTACACAACCGACAACCTTACAAAAGCCATGTACACCTACCAGTTGCAGGAGTACGACGGAATAACGTTCAACCTCGATTACGCCACGTCAGGCGTCGGCTGCACTGCCCGCTCTATCCTGAACGCCTACAGGGCGTTACCACAGAAATATGAGCGGACAATCACAATAAAACCCGTAGGAATGTAAGAAAACCACCCTTTTCCTGCCGGATATCCAATAAAAAAGCTTACCAGCCACTCCCTATGAGCTGTAGCCCCCATATATTCCAGCCCGGGGGCCCCGATCATGTCAGGAAAATCTTTATCAGGGTTACAAGTCCTCCATTAAGGGCTGGAAGCCTTTAATATTTCAGCCCGGGATGCAATCCCGGGTAATATGGATAACAAAATAAACCAGAGTGCCGGGGGCACGGCACAAAAAATAGTCCCTTCTCCCAACACGCTGTTAATTCTTACATTATCATCCTCAGGATTAAAATTCCACATTGAACCAGTAGGGATTTCCAATCCCTTATTTGCTTTCAGACCGTAACTTATTAAAAAACCTTCAACTCAGCCACACCTACTATAATATGACAATTATTTGAAGCGTCGGAAGCACCAAACGAAAATAATTATGTAAATTTACCACCACCAAACCCAATTATTAAAACACTATGTCCCAATCCTTGACTAAACTATACGTACATATAGTTTTTCACATCAAAGGCAATACAACCCCGTTACGTGAAAAAGAATCACAACAATTACATTCCTATATTGCCGGCATTCTCAAATCACATGACTCAATACCCGTTCAAATAAACAGTACAGATAATCATATCCATATTTTATGTGTCCTGTCTAAAAACATAGCCTTAGCCACATTAGTACAACAAATAAAAGCCGGTTCATCAGGCTGGATAAAAACATTGCAGGCTTCTCGGTCAGCCCTTCCGTCCATGACAGAACAGTACAATACATTCGAAACCAGAAAGAGCACCACAAAAAGATGGATTTTAAAGAAGAAATCCTCCTGTTCTTCAAAGAATATCAAATCGAATACGATGAAAGATATGTATGGCTGGACGATTAAATACGTATCATGCCTCCGGCACTACTGTACGATCGATCAACATACCCGGGGCTCCGTTACACTCCACCCAGGGCTGAAATCCAGTCATGTTAGGAAGATTTAAATTGCAAGTAAATAAAAAGGCTGGAGGCCTTTGATACTTCAGCCCAAGGTGAAACCTTGGGAATTGTAATACATTGATAAATACAGTGCTGTAAGCACGAAACATATTTTATGCCGTGCCTCCGGCACTCACGTTTGTTTATGCTGTCAATTTGCCCAGGATTGCATCCTGGGCTGAATTATGAAGGGCTTCCAGCCCACGGAAAGCGGTTTGTAAAACAAATTAAATTTTTCCGAACATGACTGGATGAAATCTTGGGTTGACAATATAAACAAACCCGACTGCCCCAACGTATACACTTCACATATCAAGAAAAGACCATCATAATGAGCGGCAGGTAATCCTTCAATTTCCGGCGGAGGATCACCAGCGACTGTTTGATCCGGTATTCAACCGTTTTTACCGAAACACCCAACTGCTCCGCAACCTGCACGTTCGTACGGTCGCCAAAACGGCTCAGGATAAACGTCTCACGGAAAACCGGGGGCAATTCATTGATCGCCTTCTCAATATTCTCCGACAACTCATTCACCAGGTAATAATCAGGATCCTCAAACTGGTCTTTCATTCTCTCATAGATCGCGGAATGTATCCGCTCGTGATACAGCTGCTTTTTGATAGCATTCAGGCAGCGGAAGCGGGTAGCAGTAAACAAATACGATTTAAGCGAAGTCTCTACAACAATATCCTCACGGTTTTCCCAAAGGTGGAGCATCAGGTCCTGTACCAGCTCTTCCGCATCATCATCCGGAATAAATTGCGAAGCGAACTCGCTCAGAGGCGAGTAATATTTAATAAACAATTGTTTATAAGCCTCACGGTCGCCGGAGTACAACAACAATAAAATCTCAGGGTCGTTCATACACTACTATTTGCTTGCTCACAGGTATTCATACAAAGGTAGAATTAAAATCCGACAGCCTGTAAAAAAATACGGCATTAACGTTAGGGTAAGCAAACCGCGGAATTGTCGTATATATAGAAACAGACAAAATGGAAGAACATACACCACATAAAACAGACGGATCGCCCGAAGTCACCCTGCTCTTACACTATATCAAAGGCGAAGCAACCGCCGTTGAAAAGAAAACGGTAGAAGAATGGCTGTACAGCCACCCGTCGCACGAAAAAGAATTAGAGCAGATCGCCCGTATCTATTTCGCACAAGAAACAAAACACCGGATACAATCGCGGGATCCGCTGGCAGCCTTCCGGAAAGTAGAAGAGCAGATCAGGCAAAAAAGGCGCCGTCTTTGGATAACAAAAGCCGCAACCGTTGCAGCCTGCCTGGCCGGGATCATAACCCTGTCAACAGTCATGGCCATTTACCTCAATAAAAAAGCAACCACCCTGCCGCAAACCATTACGATAACCGCCAACGCCGGAATGCGTACCCAATTCGACCTGCCCGACGGCACGATCGTACACCTTAACTCCGGAAGCACCTTCACCTACCCCGTTCCCTACGATAAGAACGAGCGCAAGGTGACGCTTACAGGAGAAGCCTACTTCAAAGTGGCCCCCGACACCCGAAAGCCCTTTACCGTAAATGTGTACAACGACCAATTCAAAGTAAAAGTTCTCGGAACCGAATTTAACATACAAGCCTACACCTACGACAACGAAATAAATACGACACTCGTCTCCGGATCAGTGGAACTGGAATATGCAGGCGCAAAAATCCGCCGGTTAACACCCGGCGAGAAAGCCGTATACAACCAGGAAACAAAGCAGCTAAGCGTAAGCCGTTCCAATACGCAGATAGAAACCGCCTGGACAGAAGGAAAACTTATTTTCCGCGACACCCCCATACCCGAAGTCCTCAAACGGCTTTCACACTATTACAATGTAAAATTCGAGATCAGCGATCCCGAAATAGAAAAATACCACTTCACCGGTACATTTATAAACAAACAACTATCACAGGTGCTCGATTACCTTCAAATATCATCCAATATAAACTATAAGATAAACTCAACAGAAGAAGACGACAGCACCGGAATGAAATATTCCACCATTACGCTGTGGAAGAAAAAATAACATGTAAAACTTTAAAACAAATGCCTATGACGAATACGAATTAAACCCGACGGCCTGAAAAAACATACGGAAAAATGTTGCAGCATTTTTCCGTATGAAACAATCCGTAACAGGCCGTTACCAACGAGTTAACGAATCAATTTTTTCAATCTTAAATCATTACAAATATATGGTAAACAATCGTTATATCCAATCCGGAAAAAATACGGACCAGAAATTTGCCCTAACATCTAAAATAAAGCGAATTATGAAACTAACCAGTCTGTTCCTCATCATTTCCATCAGTGCCGTACTCGCATCACATACATACGCGCAGGAAACAACCCTGAGTATCAGCACGTCCCACAAAACAGTAGCAGATGTGCTCGATGCGATCGAACAACAATCCGAATTCCACTTTTTCTATAATAACAAGCTCGTAGACATCAACAAAAAAGTCTCGCTCAATGTAAAAGAAAAAGATGTATTCACGATACTCAACCAGCTCTTTGCCGGTTCCGACATCAGCTATAAAGTGATCGACAAAGACATCATCCTGACGGTAGCCGAAACAAAAAAAGCGGCGCAGGATAGCCGCGACATCAGCGGAGTCGTAACCGATTACCGCGGAGAACCCGTTATCGGCGCAAACATTATAGAAAAAGGAACCACCAACGGAACCATAACCGATATCGACGGAAGGTTCAGCCTCAACGTTTCACCGGGTGCCGTGATCACGATCACCTACATCGGGTACATCCCGCAGGAGATCAACACCACCGGGCAAAGCAACCTGGCCGTAAAGCTGGTGGAAGACACCCAAAGGCTCGATGAAATAGTAGTTGTCAGCTACGGAACCCAAAAAAAGCGCGACCTCACAGGCTCCATTTCACAAATTACCGCCGACGACCTTTCCAACCTGCCTGTTGGGCAATTAGGACAAAAGCTACAAGGACAAGTGGCCGGAGTACAGGTAAACCAGGTCTCAGGAATGCCCGGACAAGGAATGGCCTTCCGTATCCGCGGGGCAGCATCCATTAAAGGAGGCAACGAACCCCTGTTCGTAATAGACGGTATGCCCGTGTCTGCGGAGTTGAACAATATCAACCCCGACGAGATCGAATCATTCTCCGTGTTAAAAGATGCCGCAGCAACCTCGCTTTACGGATCACGCGCCGCAAACGGCGTGGTACTCATTACCACCAAGCGCGGTAAATCAGGACGGACAGACGTCTCTTTCAACGCCACCTACGGCGTACAAACCCTCAAGGGAATGAAAGAACCCGACGTAATGAACGCCCGCGAATTCGCCCAGTTCCAAAAAGAATATTACGAAGACAAAGCAAAATACGAAGGCTATACAGGCGGTGTTCCGGCTGAATACCAGAATCCGGAACAGTACGGCAAAGGCACCAACTGGTACCGCACACTTACACACTCCGCGCCCGTACAAAACTACAGCCTCAGCATTTCCGCGAGCAAAGACAAATTCAACTCCGCGATCATTCTCGGGTATTTCCGGCAAGACGGCGTGATGTACAACACCATGTTCGAAAGATATTCACTGCGCGCCAACAACGACTACCAGGTAAACGACCGGTTGAGGCTCGGGCTCAACATCGCGCCCAGCATCCAGTTATCGAACAACCAGGAAGTAGACGGGCAACGCAAACTACTCAGCGCCGCCACCCTGGCGTCGCCCCTGCTCACCCCATACGATGAAAACGGCGAACTGTTGCTATCCCTCAATGCACCCAATATGTTTCCCCAGCCCAACTGGCTACGGGCACTCAAAGAAAGAGTGGACAAACGCAAACAGATCACGGTACTCGGCAACGCATTTGCAGAACTCGACATCTGGAACGGCATCAAATATAAATTCCAGATGGGAGTCGATATCGGCAGCAGAAACCACCGTACATTCATACCGTCCACAGCCGGAGGCGATTTTAACGTGGCCCCGCCGCAAAAAGCTACCGCCAAGTTCGACGCCGGATTCTATTACACCTGGACAGCCGAAAACATGCTCACATACAGCAATACCTTCGGCGATCATTCAGTCGATGCCCTGGCAGGATACAGTGCGCAGAAATATACATGGGAAGGCAACTCCCTTACAGGTACCGATTTTCCCGACGACGACGTATCGTGGATAGATGCCGCGGCAACCAAAAACGGGGGAAGCAGCATGCAGCAATGGGCGCTCATATCCTATATAGGCAGGCTGAATTACAGTTACAAAGACCGTTACCTGTTGCAGGCCACCTTCCGCCGGGACGGATGCTCACGTTTCGGTACAGGAAACAAATACGCCAATTTCCCCTCCGTATCCGCCGGCTGGATCATCACCGACGAAGCATTTATGGAACCCGTTACAAATGTGATGAACTACCTGAAACTCCGCGCAAGTTATGGTTTAACAGGGAACTACAATATCGGTAACTATACCTACCTCTCGAATATCGTAAGCAAAAACTACATCTTCGGCGGTTCCTTAGCGCCCGGAAAATCAGTGGAAAACATCAGCAACAACGACTTAACCTGGGAAGAAACCAAGCAATTGGATATCGGTGTAGACTTCAGTTTCCTGAACGACCGCATTTTCGTCATGTACGACTATTACCAGAAAAGGACCGACGGAATGTTGTTTAAGATAGACATACCCCAGGCATCCGGATTTAAAGAGATCGATTCCAACATCGGTGATTTCAAAATATGGGGACACGAAGTAACGATCACTTCCCGTAACCTGGTGAACGACTTCAAATGGACAACCAATTTCAATATGGCGTTCAACAGGAACAAGATCCTGGAATTAAGTACCGAAAATGCGCCCATAGGAGGATACAATGTATATGGCGACTTCAACCGCCTGGAAGTAGGACACCCGATCGGGTCGTTATTCGGATACGTTTTCGACGGAGTCTACATGACACAACAGGAACTCGACAGCCAGCCCAAACATGCCACCTCGCAGATCGGTACCGCACGGATGAAAGATGTTAACGGCGACGGCGTGATCGATGCCGACGACAAAACGATTATCGGCGACCCCACACCCGACGTTATCTTCGGCCTCACAAACGAATTCTCCTACAAGAATTTCGACCTGAGCATATTCCTGCAGGGACAGGTCGGAGGCGACATTATGAATGCCAATTACGAAAACACCGAAAATCTCGACGGCGTTTTCAACGTCCGCAAATACGTAGCCGACAGGTGGCGCTCGCCCGAGAATCCCGGCAACGGCATTGTACCCCGCACACTCTCCGGAACAACAGAACTCTACCGCTACGGGCACAGCGGACAAGTGTACGACGCATCCTACCTGGCGATAAAGAACATCACCTTAGGATACACTGTCCCCTTCAAGCCGAACCAGTACATATCGAAGCTGAGGGTATACGTTACCGCACAACAACTGGCCGTCTTCACAAAATATCCCGGTTTAAGCCCCGAGGTAAGCATGGACGGCATGAAGTGGCAGGGATTAGGCGTCGACCGTACCGCATACCCCGTTCCGCGTTCATTCAGCATCGGATGCAATATCACATTCTGAATTTCGGACACAATAAAAAAAGTATCATCATGAACGAAGCACGTAAAAACAGAAGTATGCCAAAAACCATACTGAAAATTACAGCAGCGTTACAACAACAATAAAAAATACATATCATATGAAAAAATTAATCACTTTACTGGCATTAGGAATATACCTCATGTCCTGTTCATCAGATTTTCTTGAGTTATCACCACAACATAACTCAAACGAAAAGAACTTTTTCCAGACGGAAGACCATTTCACACAGGCGGCAAACGGCGCGTACGAAGGACTGCGCGGAATGTACGGCGTATACCAGGCAATAGTTACCGAAATGCGCTCCGACAACACCCATTACATCCGCTACGAAGCCGACCGCGCACAACGTCAGTACGAAGAAGTAGCAGACTTTATCGACGATTCGCAGAACCTGGTGTCCGACGATACCTACATCAACGGATATGCGGCCATCTCGCGGGTAAATACCATATTAGACAGGATCGGAGACAAACCCTTTTCCGACGACTTTAAAAACAGCATCATCGGGCAAATGAAATTTCTCCGCGCCTTCTACTATTTCCACCTTGTCCGTTGCTATGGCGACCTATGCCTGTACCTGCACGAAGTGAAAGTACCCGAAGAATCTTTCCTTCCCCGTTCACCAGTTGAACAAGTTTACGAGCAGATAATAGACGACGTTAACGATGCGATAAACCGTTTACCCGTTGTTTCATTTCCGCAGGACGGCAGGGCCACAAAAGGTTCGGCCCGGATGCTCCTCGCATACGTGCTGATGACCAAACCCCAAAAGGACTATCCCGGAGCAGAAACCCAACTCAGGGAAATCATGACCATGGGATACGAACTTCTGCCGAACTACGCCGATATATATGAACCGTCGAAAAAAAACCATAAAGAATCGATCTTTGAAGTCCAGTACCAGCAGGGAGACCAGGGGCAGAATAGCAACTGGCTCTACTACTTCATACCAAGGACTGCCGAAGCAGAGATCATCACCGGTGTATCAGGAAGTAACACAATAGCCGACGCAGGTTGGAATATCCCCACACAGGAAATGGTAGACTCATACGAAGAAGGAGATTTGCGCGTCGGTCCGTCTATAGCCGTAATAGCAGGGCACAACGACGAATACGGCCGCTTTGTGTACGACGAAGTGCTGAACGTAGGCGACCCAAAGATCGCGGAATATCCCATATCCTACTACTTCATCAATAAGTACAACCATCCACATGCGAAAATACGCAACACCGACGACAACTGGCCTGTCTACCGCTACGCAGATGTACTGCTCCTATTGGCAGAATGCCTTGTAGAACAAGGACGCGCAGCCGAAGCGGCCCCGTATATCAACCAGGTTCGCCAACGCGCCGGATTACCCGCGTTAAAAACGGTCGACGCACAAGCCGTCGCCGACGAACGCCGGCACGAACTCGCTTTCGAAAGCCACCGCTGGTTCGACCTGCTCCGCACAGGCAAAGCGATAGAAGTAATGACCGCCCACGGCAAGCGGATGAAAGCATTACATACCTATCTGCCCGAAAGAACGTACCAGATCACCAAAGAAAGGTTGCTTTACCCGATACCGTACCGGGAACTTCAGATAAATTCATTGCTCACACAAAACCCCGGATACAATTAATACAAAACGCAACAGATAATGAGTATATTTACGTTCTGCAGTTGTTGAATATAAGTTCCGCCTGTATGGAAGGATAACACCTCAATAATGACCGAATTTGAATCCGGCATCAGCAGAACGTAAATTACCTGATATCTTTTTGGAAATCCACCTAATAAAACAACTAAGATGCTGACTAAACAGAATCGATACCACTGCAAAATCCCACGTCCCGGAATCAGCTTCCTTTGCATCATTATATTCTTTATAAGCTGCGCCGATCATCCTCAGAAATACAAAGGATACCCCGCAAAAGGAACCGATATCGACGTATTACCCGGTTTCCTCAATCCACCCGAAGGATACGGGAACATACCCTTTTACTGGTGGAACGGCGACACACTCAATAAAGAACGCCTGTCCGCACAACTCGATATCCTCGCATCATCCGCCACCGACGGATTTGCAGTCAGCTATATCCATACAGATCCCGCGGTCGATACAGTATATAACAAAGAAGGTCACGGACTTTTCGGACGTACGGAACCGGGAAGTCCCGAAGTATTCTCCGAAGAATGGTGGGAAATCTGGAACTGGTTCTCAGGACAATGCAAACGCAGGGGATTAGGCGCAGGATTAGACGACTATACCGTTGGGTGGGTCGGCAACGGATACTATCCCGACGAATTAGACACCATGTCCGTCTTCTCAGGATATAAAGGAGAATTACAGATCGAAAAGATTCCCGTAAAAGGCGGTCAACTATTCACCAGCAACGTTCCCGACAATATCCTGTCTGTCACGGTATGGCCCGGAAAAACAAACCTTACGGAAACTATTACAGACGGTAAAATAACATGGCAGGCGCCTTCCGGCAAGGAATATAACGTGTATATCATCACTACGAAACCCGGTTATGTCCTACATCCCGAACACGGCAAAAGGTTGGTCGATGTGTATTTCAACCGGTTCGAATCGAAACTCGATGCAGAAGGAAAAGCAGGCATGAACTACTTCTTTCAGGACGAACTCTCCTATCCCATCAGCAGGCTCACATGGTCGGACGATTTTCAGGACGAATTCCTCAAACGGAAAGGCTACGATATTATCCCCTACCTTCCGGCATTGCAGGAAAATATCGGAGAAATAACGCCTAAAATAAGACTCGACTACCTGGAAGTCCTCATGGACCTGTCCGAAGAACGATACTACAAACCCATATACGACTGGCATGCCTCCAGGGGCCTCATCTATGGATGCGATAACCTGGGAAGAGGAAAAGACCCCGTAGCATACGTCGATTACTTCAGGGCAATGAGTTGGTTTACCGCCCCCGGCAACGATGCCCCGGCAAACGGCTCCAGCTTTCTGGAAACCAAAGTATCCAGTTCGATCGCCCACCTTTATAACCGTCCCCGCACATGGCTGGAAGCCTTCCACAGTATGGGATGGGGCAGCTCAGGAGCATGGCTCAACAAACAGATAGACCATCATTTCATGGCAGGCGGAAACCTGGTCTGCATGCATGGGTTATACTATTCCACACATGGCGGCTGGTGGGAATGGGCGCCGCCCGATTTTCATTTCCGGATGCCGTACTGGCCCCATATGAAGCAATGGTTAAAATATACCGAACGCATGAGTTACCTGCTCAGTCAGGGATCGCACGTTTGCGATATTGTTTTGCTTTACCCTACCGAACCGTTGCAGGCATACCCCGAAGCAACACCAGATTCAGCCTTCAATCTGGCATTAAGGTTAAGCAACAGCGGGCTCGATTACGATTTTGCCGATTACCGCTCCATACGGGATGCCCGTATAGACGAAAAGCATTTAACAATGGCCGGCGAAAAATACAAAATCGTTATCCTTGCAGATATGAAAGCCATCCATCACGGATCGCTGGAGAAAATACTCGATTTCTACCGTTCCGGAGGAATAGTGCTGGCAACAGGAGACCTGCCTTTCGCTACAGATAAAGAAGGCGAAGGAAGCCCCGGAGTGAACGAAATGGTAAAAGAGATATTTGGAGTATCGTACACCGATATCCGGAACGGAATAAAAACGGAAAAACAAACCAACACGGCAAATGGCATAGGATGGTACATGGCCGGCGGATCAATCGAAAAAGTAATACCCCGGCTTATCACACCCGACTTTATTCCGGCAAACGGTTCTGGAAAAGTATTACACCGTAAAGCAGGCAAACGCGATATTTATATGGTAACCGATGTGGAAAAAAACACCGAATGTTTTTTCCGTGCCAAAGGGAAAGTTGAAATATGGGATGCCGTAAAAGGAGAAATACAGCCCTACCCGGTTGTAGAACAAACAGAAAAAGGCACGACACTCCGTATCCGTAAAGATACCGGCAACACTTCCCTGCTCGTTTTCTCCCCCGGGGAACCGGTAGTTGAAAAGGAATCGGCAGCACCGGCAGCACCTTCCCGAATTATAAACCTCGACAAAGAATGGGAAGTAGAACTTCTCCCCACACTCAACAACAAATGGGGCGACTACCGTTTTCCGGCTTTCGACGGATATATCGGTGCAGAAGCCCGTACCTTCAGGTATTCTCCCGGTACACCGGCGGACAGCGACTGGATGCTTTCCCATTATAACGACAGCACATGGCAGGAAGGAATATACGGGTACGGCATTCAGGCAGAAAGCCGTATAGAAGGCCAAACCGGTTGGTTCCCCCTCGCCTTCTCCTGGCAATACGGCGTATGGGATAACCCCGGAGCACAAGGCTATCACGGACTGAAGGGGAAAGTAAACGACGGATTTTTTATTCTCGACCAGGGAGGACACCAGCAATACCGGACATATGCCTATGCAGACCGCGACGGTTTATACAAAATAGAGAAAAGCGGCATTACACCCGACTATATTGAGGTAGATAACCGCACCATATCAACCGGTGAAACAATCCGTTTAGAAAAAGGTTGGCATCCGATGCTAATAGGATATAAAAATACAGTAAAAACCCTTTACAAATCACAAAAAGGAGCATTCCATGATAAACGCGACAGAAGCGCAGTAGTTTTATATCCAGCCGATTACACCATTCCGGAAAAACCGTCATCCTATTCAAATACAATATCCTCCCGGTGGGGAAACACCCGGAACCTGTTATTCGATCCTTACGGCGGAAAATATGAAAGATGGAATTTCCGTTTTAAAGCAGCACCCGGATTAAAAAAAATAACTATCCCGGTTTACGGAAAAGACCTCCGGATTTGGCTTGACGGCGTCAGCATACCACAACAATACATTCAAATAATACAAACAGAAGGAAACTCGAATACATATGAAATAGAATTGCCTGTAACGCAGTCGCGGCCCGCTACGATCGCTTTCAGTGTAAATCCCGAAAAGGGATATCAGGGAACAGCCATAATAAAAGAACCCGTCAAACTGATTACCCGTAAAGGTTTACTTGATATAGGCGACTGGTCGGAAACAGGCGCATTACTCCATTATTCCGGCGGCATGTATTACAGGAAAAAACTTACAATCCCTGGTGAAAAAGCCATCCTCGATTTAGGAGAAGTAATAGCAACATGCGAAGTAAAAGTAAACGGAAAACCTGTGGGTATATTTATAAACCCGCCATACCGCATGGACATTACATCATTCATAAATCCCGGCGAAAATGCCATCGAAGTGTTGGTTTACAGCACCCTCTCCAATCATTACCAGACAATCCCCACTCCTTACAGGGGTGATCCCAAGGCAGGCTTGATAGGGCCTGTGGAATTACTTATATATAATTAAAACAAATAGTATGAAACAGATTTTATTTATAGCAATAAGCTTATTATGCAGCACCTGGCACAGCATAGCCGGTAACAATCCCATTTTAGATGCAAAGCCATCAGATAAACTGCTCACGCAAAGATGGTCGGCACACTGGATCACCTGTCCCGGAGTATCACAATACGATTACGGCGTTTATCATTTCAGGAAAACTATATCCATGAATAGCCAACCCGCATCATTTATAATTAATATATCAGCCGACAACAGGTACCGTTTATTCGTTAATGGTGAACCCGTTTGCTGGGGACCGGCCCGCGGCGACATCAACCACTGGTACTATGAAACGGTAGACATAGCCCCTTTCCTGAGAGAAGGAGAAAACACATTAGCCGCCGTAGTATGGAATTTCAGCCCCTTTACACCCGGAGCACAAATGACCTTACGGACAGCGCTCATCGTTCAGGGAAACACACCCGCAGAAGAAATCGTAAATACCGACCATACCTGGAAAGTTTTCAAAAATCCCGCTTATTCCCCTTCAACGGATTACCTGCAGGATGTCGGTTGTACCGACGCGGTAGACGCATCCTTATACCCCTGGGGTTGGGAAAAAACCGGCTATCCCGACGGAAACTGGATGGATGCCCGCCGTACCGGGCGCGGACAACCCTATGGCAACGGCTCGGGATACGACTGGATACTGTATCCGCGCGACATACCTATGATGGAAGAAACTGTAACACGCATGGCTACCATAAGGAGAGGCGAAGGTATCAGCGTGCCGGAATCTTTCCTGAAAGGACAATCCCCAATAACTATCCCAACAAATAAAAAAGTTTCTTTTCTGATCGACCAGTCACACCTGACATCCGCGTTCCCCGAAATAATCGTTTCCGGCGGCAAAAAAAGCAACATAAAAATAACATACAGCGAAGGATTATATAAAGACAGAATTAAAGCAAACCGCAACGAGGTCGAAGGGAAAACAATGATCGGCTTTGTAGACAAATTTTACCCCGACGGCGGAAACGACAGGTTGTTCCGCCCGTTATGGTTTCGCACCTACAGGTATGTACAGGTCGAAATAGAAACAAAAGACGAACCACTTACAATCAAAGATATCTACGGCATGTATACAGCATACCCTTTTAAAGAAAACGGAAGTTTCCAAAGCGATGAGCCCCTGCACCAGAAAGTCTGGGAAGTAGGCTGGCGCACAGCCAGGCTATGTGCCCACGAAACCTATTTCGATTGCCCGTATTATGAGCAACTTCAATATGTTGGCGATACCCGCATCCAGGCGCTTATCTCTTTATATGTTGACGGCGATGACCGGTTAATGCGCAAAGCCATAAAAATGTTCGACTGGTCACGCTCCTACGAAGGAATAACTACCAGCAGATATCCCAGCCGCGTACCACAATATATTCCACCGTACTCCCTGTACTGGATCAATATGGTACACGATTACTGGATGCACAGGGACGACAGGGAATTTGTAAACAGCTGCATGTCCACCGTCAAAACCATATTGGAGTGGTATGCCCATAAAATAAACCCCCAAACGGGAATGTTGGGAGCCGTTCCACACTGGAACTTTACCGACTGGCCCAAAGAATGGCCATGGAACAGCGAACAACCATCAGGAGGTGTACCTCCGGGCGGCATATCCGGCGGTTCATCCATTCTTTCCTTGCAATTGGCCTATACATTAAAAGATGCCATTGCCCTGATGAATGAATTCGGCGAAAATGATTTAGCATTGAGATATGAGAAATTATATGCATCACTCTGTGAGAATACATGGAAGCGCTGCTGGGATAATGAACGAAAGTTATTCGCCGACGACCTGAAACGGACCAGTTACAGTCAGCATGCCAATATCATGGGTATATTATCAGATGCCGTCCCCGCAGAAATCCAACAAGACTTATTTGAACGGCTCGATACCGACCCGACGCTTATCCAGGCAACCTTCTATTACCGTTTTTATCTGTTCCGTGCACTAAAGAAAACAGGATTGGCCGGACAATACACCAGCATGCTAAAGCCCTGGTATGATATGCTGGATATCGGCCTGACAACCTTTGCGGAAGAACCTGAACCAAGCCGTTCCGACTGTCACGCGTGGAGCGCCTGCCCGTTATATGATTTCCTGTCGACCGTTTGCGGAATCGAACCCGCCGAACCCGGATTCCGGTCTGTCAAAATCGAACCGCAATTGGGAGTACTCAAACAAATAAACGGTAAAGTACCTCATTCGAAAGGAAGCATTTCCGTAGACCTTAAAAAAGGGAAAAAAGGATTGACCGGTAAAATCATATTACCAGAAGGTCTAAGCGGTACATATATACACGGCAATACAGCAAAAACATTAACACCCGGAGAAAACAAAATAGAATAAGAATACCCCCGAAGCTTGCTTTCAATAATCTATCTTTGTGGTCAGGCACAACCTGACTGCAAAGATGGATAGAGAAAAAACACATATCAAGGGATTGAAGAACGGCTCTTATAAAGACTTTACACAACTTTATAAGATTTATGCCCCACGCCTGTATGCGTTTATTTATAAACTTGTCCGTTCAGAATCAGTTTCAAAAGATATCGTACAGGAAACATTTACTAAAGTATGGGAAAACCGTAAAAATATAGACACGGACTTATCATTTAAATCTTATATTTTCACCATTGCACGAAACCATCTGTTAAACGAATTCCGCAATCATATCTACAGAATAGAACTGACCGGTAATACAGAGACATTCGAAAATAACCGGCAGGCAGAATACAATGATACGGAAGAACAGTATTCGCTTACCGAACTGAAAGAATTACTACAACAGGCAAAGCTGAAACTCACCCCCCGGCAACGTGAATTATTCGAACTAAACAGGGAGAAAGGTTTATCCATAAATGAAGTCGTGGAACAAACCGGCATATCCGAACAATCCGTTCGCAACCAGTTATCACAAGCCATACAACGCCTTCGCAAAGAAATGCGGCATGTTTTATAACATACTTTATGCCATGTTATATAATCCACAGTTGCGTGTATAACCCAAAAAGGATAGAAAATGGCGGATAACCTGTTAAACCAATTATTGTCTCGTTATATGGCAGGGACAATTAATGATGAAGGATTGGAAAAACTAAAAATTCTTGTCGGTATAACCGACGATGATGAACTAAGCAAACATGTAAGCCGTTTATGGATGGAACTTGAAATGGAGGAAAATCCGACCGCCCGGATTTTAAACGAAATATACGAGACCATCAGGCCGGTACAAAAGCGTCGGATCGTTCTGAAGAATATCCGCCGCTTTACCGGTGCGGCAGCCATATTACTTATTCTATTACTAAGTGCGTTATCATTCCATTTATATACCACGAGAGAAAACGGCTACATTATAGATGCCCATGACATTATAGTTCAGACAGAAAGAGGACAACAGGCTACCGTTATTCTGCCGGATGGTTCGAAAGTTAAATTAAATGCCGGATCCTTATTACGGTATAAGCAAAATTACGGTCAGGAAAACAGATGGGTAGACCTGTCGGGAGAAGCTTTCTTTGAAATCACAAAAGACGAACGAAAAACATTCACACTGCAAACAGAACACGTGGATATACAAGTATTAGGAACCTCTTTCAATGTCTACTCTTATGATGACGAAGACGAAGTGGAGATGACACTTATATCGGGAAAAATAAAAATTATCCCCCATGCTGAACCGAAAAATATCATCTATTTATCACCGAATGAAAAATTCTTCTACAATAAAAATTCAGGTAAAACAAAGGTGCAGAATACCGACAATCGATTTGAGACGGCATGGTTGAGGGGCGCTTTGGTTTTCAGGTCCGAACCCATACAAAATGTTTTAAAGAAAATAGAACGTAAATACGGGGTTACTATACATTTGAATATTCCATCCATTGAAAACGACAAATTCACAGGAAGTATAGAAAGCGAATATATCACAGAAGTAATGAAAATACTGCAAGCGCATTATGCGTTCAAATACAGGATAGAAGGAGACGATCTGTATATATTTTCTAAATAACGGATAAATCATTAACCTTAAATACGTATGCCTATGAAATAAAGAAGAACAGAAAGGAAGAACCGAAGAATGGTCCAAGATTCCCCGGTTCCGATGTCAATATATTTATCTGACACAGCGGAAATAACCGCAAAAAAAATAAAAATATATTAACCTTAAATGTCTATTTATGATTACTTATCAAAATAAACAAACTCATTTTACGCGCAAAGGTAAAGAGAAAATCAGACTTTTTCTTATTTCCATATCTTTATTTATCGCTCTCGTTCCGAATTCACTTTATGCACAGACAAGCAGGGTTACCTTGTCCCTTGAAAAAGTAAATTTAAAAACATTTTTCGATGCCATTGAAAGGCAAACGACTTACACATTTACATATAGAGATATCTTAGTAGAAGGTAATAAAGATGTTTCAATTATAGCGACAAATCAAACAGTAGAACAGGTTCTCCGGAATGTTTTACCTTCAAAGGGGCTTCAGCACGCAATTACCGGCAATTCAATCCAGGTAACAAAAGCGGTAAAGCAATCGTTTAAGAAAATTACCGGAACCGTTACTGACAAAAAGGGAGAAGCCATTATAGGCGCAAATGTAGTGGAAAAAGGAACTACTAACGGTACGGTAACTGATTTCGACGGGAAGTTCACATTAGAAGTAACCCAGGGCGCAACAATAATCTTGAGTTATATCGGTTACCTCACAAAAGAAATACCCGTAGGTAGCCAATCCAATCTCGATATTCAGTTGATAGAAGACAGCCAGGCACTTGAAGAGATTGTTGTCGTGGGGTATGGTACAATGAAAAAAAGTGATTTGACGGGTTCCGTGTCAAACGTTAAAGCCGATAAGCTGTTAAATAAACCGGCTACAAATGTGGGACAGGCTTTAGCCGGAAAAGCAGCCGGTGTGGAAATCTTTGAGAATGGCGGGGACCCCGACGGAAAAATACGAATACGTATACGTGGTGATAACTCGATCAACTCCTCAAACGACCCGTTATATGTAGTAGACGGCGTGATAGGGGTATCCGGCATTAATCTGTTGAATCCGGGTGACATTGAATCACTCGAAATATTAAAAGACGCATCCGCTACCGCAATCTACGGGGCACGGGGAGCAAACGGCGTTATAATGATTACAACAAAAAGAGGATTTAAGTCCGATATACCGGTTATTTCCTACGATGGTTATCTATCCATCGGGCAAATGGCGCGCAAATTACCGTTGATGAATGCTTCAGAATGGTGGCAAAACTATAATACAACAATGGATAATGCCGCAAAGTATGATCCCGAAGGGTACAGGCAGGGAAAATATGAAAAAGTATCGACAGCCAGTTTACCTAATCTGTTCGACTCCTCAGGAAATCCGATATACGATACCGATTGGCAAAAAGAAGCTTACCGCACGACCGCTTCCCACAACCATCAGGTAAGTATACGCGGAGGGGCAGATAAGGTGCTTTACAGCGCACATCTCGGATATATGCACCGTGAAGCCTTATTGAAAAATAATTATCTCGATCGTTTCAGCGGCCGCTTGAATATGGATTCCGAATTACGCTCATGGCTAAAGATGGGTATCAATATGTCATACAACCATAGTAAAGGCAATAACCTCTATAATCGCTATGGAATAAAGCGGCTTATCCAGGAAGCCATCCCAATTATCCCTGTTAAATATCCCGACGGAAGCTGGGGAAGCAACAGGGATTTTCCGGGAGCTGTACAGGATACCCCTTCGCGATATCTGGAAGAGATGGTAAAAGAAACAACAAATTCACATGTCCTTGCCGACCTTTACCTGGATTTTATCATTACCAAAGATTTAAATTTTAAATCTACATTTGCCATCGATGTGCTGAACAGGAAAACAAATGAATATTCGGGAAAAGAATTGATACAGTTCAGTAAAACAGTAGGCGGAATAGCTAAAATCAACACTTCAAACCAGCTTTACTGGCAAAACGAAAATTACCTGAACTGGAATAAACAAATCAACACCGACAACCGGCTGAATGTAATGGTAGGTCTTAGCTGGCAGAAAAAATCGGTTGAAAACGTAGGGAATGAAGTGCGTAATTTCAGTGACGACTTCTATCAATGGCACAATTTAGGAGCCGGAACAGTTGTTATCCCTCCAACCTCTGAAGATTACCAATGGTCGATTAATTCATACTTTGCGCGGTTCAATTATAATCTGAAAGAAAGGTATCTCTTTACAGCAACCGGGCGTTACGACGGTTCCTCTAAATTCGGTAAGAACAATAAATATGCCTTTTTCCCTTCGTTCGCTTTTGCATGGAGAACTTCGGAGGAAAATTTCCTGAAGGACAACAAGGTGATCAATAATTTGAAACTACGTACCAGCATCGGATTAACCGGAAATCAGGAAATCGGTAATTATAAATTCCTTCAGAACCTCTCGTCGGGAAACGTAATATTCGGAGATGACTATTATTCCGCTTTATTCAGGAATACATTCGGAAATCCAGACCTCAAATGGGAAAAAACCATGCAATGGGATACCGGCGTAGATATAGCTATCCTCGGCCAACGGATCGACCTCTCTGCCGATTACTATTTCAAAAACACCAGCGACTTGTTGCTGGATGCGCCTATTCCGAATACATCGGGATTAGGGACGATCATGCGGAATATCGGTTCCGTACGGAACCAGGGGATAGATATAACACTGAATACCCATAATATCAAAACCAACGATTTCAATTGGACATCAACTTTATTATTCAATAAAAACAAAAATAAAGTGACTAAGCTCGGCGCCAACGACGAAGATATTTTCCCGGGGCCCAATCATCCGCAAGGACAATTTACGATCCTCCGGGTAGGAGAGCCCGTCGGAGCGCTTTGGGGATTAACCCGGTTGGGTACCTGGAGTGAGAACGAAGCTGCCGAAGCCGCTAAATATGGCCGGATACCCGGGGATGTCAAGTATAAGGATTTGAATAATGACGGAAAGATCAATAACGACGACAATAGTATTATAGGATACAGTTCACCCAAATGGACATTAAGCTTCTCCAATACATTCCTTTATAAAAACTTTGATTTCTCTTTCGACATTCGCGTTGTACATGGCAATAAAGTGGTGAATGCCTCTACCCACAATGCGGAAGACCGTTCAGGAGTAGCCAACGGATTTAAAACCAATCTGGATGCATGGACTCCCTCCAATCAAAATACTATGGTGGCTGAAAGAAGGCCGATGCGGGTCTATTACGATTCATACCCCGATACACGCTGGATGCAAAACGGTTCCTTTATACGAGGACAAAATTTTGTATTGGGTTATAATTTTGATCAGGAAATGCTTCGTAAACTGAAAATCCAGAATCTCCGTATTTATTTGAGCGCACAGAATCTGTTCTGTATAACAAAATATAAAGGATATGATCCGGAGGTTACCACCGAAGAAGCTGCTTTCGGGCAAGGTATTGACGATTTCAGCGAACCAAAGGCCAGGACTTATACCATTGGTCTGAATGTTAAATTTTAAACAGATAAAACCATGAAATATAAAGCTTTATTGTCTTACTTATTGATTTGTACAGGCTTCATCTCCTGTAACGATTTTTTAGACATAAAACCAACCGGTACAATGACAACCGACTCAGAACTAAAAAGTAACGAATCGGCGCTGGCATTAACAAACAGTGCATACAGAAATTCTCACGTAACCAACAGGATGGCCAGCGGATGGGGAACCGGCACCATGTTATTACTGGAATATATGACCGACAAGGCCACTTCCGAGAATTCCCAGTCCAACATTAAAGATTTCCAGGATCTGACCATTAGTTCAAGGACAACATATCTTGAAGATTGGTGGAAATATTGCTTCGAAGGTATTGCAGACTGTAATCTGGCTCTTGCAAAAATAAAGGAATTCAACTCACTTGGCGAAGATGTTATCACCCAATACGTAGGAGAAATAAAATTTATGCGTGCCTATTACTACTTTTATCTGGTGCGGATTTTTGGAGATGTCCCTAAAATAACTACCGTTCAGTCAGAACTATCGGAGTTAGAAGTGAATCGCTCTCCCGTAAAAGAAATCTATGATGAAATTATAATTCCGGACTTACTCGAAGCAGAAAAAGCCGGTTTACCTTTCAAAGAAGAAACAGGAAGGGTATCAACAGGGGCAGTAAAATCGTTGTTGGCAGATGTCTATCTTACCTATACGGGATATCCCGTACAGGGCGGCAGCCAGTATTATGCAGAATCCGCAAAACGGTCGCTCGATGTAATAAATTCCAATCAATACGCATTATTTGATACCTATGAAGAATTATGGAGCCCCGAAAACAATAATAAAAAAGAATTTATTTTTCAGGTTCAGTATTCACTAAACAAACGGTCGAATGAGGTAGTATGCCTTGTCTTACCTACCCGTTCAGGAATGTCGGCATTCAATTTGGAATTCGGAAGCTTAATTCCCACTGCTGAATTTGTAGAAAGCTATGCGGAAGGAGACAAACGGAAAGAAGAAAAGCAGTTCTTTTTTACCACCTATAAAGGACATCCGAATAAGTTTTCACCCGGAGCCCCGGAACTTGAATTTATGGATTTCAAAGGATATTATATTCATAAATTTTTTGATAAAAACGCCATTGATGTAATGGGGCAATCAGATTTGAACTGGACAATCTACCGGTATGCCGATGTATTATTAATGTATGCCGAAGCACAAGTCAATGCCGACGGTTCGGCAAACCAGACCGCAATAAATGCGGTTAATCAGATAAGGGCCCGTGCCGGACTCATTCCCTTTACAGACACCGGCAAAGACAAATTTGTAAAAGAAGTCTGGGATCAACGCTACTTTGAATTATGCTACGAAAATAAAATGTGGTTTGATATACTGAGGACACGTGTCATCCGTAACGATAAAACAGGTAATTATCTTCCGTTTGTCGGTTATAAAACCAGATGGGGAAAAACATACACGGAAACGCAATTATTATTTCCTTTGCCTTTAAGGGAAATGCAGACAAATCCGAATTTAGAACAAAATCCGGGATATTAATTAATATATGTATGGAGACACAAAAGATTAATTGAAACAAAAATCAATAGGTCGAAAACCTTGTGTCTCCATGTTTACAAGTTAAGTAATAAATCATGAATAAATCAATTACTTCTAAACGGCTGATATCTATTTTAGGCGTTACATCCTGTTTTTCAACCCTATGCGCACAACCCGTAAGCCCGGAAAAACCAAATGTTGTGATTATATTAGCCGACGATATGGGCTATGGAGATGTCGTATTTAATAATCCGTTTGCACGCACAAAAACGCCGAATATCGATAAAATGGCGTCTTCCGGTCTTTGCTTTTCAGATGCACATGCCGGAGGAGCAGTCAGTATACCCTCACGCTACGGATTAATGACCGGTCGTTATTTCTTCAGGGCCGAAAAGAAAGATTCGTATTGGGGTTACTTGTCTCCACTTATTGAGCCGGGCCGCGAAACCATTGGCTCTGTTATGCAAAAAGCAGGATACAAAACAGCTTGTATCGGTAAATGGCACCTGGGGCTCGACTGGGCAAAAACCGATAAATCGAAACCCTTAATCTTAAACAGGAAAATGTTGGGATATACAAATGTTGATTATTCAAAACCTGTAGGGAACAGTCCGAATGACCTGGGATTCGACTATTCCTTTATTTTACCGGCTTCACTGGATATGCCTCCATATACGTTCCTAAGAAACGGAAAAGCCATCGATCCCCATGTAGTGCTAACGGCAGAAGCATATCCTAAATCAATGGAAAATACCGAACGGGCATGGGACAGTAAACATGTCAATGAAAATGATATTTACTGGGATCGCGGCGTATGGTGGAGAAACGGAGAAATGGCTAAATCATTCAAAGTGGAAGAATGTCTGGATGACATCGTCGACGAAGGAGTATCATTTATTGAAAACCATGTGAAAAACAATAAAGATAATCCTTTCATGCTATATTTGCCATTAACGGGTCCACATACACCATGGATGCCGAACAACAGCTTCAAAAATACCACTGAGTTAGGTATATATGGCGATTTCATTGCGCAAATAGACCATACAGTTTACCGGATTAATGAAATTCTTCAGCGGTTAGGCATTGAAGAAAATACAATGGTTATCTTTGCAAGTGACAATGGTGCAGCTTGGGAAGAAACCGACAATCAACGGTATGCCCACCGGAGCAGCGGAAAATGGCGCGGGCAGAAAGGCGATGCGTGGGAAGGAGGACATCATATACCGTTATTTATCAGATGGCCTGCTAAAATAAAAAAACAGCAGACCTATCCACATATTACCAGCCTGATCGATATACTTGCCACATTTGCAGAAATGACCGGACAAAAAGTCGATAAAAACCAGGCGGAAGATAGCTTTAGCTTTTATAAAGTTATACATGAAAAATACAATAATCCCATCCGCGATCATGTCATACATATATCCTCTTCGGGAAAATTGGGTATTACCAGCGGCGATTGGAAATATATCGACTGTTTGGGTTCCGGAGGATTTACAGCTCCGTCAGTTATCAAACCGGCGCCAAACAGCCCGCAAGGACAGCTTTATAATTTGAAAGAAGACCATGCAGAACAAGATAACCGGTATTTCAAAAATAAAACAAAAGCAGAGGAGCTCTCTTCATTAATGAAAAAAATAGTCAGACAAGGATTCAGTAAAAAATAAAACGCAGGCGATGAACAGGACAAAAACAACCATTATAACGAAGTGTATTTTATTTTACGGAATAGGCAGCCATACAATAAGCGCCCAAACAGCAAGGCCCAATATTGTCATTATAATGGCTGACGACCAGGGATGGGGCGACCTCTCTTTCAATGGCAACCAATCCGTATCTACACCTCATATCGACCGTATTGCAAATGAAGGTATCCATTTTACGAACTTCTATGTTTGTCCTGTTTCATCCCCTACCCGTGCGGAATTCTTAACAGGACGGTATGCATTAAGAGGCGGAGTGAACGACGTATCCGGCGGCGGCGAACGATTGAACTTAGACGAAATAACCATAGCGGATTATTTCAAACAAGCAGGATACGCTACGGCGGCTTTCGGCAAATGGCATAACGGTACACAATATCCCTATCACCCGAATGCCCGGGGATTTGATACCTTTTACGGTTTTTGTTCCGGGCACTGGGGCAATTACTGGAACCCGATGCTCGAACTTAACGGGAAAATCGTATCCGGTAAGGGATTTATAATCGACGACCTCACAAATAAAGCCATCGGGTATATAAAAGAAAATAAAGATAACCCATTCTTTATATTTATTCCATACAATACACCGCATAGTCCGATGCAGGTACCGGATAAGTGGTGGAATAAGGTAAAAGACCGTCCTATCCGTCAGCAAACCGAAAACGAAGATGTAGCATTTACGAAAGCAGCGCTCGCATTAACTGAAAATATAGACTGGAATGTGGGAAGAATAATGGACACTCTCGATGAATTAGGCATTGATGATAACACAATAGTCATCTATCTCTCAGACAATGGTCCCAACAGCGACAGGTGGAATGGAGAGATGAAAGGTCGGAAAGGCTTTACGGATGAAGGAGGAGTACGTTCTCCCCTTTTTATACGCTGGCCCCTTAAGATACCGGCAGGAAGTAAATCAGACCAGTTAAGCGGGATAATCGATCTGCTGCCTACCTTATTGGATATGACGGATGCAGACAGGCAATACGTTAATAAATTAGACGGCATTACCTTAAAATCCAATATATTTCAACCCGGTAAGTTAACAGATAGAACATTGATCAGCTACTGGAATAACAGCATGAGTGTCAGAATGCAAAACTACCTGCTCGATTCGGAAAATAAATTATACGATACGGAAAAGGATAGATCGCAAAAAGAAGATATTACAGATCAAAACAAAAGAATATCTGAAAAAATGAAAAAGATAAAAGATAATTACCATACCGAGGTTTTATCTACACTTCCGGTTAAAGACAACAGGCCGTTTATCATTGCCCACCCCTGCGAAGAATATTCTAAACTTCCGGCCCGCGACGCAACCGCTTACGGAAATATTGAACGCTCCAACCGCTACCCTAACAGTTCCTATTTTATGAATTGGATAAATACATCCGATAGTATTTGCTGGCAGGTCAAAGTAGAAGAAGCGGGTACATTTGAAGCATTGATCTATTACACATGCGCACAGGAAGATATAGGATCAATCCTACATTTATCAATAGGTGATAACAAACTGATATCCCCTTTAACAGAACCGAACGACGTGCCCATGCTCGGTGCCGAACTCGACAGGGTTCCACGTGCGGAATCATATACTAAAGGCTTCGCTCCTTTTTCATTAGGAAAGATCCATCTTACTAAAGGAGAAAAAACGGTTACTCTTAAAGCCGGGCATATTCCCGGAGAAGAAGTGATGTATTTTCAAATGCTGGTACTAAGAAGAATGTAAGATACATTCACTCAAACCATAAAATAAAACCTAATCTTAAACCTTTTGAAATATGCAAAGTCTATATTTTCGAAACGTTTCACTCATTAATAGACTTTACAAATTATTTTTTAACAAATTATAGGTTACGAAACGTCGCATGTAAACAATAGGTAAATAATGTAATAACAGAAAATTTACTGCGGAATTTCACACGTATAGTAATAAATATTTTATGGTATGAAAAAGGTAATAGGATTGTTTTTGGTTGTCGTAATGTGTTTTATGAGTACGGCAGCATTACTTGCACAAGATACAGGTTCAGATAAACGAGGAAAGAAGCAGATGGATCCCTCAAAACGATGGGAGAAAATGGCTGAAGATTTAAAAATGAATGAAAAGCAGCTAGCCGAATTCAACAAGATCAATGAAGAATTCAAACAAAAAATGAAAAAAGAATTCGAATCTACGAAGGAACAGCGGGAAGCGATGAAAGCCGAACGTGAAAAACAAAAAGCAACGATGATGGCTATGCTTTCCGAACGTGACGAACAAATGAAAAAAATACTGACCGACGAACAATACAAGCAGTATAAAGAAAAACAACGCCCCTCACGCGATCACAAAGAAAAAGGCCGGCACCACAAAGGTTGGCGCGGGAATAATCACCGATAATTTTCATTTGATTTTAATAAGTAAAATCCTGTCAAATCATCGACCTGACAGGATTTTACTTTTTTTATAGGGTGATTATTATTAAAGTGTTTTCAGTTTCAGGTTACGCCACGCTACTTTTATTCCGCCGCCATCATGAATCTGTAATGCGATACGGCCCTGTCCGGCGCCTATTTTATCATCGTTCAGGTCTACCATTTCCTGACCATTCAGCCATGTTTTAACATTATTACCCTTAACCCTGATACGCATCGTATTCCATTGCCCCTCTTTCAGTATATTTTCTTTTTCATCCGGTATCTGAACCAGCCAGCCACGGCCGTAAGACTCATAAATACCGCCGGTATCATGTCCTTTTGGAGCTACTTCTACCTGCCAACCGTTAACTTTAACACCTTCTTCAATAAAAGAGCGGATAAAAACACCCGAATTACCGTCAGCTTCTTGCTTAAAGTCAACTGTCAGGTCGAAATCGTCATAATATTCACGCGTAGCCAGATATCCGTATTCTTTATCAGGACCGCTTTCACAATATAATAAACCGTCCTTTACATACCACAATTCCGTACCATAGGCTTCCCAGCCTTTCAAATCTACACCGTTAAAGAGCGTAACTTCTTTTGTTTTACGCGGAAGTTCTTTAATCTTTATATTACGGAAAGAAGCCGGATAACCATGGTCCTGCAAACAAATTACACCTTTATGTGCTAATCCGTATTCGGGAGCGTCGGCCCATTTGCCACTGTTTTTCCGTTCAAACCAGTCGTCGGTCCAGGCTTCAAACTCAAGAATCTTTACCCCGTTCATCCAATGTTCCACATGCCCGTTATCAAACACGATTTTTGCCGTATTCCATTGCCCGTAGGGATTTACTTTCATTTTGGAAAGGTCGGGCAGATGCATAGCATAATCCACTCCCATCTTTTGCCAGTCCTCCAATTGCTCAGGGAAATTTACATCGTCGAGCAACTGATATTCCGGTCCGGTTACATAAGGGACTGCAAATTGTGGGCGCTCAACCACATGGTAAAGCACACCGCTGTTTCCGGCTTTGGACAACTTAAAATCCCATTCCAATTCAAAATTTTCATACTGCTTATCCGTAACAATATATCCGCTCGCATCGCTTCCGCCGCCTTTTGCCTGGATACATCCGTCCACTACATGCCAGGGGGCCGTCAGTGTAGTACCGTTATAATCTCTCCAACCCGTTAAGGTGCTTCCGTCAAATAAAAGTTGCCAACCATCAGCAATCTCTTCCTGGGTCAATACATTTTGTTTTTTTTCAACACATGACGGCAATAATCCTAAACATACCACACATAGTGATAATAGACCTAACGTTTTTTTTCTTTTTTCCTGTGAATTCATGATTTATGTTACTATTTAGGTTAATTATAATGTCGGAAACAAAGATATACAAAAAATTGCACCTGTCCATTTGTAAAGGAGTAGAACAAAAATATTTACATTCTATTAGATATATTCATACATTTTTCATACTTTAGTCAGCGATAATCAATTAATCCTTTAAACAATGAGACAACCGTTACTATATCTTCTAATTCTCTATCTGCTAACCTCATGCGGGAAACCCCCTGCAGAGAATTCACCCTTCAGCGAGGTTGAAAAGTTAATGGAAAGACAACCCAGAAAGGCTTTGATCTTATTAGATTCCATGGAAGTACCCTCAAAAATAAATAAAAAAGAGTATGCTACATATCATCTTTTATTAACTCAGGCATTAGATAAAAACTATATCAAACCCACATCCGATTCAATAATAAATTTAGCCCTTGAATATTTTGATAAGCAAAAAGACCCCGTTATGAAAGCTAAAGCCTTATATTATGCAGGAAGGGTAAACTATGAATTACAAAATGCAAAGGAAGCTACAACGTATTATTTAAGTGCAGCTGAATTAATTGAAGAATTAGATGGTAACGAAAAATTATTGTCATTAATCTATTCCAACCTTGGATATGTTTACCTCTATCAAAAATTACACGAGGACGCATTACCTGTATTACAAAAAGCACATCATTACATTGTGGAATTAAATGATAGCACAGAATTACCCTATACATACCGAGATCTCGGGCGGGTATACGGAAAATTAGATTCAATCGATACAGCAGAGTCTTATTTCAATGAAGGAATAAAGATTGCAAGAATAACACATAATGAACAAGCATTATGTAGCTTATTAAACGAAATAGCTTATGTATATAAGAAGGATAAAAATTATGATTTAGCTGTAGAAAGCTTATTAGAAGCCAAAGAAATCAGAGAAAGAAGAAAATATTGGGATAATTCCCAACTCTATATTAATCTAGCCGAAGCATACATTTACACTAATCAATATGATTCCGCCAATTTATATTTAGATAAAGCATTACACACTAATAATATTCACACTTTTGTAGATGTATATAAATTATTATATAAGTCTAATAAATTCCAACATAAATATAAAGAAGCTGTTGAAAAAAATGATTTATTCTTGATGTATAGTGATACATTAGCTTCTCTAACTTATAAAAAGGAAATCGCCGAAATAAAAGAAAAATATGAACATGAAAAATTAGTAAATGAAAATAACACCTTAACAATTCAGAAAGGAAATATTCAAAAGGTTTTCCTAGTTGTTTCAATCATAACCATTGCAATGATTTTCTTAATGGTATATTTTTATCAAAACAAACTACTACATAAAGAACGTAATTTACAAAAAATTAAAGAGCAAGTACGTACTGCCGCAATCACCATAAAAGATAATGAAGCGATCATTCGGAGAAATGATGAAGTGATCAAAGCAATATCAGACGAATTAAACGAAAATAAGAATCTGGTTGAACAAATCAATGAGTTTTCTGCCGAAATTGATCTTAAAAATAAAGAAAACGAAGTATTGCGAAACCAAAATAAAAAATTACAAGCAGATATTGAATCTTCAATCAAGTCTTTACAGAACAAGGATGTAGGAATTAACTCTTATGAGAAACTCTTAGAAGAAAAAACCATACTCACCGAGAGAGAGTCAGAATTAACCGATTTACTGATCCAGCAATTTGATTCTTTAAAGAAGTTAACCCAGAAAGACACAAAATTTATTGATGAAAAGTATTGCAACCAAGTATTAAACGATGTAAATCTCATTTTTAATAATTTCACTCAACGGTTATCTGCAAATTATCCCGCACTATCTAATGAAGATTTGCAGTTTTCATGTTTGATAAAACTTCGTTTTTCTACACGGTTAATGGCTGACCTTTGTTGCATATCTGCTCCTGCTGTTACAAAAAGAAAACAACGGATTAAAGACAAAATAGGTTTGAATGCAAGCGATTCACTTGATTCATTTATTTGGAATTATTAATTGATTTATATATTTCCGAAAAACAAAAATATATTTGTATATTTACCGCCGACAAATATTTTTTTCAAACTTATTAAACTCTACAATTATGAAAGTAAAAATGTTATCATGGGGAATTTATGCATTCCTTATCCTTATCTCCGGGGGCGTATTTCTGCAAGAGCTGAATGCAAAAACCACAGCCAAAGAAAAAGATGAGGATTATGTATTTGAAGGGACATGGGATCCAGGCAGGCGTTCTATAGTATTTGATCCGATTACAGGATGTACTATAAATGACAATATTGTATGTGTTCATTTCAAGTTCACATCACCTGACGTTATAATCTCAATACAAAAAGAAGGAGTTGCTGTTGAACAGATTGAATTATCAGCTCCTGCCGGGCACAGTGAATATATAAATCTTGCTCCTTATGGAACCGGTGAATATCGGATAGACATTTTCGATATACGTGGAAACCATATATGGTCAAACTTCACCATTAAATAATTTTATCTGCCACAGATTGCCTTCTATCCATTCGTGAGGTAATCTGTGGCCGGTTTAACCATCTCCACAAGATAGAAATCCTATCAAATATCAAAATAGATTTATACAAATTATCTTATTTTCCGCCGAAATTTTATGTGGACTGAAAATCATTGTCCAGTTTTTCAAAACCACCAATCACAACAAAACATTAACATTCAAACACTTAACCACTTTACCTGCCTCTAAAATTGTCCACATCAAAATTCTTCCCAATCCAGTTGAACAATATATTTTTGCAATGGTTAATTGATTAAATGACTTTATTATTTATTAATTGCTTTATTACAAAAAGAGATCATTTATGTTTTCATGGTGTGTATGTGCAATGTTTGTTGCAATAGTCGGAGGACTGGTTACGTATGAAATTAAAACAAACGAATGCGCTTTAAAAAAAGATATTTTCCTGAACGGATACCTGGGTGATAACAAAGAAATAAATAGGTTACCCCTCAGTGCCACCCTTGAAGGTTATATCCTGAACATTCATTTCTATGAAAACATTGAACACGTTAGTATTTATGTCCGCGAAGGAAGGTCGATTATTGACATGCATGAAGCGGCGGTCAGTTCGGGGCAAATATTAGCTATAGATGTCAGTAATTTGAAAGAGGGTGAATACCGGTTGGACATTCATGATATTGCAAACGGTTACACCGGAGGATTCTTTTTTATTGAATGATCGTATGATTTAAAACTAGGATTAATCAGTTATAAAAAATTGTTAGTTTTTAAAGAGAGTTGTTAGTTTTTAAGGATATTTTAACCAAAAGTTCTTCTTCTATCCTTTTTTACTGTTTGCTATATGCAAAGTTTTTCCGATCCTCAGCTCCAGCGGGAGTGAGGATCGTTTTTTTATCTCCCGGATGGTTTTCTATCAAAAACGGTAACTGAATAATGCAAAAAAGGATACTTGCAATATTTTCCGCCGCGTAGATTGATCCAACAAAAGATTATCCTTATAATTAAGGTCAAAATCAGACATTCCCACACCGGCAGAAAATAACCAACTATCCAAATCCAAGGTCAGATATGCCTTTACCTGTGAGAACAACCATGCCGGACCACGCCGGTGAGCTGCTTGATTATTTGGGGGGAAACTAAGGTCGCAAAGTAATCCGGGTTCAATATTAAACACAAATATATCCTCTTCGGATTCTTTCAGTAACGGCACACGGAACCGCAAAGCCGGCCTAAACAACAAAGCACTTTTATATCCCATTTTACGTCTTATTTCCCATAATTCATATAAATCATCCTCGTACCGGCTAAAAAAATATTCAAACATCTGATCCATCATATTTAGGGCCACGGTCAGTCCTATATTTTTATGAAACAGGAAAGAATATCCAAACTCTATTTCCCATGCGCTTTGGGTATTAAGCCCCATACTCAGCTGGATTTCATTTTTATGAAATTTTTGCTGAGAAGAGCTGTTAAAAAAAATACAACAAAAAAATATCAGTAGAAGATGTTTCATTTTTATTCCTGGTTTACTGATATGACAGGAAAGAAGAAACATCCCCCTACTTCATATAAAGTTTTTTCTACAATAAATGAAAAAGGCTATCCGGGGTGGATAGCCTTCAGATTATTTTTTACCGTTTACCCAGGTCACGGTCAATACAATACAAACCATGTACGCCATAGACAGCAAATTTGTCCAGAATCCCTTTTGCCGTTTCTTCTTCTTCTACCTGTTCGCGCACGAACCACCAAAGAAAATCCTGCGTTGCTTTATCGTTTTCAGCAATAGCAACATCCATCAATTTATCAATCCTTTCCGATACATGAAGTTCGTGTTTATATACATTCTCAAATACGTCCTGAGGGCTTTCCCATTTTGCGGGAACAGCATCAATCTGTCCGATTATGGCTTTTCCTCCACGTTTAACAGAATAATCAATCAATTTATGTGCATGCTCCAATTCTTCTTCAGATTGCTTTTTCATCCAGTGGGCACATCCCTCAAGGCCTGCTTCCATAAAATACACTGCCATCGATAAATAAAGATTCGACGACCACATTTCTGCTTTAATCTGCTCATTAAAAGCATCAGACAATTTCTTTGTTAAATTCATATTATTGATATTAAATGCTATTTGTTATTAATAAAACACGACTGTAGAAAATTTTGTTCAAAGTTAATTTTTTCTACTTATAATAAAAGCATAAATAAAAATTGAATATTACATATAGCTAAAACCTTATATTTGTAAGTCCGGGACTGTTCGAATTTATTCTGAACTAATTTTAACCATTAAAAAGGGCATAAATAATCATTTTATGAAAACAAAAATCCAAGCAATAGCCGGACAGTTAAAAACGGCAATTTTACGAAATCCTGCCGAAGTCCTTTTATCATTGACTTTCTTTGTCCTGGGTTGTATATATGCATATGATCTTTCTTTGCCGGTTGAATTTATACTTGTTTATTTCCCTGCATTTTTCTTTATCACTTATGCGTTGAATTATACCACCGAAAATAAGAGAATAAGATTCATTTATTACTTATCAACCCTATTATTCATACCATTTATTGGATACGATAAGTTTTACTATACCCCTGTTTACCCTATTACCATAATAATATCTCAACTGGTCTACCTGGTAAGCCGGAGGCAGATCAACAATACGTTATTTATCAGGGAAAGTTTAAGATATCTCAAAGCATTATTTTCAGCATTTTTGCTTGCATGTATTGCCTGTCTGGTTACATTGTCTATTTATTTTTCAATCAGCTATATATTCGAAATCTGGCAAACGAGAACAGGCGAAACCGTTTCATGTATATCTTTTTTTGCCTTCATACTTATTTTACCCTTACTATTTCTTATGTTTGACAACAAGAAGGAAGAGCATCAAACATACAATAAGTTATTCGACGTTTTATTGAACTATGTATTGTCGCCTGCTTTAATCATATATGCAGCGATCTTATACCTTTACTTTATAAAGATCACACTACAATGGTCGTTACCTAAAGGAGGCATAGCATACATTGTTGTCAGCTTCATTACCGCCGTCTTTATACTGAGAGGTTGCCAGCCATTTCTCCGACGCAGATATTATGACTGGTTTTACAAATATGCAAGTATAACCGTATTACCCGCTTTAGTAATGTATTGGATAGGAGCATATTACCGAATCAACCAGTACGGTTTTACCGAACTCCGGGTGTATTTAGTAATTACCGGGGTAATTTTAACTGTTATGACTTTCATTTTCTTTTCCAAACAATGGGGACGGTACCTTTATGTTGCATACATTACAATTATTTTATTATCTGCCGTTACGTATATTCCTGGAATGAGTGCTAAAAATATAGAACATTATTCACAGGAATACAGGAAAAGAAAAGGAATTGGCAATCCCGAAAATCCTACCCGGAGCTTCTCATCTTACTATATTGAAAGTGCTGCTCCTATAAATATTGAGGATTTTACCACAGTCATTCCCGTATCATTTTATAGAAGAAAAGGTGAAGCTTTCTGGATAAATTACATACATATGCAACCGGATGACTCTATTTATTTTTATTCTCCGGAAGATGAAGTGATTTTTGCTGATAATGTACAATCTTTTTTTAATAAACAATTAACAAAAGCAGGAATTCAGTTAGGCGATTCAATACCCGGGTCCGAATTTGCCAGGTTATTACAATATGATATGGATTCTGCCATGCTGGTATTCCGGGATATTTCTGTTTCACGCGATACGTTAGGAAAACCGTATAAAGTAGACTATCTGACACCTTATATATATTTAAAAAAATAATGGGATGAAAAAAGAAGAAAACCTTATTTTACTGGCACAACGCATCAGGGCGCTTTCCCAAAACGGTCTCACCTATTCTTTAAGTGAATACGATACAGAACGGTACGAAGAACTAATACAGATCAGTAATAAAATAACAGCCCTTTCCACCGGCATCGGAGAAGATGTTATCAACTCTCTTTATATTCCTGCCAAAGAGTATATTACTCCCAAAGTTGATATCCGGGCTGTTGTTTTCAATCAAGAAAAAGAAATACTTCTGGTTAAAGAAAAAGCAGACGGTTTATGGTCACTTCCTGGAGGATGGGCCGATGTAGGCTATTCCCCCAAAGAAATTGCAGTAAAAGAAGTCAAAGAAGAAACCGGACTTGAAGTCGAAGCGGTCCGGCTACTATCAGTAATAGACATGAGTAAGCATCCCCATCCGGCAATACCTTTCTATGTTTACAAATTTTTTATTCATTGCAGAATAAAAAGCGGAATATTTACAGAAACATTTGATATCCTGGATAAAGGATTTTTCTCAATCAATAAACTTCCACCTTTGTCTTTAGAAAGGGTACTGCCCGAACAAATTAAGGAAATGGCACAAAACATCGAAAATCCATCTGCACAAGTGTATTTAGACTAAAAAATATAGTAAGCATGTTGCAGAAAGCCATTCTTATACCTAAAACCAAAAAAACTATCTGTCACCGAAAATTGTTAATTAAATATCGTATCTTTGCAAGCTAAATATCTTAATGAATGAATTATAACACCGAACTTAAAAAACTGGCTTTGCCCGAGTATGGCCGGAATATCCAAAACATGGTTGATTATTGCGTATCTATTCCCGAAAAGGAAGAGCGTCAACGCTGTGCCAATTCGATTATAAATATAATGGGTAATATGTTTCCTCACTTACGGGATGTGAATGATTTTAAACATATCCTGTGGGATCACCTGGCTATCATGTCGGACTTCAAACTGGATATTGACTATCCTTACGAGATCATAAAAAAAGAGAACCTTTACAGCAAACCTCCCCGTATTCCTTATAATAATTCGCGTATACGTTACCGCCATTACGGTAAAACATTGGAATTGATGATACGTAAAGCGAATGAATTAGAAGAAGGGGAAGAGAAGAGTTATCTTATCCATTTACTGGCAAACCAGATGAAAAAATCGTTCCTTACCTGGAATAAGGAATCGGTAGACGACCGCAAAATCTTTAAAGACCTCGACGAATTATCACAGGGCAAAATAGTTCTGAACGAAGAAGAATATAAATTGACGGAAAGCAGGGAAATACTTGCCCGCAATAACAATAATAACAATAACAACAACAATAATAATAACAAGAAAAACCATTCTCGTAAAAACAGATGAGTTCTTTTGTTATAGAAGGCGGTTGCAGATTGTGCGGGGAAATCGTTCCCCAGGGGGCAAAAAATGAAGCATTGGAAGTAATCTGCGCCGTTTTACTTACTTCCGAAAAGATCACCATACACAATATTCCCGATATATTGGATGTAAATAACCTCATCCAGCTTCTACGTGATATGCAGGTAAAAGTAGAACGCCTGTCTTCTGATACCTACTCGTTTATAGCTGATGATATTGATCTGGATTATCTTAAAACAGACGATTTCCTACGTAAGAGTACATCCTTACGTGGCTCGGTGATGATTGTAGGACCTTTGGTTGCCCGTTTCGGCAAAGCATTGATCCCTCAACCGGGAGGCGATAAAATAGGACGCCGACGTTTAGATACTCATTTTGTTGGAATACAAAAATTAGGGGCGACCTTTAAATACAATCCGGGCCGCCAGTTGTATGAAATTGAAGCCGGCCGCCTGACAGGAACATATATGTTGCTGGATGAAGCGTCGGTCACTGGTACAGCCAATATACTAATGGCATCTGTACTGGCCCGGGGCACCACAACTATCTATAATGCAGCTTGCGAACCTTACCTTCAACAATTATGTGCAATGCTGAACCGCATGGGTGCACAAATTTCCGGTGTGGGCTCCAACCTCCTCACGATTGAAGGTGTAGAATCTCTGGGGGGGACAACACACACCATATTGCCCGACATGATTGAAGTGGGAAGTTTTATAGGTATGGCCGCCATGACAGCTTCCGATATTACCATTAAAAACACGGGATATGAAAAGCTGGGTATCATACCCGAATCATTTCGGCGGTTAGGTATTACGGTGGAAAAACAGGGAGATGACATACATATACCAACCCATGAGACATATCAAATAGAAACATTTATCGACGGTTCTATCATGACTATAGCCGATGCACCCTGGCCGGGACTAACACCCGATTTATTGAGTGTATTACTGGTAGTGGCAACCCAGGCTGTAGGAAGTGTTTTAATCCATCAGAAAATGTTTGAAAGCCGCTTGTTTTTTGTTGATAAGCTGATAGATATGGGAGCCCAGATCATTCTTTGCGATCCGCATCGCGCAACGGTCATCGGGCTTGGGAATCGGTTCAAACTACGCGGTTCCAATATGATCTCCCCGGATATCCGGGCAGGTATCGCATTATTGATTGCTGCGATGAGTGCAGAAGGTACTAGCCATATCCACAATATCGATCAGATAGATCGGGGGTATCAGGAAATAGACAAACGGTTAAACAGCATAGGAGCCCGGATCACACGGCTTTAGACGAACTATATGATAAAAAAGGAAGACTTGGTTAAAATAGGGTATTTTTCCAAACCTCATGGAATAAAAGGTGAGATAAATTTAGTTACAACGAGTAATTTGCTCGATGGCCTCGATGAACCATATATTATTTGTGAGATGGAAGGCATTCCCGTACCTTTTTTCATAGAGGAATACCGTTATAAGTCAGATACTATTATACTGGTAAAACTGGAAAATGTAGATTCGGAAGAAGCCGCCCGCGAATTCATAAACCATGATGTATATTATCCGTTAAGTGCCATACCCGATAACGATCTCATAGGAGATGTTACCTGGGATAGCTTCATCGGATATACGGTATCAGATGAAAAACATGGCAACCTGGGAGAAATCACTAACGTTGACGAAAGTACAATAAATGTATTGTTAGAAATAAATTATAAGGGTAACGAATTGCTTCTTCCGGCTGCAGATGAATTAATTACTTCAGTTGATCATACAAAAAAACACATGACGGTTTCAATACCTGACGGGTTATTGGATATATAGAACGTTAATAAGCGTAAACTACTTCCCTTGGGATAAGGTTTTTACTACTTTTGCGCATTAATATTCATGCATGGCGAAAAATCATAACAAAAAAGGAACAAAGTCATTCTGGCATCGGATACGATTCAAATACAAACTCGCTTTCTTCAATGAAAGCACTTTAGAGGAAGTTTGGTCGTTCCGGTTATCACAACTTACGGCTTTTACGATGCTCGGTACATTTGCCCTGTTCCTTATTATTATTACTTCGCTTATTATTATTACAACACCTATCCGTAATTATTTACCGGGTTACTTAGATGTGGAAGTACGAAAAGAAATTGTACAGAATGCGCTACGCGCCGATTCACTGGAGAGGGTACTCGCAGTACAGGCGCTTTATCTGGAAAATGTTGCAGGTATACTGACCGGAACAATGCCGCTGGATTCTATCCGTGAAATCGATTCGTTAGCACACGCAAATGCAAATTATGAAATACCACGTACCCAGCAGGAAGAGGAATTTGTAAAAAGTTTTGAAGAAGAAGAGAAATATAATCTTACCACTTTAAATCCCAACCATACTCCAACCGACGCTATTTTCTTTTATAAACCCGTCAATGGTATGATCTCTTCACGTTACGAATCGGATATCCGCCACTACGGTGTCGACCTTGTAGCTGCACCTAAAGAAAGTGTACTCGCCACATTGGACGGAACCGTAATCTTTACCGGATTCGATCCCCAATACGGGAATGTCATACAAATCCAACATAAAAATGGTTTTGTCTCTATATATAAACATAACGAACTGTTGCTAAAACGGATGGGAGACCAGGTAATAGCCGGGGAAGCTATTGCACTGGTAGGTAACACAGGTAATCTTTCTACCGGACCGCATCTTCATTTCGAATTATGGTACAGGGGAACTCCTCTCAACCCTGAAGAGTATATTGCTTTTTAATATGAAAAGAAAATTAGCCATATTAGGTTCTACAGGTTCAATAGGCACTCAGGCGCTTGAAGTAGTTAGCGAACATGCCGACCTTTTAGAAATATATGCTTTAACAGCAAACAACAATGTTGATCTGCTGATCGAACAGGCACGTATTTTTCAACCCGAAATGGTAGTTATTGCCAATGAAGATAAATATACTCTCCTGAAAGAGGCATTAAATAACTACCCTATAAAAGTATGGGCGGGTAAAAAAGCTATTGCGGAAGTAGTACAATCCGAACCAATCGACATGGTGTTAACGGCAATGGTAGGTTATTCGGGCCTGATGCCGACTGTTTCTGCCATTAAAGCCGGGAAAGCTATAGCCCTGGCCAATAAGGAAACATTAGTGGTTGCCGGCGAGATGATCACTTCCCTTGCCACGGAAAATAAAGTTCCTGTATTACCTGTTGACTCCGAACATTCAGCTATTTTTCAATGTTTAAATGGTGAATGGGAAAATCCGGTTGAAAAAATAATTCTTACAGCTTCCGGTGGTCCGTTTCGTACTAAATCTATCGAAGAACTGGGAACTGTAACAAAAGAACAGGCGTTAAAACATCCGAACTGGGACATGGGTGCAAAAGTAACTATCGATTCCGCAAGCATGATGAACAAAGGATTCGAAATGATCGAAGCGAAATGGTTATTTGGTATATCACCCGATAAGATTCAGGTATTGGTCCATCCTCAATCCGTTATTCATTCCATGGTTCAGTTCGAAGACGGCGCAGTGATGGCTCAATTGGGCATTCCGGATATGAAATTACCTATCAGTTATGCTTTTTCATATCCAAAACGGTTACCCAGCGAAGCATTCCGCTTGGATTTTAGCCAATACAATACACTTACATTCGAAGAGCCGGATAGGGAACGTTTCCGTAACCTGGATTTCGCATTCGAAGCTATCCGTAAAGGCGGAAATATGCCCTGTATATTAAATGCGGCAAATGAAATAGCCGTAGCAGCTTTCCTTCAGGATAAAACAGGTTTTCTACAAATGAGTAAAATAATCGAACAAACGATGCAGCAGGCATCTTTTATTCCGAATCCGTCATACGATGATTATGTTGCAGCAGATCAGGAAGCACGGAAGATCGCTTCGGAGTTAATATAAAACTAAATTAAAAAAGAAAAACAATAAATGGAAACATTTTTAATTAAGGCGCTACAACTTATTTTAAGTTTATCAATATTAGTTCTCGTTCATGAATTCGGACATTTTTTATTTGCCCGTATTTTTAAGGTTAGAGTAGAAAAATTTTATCTTTTCTTCGATGCCGGGTTTGCACTCTTCCGATACAAACCCAAGAACAGCTATACGGAATATGGAATCGGCTGGCTTCCTTTAGGAGGTTACTGTAAAATCTCCGGAATGATTGATGAAAGTATGGATAAGGAACAAATGGCACAACCACCACAACCTTACGAATTCCGTTCCAAATCAGCAGGGAAACGTTTACTGATCATGGTAGGCGGAGTATTATTTAATTTTCTTTTGGCCTTATTTATCTATTCAATGATCCTTTTTACTTGGGGTGATAAATACCTTCCGCTTGAAAACATGAAAATGGGAATGGATTATAGTGAAACATTCCAGAATATAGGTTTCCGGGACGGAGATATTCTACTTAAGGCAGATGAACAAAAACTGGATCGTTTCGGCCCCGACGCTCTTCGTGCGGTAATCGAAGCAAACAACGCAACAGTATTGAGAAATGGCGTGGAAACTGTTATTCCCATACCGGATGATATGATGCAACGTATTTTACGTGATAAGCAGGGTTTTGCTTCTGTTCGTATACCGATGATTATCGAAAATATGCAGAATGAAAATTCTCCCGCCGCTTTAGCAGGGTTACAACCTGGTGATACCATTGTTTCGATAGATGGTATGGATACTCCCACCTATTATGATGTAAGGGAACAACTACAAGATAAAAAGAGCCGTGAAATTACAGTAGGTGTAAACCGCCGGGGCAGTTTACAATCTTTTAGTTTTACGACAGATACCGCGGGTAATATGGGTGTATTCGTCGTGGCTAATCCCACAGCTATTTATCCCACAGTGACAGTCAACTACGGATTCTTCGAATCATTTCCGGCAGGTATCCGTTTAGGAGTAAATACCCTGAAAGGATATATAAGTGATATGAAGTACGTATTTACAAAAGAAGGCGCATCCAGTATAGGAGGTTTCGGGGCAATAGGAAGCCTATTCCCTCCGGTTTGGAACTGGCAATCTTTTTGGATGACGACGGCATTCCTTTCAATTATACTCGCATTTATGAATATCCTACCTATACCGGCATTGGACGGAGGACATGTGATGTTCTTACTCTATGAAGTGATCACAAGGCGCAAACCAAGTGATAAATTTATGGAATACGCCCAGATTGCAGGCATGGTAGTATTATTCGGTTTGTTGATTTATGCTAACGGTAACGATTTATTCCGCTTCATATTCAAATAAAAGTTATTTCTGAGTAATGAAAAACGGGACACTTGCAAAAAACAGCAAGTGTCCCGTTTTGTATCCGGATATTGCCGGATTATTAAAATTTTGTGCTATAGTTTCAACGGATGATATTCCAATCCGAATGCTTCCGCTACGGCAGCATAAACCACCTTACCATCTACAACATTCAATCCAAGTTCCAACCCTTTATCTTCTTTACACGCTTCTTTCCATCCTTTATCCGCCAGTTTGATTGCATACGGCAAAGTAGAATTTGTCAATGCCAGCGTTGATGTCTGGGGAACAGCACCCGGAATGTTCGCCACGCAGTAATGGATAATACCGTCTACTTCATAAACCGGATCCGCATGCGTGGTAGGATGTGAAGTTTCGAAACACCCGCCCTGATCGATCGCGACATCCACCAACACACTTCCTTTTTTCATTAGTTTCAGTTGATTACGGGTGATCAGATGAGGTGCTTTTGCCCCTGTTACCAGTACAGCTCCTATCACCAGGTCAGTCGACGGAAGTTCCTGCTCAATATTATGTATAGATGAATATAATGTCTTAACATTCGCCGGCATTACTTCACCCAGATAACGTAAACGTTGTAATGATAAATCCGTTATAGTAACATCGGCACCTAATCCGGCAGCCATTAAAGCCGCATTGTATCCCACAACTCCTCCTCCAAGTACCATTACTTTAGCGGGTTTTACCCCCGGAACGCCTCCCAGTAAAATCCCTTTACCACCCTGCGGCTTCTCTAAAAAACGGGCGCCTTCCTGTACAGACATACGTCCGGCAACTTCACTCATTGGGATCAGCAATGGAAGAGTACGGTCTTTATTCTCAACCGTTTCATAGGCAAGGCACGTTGCACCGCTTTCCATCATAGCCCGGGTTAGTTTTTCCTCCGACGCGAAATGAAAATAAGTAAATAATAATTGCCCTTTCCGTACAAGCGGATACTCTGAGGCAATAGGCTCCTTCACCTTAATAATCATCTCGGCTATTTTATATACCTCTTCAATAGTGGGAAGAATAGTCGCCCCTGAGGCTTCATAAGCAGTATCCGGAAATCCGCTTCCATCTCCGGCCGTATGTTGTACATAAACGGTATGGCCCTTTTTAATTAATTCTTTAGCTCCGGCGGGCGTAAGTGCTACGCGATTTTCATTGTTTTTGATTTCTTTAGGAACTCCTACGATCATAATGTTAGCATTTAATGTGTTTTGAGCTAAAATTACGCATAATTTTAACATTATGATTATCCTGAATTCTTTTTTTTATTGTTAATTAATATTCAGAAAATATTTCTATTTATAAATTGGATTATGAAAGCTGCTTGTACACCTATCACTACACAGGAAATCAACCGGTTAAAAAGATTAGTTTTATACATAAATTATTTAATGTTTAATAACACCCTTTAGGAGGTGAAAAATTTCTACAAAATAGAATGGCTTCAATAGAATTACTTATATATTTGCGCTTTCACAAAACAAATAGTATTAACTAAAAAACCCTTAACTCGTTATGAAAAAATTAATTCATTTCATTATTGTTGTATCACATGTATTATTTTCCATTAGTTTGATTGCCTGCTCAGGTGAAGAGAAATATCTAACCTCGAGTGAACATACCGAAGGCTATACCTCACTCCATGTCCGTAGTTTATCAGACGACATTACTCCTGAAGTTCCGGTACATATTTATGCATTTAATGAAGCCGGTGAATGTATTGATCTGCAAATCGCCCAATCCCTGGATGAAAATTTCTCTTTTATCTTACCCCTCGGTAAAAATAAGTTGTATGTTATAGCCGGAGCTTCTCCGGATAAATATACGTTACCGGATAAATCCGAAGCTACTACCAACTCCGTTTTAACATTAAAAGAGCCTGCGCAGAGCCATACCGAGCTATTAGCAGGAGGCAAAGAGGTCATTATTGAAGGAAAAGAAAATGAAGAAATTATTGTAATGATAGATCGGATTGTTTCTCAAATTACAGCAAGAATAGAAGATGTCCCCAGTGATATTACCGCCGTAGACATTCACATGATACCACTTGAAGAAGAAGTTTTACTTGATGGTACGTATGGAGGAGAAGGCAATGGAGAAATGACAATCAAACTTATTAAAAAAGAGGAAGGACTCTGGGAAACACCTGCCCCCGAATTCGTACTCCCCGGCACAGACGATGTAATAGTAAAAATCATTTTTACAAATGCCGAAGGCTCCGAGAATTTTACATATGACAAAGGAATACCGATCGAAGCAAATCATAAAACCGAAATTACCGCTACATACAAAGCCGGTGTGCAGGATATAAGCGGAAGTATACGAAGTAGTGACTGGGCGGGTATCCACGAAGTAAAATTTGAGTTCGGAGAAGGTGCCGAAGACAAGGAAAATGAAAATGATGAAAAACTTGCGATTTATGACATCTATAAAAATTGTCTTGTAATCGATATAATAGAAGAATCCAAAACACAATCTACCGTGTTATTAATGGCTAAAGTAGATGTAAGTAATTTATCATTAAGTAATCTGTCCGATATTAAAAAATATTCGCATGAAGGAATAGATAATTGGCGATTACCTAATGAAGCGGAAGCACAATTATTATATACGATGTACAATTCAAAAACAATTATATTGAATGATATTCTGCAGGAAGCAGGCATTGCTGTCATAACTTCCGGTAATAAATATCTATGCACAGACGAATCTGATAATGTACATTACTTTGTGCCGGGAAACAGCAACTTTAAATTAGTTCAAACTCAATCTTCAATAAAATACAATGCCAGAATTGTTAATGAGGTAACTGTAGAATACAATTAAAATCGCATTTACGAACGGCTGATCTGCAACCCGTCGCCTGACAGACTCATATCTACAAAACGGGCATTCGGATGTTGCGGATCGGCCTTCAGTGTTTTCCGGATATGTGAAGCTGCATCCGGATCTTTAGCCACCATATACAAATATCCTCCTCCACCTGCTCCCGGCAACTTATACCCCAACGTATAATCTTTAATTAGTTTAATAAGAGATTCTACTGCCGGAGGATTTGTGCCCGGATCGAGACCTTTGTTTTGTTCCCAGGTTTTTCCTATCAATTTCCCGTATAAGTTAAAATCACCATATTGTATAGCATCATACATTGCTAAAGCATGAGATTTCATTTCAGATAATAATCTTAAATGTTTTCCACTATTGAGAAACATACTGGTTACAATTTCGGAAAGGATATCTTTCGCCGTCCTTGTTATTCCCGTATAATATAGTAAATGACATGAATGATATTGAGCATCGGTAAACAGGTAATCCGGTAACCAACGGACAACGGGACTTTGGTCGAAACCATCTTTCGTCTGAAGAAGTTTCACACCATGTAACGCTCCTCCGAACTGATCCTGCCACCCTCCCCCGGTAGTTAGTAACTGTTCAAGAATCAATGTGCGGTTTCCTAATTCATTTTTATCCCAACCTAATCCGCAGAAATCGGAAAGTGCGCCTAATACTGTTGCGGCAAGAATAGAACTGGTACCTAAACCTGAACCTGCCGGAACTGCTGCCAGTAAAGTAATTTCAACACCCGAACCAAAAGCTTTCAGTTGTTTCTCCAATGATCCATAATGTTCCGCTGAATATTCAGGAATGAATCCTGCCAAAGAGAGCGCAGCCTTAGGGATGGAGAAAGGAGAACGCACCAAATTATAACTCTTCAGGTCTTCCCATGTAGAAATCCGTTCCATAGCACCCAGATCGATGGAACGGATAATAATCTGGTATTCTTTACATGGTTTAACATATACCTGCAAGGGTGGCTGTCCGTTCAGTTCAATAGCTATATTCACCACATTTCCTCCTGAATACAGACAATAAGGAGGGGTATCCGTCCATCCTCCTGCCAGGTCTATACGTACAGGGGAACGCCCCCATACAATCTGATCCGGGTAAACTTTAAGCTCAGGATATTGTTTCTGGCAATGCATAGAAGATATAAGACCTTCCCTTAGCAAAGAAAAAGACTCCTGCCGCTCAGCTTGATAATCTTTTCCACTTAATTGTAAGACGCGAGCCCTGAACATATGATCATGAATACGCTTCATCAACGGAACATTATCCGGCAAGGATATAGGTAGCTGTAACTTATTTTCAGCATAGTCGATGGCTGCATCCGATAAGTCCAACTGATAAAATATACTTTTCTCATGATTCTTGGCAAGTATAGGCCAATCATTGACCCGGAAAGCTTTACGCTGATCTGTTAATCGTATCAGGTTTGCTTGATCCGATAACTCATTAGCAGACATTTTTTTTAACGTCTCCCATATCTTTTTCCCTTCTTCCATTGCCGGTTCCGAAATCATCCAGCGGATAATCTCACCCAATACTTCCAGATTATTGCAAAGAGGAAACAAAGGTAGATCCTGTATATCTACAGATAATGACAACTGCAGCCCTCTTTCTTCTATCCAACCCGAAAGAGACCTTTCCATAAATAATGTATGACAGTCAGAAGCCGTACCCCTGAAAATATCCGTAAACCCATATGGTCGTGCAGCCCACTCCTCCTCTCCTACCGGGACGATATCAAGGCATATACCAGAAGGAAGATCCAAATTCCAGTTATTTACCGGAATACCGGTCAGGATATGTTTATTGGACAAAGTCCAATTTTCACCTATAAAACTGTTTTCAATCCATAATTCGGAATTATTTCCCGTAAGAGGAATCTGAACTTCCGCATTTTGAATAAATATAGCCGGATGTGGTTTTATTTTTCGTTGCATAATAACCCGCTGGTCCCTTATCAGATTTTGCACGGCTAATGTAGATGATATCAGTTCGCTTCCCGTACCGTAATGGTAAAATTCTCCACCGGGTAACGGAAGAATAGCTACAGATAGATTATTTAATTCTTCATCATTAATTGGGGGATTCGCACCTAACGACAGACCAAATTCGGCATATAAATCATAAGGACGAAAACCTTTTCCATCTGCGTTATAAGAATGTTTCATTAATAACTGAACAGCTTTATCACTAAGCAGCCATATTCCGATATCCATAAGGAAAAGATGAGTCTGTGCATATCTTGCCAAGGTATCAATTGAAGGTTTTTGTAACATACAATCGAGTATATCGGGATGTCTGCGGTTGGAAAGAAATACACCATGATGAGTGGCAAGTACAGGGTCTACCCACAAACCGTAACATACAACATCTGCTTCAGGAATAGGTTGTAGGGGTTCATTATTACGGATAAAAACGTCTCCACTGGCTATCAGAGTATGCAATGAATCCGGAGCCTTTCCCATAATTTCCTCATATAACGGCAACTGGATAGAAAGTAAATCCTGACTTAGCTTCTGACCTCTCGCCCACCGGAATACAGGAATTGGCGTCAATATCTTTCCTGAAGGTGCATATGCCGGTAATCGCCGGCTTTGGCCACCGGCATGAAGAAGTATCCTTTTTTCATTTGCCAACCATTGATAAATGGGTAAATCATATATTTCACTTTTATAACATGCTTCCAGGAGCCAGGTAGTACCTCCACCAGACCCTAAGCGTTTGCCTACCGGATCAGAAGTACAAAACCATTCTTCTTTAGGTAAATTAGTTATTTGATAAAAGCTATCTACTAAATTAGGCGGCAATGACAAAAGTTTCTTCATCTTATAATGTATTCACGTTATTAGGGAGGTGAAGATATTAATATTTTCACAAATGGATATAATATCTTACCTGTTATGTACTAGGGCTTTTTTATTAATGCAGCGAAAAAATAAAATATATCATCTTTATCTGATAGAAACCATTGAAAAAAGAAACTAAAAGATAATTACATAACACAAAAGAAAATGAAAAAGATTTCTACTGTTTTCAACGTTGTCATTGTTACATTAGCGCTATTACTTTGTACAAGTTGTGAAAAAAATGAAGATGATATAAAATCATCAATCATTGAAGGATTAACAATTGACAACTACCCTAAAGTAGACGGCTCGACCTCAACTGCACCATTAAATACTATTATAGCATGTAAATTATTAGGCATTAATTATAAATGGGTACAAAGCCATAATAATACACAGAAGGTGGAACCTAAACTTGGCAACAAAAACGCCCTTACCCTCCAGCAACAAATCAAATCTTCCCAAACACACCAGTCATTCATAAATTTGATTAATAAAGAAGCTGACATTATACTTTCCGCAAGAAAATTATCATCCGATGAAAAAGCATATGCCGATGCTGCAGGGGTAACTCTGATTGAAATCCCGGTTGCACTCGATGCTTTTGTATTTATTGTTCACCCCGACAACAAAATAAACTCTTTGACAAAAAAGCAAATACAGGATATTTACACAGGTAAGATCACGAATTGGTCCGATGTTGGAGGAAGAAATGAAGAAATAAAGCCATATATAAGAAATGCGAATTCTGGTAGCCAGGAATTAATGGAGTCGCTGGTAATGAAAGATTTGGACATTCCTAAATTCCCTGAATCTCCATATGAATTAATGGCTTTTACTATGACGGGAGCATTCGAGGTGGTCAACCACGATAAAAATTCAATATGTTATACCGTATTTTATTATAAAGAACATATCATAACAGAAACTCCTGTGAAAAGCGTTGCTGTTGAAGGAATTTATCCCGATAAAGAAACAATCAGCAATAATTCATATCCATATGTGGCCGAAGTATATGCTGTAATTCGTTCCGACCTTGACAAATTATCCATGGCTTACAAAGTTTACGAATGGCTTCAAACCGAAGCAGGGAAAAAAGCTATTGAAGAAAGTGGCTACGTGCCTTATTAAATATTATACCATTTTTCAATCGACATGTACTTACTTTACGTAGTAATCTTTACATACTTATCCTTTGATTAAAAGAAATTATTTATCCCGTTTATTTATTATTTTATTGCTTATAAATATATCTATCACCTATTGATGACCAAATAGACGCCGGTTGACGGCTAAAAAGTCTCCAATACAAGTCCAATAAGACTCCGGTTGACGGCCGTTTATTTCTTGCCCAGTAAAATAATAATTACGCTAAACAAATTATGACAACATTAAAGTTTAAGATAAAAAGACTACCATATAAACAGGCATCTACAAACAAATTGCAAGCGGATAACGGTATTATAATTATAATTTGTTACTTTTGCACCCGATTTAGGTTAATACAAACTTTATAAATTAAAAGTCTATGGCAAAAGCAACCAAAGAAGATGCACTTCGGTACCATGCCGAAGGAAAGCCGGGAAAAATTGAAGTTATTCCGACAAAACCATACAGTACACAAGCAGACTTATCACTGGCTTATTCGCCGGGGGTAGCCGAACCTTGTCTTGAAATTGAAAAAAATCCGCTCGATGCTTATAAATATACGGCAAAAGGTAACTTGGTGGCCGTCATATCCAACGGTACCGCTGTATTGGGTTTGGGAGATATCGGTGCTATTGCCGGTAAACCTGTTATGGAAGGAAAAGGATTATTATTCAAAATTTTTGCAGGTATTGATGTGTTTGATATTGAAGTAGATGAAAAAAACACTGAAAAATTTATACAAACTGTTAAAGCCATAGCACCTACTTTTGGTGGTATAAATCTGGAAGACATTAAGGCACCGGAATGTTTTGAGATTGAAAAACGATTGAAAGCGGAACTGGATATTCCGGTAATGCATGACGACCAGCATGGTACTGCTATCATCTCCGGTGCAGGCCTGTTAAACGCATTGGAAATAACAGGAAAAAAAATTGATAATATACGTATTGTTGTTAATGGGGCGGGTGCAGCTTCTATATCATGCACAAAATTATATGTTTTATTAGGCGCCAGAAAAGAAAACATCATCATGTGCGATAGTAAAGGCGTTATTTCAATACATCGTACAGATCTGAACGAATCAAAAAAAGAATTTGCCACTACATTAAATATAAGAACGCTGGAAGAGGCTGTTGTAGGGGCCGACGTCTTTCTTGGTTTATCTGTAGCTGATGTGCTGACTAAAGAAATGGTCCAGTCGATGAATGAAAATCCCATCGTTTTTGCACTTGCCAATCCGAATCCGGAAATTTCCTATAAGGATGCCATGGCCTCCCGCAAAGATATTATATTCGCTACCGGACGATCTGATTATCCGAATCAGGTGAATAATGTATTAGGTTTTCCCTATATATTCCGGGGGGCCCTCGATACACATTCAAAAGCTATAAATGAGGAAATGAAGCTGGCAGCGGTCAAGGCAATCGCATCACTCGCAAAAGAGCCGGTTCCGGATGTAGTGAATGCGGCTTACAAACTTACCCGAACCAGTTTCGGGAAAGATTACATTTTGCCTAAACCACTCGATCCCAGATTACTAACAAATGTATCCATCGCTGTTGCCCAGGCTGCTATAGAATCAGGTGTTGCCCGTAAAACGATAACAGATTGGGATAAGTATGCCAATCATCTGCGTGAAATGATGGGATACGATAACAAGCTGATCCGTTCGTTTATGGATATGGCAAAAGCAAATCCTAAACGTGTGGTATTTGCGGAGGCAAATCACTCCAATATGCTGAAAGCTGCTGTGGAAGCAAAATCCGAAGGTATTTGTATCCCTGTTTTGTTGGGAAATGAAGAGCGTCTGTATAAGATTGCTGCACAAGAGAACCTGAATATCGATGATATTGAAATTGTTAATCTTCGTCATGACCGCGAAAATGAACGCAGGGTACGTTATGCAAAAATATTTTCGGAAGCAAAGGCAAGGGAAGGGGTTACTTTTGTAGATGCTTATGAACGAATGGTAGACCGTAATGCATTTGGAATGATGATGGTTCAAACAGGTGATGCCGATGCGTTCATTACAGGAGTATACAGCCGTTATTCGGAAATCATAAAAATGGCAGAACAGATCATCGGTATCCGCCCCACTTACAAACATTTTGGGGCAATGAATATTATCACCAGTAAGAAAGGGACATTTTTTATTGCCGACACCCTTATCAATCGCCATCCTTCAGCAGAAGTTCTTAAAGATGTAGCACGGCTAACGCATGACGCGGTTAAATTCTTTGCCCATGACCCTGTAATGGCAATGTTATCTTATTCAAACTTTGGAGCAGATAAGCAAGGTAGCCCGATGAAAGTACATGAGGCCATCGATTATTTACATGAAAATTATCCGGAAATTGTGATAGATGGTGAAATGCAGGTAAATTTCGCGTTTGATAAGAAACTGCGCGACGAAACATATCCATTCAATAAGATAAAAGGAAAAGATGTAAATACATTGATCTTCCCAAATCTGAGTTCGGCAAATAGTGCATATAAATTACTTCTTGAAATGGGAGTGGGAGAAACGATAGGACCGATCCAGATGGGATTAAATAAACCCATTCACTTTACAGATCTGGAAAGCTCTACCCGCGACATTTTAAATCTTACAACTGTTGCTGTTGTAGATGCTATCGTACAGGAAAAGATAGAAAAAGACAAATTGCTTCAACAAGCATAAGAGCTTTGAGGTATATGTAAAACAAAAAACAGGTTTCTTAAAATTTTAAGAAACCTGTTTGCAATATATATTATTTTTGTATTCATAAAAAATGCAGCTATTAACTGCATCTGTTTGCGTCCATCTCATTAAGAAGTCTGCGAATCTGTGCATTTAATTCTTGCACAACAGCTCCTCTGCCAATCGACCGATAATGCTCAGCCTGGTAACGCAACATCTCTAAAGTACGTGTACTTTCTTCAATCTTTCTTGTTATCATAATAATTTGTTTAAACTTCCACGCTTTGGAAGTAATAATTAAATAAAACCTAAACTTTTTCTTTTGTTTGGTAATACAAAGATAAGCATTTTATTTGAAAAATGCTGTAAAACATATTTCAAAACCATATGTTTATAGGTTTTTAACATTTAAGTCTTAAATCAAAGTATATTTAATTGTTTCAAAGCTTTCATAATACCATCGTCATCAACGGAATCCGTAATATAACCTGCAGCTTGTTTAACATCATCTTCAGCATTACCCATAGCAACACTTATTCCCACATGAGACAACATTTGAATATCATTACCTCCATCCCCAAACGCCATTGTTTCTTCTAACGTAAAACCAAAGTATTCAATCATTTTATCAATTCCAATTCGCTTACTACTTCCTTTTGGGACTATATCCGTAAAAAGAGGAGACCAGCGGGTGGATTCGCTACCCTTAAGTAATTTCATGACTTGATGTTCCTGTTTCTCATCAAAAAAAGCTATGATTTGATAAACATCCTTTTCGGGCATTTCCCGTAAAAGCATAGTAGGAGGTTCGGGAAAATTAAGTAGTGATAAAACTTCTTCCACTCTTTGGTTCTTATAACTGAGATACAATTCCTTTTCCTGAACAAGAATACATGGAAAGCCATCTAAAGGATTTTGTTCCTGATAACTCATCAGTGCTTTAATATCTTCTTCAGGAATATGATGTTTATAAATTACTTTATCTGTTCCGGCTATACAGTAACTTCCGTTCAACGTTATGTATCCGTCGAATTGCAAATTCCCTAGATTATTAATTGATCGTAAATGCCTTCCGGTAGCAATAAAGACTTTTATACCTTTTTTACGCAACAATCCTATTGCTTCAACAGCCGAGGAGGGAACAACATGTGTATCAAAACTGACGAGTGTACCGTCAATATCGAAGAAAATCGCCTTTATCATCTATTAAAACCTTTTCGCAAAGGTAAGTAAAAAACTAAAGCGTGATGTTTAAACCACGCTTTAGTTATTGTACCAAATACTTTAACAACTTCTGAAAAACTTCAAAAGAAAAATTCCCTTTTTTCACGTAATGTAAGGATTGATAAATTTGATGAATATTGAAAAAGACGCTGATACTCATAAGATTTTATATTCTTATTCTGATCAGGTACAAATAAATATAAAATAACGGACATATACAAATTTGATGGAATAAAAAAGGAGGAAAAGTATGATACTTATCCTCCTTTAATATATAATTACATAATTTAATTATGATTCTTGTTCAACACCCCATTGTTGTTTAGCCAAACGTTTGTAATTATTATACCTCCATCTTGCATTTTCTTTTGCTGAAGCAAATAATTCAGCCGCTTCAGTAGGATATTGTTTCATCAGGGATGAAAAACGGACTTCACCTTTCAGGAAGTTTTCAAAATTATCCCAGTTTGGTTCTTTGCTATCCAACGTAAACGGATTCAGTCCTTCAGATTCCAGAGCAGGGTTATATCTCCACAGATGCCAGTATCCACATGCTACAGCATCGGCTTCTTCCTGCTGACTTTTACCCATACCGGCTCTTAATCCGTGGCTGATACATGGTGAATAGGCAATAATAATGGAAGGTCCGTCATATGCCTCTGCTTCACGGATGGCTTTCAATGTCTGTGCCTGATCAGCCCCCATCGCGATTTGGGCAACATATACATATCCATATGTAGAAGCGATAAGGCCAAGATCTTTTTTACGGATACGCTTACCTGCAGCGGCGAATTTAGCAATAGCTCCTACAGGTGTAGCTTTCGAAGATTGGCCGCCTGTGTTGGAATATACTTCAGTATCCAGTACCAAAATATTAACATCATGTCCTGATGCAAGTACATGGTCAAGACCACCAAAACCAATATCATAAGAGGCACCGTCTCCACCAATTATCCATTGAGACTTTTTGACCAGATATTTACTCAACGATGCTATTTCTCTGCAGATATCACAATTATCAGCATTCGCCTTTACTAACGGAGTAATCTTAGCTTCTAATTCAATTGACTTTACAACATCATTTTTATTGGCAATCCATTCTTCAAATAATTCCTTTCCACCGGCCGGACAATTCAATTCCATAGCCTGCTTCATCAATTTCTCCAAACGTTCGCGCATGGTATCTACCGCGAGTTTCATACCCATACCGTACTCGGCAAAATCTTCGAATAAAGAATTAGCCCAAGCCGGTCCATAACCATTTTCACTTGTCGTATATGGTGTAGAAGGAACGGAGCCCGAATAAATAGAAGAACAACCCGTTGCATTGGAAATCATCATCCGTTCACCATATAATTGAGTAAGCAACTTTACATATGGAGTTTCACCACAACCCGAGCATGCTCCTGAAAATTCAAATAACGGAGTAGCAAACTGAGAATTCTTCACATTGGCACTTATATTTACCAGATGTTGTTTACTCTTTACGTCTTCCACGCAGTATTCCCAATTCGGAATTTCCGGTAATTGACATTCGAGCCCTGTCATTTCAAGAGCTTTTCCTTGTTTATTACCCGGACAGATATCCGCACAGTTGCCACACCCCAAACAATCTAAAACAGATACCTGAATACGGAACTTCATACCGTCAAATTGTTTACCTGTAGCCTTTAGCATATCAGTAAACGGAGCTCTTTCCTGTTCGGCACCATCCAATACAAAAGGACGGATAGAAGCATGTGGACAAACGTATGCACATTTATTGCACTGTATACAGTTTTCAGATTTCCATACCGGTACATGAGAAGCTACTCCCCGTTTCTCATATTTTGCAGTACCTTGTTGCCAAGTTCCATCTTCTATCCCCACAAATGTAGATACAGGTAATAAGTCGCCATCCTGGGCATTGATTACATTTACAACATTTTCAATAAACTCAGGCACTTTCTTTTTGTTCCGGTCTTCATCCTCTGCAAGATTAGCCCATTCCGGTTTTACTACCAATTGTTTATAAGCGCCTCCTTGATCTACAGCAGCATAATTCTTGTTTACAATATCTTCACCCTTATTACCATATGATTTTACAATGAATTTTTTCATTTGCTCAATTGCCAAATCCACAGGTATAACTTCTGTGATACGGAAAAATGCCGATTGAAGGATCGTATTGGTACGGTTACCAAGCCCGATTTCTTCAGCTATTTTGGTAGCATTGATATAATATACAGATATATTTTTCTGCGCAAAGAAACGTTTTATTTTATTCGGAAGATGCTTTTCAAGTTCTTCTTCATTCCAAATCGTGTTAAGCAAAAAGGTTCCGTTTTGCCTAAGTCCACGAAGTACATCGTACATTCGCAAATAGGCCTGAACATGACAAGCTACAAAGTTAGGCGTATTTACCAGGTATGTAGAACGTATCGGTTCATCCCCAAAGCGTAGATGAGAGCAGGTAAATCCACCCGACTTCTTGGAGTCGTATGAAAAATAGGCCTGGCAGTATTTATTTGTATTATCACCGATAATTTTAATGGAATTTTTATTAGCGCCCACTGTACCATCAGCACCTAATCCGTAAAACTTAGCTTCGAACATACCTTCACCGCCCATAGCTATTTCTTCTTTCTGAGGAAGGGAAGTAAATGTTACATCGTCTACAATACCTATTGTAAACTGATTTTTCGGCATACTCATAGCCAAATTTTCATAAACGGAAAGAATCTGAGCCGGAGTAGTATCTTTTGAAGACAATCCGTAACGTCCGCCAACGATAACCGGGGCATCTTCTATTCCGTAATAACAGTCTTTCACATCCAGATATAAAGGTTCTCCATTAGCTCCGGGCTCTTTTGTACGGTCTAATACAGCTATACGTTTAGCCGTTTTAGGCATAGCGGCAAGGAAATGCTTTGCGGAAAACGGACGATACAAATGCACTGCCAACAAACCTACTTTTTCACCCTTCTCAGCCAAATAGTCAATAGCCTCACGGATAGCTTCAGTTACCGAGCCCATTGCGATTATAACCCTTTCGGCATCTTCGGCACCATAATAATCAAACAACCCGTATTTACGTCCTGTTATGGCAGAAAGTTCTTTCATGTATTCTTCTACAATCTCCGGAACTGCCTCATAATATTTATTAGACGCTTCTCTATGTTGGAAAAACGCATCCGGATTCTCAGCCATACCACGCGCCACAGGATTTTCAGGATTCAACGAACGTGAACGGAATTCGGCCAATGCCTTTTGGTCAATAAGATGAGCAACATCTTCGTTTTCCAACGCCTCGATTTTCTGAATTTCATGCGATGTACGGAAGCCGTCAAAAAAGTTGACGAAAGGCACCCGTGATTTTATTGTAGAAAGATGAGCCACTGCAGCCAAATCCATAACTTCCTGAACAGAGCCTTCGGCAAGCATAGCAAAACCCGTCTGACGGCAGGCCATTACATCCTGATGATCACCAAAGATTGAAAGCGCGTGTGAAGCAATAGTACGTGCAGATACATGAAAAACGCAAGGTAATAATTCACCTGCGATCTTATACATATTCGGGATCATTAATAACAATCCTTGCGATGCTGTATAAGTGGTAGTCAATGCTCCGGCTTGTAAAGAACCGTGAACCGCTCCTGCGGCTCCTCCTTCTGATTGCATTTCCTGCACAAGAACCTTTTCTCCGAAAATGTTCTTGCGTCCGGCGGCGGCCCATTCATCTACATATTCTGCCATAGTAGAAGACGGTGTGATAGGATAAATTGCAGCTACTTCGCTAAACATATATGAAATATGTGCAGCTGCCTGATTACCATCACAGGTTAAGAATTTCTTTTGTTTTGTCATTGTTTTAATAAATATTAAGTAACACTAATTCATTTAATACAAGAAACCAAATAACCAAAGCGGAACCATGTTCCCTTCTCCAATTTCGGTTTTATCTATTGCGTAATACATTTCCGCATTATTTTTCACCCTAAGTGATTCCTCAATGCGGAAACTATATGTTCCATCAACCTGAAAATGAGCATTCTTTATTCCCAGGTTCAGTTTATGCCCCTTATGCAACATATTATAAAAGAACGTTTCCCGTACAGCCTGAGGATTAACATCCGACGGACGTATAGGATACATTAAATTCGTATTATGCATATACACCTTTGCCGGTTTTTTGGGAAAAGCTTCATCTTTATTGTAAAGCATATTCGTAAGCCGGGCATCTGTGAGGTATTTTATATAATTCATCACCGTTGCCCGGCTTGTTTCAATATCTTTGCTCAATTGACTTATATTAGGAGCACACGGTGCGCTGATAGCTAATAAATATAATAACTTCCTTAGTTTCGGCAAATAGCTTTGTTCGATCTGTTTAATGTACAATACATCAACTTCAAGCATCATATTCATAGTCTTTAGCAGGTTTTCCGAAAAATTCCTTTTTTCCAGAAAAAATGGATAATATCCATGATGAAGGTAATCATGGAAAAAAGCCATAGGTTTTATTTTCGAACAAATAGACTCTGCTATTAACATATGATCGGCAAGTATTTCATCCAGTGAATAAACCGGAAATGAAATCTTAGCCATAAGATTCAGATATTCACGGAAAGAAAATCCCCGCAAGTTATAAGAAACGACACAACCTGAAAGGTCGGGATTTTCCTCCTTTAAACGCATGACAGATGATCCGGAAAAAACAATATGCAAATCAGGAAAATGATCATAGCAGTATCGCAATTCCTTGGACCAATCCGGATATTTGAATACCTGATCTATGAGCAATACTTTTCCTCCTTTTGCCCGGAATTCGGCAGCAAAATCAACAATGCTGCATTCTGTAAAATAAAAATGATTTAAATTGATATAAAGGCATTCGCGGTTATCTTTTCCAAAGAACTCACGGGCATACTCGAGAAGGAAAGTGGTTTTCCCTACCCCTCTTGAACCCTTGATCCCGATCAGCCTGTCATTCCAATTTATTTCATCCATCAATAACCGTCTCACCGGTGAATATGTATGCTCAATTAAATAGTTATGTGTCCTATAAAATGTTTCCAAAGTAAGTTGCTGTTTACCTTCGCAAAATTAATAAATAATCCTTCAATTGCAATACGGAGATAGCAATAATTATATTTAATTTGTCAACTGGAAATTACATTTTAAAACAAAAAAAGGACATAAACCTTCTCACGATTTACATCCTTTTAATTTATATTTCTATTAGCTAATCAATAATTTTCACCCAGCCGTAAGGATCGGGTTCGTCTCCCGTCTGAATAGCAAGTAACCTGTTATATAATTTTTCACAGACTACCCCCGGTTTTCCATCCTTTGAGTAAATATACGAACGGTCTTCATCCAAATCATCAATACGGGAAATAGGTGTAATTACAGCCGCTGTACCACACTCAGCAGCTTCATCAAAAGAATTTAGTTCATCCAGTTGTATAGGCCGGCGTTCTACTTTCATACCCATATCCTCTGCTAAACGAATCAAACTTTTATTTGTGATTGAAGGTAGAATAGAAGTGGAAGCAGGAGTAAGATAACTGTTCCCCCGTATAGCAAAAAAGTTGGCAGGGCCGCATTCATCCAGATACATTTTTTCCTTGGGATCAAGGTAAAGTACGGCAGCATATCCTTTTTCCTGTGCTTTATTACCGGCAACAAGACTTGCGGCATAATTTCCACCGACTTTTATAGTACCTGTTCCTTCAGGCGCCGCCCGGTCGTAACCTCTCATAATACAGACAGGAACAGGTTTAAATCCACTTTTAAAATAAGGTCCAACAGGAGTAACAAACACGAGGAATAAATATTCATCGGCAGGTTTAACACCAACCTGAGCTCCTAATCCAATCAATAAAGGACGAATATATAACGAAGCGCCACTACCATAAGGAGGTACAAAGCGCTCGTTTAACTTGACTACTTTACGGACCGCTTCTTCAAATCTTTCTACCGGAAATTCCGCCATTTTAATTCCTTGGCTGGAAGAGATCATACGTTTTGCATTTTCTTCCATACGGAAAACACGCACTTTACCATCTTTTCCTTTAAATGCTTTGAGTCCTTCGAACGCTTCCTGCCCATAGTGCAAACATGTTGCCGCCATATGGATATTCAGTATCTCTGATGAACTTACTTCCAGTTCACCCCATTTACCATCACGATAATAACACCGTATATTGTAATCTGTCCTCATATATCCGAACGGCAGTCCGGACCAGTTAATCGTATCCATAAAATTCCTTTATTAGATTAGAATCACAAAAATAAACTATTTCACAGTATAATTACTACATTTGCACCAAAATAATCTATACATGAAACGTCGTGATTTCATAAAGACATCTGCCCTCACAAGTCTGTTGTTGATTTCCTGTAATAACAATCAGCGTACAGGATATACACATTATCTTGAATCTGAAATAGGAAACATTATTTCTCTTGAAGGAGAAATAATTCATGTTTGCCCTGTTGAAGGATTGAAGATGAAATTACGACTATCGGATGGAGAGATCATTTGTGTCTCTCACTCAAAGAACATACCTTTTAGTAAACAGCAATGGGAGAAAAAAAAAGTTCGGATTAATGGGAAATTAACTGATACTAAACTACCCGCAAAACTGATTACATCTAATTACAATGAAAAAAAATTACTCTGTCATATCGATTATAGTCCTTGTATTGATACAAAGTGGATTGAAAACCGCTGGCAAGATGGATCCGCTGAAAGGATATTAGATAGAGAGAATGAGAATCTTCAAAAGAAAATGCATAATACAAAACGTAATTTTGTTCAGGTATTTACAATTACGGCTGATAATATTAATGAGTTATAAAAATTAAAATAATGCGTGTAATCGACCATATAATCCATAGCAAACATACTGCTTTTTCATTTGAGATTTTACCCCCCCTAAAAGGCAACAGTATACAGAAAGTGTATAATGTGATTGACAAATTACGGGAGTTTGATCCGAAATATATAAATATAACTTCTCATCACAGTGAATATATTTACAAAACTTTATCTGATGGCAGCTATCAAAGAGTAAACATTCGAAAACGTCCAGGTTCCGTAGCTATTGCTTCGGCTATTCAGAATAAATATGGAATTACTGCTGTGCCACATATTATCTGCAAAGGCTTTACTAAAGAAGAAACCGAATATGCTTTAATAGATCTAAACTTCCTGGGTGTTTATGACCTGCTTTTGCTACGGGGAGATGTTAAAACATTAGATGTCACGAAGGAGACCAATCTCTATCATGAATATGCAACGGAATTACAAAAACAGGTTAATAATTTTAATAAAGGTATAGCTATTGACGGATCAACCTTTGAAGCCAATGAAACCCCATTTTCATACGGAATGGCTTGTTATCCGGAAAAACATGAAGAAGCTCCAAATATGGAGTCGGACATTTACTATGCTAAAATGAAACAAGAAAATGGTGCTGATTATCTCGTTACACAAATGTTCTTTGATAACGAAAAGTATTATTTATTTGTTGACCGATGCAGAAACGCAGGTATTACAGTACCAATCATTCCGGGAATAAAACCGATTGTATTCAAAAACCAACTTAATGTTTTACCTAAAGTATTCCGGTCTGATATACCAGAGGTATTGGCGAATGAACTTCGTAAATGCAGTAATGATGATGATGCTAAAACTGTCGGAGTTGAATGGTGTATTGAACAATGCAGGGAATTGATAGCTCACGGTGTTCCCAGCCTTCATTTTTATTCATTCATGGCAACTGATAGCGTTTATAAGGTTGCTAAAAATATATATTAGTCTTCTTTTAATATCATTTTAATATGGTTTTTCAATATATGAAAAGCAGGTGTTGCCATATCACCATGGTTATATCCACCTAATTCATATAAATATGTTTCTGTATGGCCAGCCACTTTCATCATACGCCAGAAATACGCATTTTCCTCGTATCTCCCCAGCAATTCCATCTCCCTATCACCTGATATGATAATAAGCGGTGGTGCGTCTGGACGTACATAATATAAAGGAGCAAATTCATCAATACTCGGTTGGGTATCTTTCATACCTTTGGATTGCCTGTAAGCAAAATGACTGATCGCATGCCCACTAAAAGGGATAAGGCCCGCTATAGCATCCGAATCAATACCGTAAACATATAACCATTTCTTATCTAAGCCAACCATAGCAGCTAAATAGCCGCCTGCAGAATGTCCCGATATAAATATTTTATTAGGATCCCCTCCGTATTCACTAATTTCTTTAAATGTCCAAGCAATTGCCGCGGCAGCATCATCAATACAATCAGACAAATTTGCTTGTGGAAGAAGTCGATAATTCACTGAAACTATAGCTAATTCACTATTTTTTAACTGTTCAGGAATAAATTTTTCTCCTGACGTCAATCCACCCCCATGAAACCAAACAACCGTAGGAAAATCCTCAACATTTTCAGGATAATAAATATCTAATTTACATCTATCATGATCACATAAATCATTAGAAGTACGGTAATCCAAATTTAATATAGTTGCATAATTAACATTCTGAGAAAAAATAATCGGAGAGTACAACCAACAAAATAGTATTATCAAATAGCTTTTCATAATAATTATTCACAATTAAAATACAAATATACAATACATTTTCATAAAAACTGAGGAATTTAATTGTGGTTTCGTTGTAATTGTTACAAGGAGTTTATGTTTATATTGTTGTTGGTTTGTATTG
>DFXE01000022.1 GCA_002381645.1 Bacteroidales bacterium UBA4116
TACAGTAAAAATATTAAACTGAATATCTTCAAGTTCGGCTCCGGCCACAATATAATAGTTAATAACACTCCCAGTACAAGTATAATTCTGATTGTGCCAAGAGTATAGATTTTTTTGTCGAGCCTCTTTATTAAGTTCTCATTACTGCTTATTACTTCACTATAATAATTATAGATATTTTTTACTTCATTATTTAACATGCCTATAAATTGTTTAAAAGCCTACATTTGATAGCAATATAAGTCTTGTAATAATTGCCCAAGTCAATATCAAAATTGACCTCTATAAAGTTCATAATCTCTCTCACATCGACATTCTTATTACATGCAACTCATAAACACTTTCTCCGTGGAAAATACAATGTAGAGAATATTCCTTTAAGCCAGTTGGATTTGCCTTTCATCGAAGCATTGGATTTCTATTTCAAGGTAAACCGTAAAGTGAAGCCGAGAACCGTCAAAGCAACTTGGCCCTGTTTATGATGGATAATTCTTGTTTTAGTCATTTATCTTTCATCCAGACTATTGGATACCCTAATGCCAATTTTATGGCTTCCATTTCAGCACTATGCCACATTTCATGTTTGAAGCACCATGACAAAGCTTCATACTTCGTATTAGCGACTGGATGCTTAAAGGGAATGGGCTCTAATGCATGAAATAAAATTTCATCATCCAATTTTAACAAACTATCAATGCAAATCTCATGAACTGTATTAAATTGTTCTATTAATTTTGTTGTTGGTAATATGCCTTTCTCCACTGACCTGTTCAATGCTCCCATTCCGTTGAATATCTTTACATAATCAGCTAAAGGTATTAAATTAGATACTTTCTCACTTCTTCCAGTGATACATGTGATAGCATGGAAATTCTGACTTATCATTAAATGACCTATTTGCCATGCAAAATTAGAATCAGTATTCTCTGGAATTTCATACCACAAATCTTTAGGAATTTCGGAAATTAAACGATTTACAAAATTCCTCGACTCAATAATCTGCTCTCTTAAAAAATTAATTCTGTTCATAATGTTATCATTTTAATTACTTACTAATAAGTAAGCACGTCAGGCAAAAAAAATTAAATATTCAACAATCCTTCTTGAATAGATTTATATACATCATTTTTCAAGACTTTATTCATCTGCAAAGAAGATAACAATGCGGAATGGATCATAAAAGCTTTTGTTCTCGGAGTTTCGGTAAAAGAGAAAACTTTACTCTTTTTTCCTTTATCCAGTAAATCCGTTAGCCATTCCAAAATTGTATAAACCAATTTTTCCAGTTCCTTTTGCATGTTTTCAGGTAAAGTATCGTATGAAGGAGATAATGAACCAACAACACATACCCAGCTTTTACTAATAAAGCTATCATGCATATGGATATAGTTTGCAAATTGCGTTCTACAATCCAAGGTCTTCCAGTCCTCTATTAGTTCATTAAAAACAAATAAGTTTTCCTTTATCACTTCTACTCCTAAATCAGACTTTGAAGGGAAGTAATAGTGTATAGCGGCATTTTTTATATCTAATTTTTTAGATATGTCAGCGTAACTAAAAGAGTTGTATCCTATAGACCGAATCAGTTCGCCTGCTAAACGTATTATTTCGCTTCTTGTATCGTTCATGATGCAAATATAAATAAATCTACTTAGTAGTAAGTATATTTTGGAAAATAAATTGCATATTTGGCGCAAAGGGTTATTTGAAACAATGGAAAGCCAAAGCAAACCAAAGTGTTTCGCTCTTTTTTAAATCGTTACCCATTGTTATTGCACTTTTCCTAAAACACCTGTTAATCAACAGGGCTAAATCAACTTTTGTACTTCAAGACAGAAAAAGCACATCGATATTGCCATACTATTGAAATTGAATTGCAGATCATTGAATTTACTATGAAAAATATTGTAGTTGACAATGTATCCAGCCATATTCAGAGTTAGCTTATCCAGAGGTTTATAAACAAATTCTATTCCTCCCTGACGATAACTTCCAAATCCATAATCATAAGTATATTCATTAAGTGAATATGAAAGGTTCGGAAATAGCCTTTGAGGTATTAAATCAGGAGTTAACTTCAATTTATAGTTTAAATGGTCAGGTAATCTGATCTCGGATTTATCAATGGAAATTTTATTTTCTAATTTTATATCAATAGGATTGGATATTGAATCTTTATGAGTAATGAGTTTGTAGGAAAGCCCATTTGGAGTAGATGAAGTTATTATAAAGCTGTCTTCTTTTATTTCTTTTTCAAGTTTTAAACTATCCTTTTTTATCTCATTCTGAGAATATATATTTCTACAGAATATAAACGGAAATATTAATAATATAAGCCTATTTATATTGTTAATTTTAATGTGTTTAATCAATATTTTTCCCATGTCTACCATCTCCAAAACATCCCGATAATCATTCGATCAAATCATGCTTTCACCTACACGATCAGAGACTTCTGCTATGCAGTATCTTAAGAAGGGATTCCCGGTAAGTATTGCCAATGCCTATTTCGTAAGAATCGATATATACATCATTATTATCATAATATTCTATTTTTTCAATGTTGACAATATATGATTTATTTACCCGAAAGAAATATTTGGGTAAATGCTCCTGTATAATTTTCAAATACATCCGGGTTATAATCCGCTGTTCTCTGGTTTGAATAATAACATAATCTTTGAGTCCTTCAACGAAAAGAATATCTTTAAAATAAACTTTAGAAAAGCGTTTGTCTGATTTTACAAAAATATATTCAGCCTCTATATTTTCAATACTTTCTTGTTTGTTGCTTTTCAGAAGATTATGATACAAAAAAGCTTTATTTACAGCTTTTCGGAAGCGTTCCGATTCAATAGGTTTAACAAGGTAATCGACAGCGTCGACTTCATAACTATCCAGGGCGTATTGGGGATATGCTGTAGTAAATATAACCAGTGTATTTGGAGATATAGTTTTTGCAAACTCAATTCCATTAACTCCCGGCATCTCTATATCAAGAAATATCAAATCAATCTCGTTCTCTTTCAGGAACAACCCCACACTGGTTGTACTACTGAATTGTCCTGATAAGTTTAATCCGGGAATACTAGCAATATGGCGTTGAATAGCATTGCGGGCCAGCGGTTCGTCATCTACAATAATACATTTCATAATTTTAAATTTATGAATATTCTATTAATCCCATTCATTTTGAGTAAGAATATGCTTTTTTTTAAGAATTAGCTACTTATAATTCACAATTTCAGAATCAATTCTACTATATAGTTCCATCCATTATCCTGAATTTCTAGATTGTAGTTTTTCTCAAACAGTAAATCCAACCGCCTGCGTATGTTGACTAAGCCCAGACCTCCTACCGGTCTCGGTTCTATTCGTTTAGGCTTGCTGTTTTGGCCGACAAAATGAAGTTCATTGTCATAAACTTTGAAATCCAGAGAAACATACGGATAATCGTTTTCACCGTATGTATTATGCTTGACTGCGTTTTCCACAAATGTTATAAAAATAAGGGGAGGAACCTTAGTTTGATTTATATTTCCTTCTTTGGAGATTGTAAAGCTGAAATTATCACGTCTTATCTTCTCCAGATTAAGATAATCGTTTAGGAAATGGATATCAGCGCTCAAATTTACTTTATCCTGAGTGCTGTCATTGAGTTGATAACGTAACAAGTCGTTCAATTTTGAAAGTACCACCGAGGCTTCCTCCGGGTTTAAACGTACAAGTTCATTTGCATTGTTCAACATATTGAACAGAAAATGAGGGTTGATTTGATTCTTCAACTGGTTCAACTCCGATTGCATGGTTGTTATTTCCAATTCTACGATTTGCTCCCCGTGTAAAACCCAGCGCCGGAATAGTACTATAGTTGTGCTTCCCACAATTATAAATGTAATAAGTATAGCAGCGGTTATGATATTAAGGAATGAATATGGATTACTTATATCATCTGCAATTAATCCATACCTCTCATATACATATGTTTGTCCCAGTGAAAATATCAACATTCCTGTTGCAACAATGAATAATATGGAAAGAATATACAATGGATATTTGCCTTTTAATAAATACCGGGGAATAAGTATATATATGTTTGTGTAAATAATACCTGCAAAAAATAATACATTTATAATATTGGCATACAAACTGCCAATACCTTCAAAGGCATTATAAGTATTCTGTAATGCCAGAAGCACGATAGTAAAAAGCAATAATAGATGTCTTGACAATCGATATTCATCGTTTGTCAAGAACTGAGTAAAGCTTCTTACTCTGTATTTATTTCTCATATTTGATTGCAATATTTGTTGTATACCTTTTTTCTTCTTCACTTATCGATACGGAAAAATTTTCACCGTATATTAATCCGATCCTTCTGTATAAAATTTTGTCCTCATAAAAAGGATTTGTTTCTGTCAGCTTTGAAACATAACAAGTGAAAATGAGGTCATCTATGTTTACAGTGATTTCAATATCTATATTTCTTTCTTTTACTGAAACCGACGTTGAAACATATTTTACAGCCCATTCCAGTATAGGAATAAACAGTAATGCTGGTATTGAAACACTGTGTATGTTTCCTTTATCATTTATTGAAAACTGAAAATTGCAGGAACGCATTTTCTCCAGATGCAGATAGTCTTTCATAAAAAGTATTTCGGAACTTAACATTACCCGCTCTCTTTTACTATCATATAACTGGTAGCGTAGAATATGACTCAATTTCAGTAGTATTTCGGATGCTTTTTCCGGATTTACTTTTGCAAGTACATTTGCCTTATTAAGCATGTTGAAAAAAAAGTCCGGATTGATTTTGCTTTTGATCTCTTTTAATTCTGATTCGAGCTGTTCTTTTTTGAGTTGATGAATGCGCCGGCTATCGATAATCCATGTGCGCAAAAGTATTATTACAAGAAACCCCATCAGAAAAAATCCGTTAACGAAATAGGTTACAAGCAAATACAGCAGTCTCTCCCAGCCGTTATAAAAGGTCTTATGACTAATATTAAAATATTCTTCAATGTAAAAGGATGAAAACAATTGAAAAGATGTCATTATAAGAATTACGACTGACACCAATACAATATATGTACTCAGTTTGTCCCTTAATAAAAATTTCGGGTTAAGTATTTTAAATGTAAAGAATATGAGTGCGAAATAAAACAGCATGGTGATAGAGCTAATTAAAATGTATCCCGATACAGGAATTTGCTCTCCATAATCACTCATGTACATTGGTAATATAATGAAGAAAAGTAAGATGGCTAAAGCGTTATATCTGTATACTTTATATTTTGAATTTACAAGAAACTCATTCCATATAGTATGAACTCTTTTCATATAATCTATTTATATTATATAAACTTACGAATTATCTGGAAAATAACGTTCCGTTAAATCTTAAATTAACCCCAAAGCTATAATCAGTCTTCTTTCTTTTTAAGTCGCTATAAGTTTCAACTTGAACTCCTATTGAAAACATTTCATGTAATCGTTTCGAATAAGACGCCTTAAATGTTACCATACTGCGAGCCGGTAGTACATCATCGGGATAATCTGTATTAAATGATGCAAACAATGGTTCTCCCTCAAACGAATAAAATTTTTTCGCATGCCAGTAACCTATCATTGCTTTAAATGGACAAGCATCGACAGTAAATGTCGGATATAATCCCCATCCGTTATCATAAGGACGTACGCTGTTATCGGGAAGCTTGTCATAATATCCGATAAGGTACAGATTCATGCCGACTGATTTAATGAACTTATCTTGGATAGAATATTCACTGCAAATACCTGTAGCAAGATTCCCAGATACAATCATTTTCTCTTCGGACACATCTATCTGTCCGCCCTGATGATGAATAACTAATTGTAAAGGAATGGATATTTTCAAAGGGTTATCAGTGCGGGTTATCCTCACCGAGGATGATACTCCAAATGTCAGTACCTCGGGCACAGAATCTCCTTTTTGAATGAATCTTTGCCAGTTGAGCCATACGTCTGCAAAGTATTTCTTGTCTTCATAAATAAGTTGTAATCCGCTCTCGGGTTTATTTAGCAAGTGGCTTTCCCATCTATACATAGGTTCAACCAGACGGTGATTTACTCCGTCGTTATAGTTTCCGACAATCAAATTAAAATTGGGCTTGATTGCATATTGAAGTTTAGCGTAAATGCCATTGAACAGATATGTTCCGTCTTTTTGTTGGTCGCCCGAATAATATAGACCTGTCATGCCAAATTCTGCCCTTAGTTTTGTGCCGACCTGATAGGCAACGGTGGGGCGGATGCGTATTCCGGGGAAAGTTTCGCCTTTTACAATGGGGCTGAAATATTCATTATTCTTCAGGAAGCCCACTATATCGGCATTTATTGTTAATTTATCACTGTATCTTTCTGAGAGAATCGGGGAAGTAATTAATTCATTGGGTGTCCATTGTGAATAAGCAGCTATTGATATAAGAAAAAATTGAACAAATACAATAATTTTTGTCTTCATGATGTTTTATTTTACTTCAAATGTATCGGTATAACTTATACCAAATTTATTTTTGAGATATCTCTGGGTAATTTGTAGATAAAGAATGTATGTGTAGAGATATTTAAATCATACCCATGATTATAGACTTATTTATTAACAAAATGAGAACTAATTTCATTGGAAGAATCAGACTGGTATCGGATTAACCTTCATCGTATCCAGATTCATGTATAATCCCTGATTGTCTATCATCCCCTGCCGGAACATTTTCCAGAGGATATTGCATCCCAGTTGTGCAAGTGTGGAGTTAATAAACAAATCCTGCTTCTGTAATGCCTCCGCCAGCGAACAGCTCGGTCCGGAGTCCTCCACTTTCACAGAAGAATAGTTCACATATTCAGTAATAACTTTCAGGGATTCAACCGTTTTATATTGTTTGGACTTTGGTTGTGGTATCTTTTTCTGCACCGTACCCAGAACTACTTGCCCTGTAGTCTGGGCATTTCCAAAATCCATCCAGTAAAGCGGAGTTTTATAGTCTGTATAACTCCCGATATCTCTTACTGCTTTCAGGAACTTCCACATATCCAACCGGGATTTTACATTATCAGTACAGGTAATGGTGATGTTTGACCGGTTCTCTTCTTTAGCATTTTTTGCAGATGACGGGAATAATTCTGGCACAGCTTTCCAGTCATTTCCAAAAAAGTTATTAACCCGTGAAACAAGACAGACCGCTTTGTTCAACCCAAAATCAGAATAGCTGAATAGTTGCCTTCCGATATTCGCTTCCGTTACATCGTCCGGATCATAGAGCGTAACAAACAATCCGGGGTGATTCAGTGCCCTGAGTGTTACATCCAGCCTTGCCAGACAGGTCAATACTTGTGAGCCGGTTCCTCCAGCACCAATCAGGTTCACGGTAATGGGATGTTGCGGATTAATCAGGTAATTATCCGTGTAATGTACTAGTTTCATTTCAGTATATCTTTGAGTTTTTTATTGATTGACTTTAATTCATCCGGATTAAAATCTTTATCCTTAGCCGCTTTGGTTACCAATACCAGATTGTTTTTTGTAGGATTTCCGCCTGCCAGGTGTGAGAACTCCGTCAGCCAAAATTTCTTTTCCCAATATTCCAGTAATTCCGTCCATGTGGGATTAGTAGGTTTCTTTAATTTAGCTGCACCAAGGCATACGCTTGTAGTAGAGGTATTAAAGAACGGAGCGGCATACAATTCTGTCTCATCCGACAGTTTCTTGTCTTTATAAGCATACACGCATAAAGTAGATTCTTTAGCCACATAAATAATTGCCGGAACATGGTATTCTGCATTTTCAATACCCAAATTTGGAACAAAATACATCATTCTTTTCCGGGGAGGATTATACCAGATGTACTTTTCAGAGCCTTTTCGTGTATCGGCACATAGTAGGTTTTGAGGTAGAACTCCCACAGGTGTTCCGTTATGTGCTTCTGAATAGTTGGCTGCAATCTCATTCATAAAATCGAAGGTTACAGGGATGGCTTCTCCCATTACTCCTTTATCGTTTATCTCCCGCAGTTCCAGAAAATAATCATGGCTGCGGGTGTTTTCCCCCCTATAGGCTATCAATGCCGCACGCGGACGCATCAGGGATTTGAGTTCTTCTGTAATTTTGTTCATATCTTATCCTATTAAAGTACATATTTTATCAAACCATTTAAAAAACTTATCCGGATACATGTCCATTGAGAATAGCTCTGTAGTATCCGGTGAAAGAATCATCCATGTAGCCGGGGATATATCATAGGCTTCCCGCAATTCATTATTTGCCCAGTCCATCATCCATTCAGTTACAAAATCATCAAGGTCGTAAACTACCCTTATCATGCGTTCCATATCTACTGGATGGTAATCTCTTTCCTCGTCATATAGCGGGTCATAACCATAAGACATGATTGAGGGCTTGTCTTTTCCAATAAATTGCAATCCTTCTTTGAATAGTTCAATCAGTTCTTTTTCAAATTCATTGTTCGGAATGTAATTGTTAAGGGTAATTGCCAGGTTCTTGTGATAACATTTCGTGTCTATACGTTCCATCAACCTGTGTACTTTCCCGGATTTATAGGAATCAATAATTTTAAAATTCTTCTCCTTGTCTTCAGGGTCGCATTCTTCCAGTCCATCCATAGCCCATTCCAGAATCCATTCTACATCAAAAGCTTCGTCGGTGGTTATCATGCCATTGCTATGCATAAACTGGTGTACGAATGAAATAGTTATCTTCTTTAGTTTTGGATTTAATGTTTCTACGAATTTAACCGGCAGCCAGAAAAAAGTATAGTCACTCCATTGATGGTATTTCCACAATACAAACTGGAGTTTTTCCTCACTGGGTTCAATATTAAGGTTAATTTCTCCAATGATATTATCCAGTTCATCATAAATATTGGAAATACCTTCTCCGGTACTGTGACCGGGATTGTGTATCAATTCCACTCCAAGCAGGGAAGCATATCTTTTGGCTGATTTTACCAGATATTCATAATTTTCCCCAGTCATGTAGTTATAATCTATTCCACCCCAATTTCTTATGACAACCTTAGGGGCTATGGGAGTAAATACCGTCTTTAGAAAAGAATTACGGCACCGCTGGGCGCCGTAATCCGTTTTCTTCTGTTCACTCCGTGCCGAACGTCGCGTTCTGTCTGTCCGATGATATACCGGGCGAGTTTTTCTGCTTGAGAGGGTTCCAACTGCTTGCATGTTTTTTGTTTTTTAGAAGTGTTCATACTGTTATCCTTTTGTTCCGATGGTTGTTTTAAACTCATAGACTGCTTTATCTTCTTTTATCTCCGGTCCGTGTACCGATGCGGTGGTAAGTTCCGGATAGATATTGGAATAATAGCTCATGACTGCTTCCGGTGTATCGGATAGATTGGGGTCACTCAATGTTATAGTTTCATTCCCTTTCTTAAAGGTGAAAGAACGTTCCATTCCGTTTACTACAAGTGGCATAGCTTATACATTTTGAGGGTTATACATGTTGTTATTTGAATATCCAGGAAAGTCCGGATACTGGTCATATTCGTCTTCCCGATGGGCGGAATAATCGGCAGCCATTGCCAGGTCAGGCTCAGGTTCGGGAAAAACTTCCGTTACAGGTTGTGGATTAAATGACTGTTGACCGTTAATGGCAGACGAATATTGCATATATTGCCCGTTACCATTCATGTTTTGTGGAACAGGTTGCTGTAATGGCTGTTGTTGCTGCACCAGAGGATTTCCGTTTTGAATAACATAACCATTGATACCTGTTTGCTGAATGGGTTGCTGTGTTGTTGCCGTAGGTTGTTGCACCTGCTGCTGCGGATTAGTATTCGCCACTTGTTGTGTTTGTGGAGGCTCTTCCATTGCGAATAAACTACCCTGGCTCATTTTCATACGTAGCGCGTTTATCTTTTCATCCACTCCTTTCATGGTATCAGTAGCTGCAAAACTTTTCGCTTGTTTAAGCGTAGTAATTGCCTCATTCAACTTCTGTTCGGTTTCCAATTCCGTAGCTTTCTTCATGAGTTTGTCGAATTTATCTTTCTTTTCTTTGGCTTCTTTTGCGGCTTTGTCTTTCTGCTCTTTTGCCGCCTTTGAGTTGGCTGAAGCTTTATCCGCCTGCTCTTCGAACAGTTTCATATTGGTCAATAATCTGGCAGCTTTCTGTATAGGCTGGCAAATGCCCTGCATAAATCCCATATCCAACTCCTGAGGTGTTCCGGTCATGGTTATCGGTACAATATGGTTTTGCGCCTCGTCTTTGAGTCCATTACTTTTCGGTAAAACCGAAACCATTAACTGTCCTTCTTTCTTGCGGACAACCAGCGTGATGTCTATTGACTGGTTCATCATTTGATACATCTGGGTAAAAAACATAATCTTAAAATTTTAAGTGATTAATATGAATGTCTATTAAATACGATAGCCGGATATGTCTCCATACCCGGCTATGCTTCCGTTAAATCTTTCATTTTTATATTCCTATTTATAATCTCGTTTATAATCCTTGAAAAGTTCCGCCATCAACCGGTTCCGGTCGGGATGGTTTATTATCTGTTCGATAATACTGCCGATTCTTATCATACCTGTTGCACCTCGTCCGGGAATACGGATTTCCATTGCAGATTCATCATTCACTGGAACTTTTTGGATAGGCTTAGTTCTTGGGATAGTGTTTACACGTATCATTCTTTCCATATTCTTTTTGTATTTAGAAGATTAGAAAACCGAGAATCCCGATAAGTACTGCCACTGCTACCAGGAAACATATTATCTTATATATGAACCGGAAGATTCCCGGAAACAGGACAATCAACACGGCTGTCCATACCGGTGATATACCATGCCTGTTCAGGTAGCTGAATCCGATAAGTGAAATGATAGTGATAGCTATCACTCTGCCCCACTTCTTTACGCCTGTAGAAATACTGTTTGTATCCATTTTATTTTTTATTATGGGAACTTCTTGTCGTTCCCGATTCAGGGGCAAGGCTGCGAAGTGTTCCCACATGCAAGGTTTTTCGTAAAAATACCGGAGCAAAGCGAGGATGATTTTTGCGAAAACCGCTTTAGCGGCCTGACCTTGCTTGTGGAAATGAACACGAAGCTATATTTGCCAATGAATCGGGACGGCAAGGGTTTCTTTCCCTCTCTCATTTTTATTGAGGTATAAAGTGGATGCACCAGAAATATATTTTTGTTTAA
>DFXE01000025.1 GCA_002381645.1 Bacteroidales bacterium UBA4116
TTCCGGATTATCGGGTTTTAGAGAAATTGATTTTTCGTACTTTTCAATCGCGCTTTTATATAAATCTTCGCGATGGCCATCAGAGGTAACACCTGCTAAGTCAGACAAAGCACTGCCCCAGTTATTATAAACATACGGGTCATCGGGTTTTAGCGAAATCGATTTTTCGTACTTTCCGATAGCGCTTTTATATAAATCTTCGCGATCGTCGCCTGATTTAAGGTTTGCTAAATTGCATAAATCATTCCCCCAGTTAAAGTATAAATTAGCCAAAAGGTTATTCAAGGTATTATCCGCAAACTCGTTTACCCTTTGTTGAATATCAAAAATTACCGCTTCCTCATACTTTTCTGTAATGATTATACCGATTATTTCTTTTTTCAACAGATCGATTTGCGGATCGTCCTTTTCTTTTTCCGGCTGTTTGATTTCTACCTCTTCGTATTTATTAATGGCTTCCTTTACCTGGCGCCTGGCTATCGACATACGCTCTTTTACACCCTTGAAATGTTCCTTATCGTCTATATCTACGATATTACCGAGCATTTTCTCAAGCGTAGTGAAAGGTTTGTCCAGTATATCCGGTTGGGAAAGCTCTAATTCGCTGTTCAGTTTCAGCATAAATGAGTCGGAATCGTATCCCCGGATGATCGACGCGTTCGTATTGGGTGTATTGAGGAATTTGCAGACATTTTCATTCGGGTCGGTTTCGTAATACGTCACCCAGTAAAGCCCGTTGTCGAACCTTCCGAGGCTTTTTACATAGTCGAATATCGGATCGCCGCCGCTATACCCGATAAATACCCAGGGGCGCCCGTTCTTTATGGGATCGATTATCCGGGGGACAAACGACTTGATCTTATTCATTTCCTCCTCTGTATTGAGCAGCCACAGCCCGTGGCTTTGACCATGCAGGTAAACGACAGACTTTTCGAGTATCGTGGAGGTGGTGGTATCTTTTATGATCGCCATATCGTAGGTTGGCGGAAAGATATTGTATAAAGCAAGCGCGCGGAGCATCAGGTTATCGAAATTTACCGTCAGTATATAATCGGCATACCCTTCTTTTAAAAGCTGCGCGAGGTAGATATGGGTCACATTGATACGCGCGTTATCGATATATCCCCTTAACAGTTCATTGCGTTCGTGCGCCAGCAGGCAGCCCATCAGCCGCGCGTAATCCCTTTTTTCTTCCGGCAGATCGCGGATAGCGGGATTATCGGCATGCTCGGTCAGGATATCGGTTACGATCTGCGCTGCCAGGGGTATATTACCTGTACAGGAAGCGCCTGCTCCTAAAAAGAAAATAGGTTGCTGCAGTTTTTTCTCTTTTGCGCGTTTTAAATGGTATGCCAGATGTTCTATACTGATCTCTTTCATATCCTGAATGTATTTGCTTAACGGGTTAACGAAAATAAGTTTGTTCCTGTTTTTACAGAAAACGGCCCGGTGTAAATCTGCGGCAGATGCCGCCTTGTTTTACCGGAGGGCACAAGATAGTATTTTTATTCAACGTATAGTGTAAAAACGGGTATTATCTTTTCAGATTCCGGTATCTGTTTTTTTACGGATGATCGCTATTTTAACGTTTGTATTTGTCGTTATAATTATTTTTAATAGGGGGTGAAAGGGGATAATCAATACATTTGCTTTTTTTGATCTTTTCCGGGATTTCACCGGCCACCGGGGCCGGGGCGTTTACGAATAGTTTACGTGATTTTCACCGGGATTATTTTTTGTACTTAATGTAAATTACCATGGAAAATATTGAATTGCGGCAGGAGGAAAATACCTCTCCTGCGGAAGAAATAAAGATCAGGAAGGGCAGGCGTACCGGCAGGAAAGTCACCATCGTATTGGGGGTACTGGTTGCCTTTTACGTGGTGTGGTCGGTTTTGGATATCTTTATTTCGCCCGACAGGAACATCCAGCAGATCTACCTGATACCTGAGGATGCCGCTTTTATTATCCAATCGTCTGATCCGGTGGACGACTGGAAGGTTTTCAGCCAAAGCGGCGCGTTCCGGACATTGAAAAGGGCGAAAGCCTTCGGGGATATTACGGCGAACGTCGAACGGATGGATTCGGTTATCCAAAGTAATAAGGGGCTGCTCTCGCTGGTGGGGAAAAGGGATATGCTGATCTCTGTCCATAAAACACGCGCAAACGACTGGGATTTCCTGATGGTAATGGATATGCAGCGTGCGTCGAAGCTAAACCTGCTGAAAGACCAGATCGAGGTGATCCTGCGGATGACTGATTTTACGATCACGCAACGCACATATAAGGATGTTTACATCCTGGAAATGCGCGATCCTGAAACGCGGGATATTTTATATGCGGCTTTTGTGGAAAATCATTTTGTGGCTTCTTATACGTCGAAGCTGGTGGAAGCGGCTATCGACACACGCCATTCGCCGAAGATCGGGCTGAATGATTCTTTTATCGAGGCTGAAAAGCTGGTTTCGGGAAAAGGGTTGTACCGCGTCTTTATCAACTATGCCAATTTGCCAGATTTTATGTCTGTCTACCTGGGCGGCAGGAATGAATACCTCGATATGTTCAGCGGATCGATGGATTTCGCGGGGCTTTTTCTGAATGTGGACAAAGATAAAATGGAAATGAAGGGTTATACGCTCCGTAAAGAGCATGCCGATCCTTACGTGACCGCCCTGCTGAATTCGGGAAAGCATAAAATGAAGGCGCACGGGATCATGTCGGCCCGTACGGCACTCTATACAAATATCGGGCTTGGTAATTTGCAGACATTTATAAAAGAACTGGAACGTACGCTTGCCGATAATGATAAACAGATGTACGATTCGTACAGGGAGTCGCGCACCAAACTGGAGAAGCTTTTTGATATATCGTTCGACGAACATTTCCTGAGCTGGATGTCGGGCGAATTCGCTTTGTCGCAGTCTGAACCGGGATTACTGGGCAGCGAACCGGAACTGATCATGGCTATCGGTGCGAAAGATATAAAAGAGGCCCGCCGGCATATGGATTTTATTGAGAAGAAGGTAAAAAGCCGTACGCCTGTCAGTATTAAAACAACGGTTTATAAAGGGTTTGAAGTAAATTATATCGAAATGAAGGGCTTCTTCCGGTTGTTTTTCGGGAGCCTCTTCGATTCGTTCGAAAAGCCGTATTATACCTTTATAGGCGATTATATGGTGCTGAGCAACAAGCCTTCGTCGCTGCTTTCCTTTATCGAGGATTATGAGCAGAAAAACCTGCTGAAGGATGACCCGGGCTTCCGGAAGGCGATCGACAGGTTCAATCCGGGCTCCACTCTTTTTCTTTTTACCGACATTCATAAATTTTTCCCTCAATTACGGTCGATGCTGAACGCGGCAACATGGAAAGAGGTTCAGTCCGACAGGGAAGTGTTTTATTCGTTTCCTTACTGGACCATGCAGATCACCGGAGATAATGAATCGGCTTCTTTGCAGTATGTAATGGATTATAAACCGTATGAACGGGAGCAAATGGCTGCCGCCGATTCGGATACGGCGGACGCGGCCGATAATGTGATGGATGAGAACGCGGAATCGGAAAGGGAACTGATGAGCGAGCTGAAACGTTTTTATGTGGAGAAGTTCCAGGGCAATGTTTTACGTGATTTTTACCCGGGGGGCGCTCTAAAAAGCGAATCTGAGATCAAAGCGGGTAAACGCCACGGCCGTTACCGCGAATATTATGAGAATGGAAACCTGAAAGTCCGCGGAAAATACGTTTCCAACCGCCCGCGGGGGACATGGAAGTATTATTCGGAGGAGGGGAAGTTCGAAAGGAAGGAGAAGTTCTGAGGTTTTATTTACGGTAATTGAAATAAAAAAACCGGGGCATAAGCTCCAATATTTTGCCCCGGCCATATATTTACAAACTCACAAGTGATTATCCTAATAAAGGAGTAATATCTTTAATCACTGCTTTTCCGCGTATCGGCTTGTATATGAATATTTGTACTTTATATTCTCCGCCACCGGGATATACAGGTTGCGCATTGGCGATATATATATAATTAACACCGTTCACTACCTGGCTCTTCACCAGTTTCGGGGTATAACCAACGCCTACAAATCCTTCGAGTGCTTCGTCAAATACTTTCTTTTCTTCTTTTGACAGTTCATGCAAATCGGTCCAGCCGCCGGGCATAGCATTAGATTGGGAATCTCCTCCGGTAATTTCTACAGGCATTACTTCTTCATACATCGGGTTGGATGGGTCGAAAACCCTTAACATCGCCAATTGATAGGCTGCTTTTCCTTCTTCAAGGCAGGCAAATGTAAATGTCTGCTTTACCATTCCGCCTTCAAGACCTTCTTCCAACGGTTCTGTATCGGTTCCAACAAGCGCTAACCCGCCTTCTAATTTGGTAAGGTAATATGAATAACCTGTTGCGCCGAATAATTCGCGCGATACTGTGAAAACATCTCCTACTTTTTGACTCATAGTAATTTAATTTTAAACATTAATAATGGTTTACTTTTACATACAATAATTATCCGGCCGAATAATTCTACACTTCACATTGAATTTTGATTAGTTACGCAATTAATTTCATTCGTTCGACACAAACTTATAGATGTAATTTCTTATCGGTATGCCAAATCATACATTTTATTATTTGCAAAATTGTCATTCGTACAAAAAATGATACAAAATCATACAAATGAAGCAAAATCGTACATATTTTTTTTACTAAACGCAAAATTATCAAGCGGTTAAAAAAAACCTTTTTTTTATATTTTACGGCACATAAAAATTGATATATTTGCAATATTGTATGAATTTATTTGATATTATAAGGCTTCTTATCTTTTCAATACCGCTGGGTATTTTTGTTACTTTCGGGTTATTTCTTGCGATCGCCATCCAAATGAAGTTCAGGAAACTTGAAATCATATTCAGCCGGTTAATCGCGTTTTATTGCCTGTCTGCATCAATCGCAAGCCTGCTGCTTTTATTTTATTATTACCTGCCCGGTATGTTTAGCCGGTTGGATATACTGTATTATGCTTCTGTAGTATTTGCTTTAATCCTTTTTTATCATTTCCTGTATTTCGGTATTAAATCCGACGAGCCTTTCGGCTTTACACATTATATAATTGCCGGGGCATCGTGCCTGGTGTTAGGTATCTGCAAGCTGCTTTTACCGGAGTTCTGGACGCGTGAAGGCAACTCTATTATATTGGTAACTGCCCTTGTTTACGGGATAGTTTACTCTATTCTTCCTGTGTACAAGATGTACGGGTATCACCTGAGGCTTACGCTTCTTTCCAACACGCCGCACGCGATCAACACGACCCGGGCCGTTTCTTTTATTATCGAAGTGGTATTGTTTCCGGTAACTTTTATCGTATTACCGCTTATGACGAAGCAAAACCCGGGCATATTGCTTTCGGTGCTGATGATGTTGTGCATTTTGCTGGCCTTACGGATGAATATACCGTTAACGTACGCTATTATCCGGCATTATTCTTCTCCGCTTAACGATTTGCCGCTTTTCGGGCCTTATATTTCCAAATTCGCCGTCCAGGGGGAAGCGGCGGACGTTGTAAATAGCGTGGAGGCAGCCCCGGCAGCGGAAACTCGCGCAAATACGGAGCGGAACAAAAGGATATACCGGAAATATACGCGGAAAAACCGCCACGGTGACCTCCTCACCGGTATCGACAGGAAGGATTTTGAAAGCTATTTCCGCAGGCACAAGCCTTACCTGAACCCCGACCTGAAGATCAGCGACCTGACGGTTCCGCTGCAAAGTAACCGGACATACCTGTCGAAGTTCATTAATCATACGTATAAAATGAATTTCAACAGTTATATAAATCTTTGCCGTTTACGTGAAATGGAAAAGCTGGCCAGATTACCTGCGAATGAGGGTAAATCGCCTGCCGGGATCGCGGGACAGGCGGGTTTTAAGAATTACCGCCATTATTTACGGGTTAAAAACCAGTTGGATACAGCAGAGATAAACAGATGAAGGTTCACTAAATAATTTATCGTGAGTACAAAGGAGATCTTATTGATCATTCAGTTATCCGTACCGTTGTATGTGTCGGTGATCTGCGGTTTGCTTCATTTGAAGCTCATCCGGACGAATGACTCTATCCTGGGGCGTAAGCCTTTGTGGCTGGCTGTTATGGGCTATAATATATCTGCTTTTGCATGGTTGTGTATCATTTTCAACATAAGCATGCCCCGAATTTTTGTATTCCTCAATCCTTTTTTGATGCTTTCGTGCATGCTTATCCATGTTATATATTATCATTTTATTTTTGAAATGACGCGAATATATAAAGATGAAAATTTTTCTTTCCTTCATTATTTTTTTCCTGTTATTATCGGATCGGTCATGTTGATATGGTCTTTTTTTATTCCGTTCGACATGCGGTTATCCCTTTCCGTAACAGAAGGGTTTTATCCGGATAATTATTATTTATATTCGGTATTTTATTCTTCGAAACCTGTTATATTTTTTATGTGGAATATTATTTACGTGGCTCTTGGCTTACGAAGAGTTATTTATTTCCGTAAAGTGATAGTAAATTATTCGGCGGATGAACAACGGAGTTCTTTAACGTGGTTATACCAGTTCCTGACGGCTATGATCGCCACACTTCCCATGGCCCTCATTTTTATCTGTTCCCGCGATGATAAAATGCCGGTTCTATGGTTGATTATTTGTTTTATTCTTGTGGTTATTTTCAAAGATATTATTTTTGCCCATAACGTTTTATTGGATAACTTTGTCATTTTCAGAACGGATACGGAAACCGACAGCGGGGAAGCTTCCCCGGATGATTACGGCCCGGTGAAGCGGGAGGATATACAGAAACTGGAGGCTTTTATCCGGAATTATAAACCTTACCTGAACCCCAGGCTGAAAATCACGGATATGACAAGGGAACTGGGTACCAACCGCACTTCTTTGTCGTTATTGATCAACCGGACGTATCATATGAATTTCAGCCGTTATATTAACCGTTTCCGGCTGGAGGAACTGGAAAGGTTGCGGAATGATGCGGCTTACGCGGGTCTTTCGGAACTGGAATTGGTGCTGAAAGCGGGATTCAGCGACTACCGTGGGTACAAACGCGTAAAACAAAGGGAAGAAGTTTTAAATCAGACAGTATTAACTTAAATATAATGTTATGACTTTTGAAGATTTAAAACCGGGTGATATTTTATTATGCCCGCCCACTCCTTTTCCGGAGGGCTGGATAGGTCAGGCCATCATCCTGCTCACCGGTGGTAAGGTAAGCCATACAGCTATGTACTGCGGTGAAAAAGGGGGTGAACCGCGGATTGCACATTCCGACCTGCGCGGTATTTATTCTATGCCTCTCAAGGATTTTCTCGACGAAAGTCCGGGTTGTTACCTGATGAGGCTTAAAGACCAGGCTGACCTTCTGCCTGTATTACATGCCATCGATAGCTATGCGGATAAAGGCAATCCGTATCCGGTAATGAATTTCGGCGTGTTGGGATTGCTGATCATAGGGAACAGGCTGGCTAAAGATACGCTGAGGAACCGCGCTTTTTACGACTTCACCATGCTGGTGGGCCTGAAGATCATCCAAGAGATCAATAAACATAAATACAAAGGGAAGCATGCTATGACGTGCTCGCAGTTCGCCTCGCAGTGTTTTACCGATGCGGGGGCGTTGTATGATATTCAATTTGATAAATTGATCCTCGGGTTCGGGGGAGTTAACAGCATAGATGACAGGGCATCTCTCTTGGATTATATTATGTATGATAATTCAAACGGGTTGCCGTTACCGGATGAAGAGGATACGCATGCTGTACCGGCAAACGAAGATCAGATCATATCCAACTTCATGGGTCTGATGCGGAACGACTCCAATGATATTACGGCTCCTGAGTATGTAGAGGAACATGAACTTTCTAAAGCAGCGTTAAAACTACTGATTGCTTTGTGCGAAGCGATAACAGGCGTAAAGCCTTCATCACCCGGCGAAGCCCTGGACTTAATATCTTCCAACAGGAACTATTTTGTAACGCCCGACGACCTGTTGATGAACGCCGCTAACCTCGAGGAGTTAGGATATTTTGATAAATCTATTTTAGCGTAACGGCTACCTCTTAATAGCCCGGCCTTTGCACGCCGGGCTATAGTATGACATTATTTACAAGGGCTTAACCGGAATACAGATATCCACAATGTGTTTCTTTTCGGGATGGGTGGTATAGTCGTTGTGGTACAGTTCATAAGGCGAACCGTCGCCCTGCTGGTAGCCGCTCTCTGTAAACCACAGGCACATGGTGTTCCAGGCTTTCTCAAAATCATCAAACCCGAGTTCAAAACGTCCTACGGCATATTCTCCGCCGGGGATAATCATCTTACCGATCTCGCCTTCTACTTTTACGTCTTCATCTACAATGATACAGGCGCTCTGCCTTACTTTTTGAATGTCTGTCACCGAAGGATCGTCGTGCGTGACGGTAGCTGTTCTGGATACATTCTGTTTGAACAGTCCGCGGGGCATGGCCCATTTGAACACTTTTTCATACGCCTGTCCAATCTGGTTGAACGGACCGGTATGGCGGCAATAGATGGCTTTCATCTCCGGCATTGTCTTTACTTCTACTTTTGTTTCCATAAAAAAAAATTCATTTGATTTAACGATGCAAAGGTTGTGATCTAAACCCATATCGTTTATCAAATTCTTGCGGAGCGGTAGTCCGTTCTTGCTAAAAAGCAAACCGTCTTTCGAGAAAGTAGGTTTCTCCAGCAGCCTGTAACGGCTCGGCGTTATCCCGAAATACTTCCGGAACGTGCGGCTGAAGAGCGACACGCTCCCGAAACCGTAGGTATAGGCTACTTCGGTAATGGAAAAGTCATCGTCGCGTAGTTTTGCCGCCGCCCGCTCGATCCTCACCCGTTGGATATAGTCGATCGGAGTTTCCCCGATCAGGAACGTAAATATCCGGTGAAAATGAAAGGGGGAGAAGTTCGATACTGCTGCTACGGTTGCCAAATCCAGCGGTTGGCCGATATTATGGTCGATATAATCCATCACCCGGTTGATGCGGGCACGGTATTCAAGCCTGCTTTTTTCCTGTACGTTCATTTTGTAGGGTATAATCTGCAAATATACTCCGGATAGGGCAAGGAAGCTTTATTATTCTTGCTAATATTATCTATTTATTGCCGAGCGTGAGAACCACTTTTGTAAGCAGGTCGTCTTCGGAGAAATGGACGTTGTCATTGTAATAATATTCACAGGCATTTACGGTACGGTATCCTCTTTCTCCGGCCTTTTGCGCCATTTCCTCGTAAAGGGGAAGCATATCATGGTTTGATCCTTTATACATAGCCATAACAGTCATACACGCGGGTAATGTTTCCGCAAGGATATCATCTTCAGGCGGCAATGGCCGGGAGAGATGAAAACCTATTTCCACCGTTACATTTTCTAAATCCATTTCACGGTAATTACGGAAACAGACAAAAGGTACATCCGCGGGCATCTCTCCCAGGCTGCTTATATAATTTCCTATTTTTATAAATGCTGGACCTAATATTTCCGGTAATTCATCCATCGGAATTTGCTTACGGATCAGGAGAACGGGTTGCTCCGGCCTTTTTAGAAATTCAATATGTGTAATTTTCGGCATTTCTTTTAGTTTTCTGGTCAGTCGTTGTACTATTTTTCTTTTGTTACATATGCCGGGTATTTATCTTTGGATAAGATCTTTTCCATCGTTACCGGATCGACATCGAAATAGGTAGTGAGGTATTCAAAAACCAGTTTTTCTTTTTCGAGGTAGAAACGGACAGACGAATCGAATGCTACGGGCCGGTATTTATCTTCTCCGGCGGGAGCGTCACGGTAAAAGAGTTGTTTTTCGTCCCATTTTAACTGCCCTTCTTCCATACGCACATGATGAACACCGTAAACAACGGCTTCCATGGTATGGTCTTTTACGGTTGATGATATTCCACGCATATATCCGGTCATTTCACCGGTACTTTTGCGGCATGCCAGTTCATAACGGAAAACACTGGTTCCGGTAAAGTCTTTGGTGGTCCGTTCGCGGTCGCCATTGCCGTCCAACAGGTATATCTTCTCTTTTGTAACGGTTGTGAGGTCAAACCGGATGCTGTTTTCAGTCTCCGAAAGGCCGGAGAAGATCATCCGGTCGGAATAAATGCCCTCGTATCTGCCTTCTTCGAGTGAATAGGTTATTTCGTCGGTTTCCATTTCCCTGTACAGCACATTTTCTTTGAGATACCGGACAATCTGGTTTTTCATTTTGCGGCAATTTATAACGGTTGACATGTCGGGCAATAATAGATCCTGCCGCCCATATAGTCTTCCCTCATAATTGTGCCGCCGCATACAGGACAGGGATTTTTATATGTTTTAGCGGATACGACGGTGGAATAGCCTCCTTTGTTGCCGTAAAAATCGGTTTCGGTATCGCGCCCTCCTTCGCGGGTCATTTTTTTGAGTGTGTCTTTGACCGATTTAAACAATTTACTCTTTTCCGTTTTGGATAAAGTGTCGATTTTGCGTTTTGGGTGAATCCCCGCATAAAAGAGTATGTCCTGCAATACACCGTTGCCAAGCCCCGGAATACGTTGTTCCGTAGCCAGGAATGCTTTTACCGATATATTCTTTTTTTCGTTGCGCAAAAGTCCATTGAAATAGTCCTCATCGAAAGCATCCGCCAGGGGGGATATTTTTTCCTTGCTTTGCCGGTAGTATTTGTTGTCGAAGTCACCCCGGTGCGCATATATAGCTCCATACATCGCTATATTGAAAGCGAGGAAGGTTTCGTTGTCGAAGGTAAGCATCAACTGGTATTTTTCGGGTATTTTGGCGGATGCATCGCCATACCTGAAGTTTACGCCGTCGCCTAATGAAAGGACAACGCCGTCGCTGAGTATGAGGTCGACATACATTCCGGCGCCTTCCGTCGACATGACCTTTTTCCCGGTCAGCAACGGCTTATAATCTTCTCCATCGCCGTTAAAGAAGGCGAATTTATGCGGCGTGGTAGGTGAAAACACCTGGGTGATCACTTTTCCGGTCAGCGCTTCACGCGCCTGACGGCTTATGGTACGTACTTCGGGTAATTCAAGCATAATGTGTCTGTTTTTATTTTTCAATAGGTATATAAATATCTGTAATCAGGTCGGCGGCGGGAACCTGCCGCGGGGTATTGATATAGATCTCGAACGTGAGTGGTTCGCTCTGTTTGTAACCGCTGCCGGGCAACCAGTTCTGGTATATATCGCGGTAAACCTCCGGCAAACGGGTATGGCTTCCCCTGAAACGGAAAACGGCATACAGCCCGCCGGGTATCTGCATCACACCGAAGGATCCTTCCGGTTTTACAGAGTCGTCTACCGTTATGCCGAGATAGAAACGGCAGTTTTCGGCTGTTGTTACCGTGGGTTCGTCCTGGCTTATACTAATGAACCTGTGTTGTTCGCCTGTAAGATGATGATCCTGCGAAAACGCCGTCAAACGATTCCAAAGGCTACGGTATGTCCGGATATCGGTATAGGCTTTACCTACCTGCAGATACAGCACATGCATATGGGGTATCCGTGATACCGACGGCTGAATGGTTGTTGCTGCGCGATCGGCCTGAACAACTGCATGCTGCCTGAACTGCTGCCGGTAAGCGGAAGGAGACACCCCGAAATGTTTACGGAACGCTTTGGAAAGGCTGTGCTTTGTATATACCTGCGACCGGTCGATCAGACCGGACAGGCTCATATCTGTGAAAACTAATTTATACGCGATGTATTCCAGGCGGAGCCGCTGGATATAACTGCCCACGTTCTCGCCGCTCACCTTCCTGAATATGCGGCGGAAATGGTAAAGGGATAATTGCGCGGCCTTCGCCAGTATTTCTGCTTCCAGCGGTTCAAACAGATGCTGGTTGATGTATACTTGTATCCGGTTGATGATCTCGAAATGGATATTCTCCGTTTCTTCTTTTTGCTTCCAGCGTTTGAGCGCCGGCATCCGTTCGCTCAACACAGTCCGAAGCTCATCGGGGGCATAATCTGTACCGGCGTAGCCGTTGTACTTATCGGTGTACTTTATCCAGACGTCGAGCATTTGCTGCATGGTGTAGTCGACGGTATATTCGCCGTCCCTGAGACAATAATAACAGTATTCATCGCTGTAAGTATGATCTGAACGTGTACCAAGGTACTGCACTTTTGAAAGGTTGAGGGGCATCCCGCAACTCTGGCAAAACCGTCTTTCTGCTTCGTGATTCATTCTGTATTGTTTATTGATGGCAAATATAACTTTTCATGGCATCAAAATGTTGTCCAAAATAGTCATTTTAAATGGCGGTAGGAAGCGATCCGTATATCTTTGTATATTTACATCTTTATAAATCTTCAAATTATGAAATACTCCTTAGATACCAAAATGAAGTTTCTCCCAATGCTGATGTACGGCCTGCAATGGTGGGTGGTGGCAGTACCCAGCATTATCGTGATGGGCCTTGTGGTGGCAAAGCTTCATTTCGGAGCCGACATTGAAGTCCAGACTTTATATATGCAGAAACTGTTCGGGGTTATCGGCCTGTCGCTTGTGATACAGATCGTATGGGGGCATCGGTTGCCGTTAGTGATTGGGCCCGCTTCGGTACTGCTGATCGGGATTCTTGCGTCGGTATCGTCGGGAGTACCGGCTATTTATACGGCAGTTCTGGTGGGGGGTGTTATTATTTCCGTTATTGCTTTTACGGGATTGCTGGGAAGGCTTCAATCCATATTTACGCCACGCATTATAACAGTTATCCTGTTATTGGTCGCCATTACGCTTGCTCCCGTAATTATCACGCTGGTATTTAGCGGTAACGCTTCTACCCTGTTTACAATTTCATTTGTCTTCATTTTTGTAATTGCCCTTATTGTTGCGAATAACCTCCTGAGGGGTGTCTGGAAATCGACTACGCTCGTATGGGGTATTGCCGGGGGTACGATCGTCTATTTTCTTTTTAACGGGTTTCCGGAAGTGGAAACGGTTACATATTCCGGCCAGATGAAAGAGTTATCCTTCTTTTTTGTACCTGAATTCAATGGTGGAGTGATCCTTTCGTTTGTTTTCTGCGTCATTACACTGATTGTTAATGAGCTGGGTTCCATACAGGCTGTTGGGCATATGCTGGAAGCCGGTTCGATGGCCAAGCGCACGACACGGGGGATAGGGGTAACCGGACTGATGAACGTATTGGCGGGATCGATCGGGGTGATCGGCCCGGTAGATTATTCCACCAGCCCCGGGATTATTGCCGCTTCGGGATGTGCTTCGCGTTATCCACTGATCCCGGCAGGCCTCGGAATGATCGTATGTGCTTTTCTTCCTTCGGTGGTTTCGTCGCTTTTATATATTCCGGGCGCGGTAATGGGTACGTTGTTACTTTATATTATGAGTTCGCAGCTTGCCGCGAGTATGCAGTTGCTGGTTAAAGACAAGGCGGCGTCAGATTTCCGCGGAGGGCTTATCATCGGTCTTCCGGTCATGTCTACCTTATTGATTTCCTTTGCCCCCGCACAGGCAATGGAGCAAATCCCGTCGCTTGTACGCCCCATCCTGGGGAATGGGTTTGTTATGGGTGTAGGGGTTGTTTTTATCATGGAACACCTGATTTTCAGGAAATCAGAATAAACCAAATTGTAAAAATATATGTTATATGGGTAAGAAATATAAACCCGTAACATCTAATGGTAAACAATTACTGTAGACACTTCTTTTCTAACCGTACAAAAAAAATCATAGTTGTTTTTACTTTCTTATCCACTGTTGTGAACGGACAGGTAAGTAATGATTCCCTGTCTGTACGTCCGGATGTATCACTACCGGATGTGGAAGTGGTAGGTTACCTCCAGCCACAGCTCCGCTCGTTAACTCCTACATCTGTCGGCGTATTGAACAAAGATGAGATTGAATTGCAATCGGTCACATCGATGGTTCCGGCCGTGAACACCGTACCGGGCGTGCGGATGGAAGAACGGTCGCCCGGAAGTTACAGGCTGTCTATCCGTGGGAGCCTGGTGCGTTCTCCTTATGGGGTAAGGAATGTAAAGATATATTACAACGACTTCGCGCTGACGGATGCGGGCGGCAATACCTATTTGAACGTCCTGAATACGAATGACCTGACGGGTATTGAGATCTTGAAAGGTCCCGACGGCAGTTTATTCGGCGCCAACTCCGGCGGCGTGGTACTTTTGCAATCCAACACGAACAGATTGAACGCGGTGCAGCTGAACACTTACGGGGGATCATTCGGCTTGGCGGGCAACTCTTTCTATCTTGCCCGTAACAGCGGAGATCATTTCTGGACCATCCGCCAATCGTATCAACGGGCTGACGGCTACCGGAGAAACACCAGAACCCACCGTTTCTTCGTACAGGCTTCCGACCAATGGAAATACCGCCCGGGGAACGCCCTCGAAGCCTATGTGTTCTATTCCGACCTGGGATACCGCACACCGGGAGGGCTTACGGAAGAGCAATATAATGAAAACCCGAAGCAGGCGCGCCCGGCAACGGCTACCATGCCGGGGTCTATCGAACAACAGACCAGCATCACCACCCGCATGTTTTTCGCGGGACTGCGCCACAAGGCTACGCTCACCCCTTACCTGAGCCATACGCTTTCGTTATGGTATAACCATGTGGATTTTATTTATCCCTTTATCACCAATTATGAAACGCGGAAAGAAGATAATATGGGACTGCGTACGTATTTCACGCTTGCCCGTCCGGCGGCTTCCGGCCAGACATGGAATCCTTCGTTAGATATTGGTTTTGAAGGTCAACGGCTGGAAACCGACGCGCATAATTATGATAACCACGCGGGGGTGAAAGGTGATATCCAGGCTTATAATAATATTCTGAATCATCAGTATTTCGGGTTTCTTCGCGGACGGTTGGAATGGGATAAGCGCCTGGTGGTAGAAGCTGCTGTTTCGGTAAACCGCAACGGATATCATTTCAGGGATACCACACAAATTAAGAATAACTTTCCGACAGTCTGGATGCCCCATTTTGCTGTGAACTACCGGATAAGTGATCCTGTTTCGCTCCGCTTTACGTTCAGCAAAGGGTACTCAACTCCTACGACCGCTGAAGTCCGTCCTTCGGATAATACGGTACATAAAGACCTTTTCGCGGAACAGGGCTGGAACACGGAAGCGGGCGTAAGGCTCAATCTTCTGAACGGGCGGATATCCATGGACGCTTCGGGCTTCCACTATCTCTTACGCGACGGAATCATATCGCAGACGGACAGTACCGGGAATACGTTCTTTATCAATTCGGGAAAGATCAGGCAATTCGGTGTGGAATACAACGGTTCGTTCGTACTGTTGCCTTACCATTATTCGAATGCTTTCTTAAAAAAAATACAGTGGAACACCAGCTATACGTATTCTCATTTCAAATACGACAGTTACCGGAACAACGATTCGGATTATTCGGGCAACCGGGTAGCTGGTGTTCCACGCAATGTGATCATCAATAACCTGTATTTTAACCTGCCTGCGAATGTGTATGTATTTGTACAGCATAATTACACGAGCCGCATCCCCCTGAACGATGCGAATTCGGTATATGCAACGGATTATCATCTGGTATCGGCCAATATCGGGATTAACCTCGCAGGGAAATCGTATTTACCTGCTAAAATATACCTTACGGGTGATAATCTCCTGAATCAGAAGTATAGTCTGGGCAACGATCTGAACGCATTTGGCGGGCGTTACTTCAACGCTGCCCCTACTATTAACTTCCAGCTGGGGATGAAATGGGAATTATAAATCGGGGTTGTGATTTTTAAATTGTTTCACCCTTTTACTCAACGATTTAAGCCGTTTACGTTTATCGTGTTCCGACGAAGTAAAATGGCGGGCTTCCCTTTTCAGCTTATGGTAGTTTTCATAGGCTCCCTTGTCTAACGTACCGTTTTCGACCGCTTCGATCACAGCACACCCGGGTTCATTCGTATGGGTACAGTCATCAAAACGGCAGGATCTCTCCAGATCGTCGATGTCGAGCATTTCAGACAATGCGCCGGTATTATCTGCTGTTACCCCGAAGAGTTTGATTCCCGGGGTATCTATTAATACACCGGAGTTCTCCATCAATACCATTTCACGCCGCGTAGAGGTATGACGTCCCTTTCCGGTGGAGTTGCTGATTGCCGACGTGAGGAACAGTTCCTGTCCGCAAAGCGCATTGATCAGCGAACTTTTTCCCACTCCGGACAGGCCTGTGAACACTACTGTTTCACCAGAAAGGATATACCGGCGAAGTTTATCGATATCGTCTTCTGAATAGATGCTGGTCAGAAAAACCGGGAGTTTTCCCCTCAGATGATTCAGTTTCGCATCGATCTGTTCTTCGTCGAATCCGAGATCGGTTTTCGTCAGCACCAGCACCGGAAGGATATTCTCATCCGTAAGCTGAAGAACGAACCGTTCTACCCGGCGTATATTGATCTCCATATCGAGGCTCTGCACAATAAAGGCTTTGTCTACATAAGAGGCAATAGCCTGACGCTCCGAAGCCGTTCCGCTTTTGCGCCGGTACAGTGTCCTTTCACGCGGAAGTATATCTAAGATGATCCCCCTTTCCTTATCGACCGGCTGGTATAATATCCAGTCGCCCGTACAAGGATAGTCTGCGGGCGACCTTCCGTATAACAGGTTGCCTGTCAGTTCACACAAAAAGGTTCCTTCTTCCGATATGATCTCGTAACAGGTTTTATGTACTACGGTTACGCGTCCGTGAGGTAACTGGTTAAAAGAGGATGATTGTTTTAACTGAAAAAGGCGGTTGTTCCAACCGTATAATAATAAATTATTCATGACTTTACGTATGATATTCCGGTTTTCACAGGAATCCCTAAAACAGGTCGTGTGCAAACCCTGATTGTTTGTATTGTAAATATATAATGGATTTCTTCCGGCTGATAGGCCGGAAAAAGCGGAAAAAGTATAATCTGTAAAAGGGAATTACAGATTATTTAGCAAACAATATCCTTTTTAATCGTGATAGTCATAAGTCTTTATCTGCTGCAAAGATAAGGAATTAAAAGAGTATATACTAATCAGAATGTTAAAACTGTTGCTTTCTTCATGTGTTGATCTGATTCGTCTGCAGATCATGTCAAAATAAAGATTTGAACGGCTCCGCAATTGATCTTTTGCCGACTGTCAGGTTTAGTTATTCTTTCCGATTGTTTGCAGCTTCCGTTCGATTGAGTGTTCGTACCTTCTTTTGCAGGTCCTGCTGATACTGGTCCATCAACTTGCCCACATCAAAAAATATATACGAAAGGGTTTTTACAAAAGGATTTTTAACCCGGATATGTTCTGTCGCGGTAAAGAGGGTATTCCCGTTTTCATCGGATTCGAAGCGGCTATTCCAATTCCCGGTAAAAAGTTTGGACTCCATGGAGAATGAATAAAAATTAAACGGAACTTTTTTTTCTGTATGAAAACGGATAATGCTTCCATCTTTATTTATTTCATCCCATACCTCCATGCCGTTTTCTGAACTATGTATTATTAAATCCCTCAGCGAACTGCGGTATTGCCAGTTCGTGTTATCCGTAACAATCGTATATAAAGTTTCCGGCGGTACATTGAAACATCCTTCCCTGCTAACTATCCTTCCGGCCGGCAGACACAGGCCCACAATGTATATAATGGCAACGACACATATTATTCCTGTGAGTATGTAGAAAATTATCATTTTGCGGACATTTGTAAATAATGACATATTAATTCAAAGGTATTATAACATTCAATCAAACGATTTGTCCCCCTCACTTGAATAAAGGCAGCTCATTCAGCATATTTTTTATTTTAATGGCCACCCGCGGCATGGGTTCTGTTATCGTAAGCCTGACTAAATCAAACCGGTTGGAGATATCATTAATTACCCTTACCACTTCATCGATTTTCGTACTGTCAGGATCGGTACCGACGGCGGCAATCATTTCCCGGGGATCGATCACATCGAGATCAAATTGGATAACCACCTTCGAAACACCGGTATTTTTCCGCAAGGTAAGTAAACGGAACCACACTAACGGAACACTCTCCTCCCAAGGTTACAATCCGGTCGGGGTTATTTTCGCGGAGTATATTCAAAGCGGATTTGGTTTGTCTCAGGATTGCGCGGTAAGAAATAATGCCATTTTCTTCCGCCCTGTCGTTTATATCTAATGAAATCGGAATCTGTACGGTCTTCTGGGAAGTTTCAGGCGCAAGGATACTTAATAATCGTGAGCCCAGATAATATCCCTTGTAAGCGTCTTCAGCAGGAAGGCCAGGTATAAAATCGGCAATCGTACCTCCTCCCTGCCATTGGGGATAAAGTAATCGGATAATTGATGTGTTATTGTCCATATTCATATTACGGGTTAAATTATTACCAGGAGTACATCCTCCTTTTATGATGCATAACAATGCGACAAAAAAAAGTATTTATTTCATATTTCATCCATTTTTAATTATCTCATTGAAGGTAAAGATAACATTTCATGGAATAGATTACAATATAGGATAAATCAGTAATGTACACATAAATTTATCACCCGAATACCAAATAAACGTATACGAAAGGAATGCGAAAACGATTTCCGGCTTCCTTCAATAGAGATAATAGGTTGGAAAATATATAAAATTCTATATTTGCATTACAGATCGTTTATTAAAACAACATCTTCCTGTGATGTGTTATTCAAGAGAAGAATTTAAAATATATTATCCGATGAGAAAGTTGATTTTTAATATATCACTTGTGGTTTTCAGTTTGATGTTATTAGCATCATGCGGTTTATCCCGGAACGTATCAACGAATACTAAGGCAAATAACAGCAACGGCATTGAAATAAAAGTTACTCCTGAAAGGAATCAGGGAGTTCCCCAAACTTTAAATCTGACCATCCGTAATAATACACAGGAAATTATTCAGTTTGGAGCTAATTACACGATTGAAAGACGCATAGATAACGCCTGGAGAGAGGTCGATCTCGGCAATTTTGCACTTATAGCTATTATGTACATGCTTCAGCCGGGCGATTCGGGTGAGTATACGATTAGTCTTTTTCCAGAAACAGTTAAATATCCCGAAGGCGAATACAGGGTCGTAAAGCAGATATCCATAGGAGAAAGGGATATGATCCCTTATTATGCAAATTTTATAATTATGGATCCGCGGTAATATGGGGTTAAGCTTTATTTTAAGTCCCGGGATCAGCGGATGAGTATGATGCGTGGGAAAACGAAATAGTTGGCACTGGTATGGTTATCAAAAAAATATTGGGAGAGAACAACGAATCGTAATAAGCGTACGTTGAAGAAGGAATGATCCGGATTATCCCGATAATACACAGTAAAAATCTGTATTCATATAAACCCATGGAAGATCGAACAGAAGAAAACAATGTGCGCTCCTTGTCCGGTTTTGTCCGTTTAAGGGCAAGATGGTTACGCAAGACTATTTCCCATGGTTTACCAATTCATCGATCCCCATAATCTAATTAAACTTGATTTCTGCGCTTGTTACTTCAAACGTTCCGGTAAACCATATATAAAGGTTGAGTGTTTGTTATATACAAATTATAATAATTTAAGCTGATAAACTATTAGATTATGTATTGGTCTATTGTTATTAAACTCATTATCGGTATGATTGGCGTATTGCTCTTCCTTCGTATGACAGGCAAAACGCAGATGGCGAACCTTACTCCGATGGATACCGTAAACACCATTGTACTCGGCGCACTGGTCGGCAGTATTATCTATATGCCCGATACCCGTGTATGGATACTGGCCTTTGCCATGGTTGTGTGGTTTATCCTCAACATCCTTGTCAGGTTGTTGCTGAGGGTGAATTTCTTCAGTAAACTCATACATGGTGAACCGGAAACTCTTATCAAAGAGGGAAAAATAGACCTCGAAATGCTCAAACGTAATAACCTGGCTATGGATCAGTTTCGCGCCAAGCTTCGGGAAAGCGAAATTTATTCCCTACTGGATGTGGAAGAAGTGGTGTTTGAAACGGATGGTAAATTCACCATCATTAAACATCGTGAGGGTTCCGAAGCCTACCTGTTGGTAAATAACGGCGATATTGTGAAAAAAGAGCTTGAAGACTCCGGCCATGATGAAGACTGGCTCCGGAAAAACCTGAGTGAACTTGGATATGATAAACTCGATAAGATATTCTGTGCCGAATATACCCCTAAACGCGGATTCTACATTATCGATACGGATGGTAATATTATGAATAAAAACAAAGAGGGTGAAGTAAATAAAATAAATGAAATAGAAATCGAAAAAGAAGATGCTGAAAAAGATTAAAGATACGCTGGCTATTGAAACACACGACCCGGAACGCTTCGACAAGGCCATACGTGACGATATCGATTTTAAGGGAAGAAAACTCTGGATACTCGTTTTTGCCGTATTGACTGCCTGCATCGGATTGAATATCGATACAAAAGCAGTAGTGATAGGCGCCATGCTCATTTCACCCATTATGGGACCAATCAACGGCTTGGGTTATGGTTTGGCTATCTGTGATAGTGCTCTTATCCGCTCGTCTGCCGCAAACTTCGGAATAGCTGTGTTTATCACCATGTTGGTATCTACCATTTACTTCCTGCTGTCACCCGAAAAAGCAACCACTACTGAAATAATGAATCGTACCGATCCTAATTTTTACCATGCTCTTATTGGTATAACCGGCGGTATAGTCGGTATTCTTGCCAAAAGCCGGAAAGAAGATAATAATGTGGTGCCGGGTGTGGCAATCGCAACGGCACTGTTGCCTCCGCTTTGCTCTATGGGTTTCGGCATAGCTACCGGGCACTTAAATGTTGCCCGGGATTCATTGCTGATGTTTCTACTTTACGTGCTGTGTATAGCCGGAGCGAGTGCGGTTACTTCGCGGGTAATCGGGCTGGGGGGGAAATAAGCATTTTACTTATGTTTACTCTCTGCCTTTTCCATCATCTCCTTGTACTCTTTCCTTTCTGATGCTTCTATTTCGAGCACAGGTGAAACGGTGGTACTCTGAGATAAAAACCTATTTATTTCCAATACGAATTCCTTAAACTTATGGCTCTCGGCACCTGTTTGTTTCAACATTTCCACCAACTTATCGACTTCCTTGTTATTTTGTGCTATGTGCTCTTTTAGTCCGGCATCTTCTTCTTTGGAAATATCGCCTTTTTGCCGTTCTTTTTCATAGGTATGGTTTTCTTCGATAGCTATGCGCGCTTCCATCATCTGATATTTGGTATCGTCTATCAGGTACCACAAACGGCGATCGGCGCGGATATATTTATTCATATACTGAATGATCTTCCCGTTGGTACCTTTCTTGATGAAAGGGTCGAACTTATAAGGTACAATGAGTGTTCCTTTTGTTTCGTTGGAAGCTGAGGTGAGGGCCTGCATCCACACAGAGAACTCACGGGTGTCGAAATAATATCCCCGATTTTCTATACGGTCTACCGCCTCTTTGATATCCTTACGGAAGTTATAAAATTCGGTATGCGAAGTCAGCAGGTCGTTTGAAAAATCCTGCAATATGCGTTCTTTGACAGAATAATAATTGATCATTCCGGTGATAAGTCCCACCAGCGACCCCGCCATCACTGTACGGAAGATAACAGTAAGCAGGGCACTATTGTCTTCGATTGTTTCCATGCTGATAATGAATCCGGCAACGGAAACAATCAACAACGCGGCAAGACAAATAATGGTTCGTTTGGCTTGTTTCATATTTCACAGATGTTTTTTAAAAACCTGTTTTCAAGGGAATGTAATTGAATCATTATATGCTTGTTCCTGATTCATGTTTTGTAACTAATAATCCTGTTATAAACATTCAAGCCTGAAAAGTTGTTTTAAAAATCTAATTTTGGATTCTAATTTTGATAAGGATATACTATAAACATATCTTTGCTGGTAATTACTGTTTGATACATTACTGAGATATTTTAATCAAAAAAATGATCCGTCCAATCTTGTTTTCATTTATATCTGCTATTATGTTGCTTACTAATCCTGCTTTATCTGCACAAAATACTATTCATGATGCCCTGGACAGTCCCGTTCCGGCAAGAACGGATATAACTACCCGGGTTGGTAAAGATAGTGACACAACGTTCCTGCCTGTGACAGTTTTTAAAGGCAAGGAACCGGGACCTGTTTTTACCATCGTGGCGGGAATACATGGTTATGAATATCCCCCGATTATTGCTGTTCAGGAGTTAATAAATGAAATCGGCCCCGATAAGCTGAAAGGAAACCTGATCATTGTTCCTATTGCCAATGTGGCTTCTTTTTATGCCCGGACACCGTTTATCAGTCCGATAGACGGAAAGAACCTCAACACGGTATTTCCCGGAAGTTTCAACGGTTCGGTGTCTGAACAAATTGCGCATATCATTACCAGCGATATTATTTCACGTAGTGATGTATTCCTCGATATTCATGGGGGAGATGCGGGTGAAGACCTGTTGCCGTTTATTTGTTATTATGATAATTCGGACAGTCCTGTACAGACTGCGTTTGCCAAAAAATTATGCAGAGTCAGCGGGTTTGAAAACATAGTTTCTTATTCTTATCATATCACCGCGCAGCAACCGGCCTTTTATGCTTTCAAACAGGCGGTACAGGACGGGAAAACGGCTTTGAGCATTGAAAGTGGCAAATTGGGTAATGTTCAGCCGGAAGCTGTTGTCCAGATAAAAAAAGCGATATATAATTTGTTGCGGGAAATGGGTATGTACTATGTATCTGGTTACCTGGAAATAAATGATGTTGTGATAAACTTCTTCAATCGTCAGTCCTATATCAAATCTCCCTGCCAGGGAGTCTTTTACAGTGATTACCAGGCAGGCGACAAAGTATCGGAAGGCGATACGATAGGCTTTATTACTGATATTTTTGGTAAGTGGCTGCAAGATGTTACCGCCCCTGCATCGGGTGTCATCCTTTATAAAACCGGTACTCCTCCGGTGAACGAAGGTGAAACAATGGTGTGTATTGGTTACAGGCAATAAAAATTGTGTGCTGAAGAAACCATATCAAAATTAAATGTTTCGAACTCTTTTTAACCCGGAAAATTTACTTAATCTGGGCAAGTGTTGATAAAAATATAGTATATATTATCTTTGCCAACCTGCAAACCAGAGTTTGCTCAACTATTTTGCATTTGCATGTGCGGCAGTCGAAAACATTCTGCTGGCAGCTACGGCTAAAGGGCGAGCGTGTAACCTTCACCCTCCACTTATATGTATAAATAATTATATAACAGCAAAATACGAGTGGAAGATATAAATCAATATCTTCCATTTTAATATCATAGCGAAATTATAGTATTTGTGTCAATATATCATAGGCTGCACATGTTACTTTAATATAAATCTAAGTCTTCAGATCAGAAATAGAATATACAAGTTTATCAAATATAACTTATGTAACCCGTTATTATTCAGTGGAAGATAAAAAAGCACATCTTCCACTCGTTAAATTCTGATACACATCAGATAACATCAATTAGTGGAAGGTGAAAAGATGGTGATAAATCTTTGAAAAGTTGGTAATGGTTTATGTAAAAGTTCACCATGTTTTTAGAAAAGGATCATATTGTTTTGATAAAAGGTTGGTAGTGATTTTATTTAGGACGCGTCCGGTTTACAAAAGGACACGTCCTAAATAAAACCGGACGGGAGAGAATTATCTGTTGTAACTCACACGCCAAATCGTCTGGGCCGCATCATCGCTTATTAAAAGAGAACCATCAGGTAAAAGTGCCGCGCATACGGGACGTCCGTAAACTTCACTTTTAGACCTGTCTTTTATAAACCCGGTGAGAAATTCTTCAGGCGGACCCGCCGGTTCACCATTTCGAAACGGTACGAAAAGCACTTTATAACCTAAAAGTTCCGCCCTGTTCCATGAACCGTGTTGAACCGCAAACATACCGTTATGATATCTTTCCGGAAACTGGGTATGTTTATAAAAAGCTATGCCTAACGTTGATGTATGCGAGCCTAAAGGTATATCGGGAACAATCGTTTTTGCTACCAGATCAGGGCGTTGTCCTTTCATACGCGGGTCTTCTATCGGGCCGAAATAGGCATACGGCCAACCATAAAAGCCACCCCGTTGTACATGGGTAGCATAGTCCGGAACCAAATCGTCTCCCAACTCATCGCGTTCATTCACTACCGTCCATAATTTACCGGTAACAGGTTCCCAATCCATACCGACAGGATTCCGGAGCCCTTGGGCGTAGAATTGTTCACCGCTTCCATCGAGGTTAACTTCCAGAATATTGGCACGGCGATATTCTTCGTCCATACCGTATTCTGCATTATTACTTGCCGAACCGACAGAGATGTATATTTTATTTTTCTCTGAATTGGTGATGATATTACGTGTCCAGTGGTTATTATATCCGCCGGCAGGTAAATCAACAAGCTTTTCTCCCGTAGCAGTTAAAGAAGTAGTCTCCTCATTATATGGATAACGCATTAACCCGTCTGTATTCGCTACATAAAAATGATTTCCGATAACCAGCATTCCTAAAGGCTGGTTAAGCCCGGTCATATACGTATAACGCCCTTCATACTGCCCGTTGTTATTGATATCACGGAAAAGAATGATCCGGTTTGCACTCCCGAAATTCTGGGATTCTTTTTGCTTTGTCTTGTCCGGTGTATCGTCCGTTTGCTCTTCATCTCCATCTTCCGGAATCGTTCCTGCTTCCGAAATAAAAACATCGCCATTAGGAGCTACGTAAATCCACCGCGGATTATGGAAATCTCCGGCAAACCTGGATACGGTAAAACCCGCCGGAGCAACCGGTTTATTATCGCCCGACCAACCGAGCACTTTGCTATAGTTTACAACGGAAGGTGTTTCATACGGCTCCGGTAAATGTAATGTATCCATCTGCGCATATACCTTAACGGTAAAGGCAGTTATCATGGAAAAAATTATTACTACACAGGAGGAGATAATTCTTCTTCTTGCTTTCATACAGTTAAAAATTTAATAATGATAATCAATAATTTATTCACGCAACGGCACTGGAATGGCTTTTGCTTTTTCAACTCATAACAAGATAGCAGGATAAAAGGTTATCATATGCGATTTTATATATGGTAAAAATGATAAAACACAGATCGGAGGCAAACTTTACTTTCATTTTAAAAGCAAAACCACACAAAAAATATCGGATTATATTTGGAGGTAACAAAAAAGGCTGTATATTTGCAGCCATAAAATAAAGCGATGATACGTAACACAGCAAATAGTCTCATTATTTCTTTAATTAATATTCTACTCTGGGAACGGGATAGGAAGTGAGACTTAGTGCAATGTGTGCACAAAAATAAAAGAGCCTTTCTCACTTCCTTGTGAGAGGGGCTTTTTCAATTTATGGAATTGGGTAATTAACAACAATAACAACATAGAATAACATGGCAGAGAGATTATTTATTTTCGACACCACCTTGAGAGACGGTGAACAAGTCCCCGGATGTCAGTTGAACAGTATTGAGAAGATAGAGGTAGCCAAGGCATTGGAAGGGCTGGGTGTGGACGTGATCGAAGCAGGCTTTCCCGTTTCAAGTCCCGGCGATTTTCAAAGTGTGGTAGAAATATCAAAGGCCGTTACATGGCCTACCATATGTGCATTAACCCGGGCAGTAGAAAAGGATATTGAAGTGGCAGCCGAAGCGCTGAAGTATGCTAAACGCGGACGGATACATACAGGTATCGGGACGTCGGATTACCATATCAAACATAAATTCAATTCCAATCAGGATGAAATATTGCAACGTGCCATTGCCTGTGTGAAGTATGCCAAACGTTTTGTGGAAGATGTGGAATTTTATGCCGAAGATGCCGGCCGCACGGATAATGAATATTTGGCACGGGTAGTCGAAGCCGTAATTAAAGCAGGTGCAACGGTAGTTAATATCCCCGATACCACCGGATATTGTCTGCCTGATCAATACGGCGCCAAAATAAAATACCTTATAGAAAATGTGGACGGGGTACATAAAGCCGTTTTATCCACACATTGCCATAACGACCTGGGCATGGCTACAGCCAATACCATACAAGGCGTACTGAACGGAGCGCGTCAGGTAGAAGTTACGATCAATGGTATTGGTGAAAGGGCCGGAAATACGTCGCTTGAAGAAGTGGCTATGATCTTCAAAAGCCATAAAGACACAAATATAGAAACAAACATAAACAGCCAGAAGATTTACAGCATCAGCCGGATGGTATCCAGCTTAATGAATATGCCGGTACAACCCAATAAAGCTATTGTGGGAAGAAATGCATTTGCACATTCATCGGGTATCCACCAGGATGGCGTGTTGAAGAACAGGGAAAGTTATGAAATTATAGATCCTAAAGATGTAGGTATAGATGATAACGCTATTGTCCTTACGGCAAGAAGCGGACGCGCCGCATTAAAACACCGTCTGCAGGTACTTGGAGTCGAGTTGGAACAGGATAAATTAGATAATGTATATGGAGAATTCCTCAAACTGGCCGACCGTAAAAAAGACATAAACGATGACGATGTATTGATGCTTGTGGGTAAAGACAGGACAGCTATGCATCGCATCAAACTGGAATATCTGCAGGTGACTTCGGGAGTAGGATTAAAGCCTGTGGCAAGCATTTGTTTGAATATTGCCGGAGAAAAATTTGAAGCTGCAGCCTCAGGTAACGGACCGGTTGATGCGGCGATCAAGGCGATCAAATCGATCATCCATCGTACCATGACCATTCAGGAATTCCTTATTCAGGCTATTGATAAAGGTAGCGACGACATGGGTAAAGTCCATATGCAGGTTGAATATGACGGCAATGTGTACTATGGTTTCGCAGCCAACACGGATATTATAGCTGCCTCTGCCGAAGCTTTTATCGATGCTATAAATAAATTTGTACAATAAGTCATAAAGAAAATAAGAAAAGATGAGCAAAACATTATTTGAAAAAATCTGGGAAAAACATGTGGTTGACACATTGCCCGACGGAACCATACAGTTATATATCGACCGCCTGTACTGCCATGAAGTAACCAGCCCCCAGGCATTTGCAGGATTGCGAAAACGCGGCTTAAAACCTTTCCGCCCGGAAAAAGTAACATGTATTCCCGATCATAATATCCCGACCTTAAACCAGGATAAACCGATTGAAGATCCTATATCGAAAAACCAGGTGGACACACTGGAAAAGAACGCGAAAGATTTCGGACTCACTTATTATGGCTTACAACATCCGAAAAACGGCATCATACATGTGGTAGGCCCTGAAAACGGACTTACACAACCGGGTATGACAATCGTTTGCGGCGACTCGCATACTTCTACTCACGGTGCTATGGGTGCAATCGCTTTTGGTATAGGAACGAGCGAAGTCGAAATGACGCTGGCTACACAGTGTATCATGCAAAGGAAACCCAAGACCATGCGTATTACGGTAGACGGTAAACTCAAACCAGGTGTTACGGCAAAAGATATAGCCCTCTATATAATCAGTAAAATGACAACTGGGGGAGCCACCGGTTATTTCGTGGAATATGCGGGAGAAGCTATCCGTAATACCACTATGGAAGACCGTTTAACGATCTGTAACCTATCTATAGAAATGGGTGCCCGCGGAGGAATGATCGCTCCTGATGAAGTAACATTCGACTATCTGAAGGACCGTGAATTCTCACCACGAGGTGAAGAATGGGAAAAAGCACTTACTTACTGGCGTACGCTTTACAGCGACCACGATGCCGAATTTGATAAAGAAATAACATTCCGGGCCGAAGATATCGAACCGATGGTTACCTATGGTACCAACCCCGGAATGGGAATGGGTATCCGTGAGAATATACCCTCTCTGGAAAGTATAGATGAGGCCGGACGAATATCTTATGAAAAATCTCTCGATTATATGGGTTTCAAGCCCGGAGAACCTATGATCGGCAAAAAAATAGATTATGTATTCCTCGGAAGTTGTACAAACGGGCGTATCGAGGATTTCCGCGCTTTTGCATCATTGGTTAAAGGAAATAAAAAAGCTGATCATGTAACAGCATGGTTAGTACCGGGAAGCTGGTTGGTAGAAAAACAAATACGCGCGGAGGGTATCGACAAAGTATTGACCGACTCTGGATTTGAGTTACGTCAGCCGGGTTGTTCCGCCTGCCTGGCAATGAATGAAGATAAAATACCGGCAGGGAAATATGCGGTTTCGACATCCAACCGTAATTTTGAAGGACGGCAGGGACCGGGTTCACGCACTATACTGGCAGGTCCTCTGGTAGCAGCAGCAGCTGCCATAACCGGAAAGATTACTGACCCAAGAGAACTTTTGAATGTTTAATGTTTAACGATTAATGATGAATTTCAAATGAAAGAAAAATTCACGATACTGACATCTACCTGCGTTCCCCTTCCCCTTGAAAATGTGGATACTGACCAGATCATCCCGGCTCGATTTTTGAAAGCAACTACCCGGGAAGGCTTCGGTGATAATTTGTTTCGCGACTGGAGGTATGATAAAGCAGACAACCCTAATCCTGATTTCGTATTGAACCAAGACACCTATCAAGGCGAAATATTGGTGGCAGGAAAGAATTTCGGCAGTGGAAGCAGTCGGGAACATGCGGCATGGGCCATTACGGGATACGGTTTCCGTGCAGTAGTGAGCAGCTTTTTTGCTGATATATTCAAAAATAATTCTATGAATAACGGACTGCTTCCTGTAGTGGTTACCCCTGAATTCCTGGCCGAAATATTTGCATCCGTTGAGGCTGACCCGCGTGCGACATTAACGATCGATCTGCCCAATCAGACTATCACCAACAATGCCACAGGCAAAAACGAAAGTTTTGACATCAACGCTTACAAAAAAGACTGTCTGGTAAACGGATTGGACGATATCGATTACCTACTCTCCAACAAAGAAAAGATCGAGGCATACGAAAAACAGCATAATCACTAAACCTTTTACCGCCCGCAGAGAGTATGGTTATCTGTGGGCGGTAAGCGTAATAGCAATAAAGTATTATGATTGAAATAATGGACACAACCCTAAGGGACGGGGAACAAACTTCGGGAGTATCATTTGCTGCACATGAAAAACTCAGCATTGCACAAATGCTGTTAAACGACGTATGTGTAGACCGCATTGAGATTGCTTCTGCACGTGTTTCGGACGGTGAATTCGAAGCTGTTAAACGGGTTGCGGCCTGGGCACAGCGCACCGGTAATCTGCATAAACTCGAAGTACTGGGTTTTGTAGACGGGTATGCTTCACTCCTCTGGATAGAACGGGCGGGCTGCCGCGTAATCAACCTTTTATGCAAAGGTTCTTACAAACACGTAACCGAGCAGCTGCGGAAAACTCCCGGACAGCATTTTGAAGATATCCGTAACGTTGTAAATCAGGCCGTGGAAATGGGTATAGAAGTAAATATCTACCTCGAAGACTGGTCGAACGGTATGAAAAACTCTCCTGAGTATGTATTTCAAATGATTGATAACCTGAAAGAATTACCTATCAGGCGTTTCATGATACCGGACACATTAGGGATACTTAACCCCTTGAATACATTTGAGTATTGTAAATTAATGGTAGACCGTTATCCCGATCTCCGATTCGACTTTCATGCACATAATGATTACGATTTAGCCGTAGCGAATGTATTTTCGGCGATAAGGGCCGGTGTGCACGGCATACACACAACGGTGAACGGGTTGGGTGAACGGGCGGGAAATGCTCCCTTGAGCAGTGTATTAGCGGTTATTAAAGACCAGCTTGGAGAAGAAACCAACCTGCGGGAAGACAAGATCAACCGTGTGAGCCGCCTGGTTGAATCTTATTCCGGTATCCGCGTTGCTCCTAACAGCCCTATTGTTGGCGAGTCGGTATTTACCCAATGTGCAGGTGTACATGCCGACGGCGATAATAAAAACAACCTTTATTACAACGACTTGTTACCCGAACGTTTCGGCCGCATCCGCGAATACGCATTAGGCAAAACATCCGGTAAAGCCAATATCCGCAAAAACCTTGAAGCATTGGGCATCGACATGGATGAAATGACGATGAAGAAGGTGACCGAACGTATTATTGAACTGGGCGACAGAAAAGAAATGGTAACTCAGGAAGACCTGCCGTATATTATCAGCGATATATTGAATCAGGAAGCAATTACCGAGCAAAAGATCAAGATACTCAATTATTCTTTATCTTTGGCGCAGGGTTTACGACCGGTGGCAACGCTTAAAATAGAGATTGACGGCGAGGTTTATGAAGAATCCGCTTCAGGTGACGGTCAATACGATGCGTTTGTACGGGCTTTGAGGAAGATCTATTCCGACCTGGGACGTCCTTTCCCCATGCTTACCAACTATACCGTATCAATACCACCGGGTGGACGGACGGATGCTTTCGTACAAACTGTTATCAGTTGGAATTTTGCAGGCGTTGATTTCAAAACCCGTGGACTGGATGGCGACCAGACGGAAGCTGCGATTAAAGCAACGATTAAAATGCTTAATAAAATAGAGAATAATTAGTAGATAGTAGTTGGTAGGTTTTTCAGCTGTTTAATACTTTACGATTTACCAACTACTATCTACTAACTACAAACTACTAAAAAGTCATGAACAAAAAACTAACGATTGCGCTGGTAGCGCACGACAGACGCAAAGCCGATATGGTGGAATGGGCAGTCCACAATGCCGACTTTCTGGCACAGCATCATTTAGTATGTACCGGGACAACCGGTGGATTGATTGCAGAAGCTTTTGAACAGAAAGGTATTTTTGCAGAAATAACCCGTATGCATTCGGGGCCTTTAGGCGGTGACGCGGAAATTGCAGCTATGGTTGTACGCAAGGAAATAAATCTTGCTATATTCCTTATCGACGACCTGAACCCGCAGCCCCACGAAGCGGATATCCAGATGTTGCTCCGGCAATGCCGTGTACATAATATCCCTATCGCATGCAATCGTTACAGTGCCGACTTGATGATAACAAGTTCCTTATGGGAAGTGGACGATTATGTGCCTTCCGAACCCAAATACGTTTATTTTAAAAGAGATTAATAATTAAAAACACAATGAAATTAAACATTGCAGTACTTGCAGGCGATGGAATCGGGCCTGAAATCGTCGACCAGGGCATGAAGGCCATCAAAGCCGTATGTAGTAAATATGGCCATGAATTAAGCTACAAGGAGGCACTGGTGGGAGCAGCGGCTATCGATGCTACCGGAAATCCTTATCCCGAAAAAACCCATGAACTTTGTATGGAAAGTAATGCCGTATTCTTCGGTGCTATCGGCGATCCTAAATACGATAATAACCCTTCTGCAAAGGTTCGTCCGGAGCAGGGTCTTTTAGCTATGCGTAAAAAGCTCGGCTTATATGCCAATATCCGTCCGGTAACTACTTTTCCGTCACTGATCCATAAATCTCCGCTACGTTCCGATTTAGTTGAAGGAGCCGACTTTATGTGTATCCGGGAACTAACCGGCGGAATGTATTTCGGACGTCCGCAAGGACGGAGTGAAGACGGGAATACGGCATACGACACCTGTGTATACACACGCGAAGAGATTGAACGGATTGTCCGGTTGGCTTACCAATACGCTGAGAAAAGGCGTAAGAAAGTAACCATTGTGGATAAAGCAAATGTATTGGCAACGTCACGACTTTGGAGGCAGGTAGCCCAGGAAATCGAAAAAGAATATCCTGCGGTGGAAACCGAATATATGTTCGTGGATAATGCCGCCATGCGTATTATTCAATGGCCTAAAAGTTTTGATGTGATGGTAACGGAAAACATGTTCGGCGATATCCTTACCGACGAAGCCTCTGTTATCACCGGCTCCTTAGGGATGCTTCCCTCCGCCTCTATCGGTATTCATACATCTGTATTCGAACCTATCCACGGATCTTATCCACAGGCAGCAGGAAAGAATATAGCCAATCCTTTGGCTACTATTTTAAGCGCCGCCCTTATGTTTGAATATGCTTTTGATATGAAACAAGAAGGAAAAATTATCCGCGATGCCGTAACCGCTTCCATGGATGCGAACGTAGTTACCGAAGATATTGCAGAACAGGGAAAAGCTTACAAAACATCTGAAGTTGGCGACTGGATAGCCAATTATATTAACAATCTGTAATAGCCCTTTAACCTGATCCATCAAATAAGCTCCCGTCAGTATTCATACGGCGGGAGCTATGCTTTTCCGGACAATAACAAATGGTTACCTGCTTTTAAATTTACGGATATACGGGTCACGGTTTGAATAAATATCATGAATAATCAGACTATCCTTATTTATGGAAACAATCTCCGTTTTCACAAAGGAACTGTCTCTTTCTTCCGGAAGGTTGATGGTATTATTTTCACGGGACCAGGTAATGTATTTCTTTATATCTGTACATCCCTCTCCGTAAACACCTGTATCATAAATATAAAGTTCAATATAGGTATCCCCCGAACAGGGCAACACCAGTGAGGCTTCCATATTCGTAAAATAATATAGATACCATCTCCCCACCACAGAAATTTCCTCATCATCTTCGGAACACGAATTGAATATCCCGAAGATCAATAATAAAGAAGAAACTATCAGTAAACTTTTTCGCAACATTTTTTCTATTATTTCAATGCATAAATCCGTTGGATAATATCAACCACTTTCATACCTTCCAGCACATTGGTCGTAATGGGTTCGGTGGATGATCCGGAGAGTACCCGCACCACATTCCGGATAACATAATTGTGATTCTGGGCGGAACCTTTATAAGCCCCGTAATCATTTCCGGGGTTGGTAGGTGATAATTCGGGCATGGTATACTCTTTGATGTGACAATATTCCACTTTGTCCATATACTGTCCCCCGATCTTTACACTTCCGTTTTCAGCCACAATAAGCATACTGCTTTCCATATTCTTGTTCCAGACAGCAGTCGAATAATTCAAAGAACCTATACCGCCATTTACAAAGTTGAAGTTAACGATACCGGAATCTTCAAAATCCGTAAGTTGCTCATGATTGAAATCGGCGAAACGTGCTTCAATATTACAAATATCTCCGAACAACCAGTACATGATATCGATAAAATGGGAGAATTGCGTAAATAATGTACCTCCGTCCAGCACGGCATCACCGTGCCAGTTACCAGATTTATAATAGCGCTCGTCGCGATTCCAGTAACAATTCAACTGGACCATATAAATGTCGCCTAATTTTCCGCAATCGATCAGCTCTTTTATCCATACAGAAGGAGGAGAATACCTGTTTTGCATTACACAAAATACCTGTTTCCTGTATTTTAATGAAGCATATACAATTTTTTCTGCATCGCCCAGCGTAAGCGACAATGGTTTTTCAACCACCACATGGTAGCCTGCTTCGATCGCACGTATGGCCATCGGGGCATGCAGGCCGTTGGGCGTACATATATTAATGACATCGACCGGAAGTTCAGCCGACAGAAGGTCCTGAAAAGAGGAAAAGAAAGGAACTGTATAAGCATCTACTGCTAATTCTTCATATGGGCGGATATCACATAAAGCTATTAAAACGGCACCTTCATCGCGGGTTATCATTTCCGCATGACGTTTTCCGATATGCCCGCACCCGATTACGGCAAATCCTGTTTTCCTTTCTTTACCTTCCATATATTAAAGTAAGCTATCCGGACAAAGATTGTCCTTCTCTATATCCTTGAAGTAATTGTAGGTACCGACTTTTAACTCAGCGCAGGCGGCCTCGTCTGTTACAATAATCGCTTTCGGATGAAGCTGTAGGGCGGAAATGGTCCACATTTGGTTTACCGAGCCTTCCACCGCATGATGTAATGCCCGGGCTTTTCCGAACCCGTTTACCATAATAAGCACTTCTTTCGCGTCGAGCACAGTCCCTACACCCACTGTAACAGCCGTCTTAGGCACTTGACTGACATCATTATCAAAAAAACGCGAATTGGCGATGATCGTTTCCGTCATCAATGTTTTAATCCTTGTACGTGAAGACAAAGACGATCCCGGTTCATTAAACGCAAGATGCCCGTCAGGTCCTACACCACCCAGGAAAAGGTCGATACCTCCCACGCTTTTGATCTTCGCTTCATAGGCTGCACATTCAGCCTCCAGATCAATAGCATTACCATTCAGGATATTTGTATTATCCTTCTTAATATCGATATGGTTAAAAAAATTATTCCACATGAATGAGTGATAACTCTCCGGATGGTCCTGAGGCAATCCTACGTATTCATCCATATTAAAAGTTACCACATGCTCAAAGGAAACCTTTCCGCCCTTATAAAGTTCGATCAGGTTATTATACATGCCTAATGGAGACGATCCGGTAGGTAATCCCAGCACAAAAGGTTTATCAGCAGTAGGATTAGCCTTGTTAATCCTTGCCGCCACATAATTAGCCGCCCACTTGGAAAGCTGCTCGTAATTAGGTTCAATAATTAATCTCATAGTGTTTAGTATTATTTAGTTTGATAAATCCTTTAATCTGTCGGCCATGGCTTTACCAAGAGCAATACATTGTTCATATTTATCGGCTTTCAAAGCTTGTTTAAGCTCAACCGGATCACCAACAGTTTCCCATTTCATCCGTTCATTGAAAGTGGCCAGCCGTTTCACTGCAGCGCCCGACCAGGTAAAAGAACCGAAATAACCGAACAATCGGTTTTTCACTTCCCGTATCTCTATTTTGCTTAATATGGATTCTATCTCCGGAAACAACTGATTACTATAAGTCGGGCTACCTACGATAAGCCCTTTGTATTTAAATACGTCTCCCAGGATATATGAAGCATGGCTTTTGCTTACGTTATGCATTACAATATTCTTTATTCCATTATCTGCCAGTGAATAAGCTACGGTCTCAGCCATTTGTTCGGTATTCCCATACATACTGCCATATACAATAGCAACCCCGTCTTCACCTTCATACCGGCTGAGTCTGTCATATATGGAAACCGCTTTTCCCATATGTTCCCTCCATACAGGCCCATGAGTAGAGCAAATGGTTTCAATCTGGAGGTTCTTGAGTTTCTGAAGCGCCTTTTGTACCGGATTTCCGTATTTGCCTACAATGTTGGAATAATAACGGATCATTTCTTCCCAGAAGCGGTCGACATCCATTTCGCTATCGATAATTCCGCCGTCTAAGGTGCCGAACGTACCGAAAGCATCAGCAGAGAAAAGAATTTTATTTTTCGTATCGTAAGTAAACATCACTTCGGGCCAGTGGACCATCGGAGCCATAAAGAATGTCAGGTCACGGCTCCCTATATTCAGTACATCCTCCTCTTTTATTTCGTAAAGTCCGTCAGTTATACTATGATAACCGTCAAGCATGCCGAATGTAGTTTTATTTCCTACGATCTGAACATTGGGGTATTGCTGACGTAACAGGCGGATACTTCCGGCATGATCGGGCTCCATATGATTTACGACAAGATAATCCAGCGTTCGACCGTTTAGTGCATCAGTTATCTTTTTAAGGAAAATATCGGAATAGCAAACGTCGACCGTATCGATCAGAACCGTTTTCTCGTCAAGGATAAGGTAAGAATTATACGATACGCCTTTAGGTAAAGGCCAAAGGTTTTCGAAAAGGGCTTTCTGCCGGTCGTTTACACCGACATAAAAAACATGATCTGAAATCTCTTTTAATTTATACATAAAACAAATTTATTAAAAATGAGAAGTAGAAGGAGGAAAACAAAAGGTGATAAATAAATTACCTTTTCAGCCTTACTTTCATTTTCCGCCTGCTTTTTTAAGGGCTCTCCATACAAAATAAATACCGGCAAGGACAAAAGGTATACTTAGCCATTGCCCCATATTTAACGTCATATTGGTTTCAAAGTCAACCTGTACATTTTTCAGGAATTCTATAAAAAATCGGGATCCGAATATACAAATAAGGAATACACCGAAAATAAGGCCCTCTTTTTTATAAGCCTCTTTCTTAAAATAAAGCCACATACAAAGAACAAAGGTAAGGAAATAACATATGGCTTCATATAACTGTGTGGGATGGCTGGGAACAGTAAAAACAGGATCAGCGCCCTGCATCCATTCATGCAGGTTACGGACAAACCGGAATCCCCAGGGAAGGTCGGTCGGGTGACCGTATATTTCATGATTCATCAGGTTACCCAGACGGATAAATGCTGCTACCAGACCGGTTGGGACAACGAGTTTGTCAAACGTCCACAACATACTTTTATGCGTAACCCGTTTAGAGTAGAAATAAATGGCAATAATAATACCTAATGTTCCTCCGTGACTTGCCAGTCCGCCTTCCCATATTTTCAGAATTTCCAACGGATGCGCCAGATAATATTCCGGAGCATAAAACAGGCAATGCCCTAAACGGGCACCGATCACCGTACCTAATACGGTATACATAAGAAGGGAATCAATCCAGGCAGGGTTGAGCTTTTCATTCTTCCACATGCGGGCTACAATCATATAGCCGATAGCAAATCCCACGGCAAACGCCAATCCGTACCAGCGTATTTCACGCGATCCGATTGTAAAAATGGCGGGGTCGGCCGTCCAGGTAATAAATGATACCATATTTTTATATTGAAAAGAGAAAATATCAGGTGAAATAAGAGAGGAATAACCTTTCAGTTCCCGTTTTTTACCTGATATTTTCCCCTGAAATTATTATACTAATCTCCTGATCAAATCTTCTTTTTCTCCGTAAAGCATATCGATCACGGGAAGTTCAATCATTGTATAAGCGCCCGGTTGTTGTTTAAAACTTGCACGCGCCACGGCTATAAGTACCTGGGCCGTCAAGGCCGGGTTATTGATCTTCATATCAAATTCGATAAGCTGGTTCTGGGTTTGCCCGGAAACTCCTTTACGAACCAGGTTTACTCCATGCCCCATATCCAACAGGTCATCCACGCTCTCTACTTGTATCACGTGTGTTTCATCATGCGCGAAATAATCATCAGCTTTAATGGCAGCAGCCACATTTTTGAAATCATAGCCATCTTTCACTTCGATATACACCATACGGCGGTGGATACCCGTTCCTACAGGTATGGTCATACTTAAAGCGGCTTTTACACCCTCTATTGCCTTAACGGCAACCGTGTGCCCCATACTCATTCCCGGACCGAAATTGGTATAAGTAATTCCTTTCGGAACCATTGCTTCCAGTAATGTCCGCACTACTGAATCGCTTCCCGGATCCCATCCTGCCGAGATTACAGCAACAGAATTGTGTTTTTTTGCTACTTCGTCCAATGAACGGCGAAGCTCTACAATTCCCCCGTGTATATCAAAACTATCAACCGTATTTATTCCTAAGGCAAGTATTTCTTTCGCATACGATTCTACGCTACGCGTCGGAGTTGCCAGTACAGCAACATCAACATTTTCTAATTTCGTAATGCTGTCAGTCACCTTATAATCTCTCAATTCGGCAGGAATATCATTTGGGTTTCTACGTATAACACCAGCCACTTCAAAGTCGGGAGCAGCCAAAATTGCTTCCAACACATACTTTCCTATATTGCCATATCCTACAATGGCAGCTCTGATTTTCTTCATATATTAGTTATTTCTTTCACAAACAGCAACAAAGGTAATCATTCCAAAGGTATTAACAAATGGATGCATATGCTTTTATAGAGTATCAAAAAAACCCGCAACGTAATCTCGTACATCACAGGTTCCTTATTCGTTATATTTCTTTTCCTTAAAAATTAACGGTATCGGGATTAAGGCCCGATCCTCCTATATATGGCATTCCGTTAATTTTCTGCATATCATCGTCAGATATAGTGAAATCAAATACTTTTGTATTCTCAATAATCCTTTCCGGTGTAACAGACTTTGGTAAAGGCAGTGTGTCGTTCTGTAAACACCACCTGATACATAAACGCGCTACCGAAACACCATATTTTTCAGCAATCTCTATTAGATCGGGGTTCTTCAACATACGTCCCGTACCTAACGGACTCCAGGCTTCTACCAGTATATTATTAGCCTTACAATACTGAACAGTTTCAACCTGCATTTGTCCCGGATGAAATTCAATCTGGTTAACCATCGGCATAATCTCTGCCGTTTCTTTCAGGTCTTCCAGATGATGAACGAGGAAATTACTAACGCCGATAGCTTTTATTTTACCTTCTTTATACAATTGTTCGAACGCACGCCAGGTATCAGCGTTTATTTTTTTACCATCGGATTTATTAGCAGGCCAGTGGATAAGGTATAAATCCACATAGTCTGTATCCAATTCATTGAGGCTCTTTTCAAAAGCATTCAATGTTTTATCATATCCACGGTTATTATTCCACAATTTCGTGGTAATAAATAATTCTTCCCTTTTTACATCTGAATCGGCAATCCCCTTACCTACACTTTTTTCATTACCGTAAGCGGCCGCCGTATCGATATGGCGGTAACCAGCCCGGATAGCATTTTTCACGGAATCCATAGCAACCTGCCCATCAGGTGTTTGCCATGTACCGAAACCAATACAGGGGATTTCAACCCCGTTATTTAATTTATACGTATCAGTCAACGATTTCATTTGTTTTTATAATTATAGATTAATACGATGTAAATATAATATATAACAACCATATTACATTACTTGTTCAGGCCAGTTGGTGGGTCGAAAATAAAATGTGTTACGTATAAGTTTTACGAGTAGATCATACTAATCAGTATATTTTATTCAGCATTGGATAATAAATAGTATCTTTATTTTTATAGAATATATTACACATTCTTTAAAAACATTCAGATATCTAAATTTCTTAAATCAATGGATAGTTTATTCAACTTCTTATATAATCTTAATATAGATAAGGCATGTGCTTCTGATTTTATAAATAAGCTGAAAAGCATTCAGCTAAAAAAATATGACCTTTTTCAAATGGAGGGTACTCCCGCCAGATACATGGGATTCGTGACATCAGGTAAATTCAGATATTACAAAACAGACAAACAAGGAAATGAGCGTACCTTATGGTTTAATAAATCTTTTCCGTTTATTGGAGATTACCACTCGTTTTTAAACAAATCTGATGCTGAATTATCCATACAGGTAATGGATGATTACGAAGTGATCTTATTTAATTACGAACAACTAATGGAATTCTTCTATATGAATACTGATACACTAAAATTGAAGACAGCATTCGCAGAACGCTCTATGATTGGTTGGCGGAATATCGCCCTTGCATTGCATTTTGATACAGCTGAAGAGAGATACATCCAATTATTAAGTAGTTATCCGGATATTGAAAAAGAAATTCCATTAAAATATATTGCATCCTGCTTGAGTATATCTCCGGAAACATTAAGCAGGGTCCGCAGGAAATTAAAAGAAAATAAGCCGGATTGACATAGGTCAAGCAATAATAAAATACAGCCTTTTACCTTTGCCCTTCATTTAAAAATAAAACATATGAAAATAAAGGGAGGATTATCAGGACATGGAGTAAAATACATCGTACGAATGTGTCTCCAACTATTGCTTCAAATTGGAATTATAATTACTGCAGCAGGAAGCGTTCATGTTGGAGCACAACTCCTGACTTATTTTACAGTTCTTGCCGGAAGTTATGCGGTAGAGTTAGGAGTGATTATTCGTCGGAATCCTGAAGTTTTAAACGAAAGAGTAAGAAATATTAGTACCGGAACCAAATCATGGGATAAAGTATTACTTTTCCTCTATGTTATATGTACCTATATCTTCATGAATATGTTTATAGGTTTAGGAATAAGGTACAATTGGGCAAGTTTCGGATTTAATTCTCTCTTTATCGGACTTCCCCTGTATATCTTATCCGTTATCATAAGTACAAAATCATTACTTGAGAACAAATATTTTGAATCATCTTCACGAATACAAACAGAAAGAAACCAGACAGTCATATCTACAGGAGTATATTCCTTTGTACGTCACCCAGGTTATGCTTCAATCCTCTTATGGGCACTATCTATACCATTATTTACAGGAATAATAGGCACTTTTATACTATCGTTTGCCATTCTCATCATTTTAACTATCCGGACATATCTCGAAGACCGGATGCTTCAAAGGGAATTAACAGGTTATCGGGAATACTCGGAAAAAGTAAAATATCGTCTTATTCCATACATATGGTAAACATTTTGCATGATTTTCATTCAGCATATTTTTATCCGTAACTGATCCATATAAATTAGTAGTCAGTAGTTATCATTTGCTAAACTAAAAATGTAACTACTGACTATACAATTTCCTATTTCCAAATAATAAGATTTATCTTGTCGGCTATTTTACAAATACTTTCTCTATATAATATTTACCATTTACTTTAACTTTTACCAGATATATCTGTGTACCTGCTACGCCGATCCGTACCTGCTCCGGCATATTGTTATTGCTGTAAACCAATGCTCCTGATGTATTAAATACCTGTACTTCTTCTATATCCGACACAGCATTTAAATATATATATCCTTCCTCAGTATTTATAGATAAGCCGGATTCCGGCACATCCTCGTTGCCAACTCCAATACCTGTATAAGTCATCCGCAGGCTAAAACGGTTGTTTAATTCGATAACCCTATTTGCTCCCGGCTGCCTATTTACTGTAAAGGTATAATCGGGGTTACGCTGAAGATCCGTCTCCCTGTTATTCTGTTCGTGGTCGATCAGGTAAACATCATGTCCGAAGGTAGATAGACCGGTAAAGTTCAGTGTTACCTGCCCCGGATTTTGCAACCGTATACCTAAACGCACCTGCTGGGAGAAATCATTGCTTGAGTTTACAGCCAACGGGTCGTTCGCCGGCGAGAAAGAATACACGGACACAGGCGCATCCGAATAAAATAGTTTATACGCATCTTCATCATTTCTGTAATTTGGAGAAGATTCGGGATGATAGAATAATACGGTAGCAGACGAAACATTTCCCTGGATAGCTTTGATGCGGAGGGTATTCGTTTCAGCTAATTCCGCACGCAGGATATAATCGCCGTTTGTATTCGAATCAACCGTTGTTGTCCAGGCCGGATCCATCAGTAATGTTCCTACCGTCCCGGTATTTCTTTTTTTCACGAAAAATGATTGGAGCGGAGGTATCAATCCCGCACTAAGGGCAGCCTGATCACTGATAAGATCCAAATTGTCTATAATGTAACGGCTGCCATCTGTTTTATCTGGTTTAATGGTAACTACATCACCTGTCAGATTCAGGGGATCACTGGCATTGACCGTTCCGTTCCATATTTTATATGCTTCCTCAATAACACTTTGATTGGCCGTAAGGAAATTACGTATTTTGAGGTAAGCCATAAACGGATTGACTACCTGTATGTAATTCGAACCGGCTATATCTCCGCGTACGGGAATTGAATTACCCGCATCTATTACCGCATCCGACATAAAACGGGCTTTCGACGGACGATCCAAGTTCACGGTCGTATTGTTCGGACCTGATTGGCCATTTGCATCCTGATATTGTGTATTGTTCTTAGGAAAAGTAAACATACGGGAGCGGTTAGCGGAAGTATTGACAACTTTCAGATTAAAGGCCTGTCCGGGTAATAATTTAGTCCATATATTACCAAAGGTAGCTGTAAAATAATTTTCCACAGCCGCACCTCCCACATCGGGATTAGCCATCTGGAAAAAGTTCATGAATACGTCACCCCAATAATAATCGGTCGAACCGTCGAGCGTAAAATGATAATCCCCGGTATACATATCTTTCAACGGGGGCGACCACATGACAAAACGGTCACGCTCCATTGGTTTTAGTGCAAACTCCACTTCGGCATTATCATATGTCAGGTAATTAATTCCAGCAATCATCGCACGGTCTTCCATGGATATTTTATTACATACTGCAGAAGAAGTTAATTCCGGATAATTATCAAGCCCCGTAGGAATAATAACGTCTACACAAGAAGTTGGTGGATAAGTAACGGCAATTTCTCTTCCGTTATTAATCTCTACCCAGTTGACCGGATTCATCCAATTCCTGTCTGCCAGCCCGGTCCATCGCATAATTGCATTTGATGTGCCGGAATTCACAACCGGTATATCTAATCTTCCCTTGGGAAAAATGATTCCTGTAAATTTACCTGAGGTAATCGTTGGCTCGATATAATAGGTAGAATCAGCCCGCATATCCGCAATAGTAGTGGACGGACGCGGATTCGGAGTACCTGACGGGGTTTGTCCGTCAGGCTTATACCAGTAGAAAGAGATCCCGGAAGGAATTTGTTTTAATGAAACCGTATGATTGGAGCCGTAACACGCCGCAAAACCTCCCGTATTGCTTTGCAGAACATAAATATAAACAGTCGCTTCAAGCCTTATCCATTGCGCGGGAGTAGCATATGTATCATAATAAGACATTTTGTACCGTATGCTATCAATACCTTCAGATAACTCTACCTGACCCGTATGCGTATATATAAGTTGGCTGCCTTGTCCGCTACCGCTACAGGTTATTGTTCCTGCTTTAGGCTGCATGATTACCGAATCGCACAATGAAAAGTTATTGGTAAAGAAATCACTCGGATATTTATCGTTTTCAAGTATCCGTATACCTATACTTTGATACTCCTGTACGGTCGCATAGTCGTCTATCAGGGCAAAAGAAGAAGCTATCACCATATTATCCGACCAGTTACAGTCCCTGTATGCACGGCTGGACATACCGATACCTACCGACTGGCCTTCAGGAGCCGGATCGGATTCAGCGTTTTTACCATACCGCCATACCCATGAACCGGTTGAATTATCACTGTTATCTCCCAGGCGTACATAATACACACCTGTAGAAGAAGAAACAGGAATCGTCAGGTCGACATATTGTCCGGATTGAATAGCGGAAGTATGACCTAATGTCCGTATGGTATGCAATCCCTGGTCGCGTGTTCTGTCCAGGTTATCCGGCGATATGGAATTCCGGTATACCCTTACCGGTGTATTTTCCGAAACATCCGTCCTCGCAGTTCCATGATTTCCAATCCTTATTTTAATCGAACTTCCTTCCATATAAGTGTGCGCCTCGTCAATATAAGCGTCTACCAGGAAAACGATTGGTTCGAAATTAGCATTTCCACTTCCGTCTGAAATAGCATCATAATAGGGAACCTGTGTTAACGTCCCATTATAGGGTTTATATTCAGGGATGATCGTCTCCATGCCCGACTCATTCCGGATAATCCTCTTATATGTGTACTGGGGATCGAGCGGATTGAGTGCTTTTCCGGTAGGTGTTGTTAAGTCAGCATTTATCTTAAAAGGGGAATACATAAACTGGTTCCAGACAGGCAATGCGGGTGCGAATTTATCTCCGCCTGTTCCTACAGCATACACAAAACCATAAACTTTTGTAGCAATCTGGTTATTTCCCATAACAATCATTTCGGCCGAAGCGTCGTTATCGATATCAGCAATTACCGGATATTCGAATCCCGTATACGATAAGACTGATTTCCTGAATAAAATTGCTCCCGATGCATGTGTTTCTGTATAGGTACTGGCTATATAAGGAATTCTAGCTTTAATGATACGCAGATTATACATATCCCGGTAACAGATTTCCTGGATACCGTCGTTATCAAAATCAAACATGGTAAAACCTGTATTGGCAGAGCCGTCCGTATGTCCTAAAATAAATGATAATTTTAACCGTTCGGTAACACCCACATTAGGCGTTGCATCCCAGGTATATGCTACTAAAGCATTCGAGGCACCTGATGTGGGTAACCCGTAAGTTGTTCCACCTGTTGCAATATCCTTTACATTCGGGTGGGCACCCGATTTCGTTGCTGCGTTAAACGTCATACTCCCTGCCAATACAGCTATTTCAGGTAAACGGTATTGCCTGATTGAACCGCCATCCACAACCTCCTGAACCCTGCCGTCGATATCCCCGATATATACATATGAATTACTACCTGTTCCACTTCCTATAGTAACCGATCTTTGCGCTATTACCTGAGGTTGCGGGGTATAACCTGTTGGCCGGCGTTTTACTTTATTGTTGTCACCGGTATCGATATATAGGAAATCAGGGTTCCACACATAAATAGTAAAAGACGAGTTAGGACTATTCCTGGTAACGGAAACCACCTCAGGAATGCCGTCACCATTGATATCTGCCACTCCTGTGCGTCCGTCGGGCACATTCGAACTGTTGTCGGCATTCCTTACTGTAAGGGTTTTATACGGAGTCTGCGCCCCGGGAGTCAGATCAATATCGTAATAAATTTTTCCTCCGGCAATTATATCATATTTCCCATCCCAATCTATATCGTAAATATAACTGAAACCGACCGGGCGGTCCCTGTCGGTATTCCCATTCGGATCCCTTCCGACAAAAGCTGTCGATCCTAAAACATCCAACGTCAATAAGTGTTCTCCGGTGACGGCATTGTATATCTTATTATACACCACTACTTCCGGTATACCGTCACCTTCTATATCGACTACCTGCGGCAATGGTTTTTTATAAGAATCACCTGCTGCCGTACTTCCTGTTAACGGGTAATCATAAGGCATTGTATTATTCCACCACTTTTGGGTAAGGCCCGTAATATTTTTTTCACCGTCCAAGGTTACTTCAAATGAAGCTACCGTCTTGCTGTAAGATGATGTCGAACTCTCACCATTCGCTCCAAAAGCAATAATAACTTCTCCCCTACCGTTCTTATCTGCGTCGATAAGTGCTAAATTAGAAGGAGATCCGTGCCAGTAATCATTATCCCAGTAATAACCGTTGGGGAAACGAAACTTAACTAACCTCTCTCCTGTTTGTCCGTTGTAGATATAAATATACTGTGCTGTGTTAGCTAAATCTTCCACATTATTATCATTAATACCGAGTGCTACTATTTCCGGGTATCCATCTCCATTTAAATCGCCTACCAACGGTATGGAGAATCCGTATAAACGGTCGCTACGGTCATTACTTGTTACTACATATCCATTTATCTCCGATGCATTATTGGTAGAATATGAACCTGTAATGAATTTATAAGCAGGCCGGAATGCAACAGCTCCCATATAATCATAACAAGTATTGGAATAGTCGGACGGATCAATTATCCCGGGTGCACGGCCCTCATCATAAACCATAATTCTTACGACACCTGATGCCTGAAATTGGCTGTTCGCAGATCTTACCCTGTAGGCATATGGATAGGGAACATTCGCCCCTATGGGTTTACCCCCTTCGATACGGGGAGTAAAAGTCGTTTTATAATCAGATGAAAGACCCGAAAGCATACCATTTTCATTCTGCGTATCAATCAGTTCAAAAACAGTCTGGTCCACACCGGTCCCACTGGGTAATTCCACGATTAACTGCCTGTAATCAATTTCCCGGGATTGTGGTAGAGTACCCGATGCAGAATTAAACGGAATAGTAATGGTTTGATTGGAAAGTACATAATGGCGCCGATAATCAACGGCTCCGAGAGAAATGGGATAATAATCCGAACGTACTTCACCTCTCTGGTCCGTATTCACCATAACACCGGCATCCGTTAAAAGTTCGGCTTTTGATCCACCTTTTTCCAATATCACATGAACAGCATTGTTAATATCATTCAATGTATGTATCTCTTTACCCGGGCTGCTACCCGACAAAACAGGGTTAAACTGGTTATTGAACTGGGTGGTTATTTCCACACCGGTTGAGTTACCTGTTTCGTAGAAAAAAACATTGCTCCCATTCTCAGAAACTGATATATTTCGTATACATGTTGCGTTGGCAACAGCATTACTGGCTGCCCGAAGCTTTGAAGTGCCGGCAATAATATTATTTATTATCTTTTTATTATTTGATGCATTGGAGATATAAACATGACCGGAATTATAAAACGTATTATTAAATATTTGAGTTCTGTTGGTGGTAGTAAGGTTTATACATAAGCGATTTGCATCTGCAGATGTCGTAAAGGTATTACCCGAGAAAGTATTATTATAAATTAGGTTCCCCGTACCGGCAGCAGGCCCGTTTTCGATCCAGATCATCTGATACCGTATGGTATTCCCTGTAAACGAATTTCCCGAAATCTCCATTTGATCGTTAAACCTTTTATCTATCAGACGGTAATAAACACAATTCTTAATGGTGCTGTTCCTTATATTTAATATCCTGTAATCCGCCCCCACATATATCATTCTTCCGGCTTCAGCAACACCCGCATTCGCACAATTATCTATAATCACATTTTCAATATTCAATGTCTGGTATGTTTCGCCACCATAATATTCAAATAACTGGTTATTATTCCGTACATCATAAAAATCTCTGAGTATAATATTCCGTATCGTTAATACACTACGAAAACCACTTACCCCGGCACGCGGAAGCCTCACAAATTGGTTATTCCCATTCACTGAAGCGTTACCTCCACCGGAAAAAATCACCTCACCCGTCATTCCGGGCGTTTTATCGAACACCACCTTATAACCCCGGGCATTGTCTGCAACACTGAACGACAAACGAGAAGTCAAAAGATAGTTTCCGGGATTAAAATAAACCTGAACAGAACTATTGGTACCTTGCACTAAACTTTCCAGATCTGTTTTAAAAGCAGATAGATACATAGCATCAGCCGCAGAAGTACCCGAACCATTCGTTCCATCATTATCAGGTTTCACATAATATATTTTTTGGGACTGAACAAGTAACGCATTAACAAACAAAAAAGTAATAAAAAAAATTATTCTTTGGTATCCTGACTTTTTCATCGTTTATTGGTTTATTTATAAATTTTATACTCTTATTGGCTGAAAACCATTAATATGAATCTTTTGTTTCCAAAACTTATTACTTTGCAATAAAGGGTTGCCCGTAATTTGCAAACTTCTCCATAACTGGGACAAAATTTAAAAAAATCACATATACTGTTGTCAAAATATGCAATATTTATAAAATATTCATCGCAAACAACGCAATATCTACCGTAAAATTATAAATAAATTTAAAATATCGTATACAAAAATGCACATTATGCTTATTTTATCACATTATGCATTCATAAATTATAAAAGGATATGAAATTGATAAATCGTATATTTACCACATAGCAATGTTCTTTTATGGTATATACTATTAAACTCGAAAAAATATTACATTTGTTTTCAAAGACATTATGGGATGAAAGAAATCATTGATATTAATACGTGGGAGAGAAAAAACAATTTTAATTTCTTTAAAAATTTTATTAATCCATGCATAACAATAACTTCCGAAGTTGAATGTACATCTGCAAAAGATAGGTCAAAGAAAGCAAATCAATCTTTCTTTTTATATTACCTATATGCTATCTTACGCGCCGTAAATGAAATAAAAGAGTTGCGGTTCAGATTAGATGACAGCGGAAATATCATTTATTTTAATACAGTGGATGTTTTATGTCCGATCCATGTACGGACTACAGGTAAATTTTTTACAGTCAGAATACCCTGGAAAGAAGATTTTAATGAGTTTTACTTTTCTGCGAGAAAGATCATTGAAAATATACCGGAAGATGGTGATCCATATGCAGCAGAAGACAATGCAAGCGGTGACGACCGATTTAATATTATACTGGTAAGCGCAACGCCGGACCTTCATTTTACGTCCATCACCCATACACAGGAAAGAAGCTCCGGATCGTCTTACCCGTTACTGAATGTGGGTAAAGCAATTATACGGGAAGGAAAATTAATGATGCCGATAGCTATTTATGTACATCACGGCTTTGTAGACGGAATACATCTGACAGCATTTTATTCAAAGGTAGAAAAATACCTGCGGTTATATCCATAAGATTTTTCCTACTGATTTACAGCAGTCTTTTTAAAAACATCTAAAATTGCAGGAATAAAGAGCATTAAGGACGGAATCCGATGATCTCCCTCACTTCCCTTAATGTTTTAGCCGCACTCTCGGTGGCTTTCTCTGCTCCAAAACGGGCAATTTTTTCAAGATAAGCATCATCGGAAGAGATAGCCAATATACGTTCACGGATCGGGGCACAAAACGCATTGATATCTTCTGCCAATTGTTTTTTCAAATCACCATAACGGATTTCGCAGTTATTGTACTTATCATTAAAATAATCATATGTATCCTTTGTTGACACGATCTCCATCATGGTAAACAAGTTTGCAACAGGTTCAGGTTTTATACTGTCAGGTTGTGTTGGTCCCCCATCCGTAACGGCTTTCATAACTTTCTTTTTAATTGTCTTTTCATCATCAATTAAATAGATCGCATTACCTTCGCTTTTACCCATCTTTCCCGAACCATCCAACCCGGGTACTTTCATTGCTTTTTCCGTCATATGGAAAGATGCAGGTTCCGGAAAATATTCAACGCCGTAAATCATATTAAAGCGACGGGCAAACTTACGAGCCATTTCCATATTCTGTTCCTGGTCTTTACCTACCGGGACTTTATTTGCCTTATGGATAATAATATCCGCTGCCATAAGTGAAGGATAAGTAAGCAGTCCGGCGTTCACATTATCCGGTTGCGAACGGACTTTATCCTTAAAAGAGGTCACACGTTCCAATTCTCCCAGATAGGCATTCATATTCAAATACAAATAAAGTTCGGCCACTTCGCGTACATCGCTTTGTATATAAATAGTTGCTTTTTCGGGATCAATACCGCAACCTACATATTCAGATAAAATAGTTTTTACGCTTTTACGTATGTTTTCCGGATGTGGATGCGTAGTAAGTGAATGCCAGTCGGCAATGAAGAAAAAACATTTATATTCCTCCTGAAGCTTTACAAAACTTTGAACAGCCCCGAAATAATTACCTAAATGCAGATTGCCTGTCGGCCTGATACCACTTAATACCGTTTCCATATCCTCAATTTGTTTATTAATCGACCGCAAAGGTACTATTTTTCTTTTTAACCCATAAAACGTTTAACACGCTATGCGTTAAATCTATTTTCAAACGTATATCAATGAAGCAAAACAACGGTTATGATTCAGGTGTTAAATGACTTTTTAAAAATCATAAGCTTAATTTCATATTCGCAGTAGCCTTACTACTATAAACATAAAATTAAGCTATGCATGCAGTCCGGGAAATCTATTTAATAAACAGCCTCTTATTTATAAAACCAATTAGAGGTTATATCATTAAACATCACAGATTAAAATGCATTTCTCCAATGATGCAATTTTATCTTTTTGTTTAGGTACAAACTCCTGCCCGACAAATCCTTTATAACCTGTCTCAACAATAGCCCTCATAACTGCTGGATAATAAATCTCTTGTGTTTCGTCAATCTCGGCCCTTCCCGGATTACCGCCCGTATGTATATGTGAAAAATATTGGTGATATTTCTTTATGTGGTTGATGATATCTCCTTCCATGATCTGCATATGGTAAATATCATACAGAAGCTTAAAGTTAGGAGACCCCACCCTCCGGCAAAGCTCTGCACCCCAAACCGTATGGTCGCACAAATAGTCTTTATGGCCGATACTGTTTAAAAGTTCCATCGTAAGTACGACATTGTATTTTTCAGCAATCGGGGTAATTCGCTTCAGTCCTTTTTCACAATTTTCCCATCCCTGTAAATCCGTTACACCGTTACGTCTTCCTGAAAAACAGATCAGATTCGTTAATCCGGCTTCCGCAACCATTGGAATAACCTTTTCATAGCTGGCCACCAATTCATCATGCAACGAGGGATCGTTAAATCCGCGGTCGATCCCTAAACCGGCTCCCTGTGCCATGGCAACCGTTAAACCGTGTTTTTGCACGACCGGCCAATCCTGAGGATCGAGTAATTCAACCGACTCTATACCTATACGTTTACAAATCTCACAGAACTCGTTTAGTTCATATTCACCAAAACACCATTTACTTACAGAATGGCGTATGTTCCCTTTTAACTTAGCCGAAACATTTGCCTGATGGTTAACAAAAGGTGAAGCATTTGTAATTCCCGAAACTGCCGCTACGGCACTACCTGCTAAAACAGTCTTAATAGCAGTTCTTCTTGAGACGTTATTCATGATACTTTTTGATGATTAGGTTAATATTTGTTCAAAAATAAACATAATATTTCTATTATCAAGCTTTAAAGTATATTTTAAAAAAGAGAATCAGAAAGATTAAAAACTATCATTTTTCATAACATATTTCCGGAAATTTTTCCCATCGGGGGCTTTATTGTTTTCGATCAGCTTGAATCCCAGGTTCTCACATATTTTAACAGACCCAATATTATCATCATACATACGTGCAACCACTTCCTGACTCTTCAGATTTTTAAATGCATAATTAATTAACGCCTTACAAATTTCGGTTCCAAATCCCTGTTTCCAATAATGACAATCCACAATATAGCCGAGTTCCAGCTTTCCTGACAAGTCGAACGAATCAAAAAGACCTGCTTCACCAATGATTTGACCGGTATCTTTTAATTTTACACCAAACATACCTAACCCATGTTTATAACCCTCCTCATTAACCCGTTTATATCTTTCTTCCAACTCCTGAAATGTCCAATCAAACTTCCCTGACTGAATATATTTCATATTTAACGGATTTGAATAAATAGACAACAAAAAACCCAGTTCTTCTTCTGTTTCTATTTTTTCAATTGCAAGCCTTTTCGTTTCGATCATTTTGCGTTTTAAATTGAAGGTAAAAATAGCAAATATTTAATAATACCTCATTTACTAAATTTTCAAATATTACTTAGTTTACCTTTAATTTATTAACGAAACTTTTAAATTTAAGAAAGGAGTGCGTTACCGGGCGGAAATACCGGGTATAGAGGACTCCTGTAAGCATAATAACGGAAGAGATACCCATCCAACATATAATTTCAGATACTTATTCTGACATCTATATCATTAATGCAACATGAAGCAACCCATTACAGTCTCCATTTGAGGCTTACCTTTTTATTGTTTCACCCTTCACCCAGACGATATTTCATTGATTATCAATTAATATAGGTAAAAAAAGGTGAAAACAGTGAAATCACCTCATTTCACTACAAATTTTGTTTTTTACCCTAAACGCAGTTTTTTATTTATAGTTGTGGTATTGTAGTAACAATCACCGGTATTCTTATTAGTTAAATAGCTTGATTTTAATCGACTCACCTAAGGTGGAACGGTCGGCTCACCTGGGTGAGCCGATTAAAAACTAACGTCCGAATATTACTTACTACTATCGAAAGAAATAAAAATAAAGGACTGGTATTAAAGATATCCTTCACCCAAGTAGAATTATCATTCAAAAAGGTGAAAGGTAATTTCACCAGACAATTGCTCCCTTCACCCGAGGACTCACCCTATTCAACCAATTATCAAACACTTACAAAGCAGGTGAAAGGTGAAACCAAAAAAATCAAACTATTTATTCAGCAGCATATTATAAGGTTACATGACATTAAATGTAGTCCTGTTATACATAGGGCACTTTTACTAAAACGTTAAAGTCAGGCCCACTCCTACTTCATGTATCGAAATGTATTTGTGTATTTCGGCTTTTGCCCGGAAGGAAACGCAATGGCAGGGATAAAGTTTATAGATGTTATTTTGCCGGAAATAATGGATTGTTTGTTTTAATTTGTCGGAAATATGAAATAGATGAAAACCCCCGATTACGCTTAGAATCCGTTCATCCCCGCAAATATGTTTTGCATATTCTATGATGTTGCAGATACCACTATGTGAACAGCCTGTAATAATTACCATCCCTTCCCCGCTATGATAGACAAGCGCCGAATCATCCATTACAAAGTCTGGCTGATAATATGGTCCGGTTTTACATACACCAATAGGTTTTCTTTTTTCAAATTCAAAATAATCAGGTATCTCTCCAAGGAAAGTTAGCCGGTTTGTAACCGAATAAGGTTCTTTTGTCAGGGTAAGATCATACCTGTCTTTTAAAACATCAACAGAAAAAGGAGCACCGATCGACCGCCCGTTTTCATACCTTTCTCCAAATATCCCTGGATGTGCAATGATACGGACATTGGGAGAAAGAAAATCGGGAGGAAGAAAGGTGAGCCCTTTCGTATGGTCATCGTGGCCATGAGAAAAAACAAGGGTATCGACAACTGAAAGATCAACCCCCAATGAAACAGCATTACGCATAAATACATCGGAATATCCGGTATCGAACAATATCCTCGAACTCTCATCTTCCAGATAAAAAGATAAAGCAGGCTCGCCTATATAATATTGATCGATATATGTATTATTGTCTGTCAAAACAACTAATTTCATAAGCTGCAAAAGTACCGATGATTAGTTTATAGCCCAATAGTCACCCCAGTAGGATAAGGGACGTATGTATGCGTATCGTCTTCCTGACATGATATTAAACCTATTATTAAAAAAGCATACTAATAAAAAAATTCATTAATCCGTACCATATACACATTCTATTGGACACGAGTAATTATTAAAACCCTGAAAATTATTTTTTATTGTTTAAAAATTCAATTATGAAGAATTTATGAATTAAAACCCAATATTAAATCAAATCAACAGTGTATATTGCAGGATTAATAAAATGATAATAATTACAAACAACTCAATAAATAAAAAATGAACATAGAAGAATTCAGGGAACATTGTCTGCAAGTAAAGGGAGCCACTGAATCGACTCCTTTTATCGATCCGAATATAGTTGCATTCAAAGTAATGGAAAAAATGTTTTGTATGGTATCCATACAACCCAAAGACGGTATTTTCAGGGCAGACCTGAAATGTGACCCTGATTATACCCTTGAACTTCGTGAGAAATATAACGGAATTACCCCCGGTCATGTACCTACTACGCTACTATGGCACCGGATTGTACTCGAAAGTGACGTACCCGATCATGTCATTATCGAACTTATCGGGCATTCGGTAGATGAGGTTATTAAGAAACTTCCTAAGAGAAAACAAGCGGAATATAAAGAGAGTTAACAAAAGCCGGTATTATTATCATATTCCACCATAACCATTCTTGTGTCGAGCCGGGGATTTTACTTGAGCGGCATCACTACACGGGTCACCTGTTCTGCTTCTGGAACTTCCGGACCTGTATAATAATGCTCAATACTTGTACCGGTAGATTCGTATCCTTTCTGCCGGATATATTCATTCATTTCGTTGTATAGTTTAGCGAGTTCATCATAGATTCCTTTATGAAGACACGCTATAACCTTCCTGCATGGAATAATTACGTTTTGTATATCCCCTTTAGCCGGTAGGGAGTTTGTAATATAAAAACCAATTCTCATCCCGATATTGTGCTCGGTCATCTGTTCATACGCCGGATATTCTACAAACGGAACGTCGGATGGCAGTTCATTATGATCTTTCAGGTAAGCATCTATTTTTGAAAAGCTTTCACCTATCATTTGACCAAAAGTGCTCATTTCACCTTGTTTTTCAATTATTAATGCTGTTTGTTCCGCTTGTTGCAAAAGCATGATCTCTGTAATTTTAGCCATTATCTATTCATTTAGTTTTATTTGTTTTTAAGGAAATACGGATTATAGGAAGACGACCTGTCACAAAAGTAAAACAAAGAGATTATAAAAAGTTGTCCAAAACAGTCAATCTAATTCTATACGTTTATCCATTAGCCATATCATTGACCGGAGATAGGCAATATGTTGATTTTGGATAGCCGAATGCTAAATAAACAGCAAATATGCCACACCCTTTTAAAAGTTATGCTATTTTTGCGATTTATGCTCTACGATGAAAACAGTGCGGATATGGAAAATAATATACGGATATGGAAAATAACAATTCTGGCAGGGCTTGTTCTTTTCTTTTCCGAACAAATCTTAGCACAGGAATATACAGATACCATTAATTCAGCAACAGACTTTTACCGCCCGTCGGATGGATATATTCACCGTTTTTCACTGGAAGTACGTCCGGGTTGTATCTTTCCTACGAATGATTTCCTGAAAGGTGATAACAGGGATTGGAGGCCTATCCGTAAAACAATATCAAGTCATCTGAAATACTCATTCCAGCCTCAGCCGGACACCTACCCCGACCGTATCTACGGGAGAGCTTACCAGGGAGCCGGATTAGCCTACTATTCCTTCAATAATCATCAGGAATTGGGAAGTCCGATCGCTTTTTATCTTTTCCAGGGAGCACGTATTGTTAACTTTACCCCCCGGCTATCGCTTAATTACGAATGGAATTTCGGAATGTCGGCAGGCTGGGAACCTTATGACTACAATTATAATTCCTACAATAAAATAATCGGATCAAAGCTGAATGCTTATATCAACCTCAATTTTTATCTGAACTGGATACTTTCAAATCAATTCGACCTGACTACAGGATTTGACCTGACTCATTTCTCCAACGGCAATACGAAGTTCCCGAATGCCGGACTGAACACGACTGCATTTAAAGTAGGAATAGCTTATAATTTTAACAGGAAAAGTGACTTTTTCATCAAGCCGGCTTACCGGCTTGCTATTCCTTATTTCCCCCGACACATCAGTTATGACCTGGTTTTATTCGGGTCGTGGCGACGTAAAGGGGTGGTCTTCGGCGACGAGCAGGTTGCTTCACCCAACGCATATACCGTATTCGGCTTTAACTTTGCACCTATGTATAATCTGGGTTATAAGTTACGTGTTGGAATATCACTGGACGGATTTTACGACGGTAGCGCCAATGTATATACAGAGGATTATATAATCGGCACTGAACAGCAGTTTTTTAAGCCGCCATTAAACAAACAATTAGCGCTTGGGCTATCCGGAAGGGGAGAATATGTCATGCCTTATTTTACAGTAGGGATCGGATTAGGGGCTAACGTTTTGCACGGGGGGGGCGATCTGAAATCATTTTACCAGATACTTGCACTTAAAATAGAACTTACACGGAATTCATTCCTTCATGTTGGTTACAGCCTCAGCAATTTCCATGACCCCAACTTTTTAATGTTAGGTATCGGTTTTCGTTTTAATAATAAATACCCTACTTTTCATCGGTAAAACCTACAGGTTCATCTTATCTACACCGAATAGGGACAATTGTGTTTTATTCCAAATTTAATAACATCATATAATCTTCATCATCTTCTCCGATTATTTCAAATCCTTTTTTCCGGTAAAGTTTCACGGCATAGTTGGCTTTTTTTACATTTAACGATGCCCGGCTGTATCCTCTTTCTCTAAGATAATTGATCATTGCTGTCATCAAACGGCTCCCAATCCCTTTATTCCTGTATTCTTTGTAAAGTGATATGGCAAATTCCGGCGTTTGGTCGTCTATATTCCCATATCCTTTTATTTCACCCGACAATACCCTTACCCAGACACCACCGATAATCTTCCCGCCTAAATCTGCAACCAGGCAATAATCGTCTTTCATCTTACCGAAGTCTTTTATATATACATTGACTTCCGGTATCTCCAAAACACTTCGGGATATCGGATTATTCTCGTCCGGCTGATAAATAGCCTCATATAATAAATCTTCAAGCTTATCCGTTTCTTCCGGTTTTAATTCCCTGATTATTATTTCCATATTATTTTCCTGTTGCAAGCAAACTTTGATAATCTTTCTTCAATAAAGAAAACATAGTCATATCATAATGCTTGTTATTCCAATATGCCCAATCTCTTAATATTCCTTCCCTACAGAAACCTAATTTTTGAAGCACCCTTTCAGATGCTACATTTCCCTGCATAACTTCTGCCTCTATTCTGTTCACACCAATCTCATTGAAACCATAATCGACTATTTGGGATAATGCTTCAGTGACAAAGCCTTTCTTCCAGTAATTGCAATGGAGGTCATATCCGATATTAGATCGATGATTGATTTGAAAATTATTGAATCCTGCAGTTCCAATAATCCTGTTATCTCCTTTTATCTGTATCCCCCAACGGATTCCCAAACCTTCTTTGTATCTTGATTGAAACCAGTCTATATACTTCCGGGCATCTTCTATTTGCCCAAAAGGCATAATATTATAGTATTTAGTTACTTTCTCTTCCTTAAATATTTCATAATAGTCTCGGAGGTGAGATTGCGTTATTTCAATTAAATTCAACCTTTCGGTATGTAATTTCGGGAATACTTTTTTCATATTATTTCCTATATGTTTACAAAAGTAATGATTCAGATAATAAGAATACATTCAGCTAAAATGCTTTATATGAAAAAATAGTATATTTACTACATATAATATGGACGTTCAATTTCCATTATGCTTGATAACTCTTTTCCTTTTCATTTTTGCAATGATAAACTTATTCGTCATGCATATATTATTAAGTAAATTAACCTTTAAACCCAATCAATAGGAATCAAGCTTATGTGTAACAATAGTAAACCAGATCAGACCTTTAAAAAAATCTTCTGTTTATATAAGAAATAAAGAAACAGCCAACAAACGGCAATATAACCGGTAGCATTAATTAATGAAGCTACATCTTCAGGGAATTTAGAGGCTAAACCTCCGAAAAAGAAATTAGAAATCTGACCAAAATTTACTATTCGCTGTGCTAAATAAATGGTGATTGAATTCAGTCCTACCACCCGGAAGAAAAAAGACCACCCGGAAAATCCTTTTACATCAATGACATAATAAAATAAAGCAAACATCAATAAAGAATAACCTGCTACGATACACACAAAAGAGCTACTCCAAAGTTTTTTATTAATCGGAAACACATAACTCCATACCCATCCGATAAGAATAAGTATAACAGAAGCGATAAGCATATAAAATACTTTTTTGTTACCCGTACATTTTTCGTCCGTCAGTTGAACCAACTGGCCGGTAAACATTCCCAACATAGCGGTAACAATCGCAGGAGTTGTGCTAAGAATACCTTCCGGATCGAATATTTTGTCATTTAAACGACCGGGGAGCAAAAGCCTGTCGACACTACCCACCAGGTTGTTCTCAAATGAATAAGGATCGGTCGTATCGGGGAGCAACCATAAAACCAACCAATAGCCTATCAGAATAACCCATGAAATAAGTATGTTGATTTTTGTTTTAAAACGGACAAATAAAAGAGCAGAAAACATCCACGCCAATCCAATCCTTCCTAAAACACTTGCATATCGCATGGTATCAAAATCAAGCCTGAATATTCCGTTATAAACAAATCCCAACAGCACCAGTACAATGCCGCGTTTAATAATTTTAAAGTATATTTCACCTGTTGTTCTGCCTTTGCTCCTCTGTTTCACTAAAGAAAAGGGAAATGAGATGCCGGCCACAAAAAGAAAAAGAGGAAATATCGTATCGTGATGAGTTAATCCATGCCATTCCACATGGCTCATCTGTCGGGATAGCCAGGCCATCGCTGTTGAATCAGGGAACAGATTACCTAAAGATACAATCCATGCGGATAAACCCATAATAAATAACATGTCAAAACCACGAAGTGCATCAAGCGACATTAAACGAATGCCTTTCTTTTTGTGTGTTTCCATTGTATATTGATAAAGTTATACAGCAAATATATGGTAAATGTTATTTCTATACGATATCTATGCATTATTTAAACAACTTTTCCTCCATTTGACTTAAATATATTTTATCGGGATAATCCATAAAACTATCCCGGCCCCTTATACATTTCCCTTCTTTATAAAAAAGGATAGCTTTTTGGAGATTAGAATAATATTCCTGTAGCTCTTCCTGTTCCCAGCAAATTAAAGCGAGATAATAGTAAGTATCAGCATAGTAATCTCTTACCAACAGTTGTTTTTTGAATGCTTTTTCGGCTTCATCATATTTCTTTAGTTGATACAGCATGACTCCAAGATGATAATAATCATAATTTCCGGTTACCGGATAGGTATCGATATGGCTTTGAAGCATACTAACAGCTTTCAGCGTATCTCCTATTCCCCTGTAACTTAATGCCCTTATTACTTCCAGATGGTATTCACCGTTATAGATAGTTCCGATATCCCAGTCACCCATGCGTTTTAAATCTTCTATATCTTTAATTGCCCCTACATAATCCCTTAAAAACATAAATCTTGCACCTCCACGATAGCCCAGATACATAATACTGTCGTTTTCAACCGCTTTATCTATGATTTTTTTCCATGTTATAAACTCACCTCTTTTGAGATAGGGTATAGCTCTCATATAATATAAATCTGCAAAAGTGGGACAAAGTGAAAGAGCAGAGTCGAGCCCGTTTATGGATTCATTCGAACCCTGAGGTCTGCTTTTTACAGGATTGGTTCCTTCATACACCCTCACACATGCCTCATAACAGGGTGTTCCCTTTTCAAAAAGGGCTTCGCAATTGACCTGGGAAAATATAGGTAATGACAGGAATAATAGAAAAGGAATAAAAAGTTTGATCATGGTAGGATTGTTTCTATTTGCCCGTCTTTTATTTTAAAAAGTAAATATTGATAATAATCATACAACTGAGGATGTTCGGAAACATAATTTACAGGTAATCCACCTGTATGTAGGAGCTTATCAGGAAATTGTATTTTCCATCCTTTCAATTTTTTGGTCAGTTGTAATAAGGTTTGCGAGATTATAGGCTCAAAAGTAGTTTCTTTCATATTGTTATCCATTTCATAAATGCGAAAACGATCGGTCTCTCCCCTACAGTTAACCAGAAAACGAATGGTAATATATCCTGTCTGCCCATTTATGGGTTCTATTGTATATTTTTCTCTGAAATATTGCAACACTCCATATCTTTCTCCTTCTATATACATACCATACCGGGTATTATAGGGTAAGACATTCATTTCATTACATATTTCAAAGCTGGCATCATCCGTAGCCCCATCGAACGGTATATCACCTACATGTATACGATTTTCTTCAGGAATTCCCTGAGAGAAAACAGTACAGAAAGACAACATTAAAACAAGTAAAACAATTATTAATTTCATATCATTTGTCTTCACGCAACGACAAATGTATTAATTTTTTAATGCAATTGATACAGGGTCAATCACTTCTCCAGTTGTTAATTTTGATAACCTATTCTCATTCATTCAAACCGGATGAAAACATTTTCAGAATATCTTCCATAATCTCATAATCGGTATCCAGAAAAATAGAATCTCTTTCTGCATCTGTGTAAGCTGGATCATCTTCGCCTCCATATTTAGCACTAAGTTCTTTTATCGCCTGAATCTTCTCAATATCTGAAGAAAATTCCTTCTTCTTTTTACCTGTTTTAGCTTCAATGTATTTTTTCAAAGTCATTTGTACACGGTACTGCTCACCTTTTGAATAATCAAAACATTTCAGACTATCTATATCTTGTAAATCATCATATAACGTAAGTGCAAAAAAGTCATTTCTGACAGGCAGCCGGGTAATAATGCAAGGTATGATTTTTTTTCCCATTTCGAGCAATTGCGGGTATTGCTCAAGTTGCCGGGCATCGTTAGTGTTACTGCTAACTTGAGTAATGGGATTCGTCCGGTAATTGTTTTTCCAGGCAATATACAAACTATCAAACCGATGCATTTCTTCTGCTGTAAGAGATGAACCTGAATCCAGATAACCAGTCATTTCTTCCCGTAATTCTTTATAAATCATATAAGCTTCTGTTTGGTCATATCCGGAAAGACTTACGGAAAAAGCTCCGTTTTCCAGCCGCATATTCGGACTTGGGGCACAAAGTATTTTACCATTATAGAAGAAACCAATCTTTCTGCCTATAGATTTCTCCGTTGCATCAGCAAAAGTTTTCCTTTTTTCCTTCTTGATAATACCTGTTATTTCATACAAATACTTATTTGTGTTATTGAGCATTCCAGAATCCAACCGAAGGAATAAAAAATCTTTCACTGTTACAATTGGATCACCTTCAATATTTTCCGCATCTTCACTTAAATGATACCAACCGTTTGGCTTATCAATATCAGAAACAGGATGACAGCCAAACATAAAAAATAAAACTGGGATCATACAAATAAATCTTACCGCTTTTTCCATACTATTTTAGATTAGAGTTTTTATTATACTAAAACAAAAAAAAATTTGTTCTTGCCTGTAAGCACCTACAAATTTAAAAAGATCAAGAATAATCTATTCATTTATCTGTCAAAAATATAATCGTTAAAACTAAAAGGAACAAAAAACTTTACTCCAGAATACATCAGAAATGTTAAACTATAAACATTATATTTGCATAAACTGTATTTAGTATATCAAATTAAAATATTCCTTTGAAGAAAATAATTATTTTTTTATTATTTATAGCATTTTACTCTCCGATCCATAGCCAGGTATTGGGCATCGGGGGACAATATGTCGTTGAATCTAAAGGCCAGTTCTTCATAAATGCAGCGCTTCCCACCTTTACCAAACATAATCCGCTTCACCTTTTTAATTTAAGTGGAATCGAATATACTACAAGAGGCACAGCTAAATTGAGTGGTTTACAGCTAAAACCCATTCAACTGTCCACCTATTTAAGCGACAAACTTTTTTATGAATCCCCTTTTGTGGTTTCCCTGGGTATCGATGCCGGATACCTTTTCAATTTCAGCAAAGGATATAAAAACACATTAGTTATAACTCCTAATCTCTATGTGGATTATAAAATCTTTTTTATAAAAACCGGATACGAATTCGACGCCTTCCACGGCCATCATCAATATTTTATTCGTGCTGGAATTGGATTTGCCTTGGGAACTATGAAGCATTTTAAGGCCCGGTAGTCTCTCTTAAAAATAACAATGTAATATAATTTAAGTCCTTATTCCCTAGGTGACTAATTATCCGATATATAAAAAGGCGGACAATGAAGGCAATATTACTAAGGAATATAATTCAACTGTATAAACAATTATCTACACAAAGTGTTATATAGCAGTTAATCAATAAGTTCATTTATTGATTAATCAGAAGAATTGTATTAAATAAAAGCAAATCACAATGCCTTCATTAATTAGTGTTTCCAAAATAGATTTCCCTTATAAAACTTCACAACAAGCTGTTAAAGGAATTGCAAAAAATATATTTACTTCAACTTTTCCGGATGTTTGTAAAATGCTCCCAGCTTTTGATAACACAGAGATACAAACCCGCAACATGTGCAAACCTCTTGATTATTATTTAAAGTTACACACATTTGAAGAACAAAACCGTGAATTTATACAGCTTGCGCTTGAATATTCAGTCAAAGCCATTGAAGAATGCATATCTCTCGCCCGTATTTCACAAGATGAGATAACGGATATTGTATTTATCTCTACTACGGGACTTGCTACTCCCAGTCTCGACGCACTGATAATTAATAAGATGAAATTGAATCCGCGTGTTAATCGCATGTCGGTATTTGGATTGGGATGCGGCGGTGGAGTATCAGGCTTTGCCAAAGCCTGTACATTGGCTAAGGCAAATTCTAGCGCCGTAGTATTACTAGTTACCGTGGAATTATGTTCCCTAACCTTTTTACTCAATGACTATAGTAAGAGTAATTTTATTGGTTCAAGTTTGTTTTCGGATGGTGTAGCCGCCTGCCTGATTAAAGGGGATAGTTTCAATATGAACAATAATAAACAAATAAATTTCATAGCAAGCGAAAGTAAACTTTATTATGACACATTGGATATTATGGGATGGGACTTTACTGATAACGGTTTTAAAGTATTGTTTTCACCCGGAATTCCGACCTTAATTGCCGGTAATGTAAGGAATGATGTACATTCATTTCTGTACAAATATGATCTGGAATTATCGGATATCAAAAATTTCATTTTTCATCCGGGAGGTAAAAAAGTATTGGGAGCCTACGAAGAAGCTTTGGCTGCCGAAGGTGACTTTTTGCAAAAGTCCAGAGAAGTGATGAGAGAATATGGTAATATGTCGAGTTCTACCGTTATATATGTTCTTGAAAGATTCTTAGCTCATGGATACAAGGAAGGGTATGGTCTTATGATGTCTATGGGTCCAGGGTTTTCAAGTGAAATGGTCTTGCTTAAAATGAACTAAAAACATATGGTATTTACATTATTCATTACGTTTTTAATTCTTTTGCGACTTGGCGAATTATTACTTTCCAAAAGAAACGAGCAATGGCTTTTGCAGCATGGGGCAGTAGAATATGGTCAAAAGCATTATCATTATATTGTGATAATGCATACGTTATTTTTTATATCTTTAATCATAGAATACATCTTTACATCAACAGGATATTATAATATATCTCTCCTTATACTTTACTTTCTACTTCTTGTCTTCAAAGGATGGGTAATATTCTCATTAGGAAAATTCTGGAACACAAAAATTTTTCGCATTCCCAGCTATCCGTTAATAAATAAAGGCCCATACAAGTATATAAAACACCCTAACTATATAGTTGTTATAGTAGAAATAATCCTTATCCCACTTATCTTTAATTTATATATCACAATGATTATATTCAGTATACTTAACGCAATCGCATTGTACGTTAGGATCAGAAAAGAAAACAAAGTATTAATTTTACAATGAAATAAGTCCCTTGGAATTTTAACTTTAATCAAAGCGACTGAAGGCAGTAGAACCTACTGTTTAACCGTCTGAATATCTTTGTTTTGCAAATTTGAAAAATCGTTAGGGTCACGAATAAGTCACGATTTTAACACTTCGTTTTGCATCGCTTTGCTGAGTGGATAGTGCAAAGATATATTTTTTGATTTAGAGATTTATCTTGTTGATGGATAATTTTTTCTTTTCAGTTTGAATTATCGGAACACATCTTTTAATACAAATAAAAGAAATCTTTCAATATAATGAAAGATGTGTTTGCGTATTATGCCAACTACTCTATTTATCGTTTATTTTCCAATAACCTGTTTTGTCGCTTCCTATGCGTTTTATTATTTTCTTTTCCTTAAGTTCTTTTATTCTTCGTTTTGCAGTGCTTAAACTTATATTCAAACTTTCACTGATTTGTCTTGCCGTTATTTTACTATTTTGCTTTATTAAACTAAATACAGTGTCATTTACAGTGTCATTCTTTGATTTTACAGTGTCATTTACAGTGTCAGTAAACCGTACGAGCATATCTCTATTTCTTAATTCATTCTTTTCACCCAGAAGAAGGTTACGAAAGAAACGTTCCAAATATTCCGGGTTGCGAGTAACTCCGTTCTGTATGTTTTGATAATTGGCTCTCACCAAGGCGTTTCGGAAGTACCATGAATGATCTGCAAAAAGATCATTTTCGACATTAAAACCCATTGATCGTAAGTATTGGATAGTGAAGACGGCAACTGTCCGTGTATTTCCTTCACCAAATGGATGTATTTGCCATAAACCTGATACAAACTTTGCGATATGATTTACAACTAGCTCCATGTTTAAGCCTCGGTAGTTGAATTGCTTTTCTTGTTCAATATCGTATTCAATAGCTTTACGAAGATCAGATGCAGACACATAAAGAACAGTATCTCCAAGAAGTACCCACTCTTTTTTAGTAATATTATAGTCACGAATTTTACCCGCAAACTTTAATACGCCATCAAATATACGTCGGTGTACAGCCGTAAATCCAGCTACAGTAAATGCAAAGGAACGTTCACTTAATAGTTTGGCAATATTAGCTGAGACTTTATCTGCTTCTTCTGTGCCGTCCGTATCATTTATACGAATCGTCTTTGACTTGTAGTAGCTTTTAATAAGCTGTTGTACTTCTTCAATGGTAATATCGCCTTCAATATTTTTTTTAGCTGCTGAGATGAGATATTCAGAAGGTTTTAAACCGTCTACTTGTTGTAGTCCTATAGCAGTTTTCCAGACTTCGGCTTTTTCAGCTTTATTTGGTTCGCCTTGTCGCAGGTATTCTTCGAAATTATCCATTTTCAACTTTTTGTATTGAACTAACTTAACAGAAATTCAGATGCCGGAATTATCCTAATTTTAATTCCATATTTTTTCAAATACATCACTTTGATTCAGAGGTTATTATTCTTACTTCTTTCAAGCTGGGATTTTGAATTTCACTAATTAACCTGTTATATTCACTATTAAAATTTTCATCATTTATTTTTGTACATACTTGTATGGCGTCTTTTACAACGTTTTTCAATTAAATAAAGTCACATTTTCATTTGTCATTGTAATCGAAAGTGTATAATGAAAAATAAATTTAGGAAACGCCAACCGCCCCAAGACTTATAGATATTGTTTTACATCATACAAGCAGAAAAAATCAGAAGGGGTAGAATAATTTTCAATATTATATTGATTTGCAGAAGGGTAGCATACTTGAATTCCTTCTTCTTTCAAGGCGGCAAAAGCAACTCCTATGGTTGATATTTTATTATTTAAGGGGGCAATGATAATATTATAATTGCCGCTATATTTATTATATATATCTAATATTACATTTTTTGTTTTTTGAATATCTTGACAAGAAAAAGTAAATCCATCATCTATCAATAAATGTTCGTATTCAGATTTTAAATCATCATATTTTCTTTCACTAATAGTAAATAATCCTTCATTTATTGAACTTTCCCGACATGGTTTTCCTAACAGAATATTAAAAGGCTCAAATATGTCAATTACAGTACGCATTCTTTCTTCTTCAAAACCTATAAGCATAACTAATAAAGAAGGTTTACTTGGAGATAGTAAACCCGAATATCCAAGAATTGGTCTAATTTCCCGAACGCCTTTTGTCATCCACTCTTCTTGATAACTTTGCGCAGGCATATAAATTAACTTAATATTGGTATATTCTATTATATGGGGTATAGTTAGTGCTCGAAGCAATATTAAGAGAGTCTCCCTCGTGAAAGCGGTTATATCAACGACTATCTCGAGTTTTTCATTTTCAAATGTTTGTTTAATATAGTTTTCTATATTTTCAATGAAAATTTCAAAAGTATCAAAAGGCTTATTCTTTGGAAATTCAATTATATTTAGATTAGACAAATGATTTTTAATTAAGTCTCTATTCTTTTCTGATGTTGAATAATTCTCTTGCTGATGAAAGATTATAGAATCTCTTATTTGTACTGCATTTAGCAATAAAGCAAAAGATATAGAACGTGACTCAAATCCGGATGCACAAATAAACAAATCTATTTTGCCTAATTCGTGAATTATATTATTCTTGTCTATTTTCATCTTGAAATATACTTAATTGTTCGTAATTATTTGCTATGTCAATAGATGGAGCAACCATTTTTATAAATTTTTGAGGGTCATAAAGGCTTATTCTAAGGGTTTCACTATTCATAAATTGATATCCCTTAAAACCTTTTGGCTCAATCTTAAAATAAGGGGCTAAAGTTCTACTTAATACATATAAAACACATTTCCCTGTGCCTTGTTTGTTTCTAATACTACTTTGATGAAGGTATCCATATTGAACAGCTAAATGCAATATTTCTTTAAGTTCTTCACTTGGAATATCGGTTACTGCAACAGAGAAAACGACTCGCTCGGACTTATCAGAAACAAATATTGAATGGAATAATCCACCTAAACCTGTAATTAGATTATGTAATTTATCCGCTTTACTTAATCTGTCTTCGCTTACTACTTTATCTAAACTGTCACGAATCTTATTAAATTCACTGGATAAAAAACTTTCGGAAAAATCTTGTATTACTTCATCTTGTACAGTGGGCGGGATACTTGTTATTTCTGTAATTCCTTGAGCTAACATTTTAGCAAACATCTTTGATGCTGGCTCTAAAAAATGCCTGACAATGCCCGAAGATATTGCCACAAGATTATCAAATCCCGCATAGCTAAAGTTTGTACTTGAGCGTCTTTTAATAAGGTCTTTTAAAAATTCAGATGAGGCATATCTTCTTGCTGCATCACTGGCTGTATATGGTTTTTCAGGATCATGATATTTTGCTTTCAGTTCTGTCGCAATTTTTTCTATAGCGTTTAGTTGTTTTTGGTATGGAGGAAAGAAATCATAAGAAGTAATATTTAATTCGAGATATTTTTTTAATCGTCTTTGGACAATATCATCTATTCTACTATAGTAATTATCTTTGTTGCTTGTATAGATTGAATTTATGTCAACTTGGGAATAATCATGCGGAACATCTATTGTTTTATTTGTTACGGTTCTAAAGCTTTTATAATCAAATTGTGTAGATATTTTTAAACTAACCTCTTGGGAAGTTCTATATGAAACCCATGTGTTTAATATTTCTGTTTGAATTTTGTTTAAGTATCCTGCATCATCAATCAGTATATATATAGGTTTTTCTATTGGCATGAATGGTAGTTGTTTTAATTCAAGCAAAACAGGATATAAAAAATCGATATAGGTCGATAATGATTTATTATAGGAAGTAGCTATGTCTCGCTCACAGATGATGTCTCTGCAATATTTCTTACATTCTATAAACATCATATCGAGTATTTTTATTATCTCTTGAACACATGAAACCCCATCATTAAAATGAGTATTGTATTTAGATATATCGTGCCCCGATATTTCAACGCGCCATAAGAAAACTTCTTTAAAATACTGATTTAATGAGTCAACAGATGAATTTAATTCTTCTTTGTATTTTAGTATATCACTAAAGCATTTTATTGCGATATATGAAGTCAATAAATGTTCATTGAAATAGGTAACGGCATTTGTTTTTAGCTTTTCCAGCTCTGGATAATTTATATCTGTCAACTTAATAGGAACATATAGTGCGAAATAATCAAGTTCTTTTAAAGCCTTCTTACCTTTCAATATTTGACAATCTGGCATCATATATCGAAACATCATGCTTTTACCAGAACCACGGGAACCATTCAGGAAGGTATGTCCTATTCTTGGTACTTGATAAAAATCAGAAAAAACATCTACAAATAAATCATAGGCGTCTTGAGCAGAAATACCTTCTGGTGTATTAACTTCAAACGGATTCTTTTTCATGCTTTTCTTCATTTATTATTCTTGCAAAATACACACCATCCAATACATTTTCTCCATCCTTTATCTGTTCATGAATTAAAGAATTCATACTTTCAGTAGATGGATAGCCTTTTTCAATTAACTCATACGAAATAGTTCTGAACGTTTCATCATATTCTCCTAATAAATCTATTTTAATTTTGACTACATTAAACCTGGATTTAGAAGGAAAAAATCTGTTGCAATATAATGTTTCTAAAAATGTTTTATATGTTCTTGAGTAAATCTCGTCTAAAAGAAATGTCTCTTCAATACTACCATCCTCTTTCTTTTTTTCAAAGACTCTATTCAACAATCTCTTATTTACACAAAATGATATTTTGATTTCATTGCCTTGTACACGTATGGAATCCAAACTCTCCGAAAAACGATGAAAAACTTCACTACATTTATCAAGATGTGTATTTGGTTCATCCTTAGAATCATCCTCAAGTTCTAATAATCCTAAAGATGCACGAGTCTTGTCTTCTGCCAATTCATCAGCTAATCTTAATATCCCTGCTAGTAATTGAGTGCGAATTTCAAATCCTGAAATATGCTCATCTACTAGTTTTCCGATAGGATCGTCTTTTCCTCCGTGAGCTTTAGCTATATCTCCAATAGTTCTTCTTTCTGCTGCAGTTAACATTTTTCCACAATACCTAGAAAGCATTTCATGGACTTTATTAGCATGTTCTTTTCTCTTACCGATTAGATGACCTGCATCATGTAAATGAATACTAATTAGAAGAATAAAGAGTTCATAAGTAGAAAGAGAAAAAGTACTTTCATTCTCAGTAAATGTGTCGATTATTTTCGAAGCCCTATCAATAACCATATTTATATGCTCAATTCCGTGGTTATTATAATATCCTTCTTTTTCGATTTCTAATATTTTTGTTTTAATTTCAGGGTGTATTTTGTCTTTGAAAGTCTTAGCTAGCTGTAGATATAAACTTCCATAATCTTCATTAGGAAAACCCGAAAAATTATCTATATTTTTAAATTGAGCCTCAATATTCATGTTTTTAATAGCGTAAAATTTGTTTAAATATAGCTTCTGCCAACAATGGGGGAACAGCATTACCTATATGTTGTTGTATATAATGAATCGTCCCTTCAAAAATGAAGTTGTCAGGAAAGCTTTGTATTCTTGCTGCTTCACGAACAGATAATCCTCTATCTTGTATCGGATGTATAAGCATGTTTTTTCTATAATTAGATATTACAACAGAAGGTTTCTTTAAGTCAAGTCTTTTATAAATCCCACTATGACAATTATTCTTGTTTTTATAATTACTCATTAGATGCTCTGGGATGGCTCGCCAGTTTTGTCCTTGTTGAATGTATTTATATCTCTCTATAATATAGTCCGCATTTTTTGAAACATAATTTTGAGTTGAATGAGGGCTATTGTTCCTCATTAAAAGAGCGTAAGAACTAACTTTAACATCTTTTCTATATGGTAAAGAATCTATATTAGCTCCATTGTCCAATAATGGTAAATCATTTATCGCTTCCTCTAATGTTACCATGTCCTCAAATTTTTCGGGAAATTCAAATTCAATATTTTGCTTATTTCCAACAATAAAAAACCTGTTTCTATGTTGAGGAACGCCATAATCAGATGCATATAAAACAGTATGACTTGTTTTATACCCTAATTCTTCAAATTGTTCAATTATATACTTTAATGTCTCTCCTTTATTGAAAGATGTTATGCCTTCGACATTTTCAAATAGAAACCAAGTTGGGCTAAGTTCTTTTACAAATCGCAAGAATTCATGGAATAAGCTATTGTTTTCATTATCAATAGTTCTAGTTTGTCTATTAGAGACTGAAAAACCTTGGCAGGGTGGTCCACCAAATATGATAAATGGGGTCTCCTTTATCAATTTTGTAGGCTCTATATCCCTTATATCAGCACATATTATATCTGTCTTGGGATGATTCTTTTTAAATGTTTTTACAGCATGTTTGTCTTTTTCAATAGCGAGACATACATTAATGCCAGCATTTAGAGCTCCAAGACTTAGACCTCCGATGCCACTGAATATATCAATTCCTAAATACTTGTTTCTCAAAAGATTATACATTTACTGTTACAAACAAAATCTTAGCATGCAAAGTTAATTATTTTAAATGCAAGCAAAAGATAAATTCTAATATAAAAGATAAAATCAGAAAAATCTTCATTTTTTCCAATACTAACACTCTTTCTGTAAATCTCAATAAAGCATTTTATATTTAATAAACAAAATAGTTAATATGTTTTTATTCCCCCATATCTCTTAATCCTTTTCTTACAAATCCTAATAGTAATATCTCTCAATAATTCCACTTTGGGAATCAGCATATCAATATCCTCCTTCGTAACCAAAAAATGCGGATTATACCGTGCATCCACATAAGCAGCTTTCAGTAGAGTAAACAGTCTTTTCTCTTCCGGCGTATCCTGTGGGAAAACATCTTTCAGATCTTCAGAATATTTTCTAACGGAAGCAGAGAGTTTTGAAAGATTATGCTGTTTATTATTACGTAGAGTAAAACTCAATCGGATTGCATAATAATAGTTTTCACAGGCTTGATGGAGATTAAATATAGAATCCTTGTACCATTCTTTATCAAGAGTAATTTTCGCAATTTCAAATTTTCTTTCAGCACTTTCAAACTTCTCATCAAAATACTCCTGAGCCTGTTCTTTAATTTCATCAAAATTAAGTTTTCTTCTTCGTGCAAGTTTGTACTTACCGCTATTATAGAGTATGATTCCCTCTTCCTTAATCTGCGTATAAAAATACCTGCCCTCCTCTATAAACTTATTGAAGTTTTTTATATCGTCGTTGATAAACTGAACAGGTGTATCTCGATCAAAGTCTTTTCCGGCAAAAAAGATATCTTCAACATTATCTAAAACGGTTTCTGCTTTTTTGCTGTTGATACTGCTGGTGAGTACCAGTATATCATAATCAGATATTTTCACCGTTGGTACACCATCCGGTTCTACCCTTATTCCTCTGCGCACATAATTATCTCTTGCATAGCTACCATATAAAATGATATACTCCGTTTGAGGTAAACGTTTCAATACCTCATTAACAAGAAAATTAAGTTCTTGCTGTTTGTCTTTGGGCAGATATGCAATAGAATTTTTCATTGATTTGATCTATAGAATCTTGAAATACAAAACTACGAAAAATTCTTCGATTAGTTTTAACATTTTTACAGAAGTTATATCTTTGCTCCACGTTCCTGTTTTTATTTATTCTGTGCCACACATACGGAATGAATAAGCTTATATAATTACAGGTAATCAATGAGTTATTTTTTAGTATTTATCTGACCTGATTTTAAATTCGGGTTAACATGGAACGTATCTTATGGACAACTATAAAAAGAATTCCCGAAAACCCCACAAAGCGAAACTGGTAAAAAGCAGAACCGGTAAATCGGTCGTTCATTTACGCCGTTTGAAAGTATCCTCACAGTCGGTTACCTGTAAAAACAGTGGAAACGGATTAAAAGACATTCCTTTTCTTCGCTTAACAGGTATTTGGCTCGACGAAGTCGGATTCGGGATTGACACTAAAGTGGATATAATTGTGGATAACAATCTTTTGATTATAAAACCTGTGGCAATAAAATAAACTCGTGGTAGCCGCTATAAACTGAGAAGACAGGTGTGAAAATAATTGTTATATCGGAGCCATTCAATCTGTATGGCTCCGATGTAATATTGATCATTCCAATTATTATTAACTTGATTATATTCACCCAACACCAATAATCCCCGATGGTTATATACTTAAGAGGCTATACTATTTCTTCTTTGTCTTTGTGGCAGGTTTAACCATATTTCTTAAACTATCCGTTTCTTCTTGCAACTCCCTTATGACAATGCTTTCCCTGTAATATTCACTGTATAATACTGCATAATCATTCTGCTGTTTCATGCTAAATAGAGTTAGAATAAAAACCAGTAATCCAAGTATAGAAATGTAAATAGTTGTTTTTCTAATCTTGAAAAACTTGAAATTCAGAAAAGACTTATCCGGTTCTGGTTTTGATTCTACTTTATTTTCGGATTGCTTTTCTGCGTTTTTCAGTATTTTGCATATATGGACAAGTACTTTATATACACCTTGATTGTCTTTTTCCAGCTGTTCAATATTGCCATACATTGCTTTGAAATGAGAATCACAGTGCGATCCCAACCCTTGCAGACCTTTCTTAAATAGTTCAGCAATTTGGTCTTTATTAGCCAAGAGTTGAGCCATTATTTCGGCTTGTTCTTGCTTGGGAACAGTATCTTTCTGTTCCGCTAAATACTGGTTGATTCTTTCTTTAATCTCCGATAACTTTTCCCATAAGGCATCGTTTGATACAGATTTATTCATGTTTTTTCTGTTTTAATTGTTATATAATCGCTTTACCAGCTGATTCCCTTGCGTCTTTTGGGCTTCTTTTTCTTTTTTAATGCCTGTTGACGTAGTTCTTCCGCTTCGTTTGCATCATTACTTGATGGCTGAATATCGAACAGACTACCAACGGCTGATGCAATATCGGCAGTTCCCGACAGAACGCTACCCGAAAAACTACTGCCTGTATTCTTCGCTTCTGTTGAAACTTTTATCCGTTGCTGTTCCTGAACATGATTATTATCGTTTAGGATGGCATTCAGTTTTGAATAACTGAATTTCCTGTCCACGTCTGAACCCTTGAAAGAATACTCACCTTTCCTGAATGAGATACCCTGTATTTCATCGGTTTGTCCTTTATACTTGTATTCTATGGATATTTCTTTTTGTTTGAGCGTATCTTCAAAGTGCTGCCAATTCTTGGTTTTAAGCAAAGCACCTTTAATTGCATGATAGATTTCATATTTAGTCTGTTCCGCTCCCTTTAATTTCTGAACATTGACGTTCTCTTTACCTGTGCCATAAGTCAGATTGTATTTATCTTTAAGCTTTTTGCACACTTTCTCGTTCCGGTAACGATCATTCTTATCGGATATAGTTTTGCCGTTATAATCCACCCGGTTAAACACAATATGACAGTGTGGATGGCTTGTGTTGCTGTGGCGTACAATAAGGTACTGGGTGTTCTTGATTCCCATTACTTGCATATACTCTTTGGCTAATTGCTCCATAAAGTGATCAGTCATTCGCTCTTTATCATTAGGAGAAAATGAAAGCGGGATATGCCCGACGCATTTCGAGAGTTTCGGGTTAAGTAAACTTTGCATATAAAAGCTATTAATAATGGATTTTGTGTCGGTTTCCAATACCCCTTCACTTGCCAAAATTTTTGCTTCTTTGCCGTCTAAAACGTACGAAATGCACCCTTTAAAGCTTCTTCCTTTTACTATTTTTCCAATCATCCGACAGTTTATTAATGACGCTTTTGATAGTTTGAAGGAGAGGCAAAGCCTCGTTTTCCAGCCTATTTGCGCTTAAAAACTTAGCTGTTTTCGTGAGTTGGTTCAGGTTGTTTCCCATATTCGATAGGCTCCGAAGTAAGTCTAATTCTTCTTTTTTCAATGGTTCTTTAATTTCACCGCTGAGAACCGCATCGTGACAATACACACTAACAGGAAGCCCGGCTTTAGCTGCCCTGTGCCGGATGGCATAAAGTTCCGGCTCGGAGAAGCAAACACCTATGGTCTTGCTCTTCCGGCTGACGGAACTCTTTTTGGGTCGTCCGCCTTTCTTCCTGTTAGTATTTGGATTGTCTGCGTTCAAATTTCTCTCTGCTTTTCTCTATGGATTAATAGCTATTAATAATGGTCTGAGACCAAAACTGCGACCAGCGGGAGTGGTTTTTCCCTTTGGCGATCAGCCAAAGCGAGGGTTTTGATGCAATCAAAACATAACCTCGCTCCGCTAAATCGGGCATGCAATGCTCTCTTTAGAAAAGTGAGCCGTAAATTATATATAGGCTTACCTTTCCCAGAATAGGTCTTCGGATAAACATACCTATTCCTCATCATCGTAATATTCCTGTTCCTTACTATCATTCTCTATTTTATCCAGTCTTCTTTCTTTCATCGATTCAGAAAACTTGCGTTCCTCTTCCATATGAAAATTATTCAGCAGTTCCCTGTACGTTTCAATGTGCCGGGTAATAATGGAATCTGCCAGAGAAGAGGTCGTTAAATAATGCGTTGTTTTAAATAGCAAAGTGATTCTTTTTAAACGTTGATGTGTTTCCGGACTGACATACACTGCAGACCGTCCCCTGATCCGTTTCTCCTGACAATAGGTTTCAATATATTCCTCTATTGAAATCTTTTTTTGTTTCTTTTTAGAGCTCATTTTTTAATAATTTAAAGTGTTAGACATTTAAACCCGTACCGGATTAAATACAGAGTCCGGTATTGGCTTTATTAATTATTTCTGAATTGATTCCAATACAGGTTATGATATTATCTTCAGTAGTTATGCCTTTTACTATTTCATAACTGAACATCCTATTTCATTCTGATTTGAAGTCAATTTCGAAACAAATAAAGAACTAATAATTGATTGACAAGCATTTACGGATTTTGTTGCTATAACTTGCAACAACTTTCGACTTTAACTGTGTGGTTAACGGTTCAAATTTCAATGATTTGCAATAAGACGAAGAGAACTATGTAAATGATGATTTCCTAACTATTTTCTCGTTGGAACTTTTAGGCTAAAGTGGACTTATTATACCTAAATGATGACTTATATCGTCACGCGGCTTTCAATCCATTGAAGTATCATTTTTTCTGTTTTACTTCGTAGAGAAAGGCAGGAATTTGGTATGACTTTGAAAACACTTGCTTCCAATTCAGTGCCACATGCTGCCACCTCATGTAAAATTTGAATTTTATAATTATTCATGTTATATATTTGAGGCAAAACTGAAATTATAAACTTAAAATATATAGTTATGAAAATTATTAATATCGACGCTCAAACATTTGAGGAGATGATAGAAAAATTTAATGTATTCACCCGAAAGGTGGATAGCATCTGTGATAAACATAAAGATAAGGCGTTGCAAGATTGGATAGATAATCAGGATGTATGCACAATTTTGAATATATCCAAACGATCTCTACAAACTTATCGGGATAATGGAACACTGCCTTACACACAAATTGGACACAAAATGTATTATAAACCCGAAGATATTGAGAAGATAATGCCTCTCATTGCCCAAAGGGAAAAAGATAAACGAATTAAAAGAAAGGAGAGAAACATATGAATGAAAATGATTTAATCACAAAAGACCATCAATGGGTCGCTTCGTTTTTTTGCTCATTGGAGCGAATGCTGGACGGTATTGAGAATGTGACAAATAATTATCGACCAACATTGGGAGGAGAGCGCTTCCTGACGGATAAAGAGGTATCGGAAAGGCTCAAACTTAGCCGTCGTGTCTTACAGGATTATCGAAACGAAGGGAGAATACCTTATTGTAAGCTGGGAGGGAAAATCCTTTACCGAGAGTCGGATATACAAAAGCTTCTGGATGAAGGTTATCGGAATGCTTGGAAATGAATATTCACAAATTGAATATTTTTTCCCTTTTTCTCTGATAAACCATTCTTCGGTAGGTGATAAGAAATAAGGCAAGCCTTTCTCAAAATTTACTCTTTTCTGCAAGAAAAGGAAGAAATTTTGAAGAAACCCGTCAGGGCTTGGGCTTGAAGTTTTCTTATCTCCTATCATTTTTGTATTCAGATAAAAAGGGAGTCTATAAAAAATGGCGAGAGAATATCCGCCATTTTATTTTGTGGTCGAAATTTTCGACCGCTATATTAGGACATAATCAACTTAGTTATTCCTGTTTATCAAATTCACAACTACTTTAACCATTACATCCTTTTCCTCTGTACGGCTTTCGGCAATCATCAGAGTTAATGCAACAAGAGTGTTGTTTTCTATCAGTCTCGAGCCATCAGCTTTGTAGAGAATCCCATTATTTTCTAAGAACCAAAGAAAAAGGAAAGCAGCAATCCGCTTATTCCCATCACTGAACGAGTGATTTTTAACTACCAGATACAACAACATGGCTGCTTTCTCCTCAACACTCGGATAGAGGTCTTTCTCGTCGAAGGTTTGGTAGATGGTATTGATAGAGCTTTGGAAAGATTCATCTTTTTCATTACCGAATAGCTTTCCACTGCCAAACTTTTTACGTAGGACATCTATGGCTTCCATTGCATTCTTATAAGTAGCGCGGAAAGGCTCTTTTATTGTTGTATTATCAATTTCAAGTGACTGGTAGTCGTACTTATCCAGCGTATCAAGAGCGTAGGTGTAATCTGTAATTACTTGTAGTAATCCTGTTGCTTCATCGGCAGAGAGTTCTGTCTGGTGAATAACATTCGACAAAAGCTTGACTGTCTGTTTCAAATCATCATACTGCTGTAATTTGATTTTTTCATTCACTACATAGCCTTTTACAAGATAGTCTTTCAGCACTTGGTTTGCCCAGATACGGAATTGTGTACCTCGTTTGGAATTTACCCTATAACCCACAGAAATAATCATATCCAAGTTGTAGTATAAAATATTACGAGATACTTTCCTTTCCCCTTCCATTTGAACTTGTGCAATTTTTGCACAAGTTTCTTTTTTGTCTAATTCTTCTGATTTATAAATATTCCGAATGTGCCTCAATACGGATGTTCTATCAGTATTAAAAAGTTCCGACATTTGGTATTGGTCTAACCAAACAGTTTCTCCCTCTAACTTTACTTCTAATTGGGTGTTCCCGTCAGGGCTTTGATATATTATAATTTCTCCTTTATTCATAATTTATTGTTTTTTGAACTGCCGCAAATTTTACGACAGTTCGAATTTTTATACTCAAATATAATGATTGTCAATTAATTCTATCCTATTTCAGGTTTTTATTCACTCCTAGTTTTGATAAGATAGCATCTACATTGTCCATATCCTCCGCAATGCTTTGGTCAAGTACACGAGCATAATGTTGTGTCATACGGGTAGAAGAATGACCGAGCATCTTGGCTACATTTTCCATAGAAACTTTATTGGCTAAAAAGACAGAAGTCGCCGCCGTATGCCGGGCAACATGGCTTGAGATTCGCTTGTTAATTCCGCACAAATCAGCCACTTCCTTCAGATAAGCATTCATCTTCTGATTAGTTGGAACAGGTAAAAGTTGACCGCGTAGCTGGCACTCTTTATCATCTTTGTATTTTTCCAAAAGCATTTGGGGAACCTGAAGCAAAGGAATATTACACATATTATTTGTCTTTTCACGGGGTTTACGAATCCACATACGCCCACTGGTATCTTTTACAATGTGTTCCTCTCTTAAACCTTTTACATCGACAAATGCCAACCCACTAAAAGCACAAAACACAAATACATCTCTGACCTGTGAAAGGCGTTTATTAGGCAGTTCTTTGTTGATTATGGTGTTCAATTCATCCATCGTAAGAAAATCCACATGTACCTCATCCAAATGAAACTTAATGCTTGCAAATGGGTCTTTCTGTATCCAGTCGTTAGCCAAAGCAATACGGATTACCTTTTTGAATATCTTCAAATGTTTAATAGTGGAATTGTTGTTACAGCCCCTTTCCGTCTTTAAGTAGGTTTCATATTGACGGATAAAATTCTCATTGAGTTTATTCAATGGAATATCTTCTCTATTCAATTCCTTTTTCATAAACTCTTGTAGAAACTTTAAAGAAGCATCAAATTTGTAGATAGTGGAAGGAGAATATTCTGTATTGATAAGTTTCCGGCACCTTTCATTATGCTCTTTATGTACTTCAACTAAGGTTTTTCCCTCATCGGCATTTGTATTGCCTAAGAAAATATCTTTAATGATAGATGCGGAGATAGGTTTTCCGTCAATTTCTAACTCCCGATGGATTTTGTAAAGACGGGATTTGACAGATTCAATATAATGATTGAGTTCCTGAGCTTTCCTGTCTTTACCTCGGCTTTTTTCCTTTTCCTGACTCCATAATGAAGGCAATACAGAACCCTGCATACTGAAAGTAAAAGCCTGCCCATTAACTGTAACTCGCATATAGACTGGTATTTCACCATTCTTTAATGCTTTCGATTTTTTCAAATAACACATTAAATTAAATGTGCCCCTTTGATTGCTTGTTTTTTGTTCCATAAAACATGAATTTTTTTGTTTGTAAAACTAAAATTTTAACTCTAAAATCCACTCATGCAAAATGCTGCATATCAGAACATTAAAACCGTATTCGTTACTTATTCGTGACCCCTTTTGTAGATTTTGCAATGGGGTCACGAATAGGGTCAGTAAATAGTGCATAAAACTGCCCTATTTTGCCTTTTTCGTATGTTTCAGGAAATAAAAAAATCCCTGAAAACCTATTGATTTTCAGGGATTTGCAAGATTTTTCTTTTTCAAGAAGTGCGGCTGAAGGGACTCGAACCCCCACGCCGTGAAGCACCAGATCCTAAGTCTGGCGTGGCTACCAATTACACCACAGCCGCATGGTTTGAGGTGCAAAGGTAATTCTTTTTTAATTATTTGCAAGGGATTACCGGATATATTTCTTGGACGATTAGTTACCGAATAAAAGAAGTTCTATAGCTGATTCAATCAACGTATCCTTACCCTTTTCGGTATCTTCCTGACGTAATGTGAGTTCTATATCGGGAGCTATGCCAAATTCTGTATGTTGCTTATTAACGTCCAGGATTGGGCTTGTGGAAAAACGAACACGCCACCCGTTAGGTAGTTCGGAAGTGAAAGGAAAGCCGCTCCCACCTCCGGTATACCCCCCTATTGTTGTAACATTAGGTAATACACCCATTTTACTGACAAAATTATTTGCCGCACTGTAACATCTTCTATTTGTCAACACAACTACCGGCTTAAGCCAAAGATCGCCATGAGAAGGCTCTATATAGATCGGATATGGATTAGAAAAATCAACCCTTCCTTTCCCTGTTTTATGTTGTATATATCCGCATAGCGTTTTTTTATCCACAAACCTTGAAGCCAAACGATCCGAATTAGTCAACGAACCTCCTCCATTATCTCTAACGTCAATAATAAGTCCTTTACAGTCCTCAAACAGTTGAAATATCGTATTTAAATCTTGCTCTAATATACTTTCTCGAAAACTGCCATAGTATATATAACCAATCTGAGAGTTTGCAATACAATTATACCTTATCTCGTCGTAATCCCCAGCACGGTTTCCACCTTCATAATAATTTTTTAGTATACCCCAATCAAAATTAACCGGGTGGTCGGCATACCAACCGTTATATGAAGATACCCTGAATTTAGATATAAGGTTAATATGTCCGTCCTGCAATTCAAGTGTCATATCAGACATGACCTCAAACAATTCATCCTCATTCATTTTCTCTTCAATCAGGCTAATATATTTTAGATACATTTCATCCCAGTCGATTCCTTTGTAATCAAAAAAGCAGTAATTTTCATCCAGTATTTTCCACAATGCATTAAAATTCTGACGGGGAGAAGTATCAAACTCGTCATTCATATTACAACTCATAAAATGGGACGATATGAACAGCACCGCGAATATGTATATTGATAACCTACTCATTTAATAATAAGAACTGTTAATCCTGTTTTTGTATTTAGACCGCTTACCGCCTAAAGATATAAATTCTTTTACCCAACCGATCATAAACGTATTGGAAATAACGCGCGTTTTAATATCGTTAATATCCGTATAATAAAGACTATTAAGGTAACCCATCCGCAACATGATACCTCTTACCGGTATATCTACTGTAATGTAATTCTTTATAGCAAATTTATTATGAAAAGAATTAAACGAGATAATATCAGAAAGATTTCCCACATTAAACATTTCATAATAAGACGCGCCATATTCAGGTGAAAAAAAAGCACCGGAAAAAGGAAGTTCGCCCTGGTAACGGAAAGTTAAAGGAAGTTTATTAATTTTAAGTCTCCATAGCATAATGACAGAGAGTCCAAGGTCAATATCTACTTTGGCTGACATCGGATTATTACCGTTGCGGGTATTATAGATAAAACCACCCATTAAATGAGCTGACAAACCTGATAATATTTTTAAATTAGGAGTTATATGCAGACGGTAATGATAGCTGAGGGAATAATCAACAAAAGCGCTGAAGTCATTCACATTTTCAGCGGGATTTTTTGTAGAAGATAGATCCACATTGATAATTTGTTGCCGCGAGAAGCGTCCGTTACCAGCTCCTATAACCTTTATTCGCTCATTAAGTATACGAGCTCCCCACCCTGTATAGTTGAAAGGAGAAAGATATGTATCCTTTATTTGTGATGTGCCAATACCGATCAACGTACCCTCATTCATGGCCTTCGGGAGTTCGTCCGTTTCATACTGGGCCGACAGCTCAAAAGAAACACAAAGACAGAGTAATAGTGCAATTCCGGTAATTATCTTCATATGCTACTCATCATCAAACAGCTTCATTTGACCCGTAATCTCATCAATAATATCAGAATTGCTCTTCTCCTGCTCCCTGTTATCTTCTTCACTTTCATTATCACCGTCATCTACTTTTACGGAATTATCTTCAGAAGCAAACCGTACAGGCTCCAGCTCATTTACTGTTTGAATATCGTATGTGGAAATTCTTTTGCCTTTTGCCTTAAATCCTTTTACACCAACAAATTCTTCTGCTTCAATGATTAAAGGCTCCCTAAAACTGTCATTTCCACCGAAAACAACCTCTATACGCGGATAAGCTTCATCAGTAAGAAGAAACAAACGGCTTTTGGGATTATCACTGAGGAAATTCTGTTTACGGTTCGTAGCGTCAAGCTGGAAACGTTTCAGGTAACGGTATCCCTGGTCGGCATCAAAAAGGACAGCCGTCCATATCTTATTTGCGTTGTATTTTTCAATCGTGAGGATATTATCTTCATAATGATTACTGAGGTCGAAATTGGTCGTATAAAAATCTCCATTTCTTAATACCACCAATATCTGTTCGCTGCTCTGGAACTCACCCAGTTCATCTCCCCTTCCATCATAGTTGAGGCGAAGCACATCCCAATCGAACCAAACTTCGCGGCCGCCGAGTGTTGAGCTACCTTTTTGTTTTAAACTAATCTTATGAATCTCTGCTTTAGTCAGGATATTACCCATAGAGCTTCGTCCTTTAATACTGATCTCACTGAAATCTTTTTCAAAGACAAGCAATTTCTGCCGGGGTTTCGGCTTTAATATTATTTTTACCGTTTCGGCCTCACCATTAGGATTGGCACTGAAATACATAATGCGTGATCCTTCTATACCTTTGGTAACATTATACTCCTTATCACGGGTAATACTGGTAATATTGAAACGTTTGATAAAACTATATCCTACTTTACCATCCCTATATATGACGTTATAAATCGTGCGGCTATCATTACGCTTGAATACGTTTACATAGATAACATCTTTTCCAACAAACATTTTATCGGGAACTTTCACCACTTTATAAATACCGCTACGATAAAAGATAATAATGTCGTCTATATCCGAACAATTACAAACAAACTCATCTTTTTTGAGCGACATCCCGATAAAACCTTCCGAGCGATTAATGAATAATTTTTCATTTGCTTCCACTACTTTAGAAGCCTCAATTGTATCAAAATTGCGTATTTCAGTCAATCTCGGATAACTCTGTCCATACTTCTCCTTCAGCATGGTAAACCATTCCACGGTATATGCGACAATATTATTGAGATGATGGTCTATCTGTTTAATTTCTTTCTTTATCTGTGCAATTAAAGCCTTGCTTTTATCCGTATTGAATTTCAGTATACGACCCATTTTGATTTCCATCAACCGCAGTATATCTTCACGTGTAACTTTACGGACAAAATCAGGTTTAAACGGCTCCAGCCTCTTATCGATATGGGCTACCGCTTTATCCATATTTTTAGCGTTTTCAAACTCTTTGTCTTTATAGATACGCTCTTCTATGAATATCCTTTCAAGAGAGGCAAAGAAAAGATTTTCTTCAAGTTCCGCTTTCTGAATCGTTAATTCCGTACGTAATAATTCCAGCGTATGGTCCGCAGAATGGCGCAGCACGTCACTCACGGTCAGGAAATGAGGTTTATTATCTTTAATTACACAACAATTGGGTGAAATACTTATTTCACAGTCTGTAAAGGCATATAATGCATCAATAGTTTTATCAGAAGAAACACCCGGCGCGAGGTGAACCAGTATCTCTACGTTTCTAGCCGTATTATCATCTACTTTTTTGATTTTGATCTTCCCTTTATCATTTGCTTTAAGGATGGATTCGATAATTGAAGAAGTAGTCCTTCCATAAGGAATTTCACTGATAGCAAGCGTTTTATTATCCAGTTTGCTTATTTTAGCCCTGATTTTAACAGAACCTCCGCGCTCACCGTCGTTGTATTTCCCTACATCAACATAACCGCCCGTCTGGAAATCGGGATACAAGGTAAATTCCTGCCCTTTTAAATACGCAATGGAAGCATCCAGTAATTCATTGAAATTATGCGGAAGTATCTTTGATGATAACCCTACAGCAATACCTTCCACCCCCTGAGCTAAAAGTAAAGGGAATTTCACGGGAAGTGTTACCGGCTCTTTATTCCGTCCGTCATATGAAGGCTGCCACAGCGTTGTTTTGGGATTGAAGACAGTTTCCAACGCGAATTTCGACAAACGGGCTTCAATATAACGGGGCGCCGCGGCTCCGTCGCCTGTAAGTATATTACCCCAATTTCCCTGGCAGTCTATCAAAACGTCCTTCTGCCCTAACTGTACCAATGCGTCACCTATAGACGCGTCTCCGTGAGGGTGGAACTGCATTGTATGTCCTACAATATTGGCTACTTTATTGTAACGCCCGTCATCCAGCCGTTTCATAGAGTGAAGAATACGGCGTTGTACCGGTTTTAACCCGTCATTAATATGAGGCACGGCGCGTTCTAAAATTACATAAGATGCATAATCAAGAAACCAGTTCTGATACATACCGGAAAGGTGATGGGTGATCTTGCCATCCTGTTTACCGGGAGCCTTATAATCCGAGTGCACATCTGTATCACCACCTTCATTAATTGAGGGGGTTTCATTTTTATTATTTATTTCTTCGTTTTCGTTTTTTTCTGTTATATCTTCGGATTTCATATATGATTATAACCTATTTTTGGGCATATTCTGCAAAGATATAAAAAAGAAAGAAGCAAAGAAGTTAAAGAAAACAAAGGAATTTTGTGAAAGGAATAAGGCTAAAGCCGGCAACAAACCAGCCTTAGCCTTCTTGATATTTATTATCGAATTGTAAATTATATCTTATAATATTCTTCCCAACCTTTACGAGGCATATCACCGAATAACATTTGGTTGGCCAATGCATTATTTGTTATTTGTTTGGTATTACGGTCGAACAATAATTTTTCACCTAACTGCTGGCTTAATACGCCCAGACAGAATACCTGACTTAAAGGTCCGGCTATGGAGAAAGATGAGCGGGTTTTCTCTTTACCCATACAACTTAAAAGGAAATTGGCATAATGATTAGAAGGGCTTTGCGGTACTTCCGGCAATCTGGATTGCATTTCTGTAGCCTTTTCTTCGGGAATAATTGAAAGTGTACTACCGTGCGATCCTCCTTTAAATGTTAATGTTTTTGTGTATATTTCTTTCCCCGGATTCAGCTTTGCCGGTTGTATTTTACCGCCTGCTACAGGGGGAATATTCGGATCAATTTCCGATACACCGTAACCTTCAGGTACAGCAGGTATATTATCTAACCCATCGTACCAGGTAATTTCTACCGGAGGCATATTCCCTCGTTCCGGGAATTTGAAAATAATGGTAGAAGACATCGGGAAGAAAAAAGGATTATGGTCTTTCAGATACGTAGGATTGATTTCGTAAGGCAATCCCAAATCCAGAAATTCATGTGCAGTATCCAAGATATGCGCTCCCCAGTCACCTAAAGCTCCCATACCAAAATCGTACCAGCAACGCCATTGTCCGTTTACAAAATCATGGTTATAATCATGATGCTTTACTACACCTAACCATGTATCCCAATCCATTGTAGAAGGGATGGGTTCGGCAGGTGGAAAACTCGTCATTTTCGGGTTCCATTCGTGCCAACGGCGTGAGTTGTTCATATGAGCGGTAATTGCCGTTACATCTTTAATAATACCGGCATCTTTCCAGGCTTTAAACTGAAAGTAATTTGCATCCGAATGCCCCTGATTTCCCATTTGAGTAACCACTCCGTATTTTTTCTCTCCTTTCATCATGATTTCTACTTCATTAAAAGTACGTGCCATAGGTTTTTCTACATACACATGTTTTCCATGCGCCATGGCTTCCATTGTAATGGGAAAATGGGAATGGTCGGGCACACCTACAGTAACTGCATCGATCTCGTTAGCCATCTTGTCAAACATCTTACGGAAATCCTGGAAACGGGGAACATTAGGAAATTTATCAATAATTTTCTGTGTATGTGGCGCACCCATATCCACATCACATAATGCTACAATATTACATAAACCGGTATTATATAACTCTTCTGCAATTTCCCCCCCTCTAAAACCTATACCTATAAGGGCAAGATTTACACGGTCGTTAGCACTTACAAAAGGATTGGCGGGCATGGTCCTTGCTTTAGCGGGAGTCCACAAAGACGGAATAGCAGTTGCTGCAGAAAGGGCCAAAGCTTGCTTAAGGAATAGACGGCGTGATTGTTCTTTTGATTCCATGGTATTGTATTAAATTATTGTTGTTTGCGCAAACACTATACTAAAAAAACGATGTAAATATACAGGATAAAAATAAAACATCATAGCAGAAGTAATAAAAGTTCATTATCTGAGGGTTATATACTACTTAGATATAACTGGATGTAATCCACATATTGTACAGTAAATATTGTTAAAATGTGAGAAACCTTTTTAACAACTTTAAAAGTATAAGAAGTGATATATTTTGAATACATATGCCCTATCTTTACATAATAATTGTAGCATTATTAACCCATTTATAAATAGATCGGCAATGCCAAAAACAGAAAAAGAAAAAATGCTTTCGGGCGAGTTATACGATCCCGGCGACAAAGAACTGATCACGCGTTGGCATAAAGCAAAAGCCCTAATCAAAGAATACGCTCAGGCCGATTCGACAGACAGGGATTTATTGAACCGTATACTCGACGAATTATTGGGATCAAGAGGAGATAATGTATGGATCACAGCACCGATACATGTGGATTATGGTGAAAATATACATTTAGGAAATAATATAGAGATCAATATGAATTGCGTGTTTCTTGATTGCAATACAATTACTATCGGTGATAATTCCGGTATTGGTCCCAGTGTTCAGATATATGCTGTTGGTCATCCGGTAAAACCGGAAGAACGCCTTTCATTAAATGAAGAGGATGGATTTCCGTTTTGGAAATCCATTACAGCTCCTGTCACAATCGGGAAAAATGTCTGGGTTGGCGGGGGAAGCATTATTCTGCCAGGTGTTTCTATAGGTGACAATACGACTATCGGAGCGGGTAGCGTTGTCACCAAATCTATTCCGGCCAATTGTCTCGCTGTAGGGAATCCCTGTAAAGTGATCAGACAATTTGATTAACTATTACGTATAAGCTGTTTTATGGATTTAGAATCACTTCCCGAAAAAGCAAAAAAGGCAGAAAAAGAAACAAAGCGTTTTTTTCAATCACTTAAGAAAAATCGTTTAAAGAATCTCGATGATACTGTCCATGCATTACATGAGGAAACCTTCGATAATATCGATTGTTTGGAATGTGCTAATTGCTGCCGGTCTTTAGGGCCGCGGCTGACGGACAGGGATATCGAAAGGATTGCATCATCTCTACGCATGAAGCCGCACGAAGTTGTCTCAGTATATCTCCGTATGGATGAAGACAACGATTATGTTTTCAAAGAAATGCCTTGCCCTTTTTTATGCAGCGATAACTACTGTAGCATTTACGACAATCGCCCCAAAGCCTGCAGGGAATATCCTCATACAAACCGGAAAAAGTTTTTTCAGATTTATTCACTTACTATCCGGAATGCGGAAACTTGTCCGGCAGTATACCAAATACTTGAAAATCTTAAAAAAGAGTTGTCATAAAGTTATAGGTCGCTGTGTATATTCTGAACTATCGGTAAACCTTATTTCTTTTCTTGCTGTTTATGTATCATTAAGATAAATGTATGACAAGAGAATTTACTCTAGGTTGAAAAAAAAGAATTCAAAAGTGTTTTACTAAAAATCGAAAGTAAGAAGTTATAAGGTTAAATAAAAATCATCACAACAAATGACAAAGATAGGACAGGCTTGGGAAGTTAATATTTCAAAAACCAGTCTAGACGCAGAGGACACGGAGCCGTTTTTATTATGTCACAACGTTGTATTTGATAGGTGGCTCCGGGCCTCTGCGATTTTGAATCATTATTATTGCATCAGCCTATCTATATCTGGTATTCATTGATCTTTTCTCCCGATTCAAGATGCATATCTTTCAATGGTTCGGAATGGATTTGCTGATCAATAATTTTTTGCTGTTCAGATTCCTTATCCTTAGGAGGTTGTTGCACTTTCCCGATATGGTTGATCTGCTGTTCATTGTCAAATGACCCTTGGGGCATTTTTTCGTTGTTTTTCTTCATTTTATTTATATATTAAAACATCATATTATCATATTCCACATCAATAATGGTACAAAATTCTTTATTCTCAGGATTTATTGTGTGTTCAACCCATATTAATTTGGATACGTCGAATCCTAATCCGGAGGCTATTTGCAAATAAGAATGCTTTATTTCTTCGGGCATCGTCTTCGCTCTCGACAATAACCATAAGTAATGGCGGTTTTTACCAGCAACCAGGGCATATTTATAATTAGGATCGATAGCAATCACATTATAACCGGTATAAAAGGGTCCGAAAAAAGATACTTTCAAAGCACCTTCATCCGGCGATGCAGCAAAAACGGCTTTGCCGGTCACATCTTCAAACTTTCCTTTATCATAATTATATCCGCTGTTTACTACTTTTACACTTCCGTCGTTGTTCATGCTGTATTCGGCGGTCGTATTATTCATATTACGTTCGAAACGATAGTCCAAACGGGCTATTTCATACCATTTACCCATAAACTTATTAATATCGAACGGTTTTACAGGTACCACTCCTTTTGGAATAGTTTTCATTGCGTTCATTGCCATTAGGGTTCCTACGGCTCCTGCCGTGATCAATGTGCCCCCTAACAGAAGGTTTTTAGTTTTATTTTCCATATTTATAATTACTGATATATTCTTTGACCAGAGGCATACATATCGCGAGGCTGGTTTGGTTGCTGTTCCGGATCAATGATACTTGGGTCCGGTACTTCTTTTATCCTGTCTATTTCGTTTACTTCCGGCATTGTATCCGGATCTACATTGGGCATCTCTTTTCTTTTCTCCATAGTTACATTTTTTTATGGGGTGAATACTTTTAATAGTAGGGTAATAACAACTTCCCGTCCGCTGCGGTTCAAGCCTTAAAGATGATAAAACCTAAAAATCGTTATTATTTAGTAATTGGAAGCCTTTTACAAACCTTCTCCCAGAAAGGGTTAAGAACTTTTTCGGGCAAGTGCTGTTATATGAACACTAAAATTGATTTGTTATGGAAGATGTAATGCAGAAAAAGAAGCCTATACAATCGGTAAATCCTACTTCAAATGAAGTTCAAAAGGAATATACGCCGATGCCGGACCAGAAAGTGGAAGAATTGCTGAGAAAAGCAGACGGCACATACAAAGAATGGAGGCAGACATCTTATAAAGAACGTGCCACATTGTTGCGGGAAATCGGCTCACTGATGAGGGAAAGAAAAGAAGAATTGGGACGGTTATGCAGTATTTCAATGGGAAAAATACTTAAAGAAAGCATTGATGAAGTAATGCTGTGCGCATCCATACTGGATTACTATGCCGATTATGGTGAAGAGTTTCTGCAAGACGAGCCTGTCACAACCCCTATCGGTAGAGCATTTATCAGTTATGAGCCTATAGGCGTTATTCTCAGTATACAACCCTGGAACTTTCCATATTACCAGGTTATCCGGTCGGCCGCACCGCATATTATGGCCGGGAATACATATGTATTAAAGCATGCATCTGTTGTATTCCCATGCGCAGAAGCTATTGAACAACTCTTTAAAGATGCAGGTGCTCCCGAAGGATTGTTTACTAATTTATTCATATCCGGTAAAAAAGCCAATGAATGTATCACCAATAAATACATCAAAGGCATCACTTTTACCGGTAGCGAAGAGGCAGGCGAAAGTATAGCCGCTACTGCCGGAAAAGTGGTAAAAAAAACAGTTCTTGAACTGGGAGGTAGCGATCCGCTTATCATACTGGAAGATGCCGATCTGGATAAAGCTGTCGAACTTGCCGCAATGGAAAGGCTGTCTAATGCAGGACAGGTATGCACGTCACCCAAAAGGATCATCGTGATGGAGTCGGTTGCAAAAGAATTTACAGATAAAGCCAAAGCCATTTATGAAAATATTAAGATTGGCGATCCGCTCGATGAAGATACTCAGTTAGGACCTGTTTCAAGCTTAAAGGCTTTGGAAACGATTCTAAAGCAGGTGGAAGATACGGTGAAAGAGGGTGCAACCCTTGTTTACGGAGGTGAAAAATTAAATTCTCCCGGAGCATTTATGAAGCCTGCTATCTTAATGGATATTAAACCAGGAATGGTAGCATATTCAGAAGAAATATTCGGGCCGGTACTCTGCATCTACCCTGTAAAAGACATACAGGAAGCCATTAAAATAGCTAACGATACGAAGTATGGTCTGGGAGCATCAATTTTAACAAAAGATGAAGAGAAAGGAATTGAAATAGCCCGCCAGATAGAATCGGGAATGGTTTTTATAAACAATGTCACCACTTCATCACCCGAACTTCCATTCGGCGGAACAAAAAATTCGGGTTATGGGCGGGAATTGGCTAAAGAAGGAATTAAAGAATTTGTCAATCATAAACTGATACGTATCAGTTCACTCGAAGCAATGTATTAAACACTCAATTATAGCAATGTGATATTGCACTTTTTTAGTTTTCATTTGAATTTAATTAAGATGGTTATCCAGGCGTGGGTAACCATTTTTAATACTGTAAATAACTATTGGGTTATGCATAATTAACAATTACATGACGGAATGTAACCTGCATCCGGATTTTTGAAACGTTAAAATTCCGTATCTTCACGGCGTATTTTTAATATCAATTCTTAATTATATTTATCATGAAAAAAATCTTACTTCTTTCTTTAAGTATTGCCATGCTTTATTCCACAGGAATATCGGCACAAAACAACACACTTTCATCTAAAGAAAAAAACGAAGGCTGGACCCTTTTGTTTGATGGAAAAAGTTTCGACGGATGGCGTAAATGCAATTCCACAGAAATGGCTTCAAACTGGTCGATCGATAAAGGATCGATGAAGGTTGCCCGTGGAGAACGTGCCGGACACGGACAGGGTGGCGACATCCTCTTTGGAAACAAAAAGTATAGTAATTTTGAACTATCGATCGACTGGATGATTGAAAAGGAAGGCAATTCAGGTATTTTCTATTATGTGGTTGAATACCCTGACAAGCCTATTTATTATGCTGCTCCGGAAGTTCAGGTCCTCGACAACTGGAACGCGGGCGACAATAAGCTGACTAACCACCTTGCCGGTTCATTATATGATATACTTCCAGCCCTTCCGCAGAATGCTAAACCTGCAGGAGAATGGAATACTATTGTTATCCGTGTGAAAGACGGTAAAGTAACCCATACACAGAACGGTGTAAAAGTAGTGGAATATACCCTTTGGACACCTGAATGGTATGAAATGGTAGCCAACAGTAAATTCAAAGACTGGCCCGGTTTTAAAGAAGGTCCTGCTAAAGAAGGATATATCGGGCTTCAGGATCACGGATACGACTGCTGGTTCCGCAATATCAAAATCAGGGAACTATAATAAGTTATAGCAGAATAGTTTCTAAAATAAATACGTTATTATGATCCTGCCGGTACGGAAGTGTACCGGCAGGATTTTTTATTAATCTAATATACTATACCTTTGCAGGATGAACAAACAAGTGCTATTGTTTTATCCGCTATTGCTCCTGCTGTTATTCTTACTATTTGTCGGTAGCCTTATACATGGTGCAGTATCCATACCTTTCGGAGAGGTTATCAATATACTTATCGGTAAAGAGCCGGAGCGTATTTCGTGGCAAAACATTGTCATACAATCGCGATTACCACAGGCAATAACGGCTACGTTTGCAGGCGCGTCCTTAGCTGTAAGCGGATTATTACTGCAAACGCTTTTCCGCAATCCCCTTGCCGGACCCTCCATATTGGGTATCAGCGACGGGGCGAATCTGGGAGTAGCAATTGTTATGTTGTACTTCGGCGGTTCATTAGGTAAACTTTCGGATTTACCGGTAAGCGGTTATCCGGCCATTATCCTGGCTGCTTTCGCCGGAGCCTGTTGTATTTTAGGAATTATCATATATTTCTCTTCTAAGGTAAAAAACAATATTATGCTCCTGATTATTGGTATCATGATCGGGTACCTTGCCTCCTCCGTTATATCCATACTCAACTTTTATGCTTCTACGGATAAGGTGCATGCCTATGTGATGTGGGGATTAGGAAACTTTTCAGGCATATCTTTAGGTCAATTACCTTTTTTTGTCTGCTGCTCCTTAATAGGATTATTCCTTTCCGTGTTACTTATTAAACCGTTAAACGCCCTGCTTCTGGGTGAAATGTATGCTACAAACCTTGGCATTCATATCAAACGTACACGCATATCCATTTTACTTTGTACCGGAATACTTACTGCCGTGACCACCGCTTTCTGCGGACCTATTTCATTCATCGGCCTTGCCGTACCCCATGTAGCACGACTGCTGCTGGGTTCTTCCAATCATAAATTATTGCTTCCTGTAACGCTTTTAACCGGATCGTGCATTGCTTTATTATGTAACATGCTGATGGTTGTTCCCGGCATGAATACGATCTTACCGTTAAATGCCGTAACGCCTCTTATCGGCGCTCCGGTCATCATATATGTAATTGTAAACCGTAAAAATATCCAATACTTCAACTGATTATTGTTATGAGAGGATTTCCTGTTATAGAAACACATGGATTAAGTATTGGTTACATACTTAAAAACAGAAAAAAGAAGCTTGTCCATCAAAACCTGGATCTCAAACTACTTCAGGGTGAAGTAACCTGCCTGTTGGGATTAAACGGCTCAGGTAAATCAACTTTATTACGCACCTTATGCGGCTTTCAGCCTCCGCTCGACGGTGATATTTATTTATCTGGAAAAAAGATCAAATCCTATTCACAGGAAAATATTTCATTGATGATCGGTGTTGTATTAACCGAAAAAACAAATGCGGGAGGGATAACGGTTTATGAACTTGTTTCCTTTGGAAGGCATCCTTACACCGGTTTTTTCGGGGTATTGAAAAACAAAGATCATAAAGTCATTGAAGAGTCCCTTGAAGCAGCAGGTATATCACATAAAGCACATAACTATGTAGCTGAACTGAGTGACGGTGAACGGCAAAAAGCAATGATTGCCAAAGTATTGGCTCAGGAATGTCCTATCATTATCTTGGATGAACCAACTGCTTTCCTCGATGTCACAAGCCGCATTGAAACCATGGTGCTTTTACGTAAACTCGCTAAAGAGCAGAATAAAACCATATTGTTATCAACCCATGATATGGATTTGGCCATTCAAATGGGCGACTACCTGTGGTTGCTTGAAAAACAACGCACGGTAGCGTACGGTTCTCCTGAAGACCTGATATTAAACGGGGAATTCGAATCTTTTTTTTCAAAAGAAGGCATATTCTTTGATCCCTCTACCGGAAAGTTAAATACGGTAGCACCTGTTGCCCCTGTCGGTATCGAAGGTCATTTCCATACATCTTACTGGGCTGGTAATGCGCTTGTACGTAACGGATGGAAACCCTCTCTGGTAAATGAAAAATATATTAACATAAATTGTATCAGCAAAAAATTAATGATTATTACATTACCCGGCGGAAAACAAGTAGAGGTAAATAATATGGAAGATTTAATTATTACTATTGAAAAATATAAAGAACTCAATGGCAAATGAAATTACTCATCAACTGGAGCACGAAAAAATAAGCCGTTTACTCCTTAATTACGCCATACCCGCTGTAATAGGTACAATGGTCAACTCTTTATATAATATTGTCGACCGCATATTTATCGGACATGGTGTAGGCCCATTAGCTATTTCCGGCCTTACGCTCACATTCCCTATTTTAATGTTCCTTCAGGCCTTCGGTATGCTGATCGGTTCCGGAGCCGCCACACGTGTCTCTATTTTCCTGGGTAGAAAAGAAAATAACATGGCGGAGAATATACTTGGGAATGCGCTTACATTAACCTTTATCATAACCATCGCCACGGTTGTTCCCAGTATGATCTTTCTCGAAGACTTGTTATTGTTATTCGGGGGAAGCGAAAATACGATTCCCTATGCCAAAGATTATCTTTATATTGTTATCCCCGCCAATATCTTCACTTCCTTAAGTTTTGGTTTTAATGCCGTAATGCGTGCTTCGGGATATCCCAAAAAGGCAATGGTTACTATGCTTATCGGAGCCATATTAAATGTTATCCTCGATCCTATTTTCATCTTCTGGTTAGATATGGGAATACGCGGGGCAGCTATTGCTACGGTCATATCCATGGCGGCAAGCGCCATCTTTGTGATGTATCATTTCATCAGTAAAGAGAGTCTGATACGATTTCATAGAAAATATCTAAAACTGGACAAGCATATTGTATGGAGCATTATTACAATAGGCGTTTCCCCTTTTGCCATGCAATTGGCAGGAAGCCTTGTAAATGTGATCATGAATAATTCCCTGCAAACTTATGGCGGCGATCTGGCTTTAGGGGCCAACGGGATTATTACCAGTATAGCGATGCTGTTCGTTATGCTCATTATCGGTATTGCGCAGGGTATGCAGCCCATTGTAGGGTTTAATTATGGCGCCGGGCATCATCGCCGTGTAATGGAAACCCTCCGGCTGGTTATTATTACGGCCACTTGTTTTATGGGTGTCGGATGGATTGCAAGCCTGTTATTCCCTCAAGTAATCGTAAAAGGGTTTACAACCGATCCGGAATTAGTTGGTATCTCCGCAAACGGGTTGAAAATTAACCTGTCACTCCTTATTGTTGTGGGTTCACAAATAGCCATCAGTCAGTTTTTCCAAAGTATAGGAATAGCCTGGAAAGCTATATTCCTTAGCCTGACACGTCAATTCCTATACCTGGTCCCTGCCGTTTTATTGCTCCCCCCGTTGTTTGGTTTGGACGGGGTATGGTATTCCGGACCGATTTCGGATGGATTGGCTGCTATAACGGCCTGGTTGTTTTTATGGCAACATGTAAAAAAACTAAAACAGAAAATGATTTATTGAACTTTCTTCTTCAATATTTGTCATATATGTAAAATAACTTAACTATAGAAAAGGAGGAAGTATGCGAATAATATTTTTCTTTTTTACATCCTTATTAATATTTTCAGGATGTAGGGTAACTAAAGAAGAAGCCGCAGCTATAGCGGCTGAAGATCGTGCATGGTTCGATTTAGCTGTGCAGGCATTGAATGAACGGGATTTCGTACTGGAAGCCGACCGCGTGGATTTCAGGAGAGGGCGTTTTGCCTATGTCAATGCCAATACCAATTTTATTTCCCTCAACGGTAACAGGGCAACTATTCAGATGGCATTCAATTCACCTTACGCAGGTCCGAATGGAATCGGTGGAATAACCGTAGACGGTTCTGCATCCAATGTCAAAATGGAAAGGGATAAAAATGGGAATATTACTTTCAGTATGATGGTTCAGGGAGTTGCCGTTTCAGCAAATGTGACCTTCCAGATGATGAAAGGAACGAATAAATGTACCGCGACCGTAACCCCCAATTTCAACAGCAACCGGATCACATTTACAGGCTCTTTATTCCCGACAAGCCAATCGAATGTGTTTAAAGGACGTTCTATTTAATGAGATAAAAAAAGGCTGCCCCATCATGACGAGCAGCCTTTCGCAATTAATTAATAAAAAGTTACTTAGTAAATTTAGTGTTGGCTCAAATATCCTGAAACACCTTCATTGGTAGCTTTCATTGCGTCTTTTCCTTTCGCCCAGTTCGCCGGGCAAACTTCGCCGTTCTCTTCGAAGTGCTGTAATGCATCCACCATACGGATTGCTTCATCGACATTGCGTCCTAACGGCATATCGTTAATTACGTAATGCCTTATTTTACCCTCTTTATCCATAAGGAACAATCCGCGGTAAGCAACCGGAGAGCCGTTGGAGACCAATCCGTCCTCTTCGTCCCAATCATAATCGGAGGCTAATACTCCGAATTTCATAGATATGATTTTTGAAAAATCCGATACCAAAGGATACGTTACACCTTTAATTCCGCCTTTTTGCTTTTCCTGTTGCAGCCAGGCATAATGGGAATACTCCGAATCTACAGAGCAACCCACAACAGCTACATTACGTTTCTCAAATTCAGTTAATTTTTCCTGGAACGCATGGAGTTCCGTGGGGCAAACGAATGTAAAATCCATCGGGTAGAAAAACATTACCACATATTTTTTACCCACATATTGCTCAAGGGAAAAATCCGAAACAATCTCATTGCCATTAATGACGGCCGGTGCATGAAATTCCGGCGCTTTTTTACCAATTAACGATCTCATATTACCTTAATTTTACCATTTTTACCCTAACACAAAGGTAAAGTAGAAGGTTCATTGGCGGATTATGTTTCTTATCAATAGTATCTATCTGGTTATAGATGTTATTTATATGTCCCTTTTAAAATCATATCCATAACCCGTGATGTGCGGGAAGCGCTTATACCCGTAGACGGACAAACACCTATCCCCCGAAGCTCGTCGACGATGGTTTGAATAAGCGGCTGCTGGATATGTTCGGGTGGTTGTATATCGAAAGTTTCCGTGTAAGCCGTAGTCGTTAACCGAATCGGTTCAAAAGCAAATGTATTGAATTGAAGTTTCCCTTTTGAACCGGTTATGGTAACAGAATCTTGCTTCGATTTTTCAGAGGTGACAAAACTCCAGATTCCTGAACCGATAACACCTGATTCAAATTCCATAATTGCAGTAATAGTATCTTTTACCCGGTACAATTTACCCAAGTTTTTTGAGAACCCTTTTGCATTGACTATTTCACCTAACAGAAAGTCAAGGATATCGAGCGTATGCGGCGCCAGGTCATAAAAATAACCCTCCCCTGCCACCTTTTCTTTTACACGCCATGTATGGGTTTCTTCTTTAAGATCGGATATTAACGGGGGCCGGAGATAGGTTACATCTACAGTCAAAACAGTTCCGACAGCACCTCCTTCCAGCAATTCTTTTATTTTCCTGAAATATGGCAAAGCACGCCTGTAATAGGCCACGAATAACTTTTGTCCGCTTTGCCGGGAGGCTTTTATCATATCCAGGCATTCCTCATAATCCATTGCCATAGGCTTTTCAACATACACAGGTTTACCCGCCTGTAAAGCACGGATAGCATATTCTTTATGAGAATCAGGCGGCGTTGCAATATAAATGGCATTCACATTACCGTCATGAATAAGATCTTCTGCATCCGTATAGTATACGGGCACATTATGCCTTTGTGCAAAATCTCCGGCTTTTCGCGCATCCCTCCGCATAATTGCCTTTAATGCCGAATGTTCCAATTTATAAAAAGCAGGTCCGCTCTTTTTCTCGCATACGTTACCCGCGCCTATAATTCCCCAGTTAACTGTTTCCATTGATATCATATTTTAATTGATCTGTCTATAAATATACATCTTCCCCATAGGTAAGCCCGCATATTAATAATCGTTACGAAGCTATAAATATTTGTCAACTGCAAATAATTAACAACTAACTATTTGTAGCTTTGCGATACATTTTAATTGTCATCCTATGAAATTTTATTTCGCTCTATTTATATCCTTGTTCAGCTACATTTATCCGGTAAATGCCCAAACATACGAAGAATTGGTCGATCAAAGCTTTACTTATATTGATAAAGAAGAATTATTTGCAGCGGAAGAAAGCCTGAAAGCCGCCATGCGGCTGGAGCCTGCCAACCCTACTAATTTTGCTTTACTGACTAATCTCGGAACTATACAACGCAGGCAGGGGAAAAAAGAAGATGCCATTTTATCTTATACAGCTGCATTGAGCCGTTATCCTGATAATATTATGATACTTGAAAACCGTGCTTCGCTATTTGCGGAAATGGGCGAGACAGAAAAAGCGATTTCGGATTATACCGTGCTTTTAATTAAAGACCCGATTAACCAGGATGCTCTTTACAGCAGGGGCATTCTCTATCTCCAACAAAAAGATTTTATACGTGCTGAAATGGATTTCGATAAAATACTGGAGGTAAATGAGAAAACGGTACACGGACGTTTGGGGCACGCCGTGCTTGAAAAAATGCGGGGAAATTATGATGAAAGCGAACGCATCTACAATTATCTGATCGACCAGTTGCCGCGTGAATGGCTTATTTATGAGGGGCGTGCCGATCTTTATTTCATGATGGGTAAGAATTCGCGGGCGATGGCAGATATTAACAGGGTATTCTCCGAAACGGAACCCACTGCCGCATTATATGTTCTACGCGGGAAGATAAAACTCGCACAATACGAGCGGGAATCCGCACTGAAAGACTTTGCAAAAGCTTTGGAAATGGGATATGATACAGAGATTATTGATGAACTTACCCGCATGGCTAAATGAAAAACGGTAAAATGGTCAGGTTCCCCAGCTTTCGCGGTCCAGATTCCGGTAATTGATCGCTTCCGCTATATGTTGTGAAGATACCGTTTCCGATCCTTCCAGATCGGCGATCGTACGCGATACCTTCAATATCCTGTCATAGGCACGGGCCGAAAGGTTCAGGCGTTCCATGGCATTCTTTAATAAATTGAATCCTGTGGAATCAGGTACCACATACCTGTGAAGCAGTTTAGTAGTCATTTGCGCGTTACTATAGATACCGCCTTCATCTTTAAAACGCTCCTGTTGTATCACGCGGGCCTTCATCACCCGCTCACGCACGGCCACGCTGGGCTCGGCAGGACGCCTCTCCGAAATCTTCTCGAACGGAACGGGTACTATCTCTACCTGTATATCGATACGGTCTAATAGCGGCCCCGAAATGCGGTTCATGTATTTCTGTACGGCCCCGGGAGGACATAAACACGCGCGTTCCGGATGATTATAATATCCGCATGGACATGGATTCATTGAACTTACCAGCATAAAACCCGCCGGATAGTCTACCGTAAAACGGGCGCGGGATATGGATATATGACGATCTTCCAGTGGCTGCCGCATAACCTCAAGTACATTCCTGTTGAATTCCGGCAGCTCATCCAGGAACAATACGCCGTTATGCGCCAGGCTTATTTCACCCGGCTGGGGAAAAGAACCGCCGCCAACCATAGCCACGTTTGAAATCGTATGATGGGGCGACCGGAAGGGGCGTTTCGTTATAAGCGATGTGCCTTTACTCATCTTTCCGGCAACGGAATGAATTTTGGTTGTTTCCAATGACTCGGAAAGAGTTAACGGCGGCAAAATAGTAGGCAGGCGTTTCGCAAGCATCGACTTTCCGCTTCCCGGAGGACCAACCATCAACAGGTTATGGCTTCCGGCGGCAGCCACTTCCAAAGCCCGTTTGACATTCTCCTGCCCCCTTACATCTGAAAAATCGTATTCAAAAGAATCATGATGTGCGTAAAACTCGGCTTTTGTATCGACAAATGTAGGATCAACATCCAATTTGCCGTTTAAGAAGGAAATGACTTCTTTGATATTTTCCATACCGTATACCCTTAATCCCGATACGACCGCAGCTTCACGCGCATTTTGCCTGGGAAGAATAAATCCTTTAAAACCTTCCTCTTTTGCCTTTACAGCTATGGGCAGTACTCCCTTCACGGGAAGTAAACTACCGTCGAGCGACAATTCCCCCATAATCATATACTCACTAAGCCTTTCCTGATCGACTTCCTCCGCCGCAGCCATAATGCCGATGGCAAGCGGCAAATCATAAGAAGAGCCCTCTTTCCGGATATCGGCGGGAGCCATATTGATAACAATACGGTAACGGGGGAATTTATATCCGCTTACCTGCAATGCAGAAATTATACGTTCATGGCTTTCACGCACGGCAACATCAGGCAAACCTACCAGAAAAAACTGGATACCCTTATTGCAACTTACTTCAATGGTAATAATAGTTGCAGAAATGCCCTGCACGGCAGCAGCAAAAGTTTTGACTAACATAGTTAAAGAATGATTAATTACTAATGGTTAATGATTAACAACGGAAAAGATCGAGATTGATTATTTAGGGCTAATCGCTGTTTAAAAGCCTTTCGAGTGTTTGCTTTACCTCCATACCACTTTCTGTTTTAAGGATGATCTTACCTTCATTATCAATCAAAAAACAACGCGGCAATGCATTGACATTATATAAGTCGATCAACATGGCAGCTTGCCCTGCCGAATCGGTTACCAGGTTCCATTGTATACTGTCGTTATGCAGAACCTGCCTGACACCCTCCATATCGTCATCAAGACTGATCAGAAGCTGTTCGAATTCTTCTTTCGGATATTTGCTGTCGAATTCATCCAGATAGAGATCATCCGTCTGACACATATCACACCAGGGAGCTGTAAATGTCATCAGAAGATATTTGTCCGGGAAAGAATCCAGCGCCACTGTTTCCCCATAGACATTTTTCACGGTAAAATTAGGTGCTTCCGCACCTAAAGCTGTTCGTTTGGCACGTATGCTGTACTGCTCCAACTCTTTTGTGAGGTAAAAATCTTTTAATTGGGGATCGAGGGTGATAAGTAATTCATCCAGTTTCCGTGTATCGTCGGGATCAGTGAAAAACGTTTGAATTAAAACAACAGAAGCTTCTTCTTTCGGGTGGCTCCGTATATATGCCAGTGCTTCTTCGCTTAACTGATGGTTAATATTAGCTAAACGTGTAGTCATATCATTTCCATCCAACGGATTACCCTCACTGCTCCCTCCGTAAAGGCCGGCATAAAGGTCGGTTTGTTCTTTTAACAATGGAGCTAAATCCCGCCTTACACCGGAAAGTTCATTATTTATACGTCCTCCCCTCGCCTGCAACAGTAAAGGATAATGCACATCGCCTGTGACGTTTACTTTCACGCCCGGTTCAAGGTAAATCGTAAACCATAACGCTTTGTCTTCAAAAAAAAGAGTGACCTGGTTAAAACCTTCTTGTGACTGCTCTATCTTAAATTGACCGGGTTTTTCACAAATAACCGTATCAACAAAACTATAGTCTTCTGATTCAAATACGGCATAAATAGTTTGATCTTCCAGATTGGTAAGTTTACCCTCAATCTGATAAGCCACATTTCCACCACACGAAAACATAAAAAGTATCGTGCTTATTATCAACGGAATATTCTTCATTTACACCTGAATTCTCCCCACATTTTGGTTATAATGCGATAAAGATAATAATCTATTTTAAAATAACTTTATATTTCATAAGAAAGTTTATCTATTTGTTATCGCCATTTATTTTGATTCAGCTTTATTACAAAAGAGTTACTTTTAGAAAAAAAGAGCTACTTTTGCCGCCGGTTTAACTTATATTAAATAAAGAAAAGGTTATCATGTCGAAATTAGGATTTTTTATTGGTGAATTCAACATGTTGTTAGTTTCAGCTTTGGCAATAGGATTGGTAATAATTGTAGGTTTTCTGATGGTATCGAAAATAAAAAAAAGAGAACCGATTCCAATATCTTATAAAATTATTCATGCCACTGCTACTTTCATTGGGGCATTGATAGTTGTTATTGCTGCATTTATGGGAGATTTCAGGCTTTGGACAAATATAATATTAGCGCTTATTATTGTAGCTTTAGGGCTTTGGATGGCTTTTGGTAAATTGAAGAAACCGGTTGCTAAATCCGTTCTTGTTTGTCACGCTACCATAGGAATTATCTGCTATATCATTTTTATCTACTACATAATTACTTTATAATTATTTACCTATACATAAAAAAGGCTTTCCGATCGGAAAGCCTTTTTTATGTTATATAATAACTGAATATTATAATTTCGGACCAGCAGCTACTAATGCTTTACCAGTTTCATGGCCTGTAAATTTAGTAAAGTTCTTGATGAAACGTCCAGCCAGGTCTTTTGCTTTTTCTTCCCATTGAGAAGCATCGCTGTAAGTATCACGTGGATCAAGGATCTTAGGATCTACTCCTGGTAATTCGGTCGGTACTTCGAAATCGAAATACGGCATTTTTTTAGTTGGAGCTTTATCGATAGAGCCATCAAGGATAGCATCAATGATACCGCGTGTATCTTTAATAGAGATACGTTTTCCGCTACCGTTCCATCCTGTATTTACCAGATAAGCCTTGGCACCCGATTTGTTCATTTTCTTCACCAATTCTTCACCGTATTTTGTCGGGTGCAAAGATAAGAATGCAGCACCAAAACAAGCAGAGAATGTAGGAGTAGGTTCAGTAATACCACGTTCTGTTCCGGCTAATTTAGCGGTAAAACCAGAAAGGAAGTAATATTGAGTCTGTTCCGGAGTAAGGATAGATACCGGAGGCAATACACCAAAAGCATCAGCAGAAAGGAAGATAACCTTTTCTGCAGGTCCTGCTTTAGATACCGGTTTTACAATATTCTTAATATGGTTGATCGGATAAGATACACGTGTATTTTCAGTTACACTCTTATCATTGAAGTCGATCTTGCCGTTTGCATCAACAGTAACGTTTTCCAGTAAAGCGTCACGTTTGATTGCATTGTAAATATCGGGTTCAGCTTCTTTGCTGAGGTTGATAACTTTTGCATAGCAACCACCTTCAAAGTTGAATACGCCTTCATCGTCCCAACCATGTTCATCGTCACCAATCAACAAACGTTTCGGGTCAGTTGAAAGAGTAGTCTTACCTGTTCCTGAAAGACCGAAGAAAATAGCGGTATTTTTACCTTCCATATCCGTATTGGCAGAACAGTGCATAGAAGCCATTCCCTGAAGCGGCAACAGATAGTTCATATAAGAGAACATACCTTTTTTCATTTCACCACCATACCAGGTGTTAAGGATAACCTGTACTTTTTCAGTCAGGTTGAATACTACGGCAGTTTCAGAATTTAATCCAAGTTCCTTATAGTTTTCAACTTTTGCCTTAGAAGCGTTCATGATAACGAAATCAGGTTCACCGAAGTTAGCCAGTTCTTCTGCTGAAGGACGGATAAACATATTGGTTACAAAATGAGCCTGCCATGCCACTTCCATAATGAAACGCAGTTTCAAGCGAGAGTTTTCGTTAGCACCGCAAAAAGCATCGACAACAAACAAACGTTTGCTTGATAATTGCTTAACAGCAAGGTCTTTCAACACTTTCCAAGCCTCAACCGTTACAGGTTTATTATCATTTTTATATTCTTCTGAAGTCCACCATACAGTATCTTTGCTGGTTTCGTCCATTACAAAAAATTTATCTTTAGGAGAGCGACCAGTATAAACACCTGTCATTACGTTTACTGCTCCCAATTCAGTTACCTGGCCTTTTTCAAAACCTTCTAAACCTGGTTTTGTTTCTTCCTGAAACAACGTGTCAAAAGACGGATTGTGCACTATCTCAGTAACACCTGTAATTCCGTACTTGCTTAAATCTAAATTAGCCATTTCGTACTTAATAATTAATAATTGATTGATTTATAATAACTTTTATCACTTTTTCCGTTATTTACGAGTAGTCCCTTGTAAACCACCCTACAAAAGTAATACTATTTTTGAATTATGGTGACTTAATTAAGGAAATTTTTCAGTAATAACTAAAATATATCCTCCTATTGTTTTTTCAGTGCTTTCCAGCCGTGTTTGGAAGATTTAAATTAGAAGCAAACAAAGAGCCGGAAGCCTCTCGTATTTGAGCCCATATAAAGCGGATTGTAAAATAAACTTAAGAACTTCCTAGCATGATTTAAGAGAGTTTGAGTGACCACATATGAGATTTTAGTTTTTTGCCTTCAGCCTTCAGCCATTTATAACATATTGATTCATAGAATAAAACCCTGAAGGGTTTAGTATCCGGAGCCTTCAGGTGGAAAAGATTGCAGCGTTAAAGAAGTTTATTCAGACTATTAACTGTTTAGTATAGAATAACTAATATTCATATACCGTATCCTTATTCTTTGAGTCGTATATACTTATTGATTTAACGGTAGTCAAAAAGACTTTTAACGGGCGTTAAAAATACTTTTGACTACCGTTAAAAATGTTTCTAACAGTCGTTAAGAGCATAAAAGTTAATGAGTGACGACTTAATATATCACGTGCGGAAGATTAAAAACTATTGACTTAATAACAAAACACCGGAGTCTATTTCCAAAACTCCGGTGTTCAATCTTATTTTACTTCCCAAACTTCACCGCTCATCAAAAGGTCATGCAGTTTTCGTATAGGCTTCTTACTTTGCACTTCCGCTATCTGTTGTTCTACGGCCTCATCATAACTTGGTGCTTCCACATCGCGTATAATACCTAAAGCTACCGGCATATCACCACCCATCATACCCAGCATGGTATGCATCGTTACATCTGGTTCATGGGCATCGTGCGTAAGTACGTCTTCAATGGTATAGCCATCCTGACCGATGTTGACAGCTTTCAGTTTAAGTCCGTCTAAGACAATACCTTTTTCATTATCCTTACCAAACAGCATTTTTTCGCCATGGCGAAGGAAAATAGTTCTGTCCGACCTGAATTCTTTATCCGTTATTTTCTTATGTATACCGTCGTTGAATATGACACAATTAACTAATACTTCTACAACAGACGTTCCTTTATGCCGTGAGGAAGCCGCTAATACCTCAGTGGTATTTTTTAGATCGACATCAATCAGCCGCGCGAAAAAATTACCGCGTGCCCCGAAAGTAAGTTCTGCGGGAATAAACGGCTCTTCAACCGTTCCATAAGGGGAACTTTTTGTAATAAAGCCCCTGTCGGTGGTCGGAGAATATTGACCTTTGGTAAGACCGTATATTTTGTTGTTAAAAAGTACAATATTAATATCTACATTTCTGCGGACCGCATGTATAAAATGATTACCGCCAATAGCCAGGCAGTCGCCGTCGCCCGTCATAAGCCATACGTTAAGCGCAGGATTGGCAGTCTTAACACCGGTTGCAATAGCAGCGCCACGGCCGTGAATGGTATGGAAACCATACGAATTCATATAGTAAGGTAAACGCGAGGAACATCCTATACCCGAAATAACGGCAATATCTTTCGGTTCCACTCCCTGTTCAGCCATGGCTTTATGTACACAATTCAATACGGCATGGTCGCCACAGCCCGGACACCAGCGTACGTACTGGTCGCTTTTATAATCTTTTGGTTGGAATTTTACTTCTGGTTCCATAATTTACGCCTCCAATAATTTGGTGAATTCTTCAACTAATCTCGCCACAATAAAAGGTTGTCCTTTTACGCGGTTAAACCGGTAAGGGTTAAAACCGGGTACTTTACTACGCAGATAATTGGCAAACTGTCCGTTGTTCTGTTCTGCCACAACAACTTTCTTATACCGCGACAAAACATCAATTGTATTTTTAGGCAGGGGACTGATAAATTTAAAATGAGCCAAAGCTACTTTCCTGCCGTTTTCCTGCATCGTTTCCATAGCTTCGCATAAATGCCCGTAGGTACCACCCCACCCTACTATCAGTAAATCGGCATCGCTATCACCCAATACTTCTAAGTCAGGTATGTAATCAGCAATCTTATCTACTTTCGCCTGACGGGTTAACACCATTTTCTGGTGGTTATACGGTTCGGTAGATATGGCGCTTGTATCGTAGTCTTTCTCCAATCCGCCTATTCGGTGTGCAAACCCTTCCATTCCCGGGATTGCCCAGTAACGTACCAGGTTTTCAGGATCACGGCGATAGGCCTTCCAGGGCTGCTCACCTGTATATTCTGTAGCATATTTGGGTTTTATTTCCGGATATTCATCCAGGTCAGGAAGCTTCCATGCCGATGAACCGTTCGCAATAAATGAATCTGTAAGAAGTATAACCGGAGTCATATGTTCAACAGCCAATTTACCTGCCCAATAGGCCGCGTCAAAACAATCCGTAGGCGTAGCGGCAGCTATCACTACCACCGGACTTTCTCCGTTACGCCCGTAAAGCGCCTGCATCAGGTCGGTCTGTTCGCTTTTAGTAGGAAGGCCGGTAGAAGGTCCGCCCCTTTGCACATCGACTATGACCAATGGCAATTCTGCTATCACTGCCAGACCAATAGCTTCGCTTTTAAGCGCCAGACCCGGCCCGGAGGTAGAAGTTGCAGCTAATGATCCTGCAAAACTTGCTCCGATGGCAGTACAAATACCGGCAATTTCATCTTCAAACTGGAGTGCTTTTACCCCCAGTTCTTTACGGGCCGATAATTCCTGTAAAATATCAGTTGCCGGAGTAATCGGATAACTTCCCAGATACAACTTTAACCCGGCTTTCTCGGCAGCTGCTATCAGGCCGTAAGAAGTTGCTTTGTTTCCATTTACGTCGGTATAAAAACCGGGAGTCATTTTTTTACTTTCGATCCGGTATCTGGAAATGGAAGCATGAATATTATGCCCGTAGTTATATCCGTCAGTGAGTGCTTTAATATTAGCTTTAGCAATAGTCGGCTTTTTCGAGAATTTATTTTGAAGCATATGCATTGCTTCGTCCAGCGGACGGTCGAAAAGCCAGCATACCAGACCTAAAGCAAACATATTTTTGCACCGGGCTGCCGATTTATTGTCTAACCCGTACTCAGCTAACCCATCCTTTACCATACTGGTAATCGGAGCGGCTATTACCTGTACCCCTGTTAGACTTAATTCTTTAAAAGGATCGTCAGTCACAAATTTTGCTTTATCCAGATCATTTTTCTGAAATGAATCGGTGTCGATAATAACAATTGCATGTGGCTTTAAATAATTTACGTTTACCTTTAACGCTGCGGGATTCATCGCTACCAATACATCGGCACGATCACCGGGTGTGAAAATTTTACGGGAACCCAGGTGTACCTGAAATCCGGATACACCGCTTAATGATCCTTGCGGAGCACGTATTTCTGCCGGGAAATCGGGAAAGGTTGAGATTTCGTTCCCCAAGATAGCCGACAGGTTTGAAAAGATCGTTCCGGTTAACTGCATACCATCTCCGGAATCACCGGAAAAACGTACTACAACCTTTTCTAAAGTAGTAACTTTTGTTTGTTCTGCCATAATTCTTTTTTTAGCTTTAGCATCATGATAATTTGATTCAAAGTATATAACCGCCAAATTTAGTAATAAAACTGTATCTGCTTAAATCTTTAACATATCAAAATGCTGATAAATAGATATCCAGGTTATTTGATAATATATTAAAATGAGTTGAAACATAGCTATTGACCGGTTTGCCGGAATACATGTATACTCCCGCACGAAAACATTTATCTTCCTTTATCATACCTTGCACGGAACCCACATCTCCAAGCATTAGTAATAAGGAAACAAATACGTTGCTGAATGCCATGGAAGTAGTTCTTGCAACCGAATTACTTATATTGGGTTTGCAATAATGTAAGACGCCGAACTGTTCAAACATCTCAGGGTCTTTCGGAGAAAGACAGCAGGTAGTTTCGAAACATCCCCCCTGACTAATACGCAAATCAATAATCAACGCTCCTTTTTTCATGGTACGGATAAGCTCCTCGGCAATCATATACCGACGGGATACATTGAGGTAACGCATAGCTCCTATCACAACATCTGCACTTTGAAAAGCATTATGCAGGACTTTCGGATGAAAATTGGAAGTAAATATTTTCTGGCCCAATACTTTCTGAAGTTTCCTCAAACGGTTAATATCATTGTCGAACACTTTGACCAGGGCACCCATACCTAAAGCAACCCGTGCGGCGGCAGTTCCGGCCATCCCCGCACCGATAATGATAACTTCGGTAGGCGCTATTCCGGGAATACCTCCTAACAGGACTCCTTTACCGCCCTGAGTATTACTTAACAACCCGGAAGCGATAGTCAGCGAGGCCGTACCTTCAATTTCCGAAATAATACTTAATATAGGATAGGTATCTTGTTCGTCAACCATCAGTTCGTAAGCTAAAGCATTGATGCGCTTCGACATCATTAATTCATATGCGCTTTGTTCGAACAGATTGAATTGCATCATGGAAAATAAAGTCGTCCGTGGTTTCATCATAGCGACTTCAATAGGCAACGGGGGTAGTATTTTAAGAATAATATCCGCTTTATACACTTCATCGGGAGTGGAAACTATTTCGGCGCCTGCTTCTGAAAAATGATTATCCGAATAATTGATACCTAATCCGGCACCGGATTCAATCATCACATGATGACCGGCATCGGTTAATATATCTACTGCCTCAGGAGTAAGGGCAAGCCTCCTTTCCGCGCCAACCCTTTCGCAAGGTATACCAATCAGCAACCGGTTGCTCACCTTAGTTAACTCTTTCAATAACTCCTGCGGAATATAAGCACTTTGTGATTGTGTTTCTCCCATAGCCTATATCATAAAATCTTTTCTAGCGCTTTTACAATGTTGTGTACATCATTCTCAGTCAGCATAACCTCTGCATCGAAAACGACCGATGCCTGCCCATACCATATCATTCTCTTTTCCAGGTTTTCCGAAACAAATTCTTTTAATGCTTCTCCTGACAAACCTTTCAGTATAGGCCGGGTATGTTTAACCAATTCCAGTCGCTTGGCCAATTCATCCGGAGATACTTTAAGATAAACAGTAGCACCCATACGGTTCATATATTCCATATTATCGTAAAAGCAAGGTGCACCCCCTCCGGTTGATATCAGTACGTTTTCAAACAAACCGACCTCATGAAGCATGTTGCGTTCAATCTGCCGGAAAGACGTCTCTCCTACTTCAGAAAAAATCCGGGCAATGGTTTTATGGTAACGCGCCTCTATATAATGATCAAGATCAATAAAAGACAACTTCATCCGTTCTGCCAACTCTTTTCCCACAGTAGTCTTTCCCGCTCCCATGTAACCGATCAGGAAAATACGCTTCATGCTTTCGTCTCCATATATCAAACAAATGTATAAATTTTATACGCAGAAAAATACTATTTACCGGTAAAAGTATTTTTTGAGGATTTTTCTTCTGCCCTCCTCTGTAGGATATTGTCCTGCATCTGTTTTGTATAAGCGTTAATCTGATCAATCACCTTTCCCATTTCGGTTATTACCTGTTGCTCTTTTGTAATTTGGTAACTAACAAGATATATGGCATTTATAAATTTTATAAATTCAAAATAAGCCAAATCCACCTGCGGGCGGATATTCCTCATTTTATCTTCTTTGCTACGCTTCTCTTTCTTACTTTGTCTTTCATTATATAATTGGTAACATTTTTCGTTTGCATCTTTCAACAGATCAAACACACGAAATAAATCCAGATTTTGTAACGCATGGGTATATTTTTCCTTTTCCATTTCTTCAATAAAAAGACTTATCATAGTCGTATTTTCCAGGAACGACTTCCGGTGAGCATTTCTGTATGGCTCTAACCCCCCATCTAATTCTTCCCACGACGCCCTTATAGTAGAATCTGGATTATACCTCATGATCTCAATCGTACGCTTAATGAAGCAGAATAATTCATCACGTTTTTGATCCGCAGCCTGTATTTCTTTCGTTTCTTCAAAGGCCCGGTTTCTCATATAAGCATATTCTTCCCTTTTAAAATACTTTTCATAAACCAACCGGAGTTCCTCCATTTTATATTCCTTAGCCATCATAGGTGTAACAGTGGCAAGTATGCGCGAATGATAGTCATAATGCTCGCCATCCCTGACTAATCTGAAACTTGGTCGAATAATTTCCTTAACTCTTTCCATTTTTATTTATATTCATTTACATATTTTCAATTTTACACATCAAATAATTTCAGCTAACAGAATCTAACTAAATTTTTACATGAACATATTTATTTTAAATAGATATTAAAAATTATATCTGCATATGCAAATATATAAACAAAATGAATATTGATTATATGGTTAATGAATATTTTCTATTTTGCCATTTTTTACTAATCTGCAAAAGCATTTTTTTATGTATCCCTGAATTTATTTAATCTTATATTTAATTTGTAAATTAATTAAAATGCAATTATTGATATTTTAATTTCATTATATTTATTTTACACATCAACATAATTTAACCTAATGATGAATTTTTACCCTCAATTCGCAAATAAATGTAATAAGTTCTTTTTTTTTTACAAATGTATTAAGGATGCGTAACAAGCGAAATATTTCTATCTTTTTCAAGAAATCCTATGACATTATTGCAGACAGCTTTAGCCATTTCGTAACGCGCAGTATAAGTTTGCGTTCCAATGTGTGGGGTCAAAACTACGTTATCAAGTTCAAATAATTCCGGAAGAGGATGGTCGCCAAACTCAAACACATCTAATCCTGCAGCACGGATAATATTATTTTTTAAAGCATATACAAGGGCATGCTCATCCACTAAAGGACCACGGGAAGTATTAATAAGAATAGCATGTGATTTCATCGCAGAGAATGCCTTTTCATCGAAAACATGATGAGTTTCTGGAGTATATGGAGCATTAATGGAAATAAAATCAGATTGCTTAAGTAACTCATCAAAAGTAACATACATAACATTCAGCTTAGTTTCTTCTTCAACATGCATTTGCCGGCGATTATGGTAAATAACTTCCATACCACAGGCCCGTGCTCGTTTACTTAACGCTTTTCCTATTCTTCCCATACCAAAAATACCCAGTGTTTTACCAGTAATTTGTGTACCCAAGTTTTCAAGTACCCCCACTTTCATATTACCTTTATGTTTACGCAACATACGGTCGCACTCTGTAATCCTACGTGCTGCATCAATCATCAACCCTAACGCCAAATTGGCAGTTGGAGCTATTACAGGATCCGGTGTATTGGCTACCGAAATACCTTTTTGCAACGCATAAGCTACATCTATATTATTATATCCCACTGCGTAGTTAGCTATTAAGCGTAAACCGGGAGCATTATCAATTAAATTCTTATCTACAGGAAAATTAAACATAGGGCAAAGAACATCAAATGATGAAATCATATCATAAACTTCATCATACGTAAAATCACGTCCATCAGGAAAAGTTACGTCATACATTTTTTCCAATTCCGCGTATCCTTCGCGAAACATTTCATAAGTCATCAAAATTTTCATAATCTACTTTTTAATTTGCTATTTTACTTAAATTACAAAGATATGATTTTCATCTCATTAAGACAATTATACTTCTGAATATCAGATAAATAAATTGAGTGTAAGCATATTTTAAACCTTAAATCTGCAGCGTATTTGAAAATGCATGGTGCTTTATCCGGAAAAATTGAAGTCTTTAAGCACTTTATTATACAGGAAAGTGTTGACTTATGCTCAATGAACATCAATGTAATATATGGTTATGACTAAATCTAATGTTATGATTTGAATGAAGCCTTTAATTATAGAAAGTGAAGTTGGATAATATTTCAATTAGAAGTTCTATGAATAAAAGTTGAGATCATTATTATTAAAATTTTCCCATCATAATGAGTATCATCACATTAGAAAGCAATGCTATTTATGATTTTAGGTATTATAGTTTTATACCGTTTCATAAATCTGTGGTTTTCAATATAATAAATATCACAAGTATAAAGAAGATTTATTATTTTTGTAAATAAATTTGATATATGGTCTTAAATTATATATGGGCTGCCTTTTTTGTCATTGCTTTTATCGTTGCTTTGATAAAATTAATAGTTGCAGGAGACACTTCCGTTTTTACCGAAATAATAGATGCTTCCTTCAGTTCAGCTAAATCCGGTTTTGAAATATCTATCGGGCTTACTGGGATTCTCACACTTTGGTTAGGCATAATGAAAATCGGTGAAAAAGCAGGTGTAATTCGATCTTTTGCACGTTTATCATCACCCTTCTTCAGCAAATTATTCCCGGATATTCCTAAAAATCATCCTGTAACAGGGTCTATTTTTATAAATATTTCCGCTAATTTACTTGGTTTGGATAATGCTGCAACTCCAATGGGGCTTAAAACCATGCAACAATTGCAAGAACTTAACCCCGATAAAGAAAGAGCAAGCAACGCAATGATCATGTTTTTATGTATCAATGCTTCCGGATTAACTCTCATCCCCATAACCATATTAATGTATCGTGCGCAATTAGGAGCAACGAATCCATCAGATGTATTTTTACCGATCATGCTCGCAACATTTGTTTCTACCTTAGTTGCCGTTTTAGCCGTGTGTTTTATGCAGAAAATTAGTTTAATGCAGAAAAATTTATTGCTCTTTTTTGGAGGATTAGTATTGATTATTGGAGGATTAACTTTTCTTTTTAATACAATTGAACAGGAGAAAGTAAATTTATATTCAACTATTTGCGCCAATGTATTACTATTTACTATAATATGCGGTTTCATCGTCAAAGGTATAATCAATAAAATTAATGTATACGACGCTTTCATCGAAGGAGCAAAAGATGGTTTTAAAACAGCCGTTACAATAATTCCCTATTTGATTGCAATATTGGTAGGCATTGGTGTATTTCGTGCATCAGGTGCCATGGATTTCCTTATTTCAGGCGTAAGAACAGGTGTAGACGCATTAGGTATAAATACGGACTTTGTTGAAGCATTACCCACTATACTTATGAAACCGTTAAGCGGAAGTGGAGCAAGAGGAATGATGATAGACGCCATGCAAACATATGGCGCAGACTCTTTTGTAGGACGTCTCTCTTCTATTGTACAGGGGTCTACTGACACTACCTTTTATGTTGTCGCATTATATTACGGAAGTATAGCAGTTAAAAATACGCGTTATACTATACCCTGTTCTTTATTAGCGGATTTAGCAGGAGCCGTTGCTTCTATATTCTTTGCTTATTTATTCTTTTATTAAATAATATGTCGATATCTTATCATGCAGAAGGAGTATCCATTCCTCCAATTCCCAAGCGGAAAATAAACGCCTGGATCAAAACAATATCAAAAAAATTTCAGAAAGAAATAGGTGAAATAACCTATATCTTCTGCTCAGATGAAAAAATACTGGAGATCAATCAAGAATATCTTCAACACGATTATTTCACTGATATCATAACGTTCGATTACTCGGAAGGCGATAAAATAGCCGGAGACATTTTCATCAGTCTGGATACGGTAAAAAGTAATTCCGAACACTATCAAACAGAATATATGAATGAACTCTACCGGATCATTAGCCATGGCATCCTTCATCTTTGCGGCGTTAACGATAAAGGTCCGGGCGAACGAGAAATAATGGAAAATGAAGAGAACAATGCACTGTCGATTCTATCGGAAATGCTAAAATCAAAAATATGAAATTTAATTATGATATAATCGTTGTGGGTGCAGGTCATGCGGGTTGCGAAGCAGCAGCTGCGGCGGCTAACTTAGGATCTGAAACACTGCTCATCACAATGGATATGAATAAGATTGCCCAAATGAGTTGTAATCCGGCTATCGGAGGTATAGCTAAAGGGCAGATCGTACGGGAAATCGACGCTTTAGGCGGATATACAGGCATTGTAACAGATGAAACCTCAATACAATTCCGTATGCTAAACAGGAGCAAAGGACCAGCAATGTGGAGTCCAAGAGCACAAAATGACCGTACAAAATTTATAGATACCTGGCGAAATATTTTGGAAAATAAAGATAATCTATCTATATGGCAGGACACAGTAACCGAATTGATAATCGATAATAATACAATCACAGGATTAAAAACGGTATTAGGAGTTACTTTCCATGCAAAATGTATTATCCTTACCAACGGAACATTTTTGAACGGTTTACTACATATTGGAAGAGTAAAACTGAATGGAGGTCGAATTTCAGAACCAGCCAGCCGGGGTATTACTGAACAATTGGTTTCATTAGGTTTTAAAGCCGATAGGATGAAAACGGGAACACCCGTACGTATAGACGGAAGAAGCGTTCATTTCGATGAATTAACAGAACAGCCGGGAGATAATGACTTCCACAAATTTTCATATCTTGATACATCTGTACGAAACCTGAAACAATTAAGTTGTTGGACATTATATACGAATGAAAAATGTCACGATATCTTACGTAAAGGGTTACCAGATTCGCCTCTATATAATGGACAAATTCAAAGCATAGGCCCAAGGTATTGCCCAAGTATTGAAACGAAAATTGTAACTTTTTCCGACAAATCACAGCACCAATTATTTCTGGAACCGGAAGGAGAAAACACTCAGGAATATTACCTGAACGGATTTTCATCATCCTTACCATTAAATATTCAATTAGAAGCTCTGCAAGCTATACCTGCTTTTAGAGATATACATATATATCGTCCCGGTTATGCAATTGAATATGATTTTTTCGATCCTACACAATTAGGCCCAAATCTTGAAACAAAACAGATTGGGAATTTGTTTTTTGCAGGACAGATAAACGGTACGACAGGCTATGAAGAAGCGGCTGGACAGGGATTAATGGCTGGAATAAACGCACACATTAATTGTCACGGTGGAAATCCTTTTATATTAGGAAGGGATGAAGCTTATATTGGAGTCCTCATTGACGACCTAATAACAAAAGGTGTTGACGAGCCATACCGCATGTTTACATCAAGAGCAGAATATCGTATCCTATTAAGACAAGATGATGCTGATATGCGTTTAACTGAGAAATCATATGAACTCGGATTAGCAAAACGTAACAGGTATGATCTGCTTAATGAAAAGAAATCTTTGCGGGATATGATTATTTCATTTGTAGAACAATATTCTGTCAAACCCCATTATATAAATAATGAATTAGAAAAATTGGGAACCACTCCCCTATCCCATGGTTGCAAATTAAAAGATTTAGTATTACGACCTCAACTTTCATTAAATAAACTTGCCGAAGTAATTCCCGCTTTAAAAACGGAGATTGAAAAAATACCCCAAAATAGAAAAGAAGAAATTATTGAAGCAGCAGAAATATTATTAAAATATAGTGGATACATAAAAAGAGAACGGGTTATAGCCGAAAAGATAAATAGGGTAGAAAACGTTCGGATAAAAGGAAAATTCGACTACACCGCCATACAATCTCTTTCCACAGAAGCGAGACAAAAACTCACCAAAATAGATCCAGAAACAATTGCACAAGCAAGCAGGATACCAGGAATATCACCAAGTGACATCAATATATTATTAGTTCTTCTGGGAAGATAGTAAATTGTTCCACGTGAAACATAATTTATGGATATAGAATTTGAACAGGAAAATAATCGAAAAATGCCTCAAGAGAAAAAGTACAAAAGGATTCAAACAATACTTTCGGCTATACCCGAAAAGCCGGGATGCTACCAATATTATGACGAAAAAGGAACTGTCATTTATGTTGGGAAAGCAAAGAATTTAAAGAAACGCGTATCTTCATATTTTAATAAAACGCAGGATAGTCGCAAAACGTTTGTGCTTGTTAAACAAATTCGTGATATTAAATATATAGTGGTTGATACGGAAGAGGACGCATTGCATTTGGAGAATAGTCTTATTAAACAATATCGTCCACGCTATAATGTAATGCTTAAGGATGACAAAACCTACCCTTCCATTGTAGTAAAAAACGAATACTTCTCAAGAGTATTTCAAACTCGAAATATAATTCGTGACGGATCACGTTATTATGGCCCCTACTCTTCGGTGCTCACAGCACGTACAATGCTCCAGATGATAAAAGAAATATATCCGATACGAATTTGCAAATATCCACTTACTCCGGAAAGCATAGCTCAGGGACGCTACAAGGTCTGCCTGCAATATCATATCAAAAGATGTAAAGGGCCATGTGAAGGACTTCAATCATTAGAAGAATACCAAAATAATATTTTTCATGTAAAAGAAATTCTTAAGGGTAATGTTTCAAAGATAAGTAAATTGCTTCATGATGAAATGTTAAAGCTATCAGAAGAACTTCGTTTTGAAGAAGCACAAGCAGTTAAAATTAAGTATGATATTATTGAAAATTACAGAGCAAAGTCAACCATTGTCACTCCTCAAATTACTAACGTGGATGTATTTTCTTTTGCCGAAAATGAAAATTCAGCTTACATTAATTATTTGCATATAGGTAATGGAAGCATTGTACAAGCATATACATTCGAATACAAGAAAAAACTGGATGAGCCTAAAGAAGAACTTTTAGGATTAGGCATAATTGAAATGCGTACCCGTTTTAAAAGCACTGCTAAAGAAGTAATTGTACCTTTCCTACCAGATATAGATCCATCAGAAAAGCTTTCCTTCCTCATTCCCCAAAAAGGAGATAAAAGAAAATTACTTGAATTGTCTGAACAAAATGTAAAACAATATAAAGTAGATAAATTAAAACAAGCTGAAAAATTAAATCCGGAACAGCGCACAGTCAGAATACTAACGACAATGCAAAAAGATTTACATATGAAAGTATTGCCGATGCACATTGAATGTTTCGATAACTCAAACATACAAGGTACTAATCCTGTTGCCGCTTGTGTGGTTTTTAAAAAAGCAAAACCTTCCAAAAAAGATTACCGTCATTACCACATTAAGACAGTAGAAGGACCCAATGATTTTGCATCCATGATTGAGGTAGTCACACGACGTTATACACGACTGCTGGAAGAAAATCAGGAACTGCCGCAACTTGTAATTATCGACGGCGGTAAAGGACAATTAAGCGCGGCAACTGAAGTTTTAAGAGAACTGGGTCTTTTAGACCGCATTACTATTATTGGCCTTGCCAAACGCCTGGAAGAAATATTTTATCCCGGAGATCCTATTCCATTGATTCTTGATAAAAACTCCGAAACATTAAAAATCATTCAGCAATTAAGGGATGAAGCCCATCGATTTGGCATTACGTTCCATCGTCAACTACGCAGTAAAAAACAAACTGTTTCTGAATTAGATTCAATAAAAGGTATTGGAGAAAAAACAAAAGTATTACTTTTAAAGAAATATAAAAGCGTTAAACGGATCCGGGAAGCGAGCCTGGAAGAATTGCAGGAACTTATAGGAAATGCTAAAGCAAAGATCATAATTAACAGCTTAAAATAATAAAATGAGAACTGTTATTCAACGTGTTTTAAGAGCCTCAGTAACAATTGATAAAAAAGTAACTTCGCGTATAGACCATGGTATGGTAATATTAATTGGCATTGAAAATGCTGATACAGAAGAGGATATAAAATGGCTTACTAAGAAAATCATTAACTTGCGTATCTTTGACGATTCTGAGGGAGTAATGAATAAATCAATAATCGAATCAGAAGGAAATATATTGGTAGTCAGTCAGTTTACGCTTCACGCCTCTACTAAAAAAGGGAATCGCCCTTCTTATATTAAAGCAGCAAAGCCGGAAATATCCATCCCCATATATGAAATGTTTTGTAAGGATATAAGCAATCTTTTGGGTAAAGAAGTTGCTACGGGGACATTTGGGGCAAATATGCAATTAGAATTAATTAATGACGGACCGGTTACCATTATCATGGATACTAAAAATAAGGAATAATATGACAGAAATTACTCTTCGGGAAGCTCAGGAAAAAGTAGATAGATGGATAAAAAAATATGGTAAGAGATATTTTAATGAGCTTACCAACATGGTTGTCTTAACAGAAGAAGTAGGCGAATTAGCAAGAATAATAGCACGAACTTACGGGGAGCAATCTTTTAAAGAAAGCGATAAGGGATATGATATGGCCGACGAAATGGCAGATATATTATGGGTATTACTATGTCTTGCAAACCAGACCGGAATTGACCTTACATCAGCATTCGAAAAGAATATGGAAAAGAAAACAAACAGGGATAAAGAACGACATAGCAAAAATAATAAACTATAAATCAAATGGATAAGTATCAGGAAGCATTTTCAAAATTTACACCGGTATCTTCTGAAAAACAAATTAAAGAAGAAGTAGACAAGATATTAAAGATATATGAATCAGAAAACTTTACGGCCGATGTACTGAAGCTGCTTCATAGCTGCATCGACGTAACTTCTTTATCTACACTGGACACCAAAGAAAGCATCTGGAAAATGGTCGATACCGTAAACGACTTTGAGGGCACCAGGCCTGATGTACCAAATGTTGCGGCCATATGCACCTACCCTATCTTTACCGAAACAGTTAAACAGGCGCTTACTGCAAACGATGTTAAAATAGCGGCAGTAACGGGCGGGTTTCCGTCTTCACAAACATTCGGAGAAGTAAAAATCGCAGAGACAGCTTTATCAGTAATGCATGGCGCAGATGAAATTGATACGGTACTGAACCTGGGTTACCTGATAGAAGAAAATTACCAGGAACTGGCGGAAGATATACAGGAGATCAAAGCAAGCGCTCATGATGCCACACTTAAAGTAATCCTTGAAACCGGAGCTTTGTATACGGCAGATATGATTTGGAAAGCGGCCATATTCTCTATATATGCGGGTGCAGATTTTATCAAAACATCTACCGGAAAAGAATTCAAAGGTGCAAATCCGGAAGCAGTTTATATTATGTGTCAGGTAATTAAAGAATATTTTGACTTAACAGGCCGTCAGATAGGAATAAAAGTATCGGGAGGTATCCGTAAAGCAGAAGACGCAGTGAAATATTATACAATCGTAAGGAATATTTTAGGAGAAAAATGGTTAAATAAAGATTACTTCCGCATTGGAGCAAGCAGTTTAGCTGCAGATATTGTAAACCGTATCGGCGAGTAAATTTACTTATCCCTGTCGATAATATAATCAGCTAAAAGCAACAGACTCTCCCTGGCATCAGACGGGGGGAGTTTATATAAAAATTCAACCGCCTTATCGTGGTATTCTTTCATACGCCGTTCAGCATACTCAATCCCGCCGTTAACTTTAGCAAAAGTTATCAATTCTTCAATATGCTGGCTGGTAAAATCTTTATTATAAATTAATTCGAGATAATAATGCTTATTGGTACCATCCCGGTGAAGTGCATATAACAAAGGTAAAGTCACCTTACCCTCAATAATATCATTACCGGTAGGTTTACCTATGTCTGCATTGGAAAAGTAATCAAAAATATCATCTTTTATCTGAAAGCAATACCCCAGATATTCCCCAAATTGCCTGCATATAGCGATCTGTTCATCCGTAGCCTCGGCAGAAATGGCTCCGACCTCAGTACAAGCCGACATCAACATCGCAGTTTTCTTATGAATCACCTGCAAATAGGACTCTTCGTCCAAAATAGTATCTTCAACCACCTCAAGCTGTCTTAACTCTCCTTCCGATAAGGCTCTTCCCAATTCAGAAACAATTTTCATGATGCGCAAGTCGCCGGTCTGAATAGAACGTATCAAAGAAGAAGAAAGGATATAATCGCCAACCAGTACAGAAACACGGTTATCGAAAAAAGCATTTAACGAAGGTTTACCACGGCGCTCCTTTGTTTCGTCAATCACATCATCATGAACCAACGTAGCCGTATGGAGTTGTTCAAGTAAAATAGAAGAGTTAATCGTTTTGTCGGTCACATTGCCGCAGGCTTTTGCAGTAAGCAAAACCAACAACGGCCGGATATGTTTACCCGACGACGACATAATTCTATCAATTGCTGACTGAAGTTTTAGAGTATCACTTGAAATGGAAGATACAAATTCATCATTAAAGCGTTTAAACTCAGCAACAACAGGTTGTTCAATTCTCTTTCTTAACTCCATAACACAACGTAAGAGTAGCAAAAGTAAGAAAAAGTATCGACTAACCTTCTTTTTTCGTACTTTTACCCATAATTGTCATACTAAAACGTGTTAAATAAAAATGAAACTATTCCTTATCGATGCGTATGCACTTATATACAGATCATATTATGCATTCATTAAAAATCCGAGAATAAATTCAAAGGGGATGAACACCTCCGCTATTTTCGGATTTGTAAACAGCCTTGAAGATGTGCTAAAGCGTGAAAAGCCCACACATATAGCAGTAGGTTTCGATCCGGCAGGCCCTACTTTCCGGCATGAAGCCTATGAGCAATACAAAGCCCAGCGGGAAGAAACACCGGAAGCGATAAGGGAGTCGGTGCCCGTCATTAAAAAGATCATAGAAGCCTATAATATACCTATGCTCGAAGTAGCCGGGTATGAGGCCGACGACGTCATCGCCACGATTGCCAAACAGGCGGAAAAGGAAAACTTCGATGTCTATATGATGACGCCGGATAAAGACTACGGTCAACTTGTTTCCGACCATATATTCATATACAAACCCAAATACGGCGGAGGCTATGAAACGTTAGGCGTAAAAGAAGTCTTGGAAAAGTTTTCCCTGTCTTCCGTGGAACAGGTAACCGACTTACTCGGATTAATGGGTGACAGTTCCGATAATATTCCGGGATGCCCGGGAGTAGGCGAAAAAACGGCGGCCAAATTATTAAGCGATTTCGGCAGTATAGAAAATTTATTATCTAATACTGATAAGCTGAAGGGAGCACTTCAAAAAAAGATACAGGAGAATGCCGAACAAATTCGTTTCTCAAAATATCTGGCTACAATCATAACAGATGTGCCCATAACTTTCGATGCCGAAAAATGTATCCACGAAAAACCTGACGAAGAAAAACTGAAAGAAATATATACCGAATTAGAGTTCCGGACATTCATCAGCCGATTTGCAAATGAATCTAAAAAAGTTGAAAAAAATATGCCTGTTCAAGGCTCGCTCTTTGCAGAATTTACGCCCGAGAGTACAGCCGCTTCCGAAAATTCGACTCTCGCGGACTTAAACTCAACTCCTCACACCTATTATATCGCTGATAATGAAAAGAAAAAAGCCGAATTAGGAGCACTTTTATCCGCACAGGAAAAATTTGCTTTTGACACTGAAACAGACGGAATGGACCCGTTGACCTCAAATTTAGTAGGTTTATCCTTTGCAATAAAAGAAAATGAAGCCTGGTACATTCCTGTTTCCGAAAACAAGGAAGAGGTGATGCAAACCTTATCTCATTTCGTTCCGGCACTTGAAAATCCCAATATCCAGAAAATAGGACAAAATATAAAATTCGATATCCTGGTACTCCGGAAATACAATGTCAATGTAAACGGTCCGTTGTTCGATACAATGATCGCCCACTATTTGTTGAATCCGGAATTGAGGCATGGTATGGACTACCTTGCCGAAACCTACCTGAATTACAAACCTATTCCGATAACCGACCTGATCGGCCCAAAAGGAAAAGGTCAGTTATGTATGAAAGATGTTCCTATCGAAACCATAGCCGAATATGCTGCAGAAGATGCGGACATCACGTTAAAGCTGAAAAACCTGTTCGAGCCTGAACTAAAGAAGCAGGGATTGGAATCCCTTTTCCACGACATGGAAATGCCGCTGGTATACGTACTCGCCGACATGGAAGAGACAGGCGTTAAGCTCGATACAATAGCACTGAAACAATCTTCGGATACATTGACAGAAGAATTGCGTAAACTCGAAAGCGAAATCTATGAATTAGCCGGTATGGAATTCAATATCAATTCAGCTAAACAGGTGGGAGAAGTCTTATTCGATAAATTAAAGATCGAAGAGAAAGCAAAGAAAACAAAAACAGGAAGTTACAGTACCAGCGAAGACATACTCGAAAAGCTTCGTCCCAAGCACCCGATCATCGGTAAACTCCTGGAATACCGGGGTCTGAAAAAGTTATTAAGCACTTATATCGATGCATTACCACTGCTGATACATGAAAATACAGGCAAAGTCCATACCTCGTTCAACCAGACGGTAACAGCAACCGGCAGGTTAAGTTCGACCAATCCGAATCTGCAAAACATACCGATCCGCGACGAGATAGGCCGCGAAATACGTAAAGCCTTTATTCCTGATAATGAAGAATGCCTGTTCTTCTCTGCCGATTATTCTCAAATTGAGTTACGCATTATGGCACACCTTAGCGGAGATGTAAATATGATTACGGCGTTCCGTAGCGGCGAAGACATCCACGCAGCGACAGCAGCCAGGATATACGGCATTGAATTAGATAAGGTAGACAAAGATATGCGCCGTAAAGCAAAAACCGCTAATTTCGGAATCATTTACGGAATATCAGTTTTCGGATTAGCCGAACGGCTTTATATACCCCGCGCCGAATCCAAAGAGTTGATCGAAGGATATTTCCGCACCTACCCCGACGTAAAGAAATACATGGAGAAAAGCATCGAACTGGCCAAAGATAACGGATATGTCGAAACACTCTATAAACGAAAACGCTTTCTTCCCGATATCAATTCACACAACGCGGTAGTACGGGGATATGCCGAGCGAAACGCTATCAATGCACCCATACAGGGCAGCGCGGCCGATATCATTAAAATGGCGATGATCAACATCCACCGACGTTTTAAAACAGAGAATCTTAAAAGCAAAATGCTTCTGCAGGTACATGATGAATTGAACTTCAACGTATGGAAAGATGAACTTCAAAAGGTAAAGGCCATTGTCCTGGAAGAAATGGAAGGTGTAATACAATTACAAGTTCCGTTAATAGCTGATTGCGGCGAAGGCAATAACTGGCTTGAGGCACACTGAAGCTACATCAGCTTTTTCAAAAAATTCAATCCTTTATAGGGCGGAAACTTTATACCGAAATCTATCCAAGTTTTGGAACTAAGTACAGAGCGTTTATGGGTAAATGTATCAAATCCGGCACGTCCGTGATAACTTCCCATGCCGCTCTCCCCTACCCCGCCAAACGGCAAATGAAGATTAGCAACATGCAGTATCGTATCATTGATGCATACGCCGCCCGACGATGTACGGGAAATAACATCATTCGCCGTTTCCCTGTCACCAAAATAATATAAAGCCAACGGCTTATCACGGGTATTGATATACCTAACCGCATCCTCTACCTTACCTATTTCAATAACAGGAAGTACAGGACCGAAAATTTCCTCCTGCATTACCGGGGCATCCATGGACTCACACAGTAATAAGGTAGGTTCGATATATTTGCCGTTTCTGTTGGTAGTTCCGCCATACAGGATTTTTTCATTCCCGATCAGGTGAATTAACCTGTCGAAAGCTTTCCCGTTTATTATACGGGGATAATCGGGGCTTTTGGCTGCATCCTGTCCGTAAAAAGAGTGTATGAATGAAATCATCTCTTTTATAAGCGAATCTTTAACGGCAGCATGAACAAGCAGGTAATCCGGAGCAATACAGGTTTGTCCGCAATTCAGGAATTTACCCCATACAATCCGTTTAGCTGCAACTTTTATGTCAGCACTTTTATCTACAATACAAGGACTTTTACCGCCCAGTTCCAGCGTAACGGGAGTTAAATGCGGAACAGCTGCTTCCATTACAATACGCCCGGTTTTAGGACTTCCAGTAAAAAATATATAATCGAACCGTTCTTTTAAAAGCGTTTTACTCAACTCAAGACCGCCATTTAATACCCTTACATGATCCTGATCAAATACGTTTTCAATGATTTTTTTCATTACTTCAGCCGCATGAGGAGCATCTTCCGAAGGCTTCAGCGTTACCACATTACCGGCCGCCACCGCAGCAATAAGGGGAGCAAAAGATAACTGCAACGGATAATTCCATGGCGACATGACCAGTACCAAACCATAAGGCTCCTTCACAATCCGGCTTCCCGAAGGTAAAAGATAAAAAGGAGTTGGTACCTTCTCCACCTTCGCCCATTTACGCAAGAATTTAAGATACATATCAATCTCCTGAAGAACAAGACTCGTCTCAGTCAGATAAGTTTCATAAGCGGATTTATGCAGGTCGTTCCATAAAGCAGACTCTATGGCGGACATTTGCGCCTTTATCTCTTCTTTCAAACGTTTAAGCGATTCCAAACGTTTGTCTACAGGACGCGTTTCACCCTTTTCAAAATATAATCGCTGCGCTGCAAGCATATTTGCAATACCGGAAAGTTCCTCATTCATATTCAATGGATTGTAATAACAGACAAATATAACAGTTTACCCGTTCAATAGTTCCCTGTACTTATTCCGGACAGAGCGGCAAAGGGAGATTTTTGAGTAGTTGTAATAAAAGCGTATCTTTGCATTCCGATTACTATACAAATAATAAAGCATATAATTACATGGCATTACAATGTGGCATAGTAGGCCTTCCAAATGTTGGAAAATCTACCTTATTCAACTGTCTATCGAACGCAAAAGCTCAATCGGCAAACTTCCCGTTTTGTACAATCGAACCCAATGTGGGAGTCATAACCGTTCCCGACGAACGATTGAATAAATTAGCCGAACTGATACACCCCCAGAAAATAATACCCACTACCGTCGAGATTGTCGACATTGCCGGACTGGTAAAAGGAGCAAGCAAAGGAGAAGGACTGGGAAACAAATTCCTTGCCAACATACGCGAAACAGATGCTATCCTGCATGTCCTCCGCTGTTTCGACGACGAAAATATCGTACACGTCGACGGCAGGGTAGACCCTGTACGCGATAAAGAAATAATCGATACTGAGCTGCAGATAAAAGACCTCGAAACCGTAGACAGCCGCATAGCCAAAGTACAGAAACAGGCGCAAACCGGCGGAGATAAACAAGCCAAACTGGCCTACGAAGTACTTGTACGCTTCAAAGAAGCCCTTGAGCAGGGCAAAAGCGCCCGTACAGTGACTTTCGACACCAAAGATGAACAGAAGGTCGCCCGCGAATTATATTTGCTTACAAGCAAGCCTGTGATGTATATTTGCAATGTCGACGAAGCAAGCGCCGTGTCAGGCAATAAGTATGTAGATGCCCTCCGTGAAGCCGTAAAAGACGAAAACGCAGAAATACTGGTTGTGGCGGCAAAGATAGAAAGCGAGATCGCCGAATTCGAAACCTACGACGAACGGCAGATGTTCCTTTCGGAAATCGGGTTACAGGAATCGGGCGTAAACCGCCTTATTAAATCCGCTTACAAACTGCTGAACCTCGAAACATTCCTGACTGCCGGAGTACAGGAAGTACGGGCATGGACCTACCTTAAAGGCAGCAAGGCACCGCAATGCGCGGGCGTGATACATACCGACTTTGAAAAAGGATTTATCCGCGCCGAAGTCATCAAGTACGACGACTTCATCAAATACGGCTCCGAAGCGGCAGTAAAAGAAGCCGGTAAAATGAGTGTAGAGGGCAAAGAATATGTCGTGCAGGACGGCGACATTATGCATTTCCGTTTCAACGTATAATTACGGCAGAAACAGCAAACAGTCAGGACGCAGAATAAAAAATAATATGTATGTTTGTGAGAACACTTAAATTGATTCTCATGAAACAAATCGCATCCTGCTTTTTACTGGCAATAACTATATCTTTTAGCAGCTGCAGCAGGGAAGAACCTATTTCCCGAATGATTGAACGCGGATTAGAGGTTTCAACCAAACAAGCCTTGTTAATGGCTAAACAACTGGAGCATCAGGAAGGCCGGTTACCCAAGACGATCAGCCCCGACGGTTCGTTGGAAACCAGTGGATACGGCTGGTGGTGCAGCGGCTTTTTCCCGGGCGAACTTTGGTACCTGTATGAAAACAACCCTACCGAAGAATTAAGAAAATATGCCGAACGCTACACCGGACGGGTAGAACCCGCCAAAAACCTCACCAATACGCACGACGTTGGATTTATGCTGTTATGCAGCTATGGAAACGGTTACCGCATCACCAGGGAACCAACCTATAAAGATGTTTTGATAACGGGCGCCCATTCACTGGCAAGCCGGTATAACCCTACGGTCTGCGCCATACGTTCCTGGGATTTCAACAACAACATCTGGCAATTCCCGGTCATTATCGATAATATGATGAACCTCGAACTATTCACCTGGGTAGCGCGTGAAACGGGAGACGAACAATTCAGCGAAATGGCAAATTCACATGCCCAAAAGACTATGGAAAACCATTTCCGGCCCGATTACAGCAGTTACCATGTCGTTTCATTCGATACGCTTACCGGCAATGCACACATACGGCAAACCCACCAGGGTTTCTCCAACGAGTCCGCATGGGCAAGAGGACAAGCGTGGGGCTTATACGGATACACCATGATGACACGTGAAACCGGAAAACCCGAATATGCGAACCAGGCGCGCCAGATCGCCGCTTTCCTCATGGATCATCCCAATATGCCGGAAGATAAAGTTCCCTACTGGGATTTTGATGCGCCTGCAAATAATATCATCACACCGTTACGCGACGCTTCCGCCGCTGCTATTATGGCTTCTGCCCTACTCGAACTGAGCGTGCTGGAAAACAACGAATTCGGCAAGCGTTGCCGAACATTTGCCGAACAGCAACTCCGTTCTTTATCATCACCCGCCTACCTGGCCGAACCGGGTACCAATCAATATTTCACATTGATGCATTCAACCGGCCACCTGCCTGGTGATTCCGAAGTAGATGTACCTTTAACCTATGCAGATTACTACTATGTGGAAGCACTTATGCGACTGAAAAAATTAATCAATTAATTCTCAATATCCGTTTAACAAATTAAACAATGAACCACATGAAACGTATTTTGATTTGGATTACCTGCGCATTATGCGGTACATACGCCATGCAGGCGCAGAACAGTAAAGTAACCAGTATCCTGGAGATCATGGACATTACAACCGGTAAACGAACCGTTGTAAAAGAGTTTCCTTTCCTTATCGAAGCGCCCAACTGGACAACCGACGGCAATTGGCTGATATACAACAGCAGAGGAAAATTATACAAGCTCTCCCCTACTTCACCTGCCGAACCGGTCGAAATCAACACCGATTATGGTTACCGCTGCAATAACGACCATGTATTATCGGCCGACGGAAAGCAAATAGCTATCAGCCATGGTACAAAAGAAGACGGTAAATCACGCATCTATACCCTACCGATAGAAGGCGGCATACCCCGTTTAATTACACCTATGGCTCCAAGCTACCTGCACGGATGGAGCCCCGACGGCAAATATCTTGCCTATTGTGCCGACAGGAAAGGCAATTACGATGTATACGTTATTCCTGCCGAAGGAGGCGAAGAAGTACGCCTGACTACAGCGGAAGGATTGGACGACGGGCCGGAATATTCGCCCTGCGGACAATACATCTGGTTTAATTCCGTACGTAGCGGATTGATGCAGGTATGGCGTATGAAAGCCGACGGCAGCGAACAAACACAGATGACCTTCGACGAAACCCGTAACTCATGGTTTCCGCATGTATCGCCCGATGGCAAAACAGTTGTCTATATCGCATATAAGAAAGGCGACGTAAAACCGGGAGACCACCCTGCAAACAAAAATGTAGAACTTCTCCGGATGCCTTCAGCCGGCGGCGAACCCAAGGTTATAACACAACTATTCGGAGGTCAGGGCAGCCTCAACGTTAATTCATGGGCTCCTGACAGCAAACGGTTTGCATTTGTAAGTTACCGTCTCGATTAAGATAAATAAACCCTGTTAAACGGGACACGTCCTAAAATAAACGGGACGCGTCCCATAAAATATAGCTCCCGTCCCGTTTATTTTAGGACGGGAGCTATTTTTTAACAGATGTGTTGTAACAATTGCTAAGGATCACCCGTCTTCAGAGAAAAAGAACGTAATTAGCGGATTAAATATATCAGAATGGACTCTGAAAGCTTTAAAAAACAATTTCTACCGTTGCACCCGCGGCTCTACAGGATTGCCTACGCGTTGACGGAAAACGCACAGGATGCCGAAGATATCCTTCAGGACGCATACTGTAAACTTTGGAATAAGCGGAAAGAACTGGTTCAGATCGTAAATAAAGAAGCTTTTTGTGTGACGCTGGTAAAAAACCTTTGCTACGACCTGATCCGTTCGCCGAGGTATAAACGCAATGAAGATATTACCGAAAATATAGCTTTAGCCGCGACGTTCTCGCCTGAATCCGAAACGATAGGAAAAGACGAATTAAGACAAGTCAGGCTATGGATAGAACAGCTTCCCGAAAACCAACGGCAAGTGATCAGGCTGAAAGGCATAGACGATTGCTCGTTGGAAGAAATTGAAGAAATTACAGGATTAAGCGCCGTCAATGTACGGGTACTTTTATCACGGGCACGGAAAATAATCCGTGAAAAATATGAAAAATTAATGATGTATGAACGAGAAAAAGTTAGATAAATTAATTCATAAAGCAGCCCATATCCCCATTCCCGAAGGATTGGAAAAACGGCTTGAAAATCAAATCGATTTGTATGCTGCTGCGGAAAAGAAAAAAAGTTTCCGACCCTATTATATATGGTCTGCAAGTGCAGCCGCAGGTGTTTTACTTGGCATCGGTATCTTTATTTCTACTGTATATAATGCTAATAATCAAAAGATAGCAGATACCTATTCCGATCCCCGGGAAGCGTCTTTAGTGGCAGAAAAGGCACTAACCTTTATGTCGGTTCAACTCAATGCGGGATTGGAGCAATTAACCGATGCAGGACAGGAAATGGAGAAAATAAATAACATATTAAATAAACACTTTAATGATCAGCAACATGAAAACTAAGTATCTGATTATTTGCTTTTGCCTGTTAAGCGCGGGCATGTCGTACGCACAGAATAAACTGTTCGACAAGTACGCCGAAATGGAAAATATAACATCCGTTTATATCTCCAAAGCTATGTTTGAAATGATGCCTAAAATAGAAACGGAGGGCCTGAACCTGATGAATATGATCGGGAAGATCGAATCGTTACAGGTTATTTCATCCCAGCAACAGGACCAAATACCCCAGATGCGGAAAGACTTTACAAAACTTGTCGATTCCAAACACCAGGAGTTGATGAGGGTGAGAAACGGCAAAACCCGCGCTACTTTTTACGCAAACATGAAAGGCGACCAGATAAAGGACCTTCTTATGCTTGCCGAAGCCGACACGAGTTTTACGGTAATCCAACTGCTGGGTAATTTCTCCCTCAAAGATGTACAGGAAATTACCAAAAACATGGAAAAATAATCAATTGACGATCTTACCGAACCGCAATCCGAAACGAATACCTAAAAGGAAGGTTATACCCCGGTATCCCATGCTGTGCATCGTGTTGCCGGGGTGATATTTATTTTTGTCGAAAAAACCATAGCTCACCCCTAACCCGGTATACAGGTCTATCAGGAAACCTCCCGTCCATGCCGGCTGTATTCCTATACATACATTTCCACCTAATTTATTGATGTGCTGGGTAAACTCCCTGTAATTAGGTTCATAATAGGTAAGCCCGTCTTCCTCAAAACCCACAAATTCCCAATCGTCGTATTTCACATTAAAATAATGATAGGTAATTCCCCCCGAAATATAAAGGAAATTCGCCGAGGGAAAGCCAAACCATTTATAATCGGCGCCTATTCCGGCCCCTGTAATTTTGTTCAGCATGTCAATGTCATCGAACAACAACGTATTCCAGGTTCCCCCGTCCTCCTTGCGTGGCAAGCGGTATCCGGTCAAACTAACCTGTAATAATTTACGCGGATCATTCCGGATCGCCTTTTCAAAATCCAGCCGTAGCCCATTATTAATAAAATAAAGCGGTTGAATAGATATTCCGTATTTATATCCCTTCTTCTCCTTAACGGATATGGGTGCCTGTTCCTGGGCTTCCGATAAGAACGGAAAAAGAAAAGACAGTATCAGGGCAGTGCAACATATATATTTCTTCATAGGGCATCCCGGTCTATTTCGATTTTACTGATCAACGATAGTTTATCCGAGCGGTAATCGAACTGATACAAACCGTCGGCCCCTGTCAGGAGCAATAATCCGTTCAGCGGTATCACATCATACGCATCAATATCCGCCGCAGCCGGGATATGCGAAAGGTCGTCCGTCCATACCGGTTTTTCAGGATCCGATACATCATATACGCGCAATCCGTCGTCACAGATAAATAATTTCGTACCGTCTATCCCCAGTCCGCGCGGATGCCTGAAACCGGTTTCCGTATGGATCAGCACCGGTTCAGAAGGATTTTCAATGTTATAGATATGCAACACATTGGATGTACGGCCGCAATTCATATTCTCACTGTTCAGGGTAACATACGCATAATTACCGGAGGCTACCACCGGGTCGCAACTCCTTATATGGGTTACATACGACATTTCCTGCGGATAATCGGGGCGGGTAATATTGAATACATACATCCCGTTTTGCGAACCGATAAAAAGCAGTGTATCCATAGGAAAGATCGTTTCGATACCAATATCCAGGTACTGGTCTTTCCCTCTCTGGTATTGCGGATTTTCAGCCTCAGAAATGTCAAACAGTTTCAGTGAATTATAATCTACCGTATACAGATAATCGCCTTTTACGGTAAAACGCGCCATCGATCCTCCCGTTCCTCCGTTGCCGTCATTTGCAGAAGGTCCTCCATCCGACTCGCTATTACATCCGGTACTGAACAATACAGAGGCAAATAATATTCCTATGGCAGTTATCAGGGTTATTTTTTTCATATTCTTCAATTTCTTGTTATCTTTTTCCATTCTACGATCACCATATTTTCTTCCCGTGGATGATAATTAAATGTATTATCAGGAGCCAACGGCTCAGGAAACATATTTTTTACCCGTTTGGTCACTTCTTTCCGTGAAAGGCTGAAAGCTACCAGGTCCACCGAATTATCCAGGTACAGTACATCATCTTTCACAGCCATATCGATACAACCCGGAGCCGTTATAAAACCTTCCTTTACCGGATTTGCCGGATCGCTGTTATTGATCACATGAACCCCCTTATACCGTTCGTTGATATAGATATAAGGAGACTTGTAATATATCTTTCCGGGATGAACCATTTTCCGTGCCTGGTCTTTATAGGCAACGGAATTCTCCAGATCGGAGCGTTTCATGTATACAGGTTCATAGTCGCCGTACTTAGGCGTCGGCCCTACAAAGCCGGAAAACACCATATTCAATGAAAACAGCAGCAGTAACAAAAATGTGATTCTTTTCATTCGTTTACAATTTATGTGATTTTGTCCGTTCACATAAATAGATGAAGTAAGCCGCAGCAATGCTGCATATTACCTGAAAAACGTTTACCGCAGGGGTTACTTTCCGGTAATGATCCTTTTAATTTCGCTCAGTTTATTAAGGGCTTCAATAGGGGTAAGGTTATTCACATCGGTGTTTTTTATTTCGTCGCGTACCCGGCTCAGTACCGGATCATCCAACTGGAAAAAGCTCAACTGGTATCCCTCGCCGGCAGCCGCTATTTCTTTAACAGGCTTATGGGTGATACCCTCCTGCCTGTTGTCTGTTTCAAGCTGTTTTAATATTTCATTGGCGCGTTTTACGATACTTTTAGGCATTCCGGCCATCTTGGCCACATGGATACCGAAACTATGCTCGCTGCCGCCCGGAACAAGTTTACGCAGGAATACCACTTTATTTCCCACCTCTTTTACCGACACATTATAATTCTTGATCCGTTTGAAAGAACGTTCCATTTCATTCAACTCATGGTAATGCGTGGCAAACAGCGTTTTGGCGCGCATCGTAGAATGTTCGTGTATATATTCCACAATAGCCCATGCGATCGAAATACCGTCGTACGTACTGGTTCCGCGTCCTAATTCGTCGAATAGCACCAGGCTGCGCGACGACAGGTTATTCAGTATATCCGAAGCCTCGTTCATCTCGACCATAAAGGTAGATTCGCCCAGCGAAATATTATCCGATGCCCCTACCCTTGTGAATATCTTATCCACCAGGCCGATCCGTGCAGAATCTGCCGGAACAAAGCAACCGATCTGCGCAAGTAACGTGATCAGGGCTGTTTGCCTTAATAAAGCCGACTTACCGGCCATGTTGGGTCCGGTAATAATAATAACCTGCTGCTTCCGGCTGTCGAGATAAACATCGTTGGCTATATAAACTTCACCAGAAGGTAACTGTTTTTCAATTACCGGATGCCGACCAGACTTAATATCGATCACATCCGTTTCGTCCACCAACGGGCGGATATATTTATTAGATGCCGCTACTTTGGCAAAGGAGAGTAAACAATCTATCTGCCCGATCAGGTTTGCATTCACCTGTATGGGAGGAATATATTCCATCAGGGAGAGTACCAGTTCATTAAAGAGCCGTCCTTCCAGGGCAAGGATCTTTTCTTCCGCCCCGAGGATCTTTTCTTCATACTCTTTGAGCTCTTCCGTAATATACCGTTCGGCGTTCACAAGCGTCTGCTTCCGTATCCATTCGGCAGGCACTTTATCCTTATGGGTATTGCGCACCTCAATATAATAACCGAATACATTGTTGAAAGCTATCTTTAAACTCGGTATTCCGGTCCGTTCAATCTCCCGTTGCTGTACCTGCAGCAGGTAATCCTTTCCCGAATAGGCAATGGCCCGCAGTTCGTCAAGTTCCTTATCCACCCCTTTTGCAATTACGCCGCCTTTATTGATAAGCGCAGGCGGTTCGGGGCTGACCTCCCTTTCAATCCTGTCACGGATCGTAGCGCAGGTATCCAGTTGCTCCCCTATACGCGATAAGCTCGGTTCATTGCTTTGCATACAGGCTTCCTTTACCGGCTCTATCACTTTTAACGCAACTTTCAGTTGAACCACTTCGCGGGGGGATACACGCCCTACGGCTACCTTTGAAATAATACGCTCCAAATCACCAATATGTCCTAAGCTGGTCTCAAGTATTTCCTTGATGTCGGGATGCCGGAAAAAGTAATCAACCACATCCTGTCGATCCTGGATAGGCTTCACATCTTTCAGCGGAAAAAGCATCCACCGGCGGAGCATACGCGACCCCATGGGAGAAACAGTCTTATCAATAATATCGAGCAGGCTGATACCCCCTTCATTCATCGTACCCACCAGTTCGAGGCTACGTACGGTATACTTATCCAGACGCACATAACGGTCTTCCTCAATACGCGAAAGAGAAGTGATATGCGATATCTGGTGGTGCTGGGTAATATCAAGATAATGCAAGATAGCTCCTGAAGCGATGATACCCATTTGCAGGTGCTGGATACCGAAACCTTTCAGGGTTTTAGTTTCAAAATGCTTCAGCAACCGGTCGTTAGCCGAATCCGCATGAAAAACCCAGTCTTCCAGTTCAAAAGTGAAGAAACGGGAACTGAAACATTCTTCAAAACGTTTCCTGTTTTTCCGCTCGACCAGCACTTCTTTCGGAGAAAAATTATTCAGCAATTTGTCCATATAGTCGATCGTCCCTTCGGCAGTAAGGAACTCGCCTGTCGAAATATCCAGGAAAGCAATCCCGCAGTTATCCTTACCGAAATGAACAGACGCAAGAAAATTATTTTCCTTATGATTAAGTACTGTATCGTTGATAGATACTCCCGGTGTTACCAGTTCCGTGATTCCCCGCTTAACCAGTTTTTTGGTCATCTTGGGATCTTCCAGCTGGTCGCATATAGCTACGCGTTTTCCGGCACGTACAAGCTTTGGCAGGTAGGTATCTAACGCATGGTGTGGGAAACCGGCCATTTCCACATGCTGCGCAACGCCGTTCGCCCGTTTCGTAAGCGTGATACCTAAAATTTCCGAACCGATGACAGCATCTTCACCATACATTTCATAAAAGTCGCCCACCCGGAATAAAAGGATCGCATCAGGATGCTTCGCTTTTATATCGAAGTATTGCTTCATCAGCGGAGTTTCAACTATTTGTTTTGCCACAATTGCTTTTCTGAATTAATAAAGAACAAAGATAAAGAAAGATAAAGAATAATAAACCCGTCAGCCAACCTCTTCATTCCTTTATCGAAATACATTTTGCTGCATTAATGAATCTTTCCCTTTCATTTTTAACAAAATAAAGAAAATTCACTTACAGGCATTTATTTTAATTTAGACCAACCAGCAAAAAATTTACGTCATTTATAAAAAAGACTATGGAGTTTTGTTCACCAATCCGTTATGTTTTACTCAAAGGACTATAATGTTTTGAACAAAACACTATGGACTTTTGAAAATAAAACCATGGAGTTTTGAAATAAAACCCCTGCAAACCTGTCAAAGACACCTTAAAAACCGGTAAAACAATGCTGAAAAACATTTTTATACGCCTGGATAGGAGATTTTATCCACCTCACACCTATAAGCATAATATCTCCATTTTAAAGGATCAGCTGTGATATGGATACCAAACAGCCTCTTTACCTGTTAAAACAGAGCAGAAACGTACTTCCGGTTAGCATTTTATANNGCATTTTATATGACACATCTACCCTCAGAAGCGCATTTTCCGGACCACTCTCCTACCCTGCCCTTTTTACGGCACGTATGGGATGTTAGTTTATCAAAATGTCAAAAATGACATTATGATAAACCTGTCAACTAATCTGTTTAAGGATAAATGGGTCTTTAATCTTACTGTCTTCAGCAAATAAGATTATTTTCGACATGATCTCTGCAGTCTTGGGATCTTCATCCACAAAAGGAAGAAAAAGCCGTCCACGGTGCTGTGAATGAACAGGAAGAACCGCCACAGCGCCTTTAGCCTCTTTATGGATCATACCGCTGCCTAAATGAATCGAATAATTTCCTGTTTTCCCATCGATAAACGCAAAGGTGCCGTTTAGCCTCACATTGGAAAGTTTAAATAAAGGTAATGTATATTCAACAATGGCGCGGCGCATTTCCACAGTGGAGTGGCTTGCTTCCGGATCCACACCACCTGCATGGGCTACACTTACCGCTAAATCCACATCACGCATCACTTCCGAAAAAATGACATCGGGCACTTCACTGATAGGTATCGGTTCATACGATTTACGTTCGTAAAACGCCACCCACTCCAGTGTGGGCGATTCGATATCCGCCGGACTGAACCAGTCGGCCAATGCATAAATATTAGCTACTATATTGTCCTTATAATAGATTTTCTGAAGCCCTTCCTCATAGTTTGCCACCCACCGGCGGCCTTTTAATAATGCCACCGTTTTATTCGCCTGTACCTGGTGCCCGGCATAACGTGACGAACGGGTCATTGGCTTTTCTTCATCCGTTTTAAGGTATAGTTCCCTGAAAACCTGTTTGAAAGGTTGGCGCAGCCCTGTCTCGAACAGATATTCCTGGTATCGCTGCCATACGTTTTTTTCGTAAAGGTCGAACGGATGCGCAATATACAGAACCGCTTCCTTTTCAAGACCGGTTATTTCCCCGTCGGGCGATATAAGCGAACCGTCCGAATAAAATCCGGTTATCCTTTCGGCAGTGATAAATACCAGATGGCTCAGCAAAGGCCAGACAACCGGATTAGCCGTTAATCCCTGCAATTCGTTTACCATAAAAGGAGTACGGTCTTCCATTGCCTGTTCCAGCATGGTCCGTGAACGCGAATATTGTTGTTTCAGCTTCTTATTTATGCCCCGCAGTTCTTCCATATACGCATTTTTCCTCAAACGCGAAGGGATACTTATCAACGGTTTTCCCGCTTTTACATACTTAATATCGGATTTACCTTCCTGATCGATTTCAATATACACCCCTACTCCTTCCTCCTCTTTGGGAGTAAAGTAGGGTTCCATGTCCTTTATCAGTTCGGTCTCCATGCTCCATATCAAACGGGTTTCATCTGTATATCCGGCATTGCGCGCAAGGTTCTGAAATCCTATTTCCACGGCTTTCTTTTCGCTTTCCTGCCGTTGCGATCCGAAGGCTTTGCTCTCCTTCAGAAATTGCTGCAGGTACAGGTAACGTTCCAGAATATCTTTCTTCGACCTTTTATTCAGCGGGATCAGGCAATAACTCATCAACAGGTCTTTATTCCTTTTCTCCATCACCTGGGCTTTTACTTCGCGGGCTTTCATCTTACCGTTAACGGCATCGGCATATTTACGCGCACGGGTATGCCCGCTACCGGAAGAGATATATTTTGCCGCTTCATACACCACTTCAAACCGTTTGGCACCAATCTCCTTATAAGCTTCCTTGAACCAATCAATATCGAAAGCGCCCAGCCGCAAGTCTTCGGGGTCAATCGGGGTATAACGGGCAATAATGGCTTTCTTCTTATCGTCGCACCATTCGTTTATATGGGCATGAAAATAGTACGCCGCACTGGAAAGTCCTTCCCAGCCGATACATTTTTCAACGATATCCAGCCATTGAGGCGCGTACATAGCTGCTTCCACCAACCGCTTTTCCGTAATATCCGTACCTTTCACCAGATCCGATAAAGTTTCCGCCGTATCTGTTTCCAATGGATAGCAGCACCTGAGAAGCTTACTTAAAACTTCTTTTTTGGTATAGCTGCTGTTATAATAATAATCGGCCCGCCCGAATGTATCTTTACCCATGGCTTTCAGAATATCCACCAATACACCGGCACCTTCCACATGCTCCAGTTTTAGGGCAAGGTGAGAAACTTCGGTAGCCGAATCGCCACGGTTCAATTCAATATCCAGTATACGGCGCGTCACTTTCTGCATCACCTCCTTTAATCCGGTAAGGTCGTTGTCCTTATACTCTTTCAGGCTGTTCTGCTGCCATACCGTCAGTTTATCAAACAAAAAGGAAGAAGCAAGATGAATGGAATCCTGGGCATTTATCCGTACGGTCAACTCCTTAATGAGTTCAGATTCCGGAATTATACCCATTGTATATGCTTTACCGAAATCAAATATGGATAGATGACCTTTCGGAAAGCTTGCGGGAGGATCTGTATCCAGGTAGCCGGATATAACATAATATTGGTAACGGAGTAAAAAGAGCTCTTTAAAAGCCTCATCCTGCCGTCTGTCGAAAAAGTTATCCGACATCCAGTAGTTTATACTGTTATGCTGGTAGATGAAAACCGTACGGCTTTCTCTGATATTGTACGAATCGTAGGTAAATACCTTCCTTGTGCTCTTTTTATTAAGCAAAGGAAAAAATGAAGCCAAAAGGTTTTTCGAAACATTGTTGGCGTAATCCACATCCCAGTAGGTTCTTGCCAGCTGATGAATGATCGTGTTCATGGTTGGGTAGTACGGCAGTTTTTCCAGTTTATTCTTTAAATCGTACAGGTCAAAGCCGTAGAATTTTATGATGTCGTTCATAAATTCCTTTCCCATAAACTGGTACACCCCGTAATTTTTCCCTTTATCCCATGTGGACGAAAGAATAAAAACCAACTGCAGCATCACCTTGAAATCGCCTATTTCCTGCCGGTAAAAGTCTTTCCATACATCAGGCAACGGGTAACATTCAATTTTTTCTCCGGTACAACCCGAATCGATTATTTCGGCAAATGTATCTCCCAGCAAACAGGTAACCCCGTATTTGGTTGTATATTCGTATTGGGCATGTTCTGCAACCAGGTTATTCAGTTTTTCAAATATCGGCAACGGTTTCGACTGGATCTTGCTGAATAACTTCTGTATAAAAGAAGAATCGTATATGATCGAAAAGGTTTTTTTGAGGTCGAAATCATGATCCGGTTTAATAACAGGTAAAGATATTTTTTCTTCCGGATCAAAAAGGCCGAATCCGTTTTCTTTCTTATAAATGGTTTTTTCAACGGCAAGCCCGGAAAGCTGATTGATCAGCAACCTTTCTTTTTCCGTGGGATCTTTTATTTGGTCTAACCATACAAGTGATTGCTCGTAAACCCGGGCATACTTCTGATTCCCCCGTATACTGAGTAAAAGGTCGAGCCCACCCAATCTTTTTTCGGTGCTGGCATCTGACAATAAACGTTCTATCGATCCGCTTAATTGCTGGGGAGTTTGTTTCAACAACAGCTTAATGGCATGTTGGCGCATATCTCCCGTTTTATATTTCAGCAACTCTTCAATATAACCATACAGGTCGTTTTCAATCTGCATTTCATCCAATATTCTAAAAGCATTATCCCTGGGCGATTCAGCCCTGTCGCCCAATGCTTTTACCAGCGTTTCTTTTTGAAGAGCAGATACGGGAGGGTTCATCAGTTCGCTGATCAGATTGGAACGGGCGTAGATAGATAAACGGCCGTAATATTCACACATATCGTCCAGCAGTTCCCCGTCACGGGTAACATATACCACGGCAGCCATTTTATCAGCGATCATTTGTTTGCTTAATTCCGTACTGTACCACGGAAATATGAACGGAGAAAAGGATTGTTTTTCTTTTACATGGTCCAGCATGTTTTTCAATATACCATAATGCCTGTTGGCTTCTTCCTGCGAACCGTAGTAGTCCGTCATCCGGACTTTTTTATGGTAATAGTTTCCGAATGTTACCTCAGTCAGGTAGCTGTTTATATAAGCAGCGATAATAGCCGGATCATCATTGTATTTTTCAATTGCCCGTTTAGCAAACTGTATTTGTAATGACCGGTTCTGTGTTGCCTCGAGGTAATAAAACAGAACCTGTATCTTATGCTTTACTCCTTCGTTCAAAATAACGGAAGCCAATTCACCTATATCTTCTACCCTGAAGAATCCTTTCGACCATAATGCTAAAAACACTTCAACGGTATCTTTGCTTTGTAAACAACTATCTGCATAGGAAGCGTCTGTCAGTACCCTGTGTATAATTTCTATTATTTTCAGGTTGATCCGGTCGGCATGGGCTTCGGTAAGCAATCCCGTCCATACTCCCACCGCGCGTTTTACGGAAGAATACCGTTGCAGGTCATTTTCGCGTATAATATTGAATAAATAAATGAAAGCTTCGGGTTTACCGCTGTCCATAGTTTCCACAATAGACTGACGCAGGCCTTCCTGCAAACGGGCGGCAAGCAGTAATTTCCCTTCCAGTTCGTACAGTTCTGTATTTCCTGCGGAAACAATCCCCTGCAATAAACTATAGGTTATTATCCCATTCGCGTTATTTTCGCTGCAAATAATATCTTTTACTTTTTGGATAACCGATGTATTACCGTTGTCAATTTCAACACTCAGCAAATGATGATATTCAATATCTTTTATAAACGTATGCTGGTCATCCGTTTGTCCGCCTTCCAGTATTATTTCCAACGATAAACCGGATGCAACGATTGCAAAAAAATCTTTTAAATGATTTAATGCCTTATTATAATGAAACTCCGCTTTTTCCGACCGTACCGGACGGCGGTAATATCCATAAGTATAAGGAATATAAGGTAATTTCTTTAACCATGAAATGTATTTGTCAGCATAGGCTTCACCCAGCAAATGAACCAATACCTCATGGCGTTCATTTTCAAAAAGCTGGTCTATACGGTACAAATCGCCTTTAATTATAAGCGAATAAAAATAGTCGTCTGCGCCACTTTCATTGGTTTCCATACGCCTGATAAGTAAATCAAGCAGTACACCGCTTTTCTTACTTAATTTATTCTTACTTTTTTTCACCTGTTCAAGGTAAGCATCAACCATACGGTTGGATTCTTCCTTCCAAAACAATCCCATAATCTTATCATTTTACCACATACGTCCGGCAAGCATTGTCAGACGAACAAAGGTTAGTTTATCATTTTCATTCAAATAAACAGGTTGGCCTAAAGATGTCAGTTCTTCCTCTCCTACAAATACCCGGAATATACCGTCATTAAATGATTGAAGAGCGTTTAAAACCGATTCTCTTGTATCGGCCCGCATCCTGTTATAATTTATTCCAAAACCAATTTTTCCTTCCTGGGATTTTTCTTTTATGTTATCAACGGTAAGATATCGTAATACATCATTTTCTTTTAACCGCTCATTATAGGCATGAACCTGACAGATCACTATCTCAGTAATCAGTTGAGCCAAAGTTTCAGGAGCCTGATTAAGATTAACCGGTATTCCCTCTACAGCATTTTTACATTTCCCCAATTGTTTTACATTTACGATCAGCTGCATTTCTTTTTCATGGTTAAAAGGTAATGCAAAATAACTAATTAATAAAGAATAAAACAAAAGAATAAAATGAAACATTGCAACCGCATCATAACACATTAAATATATCTGTATGTGAAATTTATAACCCATTTTTATAATCCGTTTCCTATTTTACACCATCACTAATCACATATAAAACTTTATTTGCCTATTTATATGAATACCCTGTTCAATATGGTAAAAACTGATATTTTATTTAAAGAAATTAATATATGTTTTACTTTCATAAAACCGATTTATATATGGAAAGACACGCATTCACACCGGCATATGGATTTACCCCCGGCTAAAAGTTGATTATTTTACATAACATTACATTAAATAAATCACTAACTTTGTGGCTCTAAATTAAATAGTGATAACGTAATACATTTGATGAGCAATGGAATACAATTTCAGGGAGATTGAAAAAAAGTGGCAGGAATACTGGAATGCCCATAAGGTTTATAAAGTTACGGAAGACGAAAGTAAACCTAAATACTATGTGTTAGATATGTTTCCTTATCCTTCCGGAGCAGGACTACACGTAGGACATCCCCTCGGTTACATTGCTTCTGATATTTTTACAAGGTACAAAAGATTGCGCGGTTATAACGTGCTTCATCCCATGGGTTACGACGCTTACGGGCTGCCTGCCGAACAATATGCCATACAAACCGGCCAACATCCGGCTATTACCACAGCTAAAAATATAGAACGGTACCGCGAACAATTAGATAAAATAGGTTTTTCATTTGACTGGGACCGTGAAATCCAGACCTGCGATCCGGGTTATTACCATTGGACGCAATGGGCATTTATCAAAATGTTCAACAGTTATTATTGCTACGACGAGAATAAAGCGCTTCCTATTGAAAGCCTGATTGAAGGTTTCGAACAGGTTGGTACCAACGGTATTCATGCGGCTTGCGGTGAAAGTTATTCGTTTACTGCCGAAGAATGGAAAGCCAAAAGCGAAAAGGAAAAACAGGAAATCCTTATGGACTACCGTATCGCTTATTTAGGAGATACCATGGTTAACTGGTGTTCCGCGTTAGGTACGGTATTAGCCAATGACGAAGTGATAAACGGCCTTTCCGAAAGAGGCGGTTATCCTGTGGAACAAAAAATGATGCGCCAATGGTGTCTGCGTGTATCCGCTTATTCCCAGCGTTTGCTTGATGGATTGGATACCATTGAATGGACGGAATCGCTGAAAGAGACCCAGCGCAACTGGATAGGCAGAAGCGAAGGAGCGGAATTGAAATTCAAAGTGAAAGATTCCGAAACTGAATTTACCGTATTTACCACCCGTGCCGATACGATTTATGGTGTTACTTTCATGGTATTAGCACCTGAAAGTGAATTGGTAAATATACTCACCACCCCGGAACAAAAAAAGGAAGTAGACAACTATATCGCGGCAACGAAAAAGAAAACCGAGCGCGAACGTATTGCCGACCGTAAAGTAACCGGCGTCTTTTCAGGTTCATATGCGGTTAATCCTATCACCAAGGAAAACATACCGGTATGGATAAGCGATTACGTACTGGCCGGATACGGTACCGGAGCTATTATGGCAGTACCTGGGCACGACAGTCGAGACTATGCTTTTGCCAAACATTTCGGCCTTCCTATCATTCCTTTAATTGAAGGTTGCGATATATCCGAGGAAAGTTTCGACGCCAAAGAAGGTATCATGATGAACTCGCCTATGCAGGGAAAAGAAGTAGAAGGCGGTCTGGTGCTTAACGGATTGAATGTACCTGAAGCGATTGCTACAACAAAAGCATATATTGAACAAAATAACCTGGGGAAAATAAAAGTAAACTATCGTCTGCGCGATGCTACGTTCAGCCGTCAACGGTATTGGGGCGAACCTTTCCCTATTTATTACGATGCCGACGGATTACCACAACCATTGCCGCTGGATAAGCTTCCGCTGGAATTACCTGAAGTCGATAAATTCCTGCCTACTGAAACAGGAGAACCTCCTTTGGGACGCGCTGATAAATGGGCATGGGATCGTGTAAACGGAAAAGTGGTTGAAACTTCGGCTATAAACCATACTACCATCTTTCCGCTGGAATTGAATACGATGCCCGGCTTCGCAGGTTCTTCGGCTTATTACCTGCGTTATGAAGACCCGCATAATGATAAAGAACTGGTATCGAAGAAAGCAAATAAATACTGGGAAAATGTTGATTTATACCTGGGTGGTACCGAACATGCAACAGGACATTTGATATACAGTCGTTTCTGGAATAAATTCCTTTACGATATCGACGCTGCCTATAACGATGAACCCTTTAAAAAACTGATCAATCAGGGAATGATACAGGGGCGTTCCAATTTCGTTTACCGGATAAACGGCACCAATACATTCGTTTCACTGAACCTGAAAGACGAATACGATGTAACTCCCTTACATGTAGACGTGAATATTGTCAGCAACGATATACTGGATATTAACGCTTTCCGCAACTGGAACCCCGAATATAAAACAGCCGAATTTATTTTAGAAGACGGTAAGTACATATGCGGATGGGCTGTAGAAAAGATGTCGAAATCCATGTTCAATGTCGTTAATCCGGATGTTATTGTTGAGAAATACGGAGCCGATACCCTGCGCTTATACGAAATGTTCTTAGGTCCCTTGGAACAATCCAAACCCTGGGATACAAACGGTATAGACGGCGTTCACCGTTTCCTGAAAAAACTGTTGGCATTGTTTTACGGTAATACAGATACATTACAGGTTACACAAGATGAACCCAACGCGGAAGAATTAAAATCATTACATAAACTGATCAAAAAAGTATCCTATGATATTGAGCATTTTTCTTTCAATACATCGGTAAGTGCCTTTATGATCTGTGTAAATGAGTTAACTGCTTTGAAATGCCGTAAACATGCCATACTTCAACCGTTAATTCAGGTATTGGCGCCATTTGCACCACATACCGCGGAAGAATTATGGTTTGCTCTGGGAAATGACAAAACAGTTTTTAATACTACATGGCCTGAATATAATGAGGATTATCTGAAAGAAGATGTGGTTACCTATGCTGTTTCCTTCAACGGAAAAGCCCGTTTCACCATCGAACTTCCGGCAGATATGGCCCGCGAGGAAATAGAAAACGCAGCCTTATCACATGAAAATTCGGCTAAATGGATGGAAGGTAAAACACCTAAAAAGATCATCGTCGTTCCCGGGAAAATCGTTAATATTGTAATATAATGCAAAACAGTATTCGAAAAGTATTCTATTCCATTCAAGATTACCTGATGATCTTTATCGGAACCGTCATGTACGGTTTCGGATTTAATGGATTTATCCTTTCGAATGAAATTGTAACGGGAGGTGTAAGCGGTATCAGTGCCCTGATCTTTTTTGCTACCTCCATTCCTGTTTCTGTTTCGTATTTTGTTATTAACCTGGTCTTACTGGTATTTGCCTTTAAAATATTAGGCTTTAAATTCCTGGTGAAAACCGTTTTCGGGGTAATATCCCTTTCTTTATCCCTTTCTTTTTTCGAATGGTTATTGGGAGGAGTTCCTATTATTCAGGATCAGCCTTTTATGTCTATCATTATCGGAGGAGGGATATGCGGTACCGGACTGGGTATCATCTTTTCAGCAAACGGTAGTACAGGAGGTACGGATATTATTGCGGCTATTATCAACAAATACAAAAACATTTCCATAGGAACAGGTTTGTTATTTTTTGACTTCCTGATCATCAGTTCTTCGTATTTGCTTTTTGAAGATGTAAATAAGATCGTTTTCGGATTTGTAGAAATGGGTGTAAGCAATTATATGCTCGACCGGATCATCAACTCCAACCGTCAATCTGTACAATTCCTTATCATATCTCAAAAATATGATGAAATAGCCGAACGGATATTAAAAGATCTCGACCGGGGATGCACTTTATTAGACGGGGAAGGAGGATACTCACAGAAACCCACCAAAGTGGTGCTGCTTATAGCCAAGAAATCGGAATCCGTAACTATTTTCCGTATGATAAAGGAAATAGACAGTCAGGCCTTTATTTCGCAAAGTATCGTAAGAGGGGTATACGGCGAAGGGTTCGATCCTATAAAAACATAGATATCATTAAAAGGATTATTGTTATATACAGTAATCCTTTTTCATAATTTATTATTATTACGCTGTAACATCCACTTTTAATCCCCTTCATTTATAATTTACATACCTATTGTAAAACCGCTTTATCTTTTAATATTACACAAAATATATAATAAAAGATGAGGAAGTTACGTTCAATTAGGGAATAAAAATATCAATTCGGTAAATGAAAACATTCGTATTCGCAACAAACAATACACATAAACTGGAAGAGGTAAGCCAGATTCTTGGAAATAAAATTAACGTATTATCCCTATCCGACATTAAGTGTTACGAAGATATACCGGAAACTGCCGATACATTAGAAGGCAATGCCCTTCTAAAAGCCCGTTATATCCATGAAAAATTTGATTATCCTTGCTTTGCCGATGACACGGGACTGGAAGTAGAAGCGCTGAATAATGCTCCAGGCGTTTACTCCGCCCGTTATGCCGGAGAAGCACACGATGCAAAAGCGAATATGAATAAACTGCTGCACGAAATGCAGGGTCAGGAAAACCGGAAAGCAAGGTTTCGTACGGTTATAGCCCTTATTATGGATAATAAAGAATATTTGTTTGAAGGAATTATAAACGGTTCCATTATAACGGAAGAAAGGGGAGGAGCAGGTTTTGGTTATGATCCCGTATTTATTCCCGACGGATATATACAAACCTTTGCCGAATTAGGAAACGACATCAAAAATAAAATAAGTCACCGTGCACAGGCTGTTCAGCAATTAACATCATTTTTATCTACAATACCGGAATAAAATAATGAAACGATTTATCCTATTTATTTGTTTCTGCAGTCTTTACCTTACAGGTATTTCCCAACGTACGGGAACCTGGAAATCGTATCTGGCTTATTATAATACAACATTGGTGGCAGCAGGAAATAACCATGTTTTTGCGGTAGGAGACGGTTCCTTATACAGTTATAACGAGGATGATAATAGCGTAAAATATTATGCGAAAGAAACCACACCGTCTTTAAGTGATAACAATATAACAAGCATCAGTTTCAATACAGACCAGAATGTCCTTATTATTACGTATTCGAATGGGAACATAGATTTGCTGGGAAGCAACGGCATAATCAATCTTCCTTATTTAATGGATAACGGTAATATCCAGGATAAAGTAGTCAATTCAATTTATAACCATAATGAAACGGCTTATTTATCCGCCCAATTCGGTATTCTGGTATTAAATCTACCAAAAAATGAAGTAAAGGAAACCTACCGGTTCAGTAACCCTGTTAAATCGTCGGTTATACATGGCGATAGCCTGTTTGCTGTTACTTTAAAAGGTATACGGAAGGGATATTTAAATAATAACCTGATCGATCCTGCCAACTGGGATGATTATACAGTGAAAATGGATGGAATCGAAATTGAAAATATTATCCAGTTATGTGTTTTTCAGAATACATTATGTTATCTGGTTGAAAACAAAGGAGTGTACTATCAAACTCCTTCCGGTATTCAACAATTATTAAGGCGTAACGATATAAGCAATATAAAAGTTGAAAATGGTAAACTATTTGTTTTAGCTTCCAAAGATCTGTTTATTTATTCTTCCTTCAATGAAAATGACAGGATAAAAGTCGAAAGTACATTACGCGATGTATCTTTCTTGAAAAACGATACTTATTGGTTAGCTGTATCGGAAGAAGGACTGATCGGATTAAAACGTACAGGCTCCAACCAGTTTTCTCCGGTCGCAAGCAACTTAAACACGGAAGGACCTAAACGTAATTATTGTGATTTCCTTTTAATGCATAACGATAAACTTTATGTAGCAGGAGGGGGGAGATGGTCAATTCCGCTTTTTAGAAGAGGAACAGCTATGATATATAATACAACGGAACAAACCTGGACAAATTTAAACCATATAACTGATTTCTGGAATTATACAAGAGATGCAACCAGTATAGCTGTAAATCCTACTGATGAAAATAATTATTTTATATCTACTTGGGGATATGGTATATATAACATAAACAATAATGAATTAAAAAATCATTATGATAACCGGAATAGTATATTAAACTCATCATTAGGTGACGATGCAGCTTATGTACGGGTAGAAGGCCTTGCTTATGATAATAATAATAACCTCTGGATGACAAATTCAGGCGTAGCCAATACTATAAAAGTATTAAAAGCAGACGGTTCGTGGGCTTCATTATATTATAGTGATATATCCAGCGCTACCTTAGCCGATAAAATACTTATTATGAATAACGGAGATAAGTGGGTAAATTTAGTACGCGCAGATAAAAGCGGTATCTTTGTATTCAACGATAACGGAACTATAGAAGATATATCCGATGATGATTTTTATCATTTCTCCTCATTAGATGATGCACAGGGAAGTATAGGCGCTGAAGAATACTTTTGTGTAACAAAAGATAAAAACGATCAGATCTGGATAGGAACCAACAGAGGTCCCGTAATTGTATATAATCCGTTACGTGTACTGGATAATAAGCAAAATACAGTTTTCAACAGGATCATTCATACAGATGAAAACGGAATACAGGATTATTTTTTAAAAGATGAAAGGGTAAGAGCTATTGCGGTTGACGGTGGCAACCGCAAATGGATAGGGACAGCAAGTTCGGGTGCGTACCTTTTAAGTGAAGACGGAACCCAAATTATTGAACATTTTACAACTGAAAATTCACCGTTACTTTCCAACGATATTATGAGTATAGCCATAAATAATAAAACTGGAGAAGTATTTTTCGGGACAACTAACGGCTTAATATCCTATTGGGGCGATGCTACGGAAGGAAGCGCAGATTATTCCAATGTATATGCTTATCCCAACCCTGTAAGACCTGATTTTGATCATAAAGTGATCATTACAGGATTGATGGAAAACTCTAATGTAAAAATAACCGATGTAAGGGGAAACCTTATTTATCAGGGACGCTCCATGGGCGGACAGATCAGCTGGGATTGCAGGAACAGTCGTGGAAGACAAGTTGCCGCAGGTGTATATCTTGTATTATCATCTACACCCGAAGGAAAAGAAAGCGTAGTTACCAAAATAGCTGTCGTACAATAAAATAAATACCTAAAATTCAGGTACAAAAATGGCGGATATAATTAGAATATCCGCCATTTTTATCAGCTTATTATCTATAATCCTAACCGTTCGGATAAATCAAGCATCTTCCGGATAGGCCTGACCGCTTTCTCCTGTATATCTTTATCGACCAAAATTTCCGGTGTTTCATACTTTAAACAATTATAAAGCTTCTGCAGGGTATTTAAACGCATAAAATTACATTCATTGCAAGCGCATGTACTATCATTCGGAGGAGCCGGAATAAATTCCTTTTCCGGACTTTTTTTCTTCATTTCATGGATAACACCACTCTCGGTAGCAACAATAAACTGTTTTTTATCAGACTCGGCTGTATATTTAATTAAAGCTGCCGTAGAACCTATAAAATCGGAAATATGAATGATCGGTTGCTTACATTCCGGATGAGTGATCACTTCAGCTTCCGGAAATTGTTTCTTTAAATCCAATATCTTTTCAAGTGAAAATTGTTCATGTACATGGCATGCGCCGTTCCATAGCAACATACTGCGGCCGGTTATACTATTGATATAATTACCGAGGTTACGGTCGGGACCAAAAATAATCTTTTCATCCTCCGGTAAACTGTCTACAATTTGTTTTGCATTAGTGGAAGTAACTACAATATCCGTTACCGCCTTGACTGCAGCTGTTGTATTAACGTAAGATATAACCGTATGCCCGGGATGTTGTGCTACAAAAACCGCAAACTCATCAGCCGGACAACTGTCGGCTAATGAACAGCCGGCATTCAAATCCGGAACCAGTACCTTTTTATCAGGAGACAATATCTTTGCCGTTTCACCCATAAAATGAACACCACAAAGAACAATAATATCCGCAGTCGTTTTAGCCGCCCATTGGGCTAAAGCCAAACTATCACCTACAAAGTCGGCAATATCCTGAATATCGCCTGTCTGATAATAATGAGCTAAAATAATAGCGTTTTTTTCCTTACGTAGTTTATCTATAGCCTCCTTCAGGTCTGTACCTTCCGGTACAGGCATATCTACATATCCTTTGAATTGATCTGTTTTACTATTCATAATATGCAAAGTTATAATAATCTTTTTTCATGATGCTCTTTCACATCCATTAGTTATTCACCGGTTATTATCTTTATTCTTTTTATTTAAGATTTAAAAAACCCATATGATGATGATGATGTACGGTTGAAAATGTTGATACTTTTTTCTCTTTTTAATAGGATATGGAGTTTTGAAGAGGAAAGGAAAAGTTATGGATAGGTTTTCAACCATAAATTAACAGGCTTATTCTTTATATGTCATATGTTTACTTATTTTTCTTAACTTTATATTCATAATTTCGTAATTTCAAAAATAATAGGTGTTGACAAAAGCGATAATGGTGGATAAAGCATGTTTATATAGCGTAGGTAAATACCCATAACTTTATGTGCATATATGAAAATAATCATTAGGAATATGTTTTTGAGTATTGTTGTAAATCTTTACCATTTTATATCCACTTTTTATCAATAGCTTTTAAACGTTGTTTCAACAGGGAATCATTACTTTTGTAATAAAGATACGAAATTATGCGTAAACTAAAGATAACTGAACTTAACCGGCTCACTCCCGAAGCATATAAAGAAAGCGATAAAATCCCGCTTATTGTAGTGTTGGATCATATAAGAAGCCTTAATAATGTAGGGTCGGTATTCCGTACATCGGATGCATTTAAAGTAGAAGCCATTTACCTTTGCGGAATAACCGCCCGTCCGCCGCATCCTGAAATACATAAAACAGCATTAGGGGCAGAAGATACGGTTAAGTGGTATTATTATAATGATACCCTTGAGGTTATAAACGAATTGAAAGAAGCCGGATATATGATCTGTGCCGTTGAACAGGCTGAAGGAAGTATTCAACTGGATGAGTTTACTGCTGATAAGGTGAAAAAATACGTTATTATTTTTGGAAATGAAGTAAAAGGAGTCCAACAGGAAGTGGTTGATAAAAGTGATATATGTATAGAAATCCCGCAATACGGTACAAAGCATTCGTTAAACGTGTCGGTTTCGGCCGGTATTGTGATCTGGGAACTGTTTAAGCAATTATCAGATTAATCCGTTTTCAACCAGTACGGCAACTCTTTCGGTATCCGCATCTTTACCCTGCGGATCGTACTCCGATTTTAAACTGGCTCCGAACATACTTGCAAAAACATTCCAGAATCCGGCACGAAAGCTGCCTAAATAAGCTTTTAATAGATTATAACTGGATTGGTTGCATTCCCTGTCTATCAACTTTATCAACAGTTTCCCCTGTGAAAAAGTTAATTTTTTCAATTCAGGTTTATATTGCTTGAATAGTTCCTTCTCCATGAGTTGCAGATGATCCTGCCGGGATTTCTCGTCGGGAAGTGTTTCCATATATTCATACGTCTCAATCAGTGTTTCATACACCATTTTTGCATAAGGAAGCGTTCGTTTCACATCCCTTACTAATTTGGTATATTTTTCCTGTTGTCTTTTATTCTTAAATCTTTTCTCCGGATAGATGAAAACGTTCCTCAGATTTACAACAGCTATCGTATCTCCGTTTTCAACAACAGCTTTCTGTACATCCGCCGGCCTGGTATTCATTTTTATTGCCTGTGAGTTTCCCTTTACACAACACAAGATGAATAAGATCAGTATATACCCTTTCATATTTGTCATACAGATGCAAAAATAATAGATTTCAGTATTGAAATAATGAATTTTACACTATTTGACTAATTATCAGAACTAAAAATGCTTTCTTCACAACTTTCTTTTGCTTATTTGTTTAAAAAAATCCTGAATATTCTTTCTAATATTATACCGGGTAAATAGTAATTAATTACATATACACACGGTTTCTATTAATAAGGATAGATTGTTTGAAATCCGTACATTTGTTTGGCGGGTTTAAATGATTTGTTATTTTTGTTGATTCAAAACCAAACAACTCTTAACTTATGAAAAAAGAGGCTAAGCAAAACCTGCTATGTATTCTTTTACTGTTTAATTCCTGTTCTTTTCTATATGCTACGGACAATCTTCGTGTTGCTGATGCCCGGAATATGGGTATGGGTGGTAACGGAGTAACCGGAACTGCCTTGTTTAATCCTGCGCTGATTGCTTTATATGAAAAGAAAAGTATCCGTCTAAATTATTATAATCCATACGGATTAAAAGAATTGGCAAATATAAACGGTAGTTTATATATACATAATCATGTTCTTCCCATTGGAGTGGATATCCAGTCATTCGGATATGATGTATTCAGGGAAAGTATGTTTCGTTTGCTTATGGGTAAACGCCTGAACGAACAATGGATATTGGGAGTAAGCTTTCAATACGCTTTATTACAAACTGAATTATTGGAAGAAAAAGCAGGACGGATATCAACAGATTTGGGAATCGGGTTTCAACCTGTTGAAAATCTGTTGATAGGAATGTTAATAATGAATTTTCCCTCTGTTTCATTAGGAGATAAATCAATTAATATAGAAGATTTTGGAGCTTATCGTTTGCAGATAGGATTGCGGTGGAAAATTATTAACAACCTGTTTATATCTGGTACGCTCGAAAATAATGAACAACATGCCGTAACCGCAAATGCCGGTATCGAATATGAACCTTTTACTGATTTCAGCTTACGGATCGGGATAAAAGATAAACCGCTCAATCCTTCGTTTGGAGTAGGGTATGCTTTTATGATGTTTCGTGTGGATATGGCAGTGATATACCATACTGTTTTAGGGGTGAGTATAGGTGCGGGAGTGATGTTTTCCTTTTAAACTGATACCATATGAAAAGGCCCGTTATATGTGTATTATTTGTTGCGTGGATAAATTGTTATCCGGTTTACAGCCAATCTGTATCCGCACCCGATAAATGGATGCAATATGTGGAAGAACTCGCTATGGAAACGGAAGATGAAGAACAATCAGAAATGCTTTTTAACGAATTATCCTATTTAACGGAAAATCCGTTTGAATTGAACAGTGTTACAAAAGAACAATTACGCAAACTTCCTTTTTTGACGGATGTACAGATAGATCGCATTATTTCTTACCGTACCCGGTATGGAAAAATGATGACTATTTATGAACTGAAGAATATTGAGGGATTGGATTTTCAAACGTTGCAGCTATTGCTGCCCTTTGTATATGTAGGTGAACATACTGTTGAAAAACGTTCTTTTACTGTTAATAACTTGTTGAAATATGGAAGAAATGAACTGTTATTCAGATATGACAGGTGCCTGCAGCAAAAGAAAGGATACCGCTTACAACCGGATAGTGTGTTGGAAAAGTATCCCAACCGGCAGTATCTGGGAGAGCCGTTTTATCACTCATTACGATATTCCTATACATTTGACGACAGGTTGCAGGTAGGATTCGTAGGAGAAAAAGATGCCGGCGAACCCTTTTGGAATGAATATCATAAAGGATATGATTTTTATTCGTTTCATTTTATTCTAAAAGATATAAAGTGGTTGAAAACCTTAGCTGTTGGCGACTATAAAATATCCTTCGGACAAGGGTTGGTGATAAGTAATGACTTTACTCCGGGAAGGAACGCCATGGTGGCACAGGCGGAAAGGAGGAATAACGGGTTCCGGAGACATTATTCTACGAATGAATCCGACTTTTTCAGGGGAGCTGCGGCAACTGTTACATGGGATAAGGTAGATTTCAGTTTCTTTTATTCGTATAAGAAAGCGGATGCTGTTCCTATAGATAGTAATAGAATATCATCTGTTAAAACAGACGGATTACACCGGGTAGAAAAAGATAGGGAAAGAAAACGTATTCTTCCGATACAAACATTCGGGGGAAATGTGCGGTATGCTGTTCCTGACCTGTCTCTCGGACTGACAGCTGTTTCCTATTCTTTCGGTACCTATGAGTTGCAACCCGATTTGAAACCCTACAACCGGTTTTATTTCAGAGGAAATAAAAACACTAATATAAGTGTGGATTATATGTGGAAAAACAGGTACATCAAGTTTTATGGGGAAACCGCCTTATCGGAAAATAAAGCAATTGCCTCATTAAACGCATTACAGATCACTCCGGTATCGTATATTACGGCTTTAATATTATACCGCTATTACGACAGAAAATACCAGTCTTTCTATGGAAATGCTTTCGGACAGCATTCAACGGTCCAAAATGAGCAGGGTTTATATGCCGGAATTCAATTTACCCCATTTCCTTACTGGAAATTGTCGGCATATGCCGATTTCTTTCGGTTTCCCTGGTTGAAATACGGGGTTGATGCCCCTTCAACAGGTTACGAATATATGATTCAGGTTGATTGCAACAAAATTGAAAATGTTTCCATTTACCTGCGGTATAAATTTAAACAAAAAGAAAAGAACGGCAGGATACATAACCAACCGGATATTTCGATATTGCCTTATACACAAAACAGGTTGCGCTTTCAGGTAAGGTATAACATAAGACATGCCAATTTCCAGACATCCGTTGACGCGAATATATATGACGAAAAAGAAAACAGGCAGAGTAGGGGAGTTATGCTGTCGCAAAGCGTCGGGTGGAAGTCGCCCGGATTACCGGTTCAATTCGATATATACAGTGCCGTTTTCCATACGGATAATTATTACAGCCGGTTGAGTTCCTATGAGAAAAATATCCTGTATGCTTTTAATATGCCGCAATTTTATGGGAAAGGGGTACGTTTTTCAACCACCCTGCGTTGGGATATAGTTGAAAGATTATCGCTTTCTGCAAAATTGGCGTTTACCCGTTATTCCGACCGCGAAACGATTGGTACAGACCTGGAAGAAATAGAAGGCAACACCAAAACAGACGTATATGCTCTTCTGCGCTGGAAATTCTGATATTATCGATAAACATGCTAACTTTGTCTGTTAAAAGTATATAATGGTAAAATCAACAATATTATTCGATAAAATAGTTTTCGGGCCTATACGCAGCCGCAGGTTGGGTAGTTCCCTTGGTGTTAATTTGCTTCCTCCGGATGGTAAGCTATGTTCGTTTGATTGTATATATTGCGAATGCGGATTAAATAAAGACAGGCGTCCGGCAATCGAAATACCTTCCCGTGAACAGGTAAAAGAAGCATTGGAGTATAAACTTGCATTATTAAAAGCAGAAGGGATTACGCCCGATTCCATTACATTTGCAGGAAACGGGGAACCCACGATGCATCCCGAATTTGGCGGAATTATTGACGATACGATAGCCTTACGAAACGAGTTTTTTCCGGAAACCGCTATCACCGTGTTTTCCAACGCGACGATGCTTGACCGGAAAGATGTTTTCGATGCATTGAACAAGGTCGACAATAATGTATTGAAAATAGATTCTGTTTCCGAATATCGGATAAGGCTGATAAACGTACCTAATTCACCCCTGTTTACGTTTGATACTTTACTGGGGCAATTAATGGGTTTCAAAGGAAACCTGATGATTCAAACCATGTTCCTGAAAGGAGAATACAAGGGGGAAAAAGTGGATAACACGACGGAGGAAGAAATAACCGGCTGGATTGATGCGTTGAAGCAAATACAACCTAAACGGGTGATGATCTATACCATAGAACGGGAAACTCCGGTTGAAGGTTTACGGAAAGTGGACAAGGAAGAATTGGAAGCCATCGCAGAACGATTGCGGAACGAAGGTTTTGATGTTCAGGTGGCAGGATAAAAAAATTAAACTTTAAATACTACATGAAATGGCACAGACAGGACGATTACTATCCCTTGATGTGATGAGGGGAATAACGATTGCGGGGATGATTATGGTGAATAACCCCGGTACATGGGAATATGTATATGCTCCTTTGCGGCATGCACAATGGGACGGACTTACACCTACCGACCTGGTATTTCCTTTTTTTATGTTTATCATGGGAGTCTCCATGTTTTTTTCCCTGCGTAAATATAACTTTACCCTTTCCGCAGAAAGCGTAACCAAAGTATTGAAACGAACGGTATTAATCTTTCTGGTAGGATTGGGCTTAAACCTGTTCAGCCATTTTTTCAGGTATGGATTTGCTGAGTTCGGACAATTACGGATATTAGGGGTTATGCAACGGTTGGCATTGGCATACGGTGCGGGATCATTGATCGGATTAGCTGTAAACCATAAATATATCTTGCATATAGCTGCCGGAATACTTGTTTTCTACGCGGCTTTATTGGCTTTTACCGACAGTATGGTCCTTTCGGTAAATAATATCATTGCCGTTGTAGACCGGGCAATTATCGGCGAATCCCATATGTACCGCGATACCCTGCCCGACGGAACAAGTATTGCTTTCGATCCGGAAGGATTATTAAGCGCCATTGGAAGTATTGCCCATGTCTTACTGGGATTTTATGCCGGTAAAATGATACTCGACAGTAAGAAAAACAATGAACTTATTATCCGGAATTTATTTATATTCGGAACCATACTGACCTTTGCCGGATTGTTGCTGAATTATGGTTTCCCTATCAATAAGAAAATATGGAGTAGTACATTTGTTTTGGCTACCTGTGGTTTCGGTTCCTTGTTCCTGGCTTTACTTATCTGGATTATCGATATAAACGGGAAGAGGAAATGGTCGTTGTTTTTTGAATCTTTCGGTATTAATCCGCTCTACTTATATGTACAGGCTGCTGTTTTCACCACCATACTGGGAAAATTAGGCGTGCAATCTTTTATGTATAACGACGTGTTCGCGCCGGTATTGGGCGCTTACGGAGGCTCGTTGGCATGGGCTGTTTTCTTTGTCGTGCTGAACTGGATACCCGGCTATTTTCTTTATAAGAAACAGATTTATATCAAATTATAAGAAATCCAGTTGAACGGTTGTACCTTCATTGATAACGGAATTTACAGTACAGTGGATTCCGTTTTTTTCGAATATCCGTAAAGCAATGGATAACCCGATACCGCTCCCTTTCACCTGTGCGGTATTATCTGCGCGGTAAAACGGTTTACTGATATTTACCATTTGTTCGGCCGGTATTCCTATTCCTCTATCTTTTATAGACAAAGAAAGTTTTTCCCTATGCTTATATAAACGGATCAGGATATTCTCTCCGTTCGAATATTTCACGGCATTTTCAATCAGGTTGTACAATGCGATCAATAATTGTGTCCTGTCGATGCTTACAGACAAGAGGTTTTCATCTTCCGGCAGGATATCCATGTTTACTGTAATATCAGCTTTATGGTATTGGGCGGATATCTTTGAAATAATTTCCCATATGATCTCATCTATCCTTTCCTGCGACGTAATATCGGACTCATTACGCAGGTCGGATATAATGATCAGGGTATTTAACGTATCTTCCAGTTGTTTGATCTCATTGATCATTTGTTGGGTAAGCTTTTTATATTCTTCGGGTGTACGGTTTTTTAAAGAAAATACCTCGAGGTTGCCCAACATGGTCGTTAGCGGCGTTTTAAATTCATGGGATACATAACTCACAAAGTTTTTTTGGATGACGAATGTTTCCGAAATTTTAGTCAACAATTTATTGAAGGTTACGATAAGGTCCTGTAACTCGTCTTTTGTATTAGGTATTTTTATTTGTTTATCCAGATCACGGGTGGAGATGTTGTCGACCTGCCTGATAATGGTCCGGAAAGGGCGGTAAGCCATATTGGCCATCCATCGGCTGAGGAAAATAATTGCCGCAATACCGATAACAAAGGAAACAACGAGTATCCACAATAAAATATTGAGTTGCCTTTCCACCATTTCTTTTCTCTCTTTGGCAATAACCACGAAATCGCCCTGGTTATCTTCGTAGAAAATCCCGTAGCAAAAAAATTCACCATGTGTAAACGCAAGGCTTCGCTTTTCCCTTATCTCATTCAGCAGAATGGGTGAAACGGGTAGGAGGGGGGAACCGTAACTTATGCTGTCCTGATCATTGTATATCTGATAATAGGTATTGGAAACGAACTCTTCAAATTGTTTCTGGGCCTTTGAAAATTCGTCTTTGTTCAATTCATCCTCTTCCAGGTAAAATATGGCTGTTATAAGGGAGGTTTTTTTCAATATATTGTATTGCGACCTGACTGCATTACGATAGTAAAGGACATAGATAAGCAATGCGATAATTACAAAAATAATTCCGAAAATTACCGAACTGAACAGACTTAACCGTGTTTGTACTTTCATTTGCTCCTGTTAATCTTTGGTACGGATGATATATCCCCTGCCTTTCACCGTTTCGATCAGTTTGTTACTGCCTTCCTTATCTATTTTATTCCTCAGGTAAGAGATATAAACGTCAACCACATTCGTATTGGAATTATAATTGATTCCCCACACCGTATCCAGTATCTGCGACCGTGGAAGCACTTTGTTTTTATTTTCCATAAGAAGCTTCAAGAGCATAAATTCCTGAAGGGTAAGTTTTATCTCCTGTCCGTTTCTTTCCACCAGGTGTTTATCCGTATAAAGGATGAGGTCGTCGCATTGCAATATATTTTCCGAACTATTGTAACTCATTTTTACCCTTCGGGTGAGTGCATGAATACGGGCGAGCAATTCGGTGAAATGAAAAGGTTTGGATAAATAATCGTCCGCCCCGTAATTCAGCGCTTTTACCTTATCGTCGGGTTCACCCAATGCACTGACTACGAGAATGGGAGTATATATTTTTTTATATCTTGCATATTGGAGTAGTTCGATACCATCTATGTCGGGCAGCATAATATCAAGTAAAATCAAATCCCAGTTCTTTTGGGTAATAAGGCTGCGCGCATCAACTCCATTTTCTGCAAGGACAACGGAAAAACCACTTTCTTCCAATCCCTTAATTACAAACTCGCTGATACGCCGGTTGTCTTCTACCAAAAGCAATTCCATAATCCGATTAATTAATGTATAAAAATAGCATATATTTTTGATGGAGGCACAAAGGGAATACAGGGATTTTCCCGTTTGAGAGAAAATTAGCGCTGTATTCCCTTCCAGTACCGGACAGATAACTAAACAATCTTTTGCCGTCCGGACAATATCTAATGATTCATCTGTTCAATCTTTTATCGCGCCGGTATGCGAAATAGAAAACCTGTGGTAAAACGGTAAACGAAAGTACCATACAGATTATGATACCGCCTACGATCATAATAGCCATTGACTTTTGCACTTCCGAACCCATTCCGTTGGAAAGCGCGGCGGGAAGCAGTCCCATGGAACCCATTAAAGCGATCATAAGTACGGGACGTACCAGTTCTCCAACCGCCATGTTTATACCTTCCCTCAGGTTCTTCGTTTTCTGCATATATTTCTTCATCCTTGCGATCAGTAAAATACTGTTGATAGATACTATACCAAACAGGATAATAAAGCCGATCCCTGCCGATATGCCAAAGATCGTTCCGGTTGCCCATAATGAAATGAAACCGCCGATAAAGGCATACGGCATGGAACTGGCTGCGATAAGGGTATCTTTTACTGTTCCGAAATTCAGGTATAATAAAAAGAGAATGAGCAAAAGCGCAGCCGGGACGATGATCATTAAGCGCTTGGTTGCGCGTTGCTGGCTCTCAAATTCGCCTGCCCATATCATTTTATATTCGGAGCTGAGATTTACATTTTCCTCCACCTCTTTTTGAGCCTCTGCTATGGTAGTGCCCAGGTCCCTGTCGCGGATACTGAAACCTATACCGACATACCGGCTGCTTCCCTCACGGTAGATAAAAGCCGGGCCTGTGATGAATTGGATATCGGCTATTTCCTTTAAGGGGATTAGTTTCCCGTCCATGGTAGGAATGAGGATGTTGCCTATTTTTTCTTCATCGTCGCGGAACTCTTTCTGGAAACGGACCGTTACGTCGAAGGTACGTTCGTTTTCGTAAAAACTGGTTGCCGCTTTACCCCCGATGGCCATTTCTACAACAGCCTGCGCATCCGCCATGGAAACCGAATACCGCGCCATACGCGACTCTTCAAGTTTGATCTGTAATTCGGGTAATCCGATGCTCCGGAATACATTTACGTCTTCTACACCCCGTATCCCCTTAATGACAGCAGCCGTCTGGTCGGCTATATTTTCGAGTTGGTGTAAATCGTTCCCGAAAATCTTGATTACCAACGCGCTTTTCACTCCCGCCACATATTCTTCCACATTATCCTGGATCGGTTGGCTGAAAGCAAAGATAATACCGGGATATATATTCAATGAGTCCTGCATTTGTCCGATCAGGTCGTCTTTAGAGATTTTCCGTTTCCATTCTTTTTGCGGTTTCAGTTCGGTATGGAATTCAATATTGAAAAAACCCGTAGCGTCTGTCCCGTCATTTGGCCTTCCTGTTTGGGTAAGTATAAAATCAACTTCCTCAAATTGCTGTAATTTCTGTTTCATTTCCCGGGTTATCCTCACAGATTCGTCGAGGTTCACACTATTGGGTAAGGTAGCCCGTACATAGATAGCTCCTTCATTCATGCTCGGGATAAACTCCGTTCCCCAGAAAGCAAAGCGGACAACGCAGATTACAATTAAAAAGATAAAGCTGATAACCGCCCCTTTCCTGTACCGGCAACTGAATTCGTACAGTTTATAAATCAGGCCGGTGAAGAAACTGCTTATACGGTTTGTTTTCTCTTTTACCGGTTTATTCAATAACACTTTGCACATTACCGGTACGTATGTCAGCGAAAGGATTAACGAACCCAGTAAAGCATATCCTAAGGTAAAGGCAAGCGGAGAAAACATCTTGCCTTCAACTTTCTGAAAGGAGAAAATGGGAAATAAGGCTACCATTAATATGATCTGTGCAAAAAAGATATGGGAGGCTACGCTTCCCGCGCTTCTTTTGATCAAACCGCTTTTAAGCGACGAGGTATATCGTACGCCCAGCTGCCGCGACCGTTTTTCCATGGCCACAAATACCGCTTCCACGATAACAAGCGTTCCCTCCAGCAATAAGCCGAAATCCAGCGCTCCCATAGAGATCAGGTTCGCCGGTAAACCCTGTATGCGCAGCATAATAATGGCAAACAGGAAAGAGAGCGGGATAACGCTGGCTACAATAAATGTAGTCCGCCAATTGAACAGGAAGATAAAAACGATTACGGATACCAGCAGAATGCCTTCCAGCATATTCTTCATTACCGTGTGAATGGTTGAATCCACCAGTTTGGTACGGTCCATAAAAGGTACGATACGCACCTCTTTTGGCAGTATACGTTCATTTAATTCGGTAATTTTTTCTTTCAGCCAGCTGATCACTTCACTGGGGTTCTGGCCGCGAAGCATGATGACAATACCCTGTACAACGTCGTCCTCGTCGTTCAAGCCTACCTGTCCCAACCGGGGTTTGGATGATACGTTTACCGTTGCCACCTGTTTTATGCGTATAGGCGTATTTCCTTTTACTTCTATCAGGATATTCTCAATATCCTCTATACTTTCGAGCAGTCCAATGCCCCTTACCACATAAGCCTGGTTCCCTTTCTGGATAACATCGCCGCCTACGTTGATATTACTGCTTGCCACAGCTTCATATACCTGTAAAGGCGAGAGGTCGTAATTATTCAATTCGGCAGGGTTGACTTTTATTTCATATATTTTTTCCTCGCCCCCGAAACTGGCAATGGTAGCTACTCCCGGTACAGCCAGTAACTCCCGTTGTACCACCCATTCATTAATAGCAGATACTTCACGTATCGGTAATTCGCTTTTTAAGATATACCGGAAGATCTCGCCGGTCGCTCCGGAAGGCGGCTCAATAGAAAGTTCCGCCCCTTCGGGCAGGTTGATTTCCTGTACGCGGTTGGATGCGTATTGCTGCGCATAGAAATCATCTACTCCGTCTTCAAACAGCACGTTCACCACAGATAGACCGAAAAGGGATGTAGAACGTACATCTGTTTTCCTCGGAATGGTATTCAATTGCTGCATAATAGGTAAAGTAACAAACTTCTCCACCTCTTCTGCGCTTCGTCCCGGCCATTGGGCTATGATTTTTACACGGGTATTGGTCACATCAGGATAAGCCTCTATCGGTGTATGCTGATAACAGACGATGCCGGCAATAAAAAGAATTCCGGTAAGAAAAAGGATCAGGATATGATTGCGGAGGGCAAATCCGATAATATTCTCGATGAACTTGTGCATACCTTACTTTCCTTTTAGCTCTGAATAAATAAGGAGCTGGTTTTTAATAACCACATCTTCCCCTTCGGACAAGCCGGATGTGATATAAGTCGTATTTTTGTTTCTGTCGTAGGGGATGACTTCACGGATAGCATAGTTGTTTCCACCTTCGAAGATCACGGCAAAATACGAATCGTTATCGAAAATAAGCGCTTCAGACGGTATAGCCACTAATCCGTTTTGTGTAGTATCTTTCAGTTTTACCACTACCGACATTTCGGGTTTCAGTTTCATTTCCTTATTCGGCAGGATAATGCGGGCCTTCAACGCTTTATCGTCGGGATCGAACACCTGCGACAGGTTAACTATCTTTCCTTTGAATACTTCATTCGGATAGGATAGGGTAGTGATAGAAGCTTCCATGCCTTCTTTTACAAATTGAAGGTGACTGGCATATACGTTTACCATAATCCAGACGGTATTTAAGTCGGCGATGATGAAAAGCGGTTCGCTATCAGGAGATATGGTACTGCCCGGCGACGCGTTTTTATAAATAATATATCCGCTCACCGGCGCTTTGATCGAAAAAACACCGTTTCCTTTGTTCGTACCGAAAATGGCCATATCGTTTTTTAGTTTTTCAAGTGCCGACCTTGTTTGTTTCAGCCTGCTTTCTGCTTCCAGCAAATCTTTCTCCGACGACAGGTTGTCGTCAAACATTTCCTTTGTCGTTTTAAGCGCCCGTTCTGCTATCCGGATTTCAGCTTCCAACGCTACCTGTTTGGAAAACAAAGCGCTTACCTCCGTACTCCGGATATCGATAAGCGTTTGACCTTTTTCGACTTTATCTCCCAAAGAGAAATAAGTCCGTTCGATCAATCCGCTTATCAACGGCATGTATTTGATTGTTTTGTCCGGATCGGTTATCACTTTGCCCGTCAGTGTCATCTCTTTTTCCTGGTTACTGATGACGGACCGGGTTGTTTTTACATTGCGGGCGAATGCCCCCTGCACACTGCCGCCGTCCTTTGCCTTATCCGTTTCTGCAGGAGAAGTACAGGATATGGCGAGCAGGCCGATCGTATAGGCAATGAATTGAAAAGGTCTTATTATCATGATGGTGTTATTTAATATCCGTACCTACCGTATATTGTAGTTCTTCGAATTGGTTCGATCTGTTTTTGCGTGTTAAGAGGAGGGTCTTTTTATTGTTTTTATAAGCGTCTGTAAAGTCTATATATTCAATCATACTGATATTTTTATTCAGCAGGTTCCTGGTATAGGTTTCCAGCATAGCGTCCAGTTCCGGAATCAGGGAATTCTCATTCATCTTTTTATAGAAATTATAGGTTAATACATAATTTTTATAGGCTTCAGCTATTTCATGGCCGACCCTGTTCGCCTGTTGTAACGCTACATACTCACTCTGGTCCCTGTTGATCTTTGCCGCCCTGATATTTCCCTGGTTACGGTTAATGAAAGGAATATCTATACTTATCCCGAACCCGATAAAATCTTTCCATACACCTCCATAGCGGTCGTAGTTGGCACTGAAGGAAATATCAGGTATCCGTATCGATTTCTCATACGAAAGGGATTTCTCATAAAAAAGGGTTTGCAATCGGGATGACAAAAGGTCCGGACGGGATTCCTCCGCCAGTTGTATTAAGGATACCAGCGAAAGGTCATCGGGCGACGGAACGGCATGATCCGGCTCAACAATCCGGATATCTGTTAACGGGTCGGCGTGCAGGAGGACTTTCAACTGTTTGTGCTGGTCGTTTAATTCGGTCTGTACTTCATTTCGTTCACTTTCAATTTCAAACAGGGCGGATTGTAAACGTAGCAATTCGCTTCTGGAGAGATTGCCTTCGGTATACTGCCGGTTATAGGCATCGATCAATTGCGACAATAATTCCGTTTGCGTGTGCAGTACCTTCCGGTAATTGTCGAGGTAAATTATTTCATGGATCGATTTACGGAGTCCGGCTTTTAATCCCCTGAGCAGATCCTCAAATTCTTTTATATGAATATCTTTGGCGACTTTCTCCATCCGTACCTGTTTTCCCCGTTTATTGGCGGTCTGTATCAACTGGCTCAGTTCGATGCTGAACTGGGTTGCCCGGGGTTGGGAAGCAGGTGTCCAGAAATTAAAGTCCCCGACTGATAATGTCGGATTGTCCCATAATTTAGCCTGTGCTACCGCTGCATCGGCAAGGGAGATGTTCAATTGTCCGGCAATGAGTTCAAGGTTTCCTTTAAGGAAGACGGCTTCCACTTCTCCGGGAGTCAGGTCAATGGTTTTTTCTTTTTGTGCGAACGTAGCGGTTAGTTGTAGAAACAATAATACAAGCAGCAGTTGATGTTTTCTCATTTGTAACGTACCTTTTGACTGCAAAGGTATCCCGCTACCATTAAAACCCTTTTTGAACCGTATTAGATGTTCCTTACAGCAACATTAGAAATGCATTAAAAAGGAGGTATATTACAAGTCGATATGTTTACAACCCATTTTCTTTGGGCTGGATGCCCCATATACTTCAGCCCAGGATGTAATCCTGGGTAAATGGATGTCATAGTAAATCAAAGTGCCGCAGGCACGGCACAAAAAATATCTCGTGCTTACAGCACTCTGTTTATCAATATCTTATAATTCCCAAGGTGAAACCCTGGGCTAAAATATCAAAGGCTTTCAGCCTTTTTGTTTACTTACAACTTAAATCTTCTGAACATGACTGGGTTTTAACCCTGGGCTTAAATAGCCAAGGCTGGAAACCCTTCACTTGCTTACAGATTATTGCATAGCAACTTTCGGCATGGCAAATAATGCTTTTCCCGTTAATCGTTGGATATCACGTAACAACGGGCGTTCGTCCTGTGCGCAGAAGGTGAGGGCGGTTCCTGAATTTCCGGCTCTTCCGGTACGTCCGATCCGGTGAATATACGTTTCCGGAACATCGGGCAGATCGTAATTAATGACCAGTTCCAACTGGTTAATATCGATACCGCGCGCGGCAATATCCGTGGCGATCAACACACGTGTTTTATGGCTTTTAAAGTTGGTAAGCGCGCGTTGTCTTGCTCCCTGCGATTTATTCCCGTGAATGGCTTCACTGCCTATTCCGGCTTTGCAAAGGATACGGGCTATTTTATCCGCCCCGTGTTTGGTACGGGAGAAAACCAGTACGGATTGTTTTTTCTCTTTTGAAAGCAGATGCAGAAGCAGATCTTTTTTCTCCTGTTTCTCCACATAATACAGGTATTGTTTTATGGTTTCAACAGGGGTCGATACCGGAGTTACTTCCACTCTTTCCGGTTTGTTCAGCATAGAGCGTGAAAGATCGACGATGGTATCGGGCATGGTTGCCGAGAAGAATAAGGTTTGTTTTTCTTTCGGTAATTTCGGAAGTATCCGTTTGATATCGTGGATAAATCCCATATCCAGCATACGGTCGGCTTCATCCAGGACGAAGTGGCGTAACGTTTTAAGATTGATAAAACCCTGGTTCATCAGGTCGAGTAACCTTCCCGGTGTAGCGATCAGTATGTCTACTCCTCTCTGGAGTTCGTCGGTTTGCGCTTTCTGCTTTACACCGCCGAAAATAACGCAATGGCGTAATCCGGTATATTTGGCGTAATCTTTAAAACAGTCGCTTATCTGGATAGCCAATTCCCGTGTGGGTGTTAATACCAGGGCTTTAATTTCTCTTTTCCTGATTACTTTTTTTTCCTGATACAAATGCTGGATAATAGGAATGGCAAAAGCGGCGGTTTTTCCGGTTCCGGTTTGCGCCAGGCCTAACAAATCTTTATTATTTAATACCACCGGTATGGCGTCCTGCTGGATAGGGGTAGGGTTTTGATAACCTTTTTCAGATAAAGCCTTCAAAACAGGCTCTATAATGCTTAATTCTTTAAATGTCATGTAATTGAAACTGCTCAGTTAGCAGTCATCTCTAATTTATAATTCACAAATAGTGGGGAAAAACTGGTGAGTAGAACCAACACGAATTGTTTTGATGGTGCAAAGGTATGATAATAATCGGTTCAATGATATAAAAAAGCCGGTATTTTTAGCATACCGGCCTTTCGAATGGTTTGATATCTATTTTATTCCGTAAGGAAATCTGCTTTCAGCATGGAAATAACTTCCTTTACGCTGCTTATCTTTTTAGATAGATGCGCGTTTATGCCGGCAAAGGCATATCCTTTTTTCATATTACCTTTTGCAGCCTGGTAAAGCGCCTGGATAATACAATACGGGCTTTTGGTATAATCACATGTTTTGATGCAATGGAACGGACAGCTTTTGGGTTTTTCGGTACCATTCTGGACATTCTTGATAAATTCCCCGTCTATAGCCCTTCCCGGCATTCCTACAGGGCTTTCGATGATGCGGATATCTTCTTCTTTCGCGTTGATATAGATGTTTTTGAATTCCGTCGACGCATCGCATTCCTCGGTCGTTACAAAGATAGAACCCATTTGCACGCCCGCTGCTCCCATATCCAGGAATTTACGGATATCTTTTCCGGATGAAATACCGCCTGCGGCAATCACCGGTATATCTTTCTGGTCTTTATACTGGGCAGCTATTTCGATGACTTCAGGTACTACATGTTCGAGGGAAAAACTTTCGTCTTCCAACTGGTTTTTCTTAAAACCTAAATGCCCGCCTGCTTTCGGTCCTTCTACAACGATAGCGTCGGGCAGGTAACCGAAGTTGCTTTTCCACTTATCGCAGATAATTTTCGCGGCGCGTGAGGATGAAACAATAGGAACTAATTTGGTAGAACTCTCGGGCGTTAAATAGGATGGTAAATCCAACGGAAGTCCGGCACCGGCGAAAATAACATCTGCTTTTTCGGCAATAGAGGTTTTCACCATATCGGAGAAATTGCTCAATGCCACCATGATGTTCACACCAATGACGCCTTTGGTCTTTTCCTTGGCTTTACGGATTTCTTCTTTTAATCCGTAAATACAATTATTCAGGTAGTCGTTAGGGCTTTTGCGGTAAATAAGTCCTAATCCTGCACAGGAGATTACACCCAGGCCGCCTTCATTTGCAACCGCGGCTGCAAGTCCTGAAAGCGAGATGCCCACACCCATTCCTCCCTGAATAATGGGTAATTTGATTTCTTTGTTTCCGATAAAAAATGATTTCATAATCAATAAAAAAATAATATGTAATTTAAAAAAACAAGGAAGTTGCGAAAGGTCAATGTCGACAATGAAAAAACTTGATACAGAAGTAAGAAGAATACAAAGCAGATAAAGAACGAAAAGAACTTAGTTGTTTAGGGTGGCAAATATATCAATTAATTCCATATCTTAGTAATAATGTGGGAATTATTACATATTATTTTTACTTTTGCAACCAGATATATAAAAAACAATAACAACCGTTTTATGAAATACAAATTTTTATTCCTCATTTTCCCGGTTTTCCTCATTTTATCAGGCTGTAATGTAGCCAAAGAACTGGGCGGCGCTTACAATATGATCAATTGTAAATATGATTATAATTCCATATCGAGCCTGAACCTGGCAGGTATGAATCTGTCGAATGGTATTTCATTGGCCCATTTGCCGCAGATCACCTCTATCCTTACCGGCAGGGCAACTTCTATTCCGTTGGATTTTACGCTTAACCTGGATGTGACCAATCCGAACCAGTCGTCGGCTTTACTCCACGGGCTTCAGTATATATTAAGTATAGACAACGTACAGTTTACAACGGGCACCGTAAACCAATCGCTGAATATTCCGGCAGGAGGGAAGCAGCTGTTGCCGTTGACCATTGGTTTAGACCTGGCGGCTTTACTGAAAGGCGACTCCAAAAACGCCGTAGAGAAAATAGCCAAAAACTTTATTGGTATCGGAAACGATAAATCCAATATAACCATTCAGTTAAAACCGACATTTATGATCGGCGGATATCCGGTAACGGCCCCGTCTTATATTCCGGTTACTTTTGCTTTCGGTGGAATGAAATAAGCTGTCAGCGGATGACATTCCCCGATTTGGATGTGTCTATTTTCCTCATAACGGCTTTTTCAATCTCTACAATTACAAATACCCCTATTCCCATGATCAACGGATACATCCAGTCGCCGAAATCCATGGGAACGGTTCCCAGTATACGGTTCATAAACGGGACGTATGTCACAAATAATTGAAGGGCGATCATCAGGAGGCAGACAATAAATACGGACTTATTGGAGAAAAAGTCTTTATTGAAAGCAAAATTACGGATACTCCGGCTGTTGAATAAATGAAACATCTGAGTAAAGACGATCGTTTGTAGGGTAATGGTTCTTACCATGGTTTCATTCATTCCGTTGTCGAGCAGGATATTGTTTAAAATAAGTGTTCCTCCACCGATCAGTATGGAAACAAACAATATCCTCCAGATGAAATACCCGCTTAACAGGGGTTGGTTGGGTTCACGCGGCGGACGTTGCATGACGTCGGGTTCGGCCTTCTCAAAAGCAAGCGCTAAGGAAACGGTGACCGAAGTGACCATATTCACCCATAAGATCTGGATAGGTGTCAGGGGTAACATCGTACCGAACAGGATACTTCCGATGATCAGGAAACTTTCCGCACCGTTGGTCGGTAATATAAACAGAATGGTCTTTTTCAGGTTATCATATACCCTGCGGCCCTCTTCAACCGCTGATACGATCGTGCTGAAATTATCGTCTACCAATACCATTTCGGCGGAATCTTTGGTTACTTCCGTACCTTTTATACCCATAGCTATTCCGATATCTGCTTTTTTAAGCGCCGGGGCATCGTTTACGCCGTCTCCCGTCATGGCCGATATGGAGCCGTTCGCCTGAAGCGCATTTACAAGCCGGAGTTTATGTTCGGGACTGGTGCGGGCAAAAACATCGTATTCCTTCACCACGTCGCGCAGTTCGTCGTCATTCATCTTTTCGAGCTCTTTTCCTTTTATCGCTTTTTCCCCGTCGCCGATGCCCATTTCTTTACCGATCGCTTTGGCTGTGTCGGCATGGTCGCCGGTAATCATTTTTACCGTAATGTTTGCTTCCGAACATTGCTTGATCGCTTCAATGGCTTCTTCCCTGGGCGGGTCTATTATACCGGCCATACCAAGTAATGTAATGCCCTCTTTCACATCGTCGTGATCGATATCGGTTTTGTCTTTCTCTACGATTTTATAACCTCCCCCCATTAACCGTTTACCGGTTTCAGCGATTGCGGTGACCTTATTTTTCCAGAATTCCCTGTCGATATCTTCTTCGCCCGATTCGCTTTGTTGTTTTCCGGCCATTTCCAGTAAACGGTCGGGGGCGCCTTTAATGTAAATAATACGGTCGTCTTCGCGGTCGATCAGGATCGCCATATATTTATATTTCGAATCAAAAGGAATGGTTGAAAGGCGTTCCGGTTTATCCAGTTCGATTTCCGCTTTATCAAATAAGGTTAACAAGGCTCCTTCCGTAGGATCCCCTTTTACCATGCAATTCCCCGTCTCGTCTTCTCCTAATTCGGCATCATTGCAAAGCTTAAAGCAGGTTACCAATTCGCGGAGAACCGTATTTTCGTCTATATTTACTTTTTCCTTGTCCAGGGTGATATCTCCTTTTGAATTATATCCTGTGCCTGATACGTCATAGTCGTTGTCTTTTGTTACGACAGTTTTCACCGTCATTTCGTTTTTTGTTAAGGTCCCGGTTTTATCCGAGCATATAACCGATACGGCTCCCAGTGTCTCGACGGACGGTAATTTTCGTATAATGGCTTTTTTATCGGCCATATTCCGGACCCCCACCGACAGGATAATGGAAAGGATGGCCGGTAATCCTTCGGGTATAGCGGCAACAGCCAGTCCGATCACACTCAGCAACAATACGTCGGGTTCATAATCACCGAAGAAGTAACCGTATATATACACCAGTATGGCTACTCCGACGATTACGATGGAAATTGTTTTACCGAATTTATCCGTTTGTTTAAGCAGGGGAGTGGTCATTTCATCCACTTCCGACATCATCTGGTTTATTTTACCGATTTCCGTGTCTTTTCCGATAGCGGTAACGATGCCTGTACCTGTTCCGGCGCTGACTGTTGTACCTGAGAAAGCCATATTCAACCGGTCACCTATATCCGTATCGTCATCCAGCGTTTCCGTATTTTTATCGGAAGGTTCCGATTCGCCGGTCAGCATGGATTCTTCGATTTTCAGGTTATTGGTGGAAACCAGGCGTAAATCGGCGGGGACTTTATCTCCGGGGTTCAGTAATACCACATCTCCAATGGTCAGTTTAGGAGCTTCAATTTCCTTTCTGTCGCCATTGCGTAGTACATCCGCTTTCAGGGAAAGCATGTTTTGTATGCTTTCCAATGTTTTTTCGGCTTTGAATTCCTGTACAAAACCGATCACCGCGTTTATAACCGCTACCAGTAAGATAACGGCAGTATCCAGATAATGCCCTAATACAGCCGTAACGATAGCTGCCACAAATAAGACATATATCAGGATATCGTTGAAATGTTTCAGGAACCGGATGATCACATTTTTCTTTTTCTTGGGCGGAAGCTCGTTTTCTCCAAATTCACCGAGGCGTTTTTCGGCTTCATTATCTGATAATCCGGCCTCAGTATCAACATTTAACTGTTCCACCACTGTTGCGGTATCTATCGCATACCATTTTTCATCCGTTTTTATATTATTCTTATCCATAGCTATTTATTTGAACTTTCTTTAGAGTATAGGAACCGATAAAAAAGTTGTATTGTTCATAAAAGGCAGGTACTTTGAGGCACATATTATGCTTTACGGTTCCCGGTGGTTCCCCCGCTTATCGGTTACGGTTGGTTTGTTATCGTGCTGAAACGTAGAATACATCTTCATTCACGGCCGTAAATAAGCTGAAAATGACAGAGGGCCCGGATGTAGAAGATTTGATGTCTCATGTGCCTGAAAACAGGTGTTGAGCTATCCTTTTGAGGAACTTTGGTGCCTCTTATGACGTCAAAAAGGACGGCTTAAAGGACAAAAAAAGGCAGGAAAAAGCTTGTTAACGGTTTGTTTTTCAATCTTCCGGAAAAGATTCCCATTTGGGAAAAGATAAAAAGTTTCTCTGATAATTATCATTAATATACTTATTTTTAATTAGTTATTCTTTTCAGTGACCTGAATACATATTTTATGGAGGGGGAGTGTGGGGGTGTGTTGGGGGATGTTTTCCTTATAGAGCTAAGTAAATGTTCCTTTGTTCCTTTTGTTATATATAGGGGAACAGAATACATATATAATGTTACGGAACGTCGTCCGACACTCCCCAACACCCCCCCCGTACCGCGTAAAGTTAAGCCCCTGATAAAAACATACACACACGCTTGTGATCGTAAACAGCTCCCGTCCTAAATAAAATAGGACGGGAGCTGTTTGTATCAGGACGTGTCCTAAAAATGGTACATACCTAAACAGGGTATGTCTTTTTTATTCCCTTGTTTTTACAGCTGCATAAAATAAACTTTTATGCCATCATTTTGTTGTATGGGTAATTTAAAAAGGGAATTTTCAAAAACTAAAAGAATTGAAACAATGAAAAAGAGATTTTTATCCGCTACACTTTTAGTAGCATTATTAGTTAGTGCAACCTGGTTGACTTCGTGTGATGACGATGATGATAAGACAGGCAATTTCTCATCTGTTATCTCTTTCGAAAATGTTACTGAAGTACAGGATTTTGTACAAAGCGGTACTTTCCAGAAAGCCGGAAGCCAGCCTCTTATCATGCCGGGCGACTCTGTAAGTTTTACATTTAGCGCCGGAAGGGGACAGACTTTAATGTTTGCCACCATGTATGGTTATTCAAACGATTTATTCTTCGCACCGGAAAACCCGGGTATACAGTTATTCAATTCTGACGGTACGGCTATTACGGGAGATGTATCTTCACATATCAGAATATGGGATAACGGTACAAGGGTAAACCAGGCGCCCGGACCGATTGTGATCCACCCCGGAGATGCTGAAAACGGCAATGTAACCATGATCTCGGGAACGGATGCACAGGGACATACGTATCCTGCAGCTTCCGAGCTTATGCGACTAACGTTAGCTTATAATGATCGTGCGTCTGAGTTTACGGCAACGATCACCAATATTTCCGGAGGGAAAGCTAATGAAACTCCCTTCTCCCCCGGTGTATATGCAGTTCCTAACCTTGTAGGCGGAAATCCGGTAAATGCCGTACCTTTCTTTACGGTAGGGGAAAAATCAAACGCTGAACTTACTGCATTAGCTGAATCAGGAAATGTAGAAACTTTACGTGATGCTATTTTTGATGTCACCGGTATAATTACCACCTTGTCGCCTGCGATCGTAGTTATTTATACAGGAACGGTTAATCCTATTTATACATTGAATGAAAAAGACGGTGGTCATGGCCTGAAAGCGTTAGCTGAAACGGGTAATCCTAACGAACTTAGGGATTATCTGATGACACAACCTAATGTAATATCTGTACATGTATCGGGAACCCAGTCTGCTGCACCGTCACAGAAATTAGAAGTTCGTTATGAAGCGAATGAGGTTTACAATATTGCTTACGCTACCATGTTCGGATATTCTAATGACTGGTTCTTTACGAATAATGCAGTTATCGGTGCCAACCATAAAGGAAACATTACCGATAGAACCGTATTATTGGATAACGGAACAGCTGTAAGCCAATACCCCGGAGCCGGAAACAGACAGGCTATGTTCGGAGGAACATCTCAGGCAGAAGATAATGTGATCACTCCTGTTGGAAATCTTTATCCTGTACCGGCTGTATCGGATATGATAAAAGTGGAAATCCGCTAATTAAGGATACTGCCTTTAAAGAAATGACATAAGACAAAAAGTCTTACAAAGGAAAACACCCCGGGTAAACCAACGTTCGTCGCAGGCTTTATCCGGGGTTATTATTTTACATGAATGTCTTTCATGGTCCTTTTCAATTTTTTGTAATATTATTTATTCAGAAACTCTTTTACCACCACTTCAAAAAATTGCGGATACTTATTATGTGCATCGTGAGGCGCAAAAGGGATGTTGAAAAGAACGGATTTTTCTATTTTAGCTGCAAGTTCAACAGCACTTTCAAGAGGAATCGCATTATCATCATTACCTCGAATAATCATTGTTGGGATAGTAATATTTTCAACGCTTTGAAGTGGGTATCCGTCTTTCGTTTTGTCCGTCCACATATCAATTATGCATTTTGTAAATCGCTCAAAATCGGGTTGAGGATTATGTAGTTGATAAAAATCTAAAAAATATCCTTTCCAATCATCAAACGTTATATCTTTCACTATTTGTTCCATAAGTTCGGCATCGGATAAACTCCACGTTGCGCCAATAGTAATTATTCGCGCCATCAACTTTGATATATTCCCCCCCTTTGTGGTTAAATTCAATAGTTTGAGCATTTGATGTAATTGCAACAAGAGCCAATACAAATATAATTAAAACAATTCTTTTCATTTTTATTTCGACTTAATCGTATTACTGATGCTCAATTTACCGCCTTAAAATAGAATGTCTCATACCAATATCATACTTATTGTAAATTAATACTCTCTCGGGTCGTCTTCAACAATCGCATAGTGGTAATTATCTTTCCATTCTCCTCTAATCGGAAGAATCTTTCGTCGTAAACCTTCCCTTGTCATGCCCGATTTTTCCAGTACCCGAATCGAACGGATATTTTCCGTTGCAACTCCCGCTTCGACCTTATGAAGATGAAATTCATCAAATCCGATTTTAATTAAGGTCTTTACGATTTCGGTTGCATATCCTTTTCCCCAATGCAAAGGAAGTAAATCATAGTAAATTTCACCCAATTTAAATCTGTTAGCCGACAAGGTGATACCTGCCATACCGATAAATTCATCGGAATCTTTCCTGATAATCTTCCAGTTGTATGACTTCCTACATTCGGCTTTTTGTTCTTCTATCATCGAATGGACAACATTTTCAGTTACTTCCCTATTCGTCGGAATACCAACAGTATTATATTCATCGACTTCCGGATATGAATTAAGTTTGTGAATTAATTCTATATCCGAGTCGGTTATTTCATGCATTTTTAATCTTTTTGATTCTAATTCCATGTTTATATATGCTTTTTTATTATATCATTTTAATCTCATATTTCGCATGTTCTGAAATTAAATCTTTTGATATCAGGCTTCCGAAAGCGGGATTGTTTACCTCGGAGAGATCAACGTCAATAGTAGATAGTAATTCTTCATTTCCAGCTTTGATCAATATTTTTCCATCAGGGCTGACAATCTGGCTTTCGCCACGATAAGAATCAGGTTCACCGCTGAACAGTTCCGTGCCAATACGATTACAGCTGATATAGAAACATTGGTTTTCCAATGCCCTGATGGGTATGATTGCAGGAGTAACTTTACCCCCAAAACATGCTGAATGACAAATGATATCCACCCCCCGTAATTTCAAACCCGAACTTAACGGAGCAAACCATGCATCAAAGCAAACAGTCAAACCCACGTTCGTTTCATTACAGCTACAGGATATTATTTTATCCCCTGCATTAAAAGCCCGCTTTTCATAGGTCGGCAAATGAATCTTCCTGTAAGAAGCTAATAGCCCTTCGGTTCCTACTATAATCGAAGTATTATATAACTTTTCGTCACATAATTCAGGAATAGAGCCGGTAATATATCCGCCACATTCTTTCATCAATTTAGTAAGAAACCTGACGGTATAACTATCCTCTAAGTTTTCAGCAAAAGGTATTAATTCATCTTTTGACTCAAAAGCATATCCACTGGTGAACAGTTCCGGCAATACGAGTAAATCAAAGGTTGAATCTTTTATTTTCGAACGGATATAAGAGAGATTCGCCTCCCTGTCACGCCAGATAACATTGTATTGAAAAAATCCCACTTTCATAAAAGTATTCATATTGTTGTTTTATAATGGGTAAATTTAATAAATATCTATAACTCAGCCATAATTGTCTCTTCAAACCTTTTCCTTAGTTAGTATTTGTTATTTTACTGAGCTATACACCCTGTCCTTTCTTTTATTTAGGTAGGATAGGTTTCATATGCGGTCTTGTTGTTTGTTTCAGTTCTTGGACTTTCTGCTTTAATCAGTTTATAATGTTCTGTCCATTGACTATTTAAGTAACGAGATGGTAACGCATCTATTACGCAGCTCTGTCTAAATACGGCTTTTAGCTCATAGTCATACAATGCAAAATAAAGCGTAACGAACCATTTATCAGTCAATTCACTACACTCTGCTTAATTTCGCTTTTTAGTTAGAAGTTTATTTTATATCCTTATCATCTGCGTAAGCGCTTAAACCAATATTAAAAATTAAATGCTTGATTTATTGGTATAAAATGACTATTTTTAAAGTAAAATAATCAATAAAGGATGGAGGAGTTATGAGTTTTGCCGGACATGTTTTTGATATGATACGGCGGGATAAGCAAAACAGGGAAATGCTTAAACAACATCGTGAGCATTCCAGAGATATCCGCCGGAAACAGATGACAAGTAAAAATTTTTCTTTTCAACCGGATATAACTATTGAAGAGTTTGAACAAATTAATTGTCAGCTAAAAGAGAAGGAGATGGAAGAGCGACAGTACACTTTCCGTACTGCATTATTGTTTTTAGGTATTGCTTTGACGGCAGGGCTGATCGTATGGCTTATTCTTTTTTTAGCAGACATGCTGTAATCGTTGTTTTTTTCTCAACAGGTATGTTACACTTTACAGTTGAACCGGCTTGCCCGGGAATAGCCCCCTTAATTTTTGAAAGGCTGCCGATCACGGATTGACTGTTAAAACAGACCGTTTCATGCAAAAATTCAGGAAAGGATTTATCATTGATATTATTCATAGGAAGTAAAGCTACAACTCCTAAAATGGCGAGACTACAGATTGATTTTTTCATCGTGAAATAATTTATATGAACCTTGATGATACAAACTTACTTCTAAAAAATCATCAGGAATCCTTTTTATCCGTTATAACGAAAAAAAGAATATTTAAAATGAAAATTGACCATTATAGAAAACTAAAGCACCCTCCGGGCTTTTATAAAGTCGATGTATAGTTTCAGCTAAAGCCTTTTTTCAGTTTATTCATTTTAGGGGGTGCCAAAAGGGTGAACGTGTAACTTTTTTATTACTTTTGATTGTCAAACAAACTCATATTTAAATGCTATGGCTAAGATAGAAACAATTTGGATGGGCGACCAGCGGTCGGAAGTTACCCACACGCAATCAGGAACTAAAATTATTACGGATGCCCCTACCGATAATAAAGGGCGCGGAGAGTATTTTTCACCGACCGACCTGGTAGCGGCAGCTTTGGGTAGCTGTATTATGACCATGATGGATGCTTACGCGGTAGAACGTGGCCTCGACCTGAAAGGCACACGGCTGGTAACGGATAAGATCATGTCGGCAGACCCGCGGCGTATCGGGGAGATAAAAATCGACATCTATTTCAACGGGGATTTCACCGAAAAGCAAAAGATATCCCTTAAAAGAGTGGCTGATACCTGTCCTGTAGGGAAATCGCTTCATCCGGAATTAAAACAGACCATTACTTTTCATTTCGATAATGAATGATGCGGTAAACGTGTTACCCGTGCAATGGATCCGGTTTTTTCTTGTGGTTTATCAGCATCACACTTAGCAGGATAACGATTAATCCGGCTATTTGTATCCATGTTACATTTTCTTTGCCTAAAGACATCCCCAGGAATACGGCGATGAACGGGTTGACATAGGCGTGTGTCCCTACTTCTGTGGCAGGACGTACTTTAAGCAACCAGACATAAGCCGAGTAGGCCAGAATGGAGCCGAATAGGATCAGGTAAATCAATGACATCCATGAGGTAACCGGTACGGCGTGCAGGTTGGTGTTTATCACATCGCCTTTTATAACGGCACATATCCAGAACATAGCGCTTGCGAAAAGCATTTGCCACGCCGAACCTGCAAAGGCATTGACTTCTTCCTCGCCGGATGAACAGTATTTGGCATACAGGGTTCCCAATGCCCATGAGATACAACCGATCATCAGCAATAACACTCCGTATTCCCTGTGTTCTCCCGGTTGATTATCGTATCGGAACTGTTCTATATACAGCATCATTACTCCCAGGAATCCGATTATAATTCCCGTTATGACCGCAGGGCTCCGGAAATTCCTTTTCCACATCGGGGCGTCCAGCGCCATGATCCATATAGCGGTCGAACTGGCAATGATTGCCACAAGGCTGCTGCTGACATATTGCTGCGCAAGCATCACCACTGCCATATCAATGAAAAGAAGTACAATCCCGCTGACGGCGGATTTCTTTATCAGGCTTTTCTTAAATACAGGTTCACCTTTTATCCGGCACCATACAAGCAGGATAAGCCCGGCGGCAGTGAAGCGGAAAGCGCCCAGCAGGAAAGGCGGTAATCCCTTGAGGGCAACTCCTATAAAATAATAGGTTGAACCCCATACTACATAAATCAAAAAGTAAGCAATTATAATATGTAGCTTCCTGTTGCCCGTTCCTGCCGTTTGTTTCACATTGTGTACAAATTTCTTATCTTCTTTAATCCTTTCACCAGCCTTTCCCGCTGGGTGGCTATATTGATGCGGATAAATCCTTCTCCGGCTTCACCGTACATGGTCCCTTCATTCACCCATACCTTTTCTTCATGCAATAGCTGGTCGGTTATTTCTTTGGATGTCTTTTTTAAAGCGGAACAATCTACCCATACCAGGTAAGTAGCTTCGAGAGGGAGAACAGGCAAATGCGGAAGATATTCTTTGAAGTATCCGGAGAGGAGTTTATAGTTGTCGTAAAGATAAACTTTCAGTTCTTCCAGCCATTCGCCTCCTTCGTTATAAGCGGCGATCAACGCTTCAACAGCGAAAGCGTTTATTTCACACACTTCATTTACATTGAGGGCTTTATCAATTTTTTTCCGGATATCTTCATCAGCGGCGATGATGTTGGCAACCTGAATACCTGCCAGGTTAAATGTCTTGCTTGGAGCCGTACAGGTAACGGAGTTTTGCAGGAACTCTTCGCTGATAGATGCAAACGGGATATGGGTATGGCCGGGGTAAACCAAATCGCAGTGTATTTCGTCGGAAACAACCACCACACTGTGTCGTAAGCAGATATCGCCTATCCGTGTAAGCTCTTCTTTTGTCCATACCCTGCCTACCGGATTGTGGGGATTACAGAGCAGCATCAGTTTTACTTTCGGATCGGCGGCTTTTTGTTCGAGGTCATCGAAATTGATGCTATATTTTCCGTTTTCATATACCAGGTCATTCTCTATCCTTTCGCATTCGTCGTTACGGATAGATGAAAAGAAACAATTGTAAACCGGAGTTTGTACCAATACTTTGTCGCCGGGTTCCGCAAGCGCTTTTATCACCGCGGAAAGGGCAGGTACTACGCCGGAGGTAAACAGGATCCAGTCTTTCTCAATTGTAAAATGATGCCTGTTATGAAACCACGAAACAGTTGCGTCGAAATAAGCCTGCGGTACTTTGGTATAACCAAATACGCCGTGCCGTACCCGGCGTTCCAATGCATGTATAATAGCAGGAGCCGTACGGAAATCCATATCGGCTACCCACATCGGCAATACATCGTCTACATTTGCCGTATCCCACTTATAGGAATTACTGCCCCTGCGCTGTACTAATTCATCAAAATTGTATTTCATGAAGCGTAAGAAGTTTCTTTAATCGTTCTGATACTACAACCGTCAGGCTTTTTGCAATGTTCATCAATAATAATTTCACCTACACTATTGCAATTGATGTAACCTGATGTCGGGTTTTTAATGCTGACGATATGACTGTTTACATTGGCCTCCAACGTGCTGTACTCGAAAGCAAGGTCGCAGTCGTCGGCCATGGTACAGTTTTCCATAACGAGGTTGGTACAATAACAGAGCGGTTGTGTTCCTGAAATCCTGCAATTGACCAGTTTCAGGTTTTTAGAATGCCAGCCGAGGTATTCGCCGTTCAGTTCCGAATCGTAAACGGTTACATTTTCTGTTTTCCAAAAAGCGTCCTTCGAATCCAGCTTTGCATTGCGGATCACTACGTTTTTAGCATCCTGGAACGAGTAGTTTCCCTGTAAATAGAACCCGTCGATATCAATGTTGATACCGTTCATAAAGATATAGTCTCCTCCGTAGGCCTGTACATTACGCAGTTTCATATCCCGGCAGTTCCACATGGTTTCGCCGGCGCTGGTCAGCTTTACGTTTTCAAGATACAAACCGTCTATTTCGCGGAACATCTTGGGTGCTTCCACTTTAGTGTTGATCATGCTAATATTCTTTGAATACCAGATAGCGGCGCGGCTGTAAACGGTAAACAGGCATTCTTCAATCCGTGCATTTTCATTGTGCCAGAATGGATATTTACCCATGAATTCACATGTATAGGCTTCGATGCCGGTACATTCTTTCAGCGCTGATTCACCGGGATAGAACTTAACATTTTCCAAACGTATATCTTTAGTTGCGAATAAAGGTCTTTCCCCTTCAAAAAATCTGTCTTTGATTACTTTTTTCATCTTCTTTATTATTATAGATTGATTTAATTGTTCTTTTTATCATTCAACCATACAAAATTAAGTATTACATACGGTCCGGTATTCGTTCTGCGGCTCATTTTATTTTGTCATAAGGACCATAAACCTATTTTAATATCACCGTGCCAGCCTGAACCATTTTCCATAGGTCAGTATCTTCCATCCCCACTCCAACGGGCCAAACCGGTTGTAATGCAGCCAGAAGTAACTATATACAATCTGTATGCCAAAAACGGCTGCCGCAATCAGTTCTACGTATATTAATCCCGTACGGGCGCCTAATTCAAAACCGATACCGTAAAAGAGTATCATGCCGAATACAGACTGCATCAGATAGTTGGTCAGGGCCATTCGACCCGGAGCGGCAAATATTTTAAATATCCTGCTATCCTGTTTTTTTAAGTAGAATAAACAGATAGCAGAGATATAGGTAAAGCTTAGCGGAACCACGCTGACCGCATATATGGCAGCATGTGCGGAAAGCCCGAACGGATGTGAATTCATGGCGCTCCAGGCATACAGTAGGGAAGTTGGAAAGCCGATAATAAATCCGTATCTCATTATTTTTTTCAGGTAAATTTTATTTTCACTAAGTTTGGCATACAGGCCTTTGCGGCCAATATATAATCCTAATAGGAAAAGTCCGAAAACTTTAAAGGCCCTGTTGCCGTCGATAAATTCCTGCATCCTTATAAAAGAGCCTGCCAGATTGAATTGTAGTACATCCATGTAACTTTGCTTTTCGACCAGCCAGTATGGGAAATTTGCTTCGTTTATACCCGCCCTGTCATGGAAATAGGAGGTTGCGCTTACCGCTGGGGCTGAAAGGTTCCAGTGAAACAATTCCACACCGGCATCTATGGCTATTGGCAACAGCAAAAATATTACGGCACTGGTTAAGAGCTTCCTGTCCGTTACGTTACGGAATAACGGAAGGAAAAACCCCAGGAATGCGTATAATATGAGTATATCGCCTGCCCAGAGGAAAAGCAAATGAAAAAGCCCGATGAAAAATAAAGCAGACATACGACGGTAAAAGATAGCGGTCCCGTTGCGTCCTGTTTGTCCGGCATTTGACAGTATAATGGAAAAACCGATGCCGAAGAGCAGGGAAAAAAGGGTATAGAATTTGCCGTCGATAAATATATATTGCAGGTACCTGACGACAGTGTCGATACCTGCCGTGGGCATAGCCTGCTGGGCCGGACGGTCGAGAAAGGTATAAAGGGAGAATTCAGGGAAATTAGCCAAACAGATGCCTAATAATGCCAATCCCCGTAAACTATCTAATATTATATATCTTTCTTTGGTTCCGGGCAGAGTTATATTGCCTGACATATATGTTACCTGTTTTCTTTTTATCTATAGTGACTATTAAATGACAAAGATGTAACTATTAATCTTTTGTCAGGCAATTTTTATCTTTATAAAGAAAAAATAGTGTATTAAAACGAATTATTCAATCCGTCTCATTTTAATCTCCGTTTTGTTGCATTTCGAATGTAACTGATACATTGCCTGCCCCTAATGTGTTCTGCAATCCGGAAGCGTTATCTACCTGTCCTATCCGGGTATAGCTGTATGAAGTGGAGAAAGATTGATAAAATAAGACCAGCGTGGATGAACCATAAAGCATCAGGTCGCCGTTCTGTATTGTTCCGGGATTGTACGGATTTGTTGGTAAAGCTTCAGGTAATCCGTAGAACTTTTCGTTGTTGTTGAGTTCAGACATATTAACAGTCATCGGCAGCATTTGTTTGAACGCAGGTGCTGTTGCGTTATCCTGGAAGGTAACAGTAAAAGTAGCGGAGCCGATTCGTATGTTTCCCTTGTTGCCTTCAACCGGAGGAACAGGTTCCGGATCCGGATTAGGGGCAGGGGGCATTTCTGCGGGGCCGTAGTCTTTATTGCAAGAGGTTACTCCCTCAACCATAGTTAGTGAGAGTACCATGATCCATAAATAGGTTAGTTGCTTCATTGTAATCTTTATCATATACCATCATTTCATGATTAATTAATTGACTGTGCATTTAATATGTTCTATAGAAATTCATTCTTATATCATGCGAAATTAACGGGAGTTTAGCACATAAATTTCGCTGATGAGCTCAACTTTATTTGTTATCAGGCTCATATCAAATATAAAAATCAGTAGATGTCAGCGGATTTTACGGAAGTCAGGGTATAACAAGAGGTGACGGGGGAAAGCCGGTTTAACCGGGTCATAAGTAGGTAGAAGTATTTAAGCCGGATTAACCGGTGAAAGTTACCGGAAATAAATCTATTCGTTATCAAATGTAATAATCAGACGTATCCAGTAATCCCGCCCTTACGGCGTACCGGATAGCTTCCTGCACATTGTTGACTTCGAGTTTGCGGAAGATATTTTTTCGATGAGAATTTACGGTATGAAAGCTTACATGTTTTTCCCAGGCTATTTGCTTGGTCGTTTTTCCCTGTGCGATTTCACGAAGCATTATTTTTTCTGTTTTGGTCAGGCTTATTACTTTTTCAGGTGGAATGGTTGTATGGTTTATGGATTCCTGAACTGCTTCACATAGATATACCTGATCATTAACAGCGTTTTGAAGTGTGGCCTTTATTTCTTCTTCCGCATCATGTTTCAATACTACGCTTAAACGCGTATGAACGGATGCCGAGAACACTACCTGCCTGAGAAAAGGAAGGCTCAGCTCTTCGGAAAAAAGCACCCAGAACGACTCCTTAGCTGCTTCGATACTGATAAGAAGGTGTGCCGCGGAAGTAAAATCGAATGTTGAATAATCCAATACTACTATAGCGGAAGGATGATTTTTCAAATGTCTGTGTAATTCTTCCTTATTGTTTGCATAAAGAACGTTATCCGCCCATTTTTCAGTTTGAAGTATGCATTGGATACCCTGTCGGGATATATATTGATTATCGGCAAGAATAAAGGTTCTCATACGTTACTTTCAGTTATAATAAGAGGCAAATTTAGTAATTGTAAGGTATTAAAAAATACCACGATCATGGGATTTCCTGTTGTACTTAATTATCATACTTTTGTTATATAAATAATTATCACATAAAAATAAGTGAACTATGGCTGCAATTGCAAACAAATTAACGGAATTGATAGGTAATACTCCTTTATTAAGGTTGAATGCCTACGCTGAAAAACAACAGGTTGAAGCTAATCTGATTGGCAAGCTTGAGTATTTTAATCCTCTGGGAAGCGTAAAAGACCGGATTGCCCTTGCTTTGATTGAAGATGCCGAAGCTAAAGGTGTATTGACCCCGGGGGCAACCATTATCGAACCTACCAGTGGAAATACAGGTATCGGACTTGCTTTTGTAGCTGTGACAAAAGGATACCGGTTGATATTGACCATGCCTGAAACCATGAGTACCGAACGGCGTAATCTTTTAAGGGCATTAGGCGCGGAACTGGTACTCACTGCCGGAGCCGAGGGCATGAAAGGCGCAATTGCCAAAGCGGAAGAACTGAAAAATGCTATTCCCGATTCTGTTATACTCCAGCAATTTGCCAATCCTGCCAACCCCGGGGTACATTATCGTACCACCGCTGAAGAAATATGGAGAGATACCGGCGGGGAGGTTGATATGCTGGTTGCCGGTGTAGGTACAGGCGGTACAATAAGCGGTACCGGAAAACGGCTGAAGGAACTGAATCCACGTATCGAGGTAATAGCTGTTGAACCGGCTGACTCTCCGGTGCTGTCGGGTGGAGCTTCCGGACCTCATAAGATACAAGGTATAGGGGCGGGATTTATACCGGGAAACTACAACGCGGATGTTATCGACCGTATCATACAGGTAACGAACGACGATGCCATACGTACCGGACGGGAGCTTGCGGCAACTGAAGGCCTGTTGACGGGTATATCGTCAGGAGCGGCTGTATACGCTGCTGTACAGCTCGCGCGGGAAGCTGAAAATAAGGGGAAGAACATCATTATCATACTGCCTGATACAGGAGAACGGTATTTGTCTACCCTGCTGTATGCCTTCAATGAATATCCTTTATAATAGAGTTATCCGTACTTTTCTCAAAAATAGTATGCTTTATGAGAAAAGTACGGTTAAACCCTAAGGATATAGTTCCGCATACTTCTCTTCTCTTTTTAGGTTGCAATAGGAGTCGTTTATAAGTGGCTACTATTTGTTAAACAGAGCCTATGCTACTGTTTAACAAAGCACATGTTACTGTTTAACAAAGTATATGTTAACGTTTAACAAAAACTTTTCCGTGTTTAACAAGAAAAATAACCTTATTACACACCGCCGGATTAAATCTACTGTTTTTGTTTGTAAATAGCTGATTTTTAGTGTCGGAATGAAAAGATTTAAACCCGCGCACACACGCTCCCCGGTTTCTATATAATTCATTCAAATTTTAATCTGAACGCTTTCTGATAACTTATTTGCATGCAATTCGCATGTAAATAAAAAGAGACTTACAATTCCTCGTAAGTCTCTGATTTCTGAGTAGCGAGACCCGGGATTGAACCGGGGACCTCATGATTATGAATCAAATTTGATGTGTTTTCTTCGTTTTGTATCTATTTGCCTATTTTGGCAAGAATCAGTAAATCTGCATGTTAATCCAATTTTATATTGTCGATAATTTGCTTGATTTAGATTGAATCGCTATGTTTGTGTGCAAATTGTGTGCAAATTTTCTTGCACACAAAACAAAAGAAAGCATATGTTTAACTACGCGAATAATGGCATTACAGTATCTTCAATCCTTGATCAACGCAGGGAAAGGAAAGACGGTGTTTATCCGGTAAAGATACGAGTTACTTTCAAAAGAGAGCGCAAATATTACTCAACCGGGAAGAATTTGAGTGTAGAAGAGTGGGAAAAGCTGGCAGAAACGAAGAGTAAGAAGCAAATTTCTATTCGTACAGATGTCCAGTACTCCTTTGATAAAGTAAAGAATGCTGTAATTCTTTTAGAGCGAGAGGATAAATTCTCGTTTACTGCATTGAGTAGCTATTTGGGGAAAAGTTCTCTTGAGACATTGAATGCTTTGTTTCAGATCAAAATTGACACTCTGCTTGAGAATAATCAGATAAACACTTACCAATATTATGCGTACACGCTGAAGAGTGTGGAAGAGTTTGCCGGAAAGCAAATTTCTCTGTCAGCGATTACTCCTGAATGGATGCAGAAGTATGAAAAATTCCTCTTAAGCGAAGGAAAAACTTACACAACGATTGGGATGCGAGGGCGAGCTATTCGAACGATCATGAATACGGCTTTGGAAATGCATCTAATAAAAGAGAGCCAATATCCTTTCGGACATGGGAAATATGAGATACCTACTGGACAAGGACGAAAGCTGGCGCTTACTTTACCTCAGATAAAGGCATTGGTTACATATACGGATGGCTTTGAAGGGACAGAGCATTTTCGGGACTTATGGTTCTTTTCTTACTTATGCAATGGCATTAACTTTGCAGACCTTATTACCCTAAAGTATTCAGATATACAAAATGGAGATATCTATTTTACCAGAGCAAAAACAATGTACACATCTAAGGTAAAAAAAGAAATATGCGCAATTGTTACACCTGAAATGCAAGCGATCATTGACAGATGGGGCGTGCCTAATAAAGATCCGAATGCATATATCTTTGGATTTTTGAAAGGGGATGAGACTCCGATGCAGATAAAGAGCCGGACAAGAGACGTTATTAGTCGTTGCAATAAGTACCTAAAGAAAATAGGTAAGGCTATTGGTATTGAAGGCTTGAGCACATATACAGCACGGCATTCCTATGCGACGGTTCTGAAACGCTCTGGTGCAAACATTGCTTATATATCTGAAAGTTTAGGGCATAACGACCTGAAGACAACTGAGAACTATTTGGCATCCTTCGAAAGAGAAGAAAGGGAGAAGAATGCGAAACTGTTGACGAATTTTGGATGAAATCATGAGGAGATGAGACTATATAAAATGCAAAAACCCCGAAGTTTGTTATTGCTAACAGGGACAACGAGGTATCACAATGCAAATGTACAACTTTATTTTTATCTTTGCAAATCATAGCGTAAAAAAAGTAGAAATCATGAATTACACTCAATATGAGAAAGCGTTATCGCATCCTAGAATATCTCGATATGCCGCTGCTTGCAAGAACGATAAAAACAAAGCTTTAATTTTGTATCGGTACAATATTAAGCTCTGTCAAAAGTTTTATGGAGTTTTGGGTGTATTAGAAGTTGTTCTACGTAATGCGGTTAACGACCACTATTGCTCTACATTTTCAGACCCTGAATGGATAATTACTCAGACTAATTCAGGCTTCTTAGTTCCATCTCAAACTGAAATATTTAAAGAACGAGATAAGCTGGTAAGAAAGGGGACTTATTCTCATAACAAATTAGTTGCTTCTTTGAGCTTTGGAACTTGGACGATCTTGTTCTCAAAAAAATACTATAAAAATGCCGGAAAAACTCTGTTGCAAATATTTCCTCGCAAAGCTCACGCTATGAATCAAAAACAGATATATGGAGAACTTGATTGTATTAGAGGTTTTAGAAATAGGATAGCCCATCATGAGCCTATTTGCTTTGATGGAGCGGGCAATATAAATATTGATTATGCAAAATTTGCCTACGATTTAATTTTACAATACATTGATTTTATGGGATATAATACTAATGAAATACTTTATGGGGTTGAGACCCCTGTCTGTATTTTCCCTAAGATACAAGAACTGGCTGATTCGATATAACCATGCCCCGTCGCAAGAAAATAACCATCAAAGCAAAAGATACTCCTATCTTTGACCTACTCGCATCCGAGTTGTCAAATAATTCGGAGCTGGCGACGGATTATGACATGGACTCCATCGAGATCACTATCACAAAGAAACACCAACCTTATATATTGGATGCAGACAAAGCCATCTCCAACCTTCAACACTACTATGTAGCCAACAAACAATTTATAGAACACTTCGCCGGCAAGCCGATTATCTCCAAACACCTTTTAGCTAAGATGATGAAAGTCTCCCGTCCTACCGTAGATCAGTGGTTAGAAAAGGGCTTCATCTCTCAATCTGTCATGACCGGCATTAAGATCACCAGCTTCGATTTGGACGAAGTAATAGAGCAGCTTCGCAAACAAAAACAATAAAAAGCAATTTCTTTTTTTTGACTTTACAAAGAAGTGACAAATATGCACTTTTGGGGCAATTCAGTCATTTATCTCCCCTATTAACTGCCTGCGTTGTAGCCTATGGCAGCCTTTGTCTCCGCTTCTTGTCTCTTTGTCCTACCTGTGTAAACTGATTCCCGATTTTATAACTATTTATACCTAACCGTTCTTTGCGCTATCGATCGATTAGTAATGCTGTGACGACAGCTTATTATTAACTTGATAAATAACGCATTATGACAAACATTATTTTAACAACGTCCGAGGAACTTCGGGCGATCATCAGCGAAGAAGTGTCCAAAGCTTTTCCGGTAGAATCTACCCCCAAAGAGCTTCCCGATACAATAACATTGGATACCGCTATTCAAGTGCTTGAAGAGTATGGATATCCTACCTCTAAAGCAAAGATATACAAACTTACATCTACCGGCTCTATGCCTTTTCGTAAATATGGAAACAAACTTGTCTTTTCAAGAAAAGAACTTATCCTATGGGCTGATGGACAAACCAAATCCCATCAGGATCATATTACTTCGGTTAATCTCACTCTTGCTAAGAGTGCCAAACGTAAAAAGTAGGAGGATGCGACCATGAAAGAAAAAGGAAACACCTCGGAGAAGTTCCTCAGGGTTGGCACCACACTGTATAAAACAGTGCATCGCCCTCTTATCAGTGGTGATTATATCGAAGAAAAGATTCCATGGAGCTACGAAACGCTTCGGCAGGACTATGGCAAGAACAACCTGCCGGAGATAGATAAATATGATGGTTTCTGTATTATACCTGACCATATCAACTATAAACAGGTACATGGGAAATATCTTAATCAGTATGAACCCATTAATCACACCCCAACAGCAGGGGACTTTCCGTATATCCGTTCATTCCTAACACATATTTTCGGAGAACAACTGGAGCTTGGTTTGGATTATCTGCAGATTCTCTACATGAAACCGACACAAATGCTTCCTATCTTATTACTGGTATCCAACGAACGGAATACCGGTAAAACGACATTCCTTCGTTTCTTAAAGATGATCTTTGGAAAGAATGCCACTTTTAATTCAAACGAGGATTTCCGCAGTCAGTTTAACGCAGACTGGGCACACAGGTTATTAGTCTTGGTGGATGAACTTCTACTGAACAAGATGGAAGACACCGAAAAGATAAAGAATCTATCTACCGCAGGGGATTATAAGATAGAAGCCAAAGGGAAAGACCGCAAAGAGATAGAGTTCTTTGCCAAATTTGTTCTTTGCTCTAACAATGAGAAGAATCCGATTATCATTCCAAAAGAAGAGGTAAGGTTCTGGGTACGCAAGATAAATCCGATAGAAAAGGATAATATCTACCTAAGAAACTTTATGATGAAGGAGATTCCTCATTTTCTTCACTTTTTACTAAACAGGGAGCTATCCACAAAGAATGAATCCCGTATGTGGTTTAATCCTTCTCTATTGGAAACATCGGCTCTTCTCAAAATCAAGAAATATAACACCAACAAGATTGAAGCAGAGATAGCTGCTTATTGCTCGGATGTTATGGATAAGCTTGGAGAGGCTAAGATGTTTTGCTGCCCTAAAGACTTTATGGATACTATTCGTGATGCTGGGCTTAAAGCTGACATAACCCAAATACGCAATATCCTTAAGGATGGCTGGGGACTTCGCTCTGATAAAAATAGTGATTACACTTTCTATTACATAGGAATAGAAGGAAATCTCATTCCTATGAAAAGAAAAGGAAGGTACTTGGAAGTAAAGCGGCAGCTTATTGATGAAATTCTGTTGTAATGTATTGTTCTAAGATTTAAGTGTATGAAAATCAAAGAGTATACTATTTCAACAGCAACACAACAAACGCACAACTAAATAATCATTGTTGTGAACAGCCTGCAACGTTATTTTGGCTTGTTGGGGATTTGTTGGGCGAATAAGAGTCTATACAACAGGATATTATCTGTATTTCACCACAAAACAACAAAGAATTTTAATTATGATAAGTAACGACATAATGAGTATAAGCATACGGGAGTATCTTATACGGATGGGAGTCAATCCCGTAAGAGAGAATAATCAGAAAGGGATGTTTCTTTCTCCTTTTAGAAAAGAGACAACGGCAAGTCTGAGTGTTAACTATACAAAGAACCTATGGTTTGATCATGGACTTAGTCTGGGAGGCAATATCGTTAACCTGATATCACGTTTAGAGGGCTGCTCTTTTGCTGAAGCTGCCCAAAGGCTCGAAGAGGGTTCTTTTTCTTTTCATAGGAAGGATATACCTATACTGGAAAAGCGAGAGTCCGAGATAACCATACATAACATACAGGCATTGGCTAATCCGGCTTTATTGGAATACTTGAAAGAAAGGAAAATCTCTATCGACATCGCAAAGGCAAACTGTGAGGAGGTTTACTACTCGGTAAACGATAAATCTTATTTTGCTATCGGTTTTAAGAGCGATACCGGAGGGTATGAACTAAGGAGTAAGTATTTCAAAGGGTGTACATCTAAAGATATTACTTCATATACCTCTGGGCAAAGTAGTTGCCAACTATTCGAGGGATTTATGGATTACCTATCATTCCTAACGATAAAGAACTGGCAACGCTCACCGGTAGATGTAATCATTTTGAACTCGTTGGCAAATCTGCCGAAAGTTGAAAACACACTTGCCGGATATAACTCGGTCGCTCTTTTCCTTGATAACGATGAAGCCGGAAAGCGAGCTGTTCAGAGTTTACGCTCGGTTTGTAAAGAGGTCATCGACCAGTCTGCACACTATGCAAATCATAAAGACCTGAACGACTATTTATGCAGTCGTTCCGTCCCGAAGCAAACCGTAATAAAGAAGCCGGGCAGAGGTCTAAGGATGTAATCTGCCGCAGCGCCCCCGAAAGCTTTTCAAAAAAGCCATAGCTTATTAGGGAATTTTCTTACGCTATCGTTGCACTATCACTAAAAATTCCCGAATAAGCCAAAGGTTTTCCCCCTTTGGAATCTCCCTTAGCGGTCTATCGACCGCAGTCGCCCAGAGCGACTATTCAATGTGCGAATCATCTCTCTGCCGGTATAATTCTATCGGCAGGAGAGATTTCCACAAGCTAAATTTCAAACAAATTAATTGACATTATCATGGGATATGTTGTTTTCCATTTAGATAAGTCGCCCGGAAATGAGTCTGCCATGACAGATCATATCGAGCGAAAAGTAATACACCCAAATGTAGATCCTGACCGGATACATTTGAATAAGGAACTCGTTGAGTTTCCTGATGGAATAAAAGACCGGACGGAAGCTATCCAACACAGATTGGAGACAGCAGGGCTTAAACGTCAGATAGGCAAGAACCAAGTGAAAGTAATTCGTGTTATGATCTCCGGCAGCCCCGAAGATATGAAACGAATAGAAAGTGAAGGAAAGCTGGATGACTGGTGCCGGGATAATATACACTACCTGAAAAATACATTCGGAGAAGACAATCTGGTTGCCGCTACTTTGCACATGGATGAAACTACTCCGCATATCCACGCTTCTATTGTTCCGATAGTAAGGGGCGAGCGAAGGCAGAAAAAGCCAAAAAAGAAACAGCAGGAAGGTAATCAGACACAGAATCCAAATGAAGAGCAAAAGGCAAAGCGCGCATACAAGAAGAAAGACCCGAACAGACCACGCCTGTGCGTTGACGATGTAATGGCAAGGGAAAAATTGATAGAGTATCAAGATACTTACGCAGTGGCTATGGCTAAATATGGATTAAAGCGAGGTATAAAAGGCTCAGATGCCCGGCATATAACCTTGACGGAGCATTATCGCAACCAAACGATAGAGAGAAACAACTTGCAGATTAATATAGAACAGCTCTTGGCGGTAGAAGAAGCCAAGCGGCAACGCATTGAGGAACTCAAACAAAAGGAACAGGAAGCCAAACTGAAATCCATTCAAGCAGAGGAACAAAAGCAACAGAAGGAATCGGAACTAAAAAAGACAGAAGAGAGCCTCAATCAAGTAAAAGGGCAACTCAAAACTGAAGAATTGAAAAGTAAAGTTGCCAATGTTGGATCCAATATAATGGATGGCATCGGTTCCATGATAGGCATTTCTAAAGTCAAGCAACTGCAGCAAGAAATTGATGACCTAAAGAAGGAGAAAAAGTCCCAGCAGCAGGAGATAACCATTCTAAATCAAACTATAACCCGGGAACGTAAAGAAAATGAGCAAAAGACAAGAGAGCTGAAAGTTGAATTGAATAAAATTTATGATTGGTTGCCGGAAACCAAGTCGCTAGTAAATTGGGGAGAGTATTGCAAGAATATAGGTTTCTCGGATAGTCAAGCCAAAGACTTAGTCAATATGCGTCCGATCTATTTTTCAGGGGAATTGTATTCAAAGGAGCATTCTCAACGATTTAAGGCTCACAATTCGGAATTTCGTTTGGAAAAAGATATCAAGCGAGGTATATTTAGTCTGCTGATTAACAAGATTGACATTTTCGATTGGTTCAAGCAGAAGCATCGAGAGTTCTTAGAAGCTATAGGAATAAGACCTAAACAGAGATTAGAGGCAGAGCAGAGCAATAGCTTTAGGATATAAGTTGAGTAAATACAGAACCCTCTTGTTATTGGTATAGGAACATAGCTTTATGGACAGTACCCTCAGTATATAAGGTTCTGAGCAAAGATTAAATGATGTCAAAAGACGCTATTGAGAGTATTTACATAAGGTGGAAACCCATGTATAATATTTTCACTCAAAGAACATTAATTAGGAAAAACTTATAAGTGTGTGGGAAAAAATGTAATTTTGCCTTAATTGCAAAGTTGCACAATTACAAATAGGGAGTATGAATTTAAAAAAAGGATACAAAATAGAGCTTCTCATAGGAGACGAAATAGAAGTTTTAGAAAAAATAGGTGAAGGGGGGCAGGGTGTTGTGTATCGAATCTCGCTTCATGGGCAAGAATATGCTTTGAAATGGTACAAAAAGAAGCCAACGTCAAAGTTCTATGCTAACCTTAAAAAAAACATAGAAAAAGGGGCACCATCTTCCGCCTTTTTATGGCCGTTATATTTAACAAAGAAAGATGTTGACGGATGTTTTGGCTATGTGATGAATATAAGGGAGAAATCATATGTTAGTTTTTCTAATTTTCTTTTAGCTAAATGCCGTTTTAAAAGTGTTTCGGCCATGATGAATGCGGCCTTAATAATATGTTACAGCTTTAAATCTTTACACAACAAAGGGTATAGTTATCAAGACATTAATGATGGAAACTTTTTTATCAACCCTGAGAATGGCGATGTCTTAATTTGCGACAATGACAATGTTGCTCCGTTTGGAGAAAACTTAGGAATAGTTGGAAAATGTAGATATATGGCTCCTGAAGTAGTTTTAGGAAAATCCTTACCCAATACACAAAGTGATAGATTTTCTTTATCAATAATTTTGTTTTTACTTCTATTTAATAATCACCCATTAGAAGGACGTATGATCACATCTTGTCCTTGTTTAACTGAAGAGTATGAAAAAAGGTTTTATGGAACTGATCCGGTCTTTATTTTTGACAAAGAAAGGGATATAAATAGGCCTGTATTAGGCATTCATACAAATGTAATAAAAAGGTGGCCATTATTTCCGGTTTACATTCAAGAAATTTTCAGAAAGGCATTCAGTGTTAAAACAATTACAACCACCAATGAACGAATTATAGAATCAGAGTGGATAAAAGTTTTTTTTAGGTTAAGGGATGAGCTTATCACTTGTCAGTGTAACAATGAGATCTTTGTAAATATCGAAGAAGACGTTTGCTCTTGTTTGAATTGTAAACAGAAATACAAACGACCAGTTCTTTTGAAAATAGATGGTCGGATTATAGCTCTATCTAAAAACAAAGTCATTTACGAAAGTAATACGGACAACATTATCGGGATAGTTTCTGAAAATAAAAAATATACAGGGATGCTAGGGTTGAAAAATTTAACAAATAATGTATGGGTTTTAACAAATAAAGATTTGACTCAGCGCCCTATTGCTAAAGATACTACTTGTCCTTTATTAGTGGGGAACAAAGTAAACATAGGAAATGCAAGTATTATTGAAGTTATTTAATATCAAAATTGTCAAATATGAGTTTTTTAGACGAAACAGTAGAAATTCCAAGAAGAACAATGGTGTTGTTTTTTTTGGTGGATACATCAGGTAGTATGATTGGAGAAAAGATAGGCTCTGTTAATGATGCCATTTTTGAAACTGTTCCTGAAATCAAGATATTGTCGGCAGATAATGCAGATGCTCAAATAAAAATAGCAGCTCTGAGTTTTAATTCTGATGTCTGTTGGCTTTACGATCAGCCTGTTGATTCAGAGTCTTTTTCATGGAATCCTCTAAATGCCGGAGGGGTTACAAATCTTGGAGAAGCTTTGGAAGAATTGAACCTCAAGCTTTCTAAAAATGAGTTTATGAAAGAAGCGACAGGTTCTTTTGCTCCTGTAATTATTTTATTATCAGATGGTGCTCCAACTGACGACTATAAAAAAGGGTTGAATACTTTAAAGAATAATAAATGGTTCAGGGTTGCTATAAAAATAGCAATTGCGATTGGGAATGACGCAGATAAATCTGTTTTGACGGAAATTACAGGAAATGCAGAAGCTGTTATAGAAGTGCATGCTTCATCCACTCTGAAAAAATTAATTAGATTTGTAAGTATTCGTTCTTCTGAAATAAACAGTAAAAGTAGCGGGGTTAATTCGGATAAGAGCCTAGATATAATAGATGAAATAAAGGATTTTGTTGATCAAGAAAATATAAATGACACAGATGATGGCTGGTGAAAAATCCTATTATGAGGTCTTTAATATTTCAGCACAAGGAGCCAATCATGTATCAAAGAATATAGTTTGCCAAGACTATTCATTAAGTGAGATATACAAGGGATTTGCTATAGCTATGGTGGCAGATGGACATGGAGGTGATAAATATTTTCGAAGCCATAAAGGATCACAATATGTTTGCGATACAGCGATTAATTCTATTAAATCATTTTTAGAACTAACCTGTATAACGCCTAAAAATAAAAAAGAATTCTTAGTTAAGAGTGAAGAATATTTAAGACAATTAGCTTCTAATATCATTTCTGATTGGCAAACAAAAGTGAAAGAAGACTGGCTCCAATTCCCTTTTACTGAAAAGGAACGGAACCTATTAGATGTTACCTCTCGTAGTTGTTATGACATCATGGATAATGTAACCGTGGCTTACGGTACCACTTTTATGACAGTTGTAGCTCACTCTGATTTTTGGTTTGGCTTACAAATTGGGGATGGGAAATGTATCAAAATAAATGATGATAATTCTATAGGCCAACCTATTCCATGGGATGAAAAATGTTTTTTAAACCAAACAACATCTCTGTGTGATATAAATGCCATTGACAACTTTAGATATCATTTTGAATTAAACATAAACAAACCACCCATTGCCTTTTTTTTAGGTAGTGATGGAGTTGATGATTCTTTCTCCAATGAAGAACAGTTGAATGCTTTTTATGAAAAAGTATTATCAATGTATAATACACATGATTTTGAAGATGCCAACAACGAATTAGAAGATTTTTTACCTAAATTATCAACAAAAGGTAGTGGCGATGATATATCTATAGCTCTCATAAAACATTCACATTCTTAGGACTATAATGGAAAAATTGGATTTTGAGCACGCCATATCTCTGGATAATCCGGAAGATATACTCCGATATATAGTATCTATTTACGGAGAGTCTATTTACTGTGAGAGATTAAGATTGAACAATCTACTGTCTGATTTAATAATCAGCAATGACAGGATGAAGAGATTGCTAAAACGTGCTATATTAGAAGATCATTTGTCAGAAATGATCTATGAGATAAAAGATTTGCCTCGTCAAGATAGATATTTAAAAATAAAGTCATTAATTCAATATGTACGGGAAGCTAACGGTTATGAAACAATAACCTCAGAGAGCATTGTTTATACTCTTGCTAAAGGCTTGATCTCCTCAAATAGAGAATTGAATACAAATTTGTCTATTGCTGGAAAAATAGCAATTGACTATAAGGATATATTTTCTGGATTAATCTCAAGTTACTATCCTTTATCTGCTCGACTAATAGAAAAATACAAAAATAACTGGCACTGGCAAGGAGTTCATGGACTAAGCAATAATCCTCATTACCCTTGGAATGACGATTCTGTAAAGAAATATGAGGATAAATGGAATTGGAAGACGCTAAGCGAAAATGAAAATATCCCTTGGACAGAAAGCTTAATTAAAGAATTCGAAGACAGATGGTACTGGGAAGATTTAAGTATGAATAAATCACTGCCATGGTCGGAGCCTTTAATCGAAAGATACAAAAGCAAATGGATTTGGGGGACTGAATACTCTGATCTCGGGAATTATGGGTTAAGCGTAAACAATTCAATTCCATGGACTGATAAACTAATAGACAAATATCAGGACAAATGGAATTGGCATTATTTAAGTTCGAATAAAGCTTTACCTTGGTCTGGAAATTTAATAGAAAAATATAGGAATAGGTGGGACTGGTTTGGCCTGAGTAGAAACGAAGGTATTCATTGGACGATAAATTTAATCGACAAATATAAAAACTATTTAGACTGGGATATATTAAGCAGCAAAAGTAAATCTTCTTTTGTTTGGGATATTGATCTTGTTGATAAATTTTCTACCCTTTGGAACTGGAGATATTTGTGTATAAATAGAGCCCTCCCATGGTCTGTTACTTTTATTGAACAACTTGAAAAAATACATAAAACGCCGTTCTTGTTATACTATTACTTAAGCAGCAATGAATCTATAGATTGGACTGAAGATTATATTGAAAGTAATAAGAACAGGTGGGATTGGCATAGAATGAGCTCAAACAAAGCACTCCCTTGGTCTGAAGATTTTATAGAAAAATATATAGATAAATGGAATTGGAATGTGTTGACAACAAACAAAGCGATCCCTTGGACAGAAAAATTTATAAAAAAATACAACGACAAATGGAATTGGCATGAATTTAGAATAAATAATTCTATTCCCTGGACTAAAGAATTAATGCAAATGTATACTGATAGAAAGGATTGGCATTGGTTAAGTGGATGTTATAGCTTGCCATGGACAGAAGATCTCATAAGGACATTTGATGATAAGTGGATTTGGTCCTCATTAAGTATTAATGGTTCAATTCCATGGTCTGAGGATTTGTTAAATGCATTTATTGACAAATGGAATTGGAAACAGTTGAGTGATAATGAATCATTGCCTTGGTCTGAACATTTAATTGTAAAATTTAAAGATAAATGGGACTGGAGTGCCTTATGTTACAATAAAGGGATTTACAATAAATTACTTTCCGAATATACAGAAGATGATATCGATCATCTCATTGGTCGTATCTCAAGTGTCAATACTTGATCCTTAGGGATAATGTATTCTGTTTTTTGTTGTTATGATTTAACATTACACTTTATGTTGTAAAAGTAAAAAACGATGACGAAAGGTAAAATATCTATTTTAGGATTATCGAGAGGCTTTTTTCGAAGTTTTGCTTTACTTCTGTTTTGGCTCTTATGCCCTCCAATTTTTTTCTTTTTAGGAAAAAAATGGAGCAAAATGAGTGTAAGAAAAAGATGGCTACTTTCATGTCTATCTCCAGTCGCAATTCTTGTCTTTTTGATTGTAATATTTATGTTTTCTTTTGAGATAGAAGAGTATAGTATGAAAAATAAGTATCGGAATAGAGAAGATATAGGAAAAATGATTGGAGTAGAGTTCCCTCAGTACAAAGAAGAATATAGGTTTTTGCAAGGAGGGAGAGTTAGCTTTAATGGAGATTATGCAATGATAGTAAACTTGAAATTCTCTAAAAACTGTGATTTAACAAAGTTCTACAAAGAATTTGAAACCTTAAAAGCTGAAGATCCTTTTCATCATATCTCTTCATCTGACTTAAAGTGTTCTTTTAGTAGAATTGATGATTATACGTTTTTCTATTTGGATGTAAATAAGCCTGATAGTACAGTCGTGTTAAAATATGGATCATGGTGATCTTTGAATCCGCAACTATCCCTATCAAGTCTGTGTGCAAATTGTGTGCAAATAAAAAAGAAGAGAGACTTGCGGTATAACGTAAGTCTCTCTTCTTTAGTGTAGCGAGACCCGGGATTGAACCGGGGACCTCATGATTATGAATCATGCGCTCTAACCAGCTGAGCTATCTCGCCATTACCGTTCGGTTTGAACGCTGCAAAAGTAGATGTAATTTTTGTTCTGTGCAACTCTTTTAAGAAAAAAGTAGCGTTGTGAACTAAACAGGTTATTAAAGTGTTTTAACATGAAATGTTTTATATCTTATATACTAATGCATATCGAATCTTTTATGTATCTTGGAGCAAAATTAATCTATGAGGGATGAAGAAGGAAAAGTTTCATATTGAGTACGTTTTTGATACCGTTTCACGAAGAAGTTTATGGAATCACCTTACCACACCACCCGGACTCTCTTCATGGTTTGCCGACGATGTAACGATCTCCGATAATACCTATGTTTTTAAATGGGATAAAGAAGAACAAATAGCTGAGGTACTGTCAATGAAACCTGAAATAAGTGTGCGCTACCGTTGGACCGACGAAGAGAATGACTCAATTTACTTTGAATTTATTATCCATACTATCGAGCTTACCGGCGCGACAGCACTTGAAATAACGGATTTTGCTGAACCCGATGAAAAACAAGACTCCATAGAGTTGTGGGATACCCAGATAACCGAATTGAAACGCACGCTTGGGATTTAGCTTTGTTTTACAGTATTCAGTAGGATACTTATGGTTTTTTACACTACTTTTGCCCATTCAATGAATTGGCAATGCTGAAAATTAAGCGACTATATATATTCATGCTGCAAACATTCCTGCCGTTGTTTATTATGACATTCGGCATTTGTTTATTTATTGTCCTGATGCAGTTTTTATGGAGGTATATAGACGATATGGTAGGAAAAGGGTTGGATATGCGGGTGTTGGGGGAAATGTTTCTCTACGCTGCTCTGTCGTTGGTACCTATGGCCCTTCCGCTTGCTATCCTGCTTTCATCCCTGATGACTTTCGGTAATTTAGGTGAACGCCTGGAGCTGTTGGCTATGAAATCGGCAGGAGTTTCACTTATCCATATCATGCGGCCGTTGATCGTGCTCATGTGCTTTATCAGCATCGGAGCCTTTTTCTTCCAGAACAATGCAATGCCGGTTATCCAGGTAAAACTGTACTCGCTACTTTATTCCATGCGGCAGAAATCTCCCGAACTGGAAATACCTGAGGGTGTATTCTACCAGGAAATACCCGGATATAATGTGTATGTAAGGGAGAAAGATAATAGAACCGGATTACTGAAAAACCTGATGATCTATGATTTTTCCAACGGTTTTAATAATGCCCGTGTTTTCGTAGCGGATTCAGGCCGCCTGAAAACGTCGGCTGATAAACTTTTTCTGGTTCTGACTTTATATAATGGAGAATCGTTCGAAAATTTAAGGCCGCAATCGGGTTCCGCCCAAAACAAAAATGCTGTACCGTATCGACGTGAAACTTTTCAAAGTAAAGAAATGTTGATTGAATTTGATGCCAATTTCACAAGAACGGACGAATCTTTATTTCAAAACCAATATATTGGGAAAAATCTGGAGGATCTGCAAACGTCAATTGACTCCATGAGTATGCGGCTGGACAGTATCAAAGATATCAACGCGGATAATGTTTATGCATCTTCTTATAAAAAAACGTTTCCCGGAATACCCCGAAGAGGTACTGCTACGGAAGAGAAACAAAGTTTATCAGAGACACCCATTGTTGTAATGGATTTTGATAGTTTGTACAATGCCGAAACTCCGGGAGGGAAAGCCGCTCTCTTATCACGCACTAAATCTTCCATTGACTATTTGAAATCCGATTATTTGTTTAAGGCGGCTACCATAGGGGATGAATCGCTTAAATACAGAAGGCACCTGACGCAATGGCATAACATATTCACGGTATCATTCGCGTGTCTCGTCTTTTTCTTTATCGGTGCGCCGCTGGGTGCGATTATCCGAAAAGGGGGCCTGGGTACACCGGTAGTGATTTCTGTGTTATTGTTTATATTTTACTATGTGATCAATAATATAGGCTTTAAAATGGCACGCGATGGTGTATGGCCGGCGTGGCAGGGAATGTGGCTAAGTTCCGCGGTGCTTACCCCGCTTGGTGTTTTCCTTACATACAAAGCGGTTAACGATTCTGTTATATTGAGCTCCGATACGTATTTGAATGCGATAAAGAATATTATAGGCAAGCGTTCGTCACGGAAAGTTGAGAAAAAAGAAGTTATCATATATAGCCCCGATTATGCGGGTTTGCTGCCCCGTCTCGAAAAGTTAATTCAGGAATGCCAGGTATATTTAACCGGACATAAGCGTTGGATTAATTACATCAGTTACTGGAAGGAAGGCGGGAAAGACGCGGCTGCTGAAAGCCTGGCAAAAGAAATGGAATCCATTATTGAAGAGTTGTCAAACTCCGATCAGAATCTGATATTGAATAAGCTGATGGATTATCCCGTTATCGGCGGATATAAACAATTAGGATCGCATTTAAATAAAAATGTGGGCTTACTGATAGGTTTATTCCTGCCGCTGGGGCTACCTGTTTATTTGATAGCTACTTACCAAAGGAAATTATTACGCCAGGATATACGGACGGTCATGAAGGTAAGTAACGAACTTAAAGACATGATTAAAGATTCATAATTCTTAATAAACTGTGAGATGAATAATATAAAATTAAACACCATTGAGGAAGCGATTGAAGACTTCCGCGAAGGTAAATTCCTAATTGTAGTTGATGATGAAGATCGTGAAAACGAAGG
>DFXE01000005.1 GCA_002381645.1 Bacteroidales bacterium UBA4116
AGGCCATGGGTGAAATTGCCCCGGCAATCATCTCGATCACACTGGTTATGTCGGCCGTATTTATCCCGGTAAGTTTTATCGGCGGAACTTCAGGTGTATTCTATAAGCAGTTCGGTCTTACGTTGGCTATCTCCATTATGATATCGGCGGTAAACGCATTGACGTTAAGTCCGGCGCTTTGTGCTTTATTCCTGAAATCACACGGGGATGAAGAAATTAAAAAGAAAAACTTCATTCAGCGTTTTTACTTTGCGTTTAATACAGGATTTGCAGCGGCTACCAATAAATATAAATCCTCCCTTCTCTTTCTGGGAAAGAAAAACCATCGCTGGATAACCGTTGCCATTATTGCGGTAAGTGGATTGGTACTCGTTGGATTGATGAGCAGGATACCTACGGGATTCGTACCCCAGGAAGATAGTGGGGGCGTATTGGGTATGATCACGATGCCTCCGGGTACATCGCTCGAACGGACCGACTCCCTGGTAAGCCAGGTGGTAGCGATAGCCGAAGGAATTCCGAATGTACACTTTGTTCAGAATATTACAGGTGTAAACTTTATGAGTGGTATCGGTAGCTCGTATGCGACCGTCATGCTGAAAATGGATCCCTGGGACGAACGTACAATTACCACCAATGAAGTGGCCGCCCTGCTGCAACAGCGGACAGACACCATAGCCAATGCTACATTTATCTTTATGGGAACGCCTACTTTGCAGGGATTCGGACTGAGTAACGGTGTGGAAATGCAGTTACAGGACCGTACCGGAGGTGATGTGAATGCATTCTTCGACATCACCAATGCATTCCTCGGCAGAATGCAGGCAAGAGATGAAGTGATGATGGCTATGACCACTTTCAATCCGAATTTCCCGCAAAAAGAACTGACAGCCAATATGCCTAAGATCAAAGATGCAGGACTTACACTCGGACAGGTAATGACTACCCTTCAGGCATATGTTGGTAGTATGTATATCTCAAACTTCAACCTTTACGGAAAGCAGTTCCGTGTAATGGTACAGGCGGCGCCTGAGTACCGTTCGAAACTGGAAGACCTCGACAGGTATTATATCCGTACATCTTCCGGAGATATGGCTCCGATAACGGAATTTATCACGATCAAGGACATTACCGGTCCGCAGATGTTGAACCGTTTCAATATGTATTCATCCATGAGTGTGACCATCATTCCGAATTTCGTAAATGGTTACAGTACGGGGGATGCCCTGAATGCGGTAAGAGAAGAAGCCGGCCAGGTTCTTCCCGACGGATATAGCTACGATTTCTCGGGTATGACGCGTGAAGAAGTTACCAGCGGGGGACAAACCTATCTGATCTTCCTGCTCTGTCTGGTGTTTGTTTACTTATTGTTGGCTGCCCTGTACGAAAGTTACATATTGCCGTTGGCCGTAATCTTCTCCTTACCGGTAGGATTGTCGGGCGTGTTTATATTTATCTTTTTCGGGCTGATGACCGGCAGCGGTATCGTAAACAATATTTATGTCCAGATATCCCTTATCATGTTGATCGGTTTGCTCTCGAAGAATGCCATCCTGATCGTGGAATACGCTATCCAGCGACGACAGCAGGGTATGAGCGTGGTAGAAGCGGCGGTTAACGGGGCAGTTGCCCGTCTGCGTCCTATTTTGATGACATCCTTTGCCTTTATTTTCGGATTGCTCCCTCTTGCGTTGGCGTCCGGCGCCGGCGCGATAGGTAACCGTTCCATTGGTTTGAGTGCGATAGGTGGTATGCTTATTGGAACGTTGATAGGTGTATTGGTAATACCTTCGTTGTATATTATCTTCCAGACCATACAGGATAAGATAAGCAAATCGGGAGTGATTAATACGAACGACGAATTTATCAAGGCTCAAAAATGAAGATAATTATGAAAAAAAGATATGTAACAAGTTTCATTTTTGCAGGAATATTACTCTTTATGGGTCTTAGTTCCTGCCAGGTAGTGAATAAATATAAAGCCCCTGAGATAGAAGATGCGTATTTATTCAGGGCGGAAAATCCGAATGATACTACGTCGATAGGTTCGATCCCCTGGCGTGAATATTTTACTGACCCGTATTTGCAGGCATTGATCGAAGAGGGACTGGAGCAGAATTTCGATTTGAAAGTTGCTTATACCCGTATCAGGCAGGCGGAAGTATCACTGGGAATAGCCCGGGCTGCTTACTTTCCTACGGCAGCTTTAGCAGGCCAGGTGCAACATAACAGGGTAAGTAGGGATGCGGACGGAAGGAAAGACGTATTGGGAAACGGGTCAACGAATTACAGTTTAGGCATAGCCGTTCAATGGGAGGCCGATATCTGGGGAAAACTGAACCGTCAGTCACGGGCGCGGTATGCTCAATTTCTCGGATCACATGCTTACAGGAATTTGATACAGACTTCTTTGATAGCTAATATCGCCAACACTTACTATTCTATTCTTGCTTTGGATGAGCAGTTGGAAGTTACCCGGGAAATGGTAGAGCTTCTTAAAGAAAGTACCGAGACCATGCAGGCAATGATGCAGGCCGGAATGCTGAACGGAGCAGCCGTTGAGCAGAGTAAGTCGCTTTTATACAGTACACAGATCGGTATCCCCGGCCTGGAAAGCCAGATCCGGCAATTGGAGAATTCGCTAAGTACGATGTTGGGCAGAAATCCGGGTCCGGTTCTGCGTCGGACATTGCAGGACCAGACTGTTCCTGACAGGCTTGAATACGGTATCCCGGCTCAGATGCTTGCCAGGCGTCCCGATGTAATGCAGGCGGAACTTGCTTTCCGTTCGGCTTTCGAGCTGACGAATGCGGCGCAAGCGGCGCTTTACCCCTCCATAACCCTCGGAACAGGTTCAATGATCGGATATGCCGCAACAACCTTATCCAGTTTTTTCAGGCCGGAGAATCTGTTATTGAATGTGATAGGCGGCCTTACGCAGCCGTTGTTTGCAGGAAAGCAGCTAATAGGACAGGTAAAGATATCTAAAGCACAGCAGGAAGAAGCATTGCTTAATTTCCGGCAAGCGGTTTTAAGCGCAGGTCAGGAAGTTTCGGATATACTATTCACCTTCGAATCCTCTCTGAAAAAGAGTGAATTCCGCGCAAAACAGATTGAATCGACCAATACGGCTGTTTATTTCACACAGGAATTGTTAAAAGCCGGAGAAGCCAATTATACCGAAGTGTTGAATGCCCAACAAAGCATGTTACAAGCCGAACTCGGCCAGGTAAGCGATAAACTGGAACAATTACAGGCAACCGTCAATCTATACCGTGCATTAGGAGGGGGAGTAGAGTAACAACGGTAGCAACGCCTAAGAATTAAGGAGCCCAAATAGGGATTCCGATTAAATAGACCTGCGGAATATACATTCCGCGGGTCTTTATATTTATAAATATAATCTGATATCCTTTTAATCTTATCCAGTAATTTTCAGGTGTAATCCTTAATCTATATTACCAAAAATACAATAAGTATAAGGCCTTTAAACAGTGAGAAAATGATATATGTCAAGGAAAATAAATTTTCCTGCGCAGAAAAATTTTCTTCACTGGGCAGAAAAAACTTTTTTCTTGGGCACATATATTTATAATCCGCATCGAAATATACAATAAGGGTTATTTATCTAAATTTACTTTAGGAATAATTTGCAATGTTGCGATCTCACTTTTCCGTTTGCGGCAAATTAAAACCATTACCTGGCTTTGTGGAAAGGGATGAAAGATACAGGATTTCTCTCATCTGAGCCAATTTCAATAATAATGAAACAAAAGAAATCGGGCATTACGCGTTCGATCTCTAAGCCGGTGTTGTCGTGCCTGATGCTTGCCTGCCATCCTTGTCGTAGGTATAGTCAACGAGGTTACCATCGGGAAGGTACAGCTGTGTGATACGGTCTGCGGCATCATATTTATACCGCGTTTCTGCTCCTTTGGCATTTGTATAGACCAACGTATTGCCGTGGTTGTCCCGCTCCCACTGTTCATGCGTATGGTCGGGATAATCCACGCGGCGCAGGTTCAGTTGCTCATCGTAATAAAGGCGTGTACGGCCGGCTACAGGGTCAATCAGTTCTCTCAGTATGCCGTTTTCCCAGTNNTTGTAGGTGATACGCACAATGCCCCTGCCGGGCGATTGCACCATCGTTGTATTGCCTCTTTCGTCGTAACCGTACAGCCGTGCCGTGCCATCGGGTGATTCTTAATACTTATTCCAATGCATTTTCTAATTCCGGATAACTTCCAAACCAAAAATTATATGCATTATTGTTTAGACCATCCTTTCCACTCCAGAAATCAACAGGATAAGGCCAATCAGATCGGCTTGATTTCCTTGGGGCTGAAGATAAATTTACATATTCATATATTGGCCCTTTATCTTCTTTGAATGTCAAAATACTACAATACCCAAGAATTTCTATCAAAGAGCGAATTTGTGCTCCATTAAACATTTTTAAAATCTTACTCTTTATCAATTTCTTATGCAAATCAGTAGGATTTTTAATTTCCTTATTCAATTTTATAAAATTAATTATTTCTAAAAATAATTCAAAATCTTCCCTTTTAGGATCCACAACAAGTGAAAATTTATTATTAAAATGCCAAAGTATAAATAAGTAATTATATATATTATGAAAAAAATCATCACTACTTAGTCTTAAATAATTACCCCAATTTTTATAATTGGCATACGAATTTCTAAAACTGGAACATATTTTACATGGGTTAGTATTTTCTTTTACCACCGAAATTTCACGTTCTGTATAAACATGAATTGGAAAGGTTTGCATTATAGAATAAACACCCAAATAAGCCCTCCATCCATTTCTATTCTTTGATAAGCTGGCTAAGAAAGTATCAGTTACAGACCTTTTCGCTATTTGTTTACATTCATTAAACAATTTACGAATTGCATTATCATGAGAAACTATTTCGTCTTCAAACATATATCCCTTACTCACTGCATATTTAAACAGATCAATAGGTATATCTTTTATTGGCGAAATCTTATATTGAAATAATATATCAAATCCTTTTTTATCCATTTCCTGAATTTAAGCTCCACATAATGATTGACTAGCATCTCTTTGATGGCGTAAATCTTCAACATTAGTTACTCCACGATCCCTCAAATATTTATCTGCAGCTGTAGTTCTTGAATCATATTTATGATCTGTAGCCTTAGGATTAGAAGCCGTTCTTGCCGAATCTATACTATTAATTTTGTTTGTTCTTGGCTTGTCACTACCCCGGCCAGAAGGTCCTCCCGATTGTTCGATTCCTCTTTGTTCGATTCCTCTTACTATCTCCGGATCCGTTCCAACATCTGTAGTCCTTGTTATAGTATCACCTTTCCCAAAACGAGTTTCTGTTCCACTATCATTTGTCGTTTTTCTGTGTCTTTCTGCAACCCCCTCTAATGTATCATTATCAGATGCTTTTCCGTGATAATAAACATTTCCGTTTATATCTGTCAATACATAATTCCAATCTAAACCACATGGATCGATCCATTTATTTATATCTTGTACATACGAGTACAAATTAAATCCCCCCTTCAACCCAATCGGATCCTGTGAGATATAAATCCCTTCCTCGGGGGAGTAGTAGCGGAACCGGTTATAGTAGAGTCCCGTTTCGGCATCCTCATACTGTCCCTGGTAACGGAAGGGGCAATCGGTTTTATACTGTCCTTGGTAGTTGCGGACTTTTCCGAAGCTGTTCNNTTTCAATCCGCCTTCCTAATGTTACCGTTGCGTTTTGGTCAGTTGGGCGCCTTTTCCATACTATATGCCGTTACTTTTGTTAACGTCTCATACAGGTTGTATGTATTCTAAGATTTACTTTGTACTCCTTTATTTTTAGTTGGTTGTTTGCCAAAGTAATATTTACTACTATCATTTAGACAGCCGGATGTGGATTACTTTCTGTGAAGTAATGGAACTGATATGGTACAATTATCTAATTTCCTCATCTTACTACTTTAGCTAAATTGACAATGGGTATTATATTGCTTTTTATCTAACTCCTAAAAGAAGATGTTTATTATAAAAAATTATTTGTATTTCGGGTAAATCTTCTTCTGATATACTCCAAAGCCAATTTTCTATTCCTATCTTTTCTATATTACCATATTTGTTTTTTTCAATCCATTCACATAAAACTAATCCATCGAATTTTTCTTCCATGTGATACTTTGATATGATATTCTGCTTATAAATATGTCTGTACATATTTCTTTTTTTCAGAGTTTCTTCTATATTCTCTGGTTTCATTAATAACCACCAACTATGTTCATCTTCCTTGTAAAAGTTTTGGTTTAATTTGACACCACCTAATGGATAATCATCATGTCTATCCTGGTAAAAGAGATAACCCCATTGGACTACTTTATTTTTTAATAAAATTTTCAGAAATCCTTTATAAAAAGCAAGTATATTTTCTTCTCCATAACTGGAGTCAAAAAATAAAATTAATTGCTTAGTTGGCATATCATAATTACATCCATAATGATATGTCAATGGAATATTTTGTTTTTCCGCTGCAAAGATCGAAAAAGAATATAATTTCTCAACTGGAAATATTAGGTTTTCTTTTACTATTTTATAAAATGTTTTTAATGTTTTTCTCTCAATTCTATTATAATTTATGTCATAAGATACCGATTTTAAAGGGTAACCACTATCTTCAAAATGTATCGTTACAACTTTTAACCATGAAAGAATATCATTTTCATATCCGTCTAAAGCAAATCCTATTCGTAAATTTGTTAATTGATTATTATGCATATATTCTATATTTAACTACATAAACTTTCGATTTTCTTTTTGCCCGATTCTGTAAGTTTACCTGTTATGGGATCGTAATCAATTTCGATTTCAAATACTTCATATCCACTAGAACCATTTACTTTATTTCTTCTTCTCAAGTCACCTAAATTATCCGATGCAGAAGCAACTTCTATGGATATGATTTTCCCGTTATTATCTATAGCAATTAAATCAGGACGTTTTCTGGAGATATCAGAATATTGACCTGTACTAGTATGATTCGCTGTATTCCACGATAAATCCATATAAACCTCCTTAAATTTCCCTGAATTTACTAATTCACCTGCAATATTCTCATTGCAGGTGAATGTCCTGGTCCTGTAACTTGTCCTTTACCATAAACAGTTGTTGTTGATGTGCTATTTACCGTTGTCGAAGGAGTAGCTTTTTTTAGACCTAATAAATCGATCCATCCATTTGTATCCTGAACATAAGAATAGAACCCAAGACCCCCCTTCAGCCCAATCGGATCCTGTGAGATATAAATCCCTTCCTCGGGGGAGTAGTAGCGGAACCGGTTATAGTAAAGTCCCGTCTCGGCATCCTCATACTGTCCCTGGTAACGGAACGGGCAATCGGTTTTGTACTGTCCTTCGTAGTTCCGGACTTTTCCGAAGCTGTTCAGTTCGCAATCCCATGACTTTTTTCCTTCGCTGTCATACATCGCCTCCGGTGTACCCATGTAGTTGGAAACAATGGATAATTTCCTGCTATCGGTAAGCTTTGCCGCTGGCACGAAGGTTCCTTCCTCAAATAACCATGTGGTTACGGCCTGCTTTTCAATCTTTAGAAAACTTCCCTGTTCAGGCTCGTATTCCTGGGAGTGAATTTCTTTCCATTCATGCAAGGGTACATTTCCGTCCCAAACCCATTTGGTAACCGTACGGTTGAAACGCTTTTCAATCCGCCTGCCGAATGTCACCGTTGCGTTTTGCCCAGTTGGTTGCCTTTTTAATACCTGCGGTCGCTTTTGTTCAGTGTTTCGTACAGATTAACTGTATTATCAATTGTCTTTTACGAAATTTAAAAGTGTAATAATAATAAAGACGATTCAAGAATCGTCTTTATTATTATTCTAATTCATTTCGCAATCGTTTTCAGGTCTCCTATAAATCATGCGTTCATCTGATATATTACCGATAGCCACAGCTTTAATCCAGAAAATCATCATTTTCTAAATAATAATTTATAGCTTCAGCAAAAATAGAAGTTTGTTCTAATGTTAAGTTAGGATTATGTTCTATTTTATTATCAATAATATCCTTAAAAATCTGAACATCTAAAAAACGCCTTACATCAAATTTAGCTAATGAAATTGGAATTCTTGCTCCATTTTCATCTTCTTCAAAGTCTTGTTCTAATGCTTCTTTGCTGGAGATAACCCAGTATTCGGCATTTATAATATCATTCATTTTTGATTTTTGAATAAAAACTCTTCCTGAAGGAGGATAACTATTTTTATCCTTAATCAGTTCAGATAAATTTCTGTAATGTTCCATAATTATTTTTTTTATAAATTAAAACTATTATCGACATAGACTGCCTCCACCCCATTTTTTACGTCCTCCTGATCCGTCTGGATGATATATTTTTTTATACGTTTTATGATCTACTCTATCTACTAACTCTAATTTTCCCGGAGTATTTGAATGATGCCACGTAGTACCTGGAGGAGGATCAGTTGAATATGCTCCTTTTGGACCTGGTTTAACGTGGTCAACAATTCCTGGATATTTAGACTCCATTGTTGCGGCGAAAGATGGATCACTCTCAAATTTTTGATGCAAAGACTCATTGGCTTTTGCAAAATGGTAATCATCACTCATCTTGTATTCAGCTGAATTTAATGTATGTGAATGAAGAACATCATAAACTCCTAAATCTCTTACTCCTTCTCCGTTATATAGTCCAAGATCATCTACTTGCCTTGCGGGGTTAATAACATAAGCATAAAAATTGAAACAATTGCTTAATAACCCAATCGGATCCTGTGAGATATAAATCCCTTCCTCGGGGGAGTAGTAGCGGAACCGGTTATAGTAGAGTCCCGTTTCGGCATCTTCGTACTGTCCCTGGTAACGGAAGGGGCAATCGGTTTTATACTGTCCTTCGTAGTTCCGGACTTTTCCGAAGCTGTTCAGTTCGCAACCCCATGACTTTTTTCCTTCGCTGTCATACATCGCCTCCGGTGTACCCATGTAGTTGGAAACAATGGATAATTTCCTGCTATCGGTAAGCTTTGCCGCTGGCACGAAGGTTCCTTCCTCAAATAACCATGTGGTTACGGCCTGCTTTTCAATCTTTAGAAAACTTCCCTGTTCAGGCTCGTATTCCTGGGAGTGAATTTCTTTCCATTCATGCAAGGGTACATTTCCGTCCCAAACCCATTTGGTAACCGTACGGTTGAAACGCTTTTCAATCCGCCTTCCTAATGCATCGTATGTGAATGTAACCTCTGCGCTGTCGGGACGCTTTACTTTCTTAAGCATCCCTGCCGCGTTCCATTCGTAACGCCATGTCTGGCCCTTTTTGTCTTTCTTCCTGACAAGGTTGCCCAGGTCGTCGTACCTGTATTCCCACCGTTGTGTTTTGACCAGTTGTCCGCCTTTGGCGTACTTTCGGTCACTTTTGTTCAACGTCTCATAGAGGTTGCCGGTATTGTCTGGCACACGTATGTCCGTGCTTCCGTCGGCATAGTGCGTACGGGTAAGGTAACCGCGTTTATCATATTCGAAATGACGCTCGCTGCCATTGTCGTTAACCCATAAGAGCCGGTCATTCTTTCCCCAAAGGTATTCTTTTTTATCAATTCCTGTAATGTTTTTGAGTATTTCCTGTCCTGTTACCCTTCCCATGTATCATAGGATACCCGCCTTCGGATGCTGCCTGGCATTACGCGTTCGATCTCTAAGCCGGTGTTATCGTGCCTGATGCTTGCCTGCCTTGTCGTAGGTATAGTCAACGAGGTTACCATCGGGAAGGTACAGCTGTGTGATACGGTCTGCGGCATCGTATTTTTACCGCGTTTCTGCTCCTTTGGCATTTGTGTACACCAACGTATTGCCGTGATAATCTTTTGACCATTCCTGATGTTCTTCTAAAAAAATGTCTTGTAAAGAGAGCTTTTGTTATGGAGTAAAAATAACGAATTCAAACTAAGACAGAAAAATAATATTTCATTTATCTAGTTTTGTGGGAATAACTGAAAAATATAGTATTTTTCCCATTTGAGTAAATTTCAATAATAATTTTAAAAAGAAATTATCGATTGAAAGGGTGGAATATAATTAAAACAAATACACAGGATGTTTTTTAATTACCCTGCGTATTGTTTAATAATTATGAGAACATATTCAAATCCGATATATTAATTAACATTATTCATATCTTTAAGCTTTTTCTCTAAAAAAAGAGTATCTCTTATTACCTTCTCAGGATCTTTACTTCTGTCTATTTTTTTTACCCAAGGAATTATTCCAAACCTATAGAAATTCCTGCCTTCATCAGTTAAATCACTAGCCATTAATTTAGACTCATCATCAACAATTTGTCCTTCTTCCAAAACAGTTCTCGTTGTCATTTTTTTTTCTTGAAGAAATTTAATCATTATTTCAAAACGAAGATATTGTAGTTCAATATATTCTTGAGTTAATGGGGGGGTTGATTTCATCTTCGTAATCCATCCAACTTTAGTTAATGTTCTATCTTTATTTTCCATATACATTATTTGTTACATAAACTTTTCTTTTTATTTTCTTCTTCTAAATCAATATTCATTCTCTCGGTATCAATTCCTGAAATATCATAAAGTCCATTTTTTCCTCTCTTTTTCGGCTCTCGAATAAAGGTACCTCCATCTTCTTTGATACGACCTTCTTTTTCAAACTGGGCAACTTTATCTGCTGTTGGACTAGTAACCTCTATTACTCTTACTACTTTGCCATCTTCAATAACAACGAAATCTACTCGTCTACCAGTTTTTGTTTCCGTATCTTTGACCCTCTTTCCATTAGAATCTCTAAGATCTCTTTCACCTAAAATTATAGCATTAGGATGTTCCTGCCTTAATCTGTCTCGAGCAATTCTTTCTCTTTCACAACCATCAACTTTATTCTTTATTGCTTCTAATCCCCAAATATCGATCCATCTATTCGTATCATGAACATATGAATAAAAATTTCGCCCTCCACTCAGCCCAATCGGATCCTGTGAGATATAAATCCCTTCCTCCGGGGAGTAATAGCGGAACCGGTTATAGTATAGTCCCGTCTCGGCATCCTCGTACTGTCCCTGGTAACGGAAGGGGCAATCGGTTTTATACTGTCCTTCGTAGTTCCGGACTTTTCCGAAGCTGTTCAGTTCGCAACCCCATGACTTTTTTCCTTCGCTGTCATACATCGCCTCCGGTGTACCCATGTAGTTGGAAACAATGGATAATTTCCTGCTATCGGTAAGCTTTGCCGCTGGCACGAAGGTTCCTTCCTCAAATAACCATGTGGTTACGGCCTGCTTTTCAATCTTTAGAAAACTTCCCTGTTCAGGCTCGTATTCCTGGGAGTGAATTTCTTTCCATTCATGCAAGGGTACATTTCCGTCCCAAACCCATTTGGTAACCGTACGGTTGAAACGCTTTTCAATCCGCCTTCCTAATGCATCGTATGTGAATGTAACCTCTGCGCTGTCGGGACGCTTTACTTTCTTAAGCATCCCTGCCGCGTTCCATTCGTAACGCCATGTCTGGCCCTTTTTGTCTTTCTTCCTGACAAGGTTGCCCAGGTCGTCGTACCTGTATTCCCACCGTTGTGTTTTGACCAGTTGTCCGCCTTTGGCGTACTTTCGGTCACTTTTGTTCAACGTCTCATAGAGGTTGCCGGTATTGTCTGGCACACGTATGTCCGTGCTTCCGTCGGCATAGTGCGTACGGGTAAGGTAACCGCGTTTATCATATTCGAAATGACGCTCGCTGCCATTGTCGTTAACCCATAAGAGCCGGTCATTCTTTCCCCAAAGGTATTCTTTTTTATCAACTCCTGTAATGTTTTTGAGTATTTCCTGTCCCGTTACCCGTCCCATGTTATCATAGGATACCCGCCTTCGGATGCTGCCTGGCATTACGCGTTCGATCTCTAAGCCGGTGTTGTCGTGCCTGATGCTTGCCTGCCATCCTTCCGTTTGTATGCTTTCCAGATCCCCGAAGGGATTGTATGCGACTTCTATATCCGCTCCCAGCGATGAGGCCAGGCGGGTGCGGCGTCCCTGTGAATTGTAAGTGCTGTTTATTTCATGTCCATTGCAGTTTTCTTTGATGATACGTCCCATTACATCGCGTTCGAACACGACTTGGGCATCGCCGTTAACGGCTTTGTTCAACAGCCCGGATATATCATAATCATAGGTCTCCCGGCTTCCGTCGGGCCGTATGATCCTGACCATGCGTCCCATATCATCATATTCATAGCGGGTGGTATACCTGTTGTTCAATGTCACCGAGATAACACGGCCTGTATAATCCCGTTCGTAGCGGCGAATGATGCCGTCGAAACCGGTTTCTTCCCTGAGGTCACCTTCGCTATCCCTGAGTAGCCGGTATTCTTCCCCCGCTTCATTGGTTACCCCTGTCAGCCGTCCTTCCTTGTCATACCCAAACCGGAGTGTACCGGCATCGTCTGTGCGTTCTGTAATATCGCCGAATATATTGTACCGGTTAACAATCCTTCGGTCGCTGTCTTTTACCGAAGATATATTGCCTGCCTTGTCGTAGGTATAGTCAACGAGGTTACCATCGGGAAGGTACAGCTGTGTGATACGGTCTGCGGCATCGTATTTGTACCGCGTTTCTGCTCCTTTGGCATTTGTATAGACCAACGTATTGCCGTGGTTGTCCCGCTCCCACTGTTCACGCGTATGGTCGGGATAATCCACGCGGCGCAGGTTCAGTTGCTCATCGTAATAAAGGCGTGTACGGCCGGCTACAGGGTCAATCAGTTCTTTCAGTATGCCGTTTTCCCAGTTGTATTCAGAAAGGCGGTTTTCGGGGTTGATGCGTTTGATAAGGTTACCGCTTTCGTCGTATTGGTATATCCATGTACCGCCGTTGGGTTGGATAACCGATACCGGCAGGNNCCTGTTCGTTGTAGGTGATACGCACAATGCCCCTGCCGGGCGATTGCGCCATCGTTGTATTGCCTCTTTCGTCGTAACCGTACAGCCGTGCCGTGCCATCGGGTGATTCTTCCGAAAGCAGGTTCTGGTTTTCGTCATAATGGTATATTCGTTCACCGCCGCGGCTGTCTACTTCTTTGGTAACAATGCCGTCCTGGTGATAATAATATTTTTTTGAACCGATACTATCGGTCACAATGGTAAGGTTGTCTTCATACCGGAAAAAATAACTGAACATTCCCTGTGGCCCTTCGGCGGCGATGCAACGGTCCTCCCGGTCGTAAGTAAAACGGAATACATGCCCGCCTTTAAAGCGGCGGGAGGCCATTTTGTCGTTTGTATCATGCCAGGTGAATACTTGCTCTACCCCCGTAGCATCCGTCACGGAGGTCATGCGGTTCCTTTCGTCGTACGTATATTTTACCATCGTTATAAACGAATGGGGGTCATCAGCCGTGGGCGCATGTACCTCTATGATACGTCCTGCGGCATCACTAACAAAGCGGATTTTCCGGCCCGCGCTGTCGGTAGCTTCTGTAAGTAAATGGTTGCGGTATGTAAATTTAACAGAAAATCCATTGCGGTCGCAGAGTAAACGTAACTGATGCCATCCTTCCCCGTTTGCATCCGGAGTGAAATAGTAAAACAGCCCGTTTTTACCGCCTATATAATACTCGCCGTTCGCATTACGGTGAAGCTCCCACTTATTTACCGGATTAAAAAACGACGTGCCGCGTTCAAGCAAGGGAAAGGATGAGATAATGCCGTCCGGATCACAAAAAGCGACAAACTGTTCCTTTTCGTTGATCATTAAGGTATGTGAATAACTGTGATACATCCCTTTTCCCAGCGCTCCGCTGTATTCACTATCGGAAAAATAATCGGCTTTCCAGTTAAACGCGATCGGTCCGTCGAGGCTGAATCCCTGGACAGATCCCGTCAGGTGTCCTGATGCCGCATCGACTGGTTCGCCAAGGTATTTACAGATTACTTTCTGAATGGCGACGCACTTATTCCTTACTTTTGAGTTTTGAGGGGCCATATCATGTATGGCCTTATTTATTTTAGTGAGGGCTTTTCCAAGCAGTTTTTTACCCACTTTCATCGCGCCCATCATGAGCCATGCATTAAGCACCTCTTCCAGCGAAGGTTTGTGCTGTATATAAGGTCCTCCAACCATAACCGGTTTACCGAATGGTATGACGATCGTGATAGCGGTCAGCATATTATTGAAAAAGCCGGTCGGATTGGTCAATACGATCTGGCCGATATCGGCACAGCTCCACGAGTTGTTCAGCAGTACACTCTGTTCCCGGCTTTCCACAATTACGGTTTCACTGCCATGGGATATCTCTCCATCGTGAGGGGCTAAGGGCGGAACAACAAATAACGGTTTGGGTATGACAAAATGCAGGGGGGAAAGTTTTTTTAATGCTTTTCCTGCTTTAGGTATAGGAGGTATTATGGGTGGCAAAGCAAATAAGCCTCCTGTAGCCAATGTTTTATGAAACCCGTCAATCATTACCGTTCCTCCCATCGGCATTTCGTTCAAACCAAAGTCCAGTTTCCCGTCTTCACCTTTTGAAAACGACGGGAATGCCGGAATAGTCACGTGGATATAGTCCATTACATCGAACGATAAAGCCGCGAAAGGAATAACCGGTACCGGTACCGGAAAACCGGCTATATATATAAAATGGAAATCCAATCCCATAATAATATCAAAGTGCTTCGAAGCTATCATTCCTGTTGAAACCGGTGCCTTCGGCTTTTTTGCATTTACAGCACGTTTCTTTATATTATTTTTGTTCTTTTCCATATAGCATGTTGATTTGAAATATGTTTGATTTCATTTATAATTTGTTTTGCCCTGTTAAATACCTGATCCCCCCTGCTTATGAGAGTACTGCCATCAGGGCATACGCGCTAAAAGGGTAACCCGCCGGGAGGAACTGGCGGTTTTTTTACTTTAACTTCCCGTTTTTTTATTTTATCTTTCGGATTGTTCTCCATATGCTTTAAACGTATTTATTTTACTTCGTCCGGATTGTCCGGATTAATATAAATAACAATGCTATCTCCCTCCTTGTAAAGGCCTTTTTTGAATCCATTCCGGCGTATAGTAGCTTTTTGCTCTTCATCCTTATAAACGTAACTTACCTGAATCAGTGTGGAACGTTTATAATTAATACCCGACGCATGTACCCTGTTAATAATTGCCGTCACCTTGTGATAATTATCTGCTTGCTGAAGTTCATTTCTTTCTTTTCGTTTGAATAATTGCCAGGTAACCAATAGTACGATTGTAAATGATAGTATACTAATAAGCTTCCTCATTGCGATGACGGATTAATTTTTAACTGAAAGTGCATTGAATGATTTTTTCCGCGTTTTATACTGTTGTTTTATCGTATCGGACCATCCTTCTCCCCATATTTCCCGAAAGCGGGATTCATATCGCTCACTCTCTTCTCCCCGTGATAATTTCGTCATTTCAAATGCGTAATAACACAAAACGGGCTGTTGTTGTATTTCCTCTACCTTCATAGTTTCTATTAACTGCCATCCTTCTGTAAGATATTGCCATGCCTGATCTGAATCTCCGGACTTGCGATAGCACAGTCCCAGCATCTGACACATATTTATGCGATAATTCAACATATTTTCAGCATTACTTATTTGTAATGCTTCTGAATAAAACAGTATCGCCCTGCTATATTTTTTCCTGAACAGAAAGGTATTTCCTTTAACTACCAGATATTGACAATAGGATGTCTTGCTTCCTTCTATGTTAAGGTCTACAGCCTTTTGTGCGGAGAGTAACGCTTTATCGATCGCTTTCTCTGCTTTTTCTTCTTTCTTTACCGATACATATAAATTGTAGAGGAAGTAATAGATCACCGCTTCTAAATGGTAAAAGTCATATGGTTTGACCAGTGCTATAGCCTGCCGTGCATGATCCGATGCCTGCTTTTCATTTTGCCGGCTTACAGCCAGGCTCAACTTTATCAGGATTTGTTGAAAACTAATAACATCCTGCTCTTGTTGATCTTTATTGGCCTGCTTTGAATTTTCAAGGATCTGATTGACTGCGCCATATAGATCCATATCAGGTTGTATATAAAGAAACCTGTCCTGGTATTTTTCATCGAAGGAATTAAATAATCTCTCGTCGTAGGTATCGTATAACATAAAACAAAGCGAATCATCTATAGGCTGCTCCAATATCTCTTTGATCCACGCTTTGAATGATTTTAAATCGTCTATCCGCTGGGGCATCAAAACAACAATAAGTTTTTGCTCTTTATCGCAGGAAAAATCCGTAGCAAGCTGATGCATGTTTTTTACAAAATTCTCAGCATCTGTTTGTTTTCCGTTATATTGCGACTTCCATCCGATTATTCCCGTTTGGGAAGTTAATCTTTCATTTTTGTTCCAGGCTTCCACATACTGATCCATTAATTTACAGGTTTCCCGGCCGTATGTTTCTTCCGAACCAGCTTGAAAAGGCTGGTGGCAGGATATAAAAATATCATCCAATGTGCTCTCTTCAGACATATGAAACATTACAAATCCCTTGATCATTTTATATTCTGATGCAGATGCTCCAAGCCACGATACAATCCGTACCTGTGGTTGTTCCTGAAGAGTGGTCTTAAACTGTTCACTTAAGCGCACGATGCGCTCCATAATAGGATTTGTCTGCATATCTTGCGAAATTTGTGATGGTGTTTAATCAATTTAAATTTATTTTAGTCCCGTTTACCGTAATTTCGCCCTTTTCATCCATCGCTATTATTCCATTACCTCCTGAGCCTAATGTGACATTTTTACTAACTTCTACAATATCCTTTATGGCAGTAATTCCGACATTATCAGGCTCTACCGATATCCCTGAATAATTTCCTCCTTCCAGGTCTCCTGTAGAAATATTTATTTCTTCCGATGCCGCATTATAAATTTTTGTTCCATTTATCGTAATAGTACCATCTTTTTCAAGCACAATAATACTTTTACCGCAAACCAGTGTGATTGATTCACCTGCTGCCATAACAATATTCTTTTCTCCGTCAAACGTCAGTGTACTATCCGAACCTTGTTGGTCTTTGATGGTAATACTTCCTTTTTCGTCATCAAAAGTTACCGAACTATCTACCCGTGTAGTATAGCTTTTGATCTTATTGTTATCTTTTCCTCCCTGGCTTACCTTTTCCGAGAAGATGCTTCCCATCACAAAAGGACGGTTCGGATCACCGTATTCAAAACCTACCATTACAATGTCGTCTTTCTCGGGTATGGTGACCAATCCCCGGTTGTTAGGAACCTTATCGCTCTTTCCGGCATCCGTGGCCTGTACCCTGATCCAGTTGGTGGTCTTTCCGGCTTTCTTCTGCCATTGGAACTCTACTTTTACACGGCCCAGTTTCTTTTCGTCGTCGTTGGTCTTTACACTGGCGATCTGCGGTTGGGCTAAGGGTAATGGAGGCTGTGCCATCGGGATAACCTCCAGGCCCGACATCACCCCCGAAAAAGAATTACTGTAATGCCCTTTCTGGTCGATCTCGTGGGTTACCTGGGTGATTACAAATGTATCCACTGAT
>DFXE01000015.1 GCA_002381645.1 Bacteroidales bacterium UBA4116
TTAATCTGGTTAGTCGTAAAAATAATTTTTATTTAAAGGACAAAATGCAAATCATTATTTTTTTCAATTTACGCCTTTTGTAAAAACGATTTATATGTGATCAATAAACATCTTTTAGCTATATGTCCTAAAAAATAAATAATTTTGCTTCAAAAGTAAATGAATGTGTTATCAATTATTTACTTTTGATCTTAATATTATACAAATGCGTTTTTTAATAGATATAAAGACTAATCAAGCTAACAATTCATTAAAACCAAATACAAAACAAATATATAATAGATGAAACAAGAATAAAATTGATTCAAAATAGCGCTTAATGTATTTTAAAAAAAGATATTTTAAACCCCAAAATATACAAACAAGCATTTTAATAGACCAAATTGATTTTTACTTAGAATCTTCACAGTTTTGCATATATTTGCTATTTAAAAAAAAATTAAACCTATACAATTCTTCACATCTTATTATAAATATATTATTTTTGATGCCTGAAATGTAGGAATATACAAAACTTCAACTTATAAATGACCTAATGAAAAATTATAAATATGTTATTATAGATGATGATGACATGGATAGATTATCATTGAGTTTCTATCTAAAAAATTACACTTTCCTGGAACATTGCGCATCTTTTTCATCATCATTGGAAGGAATCGAATATATTATGAATAACAAAATCGATATTGCATTCATAGATATAAAAATGCCACATATCAATGGATTAGATGCACAAAAACGTATAAGAGAAAACGTATTATGCACTATATTCATTACTGCATATGCAGAATATGCCATTGAAGGTTTTAATCTTGAAGCCTTTGATTTTTTGATAAAACCATTTAACCAGGAAAGATTAAAATCATGCTTATGTAGAGTACAAGAGTATTTCGAAATAAAACATAAAGCTGATTTATTCGATGTCAGTTTTAAAAAAGATTCTATAATGGTAAAAGAGGGATATAACCATGTAAGTTTATTAGTGTATGAAATTGTATATATGGAAGCCTTAAAAGACTATACCAAGCTAATTTCTTTGAACAAAAAGACTACAACTATCCATTGTAATTTGGGGGGTATGCTAAAAAAAGACCATTTCAAGGACTTTATACGTATACATAAAAGTTTCGCGATTCAGAAGAATTATATACAAACTATAAAATCCAATGAGATAATACTGGTCAATAATATTACATTACCAATAGGGCTAAATTACAAAAAAGTACTATTAAATACCCTTTCATAAAAAAATGTTTTTTCAGTTTTACATAATTTTACACATAATCGCTTTCAAAAATCCTTAAACAATAAGTACACTCATTAACGATTACAGAAAAAGACAAAAAATGTTTTATTATATAACTACATTGTCATTATTGACTATTATTTCAATATTTATTTGGAAAAATAGTAAATTAAAAAAAGAAAATTACAAGCTAGCAATAATAAATAAAAAAAATCTCCTTTTCTTTGGCATACTCACCCATGACCTGCGACGACCTATTGCAAGTTTCGCCAACTTCCTACAATTAAGACAAAATGCCCCTGAAATCATTTCGCCTGAAGATGCTATCGCTTTCGAACTAAAGACGATCGATAACACCAATTATTTACTAGCTCATCTTGAAAGTTTACTTTTTTGGTGTAAAACACAGATGCAATCCTATACACCCCTCATTGAACCGGTAAAAGTCTTTAACCTATTTGAAGAAATTCATTTCCTATACAAAAATGATTTAAAAATTCAGTTCAATATCAACCAATCTTTAAATGATCACCTGATACTAACAGATAAATATTACCTTAGGATTATTTTAGCCAATCTCACTTCAAATGCTATAAAAGCAGTAGAATCGGTAAAAGACGGTAAAGTTGAATGGTATGTCAGAAAAAATAACGATTATATAACTTTAATCATTCATGATAATGGAAAAGGTTTGTCAAAAGAAGAGATTGAAATAGTAAAAGGTATAAAGACCGCCTCCCATTTAAATCAAGGGTTTGGACTACAAATAATATATGAGTTAGCAAAAAACATAAGTTGCAGGATTGAAATAGTTTCAGATCATACAGGCACAACATACAATCTTTTACTAAAAAACTGTACTAACCAACCTTAAGAATATAAAATAAACAACGTAACTTTGATGTTTGTTATTATATAAAAACATACAACATGTTAGATATACAATCCATACGGAAAGATTTCCCCATCCTTCAACATACCATATATAATAAACCTTTAGTTTATTTTGACAATGCGGCTACTACGCAAAAACCTAAGGTTGTAGTCGAAAAGATTGAAGACGGCTATTATAATGTAAATGCAAATATCCACAGGGGAGTACACTTTCTAAGCCAGGCGGCAACAGAAGCCCATGAATCTGCACGAAAAAAAGTACAACAATTTATCCAGGCAAAATCTTCCAACGAAATTATTTTTACACGTGGAACTACCGAAGCTATTAATCTAATTGCTTCCAGTTTTACCGATGAATTTATGTCACCGGGAGATGAAGTAATTATTTCTGAAATGGAGCATCATTCAAATATTGTTCCCTGGCAGTTACAAGCAGCCCGGAAAGGGATTGCATTAAAAGTTATTCCGGTAACAGACAAGGGTGAACTTTGTATGGATACATATAAAAAGTTATTTACCGAACGTACCAGATTAGTATCGGTCACCCATATTTCGAATGTTTTAGGAACAATCAATCCGGTCGAAGAAATCATCAGTATTGCACATCAACATGATATACCTGTATTAATAGATGGTGCACAATCTGTTCCTCATATAAAAATAAACATACAGGAACTTGATGCCGATTTTTATGTTTTTTCCGGACATAAAGTCTATGGGCCGACGGGTATAGGGGTTCTGTATGGCAAAGAAAACTGGTTAGAAAAACTTCCTCCGTACCAGGGGGGAGGAGAAATGATCGCAACTGTTACTTTTGAAAAGACCGTATTCAATGAACTACCTTTTAAATTTGAAGCAGGGACTCCTGATTATATAGGAAGTACGGCATTAGGTACAGCACTGGAATATATCGAAAAGCTTGGAGTGGAAGCTATTTCCGAATATGAAGACAGTCTCCTTACCTATGCGACCTCTCAGATAAAGAAAATTGAAGATGTAAAGATTTATGGAGAAGCTGCTCACAAAAGCAGTGTACTATCTTTTCTAACAGGACAAATACATCACTACGATATGGGTATGTTGCTGGATCGTCTTGGAATTGCCGTACGGACAGGTCATCATTGCGCACAACCGTTAATGAAGCGTTTCGGAATTGAGGGAACGGTAAGAGCATCATTTTCTTTCTATAATACGATAGAAGAAATTGACATATTTATTGCCGGGATAAAACAAATAAAAAAGATGTTCTAATTTTTATGCAAATTATCTACTACCTGAAAAAATACCCCTTTTCAATTGCTATTATTGTGATAGTAATTTACTTATCATTTTTCAAGCCTCCGTCTGTAAATTTACCTCTATTCGAAGGTTTCGATAAATTTGTGCATTTTTGCATGTATGGAGGCATGTCCGGAATTCTATGGTTAGAATTTTTATTCAATCATAGAAAAAGTGATTTGAATGTGAAACATGCTATTACCGGAGCTGTAATTTGTCCGATAGTATTCAGTGGATTTATTGAATTAGGGCAGGAATATTTTACCGTGTACAGAGGAGGAGATTGGTTAGATTTTCTTGCCAACATCTCAGGAGTGTTTGCAGCCACCTTTATTGCCTGGTACATTTTTAAACCACTTATCTTAAAAAACAAACGTTAATGTTACTCCCTTTTATGAATCCTGGCAAAATAGAGGCCGGGTGTGATGAAGCCGGCAGAGGATGTCTTGCGGGACCGGTATTTGCCGCCGCCGTTATTCTTCCACCGGATTTCCAGAATGAAAATATGAACGACAGTAAGCAATTAAGTGAAAAGAAACGTTATCAGCTACGACACATAATTGAATCGCAAGCCGTATCATGGGCTTTGGGCATTGCTACTCCGGAAGAAATAGACCGTATAAATATTTTAAATGCCTCTTTTCTTGCTATGCATCGCGCCTTGGACGGATTATCAGTTCAGCCTGAACATTTATTAATTGACGGAAACCGCTTTACCCCCTATCATAATATTCCCCATACAACTATAATAAAAGGTGACGGAAAATACCTGAGTATTGCAGCAGCTTCCATATTAGCTAAAACATACCGTGACGATTATATGAAAGAACTTCATATGATTTATCCTTCTTATTGCTGGGATAATAACAAAGGTTATCCAACTATTGCACACAGGTTAGCCATAAAAAAATCAGGCATAACACCACATCATCGGAAAACATTTACTCTCTTTCCAGAGCAATTAACGCTGAACTTTTAAAATAAACCATATTCTCATCTTTAGGTGCTTTAGCCGGTTTAACCTTGCCGTAATACTTCTTCAACACATAAAAGTTTATCTATCAATGGTTAATAGTAGACAATCAATGAACATTTTTTTTACTGTTTTGTTATAATGCCGTAATAATTTGTTTTAAATATAAAAAGGCTTTTATGATGAAAAAAATATTTTATTTGCTTATAATACCTATGGTCATTTTCACTTCTTGTGATGATGACGACGGATATTCATTAGACAAGTTTTGGATTAACATGGCCACTGTTGAAAATCCGGATAATGAAGCATATTTTTATATGCGATTAGATAATAATGATTTACTATGGATTGCTGCTACCAATTATTATAACTATACGCCACGGACCGGACAGCGTATCCTTGCCGATTATACAATACTTAATGACAGACCTGCCGGTAGTATATACCAACACGATGTAAAATTAAATGATGCGTACAATATACTAACTAAAGATATCTTTTATATCACCCCCGCTACACAAGACAGTATTGGAAATGACCCTGTCGGTATCAATGACATGTGGGTAGGAGGTGATTTCCTGAATGTAAGGTTTTATTATCCTGGAAATAATAAAATACATTTTATCAATTTAGTAAAAGACCTGTCAGTAGAGCCGCAGGAAACAGGCACTATCCACTTAGAATTAAGACATAACGCAAATGACGACACAGAAACTTTTAGAAGATATGGAATGGTTTGTTTCAACCTGATGTCGCTGTTTACACAAACTTCCACAACTCCTCAAAGAGTTAATCTGGTTATCCACATAAAAAATATTGACGGCAACGATATAACTAAAGAATTTATATATGATCCTGAAAACAAACAGGTATCCCCGAAGGAATTCAGTAGGGACGATTTTCAGGAACATAAAAATGTGAGCATAGAATAACTATTTCACATGGACAGGTATATCTGGTCTGTAATGGATCAGCTATTCAAGCAACATAATAATAAGTTTTTAAGGACACCCAGGTAGATGTGAATCTATACCTGGGTGAATTCGTTTATAGACCGGTTACTTCATTTTTTTAGCGTAAAAAGAAATTCCAACCCTCCTTCAGACCGATTTTTAACCTGGATAGTCCCTTGATGAAATTTTACGGCATTTTTAACAATGGACAAACCTAGTCCGGATCCCCCCGTATCGCGTGTACGCCCTTCACCTACACGATAAAAGCGCTCAAAAAGCCGGTTCAAATGTTGTTCTTTAACCCCAAGTCCTGTGTCGTAATATGAAAAATATAAATATAAATCATCCTGCATATACATATCAATGTATATGCCAATATTCTCTCCCCCGTAATGAATAGAATTATCAATCAGATTACGGAATACCGAATGAAGCAGCGTATAATTACCCCGGATCACCAAGCCAGTATTTACATTACTTAAAAACTTAATATGATTCTTTTCCAGCTTATCAATAAGATCAATCCGTATTTCATTAATCAATTGTGAAAGATTGACAGCCTCCATAGGAAATTGAGAAGGTGCTTCCTCCATTTTACTGATAATTCCAACATCATCAATAAGATTTGACAACCGGACCGTTTGAAGAAAAGCACGGTCGATAAACAACTTTTGCTTCTCAGGTTCCATCTGGTTGCTGCTCAATGTTTCCAGATACCCACGGAGGCTCGTTACAGGAGTACGTAGTTCATGTGCTATATTACTTGTCATTTGTTGTTTTAGTAAACGGGTTTTTTCAAGCTGGGTAACATCCCTTATCGTTATTTCAAAACTATTATCTTCAAAGATAATAGTCTGTATTGAAAAAGTCTTGCCGTTCTTATCGATAAGAAACGAATAATGATTGCTTTCCTTTTCTTTCTCATAAATAAATTCTGTCACAGAATTAAAAAGATCATGTTTAAACATATCCTCAACATCTAACGTCGGTTTATCTGTCAGAAGGTTTAGATATTGGATAAAGTTTGTGTTGGCATATATCTTTTTCATTTCAGGATTAAAGATACATAACCCTTCCCCTGAAAACTGAAAATGACGTATGAGTTTTTCCCTTTCGATTTCAAGATTTTGCTTGTTGATCTCCATTTGTTTAAAAATATCCGTCAACTCCCTACCTATTTCACCCAGTTCATCTTCCGGAAAATGTAGAGTTTCCGGTACCGGCAGGCCTTTTTTTATTCTTGATGCAAAATCTTTCAATTGAATAATAGATTTGCTGAACCTCCCTGCAATATAATTAACAAGCAACAAAACTATCACAAACAAAGCAAGTATAATATATACGAAAAGGTTATCCGGCCTCAGCAGGTTTTTTGTTTCAACTGTATAGGGAAGAGCTACCCGAACATAATAATGGTTATAATATTTAGCATAATAGAGATATTCCTGCTGCGTGGATGCCGACATCCTTATATTAGAGCCATAAGACGAATACAATGCATTGAGTATTTCCGGACGTGTTAAATGATTATCCATTTCATCAACATCTGTTACGTCTTTATCAAATAATACTTTTCCTTCTTTGTCGACAATCGTGATCCGTATGGATTCGGGTAACAATTCATCCAGAATACGTACGCTGCTTATATGTACGCTATCCAATGGATTATTGCTGATATATGAATGGATCAGTTCTGCGTACCCGTCAAGTTTTGCTTCTAAATTAGCGGTTCGGTACTTCTTTTCCTGACTTCGTTCAAACAAAGTGATGCTAATAGAAAACAAAATAAAAACGAGCATAAAATATCCGATAATCCGCTGTTTGTAAGTAATTCTCATTTGCCAGTTTTCATTAAAGATTTTGCATTGTCTGAAACGTATATCCATATCCTTTGCGGTTGATTATGCATTCACTGTAACGCCCCATCTTTTTGCGTAACCGGTTTATGTGTACATCAACTGTTCTGTCTAATACCAAACCGTTGTCATCCCATGCTTTATCCAGAATATCTGACCGTGAATAGATACGGCCTTTATTACGCATCAACAAAAGGAGTATATTAAATTCTGTTTTTGTGAGGTCATTAACCATCCCGTCCGCAGATATAGTTTTTGTCCGTATATCAAGGATCAACCCGTCTATCTGAATAATTTCATCATGTTGTCCCCCGTCTGTTCCACGGTTACGCTTCAATATACTCTTAATCCTGGCTATCACTTCTTTTATAGAAAACGGTTTCGATATATAATCGTCGCCTCCGATAGAGAAGCCTGTTAGCATGTCATTTTCAGTATCTTTTGCCGTAAGAAAAATTATAGGAATATTATTTCCCTTTTTACGTAACAGGTCGGCCATTTTAAAACCCGACATTCCTCCCATCATAACATCCAGCAATATCAATTTATGAGTAGACGTTAGTATATTCATTGCCTCTTCAGCCGATTTTGCCACGTCTATACGATAACCTTCATTTTCAAGATTAAATTGCAAAATCTCCCGTATGTCCATTTCATCGTCAACAATCAGGATTCTAATGTCTTCATTCTTTATTTCCATGGCGAATATCTTTTCCTTCAGTAAGATAAATAGTAGCTTCAGCTATATTCGTGGCGCTGTCGCCAATTCGTTCGAGGTTATGTGAAATAGCATTTATTTGTATCATATTGCGGATTTCGGATTTACTTAAATTTCTTTCAGAAAATTCCTCCTGTAAATATAGGCTGATTTGATGAAATAATTCATCTACTATGTCATCTTCTTCTATTACTTCATAAGCAATAGTATTATCCTCATTGGAAAAAGAAAAGATAGCTTTACGTAACATATTACCTACACTGTAAACCATCTTGTCTATTTTCTTTTTTATCGTATCGAAACCTTTGTCTTCCAAAGCGGTATCTTTTAAGAAGTGGATTACATTTAATAACATATCCCCTACTCTTTCAAGATTTGTTGTAATATCCTGATAAGTAATAATCTTCCTTAAATCAGCCGCCTTCGGATTAAATTGGAATATAGTGAATACGGCTTCTTCCCTTATCTTTATTTCAAGCCTGTCCATAATAATTTCGTTAGATTCGGCTTCTTCATATAATGAATCTATGGTATTATCCTGCAAAAGCTTGTTGGTTATCTGCAATTGCAAAAGCGCAGTTTTAGCCAGCAATTCAAAATCATTCAGTAATAATTCCAGTTGCCGTATTTTTATGTTTGTCGTCATAATCTTTTATTACAAATTTTATTCAATTATACTTTAAAATCATCATCCGAAAGTTCCTGTCAGATAATCTTCCGTACGCTTATGTTTTGGTTTTGTAAACATCTGTTTGGTTGTCCCGTATTCTATTAGTTCCCCTAAATACATAAACATGGAGTTATCCGAAATACGGGCTGCCTGTGACATATTATGTGTAACTATAATAATTGTATAATGCTCTTTAAGCTCCAGTATCAGCTCTTCAATCCGGCTTGTCGAGATTGGATCAAGCGCCGAAGTAGGCTCATCCATAAGAAGTAGTTCCGGTTTTAATGCAAGCGTCCGTGCAATACAAAGCCGTTGTTGCTGACCTCCCGAGAGGAAAGTTCCCTTTTTATTTAATGAATCTTTTACCTCATCCCATAAATTTACACTTTTCAGGCTTTGCTCAACAATCTCATCTTTCTCCGCTTTGCCCAAAGAGATATTATTCAATTTATAACCGGCCAGCACATTTTCATAAATACTCATGGTAGGAAAAGGATTGGGACGTTGAAAAACCATACCGGCTAACCTTCTCACTTTCATAGGATTCATCTTAAAAACATTATTTCCTTTTAATAATATTTCGCCGGTTGTAACGATAGCGGGATACAGTTCGTGTAGTCTGTTAATGGCACGCAGCAATGTACTTTTACCACAACCCGAAGGCCCCATGATTGCCGTAACCGTATGAGCTTTGATAGCTGCATTTACATTATCTACCGCATTTTTACCGGGAGTATATGATACAGATACATTTTTCAGTTCAAGAACGTAACTCATATTTATTGAATTTTCCACTTTTTTGCTATGCTTTTTGCTGATAAATTAATAGAAAGGATAATGAGCAGAAGTAAAAGGGATGACGACCAGACAAGACCGGCCAGATTAGGATCGTTATAAAATTCCCATATCAATAAAGATATAGCGCTTGTAGGTTTGGTAATATCCCAGTTAACAGTAGCCGCCCCCAATACAGTAACTAATAAAGGGGCCGTCTCTCCCATTACCCTTGAGACAGCAAGCAGAGATCCTGTAAACACTCCGCTAAATGCCGAGGGAAGCAAAATCCGAAGGATTACCGTGCTATATGAACCGCCTAATGCCAGTCCGGCCTCTTTTAATGATGCCGGCAACATTTTTAAACTCTCTTCTGTCGAACGGATAACCATTGGCAACATCATAATGGCTAAAGCCACACTACCCGCTAACGCGGAGTAACTTGACATAGGCTTGACCACCCACACGTAAACGATAATACCAATAACAATAGACGGAATTCCCTGTAATAAATCGCTTAAGCTACGTACCAGCTGAGCCAACGGTTTCTCCCCTTTTTCAGCCAGATAAATACCTACTAATATACCAGTAGGAATAGCAATTATAATAGCCAGTGATAATATCAGTAATGTACCTGTCAAGCCGTTCAATATTCCTCCGGGAATAGGATCACCACTTATTCGTGCAAGCATTGCCTCCATTGAGTTTGGAGCTATTTCCGTAAATAAACTGATATTGAACTGCTTATATCCCTTTCTCAAAAGTTCCCATACAATAAGGAATAACGGCATCATGGTAACAAAAGAAAAAAAACATACCGAATAAAAGAATAAACGGCTTTTTATTAACCTGAATTTTGATCTTGAATAGAATGACTTTTTCATTTATTTACCAGCTTCATAATATATTTTGCTATAAAATTGATGGAGGCAGTAATAAGGAATAGTAATAACCCTATGGCCATTAACGAACTCAGTTTTAATCCACTCGCTTCCCCGAACTGGTTAGCGATTATACTTGCCATTGTATTGCCTGTATCCGCCAGGTTTTGCGGTATATTATTTGTATTTCCTATCAGCATGGTTACAGCCATAGTCTCTCCTAATGCCCTACCGAATGCCAGTACATACGAGACAAATATACCCGACCGGGCAACCGGAAGACTTACCTGATGGATCACTTCAAAATGCGTACAGCCAAGACTATAAGCCGCTTCTTTCAAATCATTCGGAACCATGGCTATAAATTCCGCGCTTAGGGAAGAAGCATACGGGATGATCATAATGGCCAAAACCACCGAAGCAAGCAGTACCCCAAACCCTTGCGCATTTATTCCCATATCTACCAGAAGCGGTCGTAAAGAATAAAACCCCCATAATCCGAACACAATGGACGGAATGCCCGCTAGCAAGTCTACAACCGACGTTACAATTGTAGAAACTTTCTTATTCCTGAAATATTCTCCGTTAAACAAAGAGACCGACAAAGAAAAAGGAATACAAAAAAGGAGTGCCAACACAGCAGTAAGCATTGTTCCGGTAATAAATGGTAAAGCGCCGTAGATATCATTTCGCGAGTCCCATTCCGTAGAAGTAATAAACCGGATAAATCCGAAATTGGTAAAGGTATCTAAACTTTGATTTACTAATCCGAAGACTATCCCGGCTGTCAATAAAATAATCAGGCAGGCAGCAACAAGCAAAAGTATTTTAAATAGCTTATCTTTCATTTGCAGAGACGTCTTTGCTCAACACTTTTATTTTACACTGTTTTTTCCCTCGAAAGTAACAGAACCAATAATAGCTTTTGCCCTATCTTTGGCAGCAGAAGATAAAGGCGCGTAGTAAGTTTTTGCCGCTATATTCTGCCCTTGGTCGCTAATTATATAATCAAACAATTTGATGAGTGCATTAGCGTTTGCTTCGGTTCGATTATTGTAATTCTGTTCCCGATAAGCTATTATCCATGTAAAGGTACTTATGGGATAAGCTTCAGGATTGGTCGAATTTGTAATGATCACGCGAGTATCTGCCGGAATATCCACATTAGCCGAAGCAGACACGTTCTTGCTATCCGCTTTTACGAAATTACCAGAACTATTCTGAATCAACGCAGAAGGAATATTCAAAGCCAACGCATATTCGGAACCAATGTAACCAATAGCCCCATCCGTTTCAGCTATTATACCCGCTACACCCGGATTACCTTTAGCGGCTATACCTGTGGGAAATTTAAGCGACTTGCCTTCTCCTATTTCTTTATTCCAGGCATTATCCACCTTCGACATGTATTCAGAAAAAACAGCTGTTGTGCCGCTTCCGTCCGAACGGTAAACAGGAGTTATCAACTGTTCGGGAAGCTTGGACTCAGGATTCAATGTCTTAATACGCGGATCATTCCAGTATTTAATATCTCCCCGGTATATAGCAGATATAACTTCGGCTGTAAGTTTTAGATCTTTTATATTTTTCAGATTATATGATAAAACCACAGCCCCCATTGCGGTAGGAATATGTATGACATCGCTACCCATTTCCTGTAACTCCTGATCGGATAGAAAGACATCGGTTGCACCGAAGTCTACCGTTTTATCCTTCAGGCTGCGGATACCTCCACCACTGCCGATACCACCATAAGTTACTTCATTTCCACTTGCTTTTGCATATTCTTTGAAAACGATATTATAGAAAGGAGCAGGAAAAGTGGCGCCCGCACCTGATAATTTTACCGAACCTTCCTTTCGGGAAGAATTTCCACAAGAAACAAGAACTAAAATAGTGCATGTAAACAACAAAAATTTATTCATAAAATGATAGTTTAATATGACTACAAGATTATGACATTTCTGTAACGAAGTTGCGACATAATTGTTACGTTATTGTTAAGGTTTAAAAAGAAACAATTTTCCATTTTAATTATTTATCGCTTTTGCAAACGATTGCATGAGAAGAATGATATTAAAAAAAATGTACATCTTTTTGAATCGTAATTATGTTATATATTTGTGTTGCTATCCTTGAATAATATATTAATATAACATATATCATGTACAGACAACTTATTCTCAGCCTTTTTGTGGCACTATTCCTGCCCGTTGCCCTTTGGGCAAACAACGTCAAAATTGAACCGGCATTCTGGTGGAGCGGAATGAAAAATCCGGAATTACAATTAATGGTATACAGCGATAATATCTCCTCTTATCGCCCTACGATAAATTATCCGGGCATTCATATGAAAAGCTCCGTCAGCCTGGAAAGTCCGAATTACCTGCTGGTATATTTGGATGTTGAAAATGCCCAACCGGGTAAATTCGATATTACATTTACGAAGGATAAAAAGAAACTTACGTATACTTATGAACTAAAGCGCCGTAAACCCGGGGCTTCCCGCATACAGGGTTTTAATTCTTCGGATGTGCTTTACCTTATTATGCCCGACCGTTTTGCCAATGGCGATCCCTCTAATGACAACATCCCTCTAAAAATGCCTTATACAGTTGACAGGAACAATCCGAATGCACGGCATGGTGGTGACCTGGCCGGCATCGAAAAGCATTTGGATTATATTGAAAATTTAGGAGTTACGGCCATCTGGCTAAACCCTGTTCTGGAAAACGATATGGAAGGCGGTTCCTACCATGGATATGCCACTACTGATTATTATAAGGTAGATCCGCGCTTCGGGAGTAATGAAGATTATGTGCGCCTGATCGATAAAGCGCATCAGAAAGGAATGAAAGTAGTAATGGATATGATCTTTAACCATTGCGGAAGCGATCATCCCTGGATGAAAGACATTCCAAGCCGTGACTGGTTCAATAACCTTGAAAATTATGTACAGACAAATCATGCTAAAGAAGCTTATTTTGACCCGTACGTGTCCGAATATGATTTCAACACATTGGTCGACGGTTGGTTTGTACCCACAATGCCCGATCTAAATCAGAGGAATCCGCATGTGGCAAAATACCTTATCCAGAATTCTATCTGGTGGATTGAATATTCAGGTGTAGACGGTATCCGCCAGGATACATATCCGTATGCTGATTATGATATGATGATCGACTGGTGTAAAGAAGTACAACTTGAATATCCCGACTATAATATCGTTGGAGAATCGTGGATGAATTATACGATCGGTTCAGCTTACTGGCAAAAGGGAAGTAAAGTAAATCCGGGAAAAGATACCCAACTTAAATCGGTTATGGACTTCCGGCTGATGACCCTTGCGCATTCTGTTTTTGAAGAAGAGACCGGATGGAGTGGCGGCCTGTATAATATATACGAACATCTATGTTATGATTACGTCTACCCGGATATATCCAATGTATTACGTTTCCTTGACAATCACGATACGGATCGTTTTCTTTCTGAAATGCCGGCTAACCTGAATGCATTTAAACAAGGTATTGCTTTGTTACTGACTATACCCGGAACGCCCCAGATTTATTATGGAACCGAACTTCTGATGAATGGCTCTAAAGAGAGAGGTGACGGTTATATCCGCCTGGATGTTCCCGGAGGATGGCCAGGCGACCCGGTCAATCAGTTTGATCCCTCAGGAAGGAGCGCACTCCAGAATGAGGCATGGAATTACATGCAGACCCTGTTAATATGGAGACGTGGCAACGAGGTTATTTCAAAAGGGAAAATGAAACATTTTGCTATCAACCAGGGTGTGTATGTTTACGAGCGGAGATTAAACGACAAAAGTATTGTCGTTATCATGAACGGCAGGAACAGTGAAAATGCCATTACACTCGACAGATACTCCGAAATCCTCAATGGTAAAACAACTGGTATTGATGTGATCACTAAAAGAAATATCACACTTGGGAATGAATTAAAATTATCTCCTAAAGAAGTGCTCATATTAGAAATGTAATAAATGGAAAGTTGGCAGGGGTGTATTATCTGCCAACTTTTCTATGTATGTAAGTACAATAAAAATCCTTTTATTATGATCAGACAAATCGAATTTTCTCTTCCCTCCTATCCTTACGGATTTCATCTGATTACATCCCAGGTGATAGCACAAATAGGCCAGCTTCCCGAAACAGGTATAATACACCTCTTTATAAAACATACATCAGCCGGCATTACGATCAACGAAAATGCCGACTCAACAGTATTAGAAGATTTCCAGACCTTTTTTGCGGACTGGATACCTGAAAACTATTCCAAATTCGAACATATCTATGAAGGTAAAGACGACATGCCGGCACATATCAAATCGTCGGTTGTTGGGCAATCGGTAACTCTTCCTGTCAGCGACGGAAAATTGAACCTCGGAACCTGGCAGGGTATTTATTTATGTGAATTCCGGTATACGGGAGGAAGAAGAAAGATTGTAGCAACAATATTATCCTGAATAATTTAATGCATACTGTCCATCCGTTATAATCCGATCCGATCCTTTTAACCAAACCTTACTTTATCAGGTTGATTTGTTATTATTCAATAAAAAGAACGCTATTCCCTTGTTAAGTATTATCTTTGTATCATAAATAAAAAGATTAACTGATTACTGCTTATTTGATCTATCAATTTATCGATAATATGATTCTATTTTTCAAGTCTTTCAACAAGACAGTGCTGGCCGTAGAGACAGCAACAAAACTCTCACAAGAAGATATTCGGAAACTGGTTTGGTTATTTAATGAAGCTACTATTGCGGAAAGTGATACACTGGAAGGATGGTATGTGGGACCGCGTCGCGAAATGATCACACCATGGAGTACCAATGCTGTAGAGATTACCCAGAATATGGGGATCACCGGAATCACACGTATTGAAGAATATTATCCGGTATCATCGGGAGAAGCTGAATACGATCCTATGCTTCAACGTATTTACAAGGGCTTGGATCAAAATCTTTTCAATATTGATAAAAATCCCGATCCGATCATATATATAGATGATATCGGGGCATACAATCAAAAAGAAGGTCTTGCATTAAGTCAGGATGAAATTACTTATTTAAATGATATTAGCCGGAAGCTCGATAGAAAACTGACGGATAGCGAAGTTTACGGATTTGCACAGGTTAACTCGGAACATTGCCGGCATAAAATATTTAACGGTCTCTTTGTAATTGATGGAGAAGAAAAAGAAAGTTCGCTTTTCCAGCTCATTAAAAAGACATCTAAAGTAAACCCTAATAAACTCGTTTCTGCATATAAAGATAATGTGGCATTTAATGAAGGCCCTACAATAGAACAGTTTGCCCCGCTCAGGGGAGATGAACCCGATTTTTTTACAGTTAAAGATATCAAAACTGTCATATCATTGAAAGCAGAAACGCATAACTTCCCGACAACTGTTGAGCCGTTCAATGGAGCAGCAACCGGGACAGGTGGTGAAATACGTGACAGGCTCGGCGGTGGGAAAGCATCCCTTCCGATTGCGGGAACTGCGGTTTACATGACTTCATACCCACGGACAGAAGGTGCGCGGGAATGGGAAAACATACTCGATCCCCGGAAATGGTTGTATCAAACACCGGAACAGATACTTATAAAAGCATCCAACGGGGCATCCGACTTTGGAAATAAATTCGGCCAACCCCTTATCTGTGGATCTGTACTTACGTTCGAGCATGAAGAGAATAATAAAAAGTACGGATACGACAAAGTTATAATGCTTGCAGGCGGAGTGGGTTACGCCAATATGCGGGATGCATTAAAAGGTGATCCTAAACCCGGGGAAAAAGTGATTGTTATGGGTGGCGACAATTACCGCATAGGTATGGGTGGCGGAGCCGTTTCATCGGTAAACACCGGACAATATACGAGCGGTATCGAATTGAATGCGGTACAACGTGCCAACCCTGAAATGCAGAAGCGTGTAGCTAATGTAATCCGGACGATTTCCGAATCCGAACAAAACCCTATTGTTTCTATCCACGATCATGGCGCGGGCGGTCATCTTAACTCCCTTTCCGAACTGGTTGAGGCAACCGGTGGCCGTATTGAGATGAGTAAGCTGCCGGTCGGAGACCCTACCCTATCGGCAAAAGAGATCATCGGCAACGAAAGCCAGGAACGAATGGGCCTTCTGATGGAGGAAAAAGATGTGGAACTCATACAACATATTGCCGAAAGAGAAAGAGCGCCGATGTATGTAGTAGGTCAAACCACCAATGATATGAAGCTTGTATTCGAACAGGCAGATGGTGTTAAACCGATCGATCTGAAACTGGAATACATGTTTGGTAAACCACCTAAAACAGTGATGAGAGATTCTACGTTAAAAGAAACATACGAATCCGTTATTTATAATAATGCAGAACTGCACCATTACCTTGAAAATGTTTTACAACTGGAAGCTGTGGCCTGTAAAGATTGGTTGACAAATAAAGTAGACCGTTCGGTCACAGGAAAAGTCGCCCGCCAGCAATGCCAGGGTGAACTGCAGTTACCATTAAGTGATCTTGGTGCTGTAGCGCTCGACTACCGCGGTAAAGCAGGTATTGCTACATCAATAGGACATGCCCCTCAAGCCTCTATAATCGATCCTGCCGCAGGTTCGGTATTAGCAATTGCTGAAGCGTTAACGAACATCATTTTTGCCCCTTTAACAGATAAACTGGAAGGTGTTTCATTAAGCGCTAACTGGATGTGGCCTTGTCGTAACGAAGGAGAAGATGCCCGTTTATATACAGCCGTACAGGCTGCTTCCGAGTTTGCCTGTGATCTCGGCATTAATATACCTACAGGTAAGGATTCCTTATCCATGACCCAAAAATACGGCGATGAGAAAGTTTTATCACCAGGTACGGTAATAATATCTGCAGGTGCAGAAGTACAGGATATCCGGAAGATCGTTTCGCCGGTTATCCGTAACGACAAAAACACAACTATCTATTATATAGACTTTTCTTTTGACCAGTTAAAACTGGGAGGCTCTGCTTTGGCACAGGTGCTTAATAAATTAGGAAACGATGTACCAACTGTAAAAAACACGGAATATTTTGCGGATGCTTTCAATGCCATTCAGGAAGCTGTTGATAGAGAGTTAATACTGGCCGGACACGATATTTCCGCAGGTGGTATGATCACGGCATTACTCGAAATGTGTTTTGCGAATGTGGAAGGCGGATTGGAAGTAATGCTCGATAAAATAGCAGAACCGGATATCATCAAGATATTGTTTGCCGAAAATCCGGGTATTTTGGTTCAGGTGAAAGATAAAAAAGCCTTTGAACAGTTGATGAAGGATAATGGTGTGGCCTTTGCCGCCATTGCCAAACCCACAGATGAGCGCCATATACTGGTAACTAAAGAAGGAGTTCAATACCACTTCGGCATCGACTATATGCGTGATGTATGGTATTCTTCTTCTTATAAGCTGGATATTAAGCAAAGTGGGAACGTATGTGCAGGAAATCGTTTTGAAAATTACAAATTGCAACCCGTTCAATACAAATTTCCAAAAAATTTTACCGGTAAACTGTCTTCTTACGGATTATCAGCCGACCGTAGAACATCCACCGGAATAAAAGCCGCTATTCTTCGTGATAAAGGAACCAATGGCGACCGGGAAATGGCATATACATTATACCTTGCCGGTTTTGATGTAAAAGACGTTCACTTAACCGACCTCGCAAGCGGACGTGAAACACTGGAAGATGTTAACTTCATTGTCTTTTGCGGCGGATTCTCTAATTCAGACGTTTTAGGATCAGCTAAAGGTTGGGCAGCCGGTATATTATACAACGAAAAAGCAAAAAGAGCCATCGACAATTTTTATGCTCGTAAAGATACACTCAGCTTAGGAGTATGTAACGGCTGCCAATTAATGGCGGAATTAGACTTACTCTATCCTGAACACGATAAAAAGCATAAAATGCTGCACAATGATTCGCATAAATTTGAATCCGGTTTTGTAACTCTTGATATTCCCAAGAATAACTCAGTGATGTTCGGATCATTAAGCGGAAGTAAAGCCGGTATCTGGGTTGCCCATGGAGAAGGAAAATTTTCTTTTCCATATGAAGAAAAGGCATACAATATAGTAGCACGCTACGAATACGACGGTTATCCGGCTAATCCGAACGGGTCTCCCGGTTCAGTTGCTGCTATCTGCTCCCATGACGGGCGCCATTTAGCCATTATGCCTCATCCCGAAAGAGCGCTTTTCCCCTGGCAATGTGGATATTATCCTGCAGATCACAAAGATGATGAAATAACATTATGGATAGAAGCGTTTGTTAATGCCCGGCAATGGGTGGAAGCAAACAAGAATTAAATACAAACTAACCGAATTGAAAAAACCAATGAAAAAGATTATTTGCCTGTTATTATTAGTAACAGCGCTGCAGACGAATGCGCAAAAATTGTATTATTCAGCCAGGGCCGGGATGAACCTGGCTGACAAAACAAATACGAGCGGAAAATTTAAAACAGGCCTCAACTTCGGTGTATCGGCAGAATATATGTTCTCACCTGCATGGGCCGCCGAATTAGGAGCTTACTATTCCATGCAGGGGTCACGGTTCAAATTCGCCAATACGGATTTGCAACATGATTACATCCTTTTTCCGCTTATTGCCAAATATTATACTTACAAGAGGATTAATTTCTTTGCCGGACCCCAACTCGGTGTTAAGGCATCTGTTAACAAACAGGTTTTTGGAAATAAGCAATACGAAAAAGAGCGTACTGACGGTGATATGGTCAAACCGGTCGATATTTCTGCCGTTATAGGTGCAGGTTACTTATTTACTTCCGGTTTTACAGTTTCTGCAAATGTAAATGTAGGGCTGACTAACACGGCGAAAGATTTTTTCGTCTTTAAGGGTGAGAAAATCAAAACAGATAGCGGAAGCTATAAAAACCTTGTCATTCAATTCAATTTCGGTTATAGGTTCCGGTTGTAAGATCGGAATAAAACAATTCCGTATGGCAGATATTTGTGTATCTTTGTTTTCATTAAAAAACAAAAGAATATGAAAGACAAACCGCTGATATTGATCACAAATGACGATGGAGTAGATGCAAAGGGAATAAAAGAATTGACCGGATGCCTGCGGGATTTAGGTGAAATGATTGTTTTTGCGCCTGATGGTCCACGTTCCGGCATGTCGGGAGCTATAACTTCTTTAATACCTGTAAAATATTCATTAATAAAAAAGGAAACCGGATTAACGGTATACAGTTGTAACGGAACGCCTGTCGACTGTGTCAAGCTGGCGCTAAATGATATACTGGACAGAAAACCGGACCTGATCGTTTCCGGCATCAACCACGGCGGAAATATGGCTATTTGCGTACATTATTCCGGAACAATAGGCGCGGCAATTGAAGGCTGCATTTTAGGAGTACCTTCTATTGGTATTTCTTTGACAAGCCATGATAAAAATGCCGATTTCAGCGAATGTTGCCGTTTAGGGCGGAAATTAGCCCGGCGTATATTAAAAGAGGGCTTGCCCGACGGAACCTATTTAAACCTCAATGTCCCAGAAATTCAGGAAGTAAAAGGTATTCAGGTATGCCATCAGACAAGCGGCCGGTTTGTTAATGAATATATGCGTTCGGAAAATGCATCAGGCGAACCTGTTTACTGGCTTACCGGATCTTTCCGAAACAGCAGTCCACTTCAGTCAGGCGACGATGTATTGGCACTGGATAGTGGATACGCATCATTGGTTCCCTGTAAAATCGATGTCACCGATTACGATTTTATGCAAAATCTGAATCAGCTAATAAAAGATTAACCGGTTAACTTCCGAAAAAACACTTGAATGAAATATTATCTGATAGCAGGCGAAGCATCCGGTGACCTTCACGCTTCCAATTTAATGACAGCATTAAAAAAAGAAGATAAAGAAGCAGATTTCCGTTTTTTGGGTGGTGACCTTATGCGCTCGGCTGGAGGTAGTTTGCTAAAGCATTACCGCGAAATGGCGTACATGGGATTCATACCTGTACTCATGAACTTGAGAACCATTCTTCGTAACATGCAAACCTGTAAAAATGATATAAAAAACTATCAGCCCGACGTGGTTATATTGATAGATTATCCTGGATTCAACCTTAAAATTGCAAAATATGTAAAAACGGTATTAAAGCTCCCGGTATTTTACTATATATCACCTAAGATATGGGCATGGAAACAATACCGCATTAAAGATTTCAGGCGTTATGTAGACAAAATGTTCTGTATTCTCCCGTTCGAAAAAGAATTCTACCGTAACTTAAACTATGAGGTCGATTATGTAGGAAATCCTTCAGTGGATTCTGTTTCCGCTTATCTTGATAAACAAGCATCTACATCCGACTCTTTTTCTGCAGAAGAAAAATTATCATCCAAACCTATCATTGCATTACTTGCCGGCAGTCGTAAGCAAGAGATAAAAGATAATTTACCAACCATGTTGAAAGTAGTAGCTAACTACCCCGGTTATCAACCTATAATTGCCGGTGCGCCGGGCATCGATAAAGAATATTATTCCTTATATACCAGGACATACCCTGCAAAAATCGTTTTTAACAAAACCTATTCTTTATTATACCACAGTTCGGCCGCGTTAGTCACGTCAGGTACCGCAACGTTGGAAACTGCTCTTTTCCGTGTTCCGCAAGTTGTCTGTTACTATACGCCTGCAGGAAAAGTGGCCGGTTTCATTTTCCGCCGTTTTTTTCATACACCGTATATCTCTTTGGTAAACCTGATCGCCGGAAAAGAAATTGTCAAAGAACTTTTTGCCGACCGTTTTTCAGAGAAAAATATCCAAAAAGAATTAGAAAATATACTCCACAATACGGATTACAGAAATCAAATGCTTAAAGGGTACGACGATGTAATAAATATCCTTGGAAAGCCCGGAGCATCCGAACGTACAGCAAAATTAATTACTTTGGCATTAATGCAAAAAGACTAATTCAATCCAAAAAAAGATTATTTTAGCTCGCTATTTACCTATTAACATCTTTTATACCTCATACTTGCAGCGATTTAGCTACCTGCATCATCTAACCCTATGAAAACATAACAGTAGTATTTTATTATGAAGACGTTGAAAAAATTATTTGTACTTTCAGGGATTGCGCTTGTAACCCTTACATTTAATTCATGCCTTGATGATGATTCCTATTCTTTAGACAAGATGTGGATGTCTATGGCTACCGCAAGGCCGATTAGCGATAATTCTTTCGATCTTACCCTCGATGACGGTACGACCTTATGGCCGGGTGCACCTCTCTACATCAATTATCAACCAAACAGGCCGCAGCGTGTATTTATTAATTATACGATATTGGGGGATAATTTTCAGGGATATGATCATGCAATTAAGCTTAACCTGATTGATACCGTACTTACCAAAGAGATAGCGCCGAACCTGGGTATACAAAACGATTCTATCTATGGCAATGACCCAGTCGAAATAGTTAATCTATGGGTTGGAGACGGGTTTTTAAACTTCGAATATAAAGCACATTTCAGCGGGCAGGTTAAACATTATGTAAATTTAATACAGGACTCCCTTGCAAGTGATACTCCATATAAACTGGAATTTCGTCATAACGCGTATACCGATGATGTGTATCACCCTTTACGGTCAGGATTTGTTGCGTATGATCTTTCACCTATCGATACTGAAGGACAGGACATTAATCTTGTGATCAAGGTCAACACGTTTGAGGGAGAAAAGACCTTTGAAAGGAAATATAATTCCGGTAAAATACAGGAAAATTAATATAACACCTTCCCACATAACTTTTATTTTTATCATTTAGTTCAGAGAGAGAGGGGCGTCGGGATGATGCCTTTCTTTTTTTATTATTTTCGCAGAATATATGCAACGTTTACATTTGCATGTACGTTTATATAAACAGATGGAGGGATCAACCGCAAAGCTAATTGAACGTTGCCGCCATGGAGACAGGTCTGCGCAACTTAACCTTTACAAAAAATACGCTCAAAGGCTTTATCTGGCCTGTTTGCGTATTGTAGGGAATTCTTCGGAAGCAGAAGAAGCGATGCAGGATTCTTTTTTAAAGGTTTTCACCAGGCTCGATCAGTATCAGGACGGGCAATGTTTTGAAGCCTGGCTACACCGGATTGCGGTTCATACGGCAATAGATTATGTAAGGCGTAAAACCCAGGAGTGGGTTGAATTATCTGAAAATATGACCAACATACAGACAGAAGACGATCACCCTGACGAAGAAGATATATTGTACAGTGTGGCACAAATAAAAGAGGCGGCTGCTAAATTACCTCCCGGATACAGGATCGTACTGTCGCTTTATCTTTTTGAAGGATATGACATGGAAGAAATAGGTTCTATACTAAACATTCAATCGTCAAGTGTCAGGACACAGTACCTTCGTGCTAAACGGAAACTATTAGATATTATCAGGAATTGAGATAATCATTGATAACCAATTGATATGGATAAGTTAAAGAAATTTGTAAACGATAATAAAGAAGCATTCGATAATGATCTACTACCAACCGGTCATTTCGAGCGTTTCGAAAAAAAATTGCCCGTTACACATAAGAAACGACAGGCAAAATGGATTAATTTAATGGCCGCTGCTGTGGCCGCATCCATAACCATACTGATATTGCTAAAGCTACAGCACGGTATGACTGAGGCACCGGTACAACAATCTGTATATACATGCGAAACCCAAGAGGAAATTGATGAATTACGACTCTTTTACAACATGCAAATGAGTGAAATGTATGCCAGGATACGTTCCTTATATAAAAGCGAACAAATACCCGGAGGACTCGAATTACTAGAAGAAACAAAACGTGTTCTTAAAACTTCGGAGGAATTTGAAGAAAATATATTACCTACATTACCATGCTCTGAAGACGGACTTTTTGCTATGAATCAACATTACAGCAATAGTCTGGAAAGTCTTCAGATCATGTTTAAACAAATGGAACAGGTTATTGATAACAATCATTAAACACAAGAAAATGAATACCATCCGCATTAAAAATTACCGTTGGCTTTTCATGAGCATATCCTTAGTATTATTCTGCTCAGGTATATATGCAGAAAGCCTTGAGAACATCAAAAAGAAAGAAATAAACCAGACTTTTACAGTCGGTGGAAACGATCTTCTTCAAATCGAAAACAAATATGGAAATATTACTGTCACCCATTGGAACAAAAACGAAGTTTCTATTAAGGTAATTGTTGAATCGAAAGCAAAAAATGATAGTGAAGCGCAAAGAGGATTAGACCGGGTAGATATTGAATTAAGGCAATCGGGAAATACAGTATCAGGCTCTACCTCCCTGAAAAGCCAATCCGGTTGGTCAAATAACAACAGGCTTACGATCAATTATTACATCAGTATGCCTTCCAGGCTATCCGCAAATTTATCTCAGAAATACGGAGGTATTGTTATGCCTGAAAGGAATGAGGGAAAATGTAACCTCGAAGTTAAATATGGAAATATCCAGGCCGGTAGCTTTAGTGCTCCACTCTCTATTGATGCGGGTTACAGCAACATAAATGTGAACGATGTAGAAAGGCTAAATCTACAGGTATCCTACTGTGGAAACGTATCTATCAATAACGGTAAAATGATCAGCATAGATAGTAAATATTCCAATCTCAATTTGCGTAATATCGAAAAATTGACGATTGATAAAAAATACGGAGGCATCACTATCCAAAGTGTAAATTCCGCATCAATGGAATTAAAATACAGCGAGGCCACTATAGAAAAATTAAAAGATGAAATAAACGTAACAGCTTTAAGTTACAGTACGCTGAACGTAAATGAACTTGTTTCAGGATTTAAAACAGCGAGAGTTGAAGCCCGTTACGGAAATTTGAATCTGCAAATCCCATCAAAAGCATCTTTTAATGTCAGGGCCGACGGTATGAAATATGGTAATGTAGAAATTAAGGGATTCAATATAACAAACTCAAACATTGAAAATAAAACGAACCATTCCTATCAGATAAACGGAAATAATAATAAGAGCAATATTCAGTTTGATGGGAATAATTACAGCAATTTACGGATCAGGGCTTTGTAAATAACACATATATATCGTTAACCTTAAAAAAAGCGAGGCTGTCTTATCTATTTAAGACAGCCTCTTTATTACATATTGAAATTATATCAGGCTAACTCCCCTCTAACAATTTCTTCTTTATCTTTATCCCAGTACATTGTCCGTCCTTCAAGGAAAGCACGGGTTCCCATGTGGGCCGTCATAGCTTCTTCAAAAGCCTGGTCAATATCGCAACTCGGCGTTTTCTTCTGACGGATACATTCCAGCCATTCGCGGATATGCAAATGGGTCGTATCATACCGCTTTCCGTTTACATAGGTATAAAGCAATCCGCGTTGAGCAAAATAAAGCTCCGTGGGAGAAGTTACGGAGTCTGAACTATCCTGTCCCGGAATATAAGTGTAGAAAGGAGCATCCGTATGAATAATACCCTTATCTATTTTTTCCGCATAGCGGGTAGAATTTTTATCTACTGTTACCTGTAGGATGTTTGATACTTCCATTGACGCATCATGTCCCATAAAGACTTTACCGCGGTTCCTTGAACTGGCAAGCGTAGCACTGTAAAGCATGGTCATCTCATGGTCGGGGAATTCAAATGTAGTTTGCAGTACATCCGGTACCGTCCGTCCGTCTTTAAAGAAATATACGCCGCCAGAGGATGTAGCCGAATGTGGAATACCCACATGCATGATCTGGTTTACAGCATCATATTCATGCGTCAATAAATCTCCGGATAAACCTGTGCTGTAATCCCACCAGCAACGCCATCTGAAAAACCGTTCCAGACTGAATTTACTTCTTTCTTCCGGTCCTACATAACGTTCAAGGCCATACTTGGTCATATAATCCATATACTCTTTAACACGTTCAGGATCTCCTTCGAATTGTTTCCAATCGATAGAATTCGGATTAGAACCTTCTATGATATCATATACCCATGCCCCGTTTGGAGAGTTACGGTTGGTACAAACTTCAATCAGATTGACATTTCCCAATAACCCGTTACCGATGATTTCTTCCGCTTTCTGGTAACAATCGGTCTGACGCCCCTGATGACCCAGCTGGAATACCACTCCCGTATCCTTAATTACCTGACGCACCATATAGGTTTCGGGAACCGTCCATGAAAGAGGTTTTTCCACATACACATGCTTGCCGGCTTTTGCCGCATCCATTGCCATGGTACTGTGCCAATGGTCGGGAGCCGCGATGATGACCGCATCGATATCATTTGCCGCCAGTAATTCCTTGTAATGACGGTACCGTTTGGGAGCTTTCCCGAATTTACCGTTACTACCTTCACGGTTTACATTCGAACCTGCTAAAATGGCATCATTGCCATATACATCGAATATATCACAAACCCCATTCACTACAATATTCAGATCATCCTGTTCTTTATATTGTTCATAACGGGTATCATTTTTATTTTTCTTCCCTGCATCAATCATCTTATCTATCCAGGAAGGTTCGGCAAAACCAGCCGCGCGCAGCAATTGTTTGCCGCGTATCCCGAACCCGATAATTCCGATGCGGATCACCTCTCCATCGGCCTTAGGTTCAAGATATTTCGCTTCAGCCTTACTTACCTGGAATACATCCGATATATCCCTGCCGGTAGTTACTTGTTTCTGTTTTCTATACACTCCGTATGCCAACGCCCCCAAAACGGGTACGGTAGCCAACGCCTTCAACGCTTCTCTGCGTCCTTTTGATTCCGGTTGTTCGGATTTTGGTGTCTGGTTTAGATCTTTATCTTCTGTTGCCATATCATCAAATTATTTTATATTTTCTAAAACTCTCCGGTACGTATTTTTTCACATACCGGTCTAATCCTATTACATGGGAGGTAGGGAAAGTACAAAGCACTCCTAATGCCGCTGCTTCTACGAGATTTTTGTCAATCCATAAATAAGAACCTTCAAAAGGCATTAAATAAGAAGCGCCGATAAAAGAAGGATGGGATAAAGAATACATCACCAGTAAAATCATACCCCCTACAGAAGCGATCCGGGAAAAACAACCCGTAATAAGAGCAATACCTATTAACAGGAGACACCATTCATTCAAAAAATTTACAACGTCCATTACGGCTGCATCCTGAGTAAGCTTAACGAAAAAGGAAGCAAAAGGTCCTTGCGAATCAAGAAGATAAGGTAATGAAGTCCACTTGGGGTTAAGGATCTTCACTAATCCTTCATAGGCAAAATGCCAACCGATAAAAACACGTAGTACGACAAGCCAGGTTAGCTGGGCTTTCGTGTAGATCTGATTTGCTTTCATTAAATTGAGTCTAAATTGAATGAGAAAAACACAAATACCCGAGGCATGAATAATTAGTTACTCAGACCCCGGGTAGATTTATTTTGACTATTCTTCTGTCTTTTACGACATCCGATTAATCCAATACTTTAACCTTGATATTACGGAACCAAACATCATCCGAGTGGTCTTGGAAACCAACGAAACCTTCTTTATTAGGACCACCAACATTCAATAACAATTCATAAGCCAAAGGCCATTTGTCTTTACTGAATTTGCTGTTATCCAACATTTCTTTCCACTGCTGAGTCCATAAATGATATTCTACCACAGGTTCGTCATTCTGATAATGAACAACCGTACCTTTATACACCATGATCTTACCTTTATTCCACTCACCGAATGGTTTTGCGTTTTGAGGTTTAGCAGGTATCATGTCATACAAAGAAGCCGACATACGGTTACCGTCTTTACCCAATCTGGCATCCGGATGGTTTTCATTATCCAACACCTGGTATTCAGGAGCGGAAATATACGCAGGTTGTCCTTCAACTTCCTGAATATAAAAGAATACACCGGAGTTAGAACTTTTTGCCACTTTCCATTCGAACTCGAATTCAAAGTTTTTCAGTTTACTGGCAAAAATCAGGTCGCCACCGTTTTCATCTTGTGCTTCACCAGTACCGCTTCCGTTGAATTTGATACAACCGTCTTCAATGGTCCATTTACTTGGAACAGTAGTTTTGTTGTACCCTCTCCAGCCTTTAAATGTTTTACCATCGAATATGGTAATCCAACCGTTTGCATCTTTGCTGAAATCAGTCAGATTTACTGTTGGTAAATCGAGCAGTTTGTATTCCGGGGTTCCCTGTGCTGTTGTAGTTGTGGCAGCAGCATTATCAGCCGGAGCATCGTTGGTCTTTTGTCCGCCACCGCATGATGTCAAATAACCCACCATAGCGATAGCACTCATACATAAAAATAACTTTCTCATTTTACTATAATTTTATTAACCAGAATTATCTTGGCATATCTACCAGCTTCCAACCGGCGCGATAATTATGCTTGATCAGTTCTTCAGAGAATTTTTTCGCATTGATCGGATCAGTCCAGGTCTTGGCAAACGAGGGATGACCGTCTTTAATAGTGAAACCGTCCCGGATCACGATCTTCAACTCTTCGTTATCTCCAATGTTCGTGAACTTCATGTTCGGGCCGTCCCAATGCAATTCTTTATTCAATGCCTGCAAACGTACAGCCAAAACACCCATTACAACCATTTCGTTGAAAGGACCAGCTTCTGAGAAATCAGATTTCGGCAATACACGGTTTGCAGGTGTTTCCTTACATGCACGGATCCAGTCCTGCTCATGTCCGCCACCCATAGCATTAGCCACACGACGTTGTGTTTTAGGAGCATTTGGCGTACGTCCTGAAACCAACCATGGATTTACACCATAACAGCCACAAATCAATGTATCTTTTGTTCCGTGGAAAATAACGGCACCACCCTGGTCGTTCATTTCACGGCCTGCAGGATAACCTTCCGGGAAATCAGGTTTCAAACCACCGTCATACCAATGTACTTCAACCTCAGGCATCGCTACCTTAGGCATATTGTCACGAGCCGGGAAAACTAATTTTACATGTTGAGCCTGCGGAGCACAATCTCTTAATAATAAAGTAGAAGAACCCTGTGCTTTGGTAGGATAACCTAATTTCAATCCTTTAAATACCGGATGAAGGATATGACAAGCCATATCGCCTAATGCACCGGTTCCATAGTTCCACCATCCACGCCAGTTCCAGGGGTGATAGATATTGTTGAAAGGTACCAACTGGGCAGGACCGGTAAATAAATCCCAATTCAATGTAGAAGGAACTTTATCCGCTTTTTCAGGTGTCATCAAACCCTGTGGCCAGATAGGACGGTCAGTGAAAGCTTCCACTTTCTTTACCTCGCCTATTTCACCGTTCCAGATCCATTCGCATACCAGGTCAACACCTTCACCTGAAGATCCCTGGTTACCCATCTGCGTGGCAACTTTGTACTTATCAGCTAATTTTGTAAGTAAACGTGATTCATAAACGGAGTGAGTTAATGGTTTCTGTACATATACGTGTTTTCCCATTGTCATGGCATCAGCGGCAATGATAGCATGTGTATGGTCGGCAGTCGCTACCAGAACGGCATCGATATCTTTACCCATCTCATCGTACATCTTACGATAATCCCAATACTTTTTAGCCTGGTTGTATTTTTCGAATACCGGTTTCGAGTATTTCCAATCCACATCACAAAGAGCCACGATATTCTCAGTCTCCATGTTACGCAGGTTAGCATTACCCATACCTCCGATACCTACACCGGCGATATTCAGTTTATCCGTGGGAGCGGTATATCCGTGACTTTTACCCAACACTGAACTGGGAACAATAGTTAAAGCCGCAGCAGCAGCCGTACCTTTTTGAAGAAATGATCTTCTTGAAATGTTCGACATAATAATAATTTTTTTATTAGATTAGCACTTGATAATGATTATATAATTAATTTTTACATCCTCTATTTACACAAACTGTCGCAAATATAACCAATCCGTAAGTACACACAAGAAGAAAAAGAGCCTTTCTTAACTAAAATAGTTTTTTTTAACAATGGCTTATTAGCCTTTAAAACCTGTCCTTTTATTGCATTTATGCCAATTCATATCAGAAATAAGCATTTTCACATTCTTTATAATTTATATATGTCGGAAAATGACAAAAGAAACAAATATGTATTTATATTTGTTATTTAAATAACGGATTCGTATTATGAAAAAAGAACCTATTCCATTTCAAATATTCCGTTTCTATTCAGAAGGATTTACAGAAAAGACTTTAGCAAGTACACTACAGTCGACTATTTTTATGAAATTATTTATTATGAATTTTATATTAAAACTTTTTTATTTCTGCAATTTTTGGCGTAAGTTTGAAACGAAGCCTGAAAAACAGCAGAATATTTCAGATGAAATAATTAATTGCACAATTATTCCTTAAACTCTTATAATTATGATTGAAAGTATTGACACTTCTCTTATTGATTGGTCGAGGTATCAATTTGCCTTGACGGCTATCTATCACTGGCTTTTCGTACCGCTCACATTAGGTCTGGCTCTTATCCAGGCCATTATGGAAACTATTTACTACAAAACAGGTAATGAGTTTTGGAAAACGACTGCCCGGTTCTGGATGAAACTTTTCGGGGTTAACTTTGCAATTGGTATTGCAACAGGGCTGATCATGGAGTTTGAATTCGGTACCAACTGGTCTAATTACAGTTGGTTTGTTGGAGATATCTTCGGTGCGCCGTTAGCCATTGAAGGTATATTGGCATTCTTCCTCGAAGCCACATTCGTAGCTGTTATGTTCTTCGGATGGAACAAAGTAAGCAAAGGTTTCCACCTTACGGCTACCTGGCTCACATTTGCCGGCGCCACCCTTTCCGCCCTTTGGATACTTATAGCAAATGCATGGATGCAATATCCTGCAGGAATGGAGTTCAACCCCGACACTGTACGAAACGAAATGTTCGATTTCTGGGCAGTGGCGCTTTCTCCCGTTGCGATAAACAAGTTCCTCCATACTGTATTGTCGGCATGGATCGTAGGCGCTGTTTTTGTTGTGGGAATCAGTTGTTGGTTCCTTATTAAGAAAAGGGAAAAAGAATTTGCATTGGCAAGCATAAAAATAGCTTCCGTATTCGGATTGGTTGCTTCCCTATTAACCCTTTGGACCGGTGACGGTTCAGGTTACCAGGTAGCTCAAAAGCAACCGATGAAATTAGCCGCTATGGAAGGCCTGTATGAAGGAGGCAATGGTATCGGTTTAATCGGAGTCGGGATGCTTAACCCCAATAAAGAAGCCTACAACGACGGTGTTGATCCGATGTTGTTTAAAATAGAATTTCCTAAAATGTTGTCTTTCCTTGCCGAACGAGATCTTAACGGATATGTTCCGGGTATTAAAAATCTGATTGACGGAGGATACCAGACAAAAGAAGGAACTACGGCTCTTTCCGCAAAAGAAAAAATTGTACGCGGACAGATGGCTATCAAAGCGCTGGCCGATTACCGCCAGGCCAAGAAAAACGGAGATGAAACGTCTGCACAGATGCATAGGGCAACGCTTAAGGAAAATTTCCCTTATTTCGGCTATGGATATATTAAGAATCCGACAGATCTGATCCCGCCGATCGGGCTTACTTTCTATTCGTTCCGGATAATGGTTATCCTGGGAGGTTTCTTTATCCTGCTTTTCATCATTGCCTCATGGTTGTCTTATAAAGATAAATTTGATGACAAACGCTGGCTGCAATGGATTTGCTTATGGTCAATCCCGCTTGCCTTTATAGCCGGACAGGCCGGATGGATCGTTGCGGAAGTCGGACGCCAACCCTGGGCAATCCAGGATATCCTTCCTGTAAACGCAGCTGTTTCAAAACTGGACGCATCATCCGTACAAATTACTTTCTTTATGTTCCTTTTGGTATTCACCCTTCTGCTCATTGCCGAAATAGGTATTATGGCAAAATTGGTAAAGAAAGGGCCTAAAGTATCTGAACAATAACATTAAAACAATAACATTATGGATAGTACATATATATTATTACAACATTACTGGTGGTTTCTTGTATCACTGTTAGGTGCCTTATTGGTGTTCCTTCTGTTTGTTCAGGGCGGTCAATCTTTACTTTTCACCATAGGAAAAACAGAACTGCAACAAAAAATGCTTTTGAATTCTACCGGAAGGAAGTGGGAATTCACTTTTACCACACTCGTTACTTTCGGAGGAGCATTCTTTGCCTCTTTTCCCCTGTTTTATTCCACAAGTTTCGGAGGAGCCTATTGGGTATGGATGCTTATATTAATTTGTTTTGTACTTCAGGCGGTTTCCTATGAATACCTGTCGAAGAAAGGGAATCTTTTAGGAAAAAAAACCTACCAGATTTTCCTTATCCTCAACGGAATTTTAGGGCCCGTATTACTGGGTACGGCCGTGGGCACCTTCTTTAACGGGGCAGAATTTATTGTAAACAAAGAACAAATCACACAAATTGCCATGCCGGTTATTTCCGTATGGGCTACTCCATGGCACGGTCTGGAAGCCGCATTCGTTGTATGGAACCTTTGTTTGGGACTTGCCGTTTTCTTTTTATCCCGTGTGCTTGCCCTGTTATATTTCATTAATAACATCAGCGACGATGAAATACAAAAGAAATCGCGTAAACAATTGATCATCGAAACTGCGCTATTCCTTGTATTCTTCCTCACTTTCCTGATCCATTTATTGGTGCAGGACGGATTTGCTGTAAATCCCGATACAAAACAGGTATTTATGCAACCGTACAAATACCTGACCAATTTCATTGAAATGCCTGCCATCCTGGTTGTTCTTTTGCTGGGAGTCATAGCCGTATTGTTCGGAATAATAAAGACGATTTTCTCTAACGATTGGAATAAAGGAATATGGTTTGCCGGAACAGGAACAGTCCTTACGGTATTAGCTTTATTACTTTGTGCAGGGTATAACAATACAGCATATTATCCTTCCGTTGCCGACTTGCAAAGCTCATTAACGATACAGAACAGCAGTTCAAGCTTTTTCACACTCAAGGTGATGAGTTATGTATCGCTTTTGATTCCGTTTGTACTGGCCTATATATATTATGCCTGGAGGGCATTGGACCTGCGTAAGATCAACAGTCAGGAAATGACAGAAAACGACCATACCTATTAATTCATTTTTTAATTAATTGAACAAAGAGAGGAGCCGGTTTGGCTCCTCTCTTCTTTTTGAGCTGTTTTTAGCTTCCATTTCATTTTCCGTTTTTTACCTTTCACCTTTCACCACACCTATAACAATCTACATATCAGACATATAACACAAAACAAAAGGTGAAAGATACTTATCGCTCTGCATTCACCTGGTTGTCCATTTTTTATTGAAGAAAAACTTATCAAAGTATATTTACTGTATATCTTAAATGAATAGATTATAAACATTAATACCTTCATCCTAAATAAATATTTTTCAGCTGCTTTAAACTCATCGGCCCACCCGGGTGAATCGATCGGCCCACCCGGGTGGAACGATCGGCTCACCAAGGTGGTTCAATCGACTCACCTTGGTGAGCCGATCAATAGTAAAGAAGAAAGAATGAAAAGTTCAAGGCGGCACCATTAAAATCCTTATACAAACACAAAAGAAAGCAAGTCGTTAAATCAGGAATTTAAAAAAAGGTTTCACCGCTTTCACCTTCACCTTCACCGTAAACATCTTTTAATCTGACAGATATCCAACGGGTGAAAGGTGAAACATAAAAAAATGAAATTTAATTGACACATTCATTATAGATAATTGAGAGTATATTTGTACGATTAATAAAAAGAAAGGCAAATATGGATCAGTACTCTATAGCAAGTCAAGCAAATAAAGATTATTTGCAGACTGTACATATATCCGATTTCAATATATCCTTAACTGAAGAATCAGTAGATTTATTTATAGATGTATTTTCAAAACCACCATGGAATGATATTTTTGAATCTAAAAGCGGTGTTATAGATTTTTTTAATGCATTTACGGGTTTACCAAATTTCAAGGGATATCAATTAACAGATAATAATAAAGTAATCGGCATATCCATAGGTTTTATTAAACCGTGGTTAAAAAACGGAGAGTTAAGGTACGAGTATTTTATTGACCAGTTATGCATTGACCATACATTACAAGGAAAAGGATTGGGAAAATACTTCATGGCAGAAATAGGAAAAAGACTTAAAGATGAGAAGATTAGTGATATTATTTTAAACACGGAACGATCTTCTGGTGCATATCATTTCTATAATAAAATAGGTTTTAGTGAAATGAAAGAATATGGATTTTTATTAAAGGAATTGTAATTTCTGAAGCAAAATTCATATTTAAGTTTACAATAAAACTAAGGATCAATGCATACAGCTGATTTAGATACCTAAGGAATCAAAAGAAAACGATATAATAGAATGCGTAGATTTATTTATTATCCATTTGTTTTAATCTCCCTTGTCATTTTACTTTTCTCACTTTATAAAATCTTAGATAATATGAAAATATTAATGTATGCTCCGGAAAATTGGAAAGCATCTGTCGACATATATGAAACACAATATTACAAATCCATACAGCACATTATGGAGATTTATATTTATATTATTTTGTATTTAACAATTCAGATCATAATATCTACCTTTGTTTTTATAATTACTAAAAAGAAGAAAAATGGATAATACCCAACCCACTTTAAACGTACACAATAAGCATGAGCACCCGCCTATGCATACGGCAGAGCATATATTAAACCAGACAATGGTACGCATGTTCGGATGCCCGCGTTCAAAAAATGCACATATTGAAAAGAAAAAAAGTAAATGCGACTATTTGCTGGCTGAGGAACCGACTGCGGAAACAATGGCCGAGGTGGAAAGAAAGGTGAATGAAGTTATCGACCGGCATCTTCCGGTAACCATCGATTACCTCACACGTGAAGAAGCATCCGGTATTGTCGATTTAAGCAAATTGCCCGAAGACGTAAGCGAAACATTACGAATTGTCAGGGTAGGCGATTATGATGCCTGCGCCTGCATCGGCGATCATGTAAACAATACTTCCGAAATAGGCCATTTTAAATTTTTGAACTGCGATTATACCGACGGAAGGCTACGTGTCAGATTTAAACTTACTGATTAATTATAACGATTCTTATCATTCTGATAAAAGATTTTTGTGTAAGTTTGCAGGCGTTTAACGTGATAATTTATTACAAATTTAAATACAATAGTTATGCAAACGATTGAAAAATACAATTTCGCAGGCAAAAAGGCATTTGTAAGAGTTGACTTCAATGTTCCCCTCGACGAGAACTTCAACATCACTGACGATACCCGTATTCGCGCGGCACTCCCTACATTGAAAAAGATACTTGCCGACGGCGGCAGCCCGATCATCGGTTCACATCTTGGCCGTCCGAAAGGTCCTACGGATAAATTTTCATTAAAACATATTTTAGGCCATGTTTCCGAACTGTTGGGAGTAAATGTTGAATTTGCTAACGATTGTATGGGGGAAGAAGCCGTTACGAAATCGGCCAACCTGAAACCCGGACAGGCCTTATTACTTGAAAACCTTCGTTTCTATGCCGAAGAAGAAGGCAAACCGAGAGGTTTAGCCGAAGATGCTTCGGACGAAGAAAAAGCTGCAGCCAAGAAAGCCGTAAAATCAAGCCAGAAAGAATTTACAAAAAAGTTAGCTTCTTATGCTGATTGCTATGTGAATGACGCTTTCGGTACGGCACACCGCGCACATGCTTCTACTGCCCTGATCGCAGAATATTTCGATGCCGATAACAAGATGTTCGGCTACCTGATGGAAAAAGAAGTAAATGCCGTAGAAAAAATACTGAACGACATCAACCGTCCGTTTACCGCTATTATGGGTGGTTCTAAAGTATCGTCAAAAATCGAGATCATTGAAAACTTATTGAATAAAGTAGACAACCTCATCATTGCAGGAGGTATGACTTATACTTTCACAAAAGCACAGGGCGGAAAGATCGGTAACTCAATCGTTGAAAATGACAAACTGGATTTAGCGATCGACCTGATGAAGAAAGCAGAGGAAAAAGGCGTAAAACTTGTTCTCGCCGTCGACGCAAAAATTGCCGACAGCTTTAGCAATGACGCAAAAACCGATTTTTGTAAAGTAAATGAAATACCTGATGGATGGGAGGGTCTGGATATCGGTCCGGAAACAGAAAAGATTTTCTCGGATGTAATCAAAGAATCCAAAACCATCTTATGGAACGGCCCTACGGGTGTGTTTGAATTCGAAAACTTTACCCACGGAACCCGTACTGTCGGCGAAGCTGTAGTAGAAGCAACTAAAAAAGGAGCTTTCTCTTTAGTGGGCGGCGGTGACTCGGTTGCTGCAGTTAACAAGTTCGGTCTGGCCGACGGTGTTTCGTATGTTTCCACAGGTGGCGGAGCACTATTGGAAGCTATCGAAGGAAAGACACTTCCGGGCATTGCTGCTATCAGAGGATATTAAACGGAAACTTTGTGAATACTATATAAACTGTAAAGGGCGGGCTTCATTTTGAAGTACCGCTCTTTACTTTTATCCTTAAACTCATTTGCTTTCCTTACCTATTGATTCTCCCTGACAAAGTAAACTTCCAATATCCAATTCCGAAACTCTATCAACACTTTTTCTTACAAAATAAGGCAAACCAAAACTACCGCAAAACATATTACTCTTCCAACTTTATTCGTATGTTTGCTGATCTGTAAATCAATTAGAATAAAAAAATGAAGGTAGTCGAGAAGATCTCTGAGAATAATAATTATACAGCTATCGATATGGGTAGTCTGGATAAACTTATGGAATATTCATTCCCCCATCCTAAATCCGGCAACGAAGTGAGGGGAAAGGTTTTTCTTAAAGAACATACCAAATCCACCGGCACGGAGATATCATTCCAATATCTGCCGGCACATAGCGAACCTGGTTATTTCCATATTCACAATAAAAATGAGGAAACCTATATCATCATTAAAGGAAAGGGTGAATTTCAGGTAGATAATGATTGTTTCCCTGTTAAAGAAGGAAGTGTTGTGAGGGTATCGCCGGAGGGCAAAAGAGGATTACGGAATTCATCGGGTGAAGAAATGGTATATATCGTTATTCAATCGAAAGAAGGATCATTGGAAGAATATTCAAGTGACGATGGAACACGGGTGAATTGGGAATCGGCCTGGAAATAGAAAACATTCCCGTTCCGGGTGATGTTCTTATTAAAAAATATGGAAACTTTAATTAAAAAAATACGACAATGAATGCTATAATCAGATCCATCGGTATTTATACGCCTCAACGCATGATTGACAACGCTTATTTTGAAAAGATTGTAGACACAACTGATGAATGGATACGGACCCGGACCGGAATCGTACAAAGGTTTTACGCGGATGAAAATGAATACACAAGCGATCTGTGTATACAAGCTGTAAAAAATCTTTCTGAAAAATATCATACAGATCTGAAAACTATAGACTTTATCATTGTTGCTACCAGCACGCCCGACCAGGCATTCCCTAATACCGCAAGCCGGATACAGGCGGCGTTTGAAATTCCTCATGCGGGATGCCTTGACATCAGCGGGGCATGTGCCGGATTTGTTTATGGTATAATTCTTGCAAAAGGCCTCATTGCTGCCAATTCCCATAAGAAAATACTGGTCATCGGGGCTGAAACACTTTCTAAAATAACAGATTTTACGGACCGGACATCCTGCATCTTGTTCGGAGATGGAGCAGGTGCGGTAATCGTTGAGGCTTCGGAGGAAAACTATGTATTCGATTCGCTTTCTGAAACGGATGGTTCATTGGGTAAAGAATTATACATATCCAGCCAGGGCGCACTTATAAACGGCATAGAGGTTATTGCCGACAATAAACTACATCAAAACGGGCGCGCCGTTTTCAAATGGGCAGTTACTACATTAGTAAAAAAAATACGGGAACTTGCTGATAAAAACCATTTCAAATTAGATGATATCGATTGGTTTATACCACACAGCGCCAATATCCGTATACTCGAAGCGATCTGCGAAGGATTGGATATACCCATGGAAAGATGTCTTGAAAGCATACGCAATTACGGGAACACATCTGCGGCATCGATCCCGCTCGCATGGTATTCGGGAATACAATCGGGAAAAGTAAAAATGAATGATAAGTTACTGCTGATTGGCTTTGGCGGCGGTTTGACCTTTGCCGGTATTTGTCTTCAAAATAAGATTGAAACTGTTAATAAGTAGGTAAAGGAGCCAAGGAGTTATCAGCCGCTTAGCTCCTTTGAAGTTAAGGAGAAAACTTAAAAACAGGCTCTTCTTTCCGAAGGTCAAATAATATCGCTAAATTGCGCATATGAATTACGCGATTTCAAAGATGGCCTGCAAAATAATATTTTCGGCTATTCTGATCACTATAGGCATATGTACACACGCCCAGGATAATAAACGATTAAATACTTTATTAACTGAGCTTGACAGAGCCATTGCCAATCAGGAACAATATAAAGAGCAAAAGGAAGAAACCATTTCGGGATTAAAAATACGACTTAACCAACCGGATTTAACGATTGAAGACAGATTCACGCTGTGTAGCAGGTTAACGAATGAATATGAATTTTACCGTTGCGATTCGGCGAGGCTGTATGCGTTGAGGCGGCTGTCTATTGCGGAAGAATCGGGGAATAAAAGTTGGGTTACCGATAGCAGGATACAATTAGCTTCCATATTATCTAAAGCCGTTATGTTCCATGAAGCCCTTGAACTAATGGACAGCATAGAGGAAGAATCTTTGACACCCGCACAGCAGATTGAATATTACAGGGCATTTTATGAGATATATGTTTACCGTATCGAGTTTTTTGAAGACGGATACCCAGACGAATCCTTTGCACAAAAAAGAGATTATTATCAAAATGCTTTCTTAAACGTATTACCCATCAGCAGTTATGAATATGCCTCTTATTATGGTATCCGTTATATTAATAATAACGAATTGGATAAGGCTGAACAGGTGTTGTATAATTATTTGCCGCAGGCCAACATCGGAACAAGGGCCTACTCCATCCTTACAGCCGTATTATCTTTTTTATATGATGTAAACGGAGATTTGCAGAAAATGAAAGAATACCTCGCTTTATCCGCTTTATCGGATATTAAAGGTAATATCATGGAAAACGCCTCTCTCCGTACATTATCCACATTAATTTACGAAGAAGGTGATATAAGCAGGGCGAACGCGTACATTAAGAAAAGCATGGAAGACGCCAACTTTTATAATGCACGTATACGGAATTTCCAGACTTCGCGCGTACTGCCTATTATCGATAAAGCTTACCAGACCGATAAAGCCAAACAACAAAGAAAACTCGAGCTGCTGCTGGTTATCATCAGTATATTATCACTCGGACTGCTGATCGGAATTTTCTTTATTATCCGTGAAATAAAGAAAGTATCCCGGGCTAAAAAAGAGATCAGTGAGATTAACGACCAATTGAAAACCTATAACCAAAAACTGAAAGAAGCCAACCACGCACTCGCCGAAACCAACCTGATAAAGGAAGAATATGTCGGTCATTTTCTGGGGTTATGCTCTGCCTATATTGAGAAAATGGAAAAATATCAGAAAAAGATATTTAATAAAGCTAAAACAAGTACAGCGGAAGAACTCTATAAGATGATCCGTTCTACCCAATTTATTGAAGACGAACGGGAGGAGTTCTATACTAATTTCGATGACTCATTTTTGAAATTGTTTCCCGATTTCGTAGAGAAATTCAACAAACTTTTACCCAACGAAGAACAAGTGGTTCTTAAATCAAATGAAAAACTTACGACGGGGTTGCGTATCTTCGCCCTTATCAGATTAGGTATCGACGACAGTACGAAGATTGCGGAATTCCTTAACTATTCCCTTGCTACCATTTATAATTACCGTTCACGCTACCGGAATAAATCGCTTGTTCCACGGGATGAGTTTGAAAAGGAAATTATGAAAATAGGCTCAAATTTCATGTAAATTATATTATATGCCTTAATAATAAATTTATATTTTACAAAAAACCAAACCACACCACTTCCTTAATTTACAACAATTTAAAGTCTAAAACATCTTTTTTTTATTTGTATTTTTTTTCTACTTGCCTGAACGGAAGTCCTTACCCGATACATTTGCTTAAAAGACGAATGCCGGTTTCCGCTACCTTATACCGGCAGGAAACACTGATAGTGAAAATTTGTTTATATACTATTATTTATTAAAAATTTAATCATCATGAAAAGAACAACAGAATTAATTGCACTTCTATTGTTGATCTGCACGTTTTCTTTTGTATCGTGTAACGACACGGACGATGGGAAATATGTTGCGCCTATCACCCTCTATGAAAAAGTCAAGGGAACCTGGAGATTGACCGATGTCATCCAAATCGACGAAACCGCAAAAACGGCCGGAATCACTCCCGATGAAATCAGCCTTTTCGGACAATTCAATTTCGACAACTTCAACATTGTCCTGGAAGTTGACGAGAACAACCAACCTGTTTCTTACCAGGTGAACGGTTCCGCACCCGAACTGATTCCCGCAAGCGGATACTGGGATTTAGATACGGCTTTTCCAAATGCCAACGGGACAGCGCCGGTGATCAATCTTTATTCAGACGCAGGAAAAACATCGATGACCGGAAGGTTGGGAGTTGTATCCGTACCGGGAGCAACCCCGACTATGGAACTGAAACTGACCCGCAGTTCGGCCGGTGTACCCTTTGTGTCTTACCAGTACAAATTATCAAACACTAATCAATAAGCCTTATGAAGAAACTAATATATAGCATTATCGGATGTATACTGTTGTCATTCGTAGGATTTAAAGCGTCGGCAATTAATGATCCGGACAGGATGTGGACCGTTCCGGCAGTATATGCAATGAACGAACAGGTTACCTGGTATTTCGATTTTGCAAGCGCGTCGGATGTAGCCGATGGCGAAAACCTTTACATGTGGATATGGGCACCTACCAATCCTACCAATGAGCCGATACCTCTTCAATACGACGGCGACAGGGTATGGAGTATTACATTTACCCCAACTGAGTTTTTCAAGATGACGGCAGAGGAAATAATCGCAAATCCGGAAACCAATTTCTACTTCCTGATCAGGGACCTCGATGCTGTTAAATTAACAGGAACGTTGGCTATTCCGAAAGTAGATTATATCGGAAACTTCGTAAGCAGTGGAAAAGAGTTTGATTACGCTCCGGCTGATTTCCAGTTGGGAAGTACACTATCCATTCTTTTCAATTCAAATGTTGTGGAAGGTTTTAATCCGGCTCCGTCAACCGTACATATGCATGGCGGACTGAACGACTGGGACGCCAAACAGGAGTTCCAGGCCTGGTTACCCGAAATACGCGAAAAGACCTTATTCCGTCACCTGGGTAACGGTATCTACAAAAAGGATTTTGTACCTGAAACTTATTTCGGTGTAACCGAAGAATACGAAATGGAAAATGTCGTATTCCTTGCTGTCAAATATAACGGCGACGATGCCAATCCGGACTGGGCGGGTACATCACCGGATTATAAGATCATTGCGCCGGGCGCACCTGAACCGCTACCGCCAAGTTTGTCATTCTTCCCTTTAAAAATAAGCCGCGACGATATTCTGATCATCACACGTGACAATAACGACAGGGGCCAACGTTTATCCTACACCGTTACGGGAGGTTCTAAAACCCTTACAGGTGAAATGGAAGGAGCCATGACACGTCAGCGCGCTTTTATCAATATCGCCTCAGAATTTAAAGGAATGGATATATCCACTATCAAAGTGGTGATCAACGACCAGAATGAAAGGATCATTTATGAAGGGGATATACCATTGGTAGCAGTTGATAACCTTGTAAAATAATATCACAATGAAAAATATTCAGAAAATTGTATTGTTGATGATGCTGTCATGTATCTGCTTCATCAATTCAGCTTATGCACAGGAACAGATAACAGTAACGGGTACTGTTGTCGATAATAACCGGGAGCCGTTAATCGGGGTAAGTATAGCCTCATCGGCAGGAACCGGAACAATCACCGACTATGACGGCAAATTCACTCTAACAGCCAATCGCGGGGAAACACTTACCATATCCTATATCGGTTATACCACCGTTACGGTTGCCGCACAACCGGTACTCAATATAGAGATGGAAGAAGATGTCATCATGCTGGATGCCGTAACAGTAGTTGGTATCGGTTACGGAACCATGCGCAAATCAGACCTCACGGGAGCGATCACTTCTGTTTCTTCCGATAACTTAAAGCAGGGAGTGATCACCTCAGCCGAACAATTATTGCAAGGTAAAGTAGCCGGTCTTACAGTGGTACAGGCAAGTGGTGACCCGACCCAGGGTTCATCCATGCGGTTACGCGGCGGAACATCCCTGTCGGCAAGCAACCAGCCGCTTATTGTTGTCGACGGAATTCCAGGTGTCGATATGAATACAATCCAGCCGAGTGAGATCATTTCTATCGACGTTTTAAAAGATGCATCAGCAGCAGCCATATACGGTTCAAGAGGTGCAAATGGTGTTATCATTGTAACGACCAACCGTGAGAATCCCGGTTTCTCAATGAGTTATAACGGGTATGTAGCGATCGGAAACACCGCCAAGAATCTTGATTTGCTATCCGCTAACCAATGGAGGGAATACGTACGCGAAAATAATATTACCGGAGCCATAGACTACGGCGGCGATACGGATTGGCAGAAAGAACTTCAACGGACCGCCATTTCTCATTCGCACAATGTTTCATTCACCAGTGGCGGCGAACGTAACGGATTGAGGGCCTCATTCAGCTACCTCGACACTGAAGGGGTGATTAAAACAAGTGAACTAAGCCGTTTATCCGGTGGGCTTACCGCCTATCAATACGGGCTTAACAACCGGCTGAAACTGGAAGCAAGCATCCATGCCAATACGGATAAATACAATCCGATAGACATGCGCATCTACGAAAGGGCCTACAACCACAACCCTACCCTGCCTGTCATGCAGAACGGCGAATACACCCAAATCGGGGGTACCAATAACAACAATGCCGTTGAATTGATGAACAACCGTAAAGACGACCAGACCCGTACCCGCCTGTTGACATACGCAAAAGCAGAATTGGATATTATCGACGGGTTAAAAGGGATCGTAAACGGTTCTTATGAATACAACACCCAGCAAGGACGATTATTCACACCTTCTTATGCCTTTGAAGGAATAACGGACAAAGGTTTTGCACGTCGCAGTTTAGCCGATTACAGCAATTACCAGCTGGAAACCTACCTGACCTATGATAAAATATTCAATACGATCCACAGGCTAAGCCTGATGGGCGGTTATTCTTATTTAAAGAATATGTATGAAGGTTTCGGTTCGGAAAGAAGAGGATTCGATACTAACCTTTTTGATTATAATAACCTGCAGGCCGGTAACGACTTCCGTCTGAATGACGTGAATTCTTATAAAGGAGAATCAAAGCTTATCTCTTTCTTCGGACGTGTAAACTATGTGCTATCAGATAAATATATGTTCACGGTGACGGTTCGCCGCGACGGTTCTTCCCGCTTCGGTGCAAACCACAAATGGGGTACATTCCCTTCTGCCTCGGCAGCATGGAGGGTATCGGAAGAAGGCTTTATGGAAGGAACCCGCGACTGGCTGGATAACCTGAAATTACNNCGGTAACCAGGACGGTATCGGGGAGTACCGGTCGTTATCATTAATGGGAACAGGAACCGGCGGCGCTTATTATGACCAGGCAACCGATTCATGGAAACAATCATATGGAATTACACAGAATCCGAACCCGGACCTGAAATGGGAATCGACTACGCAGACGAATATCGGTCTTGACTTCACCATAGCTCAACGCCTGAATGTAACGCTCGACGGATATATCAAAAAAACATCCGACCTGCTGTACCTGTATGATGTCCCGCAGCCTCCTTATTTATATGATAAAATGATGGCAAACGTTGGCGACCTTACGAATAAAGGGATTGAAGTGACATTGGGTAGTTATATCATCCGTAATAATGATTTTACATGGAATGCCAACCTGACATTGGCACATAACTCACAGAAGGTGGATAAACTTTCAAATGATATTTATCAGACAGATGCCGTTTCCACAGGTAGCCTGCACGGACTGACAGGTATGTCGGGGATATATACCCAAACCCTGAGGGAAGGATATGCCGTAGGTTCATTCTGGGGTCCTAAATGCCTGGGAATCGACGAAGAGGGCAAATTTATCCTTGAAAAGGATGCCGAAGGCAATGTAATCAACCAATACCTCGGAAATGCCCAGCCCAAACTTACCCTTGGACTGGCTATGGATTTCACCTATCGCGATTTTGACCTGAACTTCGCCTTTAACGGAATGTTCGGACAAAAGATTCTGAACGCCCAGGCTATGAACATCAGCTACCCCGGACGTCTGCCGGCCTATAATGTACTGGATTCGTGGATAGGCACGAATATCACCGAAGGTCCGGTCTTCTCGGACTACTGGATTGAAAAAGGCGATTTCCTCCGTTTGCAGAATATAACCCTGGGATATACCTTGCCTATTAAAAACGATTGGTTCAGCCGTATCCGTTTATATGCAACAGGAGAAAACCTGTTTGTCATCACAGGATATAAGGGTATCGATCCCGAAGTAAACATCAGCGGATTATTAAGCCCGGGAATCGACAAATCTATAGGTGATTCGCAAATCGCAGATAATTATTATTATCCACGTGCGCGCACATTCTTGTTTGGTATTAACCTCTCTTTTTAATTTATCCATTTGAAATAAAAACGTTATGAAAATAAAATCAATTATATCCGTTGCATGCGCTACTTTGCTGATAAGCGCTTGTACAGATCTGTCGGAAAACCTTTACGACAAAGTGGATTCTTCCGATTACGGGAAAACGGAAGCTGAAATAGAAACAATCGTCGGCCGCGCCTACTCCTCTTTACGGGGCGGTGCAACAGACGGTATTAACTTTTACCCGACAAGCGAATTCGTATTCTTTGTTCCCTCGGTTGCATCCGACGAATGTGTTATACCCACCCGCGTAGGTGGCGACTGGTACGACGACGGTGTGTACCTCGACATCCAACGCCATACATGGAATGCCGATAACCCCAAAATATGGGCCTTATGGAAATATTGTTACAATGGTATTGCTTCAACAAACGCCATCCTTTATCAGGTGGAGCAATCCGGATTAGACCCTGTGGCAAGCCGTCCCCTTAATGCAGAGTTAAAAGCTCTCCGCGCATATTATTATTACAATCTGCTGGACTGGTTCGGCAATGTACCTGTAGATACGTCATATGTAGTGACCGAAGCCCCCGGAACTTCCCCGCGTGCAGAAGTATACCGTTTTGTAGAAAACGAATTGCTGGAAAATCTGGATTATCTGCCCGAAAACGCTTACGGACGCGTAACAAAAAATGTGGCGAACATGCTGCTTGCACGCCTTTACCTCAATTCCGAAGTATTTATCGGACAGGCCCGCTGGCAGGATTGCCTGACAGCCTGCGCACGGATAACCGGTCAGTTGGAACCGGATTATTTCTCAAGTTTCAAAACGGAAAATCAAACTTCACGTGAGATTATCTTCAGTATTCCTTATGATGGTAAAATGGGAACAATAGGCAACTTCCTCGCGTCAATGACTTACCATTACGAACAGAAGTTTGCTTTCTCCGCCTCAGGTAATTACCAGTGGTGCGGTAACGGTATATGTGCGCAACCCGGACTTTATTCAAGTTTTGCAGAAAATGATATCCGTCGTAATTCCATTCTGATGGGTCCGCAGATTGACCTTCGTACCGGTTCTACAATCATTATGCCGGCATCGGGCAATCCGCTTATTTACACGGAAGAAATTACCAATATTGAAGAATCGCAGCAAAATGAAGGCGGACGCTTAAGTAAATATGAAGATAAAGAAGGAGATGCCTGGGAGCGCGATTATGACCATGTATTGATGCGTTACGCCGAAGCTTTAATGATGCAGGCGGAATGCTATGTACGGTTGGGTAATCCTGCTGCGGCACGCACATTTGTGGAACAGGTACGCAGCCGTGCAGGACTGGATACGCCGGAAACGATAGACCTGGCATTTATCGATGAAGAGTTACGCCGTGAATTTGTATTCGAGAATCGCCGCAGGACCGACAACATCCGTTTCGGCACATTCTTCGAAGCATGGTGGGAAAAACCGGCCGATCCGGCTGATAAACATACAGCGCTTTTCCCTATTCCCCAACAGGAAATCAATAAAAACAGCAAGTTGGTACAGAACCCGGGATACAGATAAGCATATATCTCGGTAACTCCGGAGATAAATAAAGAGAACAAAAGTCAACAGGCAATCACATCCAAGGCATTGCCTGTTGACTACCTTCCGCAAGCAGATAAACATGCAAAACAAAACATAGATTATGATAAGAACAGCGATAATAGCGACCCTCACTTTTATCCTTTTCATCGCTTGCGGCGATGATAATCCGGATACCGGCGGGGGAAACGGAAACGAACTCGAAACGTTTGAACCGGTAGCAGTGACCAAATCGAACCCCATGAAAGTATGGGTGCATTATATGCCCTGGTTTGAAGACAAAACGACAGGCGGCGGAAAATGGGGGCAGCACTGGACAATGGCCAACCGCAATCCCGACATAACAGACGCTAACGGTAAAAGACAAATAGCCGCCCATTACTATCCGCTGATAGGCCCGTACGCATCAAGCGATACAGATGTATTGGAGTATCATTTCCTGCTGATGAAATATGCCGGGATAGACGGTATATTGATAGACTGGTATGGTACGCGCAACTATGCCGATTATGCAGAGAACCGTAGAAATACCGAAGCCATTGTCGCTGCACTGGAAAAAGTAGGGCTCGACTTTGCAATTGTGTACGAAGACCGTACGCTCGAAAACGGATTCGACAACCACGCATTAAGGATTAGCCAGGCCGTATCTGATATGGAATATCTGGAAAAGAATTTCTTTAAGAAAAGCAATTACATTAAGATTGATAACAACCCGTTGTTACTGAACTTCGGCCCCATCATACTTAAGACACCCTCCGACTGGAATAAGGTATTTCAATACCTACCCGCCAAACCCGCCTTTTTCCCGCTATGCTATCATTCTTCGATGGTAAACGACGACCAGTTCAAAAACGGTATAGGCGAATACATATGGGTAGATGGTGATGAAGAAGGTATGAAAACCAAATACCGGCAAAAGGAAAGATTTGAAGAGTTTATCGGCGGAGCTTACCCCGGATTCCATGATTATTATAAAGAAGGAGGTTGGGGCAATACCGTACTGAATCGTATCGATCATGAAAACGGCCGGTTATTCGACAGGTTATTAAAAATGGCGCAGGATGAAAATATGAAATACCTGCAACTCATTACCTGGAATGATTTCGGGGAAGGTACGATGATCGAACCTACCCAGGAATTCGGGTACATCTTCCTGGAAAGCATTCAGCGTTTTACAGGCGTGGCTTACAATAAATCACATCTGGAAGCGATCTATTCGTATTTTAATTCAAAGAAGCAATCGGGTGAAGACGGAGAAAAGAAAAAACAGCTTCTGCAGGCTTATTATTACTTTATTTCCCTTCAAAGTGAAAAGGCTATGGACCAATTAAAGGAAATCAATAATTAATCAAATCCGCTCATGAAACCATATATATACATAATGACACTGACCCTTTTCTTTTTTTCCTGTACCAGCATGGAAGAAGCAAAGGTAACTTCTCCCGATAAGAAAATTACCGTACAGGCCGGAGAAGAAAACGGACGCATTTATTACAGCATTTCGAAAAATAACACTCCTGTCCTGGATAAATCTTTTCTGGGTTTTACTTTCAAAACAAATAATTTTGAGAACGTACATATTTCAAAAGTAATCCATAGTTCTTTCAGTGAAACATGGGAACAGGTATGGGGTGAAGAGATTACGGTTGATAACACCTATAATCAAATGATTGTAAGTGTTGAAGAAAGCGAAGGGCTAAAAAGAAAATTCGACATTGTTTTCCGTGTATTCGACGACGGCATCGGCTTCCGTTATGAATTCCCCGCTCAGGAAAATATGAAAGAATTTACCATAATCGATGAAAACACTGAATTTAATTTTACAGAAGCTCATAAATCATGGTCGATACCTTATGGCGCAAACTACTATGAAGCATTATACGAACCTAAACCGCTGAACCGGATCGATACGGTATCTACTCCGTTAACTATCGAGACGGAAAACGGACTTTTCCTTGCGGTACATGAAGCGAACCTGACCGATTATGCTTCGATGAACCTGACACCCCAGAACGGGACTTCCAAATTAAAAGTCTATCTCACACCCTGGTCCACGGGAGAAAAGGTCTTTATGAAAACTCCCGGTGTGACACCCTGGAGAACCATTATAATAGCGGGAAGCCTCGGTGATCTTTTATTGTCGAGATTGATGCTCAACCTGAATGAGTCCAACAGGATAAACGATACTTCCTGGATTAAGACGGGACGCTACATCGGTATCTGGTGGGGAATGCATATGGAGAAGTATACCTGGACTACGGGACCTAAACACGGGGCAATCACCGCAAATGTAAAACGCTATATAGACTTTGCGGCTAAACACGGCTTCAGCGGCGTACTCGTAGAAGGATGGAATACAGGATGGGAAAACAACTGGACGGTGGAAGGCGATAAATTCAGTTTTACCACTGCCTATCCCGATTTCGACCTGGAAGAAGTTACCCGGTACGCGGCTTCTAAGGGGGTAAGCCTGATAGGTCATCACGAAACGGGAGGAGCAACATTGAATTATGAATCCCAAATGGATTCGGCCTTTGCTTTATATAACAAATATGGAGTAAGCGTAGTTAAAACAGGATATGTCAGCCCGTTGTTAGACGGCAAAGAAAGAAACAGCAGTCAGTATGGCGTTCGTCATTATAGAAAGGTAATCGAAACCGCAGCAAAATATAAGATTATGATCGACAATCATGAACCGGTGATGCCGACAGGACTTCAAAGGACCTACCCCAATTTAATGACGCAGGAAGGGGTACGCGGACAGGAATGGGATGCATGGTCTACTGACGGAGGCAATCCTCCCGAACATACAACCATTATTCCTTTTACACGTGGGTTGGCAGGCCCTATGGATTTTACCCCGGGAACCTTTCTTTTTGAGAATCCGGTATTTCCCGATACTCGTGTATGGACTACCCTTGCCAAGCAATTAGCTTTAAGCGTAGTGATTTACAGTCCGCAGAAGACGGCATACGAGATGATTGAAAATTACGAAAACAATCCTGCATTTGAATTTATTACATCCTGTCCCACCAACTGGTCGGAAACGGTTGTTCCGGATGCTAAAATAGGAGAATATGTTACTATTGCCCGTAAAGACCGTGAAAGCCGGAATTGGTTTATAGGCAGTATTACAAACGCTGAAGCGCGAACATTGAACCTGGGTTTTGCTTTTCTGGAAAACGGGGTCAAATATAAGGCTAAGATATTCAGAGACGGTAAAGATGCCCATTACAAAACCAATCCTTATCCCATTGAAATTGAAGAAATGGAAATAACTTCCGAAACCAACCTTACTATACCACAGGCTCCCGGAGGAGGAACGGCAATTATGCTTATTCACCCTAACACATAAAAACAGAAGTTAAAAAAGTTATCCATCATTTCATTCATTAGTAGTTAAGGAATTAAGAATAAATCAGTATCCTTTTGTCCCATTTTAATTTATGGAGTAACCGGTAATCGCTTATTAGTTTAAACTAACAACTGACAATATTAACCAATTCCTGATCAATGTAGTTTTTTAAGGGAAAGATTGTTTATGGTTTATTGATGTTCCCTTATGTTTAAGGCAGGTGTTCCGGTTTGGAACACCTGTTTGCATACCCTAACTTTATTCATAAACCTGCCTTCAGCCTTCAGCCGGTTTTTAACCAACTATATATCAGCACATAATCCTGAAAGGAAACAGTTTACCTGGCTTCAGGTCAGGTTTCAGCCGGGACACGTCCTAAAATAAACGGGACGCATCCCGGCTGAAATAGCTCCCGTCCCGGTTCACCTTACAAACCAATAAAAACATCACAATCATTTTCTCAAAAGTCGGTAATGTTTTAATAAAGAGTTGGTGATGTTTTCATACAATCGTCACCAACTTTTGAAATAAACATTACCACCATTTTATTGTTTCCTATCCTGAAGGGTAGAACAGCATACCCTTCAGCCATAAAGGCTAATAAACAGACACTTACACACAACTGAAGGCTGAAGGCATTTTTTCCGGATAAGTTGTGGTGGTGCATTTAAACAAGGAATATGGGATTTTATTTAATCATTGATTGTATCTTTGATCATATTTAATCAGAAAATAGGCATTTAAGTCAGGATAGATATGCTCAGACTATTGTATTTCACTTTATTGATAATAGTTATCACCGGATGCTCCAGAAGCAACCGGTCTTTTTCCGTTGCCGATTACCAGGTCATTCCTTTACCCCAGAAGGTGGAGATGCAGAATAACGGTGAAACGTTTACACTCACCCGGTCAACCCAAATTATTTATCCTGCGGATAATGATAAATTACATACGGCCGCTGTACTACTGTCTGAATATATTTACCAGATTACCGGTTATCACCTCGAAATATCCACAGCCTACCAAACGGAGGATTGCATTGTCCTGAATGCAAATTTCGACAACGCGAACAAAGAATCCTACCGCTTGATTATCGGTAATTCCATGATATCCATAAACGGATCGACCGAAGCCGGTACGTTTTACGGCATTCAAACATTACGAAAATCTATACCGGCCTATTCAGCAGATATTATTGATTTCCCGGCCGCCGAAATAACCGATTACCCGATTTATTCACACAGGGGAGTTCATCTGGATGTGGCGCGCCATTTTTACCCCGTCGATTTTATAAAAAAATACATCGATGTAATCGCCCTATGCAATATGAATGTGTTTCACTGGCATTTAACCGACGATCAGGGATGGCGTATTGAAATTGAAAAATACCCCGAACTGACCCGTATAGGTTCGCAACGGAAGCATACCAATATCGGCAGGCACACCGACCAGAATGATAATACTCCGCATGGGGGGTTCTACACCCAACAGCAAATCAGGGAAATAGTTAATTATGCGAAAGCAAGGCATATCGAAGTAATTCCCGAAATAGATATACCGGGCCACACGTTATCGGCTTTAACATCTTATCCCCAGCTTGGTTGTACCGGCGGCCCGTATGAGGTAGCCTGTGGATGGGGAATTTTTGAAGATGTGCTTTGCGCCGGAAATGAAGAGGTATTTGTTTTCCTTGAGGATGTATTTAAGGAAGTATCAGATCTTTTCCCTTCCAGATATATCCATATCGGCGGGGATGAATGTCTGAAAAATAAATGGATGGAATGTCCACGGTGTCAGGCGAAAGTAAAAGAACTGGGTATAAGGGAAACCAAGGAACATAGTGTAGGAGAACAACTCCAAAGTTATTTTATCGCCCGTGTGGAAAAAATGATACGTGAAAACGGGAAAACCATTATTGGCTGGGACGAAATCATCGAAGGAGGCATTGCGCCTAACGCCACCATTATGTCGTGGCGGGGTATGGAAGGCGGTGTTCATGCAGCCGAAAAAGGGCACGATGTCATTATGGCGCCGGAAGAATATGTATATCTGGACTATTATCAGTCACCTGATGTAGATAATGAGCCTTTTACGTACGGATGGCTTACTGAACTGGATAAGGTATATTCGTTCGACCCCATGCCCGCGGAATTAAGTGAAGACAAGAAAAAACATATATTGGGGGCGCAGCTAAATGTTTGGACGGAATATATGCCTACCAGCGACCATGTGGAATATATGCTTTTGCCGCGTATGTGTGCTTTAGCCGAAACGGTATGGACAAATCCTGTTGAAAAGGATTTCAATTATTTTGTGGAACGTTTATATAAATTGTCCCTTTTATTAGACAGGCTGCAATACAAAAACTCCAAATATATTTTCAACGTATCCGAAGATAACCCTTCGCAGGAAAAAATAAGTCATAAAGCAGTTAATAAACCCATTACCCTTGCATACGAACCCCATGAACGGTACACATTTGACGGAGCATCCACCTTAGTCGATGGTAAGAAGGGGGCACGTTCAAGTTACCGTACCGGTACATGGATCGGATTCCTGGGTACGGATTGCGAAGCTGTGATTGACCTTGAGGATGTAACGGAAGTATCCTCCGTTCATATGGATACCTACGTCAATACCCGTGGAAACCTGTTTGATCCCGTACATATCAAAGTATTGGTTTCTGATGACGGAACCAACTTTAAGGAAGTTCATACGGAAAATTACGGACACAGAACCGAACATTGCAATCCGTATATTGAAAGTAAAGCGGTGAAATTACAGGAAGCGGTGAAAACACGTTTCATTAAAATAATCGCAGGAGCTGTTAAAACTCTTCCCGAATGGCACGAGAAGAAAGGCGAGAAGGCTTATCTGATGATAGACGAAATTATAGTGAGGTAAAAAACAGGGATAAGTGATCCGGATTGATCACGTATTTGACTAAACCCTGTAATTCATCATTCGCCGTCATTACAGCGCAGGGGTAGCCGGTTACCGACAACATCGGCCAATCATGCAGTGTGTTCCCTATGGCAGCCACTTCTTTTAAATTCATGCGTGTGTTAAGGCAGATCTTTGTAACACCCTCTTGTTTGCCGGCATCTGTATGGACAAGTGTCAGCAGGCGTCCCTCCACTGTTACCCGGTATTGTGACTGATCAATTGTATGTTTCCATAGATTGGCTGCCTCTATGGTAGGGAATGTCATTGTATATTTGTAAATACGATTTTTATACGTATAACTGCGGATCCGACAGGGTAATCCGTCTATTTCTGAGACAGTATCTACAGGAAAATATTCATCCGTGCCGTTATACCGCAAATGAGCGCCGTCGGCAAAAACACCTCCTTTAAACAGGGAGAACAGCCTGCCTAAACGGTTTTTGGCATGTTGCAACGGTAAAGCAGTAGACAGATACAGAGAAATACCTTCGTTGTAAAGCTGATTCAATGAATCCCCGTAATTAGCAGGAACCATACCCTTACTATCGGTTAATGTGCCGTCAATATCGAAAAATATCGCTTTTACTTTCCGCTTTTCCGGGATACGCCACAAAATACTGTTTCCCATCATGGACTGTAATGAAGCATTTTGCAGGTTACTATACGCAATATAACAATCGCATCTTTTGTTCCTGCAAACCGGAGTTATAGGTACTTCTACTGTATCCGAATATAGGTTTCCCATCTTATAGGGATTGCGTGGACAGGGATGTATATTACCCGCTTTGTCGATAAAAACCGTATCTTTCCCGCCACGGCAATTCTTCATATCGGCTTTTGCATTTTTATGGTCGAACAGGAAAAATGGATCAATGCTTTTATAAAAATCTATATCTTCAGCACACAATTTTTCATTACTACCCTGAATCTCATTGATAAAAAGATAAATTCTACGATCCAGCTTATTCCTCAGCTCTCCGATAATTGCTTTATTGCTTGAATGACCCACCACCCCTACACATATATCTATTCCACAGTGGTACAAATAATGCACTTTGCGGATAAAGATATCTACCGGAACCATTTCAGGATGATAACTTGCCCATAGCTTGATTTTTCCTATATCTGCAGAAGCGTTAGTGATCTGCTTCACAAACAGTTTGTCTGAAAAAGACAGGTTTGTCTGACAGGAAACACCCTGTATATGCGGCAGTCTGGATAATTCAAACATGAACGTACGGAAATAATCATGAATCAGCGCTTCGCCGTACGGTATCAACATGATCCGCAACGGATCATTCATGGCGGCTATCTTAGTATAGAAACGATTTACAACAAGCTGATCGTTTACATGATCTGCCTGCCCGTTTTTCCTTCCGAAGGAACAATAAGAACAATGATAATTGCATGAACGAAGGCCGCTCCGGAAGTATATGTTGCGGATCGCATTCATTGCAAAGAATATTCAGTCATTTTTTTTCTGACCGTTTGTGAAATAAATTGTTGCCCTATATCATCCGAAAATGCCATACCGATCGGGGTAAGCCGTATAAACCCGTTTGAGTCGTAAATAAACCCTTTATTTTTCAGGTTATCGAACAGAAGCTGCTCCGGCTCTTCGCCGAATCGTTCCCTGTACTCTTTTTTATCTAACCCACGATAATACATCAGGTTTTTAATAATGAATCTTCTTTTCTGTTCATCTTCGGATAATATATAACCTGTGTGTACCTGAGTGAAATCGGACGTTGTGATATATTCGCCAATTATATCGGAAATGCGGTTTTGCTCTACGGCATAAGGCGTTGCATAATGCAGGTTATCCATATAACTCCGCCCTCCGCATCCACACGAAATAACCGTTTCGTCTCCGCATGAATACTCCGGATCATTTGAAAGGGTATTATCTCTGACAAATCTACGCATCGACGTTTGTTTAAATCCCTGTTTCATTAATTCATCCCTACCTGACAAATACATCTTATATAGCAATTCATTCCTTTCTTTTGTATGTATTTGTACCCCCTGCCGTACATAAAGCGGATAAAGGAACAATTCGGTAGGATCATAGGATAATGCCTGCCGGACAGAATCCAGGAAACTTTCCATGGTTTGCCCTTCAATGCCATAGATCAGGTCTATATTAAATTGAGGGAATGATAATTTTTTAATGGTTTCCAGGGCAGAAAGACATGTCCCGACCGGAACATTCCTTTTTACCGCACGTAACTCAGCGGGATCAAAACTTTGTATACCAATACTCATCCGTTTTACACCTTTTTGCGCCAAAATTTCAAGTATCTCCTCGTCGGCAAAAGAGGGTGATGTTTCTATCGACGTAAATGTATGTTGCGGGTCAACGTTAAAGAGTGAAGCAATCTCGAGCAATTGCTTTAGTTGCAATTTATTTAATATCAAAGGCGTTCCGCCGCCAATGGCAAAGGATGTGAACCGGATTTTTTTTGTTAGCGCAGATAGTTGTCTGGCCTGCCTGTTCATAGCATCTAAATAAGACGAAATAAGTTGCTCATTATATCCCTGCCGGGAAAATAAATTGCAAAAACCACATTTATACCGGCAAAAAGGTATATGAAAATAGAGGGTGGCGTCCTTGTTTTCGACCTTATTGAGATAGGTAGACAGGTTAACGGGAACATCAAATGTACGGTATGCCGTTTTATGCGGATAACTATACATATAATGAATATATTGTGGTATGCTTTTCATAATATAAAATGCTTGTACGGAACCGTATAAACTACTTCATGAGCAACACAATGCCGGTGATATCCGTTTTCGCCATAGCAGGTTCCATGGTCGGATAATGCCACAACCAGGGTACTTCCCCTTTTCTTAAACGCATCGAACAAAACAGGTAAGCAGGCATCCGCATATCGTAAAGCCGCCGCATGAGTCGTTATATCGTCCTCCTTCTTTCCGTCCATATAAAAATAATTCGGATAGTGAATGGCTGATACATTTATATACATAAAGATACGTTTATCCACCGGATAGGCTTTTAACTTTTCAACGGCAAAATTTATCTGGTTTTCAGCGCTCTTTTTTTCTGTACAACCAAATGCGGGTTTCCAGTAACTTTTATGAAAGTAACCGGGAAAAACTCTTCCCATATCATTTAATTTACTAAAGAAACGAACCCCTCCGATACATATGGTTTCATATCCCTCATCAAAAAGACTTTCAACGAAAGTTGCCTTTGTAAATTCATAATACCCCGGAGAAGGAGGATCCGATATGCCGATCCGTTTAGGATAAAAAAGCCATTTTCTTTCTTTCAGCTCAAGGGGATCTGCCGGAGAAGGAAAGAAGCCGGCAAAGATAGCAAAGTGGGAAGGATAGGTAAAGTTTCCGGGTGCATGTCTTTTTTCCCACACGCTGCCGTAACTGTTCAATACCGGTGTCCCGCCGGATCGTTCTTCTTCAACAGCCACATCATACCGTAGGGTGTCGAAGCAGAGCATAAGTATATCCTGCTTTCCAATAACTTCAGACATATTTATAGCGGGAGACATAACTGATGCTTTATCTGTTTTTTATAAATGTTATTTTCATTGAATATGTCCTGATAAATATGATCGCCCTGTCCGTTTACTTCAATTATATAGGGTTTCAGTGTATCTTTTTCGATCAGGATATCCGTACCTGAATAATTCAGTCCCAATAACCGGTTTGCTTCCAGACATTGTTCTGCTATTTCATCCTTTAGGGAACTGGGTAAACTTAAATCATCGAAAGTTCCAGGTTTATTGTTTAAGTGCAGGTTAGTAATAGTTCCTTTACTGTATCTTACCACTACATGCTCCACTTTTCCGAATTGACTAACCACGCGTAGATCATAATTTCCCTCATCCGTTTCATCTTTCATCACCCATTGCTCCACAATGGCTCCTGCCTTTAAAACCACATTGGCAATAGGAGCTATTTCTCTTGTATCCCGTAAAGGATAAATATGTTTGGTATTATAAAAATGACCATTTATTCTTTTAAGTGTGGTATAGGCCCGTATATCTCCCGATAGGGGATGTATGCGCAACGCCATTATACCACCTGCTCCCGATCCATATCTTGGTTTCAAGAAAATGTTTTTCCTCTTTTGCTTTTGGGTTATTTCTATTAATTCCTCAAAGTTACTGGCGGAAGCCGGCAATAAAGGTGTTGTCCGCAAGCCGGAAAGTACCTCTTTGGTTTTACTTTTATCTAAAGTGAGTAAAATTGACGAGGGACTGTTTATAAAACGAACACTTTCGGCTTTGCTCTTTGCATCGATACGCCTTAGCTGCCGGATATACGCGTAGCATAATTCATTGTATGCCACAAAATCTGTCTCATTATAGCAAGGGGGTTCCAGTTTTATTATCGTATTTGTATATAATGACAGATTTTGCTCCAATTCTTTATATGAAATAAAGCGGATGTCGATATGAAGTTCATCACCCGCCTTTATGAAATATGCTGTCCTGCGGGATTCGACATTGCCGGCAATAAAGATTTGCATTTATTCCGTTATCATCGGGTATCCCCCATATTTTTGGAAGTCTTCATCCATTTCTTCTGCTTCCGAAACATCTACCTTAACCGGTAATTGAGACAGTTTTTTCTGCATTTCACTGCTCAGGTAATTATATCGCATATTGATAAATTTCAAATGCTTTACTTTATCCACATTATCCAATAATAGCTGTCCTCCCTTGTCTGTCAATACTCCCGCGGAAATATCCATTGTTTCCAGTTGAGGCAGGATATCGGAATCTAAAAACAGCTGAACGATTTCATCCTGTTCTTCTGCATTTACAATTCCGAGGTATTTTAACTTCGGAAATTTATCTTTAGAAAAAAGGGGTTTAAACTGCTCAATGGGTCCCTCATGTCCGTAATCTTCTACCCCGACATATAGAATTAAACGTTCCAGATTCGGGAAATCGGATTTAATCACGTCTTCTACCACACCAGAAGGAAGGCCGCCACTTATTATTTCCAGTGATTTCAGATTTGGGCGGGCCTTTTGTCCTATACTTAAATTATTCGTTCCTTTTATGACGAGGTTATTCAGTTTAGGCATACTATCCAGAACCGGAGAAATATCGGTTTGTTCTATCCATGAAATCTCAGTTTCTTCCGAATCGATATCGCCCCAGAATAATCCTTCAATATGGGCGAATTTTTCTTTATTGGCTACTATACCGTCTACCAATGTCTGACAATCACCGGATTCATAATCCCAACAACCGATGGTAAGCTGTTTGATATCGGGTAATCGTTTATCGTTTACGATCTTATTGACTAAATCTTCCTGTGTTTTTCCTTCATCAAATTCATCATAAGAAATTTTGTATTTCTTTGCTTCGACTTTCATTTCCTTAGCGGCCTCTTCCTGTGTTTCCACATATCCTTTTTTCGTTTTTTCCGCTATCAGTTTACCGGCGTTTTTTTCAGCTTCTTCCGGCGAAGAAAAAGTTTTAACCTGAGTTTGCCCGTCGGTGCCCAGTTTACCGTAATTCACGGTAATATTGACTCCCTGCACATCGATACTCCAAAACTTCTGCGATTTAAAATCCTGAAATACAAATACTCGTTTCATAATGGTCAGTTTATTGTTAGTATTACAATCGTTATAAGAATGAAAGCCGAAAGCAAAGATAATTAAAAGATCAACTTTGGCTTATAAAAATCCGATTTATGTAAAACTAATCCTTTTCTCCATAAGCAAGATCACCCGCGTCCCCGAGACCCGGAACAATATAAGAGTGTTCATCCAATCCGTCATCTACCGCAGCAATCCAAATGGTGGTTTTATCATCCGGCATTTTATCTTTTACATATTCGATCGCCTGTTTACTTGCTATAACCGATGCCACATGGATATGGGAAGGGGTGCCTTTGGTCAGTAAAGCCTGGTAGGCCATCTCCATGGAAGCACCGGTAGCAAGCATAGGATCCGTAATAATAAGTGTCTTACCCGTAAGGCTTGGCGAAGCAATATATTCAATATGGATATCAAAATTCAAACGATCCTTATATTTCCGGTAAGCGGATACAAATGCATTTTCCGCATAATCAAAATAACTCAAAAAACCCTGATGAAAAGGAAGCCCCGCACGTAATATCGTACTGATAACCAATTTGTCATCAGGAGTATTCATTTGGGCAGTACCCAACGGTGAAAGTATATCTTTTTTACTGTAAGTAAAATCTTTGCTGATCTCATAACTCATAATTTCACCGATACGTTCAATATTTCTTCTGAAACGTAAACGGTCGTTTTGGATATGTATATCCCTCAATTCAGATACGAACCGGTTTAAAATACTATCAGATTCCCCGAGATTGATAATTTTCATAAAAAACTTTTTTAAGTAAGTAAAAAACTTAAAAGCAAATTTTACGTATTGCTTCTTCAATTGAGGGCTGAAAGTATATATATTTCATTTTCCAAACAAATATTACCATTAGCATTGACATGTTTTATAAAACACATTTTATACATTCCGGCAAAATGAAAGCGCATCTTTTTGCGAATAAAGAAATTATCCGACCAACCGTTTTGCTTTTTTCGAATATCATTTATTTACTTCCTGTTAATTTTCGGAATACGATAAAAATTCATACATAACACATGTTTACCGAACCTTATCTTAAGCACTTAACCGTTATATTTGTATGGGGATGAGAAGGTAAATACAGGAATGTAAGGATAGAAGTTTTTTAAATAAAATTATTGGTCTTTTAAACTTTTAAATTCCAAAACTTAAATACGTTTAACTCGCATTATGCCTGACGGCAAATGTAAAATATTACTAAAACTGACATGAAAGATCGATTAAGCGACAAATTAATTTCGGCAATTGAAGAATCAATGCCCCCCCGGACCAACCTTGCGGGTTATCTGACAAAAGAACTATTCATTAGTAAAGAAGCTGCTTACAGGCGTTTAAGAGGGGATGTCCCCTTTACGCTGGAAGAGGCTTCAATCATTGCAAACAAATTGAATATATCATTAGATAAACTGAGCGGGAATGATAATAGTGGGGCCATTATTAACATGAGTCTTATTAAACATCAGAATTCTCTTGAAAATTACGATGAAACTATTGTAAGGTTCCTGAATATCACTGAGCAGTTACAAGGTGATCCTTCGGCACAATTACATTGGGCAACCAATATGATCCCGTTTATTCTTTGTGAACCTTATATGTATATAACAAAATTTCGTATTGCAAGATGGTTACATCAAAGTAATAATATTACCGGGACATTGTCTGATATTGAAATCAATAAAAAGACATTGCTGTTGCAAAGTGAAGTGGCAACCCGGTTCCGTAATATACCGGTCTCCCTATATATCTGGGATACGGAAATCATATCCTCATTTATTAAACAGGTTCAACTTTTTTCTAACCTGCGTATTTTAGTTAAAGAAGATATATACAAAATCAAAGAGGAATTATATGCTTTAATAGATGATATGGAAAAAATCGCTGCCGACGGTTGTTTTAATAACGGCGGACGGGCATATATCCACCTTTCCAACATCAATTTAGAAGCATCTTATGGCTACATTGAATCCGATAGTATTCAAATAAGCACCATACGTATCTACGCAATAAATATTATCGATTCACGGCACCCGGATATCTGCCGCTTACAAAAAGAGTGGATTCATTCATTAAGGCGATACTCAACCCTGATAACGGAAAGTAGCGAAATGGAGCGATTGAAGTTTTTTAATAAGCAACGGGAATATGTAAACAACCTCTGAAACATACAAGGATTAAAATAAGTACATTTGTCCCTCAATAAAGAAAACGGGACATGATCATTAAAGAAAATTATTCGCTTCTTGAACATAACACTTTCCATCTTGAGGTTAAAACCCGGTGGTTTATGGAGTATAGTAACGAGGAAGAACTGCTAAACATACTACATGATGAATATTTCCAGGAATGCATCTCACTTCATATCGGAAGCGGGAGCAATCTTTTATTTATAAATGATTACAACGGGATCATTCTCCATTCGGCTATTAAAGGTATAGAGATTATTGAAGAAACCGACACTTCTGTATTACTACGTATCGGAGCAGCAGAAAAATGGGATGATATCGTATCTTATGCCATCTCAAACGGGTGGTACGGCGTTGAAAACCTTTCTGATATTCCGGGCGAATGCGGCGCTGCTGCTGTTCAGAACATCGGGGCCTATGGTGTGGAGATAAAAGATGTAATTGAAACCGTCGAAGCATACAATCAGCTTACCTTTGAAAAAAGAACGTTCAACCGTGAAGCATGTGAATATGGTTACCGGTACAGTTTTTTTAAAAATGAGAATAATGACCCTCATATAATTACCCATATTAATCTCCGGTTAAGCAAAAAACCTTATTTTTCTCTGGAATATGCCAATCTGAAAGAAATATTAAACCGTTATACAGAGGTAAGATTGGAAAATGTACGGGATGCAGTAATATCCATCCGCAGGCAAAAGCTTCCTGATACGGAAACCTTGGGTAACGCAGGAAGTTTTTTTATGAATCCGGTTATATCCGTTGACCAGTACGAATCTTTAAAACGCAAATATCCTGAATTACCGTCGCATACAACAGACGATAATCGAGTAAAGATACCGGCTGCCTGGCTAATTGAAGCCTGTGGATTCAAAGGACAATCACATGGCGAAGTAGAGGTATTCAACAAACAGCCATTAATATTGGTTAATCTTGGAAATGCTACCGGCCATGAAATTGCTTTAGTTGCAGAAAGCATACGTACGGCTGTTTTGGATAAATTCAAGATAGAACTTACGCCTGAAGTTAAATATGTAGGATAATGAAGATTACTTTTTTAGGGACAGGAACTTCTACGGGAGTACCGGAAATCGGATGCCAATGTAAAGTATGTACAAGTAAAGATCCCCGCGATTGGCGGATGCGTACTTCCGTATTGGTGGAAACCGAAGGAAAACGCATACTGCTGGATTGCGGCCCTGACTTTCGCTGGCAGATGATAAGCAATAAAATTTATAACCTCGACGCCGTACTTATATCCCACGAACATTACGATCATGTTGGAGGGCTGGACGATCTGCGGCCTTTCTGTGTTGGTAAAGGTGTAGATATTTATGCTGAAGATTATGTGGCCGAAGCTATCCGCACACGGATCCCTTATGCTTTCCGCGAACATAAGTATCCCGGGATACCCAATCTTGAGTTACATGAAATTGGTACTGATGCTTTTACTGCGGCAGGTATTCCGGTCATTCCTATCCGCGTGATGCATGCCTGCTTACCTATCTTAGGGTACCGCATTGGAAACATGGCTTATCTGACAGACGTAAAGAGCATACCCGAAGAAGAATTTTATAAACTCGACGGATTAGATGTTCTCATTATTGACGCATTAAAGAAGTCCGGACATCCGTCTCATGAAAGCCTTGAGGAAGCATTGGTAAACATAGAACGTATCCGGCCTAACAAATCTTACCTGATACATATGAGTCACCGGATGGGATTATATACGGAAGTCGAAAAAGAATTACCGCCACACGTCCATCTATCTTACGACGGCCTTTCTATAGAAACATAACATTATTGAGGCAGGGGAGTACAGCCCGTATAATAGACAAACTCTTCTTCTACATCTACCTGAAAGGTAAGATTGATGAAAGGATACATTTCTTTTATCCGGTGTGAAAGAGTATCACCCATCGCTTTATACAACCTGTTGTTTAAATAAGACTGGAAAGGCAAAGAACCATAACAACAAAAATTCCCTTCACTTAGAAACAGGTCTGCTCCAAGCCATTTATACCTGATGCGCCATTCGGGTAACGTACCGCGGGAAACATATAAATTCAGATCGTCAGCAGGGAATATAATATTCAACGGTGCGTTTACATCAAAAGATTCAATCAGGCGTGTCATTTCAGATGGTAGTAGCATACTGCCATTCAGTTGTTGATCTGCCGTTTTCTCCAACAGCCTTTTACTGTAACTCCCAACCCATATTCCATTATAGGTATAGCAACCAAAGAAACGGTTGGTTGCATCCGGGAAATAAAAGAAATTAACACCCCCTTCTTCCTGCCGTATCGGATCATAATTGCCGGATAAATTTTGCCGTATGTATTTATCTATCTCCCCCGATATTTGTGCGCCATCCTGTATGTAGCAGACAACGCCATCAGGATGAGAAGAAAACACAACTGATCGGAATGGAAGATCGTCTTCTATCATGGATAAAAATATAGGCGGAATATCTGCCGAGAACATATCAGAATATAGTTTTTTAGCCAGTATCATCCGGCTGAATATACCCGGACGGTTTACCATAAGCATTCCGTTTACATCTGAAGGGACCAGGGTATATATATTGGTTTCGACAGTAGCTTTCTCTGCCTGCATGGACTTGATATAGGTAACAATAGCTACTATCATGATAAATACAGCAAGCAGGCTAATGACGATCTCCTTCAGGTAAGTCCTCATTTGTGTGTAAGAAAATACTTGCACCAGAGAGTCAATCCGCAATCTTCGCATTTAGGATTGCGCGCCGTACAAACGTATCGTCCGTGAAGTATTAACCAATGATGCGCTTTTGCAATTAAATGTTCAGGAATATGTTTGACCAATTCTTTTTCTGTTTCCAATGGTGTTTTGCTGTTATTGGTCAATCCGATCCGGTTAGACACGCGAAAGACATGAGTATCTACTGCCATTGCCGGTTTGTCAAATACTACAGAAGCTATTACATTAGCCGTTTTACGCCCTACACCCGGCAACTTCATTAGTTCATCGATATCGGAAGGAACTGTGCCGTCAAAATCATGAATAAGCATTTTCGCCATACCAACCAGATGTTTTGCCTTATTATTGGGATAGGAAACGCTTTTAATATATTCGTAGATAACTTCCGGAGTGGATTCCGACATTACTTCGGCGGTAGGAAAAGCTTCGAAAAGCGGAGGTGTAATCATATTCACCCGCTTGTCGGTACATTGAGCGGAAAGAATAACGGCGACAAGTAATTGGAAAGGGTCGTGGTAATGTAATTCCGTTTCAGCGATCGGAACATTTTCGGCAAACCAGTCAATAACTCCTTTGTATCGTTCTTCTTTACGCATGTGTAATGAAAATAATCCTCATGTGTTTTTCCCCGGGCACGGTTAGGAAGCCCGGGGAAGATGGTAAATGATTCAGGTTTTCAACTTAATTGGCGGACTCGAACTGCCGGAGGAAACGGATATCGTTCTCCGAGAACAGGCGCAAGTCCTTTACTTGGTATTTTAAATTCGTTATACGTTCTATACCCATACCTAATGCATAACCGGTATAGATCTTACTGTCGATACCGCAATTATCAAGAACATTGGGATGAACCATTCCGCATCCGAGTATTTCCACCCATCCGGTATATTTGCAGAAAGGACAGCCTTTTCCACCACAAAGGTTACAGGATATATCCATTTCGGCCGACGGTTCGGTGAACGGGAAATAAGAGGGACGTAAACGTATTTTGGTTTCTTGTCCGAACATTTCTTTCGCAAAGAAAAGCAACGCCTGCTTTAAATCAGCAAAAGAAACATCCTTATCAACATATAAAGCCTCTACTTGATGAAAGAAGCAATGCGCACGGTACGAAATAGCCTCGTGACGATAAACGCGCCCCGGACAAATAATACGGATCGGAGGTTGTGATTTCTCCATCACGCGTGTTTGTACAGAAGAGGTATGCGTACGCAATACAATATCAGGATGATCGAGAATAAAAAATGTATCCTGCATATCCCGTGCCGGATGATCCTGCGCAAAGTTCAAAGAAGAGAACACATGCCAGTCATCTTCAATTTCAGGACCTTCGGCAATGCTGAATCCCAAACGTGCAAATATATCGCAAATTTCTTTTTTTACGATCGACAACGGATGACGCGTACCTAAAGTAACAGGATACGACGTGCGTGTCAGGTCGATATCATCATCTCCACTTTGCACATCGGCAAAGCTGTCTTTTAATTCATTTATCTTATTCTGCGCCTTTTCTTTCAGTTGGTTGAGATATTGACCTACTTCACGTTTCTGATCGGCAGGTACATTACGAAAATCATTCATTAATTGGGATATTTCCCCTTTTTTACTAAGATATTTGATTCGTAGTGCTTCAATCTCTTCAGCATTTGCAGCTTTTAATCCGTCTACTTCCTGTAGCAGAGTTTTAATCTTATCGATCATTTCGAATGCTAATTACTTTTGAGATGCAAAGTTAGCCCTTTCTTTCCATTCCGCAATCGTTTGCCGGATTTTTTTTACAATCTGAAAGTTAATGTGAAATAAACTATTTAACGAAATAAACTTTATGACTGGCAAACAAAAAAGTGACGCATCTTATTTAAATATAAATTATCGTGAAAATATTATTTTAATATTTTATTCTGAAGTACCCGGAACCAGATGAAAGCAGTGATTCCTTTCAACATACTACTGATGCTGATAGCCCACCAGACGCCAGTAACCCCTAAGCCGGTAGAAGAAAGGATAATAGCCAAAGGGATTCTGAGCGTATTGAAAGTAATGCTGATGATAGCTGGGGGAATGGTTCGCCCGGTTCCGTAGAAAAGACCTTGCATGGTAATTTCGAGCATCATTAAGATCATAGAATAACCGTCGATACGCAGGAAAACGCCCCCGGCTTTGTAAGCTTCCGGTTCAGGCACGATCAACGAAAAAACTTCACTTCCAAAAAACACAAAGAGAAGGGTACATATCAATCCGAGAATAGAAGTCATAGCAAGGGTTGCATGATAGGCTCCTTTTATGCGTTCTTTTTTATTCGCGGCATAATTCTGGGCAACAAAAGCACTCAGTCCTGTACTGAAACCTTGCGATGTATTCCAGGCTAAAGCTTCTATCTGTCCACCGGCTGTCATAGTTGTCAGCCCTAAATGCCCGCCATAAGTAGAAGCCGTCCTACCCATAAACAGATTAATAATAGCAAATAAGGTATTAAGTAATGCTACCGGTAACCCTAAATGGAAAATTCGCTTTGTATATTTCTTATTCAGCTTCGTTAAAAAAGGAAAACCACCTAATAAACGATTTCTAAATCTTAACTGAAAAATAAATGCCAGGCATACCACTCCCTGGGATAACCATGTTGCCCATGCCGCTCCATTTGTACCCCAATGGAAAGCAAAAATAAATAACGGATCCAATATCATATTGATTACTAAACCCAAACCGTTAATATAAAAGGGTATTTTGCTTAATCCGGCGGCATTATGAATACCTGTGAACGAATACGAAAGAAAAACAAAGGGAAAAGCCATAGTGATAATCCGTAAATAAGCAACGGCTTTTAAAGAAATCGACTCCTCCAGTTTATATAACCCGATAACAGGATATGCCAAAGCGAAAAGCAGGGTACCCCAACACAATGCGATGATCAGGCCTATCGTAATATTATGAGAAGAAAAACTACGGGCGCTTTCATCATCACGGGCACCGATACTTTGGGCTACACTCACTTCGGAACCCACTTTGGTAAGTAAAGCAATGGAACTGGTCATCCACGTAAGTATACCTACAGCTCCTATGGCTGCAACAGACTCGCTGCCTAACCGTCCCACCCATGCCATATCTGTAAGGCTATAGGCCATCTGTATAAAAGACGTACCCATAATAGGCATAGCCAGATTAAATAGTTGGCGTTTAATAGGACCCTTTGTCAGATCTTTTGCTCCTTGCATGCTTCTTTGCAAAATTTGATGCAAAAGTAGGAATATTTTTCTACCTTTATTGCCTGCTAATCTTAATAAAAAATGTATGATCACAAGAAGAGATTTTTTGAGAACGAGTGCTGCTGTAGCCGCGCTTAGCGTAGTTCCTAAAGGGTTTGCAACATCATTGCAGGCAAAAGAAAAAGCTATTGGCGTACAATTATACAGCGTACGTGATGATTTACAAAAGGATTTTGATAAAACCATGAAAGCCATTGTAAATATCGGGTATAAACGACTGGAATCCTTTGGTTACCGCGATGGTAAGTTTTTCGGCAAAACGCCTGTAGAGATGAAAAAATACGTTGCCGATTTAGGGGCAAGCATGACAGGCTCACATACAGGAAGCGATCTGTTGGCTGCCCATGACACCAAAGGATGGGATTTTTGGAAAAAAAACGCTGCCGATACAGCAGAATTAGGATGCAAATGGATTGTACAGGCAGGTTATCCTTCACGTTCCATTAAAAGCATTTCGGATGTAAAACGTTTAGCTGACCAATTCAACAAATGTGGCGAAATAGCAAAAGCGAACGGGTTGAAATTTGCGTTCCATAACCATGTAGATGAATTTCATGAACTTGAAGGCCAGATCCCTTACGATGTCATGATCGAAAATACGGAAAAAGACCTCGTCACATTCCAGATGGATACTGCCCAACTCGTTTACGGTGGCTTTAAATGCCATGACTATGTAAACCGCTACCCGGGCCGTTTTGCAAATTGGCATTTAAAGGATGCAAATCCAGACGGAGAAGGCAGCACCGAATTCGGTGAAGGAATCGTAGATTTTAAATCATTGTTCGCAGTAGCGGACAAAGCCGTTTTAGAGGATTATTATGTTGAACAGGAACGATATAATATGACACCTCTTGAAGCTTTAAAATACGATTATGATTTTTTGATGAATGCTTCTTATGTTAAATGGTGATTAATTAAATAAACTCTTCATGGCAAAGAATAAATAAGACTTTTCTCTTTGCCATGATTACCTTGAGCCTTTTTAGAAGAATAGTTTCGTTTTTACCGTAAACGCACACCTTTACATACTATAAGCAAGATGATATTTGCTTCTATATAAAATTGTTAACAAGATTAATCTAATATAAAAAGGAAAGAGAATAATAAACTTTTTGAACCAACAGATGTTTTAGTCAACACGTTTTAATCGTGATTCAAAGCATTAAAACATGATTTATTAAAAAATACATTTATTAAATTTCAATGGTTATGAAAAGAATTATTCTCGGTATAGCTACCGTATTTACATCTGTCGGCATGTTGTCGGCACAAAATGATTGTATGATCCTTTTTCCTCAAACAAAAGGTGCAACATTAGTGAACAAGCAGTATGATGCACAAAACAATCACATCAGCACTTCAACTTATACAGTGACGGACTCCTATGATTACATGTCCGGAGCAAGTGCTAACATTGCTGTTTCATTGACCGACTATCAAGATAGGTCAATCGACCAGGGAAAACTTGAAACCCGTTGCGATGATGGTAATTTCTATATGAGATTAGAAACAACAGCCAACAACCCCAATATCATGAAGCTTCTTGCAGGAAATACAGAATTAGTAGGCAGTTATTTAAATTATCCAAATATTTTCGGAAATAATTTTTTAAATAATACCAACTTCGATATGGAACCTGGAGAATTTACGGTAAAATCTAAGGAAGACGGAGATAACTATATACGCGTAAATGTCTATAACCGCCGATACGAGAAGAGTGAAAATATAACAACTCCCGCAGGTAATTTTGACGCATCCAAGGTATCATTCAACTATGATGTATACAATCATAAAGATAAAACGACAACCAAATTTAAAGGAATTGAATGGTTATCATCAGGAGCCGGAGTTGTAAGATCGGAAACATATGATGAAAATGATAATCTTTTAAACTACACTGTATTGTCAACAATGATGACGGATATTTAATAAATAGTAAAAGAGGAAATAAAGGCTGGTATACGATATAAACCAGCCTTTTTTCTTTTTGATCAGAAAATACTCCATGCCACGGTCAGGCCAGCCATTACAATGGCAACCATACTCATCAGTTTGATAAGAATATTAAGACTCGGTCCTGATGTATCCTTGAAGGGATCACCGACCGTATCTCCTACTACTGTAGCTTTATGAACCTCACTCCCTTTTCCTCCGTGGTTACCTTCTTCAACATATTTCTTAGCATTATCCCATGCACCTCCGGAATTAGCCATAAAGATAGCCAGCACAAATCCGGTACTTAATCCGCCGATCAATAATCCGACCACACCTGTTACCCCAAAGATAATCCCTGTTAAAACAGGGGTTATAATCGCCAGCAGGGACGGGACTATCATTTCCCGTTGAGCACCCTTGGTGGATATTTCAACACAGCGGGCATAATCAGGCTCTGCCTCACCGGTTAGGATGCCTTTTATATCGCGGAACTGACAACGTACTTCCTCTACCATACTTCCCGCAGCCCGGCCTACGGCATTCATGGTAAGACCACAAAAAACAAATGCCATCATCGATCCGATAAATATTCCCACCAAAACTTTCGGATTCATTAATGTTACATCATAATAATACATAAAATCGGTAAAAGTAGCTTTGGATATTTCAATTGAGCGGCCATCTGCAAATTGCAGCACGGTTTCACCAAGACGGATTAAACCGATTTTAATCTCTTCTATATAGGATGCCAGTAACGCCAATCCGGTAAGTGCGGCAGAACCGATAGCAAAACCTTTTCCTGTAGCAGCGGTAGTATTCCCCAGGGAATCCAACGCATCCGTACGTTTACGCACTTCGGGACCAAGGCCAGACATTTCGGCATTTCCGCCTGCATTGTCTGCTATCGGGCCATACGCATCGGTTGCAAGGGTTATACCTAACGTTGATAACATTCCGACAGCCGCAATACCGATGCCGTAAAGCCCCATACCCACATTTGCAAAGTCAAAACCGGAAGCAAAAAGGAATGCGCATATAATACCTATTACAACAGCAAGTACCGGAATAGCAGTAGAAAGCATACCCAGTCCAAGTCCGGATATTATTACGGTAGCAGGACCGGTTTTACCGGCAGCAGAAACCCGTTGAGTGGGTTTATAAGATTGTGATGTATAATATTCCGTTGCCTGACCGATCACTATCCCCACCAATAAACCTACAACTACCGCACAGCTTATCCAAAACCAGTTATCCAGTCCTAATAAATAAAGTATGCCGAAAGTCGATACAGCAATCAACACCGAACTCAGGTTTGTTCCTATAGAAAGAGCGTTAAGGAGTTGTTTTACACCGGCGCCTTCTTTTGTCCGTACAGTAAAAATACCGATAATGGACAAAACGATACCTATAGCCGCAATCAGCATGGGTGCGATAATAGCTTTATATTGTAATTCCACACTTCCCGAAGAAACAAAAGCAGCAGCGCCTAATGCAGCTGTTGCCAGAATCGAACCGCAATACGATTCATATAAGTCTGCTCCCATACCGGCAACATCTCCTACATTATCACCCACATTGTCAGCAATCGTGGCAGGATTACGCGGATCATCTTCCGGTATGCCGGCTTCTACCTTTCCAACCAGATCGGCTCCGACATCAGCCGCTTTTGTATATATTCCACCGCCTACTCTTGCAAATAGAGCCTGTGTAGAAGCGCCCATTCCGAACGTCAGCATAGTTGTAGTTATAATCGTTAATTTATGAGTAGGCTCCAGGGCATCCGACGGTATCAGCCAATTCAAAAGAAAATACCAGAAAGATATATCTAAAAGGCCCAATCCAACCACAACCAATCCCATTACCGCACCACTTCGAAAAGCTACCTGCAATCCTTTATTCAACGATTTACTTGCAGCAAATGCTGTACGGGCGGAAGCATAAGTAGCTGTTTTCATTCCTAAGAAACCTGCTAACCCGGAGAAAAAACCGCCCGTCAGGAAAGCGATAGGCACCCACTCGTTTTGCACATGGAATACAAATGCCATAATGGAAAAAATGATAACCAATACAAGAAAGACAATGGCTACGACCTTGTATTGTTGTTTCAAATACGACATAGCCCCTGTCCTTACATGTGAAGCAATTTTAGCCATAAGCGGAGTTCCTTCACTCTCTTTCATCATCTGATGAAAGAAGTACCAGGCAAATAATAACGCCAACACAGATGTTACGGGGATAATCCAAAAGATATTCGTTATCATAAGCAACAAGATTTAAAGTTTAGTATGGGTAAATTTAGCAAAAATAAAAGTGCACCAAACATTTTATAAAAGAATAATGTTACTTTACTAAAAAAGATGCATCTTTGAAACGGCTAAAAGATCGTTTTCGAGATGAAAAAAAACAATCAAAAAAAGTATAAGTTAGGTTTAGCGCTTAGTGGAGGAGGCGCAAAAGGCTTTGCGCATATTGGTGTTTTTCAGCTGTTGGAAGAATGTAATTTGATCCCGGAAATAATATCCGGAACCAGTGCCGGCGCTTTGGCAGGTGTACTATTTGCAGACGGTTATTCATCTGAGGAAATAAAAAACATTTTTACAGGAAGAGATTTCTCCGAATTTGCACAATGGCAGATACCCAAAAGCGGGTTATTCGACAGTAAGCGTTTCCAGAATTTCCTGAAAGAACACCTGAGAGCCAAATATTTTGAAGATCTGAAAATTCCGTTGGTTGTAGTTGCTACCGATTTAGACAAAGGCAAAAGCCATGAATTCAGAAGCGGTCCTCTTGTCGATCCGATTGTTGCATCCTGCAGTATTCCGATAATTTTCAGTCCGGTTGAAATTGACGGATCGCATTATGTAGACGGAGGTTTATTCCGTAACTTTCCGGTATCTACTATCCGTGAAGAGTGTGAGCGTGTAATAGGAGTAAATGTTAGTCCGTTAATCCCGCAGAAATATAAACAAACTATCTGGGGAATCGCCGAACGTTCATACCATTATATGTTCCGTGCCAACACACTTGAAGACCGTATTTTATGCGATATTCTGATTGAAACGGAAGAAGTAGGCGGTTATAAAACCTTTGACCTAGAAAATGTGGATCATATAGCATGTATAGGATACGACGCAGCTATTCATGCTTTGGACAAATTAGTTGAGGAACAGAATATGGTCACATTGGTAAATGCTGTAGCAGCCAGGAAAGAGCGTTTGAAAAAGAAAGATTGACGATATAATAAAACATAGATAGTATGGATGACAAGAATAAGATGATAATATATCAGGTATTTCCCCGGTTATTCGGCAATCAAAATGCCTCACTAAAAAAAAATGGAAATATCGAGGAAAACGGTGTTGGTAAATTATCCGATTTCACCCCTAAGGTTCTTGATAAAATAAAAGAATTGGGAATTACCCATATCTGGTATACCGGTATTATAGAACATGCTACTCAAACAGATTATTCTGCCTACGGAATCAGGAAAGACCATTCCATTATTGTAAAAGGGAAAGCGGGATCACCTTACGCTATCAAAGATTATTACGACATCGATCCTGATCTTGCAGATAAAGTCCCCAACCGTATGAGGGAATTTGAAGAACTGGTTGCCAGAACACACGACGCAGGAATGAAAGTGATCATAGATTTTATACCCAATCATGTTTCAAGGCAATATCATTCGGACGCCCGGCTCCCTTATATAGACGATTTAGGACAACACGATAATACTTCCTGCGCATTTGACCCCAATAATAATTTTTATTATATCCCGGGACAGCCGCTCGATATCTACTTTGGTGCTCAGGATGAAGATTTCGAGTATAGTGAGTTTCCGGCTAAAGCTACTGGTAACAACAAATTTGATGCTCATCCGGATATAAATGACTGGTATGAAACAATCAAATTAAATTACGGTGTTGATTACCAGCATGGAGGAGCCACTTATTTCGATCCGCCGCCTAATACCTGGGGGAAAATGCTGGAAATTTTAAGATTCTGGGCTTCAAAAGGAGTTGATGGATTCCGCTGTGATATGGCTGAAATGGTACCGGCAGAATTCTGGAACTGGGCTATTGGAAATATAAAAAAAGAATATGATGTGATATTTATCGCCGAAATTTACCAACCGGATATTTATCGCCGTTATATTGAATACGGAAAATTTGATTATTTATACGACAAAGTAGGTCTATACGACACCTTAAGATCAGTAATCTGCAGAGAAGCTCCGGCACATACCATCACCCATGCCTGGCAAAATGTGGAAGGAATCCAGCACCACATGCTTAATTTCCTTGAAAACCACGACGAACAACGTATCGCATCCGATTTCTTTGCCGGCGATGCCTTTGCAGGTATACCGGGAATGATCATTTCTGCGACCATGAATACAAATCCCGTAATGATCTATAACGGGCAGGAGTTGGGAGAAAAAGGCATGGATGAAGAAGGTTTCAGTGGAAAAGACGGAAGGACAACCATCTTTGATTATTGGAGTATGGAAAGCATAAGAAACTGGATTAATAACTGTACTTTTGAAGAAAATAAATTAACTGAAGCACAAAAACTCCTTAGGAAAAAATACATCATTTTATTGCACATTGCCAAAAACGAACCGGCAATCATGTCAGGTAAATTCTATGACTTGATGTACGCTAACCGTGAAAACAGTAATTTCAACCTGAACTGCCACTATGCATATATCAGAAAACACAAAAATGAAGTAATACTTATTGTTGTGAACTTCAACAACGAACAACAACAAATCAGTGTTATCATTCCACCGGAGGCTTTTGAGAGCTTAGGATTTGGGGATAACCGGGCGGCAATGGTAACTGAGTTGTTTACCGGCGAACAATCCGTCAGTACATTGACTACAGCTTACCCATATCAGGTAACTGTTCCGGCATACGATGGAAAGCTTCTGAAATTTACATATAAAGACTGACGAAGCTTATAAAGTTTTTTTAGTGATAAAGAGTTTATTGTAAATAAGTTTGTAATTTTGCACCAAAATTTAAATTCTATTTACTTTACGACTAATTATTGCAGCAATGAGCGCACAAACTCCCTTTTTAGTATTTTCAGGTACCAACTCCCATTATTTGGCCGAAAAAATTTGCCTAAGCCTTAATTGTCCGGTAGGCCAAATGAATGTTGAACATTATGCCGACGGAGAATTTTCGGTTTCGTATGAAGAATCCATCCGTGGACGGGATGTATTTTTAGTACAGTCTACTTTTCCGGGTCCGGAAAACCTGATGGAATTGTTATTGATGATAGATGCAGCAAAAAGGGCTTCAGCTCATTCAATTATTGCAGTAGTGCCATATTATGGGTGGGCACGGCAGGACAGGAAAGACAAACCCCGTGTATCGATCGGTGCGAAACTTATTGCAGATATGTTAATGACAGCAGGAATAGACCGGTTGATCACTATGGACCTGCATGCCGACCAAATACAGGGTTTCTTCAACATGCCGGTAGACCATTTATATGCTTCCTCTGTTTTTCTTGAATATATAAAGAATACGCTGCCTATACAAAACCTTGTCATTGCAACACCGGATGTAGGCGGTACCAAACGCGCCAGCAGTTATTCCAAATATTTGGGTGTACCCATGGTAATTTGCCATAAATCCAGACTTCGCGCCAATGAAGTAGCCGAAATGCGTATTATTGGGGATGTGGAAGGATTAGATGTTTTACTGGTTGACGACATTGTAGATACTGCCGGTACCATAACTAAAGCAGCCGATCTTATGATTGCAAACGGAGCTAAATCCGTCCGTGCGATAGCCAGCCATGCCGTGATGTCGGATCCGGCAACCTTACGGGTAGCACAGTCGGCGTTAACAGAAATGATCTTTACAGATTCAATTCCTTATACAAAGATATGCGATAAGGTAAAAATACTTTCTATTGCCGATATGTTTGCCGAAGCAATACGCCGTGTATGTAATGATGAATCTATAAGTTCACTTTATGTGATAAAATAAAAAAGGTAATAAGATAAAAGGGAGAAGTGAAAAGCCGCAAAATAAAAACATACACTTCTCTCTTTTTTTATTCAATTATCATCCCACTACCTATACAAAGCCGGTGTTCTCTATCATACAATACTCCATACTGTCCGGGAGCAATTCCTTGTATTTTTTCTTTTGATTCAATCCGGTAAAGGTCGCCGATACGGCGAATTACTCCAGGTGTAAATTCGGGTGTATGCCGTATTTTAAAAGTAATTTCTTTTTCATCTCCGAATTCTCCCCATATATCTTCCGTAATAAAATTGAAACCTTGAAGGTTTATTACTTTTCCGTATTGAGTTTCCGGATCATACCCATTAGTAACATAAATGATATTCCGTTTGACATCTTTTTTTATGACAAACCACGGACCACCACTAAGCCCGAGCCCCTTCCGCTGCCCAATGGTATGAAACCAGTAGCCATTATGCTTACCTAAAACCTTTCCCGTCTCCAGCTCTATTATTTTACCGGGTCTCTTACCCAGGTAACGTCCGATAAAATCATTATAGTTAATCTTACCCAGAAAACAAATACCCTGGCTGTCCTTACGCATTGCACTTGGTAATTTCTGTACTGCAGCTATTTCCCGAACCTCATCTTTCATGAGGTGTCCTATGGGAAACATAAGCTTCTGAATTTGCAATTTTGTGATCTGTGCCAAAAAATCCGTTTGATCCTTCAATGGGTCCTTAGCCGTAGAAAGCCAGGTTTTACCATCAATTTCTGTTGTTGTTGCATAGTGTCCGGTAGCTATTTTATCAAAATCCTTACCCCACCTGTCCTCAAAACAACCAAACTTTATATATTTATTACACATCATATCAGGATTGGGCGTAAGACCCCGTTTTACTGAATCAATTGTATAACTCACTACTTTATCCCAATATTCATCATGTAATGATACAATCTCAAAACGGCATCCGTATTTTTTTGCGATGAATGAAGTAATCTCAATATCCTCCTCCGACGGACAATCAATATACCCGTCTTTATCTTCCATCCCGATCTTTATGTAAAAGATAGTAGGATCGTACCCCGCTTCTTTCAGCAGGTGAACCACTACCGAACTATCTACCCCGCCCGAAACTAAAGCTGCTATTTCCATTGTATAACCTTTATGATACAAAGATAATGCTTATTTAGGAAATAAATCGGGATAATCTAATTATGAAGCTGCAAGTGTTAAAACGCTTATACGAACATCAGGAACAGTTATTAATATCTCCGCACATGCAAGCAGCGTAGATCCGGAAGTGATCACGTCGTCCACTAACAAGATATGTTTGCCTTCTAAAACTTGTTTATTTTGTAATGTGAATATTTCATGTACGTTAAGCCACCGATCATAAATGCTTTTGTTTGTTTGGGTTTTAGATGCAGAAATCCTTGTTAAAGCGTTAGTGATAACAGGCCTTCTTTCCCATACGGAAGCAATACCCCTGCAAAGCCATTCAGATTGATTATAACCCCTTTTACGTTCCTTCTTCGCATGTAATGGAACAGGAATCAATATTTCAACAGATTGATAAGCTGTACAAGACTGTACCGCAAGTGCCATATGCCGTCCGAATATATAAGCTAATTTCTTGTTGTCATGATATTTAAATAAATGAACGATTTGCTGTACTTTGCTCCCTTTTTCATAAAAATAAACAGCGGAAGCATTTACGACATCAACTTTCCCTGTAAAAAGTTGTGCAACAGGATTGTCATTCTCCTCCCAGAAGTTTGTTTGCGGCAAATCGCAAAGGCATGTAAGGCAGATATGTTCTTCTTCATGTATCAACGGACATTTGCAGGTGATACATAATTTAGGAAAAAAAAGATGAAGTAAATCACTCCATATCGTCGGCATATCCATCTCCTTTCAATAATTGGCGCAAGCAGGAAATCGTTTCTTTACTTTCAAATCCTCTTCCGACCGCAAAACGTAACAGCTTTATAAAAATATCACGATCATCTTTCCCTTTTACCGTTTTTTTCTTTTCTTTTAATATGGAAAGCAACAGGCAATTGTATTCCAAATCATCGATTCCTTCCATTGCTTCCCGAAGGATGTCTACCGGAATATTTCTCTTTTTTAGTTCATAACTGATTTTTACCTTTCCCCATTTATTAAAGCGTAACTTATCATTGACAAAACTACGGGCAAAACGGTTTTCGTCAATAAACTTTTCTTTTACAAGACGGGATATGATCCGATTTGCTGCTTCCGGTGATAACCCAGCTTGTTGTATTTTTTTTTCGATGTCATATAGGCATCTTTCAGCAGTGGAGCAATAAGCAGCCATGCGGTGAAGCATTTCCGATTCGGTTATTGGTTTCATTTTTTTGCTTTAACAATCCGGTCTTTTCCAGATAAATCCCGAATAAGTTCCACATTCTTATATTCCATATTCTCCAGTAAGGAGATCATATCTATACCACATTGTGCATTGATTTCAAAATAAAGCATTCCCCCGTAATTCAGTTTATGTTTTCCAAATAACGCTATGGCACGGTAAAACAATAATGGATCGGCATCTGTAACGAACAATGCCGTAGCAGGTTCATATAACAGTACATTTTTTCCCATAACAGCCTGCTCGCTTTCCTTTACATAAGGCGGATTACTTACAATTATATCAAATAAACCCGGTATATCCTCAGCAGCTTGTTCTACCAAAAGGATATCTGTTTGGATCAATCGTACGTCTGCATGGTTTATATTCGCATTTTCCCTTGCTACAGATAATGCATCATTAGAAATATCGACACCGGTCACATCATATAACGGCATATATTTACTTAGGGCCACAGCAATACACCCGCTTCCGGTACCTATATCAAGTATCCGGCCATTACCTTTCCCCGTATCTGTAATAATCCGTTCAACCAGTTCTTCTGTTTCAGGACGGGGTATCAATACTGAAGGGGTTACACGGAAGGGGAGATTATAAAATGTTGTACTACCAATAATGTATTGAATGGGTTCCAATTGTTGCAGCCGCTCGATAATCCGCTGAACTTCCTTCTTTTCCTTAGCGGATAATTCATTATCTTTGTACATCAAAAGCTGGTGATGCTGCAAACCGGTTACATACTCTATAATCAGGCGGGTGAGACTTCGTATTTCACAAGCTTGATAAAAGTCTTTCAACGACTCGTTTATATAAGTAACGGTTTCAGTCATATTATTCTTTTAATACAAAAGTAATGTAAAAACACAGATATTCAAATTTGATGTTTACTGTTGAAAATAAATATATGGCGCGTTGTATCGAGTTGGCTAAACATGGAAAAGGCTCTGTACATCCTAACCCCTTGGTCGGCTCGGTTATCGTACACGCAGGGAAAATCATAGGTGAAGGATATCATTGCAACTATGGCGGTCCCCATGCAGAAGTTAATGCTATAGCTTCGGTTAAAGACCAATCTTTACTGAAGAACGCCACATTGTATGTAAACCTGGAACCCTGTTCACATTACGGCAAAACACCGCCTTGTTCTGAATTAATTATAAGAAAACAGATCCCCCGTGTAATTATAGGATGCCTTGACCCTTTTTCTGAAGTATCCGGAAGAGGTATCCGGATGCTGAAAGAAGCTGGTGTAGAAGTCATAACGGGAATAATGGAGAAGGAGTCATTTGAGGTAAATAAAGTGTTTATGACCAGCCATATGCTAAAACGTCCATATATTTATTTGAAATGGGCGCAATGTGCCGGTGGTTTTATTGATGGAATACGTACCGATACCTCTGTTACACCCGTAAAGTTTTCTTCTCCTGAAATGCTTCAACTGGTACACAAACGACGGTCAGAAGTATCAGCCATAATGGTTGGTACCCGTACCGCCCTTTTAGATAATCCCACCCTTTCAGTCAGATACTGGTCAGGGACATCGCCTTTACGGGTTGTTTTAGACAAAAACCTCACAATTCCGAATGGCAATCATTTACTGGACGCCAGTATCCCAACAGTAATTTTCACCGAAAAAGAAAAAGAAAATAGTCTGAATATAACATATATCCGTACAGAGTTTAACAATAATATATTAACACGGATATTATTATATCTGTATGAACAAAATATTACTTCATTACTAGTGGAAGGTGGCACTTATTTGCTTGATCAGTTTTTATGCCATGACCTTTGGGATGAGATACAGATTGAAACGGCCCCCATATGTCTTACGGGAGGAGTGAAAGCCCCCGATATTAAAAATACAAATAATGCTTTATTAAGTAAAGTTTCAATTTGTAAGGATAAAAATGCAAAAGAGCATATAATAACTGTTTATTCCCGTAAAAATCAATTGTAAAAACGGGGGTGTGTCACTAAAATAATATAAATATTATGCTTCTTTAAGCAGAAAGCCAAAAATGTTTCTACTTTTGTCAGTCAATACGCAACCAACTTGTTTTTTGATGAAGAATAAAATCATACTATTTATTACCGGATGTATAACACTGTTGTTAGCGTCGTGTTTAGATTCAGATGATAATTACACTGATGTTACAGAAATCAAGGATGCACAAATAGCTTCTTTGTCACTCTCACACGATTCCATAAAAGGTTTAAGTGATGTAAAATTTACTATTGACCAATTGAACGGTTATATTTTTAATATTGATTCAATGCCTTATGGTACTGATATTGAAAAAGTAGTATGCAGCCTGTCATATACAACAGGGGCTGCGGGCATACAAATTTCGCCTGAAGCATTAGGCGATACAACTTATTGGTGGAACGGAAGCGACTCCATCGATTTTTCCCAACCTGTAAATTTTACTGTTACGGCTTACGATAACGTCACAACAAAGAGATACAGGGCATGGGTAAATATTCACAAAGTAGTCCCCGACTCTATGGTTTGGATCCAGTATGCTAATAATATAACCGGAAGGCAGGCACAGGAGCAGAAAGTAATCGTATATCCATATAACGGTACAGATCACTATTTTATGTACACGAAGTCTTCTGACGGTTATGAACTTTATCATGCTCCGGTTGATGATGCCCGGAACTGGGAAAAATTGACATTAACCGGATTCTCAAACGATGGCCTTGTAATATCCCAGATTACCGAATATGACGGTGTTCTTTATATTCCTTCTGCTAACGGAACACTTTATCAATCTATTAACGGAATGGCATGGGTACAAACCGGAAACGCTCCATCAGTTAAGTATCTGTTGGGATCTTTGAAAGAAGGTACGAATCAACCATCGGCATTGTCTGCTATTATTGAACAGGAAGAGACATTGCATTTTGCGGCCATGGATAATGAAAACAGATGGACAGTAGGCAATATCGTTCCTGAGAATTTTCCCGTTACCGGATTCGGTAATATTTCATATACCCATATGTATCATGAATACTTAATGATTATCGCCGGAAGAGATCAAAAAAATAGATTAACGAATGCAGCATGGGGTACCATGAACGCCACAAACTGGGCATTGCTTTCAAACGAAAATTCTCCGACTTTCGAAAAGAAGGAAGGTGTTATACTTGCAAAGTATGACGATAAGTTTTTTCTGGCAGGTGGTATAAATGCTGACAACAGAGCATCAAAAGAAATCCATTTATCCCTAGACAACGGAATAACATGGAGTAAACAAGATTCTTTGCTTACTTTTCCTCAGGAGTATGTGGGTAGGGGATTTTCATCTGTACATGTAGACAACAATAATTATATGCTAATTTTCGGAGGAAAAACAAGCAGAAATACAACAACGTTGGATGAAGTCTGGCGCGGACGTATAAACCGGTTAGGTTTTTAAGACTGGGAAAGTTCATAATGTGAAGTATAATTTTATGCGATTTTCAGCGTTAGAAAAAGAAGGTGCAGTAATAAACAGCTAAGCTATGACTTCAACTTTTTTTCAGCGAATCGTCATCATAATTATATTTACCGGTTTATTGCCTGTGTTAAATGCACAGGAATATAAATTTGAAATCGGTGGAATGGCAGGTGGAGCCTATTATATGGGCGACGCAAATAAAAATACTCCTTTCAAAGGGTTAAACCCTGCTTTTGGAGGAGTATTCCGGTACAATGCTAATTTCAGATGGGCAATTAAGGCTGATCTGATGTGGGGAAGGGTATCAGGCAGCACAGCGGGGCTGGACAATATATTCCCTAGAAACGCAGAAGTTTCATTCGATAGGAATTTTTTCGAGTTAGGCGGACAAATGGAATTTAACTTTTTCCCCTATAGTGATAAATTCTCATATATGAATACCAAGCGCTTTTCACCTTATGTGTTGTTGGGATTAGGATTGACCGTTGCACCGGGAAACGGACAAACCTTTGCAGGATTGAATATTCCGTTAGGAATAGGTGTAAAATATAAAATAATGAACAGGCTGAATCTGGGTTGTGAGTTTTCATTTAGAAAACTGTTCGGAGACAATTTTGATGTAACCGACGACAGCAATGCAATACTGGATGATCCCTATCATATTAGCGGCAGTATATTGAAGAACAAGGATTGGTATTCTTTTTTACTGCTTTCTGTTACCTGGGATTTCGGTCCGCGTAGCAGACCATGTAATAACATTAATAGCATTTTCGGCTTTTAAGATGAAAAACGCATGTCGTTGATTGAAAAGATAGATAAAAGTCATTTACCACAGCACATCGCCATTATTATGGATGGTAATGGAAGATGGGCTAAATCAAAAGGTAAGGATCGTAGTTTCGGACACCAGGAAGGAGTGGTTGCTGTACGGAAAACAGTAGAAGCCGCTACAGCTATTGGCTTGAAATACATTACGGTTTATACTTTCTCAAATGAAAACTGGAATAGGCCTGAAGGCGAAGTAATTGCGCTCATGGAACTGCTTGTTACTGCCATTCAGAGGGAAACTCCTGACCTGATGAAAAACAATGTATGCCTGAAGGCTATCGGAAATCTGAACCGGTTACCGGAAAATGCATATAATACACTAATGGATTGCATCAAACAAACATCAACCAATACAGGTACAACCCTCATTTTGGCACTCAGTTATTCTTCAAAATGGGAACTAACGGAAGCAACCAGGCAAATCGCAAAAGAAGCTGTTAAAAAGAAAATAAATATAGATGACATAACGGAATCATTGGTGTCGGAACATCTGACAACCAAAGGGATTCCGGATCCGGACTTACTGGTAAGAACAGGTGGAGAAAAAAGGATCAGCAATTTCCTGTTATGGCAAATGTCATATACAGAATTCTATTTTATAGATACATACTGGCCTGATTTCAGAGAGGAAGAGTTATATGATGCGATTTTGTATTATCAGCAACGCGAGCGGCGTTTTGGTAAGACAAGCGAACAATTAAAATGATAAAACAATAGCTATAAATATGTGTAAGAGATTAGTGCTGTTTTTTATTTTGCTGGGTTTTACGTTTGGAGTATTTGCCCAGGAAATTACTGACACTACCCATGTTGATCAACCGGTTGAATTGCCGGTAATTTCACATTCTTCCCCTAAAAGATATAGAATTGCCGATATCAAAGTGACAGGAGTTACGTCTTATGAAGATTTCACTTTAATTGGATTTTCAGGATTATCTGTTGGTGATTACATTACCGTACCTGGTGAAGAAATTTCCGCAACAGTTAAACGTTTCTGGAGACACGGACTGTTTTCAGACGTTAAAATATTGGCAACAAAGATAGAAGGTGATGATATCTGGCTGGAATTCCAGTTAAAGCAACGCCCCCGTATATCTCAGGTTAATTACAATGGTGTCAAAAAAGGAGAGCGTGAAGATTTAGAAGCCAGGTTAGGTCTACGAAAAGGATATCAAATTACTCCTAACCTTACCGACAGAGCTAAAATAGTTATACAGAAATATTTTGACGGGAAAGGGTTCAAAAACGTTGACGTAGATATTGTTCAAAAAGAAGACCTTGCAAATCAGGGTGAAGTTATTGTTGATATTAATATTGACAAGAACGAAAAAACCAAGATCAACCAGATCACATTTACCGGAAATAGTGCAATGAGCGACATTCAGCTTAAAAAAGCCATGAAGAAAACAAACGAAAAGTTTTCTTTACCCCGACGCTTCCGTACAAGTATTCTGGAGATGTTCAGCACGAAAAAATTTACAACAGAGGAATACGAGAACGATAAAAGGAATATTATCGATAAATATAATGAGCATGGTTATAGAGATGCCACAATTGTATCGGATACCGTTTATAATCACAATGATAAAACTGTAAACATCGGAATTGAGATTGAAGAGGGACAACAGTATTACCTAAAAGATATTCGTTTCATTGGAAACACGAAATATTCTACAGACTATCTGGAAGCAATTTTAGCAATGAAACCCGGAGAAATCTATAACCAAAAGAAACTGAACGAACGTTTATCAACAGACGAAGATGCCGTTTCAAATGTGTACTTTAATAACGGCTACCTTTTCTTCGGAGCCGATCCGGTGGAAGTAGAAGTAGAAAATGATTCCATTTCGTTGGAGATCCGTATTCAGGAAGGCCCCCAGGCTACGATAAACAGGGTAATAATAAACGGTAACGACCGGTTATATGAAGACATTGTCAGACGTGAACTTCGTACTAAACCCGGTATGTTATTCAGTCGTGAAGACCTGATCCGTTCAGTTCGTGAGTTAGCTCAGATGGGGCACTTCGACCCGGAAAATATGAATCCTGTACCCCTGCCCGATCCAGAAAACGGCACGGTTGATATTCAGTATAACCTAGTATCAAAAGCCAACGACCAGATTGAATTTTCCGCCGGTTGGGGACAGACAGGAGTAATTGGTAAGCTAAGTCTTCGTTTTACCAACTTCTCTATGAGGAATTTCTTAAATCCCAAATCTTATAAAGGTATTATTCCTCAGGGAGAAGGCCAGACATTGACTTTAAGTGGTCAAACAAACGGACGTTATTATCAGGCATACAGCATTTCTTTTATGGATCCCTGGTTCGGTGGTAAAAGGCCTAATACCTTATCGGTAAGTGCCTATTTCTCCAAGCAAACGGATATCAGCAGCAGTTATATGAATAATAACATGTATGGTTACGGTTATAATCCTTATTATGGGTATGGTGGGGGATATGGATATGGAGGATATGGTGGCGGATATGGATATGGAGGGTATGGCAACAGCTATGAACTTGCCTACGACCCGGATAAATCCATTATGATGTTTGGGCTGGCAGCAGGATATGGAAAACGTTTGAGCTGGCCCGATGATTACTTCCAGTTTATGGCAACTTTGAATTATCAGGTATATATGATGAAGGATTGGAATTACTTCCTTATTACGAATGGAACCAGCCATAATATCAATCTTGAATTACTATTGCAACGCAGTTCAATCGATAATCCACTTTATACCCGCCGTGGTTCACAATTTGCCTTATCAGTCAGTGCCACTCCGCCTTATTCATTATGGGATGGTAAGGATTATGCAGCTTTTGACGACAGAAATGAAGACGATCTGAAGAAGAAATATAAAATGATTGAATACCATAAATGGAAATTCAAAGCAAAAATATTTTCACCACTTGCTCCATTGACCGTCAAACGCACTCCGGTATTAATGTCGCGTATCGAATACGGTTTCCTTGGTCAATACAATAAACACAAAAGATCGCCATTCGAAACATTCTATATGGGTGGCGACGGTATGAGCGGTTATTCGAGTACTTATGCTACGGAGACTATTGGTTTAAGAGGATATGAAAACGGCAGTATTATCGGTAACGACGGCCGCGGTTATGGTTATGCATATTCCCGCCTGAGTATGGAGCTCCGCTATCCTTTCTTATTGGAACCTTCTTCTACTATATATGGATTAGCTTTTGTAGAGGCCGGTAACGCATGGACTACCTTGAAAGATTTTAATCCTTTCGGCTTGAAACGTTCAGCCGGAGTAGGTGTACGTATCTTCTTGCCGATGATCGGCTTAATGGGTATAGATTGGGCATATGGATTTGACACACCCGACGGTAGTACAGTAGGTGAAAGAGGAGGAAGCAATTTCCACTTTATTATAGGCCAGGAGTTTTAATTAACGTAATTTAGTTACTTTATTATAAACCCACAGCTATATTTGTAGTCATATAGATTGAACACAAAAAGATTGAGTATGAAAAAAATTATTATCCTATGCAGCTTTATGTTTGTTTGCACTTTTGCAAGTATGGCACAAAAGTTTGCTTTAATTGATATGGAATATATATTAAAAAATATTCCCGCTTATGAAATGACAAATGAACAACTCAGCCAACTCTCCAAAAGATGGCAGAATGAAGTGGAAGCTATACAGCAGGAAGCGCAGAATATGTACAAAACATTACAAAGCGACCTCGTATTCTTATCTGCCGAAATGAAATCCAAAAGAGAGGAAGAAATTGTAATGAAAGAGCAGGAAGCACAGGAGCTCAAACGCAAGTATTTCGGTGCCGACGGTGAGTTGTACAAAAAACGCGAAAGCCTGATGAAACCTATTCAGGACGAGGTATATAATGCAGTTAAAGAGATATCCGATGACAAAGGATATCAGTTGATTCTCGACAGGGCATCCGCCATGAGTGTCATTTTTGCTTCTCCTAAAATCGATATCAGTAATGAAGTACTTTTAAAATTAGGATATTCAAAATAATTGCTTACATTTGTGGGCTTTAGGTATGAAAAAGCTAAGCATTTGATTGATTAATAACAAATAGATAGATAAAAAATGAAGAAACTTATTGTTTTATTGTTTATGATCCTTCCGTTGGGTGTAATGGCTCAGGAAATTAAAATTGCGTATGTTAATGTACAGGAAGTATTTATGGCAATGCCTGAAATGTCATCCATTGAAAGTCAATTAGCTACATTAAATGAGAATTATACCAATGAGTTGAAAGTTATGCAGGATGAGTATCAGAAGAAATATTCCGATTTTGTTGCACAGCAAGATTCATTAACTGAAAATATTAAGTTGAGAAGAATGCAGGAAATAGAGGATGTTCGCACACGTATTGAGAACTTTGTGCCTGTTGCTCAACAAGATATGCAAAAGAAACAACAAGAGTTATATCAGCCGGTTCAGGAAAAGATTCAAAAGGCGATCAGTGCAGTAGGGGATGAAAAAGGATATACCTATATCATCGATCCCCAGGTATTTCTTTACAGAAGCAATAATGCTATCGATGCAACACCTTTTGTGAAATCTAAATTAGGTATTTAATAAACATAATTTTAGTATAAGAAAGGATGCTTTTCAGTGAAAGGCATCCTTTCTTGTATGTACAAATAAACGATAATCATGCTTACACAAATACCGGGCCCTATAGGGATATTCGACTCCGGCTATGGAGGGTTGACCATTTTCGACAATATTCGAAAATTATTACCTGCATATGATTTTATATATCTGGGAGATAATGCACGGACACCCTATGGAACAAGATCCTTTGAAGTCGTTTATCGTTTCACACGTCAGGCTGTCATTAAATTGTTTGAAGAGGGATGTCATTTGGTAATTCTTGCCTGTAATACAGCGTCGGCGAAAGCGTTACGTAATATTCAGCAAAAAGACCTTCCTCTTCTTGATCCTTCGCGAAGAGTATTAGGGGTAATCCGTCCTACAATTGAAATTGCGGATTCTATTACAAACAGCAAACATATTGGGATATTGGGTACTTCGGGTACAATCTCTTCAAACTCATACATGATCGAATTAGAAAAAATATTTCCTCATATTACTGTTACCGGAGAAGCATGTCCCATGTGGGTACCTTTAGTTGAGAATAATGAATTTAACTCTCCGGGAGCAGACTATTTTATAAAGAAACATTTGAACCGTATCCTGAATACTGATCCTACAATAGACACTTTAATACTTGCCTGTACCCATTACCCTTTATTGATAAATAAAATCAAAGAGTTTCTTCCACCTGATATAACTTTATTTTCTCAGGGTGAATATGTAGCAAAAAGCCTCAAAGATTATTTGAAACGTCATCCTGAAATGGAAAGTAAATTAACCAGGAAGGGAACATGCCGCTTTCTTACTACCGAATCGGCAGATAAGTTTTCTGAAACTGCTTCCATATTCCTGAATCAGTCCATCCATGTAGAACAAATAACGATTGATTGAATCATGAGAAAATATGGTTTATTGCTTATAGGTTTTTGGTTTATTATTTTCTGCCATGCAGCAGACTTAGACAGTTATTTTCGCTCCATAGGATTAGTAGAGGTAAGCGCAATTGATAAGAGTATACACTTCGAATTAAAATATGCAACCGCAGATAATCTTTTCAAGGAAAGTGTATATACCGGAATAACAGGTATTTGGTTACATCCGGATGCTGCCGTTAAATTAATAAAAGCACAAAAAATATTGAAAGAGACAAATCCTGATTATTCTTTAATAGTGTATGATGCTGCCCGTCCTATGTCGGTTCAACGAAGAATGTGGAATTTGGTAAGAGGCACCAATAAAACCAATTATGTTAGTAATCCGGCTAAAGGGGGTGGTTTACATAACTACGGAATGGCAGTAGATGTTACGATCATAAATAAAGCAGGAAAACCATTACCTATGGGTAGCCCTTTCGATCATTTTGGAGAAGAAGCACATATCAATAAAGAAGAAATGCTTTTACAATCCGGAAAAATAACCCGTGAAGAATTTAATAACCGCCGTTTATTACGTATGGTAATGAGGCAAGCCGGTTTTCGTACCATTCTTTATGAATGGTGGCACTTTAACGCCTGCTCGCGCGAAGAAGCAAAAAAAAATTACAAATTAATAGAATAATAAGGCCCTAATCTATACTTTTCCCAAAAGGGGTCAGCGCTAAAGCAGCCATTTTAAAATGCTGCAACCCGAATGGAATGCCAATAATAGTGATACATAACAACAATCCGAAACCTAAATGTGTCAGGCAAATCCATATTCCTCCAATAAATATCCATATAATATTCATAATCACAGAAAGGCATCCGCCCGAATTACCACTATCAGTAACTGTACTACCAAAAGGCCATAGAGCTAATCTCGCCAATTTAAGTGTCTGCAATCCAAAAGGAATACCGATTATAGTAACCATCATTATAACACTTGCTATTATATATTCAAGGGCGGTAATAATACCGCCAAATAATAACCACACTATATTTCCTAAAGATTTCATATCAATTAATTATTTATACGTTGAAAACTATCCAACTCTGCCAACACTTTTTGTTTAGTTAAATGAAAATCATTTATTAATTCAGGTTTAACGGGTTCACCAGGCGGTACCTCCATAGTCAATGGGTTTATGGCCTGCCCATTTTTATGCACCCTGAAATCAAGGTGCGGACCGGTAGATAATCCTGTTGACCCGACATATCCGATAACCTCGCCTTGCTGTACGCGTTTCCCTACCTGAAGCCCTGACGCAAACTTACTTAGATGCATATAGGTAGTAGTATAAACAGAATTATGCTTTACTTTGATATAATTCCCTCCACCACTCTGATATGCTTTTGCAATAACCGTACCATCGCCAATGGTCCTCACCGGGGTGCCGGTAGGTGCCGCATAATCCACACCATGATGAGCCCTATAACGTTTCAATACCGGATGAAAACGCGAATTTGAAAAACGGGAGGTAATACGGAAAATATCTAACGGAGCTTTCAAAAATGCTTTCCTCAGACTATTCCCGTCTTCATCAAAATATTCAGCTATACTGTTCTGGATAAACGGTATAGCAAAATAATCTTTTCCCTGATGTGTAAATTTAGCCGCTTCTACACGTGCAATATGCAAGGGTATGGTATCGTCAATATAGGCGATATCGTAAGATACCTGGAAAGAGTCACCCTCCTTTACATCATAAAAATCAATGGCCCATGCAAAAACATCTGATATTTTAATGGCTAATAAAGGATCGGTTCCCTCTGCTTTCAAAACATTCCAAAGGGAAGAATTCAATGTACCTTCGGCATAGGCACGTTTGAGTTTTATATCTTTACAATATTCGTATGCCTGTACGTAATCTCCTGTAAAATCAATTACGGCATAGTCGGTAAGCGATTTGGCAAAAGCAATATAATAAATGTGTTCTAAACTGTCAGTCGATGTAAACGTATAATAATTCATCCCTGCCTGCAACCTGGTAGGATCCAATACATCAAAAGAAACTTTACTTATATGATCGGCCTGCAATGCCGAAAAGCCGAGACTTGAAAAGATGGAAGCCGGATTATCCCCGTTCTTTATCAGATATTCATTCACATTCAATGAATCGATACATATACCTAAATGATATAGTTTCCCTTCAGGAATATCTGCCGATTCATCACTTATTACCGGCTCTTCGTTTAATTCAATCAGTTGATTACAGGATAACATTGTCAGGAAGAATACCAGCAATGTATAAATAGAGTATTTGTTTGTAAGAGAGTTGTTCATGATAATTGTCTGTGATTTACAAAAGTAATTAAAATACTTATAAATCACTAAATAATAACTTATACCTGAGAAACAATCGTTTTACAGGTATTAATTACTTATGAAATATAGATTAATCCAGTTTCAATACGGCAAGAAAAGCTTTTTGTGGAACTTCCACCGTTCCAATTTGCTTCATGCGCTTTTTACCTTCTTTCTGCTTTTCGAGAAGTTTACGTTTACGAGAAATATCTCCACCATAGCATTTTGCAGTAACATCCTTCCGGACGGCTTTAATTGTTTCACGTGCGATGATCTTTGAACCTATTGCTGCCTGTATGGCAATATCAAATTGCTGTCTGGGTATAAGCTCCTTCAGTTTTTCACACATCCGGCGGCCGAATGTTACGCTATTATCAACATGTGTTAAAGTAGATAAAGCATCAACAGGTTCTCCATTCAGAAGAATATCTAATTTCACCAGTTTGCTTGGTCTGAAATCCTGGATATGATAATCAAAAGAAGCGTAACCTTTGGAAATACTCTTCAACTTGTCGTAAAAATCAATTACAATCTCACCTAATGGCATATCATAATATATCTCCACGCGATCTCCGGAAATGTATTCCTGCTTAATCAATATTCCTCGCTTACCCAGACAAAGTGACATGATCGGTCCGATATAGGCCGTATTGGTTATGACAGAAGCCCTGATATATGGTTCGTCTATATGATCAATCAATACCGGATCAGGCAAACCGCTTGGATTATGTACTTCCAGACAATTTCCCTTTTTATCATATACCTTATAAGATACATTAGGGACAGTTGTAATAACATCCATATTAAACTCACGGTCAAGACGCTCCTGAACTATCTCCATATGAAGCAACCCGAGAAACCCACAACGGAAACCAAATCCCAGAGCGGCAGAACTTTCCGGCTGAAAAGTCAGGGAGGCGTCATTCAACTGAAGTTTTTCAAGTGAAGTACGCAAGTTTTCAAAATCTTCACTATCAATAGGATAAACCCCTGCAAAAACCATAGGCTTTACTTCTTCAAATCCCGCAATACCTTCTTTAGCCCCCCCCTTCACATGGGTTATCGTATCTCCTACCCTTACTTCTTTCGACGTTTTGATACCTGAAATAATATAACCTACATCGCCTGTACGTATCTCATTGCGGGGAGACATTTCCATTTTAAGTACACCCACTTCGTCGGCATCATACTCTTTCTCCGTTGCAATAAATTTTACCCTGTCTCCTTTTCGTATTACTCCGTTTACCACTTTAAAATAAGCAATAATTCCACGGAAAGAATTAAAAACCGAATCGAATATCAGGCATTGCAAAGGCGCTTCCGGGTCTCCACTCGGGGCAGGTACCTTTTCTATAATGGCGTCCAGTATTTCATAAACTCCTTCACCCGTCTTACCACTTGCCCGCAGGATATCTTCAGGTTTACATCCCAGAAGCTCTACAATCTGGTCTTCAACCTCTTCCGGCATAGCGCTCGGTAAGTCGATTTTATTAATGACAGGAATAATTTCAAGGTCATTTTCAATTGCCATATACAAATTAGATATGGTTTGTGCCTGTATTCCCTGTGCGGCATCCACTATTAAAAGAGCGCCTTCACAAGCAGCGATCGACCGTGACACTTCATAAGAGAAGTCAACATGTCCGGGAGTATCTATTAAGTTCAGTATATATTTTTCATCCTTATACATATATTCCATCTGGATCGCGTGGCTTTTTATCGTAATACCGCGTTCCCGTTCCAGATCCATGTCGTCCAGAACCTGCGCCTGCATATTACTACCTGTTATGGTTTTGGTATATTCAAGCAAACGGTCTGCCAAGGTACTTTTACCATGGTCTATATGGGCAATTATACAAAAATTACGTATATTATTCATCTCTACTACATCATTTTGGTGTGCAAAGATAGGAATTTTAGGGCAAAAACTATATTTTTGGCATATCATTTGTTATCAATACGATATGACATTACAAGAAATAGATCAGGCATATAACCGCATTATCGGTTCATTGGATAATAAGGAAATCAAAACGGCATTCGACTCCCTTCAATCCCTTATTATCGGAAGCCGCGAATATACCTTCAACGACAAATTGGTGGAATTACAAAACACCTACAAATATATGCTGCAATATCGTATGGACGGAGCAAAAGACCCTATGCAGGAACAAATCTATACTAATTTGCAGACATCAGCTTATGAACTTGCCGATCAGATTAAACATAAATTACTTATCATAGAATCTCCGCTTGCTTTTTATAACAGGCGGCGTAGTTTACAGGTCATTCCGGAAGTTTCTTTAGGTGAACTCCATAAGCAATTGTCCACTCATTACGATACCGGAAATGAAGTACAGTATGATGTTTCACTGGCTTTGTTATTTAACAAATTATGGGTATCCGATCCGTTAAAACCGGAGGAGAGTTTAGCAGTTAAGAACTTACTGGAAGATTCACTTTTACCTTATACCGCCGGATGTCAGGTTGTTTCAGCTTTAACATTGGGGCTACAGGAAGCTTTTGATAAAGAAAAACTATTATTACTTTTCGATGCTGTACGTGCGACCTATGAAGAAGAAGTAAGAGTAAGGGCGATGATCGGGATTCTGATAATTCTTTATCTTTACCGGAAACGGACGGCATTGTATCCGCAGATTGAAAACCGATTAGCTACCATTGCTGAAGAACCGGGTTTTACAAAAGCTGTCAGAACCATTACGCTGCGGTTTATTTTATCACGGGAGACAGAAAAGATCACCCGTAAACTGCAAGATGAGATTATCCCGGAAATGATAAAACTTAGCCCGAAAATAAGCCGGAAAATAAACCTGAAAGATTTGACATCAGAACATTTAGGAGACGAAATGAATCCGGATTGGCAGAATCTTTTTTCCGACAGTTCTTTAGGCAAGAAAATGGAGGAGTTTGGCGAATTACAACAAGAAGGCGCGGATGTAATGCATTCGACCTTTATCCATTTGAAGAATTTTCCTTTTTTCAGGGAATTAAGTAACTGGTTTTTACCTTTCACTCCCGAATATTCATTAATAAAAGAGCGGTATAAAGGAGACAACAATGAAAAAGACGTACTGGATACATTGACAAAAGCTGCGTTTATGTGTAATTCAGATAAATACTCACTATATTTCAGCATCATGCAATTGCCGGAAGCAGCACAAAAAATGATGATCGGACAATTCAACAGTCAGGCATCCGAAATGATTCAGCAAAATCAGGAAGAACTGATTAGCAAACGTGGAAAATTGGAAATAATATCCGGTCAATATATTCAGGACCTGTACCGTTTCTATAAATTATACTCCAGCCGTTTTGATTTTGATGATATTTTTTCTTTACCGCTTGATTTCCATAATCTCCCTATATTAAGGCCTTACATTTCCGACGAAGAAAGCCTTACCAGCATCGCTGAATATTATCTGAGGAAAAACTATTTTGAAGACGCACTTACCATTTATAACCAATTAGCTGAAAGGTATAAAGACAATGACATCCTTTTCCAGAAAATAGGATATTGTAAACAGATGACAGGCGACCTGGATGGCGCACTAAATGCTTATCTTCATGCCGATTTATTGAACCCCGACAGTAAATGGGTAATACGGCGCATCGCAGGATGTTACCGTACATTAAAACAACCTGAAGAAGCACTGGAATATTATCGTCGTTATGAAGATTTAAACCCGGACGATTTGTCTGTACAAATAAATATCGGTCATTGTTACCTGGAGCTTAAAGAATACAACGAAGCATTGAAACACTACTTCAAAGTAGATTATCTGGATAATAAAAGCCATAAAGCATGGCGCCCGATAGCCTGGTGCTCATTCCTGACCGGAAAATATGATCAGGCACGTAATTATTACAAAAAGATAATTGCCCACCAACCCAATATGCAGGATTTGCTGAATGCTGGACATACGGAATGGGCCTTGCAGAATATTAAGGGTGCAATCAATTTCTATAAACAATCTATTGAAGTAGAAAATAAGGATTTCCAGAAATTTAAAGACCAGTTCATGCAGGATATTCCGGATCTGGTCGTTGCCGGAATCGACCAAAAAGAAGTACCACTGATGCTGGATCAGTTGAGGTATGTTTTAAATGGAGAATTATAAAGCAATTAGAAAAAACAACAGTTATAAATAGGTGAAAATAAACGATATATTAATCTGTGACATTAAGGTTTTACATACCATTTAATGGTTTCCCTAAGCCCACGAACAACATCGTATTCGGGTTCATATCCTAACAATCGCTTCGCCTTTTCAATGCTAGCCTGCGAATGAGGAATATCCCCTACCCTATAACCGGTATGTTTCACCTGAATATGCTGAATAGAAGGATCAGATTCAGATAAGAAATCTTTAATATAGGCAGCCAGTTCGTTTAAAGTCGTCTGACTTCCACAAGCAGTATTATATATTTGGTTTACCGCATCATTTTGATGCGTGGAAAGTGCCAGTAAATTCATTTGAATTACATTTTCTATATACGTAAAATCCCTTGAATACTCACCATCCCCATTAATTACCGGACTCTCATGCGTAAGAAACTGCATTATAAATTTAGGGATAACAGCAGCATATGCTCCGTTTGGATCCTGACGCCTGCCGAATACGTTAAAATAACGGAGCCCTATTGTTTCCATCCCATATGTCTTGGCAAATACATCCGCATAAAGTTCGTTGACATACTTAGTAACAGCATAGGGCGAAAGCGGTCTGCCAATCGTATCTTCCACTTTAGGTAATTCTTTAGAATCACCATAAGTAGACGAGCTCGCCGCATAAATAAAACGTTTTACTTTTGCATCCCTTGAAGCCAACAGTATATTTAAAAAACCGGAAATATTTACATCATTGGTAGCAACCGGATCTTTAATCGAACGCGGTACCGATCCTAATGCAGCATGATGCAACACATAGTCGGCATCCTTAACAGCTGCATGGCAGGTTTGTAAAGAACGTATATCCCCTTCAATTAATGTGAAACGGGGATTTAACAGGAAAGAATCTACATTTTCTCTTTTTCCTGTTGAAAAATTATCGAGGCATATTACCTCGTTGCCGTACTCCAGCAACCTCTGACAGAGATTGGAGCCGATAAAACCCGCACCTCCGGTAACCAGTATCTTTTTACATTCTATTATATTCATATTTATTAATTAAAGCCGCCCATCCGCTATATGCGGATCAAGGCACCCTTTCACATCAAAGATCACCGCCTTATCCTTCTTCATCGATGGTATATTAATTTTCTTGAAAACATCATGTGCAACAGCCAATACAATAGCGTCAAACTTATCATCAGGAATATCATTTCTCATTTCAATCCCGTACTCTTTCCATACGTCTTCCGGTTTTGCCAACGGATCAGAGATGGTGACTTTAGCATTATAATCTTTCAAGGCCTTAATAATATCAACGACTTTGGTGTTACGCACATCTGGACAATTTTCTTTAAATGTAACCCCAAGAATCAATATACGCGCGTCAACTACCTGAATCCCTTTCTTTAGCATCAGTTTAACAACCTCGTTTGCTACATATTCACCCATACCGTCATTTAAACGTCTTCCGGCAAGTATAATCTCAGGGTGATATCCGTGCCGTTGTGCGGATTGGGCAAGATAATATGGATCAACGCCGATACAATGCCCTCCGACAAGACCCGGCTTAAATGATAAAAAATTCCATTTTGTCGACGCAGCCGCCAATACCTCCAATGTATCGATATGCATTTTGCTGAAGATTTTCGATAGCTCATTAACAAAGGCAATATTAATATCGCGCTGGGCATTTTCGATAACCTTGGCGGCTTCGGCAACTTTAATACTTGGCGCCAGATAGGTACCTGCCGAAATTACCGATTTATATACCTTATCAATAAATACGCCGGCATCCGGTGTTGAACCTGATGTCACTTTCTTTATTTTATCGACGGTATGCTGCTTATCTCCCGGGTTAACCCGTTCAGGACTATATCCCACGAAAAAATCCCTGTTAAGCGTTAAGCCGGATACACTTTCAATTACAGGAATGCAATCCTCCTCCGTTGCTCCCGGATAAACAGTGGACTCATATACCACATAATCACCTTTAGCAATTACATGGCCCACAGTTTCACTGGCCTTATACAAAGGGGTAAGATCAGGATTATTATTATTATCTATAGGGGTAGGAACAGCGATAATATAAAAATTGCACTTTTTAATATCATTCATCTCCGACGTACAATACAGGCCGTTTGCAATAGCAGATTGCAACAACTCTTCATCAACTTCAAGAGTCGAATCGTAACCGCTCATTAGCTCACTTACCCGTAAAGGATTTAAATCAAAACCTACGGTTTCATATTTAGTAGAGAATAAACGCGCTAAAGGCAGGCCTACATATCCCAGTCCGATAACTGCTATTTTTACTTCAGTGTCTGTTTTCATCAATAACCTTAAATGAGATGTAAATTTAGTGCATTACAACAGATTATCAATCTTTTGTAACTTATTTTATTATAAAACGGTTTACCTGTGGCGCTTTCATCATTCCGGTTATCCGGTCATATAATATAATGAAAGAGGCAATCAATTCATGATTGCCCCTCATTAATTTCTATCAACAAGTATGTTTCGCTGATTTACTTTGTATATTTTTTATAACCGTAAACAGCAAGGCTACCCAATTCTTCCTCAATGCGAAGCAATTGGTTATATTTAGCCATACGGTCGGAACGGCTTAATGAACCGGTCTTGATCTGTCCGGAATTAGTAGCTACGGCTATATCCGAAATAGTGGCATCTTCAGTTTCGCCGGAGCGGTGTGAAGTAACCGAAGTATAACCATTACGATGAGCCATTTCAATAGCATCTAATGTTTCCGTTAAAGTACCGATCTGGTTTACTTTGATCAGAATAGAATTAGCACATCCGTTTTCAATTCCTTTTTTCAGGAATTCAACGTTAGTAACAAACAGGTCATCACCTACCAACTGGCATTTTGAACCGATTGCTTCCGTAAGCATTTTCCATCCTTCCCAGTCATTTTCATCCATACCATCTTCAATAGAATCGATAGGGAATTTGGAAACTAATTCAGAAAGATAAGCAACCTGTTCGGCAGCTGAACGTTTTGCACCTTTTTCACCTTCAAATTTAGTGTAGTCATAGGTACCTTTCTTATCGTAGAATTCAGAAGAAGCACAGTCAAGGGCAATCGTAACATCTTTACCCGGTTCGTATCCGGCAGCTTTAATAGCGCTCAAAATAGAATTCAACGCATCTTCAGTTCCTTCCAAAGTAGGAGCAAATCCGCCTTCGTCGCCGACAGCAGTGCTCAGCCCACGGTCGTGTAATACTTTCTTTAATGCATGGAACACTTCAGCACCCATACGCAATCCTTCGCGGAAACTTGGAGCGCCTACCGGACGGATCATAAATTCCTGAAAAGCGATCGGAGCATCAGAGTGAGAACCACCGTTAATGATATTCATCATTGGAACCGGCATTACATAAGCATTTGTTCCGCCTATATAACGATAAAGAGGCAGGTCCAGATAGTTAGCAGCAGCTTTAGCTACAGCCAGAGAAACCCCTAACATCGCATTAGCGCCTAATTTTGATTTTGTTTTAGTTCCGTCCAGTTCTAAAAGCTTGTAATCTAACTCGCGTTGATTCAAAGCGCTCATACCCAAAATAGCCGGTGCGATTACTTTATTTACATTTTCAACAGCTTTAAGAACACCTTTGCCTAAGTAACGCTTTTTATCTCCGTCACGTAATTCTATAGCTTCGTTTTCTCCTGTAGAAGCGCCTGAAGGAACTGCAGCACGACCAAAAGCACCTGATGCTAAAAGTACATCTACTTCAACGGTTGGATTACCGCGTGAATCTAAAATTTCTCTACCTAATACTTTTACGATTTCCATACATTAAATAATTTAATAATATTATAATATAATTATTATGGATGCAAAGATAACAAATTGTGGAATGAGAAAAGTATGTTAAGCGGTTAAAATAACAAAAGGGGAACCGACATCACGTCGCCACCCCTCCCTTAACTTAAACGCCAAAACTAAATCTAAACAAAAAACACAAATAATGATAATATCTTATCTATCTTTGTTTTCTTTTCTTTTTTCCCTTGAACTTTTCATAAATTCACGCGCGAATTTCCGTTCGGCATCCTTATACTTATAAAGTTTTTCGGGCGAGAGCATTTTCTTAAACCTCTCATAATATTCTTTTTCCAACTCCGCTTCTTTCAGCCCCACGGTAAGACACTCGTCTATTACCTGCGTGTACTCCGCATCGGTTGGATTAATTTTCGATCTTACCTCCCTTGATAATTTCCGGCATCGTTGGCCTGCCTCGTATTTTTTCTGATTTAATTCCTCACACAGTGGAATAAAAGTGGCAGCCTCTTCGGGTGTAAGGCCAAGCTCCGCTGTAATAAAAGCACTCCTTTTAATCAAGAAAGATTCTTTGTCAAAGTGGTTATGCGTTTTTTCCTTTTGCTGAGCGTTCATCTGCAAAGGAGTTAAAACCATAACTGCGACAAATATAATATTAATTATTCTATACATACAAGAAATATTACAAAAATATGCTAATAACTTCATTTTTTCTCCATTTTATTCGTAATTCGCCATTTCTTCTGCTAAAATATAACTTGCGTACTGAGACTCGATATATTCTAAATATTCTTCGTCTTCTTCAGATTGGATGGCGGAAAGCGTTTGGGAAGGGTAAGATTGAACCAATAAATCAGTTGTACTGCCGGCAGGCTGGTCCGAACCATCAAAACCTACCAGTACCCGGAAGAACAATCCAAGTCCGGCAAATACCGCTGCTAAGTATGCCCACGGGCGTATCCGCTCCCCGACAGTAACCTTACGGGGTACTTCGTATTTTTTCTCGGGAAGCCTATCCATAACCCGGGATGTTAAGCCTTCCATATACCCATCAGGCACTGTAAAAGGATTCTTCCCTTTCAAACGGTCCAGGTTATTTAATTCTTTTTTCATATTTATTTTGTGCTTTTACGTTCTTTTGACTAATAACACTCCGCAAGGTTTAAATGTCTTTTGTTAAAAACTCCTCGACTTTTTTCACCGCGTGATGATAAGAAGCTTTCAAAGCACCAACCGACGTACCTAATATTTCCGACATATCGTCATACTTCATCTCATCAAAATATTTCATATTAAAGACCAGCCGCTGTTTTTCCGGTAACGTTAAAATCGCTTCCTGCAATTTGGTCTGTGCCCCGTCCCCATCAAAATAAGTATCCCCTTTCAAACGTTCCAATAAAAACACATCGGTATCATCGATTGAAACATTATTTATATTGCGTTGCCGGTTTAAGAAAGTGATGCATTCGTTGATAGCTATTTTATAAAGCCATGTGGAAAGCTTAGCCTCGCCACGGAAATAATCAATATTGGTCCAGGCTTTCAAAAAGGTGTTTTGAAGCAGATCATTGGCATCATCATGGCTTAAAACCATCTTACGGATCTGCCAATATAATTTCTCCCCATACGAATTTACAACCTGAGCAAAAGCATCTCTTTGAGTAGCCGGATCACGCAAACGCTCAATTAGTTCATCGTCTGTATATTGTTGCATTCTTTATAATTTGACCGTAAATATATGAAAAACTTATTACTTTTGCTTAGTAAATAAGGCGTCATGGAGCTTCAGACTATATTAATAGCATTTGGTTTAACCATGATTGCGGGGTTATCCACGGGTATCGGCAGCATTATGGCATTCTTTACTAAACGCACCAATACGCGGTTCCTTTCTACTGCATTGGGATTCTCGGCGGGCGTAATGATCTATGTTTCCTTTATGGAAATGATGCCTCAGGCTAAAGAAGATCTGATCGGATATCACGGCGAACGGTTAGGGACCTTATATATGTTACTCGCATTCTTCGGAGGTATGGGTTTTATAAACCTGATCGACTTTCTTATCCCGGAAGATAAGAATCCGCATGAAATACAGGATCTGCACGAACTGGATAAGAAACAGGCAGGACTTAAAAGAACGGGGATATTAGTTGCTTTATCAATTGCCATACACAATTTTCCCGAAGGCATCGCCACATTTACTTCCGCATTGAACAGTATGGAAGTGGCCCTTCCCATTACATTTGCCATCGCTATCCATAATATACCCGAAGGGATCGCCGTTTCCGTTCCTATATATCAGGCAACAGGAAATAAGAAAAAAGCATTCTGGCTTTCATTCCTCTCGGGTATGGCCGAGCCGGTCGGGGCATTGGTCGGTTTCCTTATACTCATACCATTCTGGACGCCCTCCATTAACGGTTTAATTCTGGCCGCGGTTTCCGGAATTATGGTTTTCATTTCTATGGATGAACTTCTTCCTAGTGCCCAGAAATACGGCGAACACCATCTTTCAATCATTGGTCTCGTTGCCGGAATGGTCGTTATGGCCGCCAGCCTTTTTCTTTTCATTTAACAGAAATAATTACAAGAAAGAAACAGGGAGAAAGGAAAATCTTATAAAAGAATTTCCTCACCTTTCTGCGTGCTAACTGTCGCATTCTGTATTTTGCATCCTGTATAAAAAAGAAAGGGAAAAGCGAAATACCTTTCACTTCTCCCTTTTCACCTTTCATCCGAAAGTTATTACATCATGCCGCCCATTCCGCCGCCCATTCCCGGGTTCATCGGCATAGCAGGAGCATCTTCTTTTACTTCAGCGATAACACATTCCGTTGTAAGGAACATTCCGGCGATAGAAGCAGCGTTTTCCAAAGCAACGCGGGTTACTTTTGCCGGGTCGATTACACCTGTTGCACATAAGTTTTCATAAACGTCTGTACGGGCATTGTAACCATAATCGCCTTTTCCTTCTTTCACTTTCTGAACCACAACAGCGCCTTCTTTTCCGGCGTTGAAAACGATTTGACGAAGCGGTTCTTCAATAGCGCGTTTTACGATTTCGATACCTGTTGTTTCATCTTCGTTTTCGCCTTTCATTCCTTCAAGCGCTTCGATAGCACGGATATAAGCTACACCACCACCAGGAACGGTACCTTCTTCGATAGCTGCACGGGTTGCGCTTAATGCATCGTCCACACGGTCTTTCTTTTCTTTCATTTCTACTTCAGAAGGAGCACCTACATAAAGAACAGCAACACCACCGGCCATTTTAGCCAAACGTTCCTGCAGTTTTTCTTTGTCATAATCAGAAGTAGTTGTTTCGATCTGAGATTTCAACTGACCGATACGGGCCTGGATAGCAGCCTTGTCGCCGGCACCGTTTACGATTGTGGTATTATCTTTGTTTACAGTTACTTTTTCAGCAGTACCTAACATTTCCATAGTAGCACCTTCCAGTTTCATACCTGTTTCTTCAGATATAACAGTTCCACCGGTCAGGATAGCGATATCTTCCAGCATAGCTTTACGACGGTCGCCGAAGCCCGGAGCTTTCACTGCACATATTTTCAAAGAACCGCGCAGACGGTTTACAACCAATGTAGCCAAAGCTTCGCTGTCGATATCTTCAGCGATGATCAGCATCGGACGGCCTGTCTGAACAGTTTGTTCCAGGATAGGAAGCAATTCTTTCAATACGGAAATTTTCTTATCGTAAATCAGGATATAAGGATTCTCCATCTGAGCTTCCATTTTTTCCGTATCCGTTACAAAATAGGGAGAGATATAACCACGGTCGAACTGCATACCTTCCACTACTTCAACGGTAGTTTCAGTACCTTTTGCTTCTTCAACAGTGATAACACCTTCAGTTTTTACTTTCTTCATTGCTTCGGCAATCAGTTTACCGATGCTTTCGTCGCCATTAGCAGAAATTTTGGCAACGTTTTCAATTTTTTCAAGGCTGTCGCCTACTTCTTCAGCCTGTGAAGCGATATTTTCAACTACTTTCGCAACCGCTTTGTCGATACCGCGTTTCAAATCCATCGGATTAGCTCCGGCAGTAACATTCTTTAAACCTACTCCGATAATAGACTGAGCCAATACAGTAGCTGTAGTAGTACCGTCACCGGCATTGTCGTTTGTTTTAGAAGCAACTTCTTTCACCAACTGAGCTCCCATATTTTCATATGCGCAAGCCAGTTCAACTTCTTTAGCTACCGTAACACCGTCTTTAGTGATCTGGGGTGCACCGAATTTCTTTTCGATAATTACATTACGTCCTTTCGGACCTAAAGTAATCTTAACTGCATTTGCTAATTCATCCACGCCTTTTTTGAGCAGGTCGCGGGCTTCCATATTGAATTTAATTTCTTTTGCCATGATTATTTATTTTTATAGAATTACAGAATTAAGATTAAATAATAGCTAAAATGTCAGATTGACGCATGATAAGATACTGATCGCCTTCCAGTTCGATTTCCGTACCGGCATATTTACCATACAACACCTGATCGCCTGGTTTCACAACCATTTCTTCGTCTTTTGTTCCGTTACCAACAGATACTACTTCACCTTTCAATGGTTTTTCTTTAGCTGAATCAGGAATAATGATTCCACCAACTGTCTTTTCTTCTGCTGCAGCGGGCTTAACCAGCACTCTGTCTGCTAATGGCTTAATATTCATTTCTCTTACTATTTAAATGTGTTAATAATATTATGTAATTTCTATTTTGCCAAATATATTGCGAATACTGTGCCAACCGGAGAAAACTGACAGGATGATGTTTCTTCCGACAAAGCGAGTGCCGTTTTGACAGATTAGAACTGCTCAATCAGTTCATCCCATGTCACCAAAAACTGTTCACCGGTAAGCATATTTTTAAGATTGACTTTACCTGTAACCCTTTCATTTTCACCCACCAATGCCACAAACGGGATTTTTTTCGAATCGGCATAGCTCATTTGTTTTTTCAATTTGACAGATTCGGGATAAAGTTCCGTGCGGATACCGGCCGAACGGACTTTAGCTAACAATGGCAAAAGATATTCTTCTTCTTTCTCCCCGAAATTCACGAAAAGCAACTGTGTGGTCATCAGTGAATCAACAGGATAAAGATCTAATTGGTTCAGCACATCGAAAATACGGTCGGCTCCGAAAGAAAATCCCACACCCGATACACCTTCCATTCCAAACACACCGGTTAAATTATCATACCTGCCGCCGCCGGTTATACTCCCGATCTGCACATCCATCGCTTTTACCTCGAATATTGCTCCGGTATAATAATTTAATCCGCGTGCCAGCGTAAGGTCTATATCAAGGTTCGAAGTCAGTTCAATCAAACCCAGCTTATCCAGCACAAAGCTTAATTCATCTACTCCCTGCAACCCGGTTTCCGAAGCAGACAAAACAGTTCTCAATTTATCTAATTTTTCATGGTTAGAACCATTTAACAAAATAATAGGCTGTAAAGCTTCGATAGCGGTATCAGATAAGCCTTTCGACCGAAGTTCTTCATTTACTTTCTCCAATCCAATCTTATCCAACTTATCTATAGCTACGGTTATATCAACGATCCTCTCCGACTCTCCGATGATCTCGGCAATCCCTGATAAAATCTTGCGGTTGTTCATCTTGATCGTAACCCTGATCCCGAAACGGCGGTACACTTCATTCATTATCTGGACCAACTCCACCTCGTTCATCAGCGAATCCGAACCCACAACATCCGCATCGCATTGATAAAACTCACGGTAACGCCCTTTCTGCGGACGGTCGGCACGCCATACCGGTTGTATCTGATAACGTTTAAACGGAAAGTTTAACTCATTTCTATGTTGAACCACATAACGGGCAAAAGGAACCGTAAGGTCATACCTCAATCCTTTTTCACTCAGTTTTGCAGCTGCTTTCGCCGGATTCCGTTCCGACAATTCTGCGTCAGTCAGGTGGGAGAAGAAATCGCCGGAGTTTAATATTTTGAATAAAAGCTTATCCCCCTCTTCGCCATATTTCCCCATCAGGGTGGAAAGATTTTCCATAGCAGGAGTTTCAATCTGCTGGTAACCGTATAAATGGAATACATCCCGTATGGTATTGAAAATATAATTCCGCTTCGCCATTTCTTCAGGCGAGAAATCCCTTGTTCCTTTAGGTATAGAAGGTTTTTGCATGAGTAATAATTTTTTTAATTCGGCGCACAAAGGTAGTGTTTTATTTATAATTAGCTTTAACTTTCTGTCCAACTGAAATGGAGAGGGGTGCATAAATACAACTACATATAAAAAAAATCTTAACAAACTGAATAAGATTGAATTTTATAATTTATTTTACGGTCCAATCCATCAATTAATACTTTATGAAAAGCAAATCACTCATACCATTCATCGGATTATTAATTTTCCCGTTCATATCTTCCTGTACTACCCCGCAAACAAAAGCTGAAAAGGAAGCGGAAAAAGTTATTTTCTCAGGAAATCCATTCCTTCCGGGAGATTTTGCCGACCCGTGTATAATACAATACAATGACACTTTCTATGTATATGCCACTACAGGGACAGACGCGACGGTATGGTATTCTGCGGATTTTACCGACTGGAAGCTGATAACACTTAACTGGCCAACTTCCATGGGCATACCCAACATGTGGGCGCCGGCCGTAACAGAAGGGAAAGACGGCAGGTTCTACATGTATTATTCATTAAATTCCGAAATATATGCCGGAGTAGCCGACCATCCCAAAGGCCCTTTCCGTAATCTGTTGCCGGATGAGAAACCCTTTATCAGGGACAAAGAGTTTTTCCCGCCTAAAATACATACCATCGATGCGGATTGTTTCATAGATGACGACGGACAAGCTTATTTATACTGGGGTTCAGGGTGGGGTTTTAAAGATGGCGTATGCGCAGTGGGTATACTGGACGATGACATGTGTTCTTTTAAAGAAAATCCTGTAGAAATAACCCCTGATGGATATTTCGAAGCACCCCATTTATTTAAAAGGAACAACAGATATTATTTAATGTATTCTGACGGCATTTTTTACGACGACACTTACAAAGTAAGATATGCAATAGCCGATTCCCCGCTGGGTCCTTTCACCGAAGCAAAGAACAGCCCGGTACTTATCACAAATATGGACCGTAAAACCCACGGACCGGGGCACAATTTTTCCATCAGCATACAAGATACCTTTTATATCGTATACCATAAACATGAATTACCCTTATATGAAGCGCACAGGCAAATATGCATCGACAAAATGACATTTGACGATGAAGGGTATATAAATCCGGTAGTCCCTACAGAAAAAGGGCTGGCTATAAATTTTGCACAGCAGAAAAACAGGAGAAAAAGGTTATTTCCGGTTAACACACATGTTTCGTCGGAGATCCGGAAAGATTATGAACCTGCCAATGCATTTGACAACAATATGGGAACTTTATGGAAAGTTTTAAGCAATAAAACCGTTTCTATAACTGTTGATTTAGGAAAAAATCAATCTATCAGCCATTGTCAACCTGTTTTTGCAGACATAAGAGCTCCCTACCAGTACATAATCGAATATTCAGATAGTGAAATTCCCACAGACGATAATTGGGAAACGTATTACGAAGCTAATAACGGCAATCCGTCGGTATGGCCCACCGTAATAGCAAAAAGCATAAAAGCCCGGCATATGCGTCTGACGATAAAAGGAGGCACAAATGCGATATACGGGTTATGGGAATGGAATATTTATTCTGCTGTCTAAAACAAAAAGCGTCTGCTTATAAAGCAGACGCTCACCATATTATAAAAATAAAGAATAATTAATTCCGGTTGCGGCCACCCATAAAAATCATGATATAATATAATAAGGTAGCAAGCGAACCCACGGCGGCAACCACATACGTATAGGCAGCGGAGCGTAAAGCATCCACAGCTTTATCGTAGGTCGCGGCATTCGTTATACCCGCATTGCTTAACCACGCCACAGCGCGCTGGCTGGCATTGATCTCTACCGGCAAAGTGATAAAACTAAATAACGTCGTTGTCGCAAATAATATAATACCGAATAAAAGCAACTGGGGAAATACATTTATCAAAAGCATACCACCTAGTAATACCCATGTCATAATGTTAGACGAGAAACTTACGATAGGTACTAAAGCCGAACGCATTTTCAACGGAGCATACGCCGTAGCGTGCTGTACGGCATGGCCGCATTCGTGGGCCGCTACCGCAGCCGCGGCAATACTGTTGCTTGCATAAACGGATTCGCTCAGGTTAACCGTTTGGTTAGCCGGATTATAATGGTCGGTCAGGTGCCCGGGGGTAGAGATAACTTTTACATCATAAATACCATTGTCCCTCAGCATCTTCTCGGCGATGTCCCTTCCTGTCATTCCATTAGGAATAGGAATCTTCGAATATTTTTCAAATTTGCTTTGCAGACGGTAGGATACGAGCCAACTCAATACTGCAATGCCAATAAATATGATCCAATAAACTGCCATAAATTTTCACTGTTTAATTAATAACAAATCACACACTCTTTAGTTTTCAACTATAGTCCCATCAAAAAGCTTGCCAACAGCAAAAATGGCAGATAACAAGCGGTTTGACTGACATTTTAATCTTCCGTATAGCGTATGATCGTTTGTTCGCGGTCGGGCCCGACCGATACGATTTTAACAGGTACGCCCAATTCTTCTTCAAGGAAGGTAAGATAAGCGTTAAACTCTTCAGGGAATTCATCTTCGCTACTCATCTTTGTCATATCTGTTTTCCAACCGGGCAATTCCACATATACCGGCGAAAGCGAATCGTCTGCCTCGTATGGAAACTCCGTCACTTCTTTACCGTTTATCTCATAGGCTACGCAGGCTTTAATCGTATCAAAACCGTCCAATACGTCGCTCTTCATCATAATCAACTGCGTTACACCATTGATCATAATAGAATATTTAAGGGCAACCAGGTCGATCCACCCGCATCGGCGTTTACGCCCGGTTACTGAACCGAACTCATTTCCTACCCGGCAAATGGTTTCGCCTGTTTCATCGAACAGTTCCGTGGGAAAGGGACCGCTTCCAACCCTTGTGCAATACGCTTTAAAGATACCGTAAACTTCACCTATGCTGCGCGGCGAAACGCCCAGTCCGGTACAACATCCGGCACATACCGTATTGGATGAGGTAACAAAGGGATATGAACCAAAATCAATGTCGAGCATCGTTCCCTGTGCGCCTTCTGCCAGAATGGACTTTCCTTCTTTGAGCGTATGGTTGATAACCTGCTCGCTGTCGATCAGGTTAAATGTTTTGAGGTACTCCAGCGCCTCCAGCCAGTCGGCCTCCAGTTGTGTAATATCATACGCATAGTTCAATGATTTCAGGATAGACTCATGCCGTGCCTTTGCAGCCGCATATTTGGCATCGAAATTATTCAATACATCTCCTACCCGGATACCGTTGCGACTCACCTTATCAGTATATGCAGGGCCTATTCCCTTGCCTGTCGTCCCGATCTTACCATCTCCTTTAGCTGCTTCATACGCGGCATCCAGTACCCGGTGCGTCGGTAAAATAAGATGCGCCTTCTTAGAAATGGAAAGGCGTTGGGTGAGGTCGTGCCCGCTCTTGGCTAATGCTTCGGCTTCCTGCTTGAATAATAAAGGGTCCAACACGACTCCGTTACCGATAATATTCATTTTTCCACCCTGGAATATTCCGGAAGGAATGGAACGTAAAATATATTTTTGTCCGTTAAATTCTAATGTGTGTCCGGCATTGGGGCCTCCCTGGAAACGTGCAATCACATCATACCTGGGAGTCAGCACATCCACGATCTTTCCTTTGCCTTCATCACCCCATTGCAATCCTAATAAAACATCTACTTTCATTTTGTTTTATGAGCTTATTTAATATTTAAAAGTTTGTTACTTCTTCGACCCTTTATTTTTGCATTTGCTGCAAATGCCGTAAATATACAGCGAATAAAATTCGGCTGTAAACCTGGTTATCTTCAACGTTTTTGCAAAATTGGTATAACTCGTGTTCTTTAACTCGCGAATATTTCCGCATTTCATACAGATCAGGTGTAAATGTGTTTCTGCAATATTGCGGAGTTCATACTGGACGGATTTGGAATTTAACTGGTGACGTATAATAAGGCCCGCGTCTACCAGCACATCCAGGGTATTATAAAGAGTCGCTTTACTGACATGGAATCTTGTTTCGTCTAATTTCTGATGAAGCATAACAATATCGAAATGGCCGGAGAAAGAACAGATCTTTTCAAGAATTGTATACCTTTCCTCTGTTTTACGCAGTTTCTTTTCAGTCAGATAAGCTGTAAAACTATCCTGTATCTCTTTATATGTTTTTTCGTCCATCATAATAGCGACCGAGCGCGAGTTGACAAAGTTAACTCATTTATTTCAAAAGAAACCTTAATGATAATAATCAAATTCAAATTTAATATCGTTAAAAAATTCCTGTTTCTCAGGAGAATCGGAAACGGCATAATCCGCAATAGCCTCTAACACCTTACCGGCCCGGGCTGCATCCCGGCGGCCGTATCTTTTCAGGGCAATCATTGCGGCACGCTGCACACGCGATACGCCGGCGTCCATTACACTACGCGCCCGTACTATAAAAACGTCATCTGAAAGTGAAGATTGTACATCTTTTGTATAGAACGACGCATACAGTAGAAAACCGCAAACCGCTGTATACTCTTTATCACAAAAAATCCAGTCCGCCGCAATTTCTTGGGCAAAGGGCAGATGCTGCATAAGGTTTTTACAATATTGTTCTGCTATCTCCTGGTAGCGGATGCCGGCGACCCACCGTTCAGCCTGCTCTTTGGTAAAGCTTTCCCACGGTTGCAGCAATGTAGCGAGTATTTTGAATTCCCTCACGTCCTGCTCCCATAAATAGCCGGCAAGTGCAGCATCTTTGGGGTAATACGACGCTATTTCCTTTATTTTAGGAAGCGATACGCCGAAGTTTAATTTATAGGCGATACCCTGCCCGCGCATAGATGCCGAGACAACGCCGTTCATCGAACGGCGCAGCCTTACCCGTATATCTTTAACAAGATCATTCATTATAGGTCGGCAGGAAAGAATAGTCGCGGCTGTATCTCAACATCTGGTCGGCATAACCCTCCGTATAATCCAGCACAACATCCGTAACCTCCCCTTTAGTGTTTTTCACCTCCCTCATTACCGGATTTACAAAACCTTTATAAGGAGAAAGATTCAATTTGGCGTATCTTTCCAAGACTTCATTATGCAATACAGGATTTACTTTTACACCGTATTTTTCAACCAGTTGTTTTCCCGCCTCGTAATCCCCTTCACTCTTTATCCGCTGTACTTCGGAAAGTAGCGCCCCGAACAGTTCACGCAGCATCGCATAGTCGTTGATCACGACATACGTTTTATTATCCTTTTGTCTCAGCTCCACTACATGATCGGCTTTTCCATTTTCATACGCCCACCGGGCAATCAACTGCCGGTTGCGCATATGCGCTTCTTCAATGTCTTTACCTTCTTCTATGCGTACCAGCTGTGTCATAAGGCCGTTCATCATAAATTTATAATACTCCGCCTGATAAGCTTCCCTGTCGGGCACCAGACCCAACTCCAGCAATTTAGGATCGGCAAGGTAATAAAGCCCGAATAAATCGGCGCGTGCTTCTTCAAGCGTTGAGCTGTATGCTTTTAAACCATCAGGGTCTACTCCCGGAAGTATAATTCCCGAACCATGCCCGAGACATTCGTGCAAATCCGTATGCAGGTTATCGGTGATAAACCCGTATTTTTTCATAGACTCACGTTCCGCATCACTCCATACGAACTCCTCATTGAAACCATTTCCCTGGGATGCCTTGTCATAAGCTTCCGTTATATTCTCGATCGTAACCGACTTTGAACCATGGTCGCGGCGTATCCAGTTAGAATTGGGAAGGTTGATACCGATAGGCGTTGCCGGGTAACAATCGCCACCCAGCATGGACACCGTGATCACTTTGGCGCTCACTCCTTTTACTTCCTTCTTTTTGAAACGGTCGAACACCGGTGAATTGTCCTCAAACCATTGGGCATTATCACTGATGATCTTTGTACGCTTGGTAGCCTCTTTATTTATAAAATTGACGGTAGACTCCCAACTGGCTTTCATCCCGAGCGGATCGCCGTAAGTCTCTGTAAAACCGTTTATAAAATCGACTTCGGAGTCGGTGTCTTTCACCCATAAAACGGCATACTCATCGAACGTTTTCAGGTCGCCCGTCCGGTAATATTCTATTAATTTCTCAATAATCGCCTTCTGCGCGCTATTCTCGGCATAAGCAACAGCCTTTTGCAATTCAGCAACGATCGGCTCGATCGCTTCCGTGTACAAACCACCTACTTTCCATACTTTTTCCCTGATCGTGCCGTCTTTTTCCTTAATCAGGCGGCTGTTCAATCCATAGGAAACCGGTGTATTATCGTTGGGGTCTTTCATTTTAGCATAAAAATCTTCCACTTCCTTTTGTGTGATGCCCCCGGCATAATAATTATTGGCCGATGCCAGTATTAAATCCCGGTCGCCGCTTTGAACTACTTTCTTCGACAAGACGTTAGGATCGAACATAACCGGAAAAACTTCCATCATAAACTGGTCGGTAGTCTGTCCGGGGCGCAGGGGCAATTCAGAGGCACTTATCTTACGGACACAGTCGACAAGGAATTCAGGGCTAAAACCGGGTAAAAACTTTTCTTCGCCGTAATGATGATGAATACCGTTGGAAAACCATACGCGTTTTAAATAAACTTCCAGGGCTTTAAACTGTTCATCTTCCCTGTCTCCGTCGTAAGCCGTATAAACGGCTTCAAGCAAACGCCTGATGGCTAAATTATACCTGCAATTCTGATCGAAAAGTATATCTCTTCCCATCAATGCCGCTTCCGACAAATGGTAAAGCAATTGTTTCTGATTAAGCGTAAGCGATTCGAAACCCGGCACCTGATAACGGAGGATTTCCAGGTCCGCAAATTTTTCTACAACATAATCAAACGGCCGGCTATCGGTAGATACGTTTTCATTCTTATGGCCTGTACAGGCACTTATAGTTAATGCTGTCATAAATAATAAGATTATTTTTTTCATACTTCCTACGCTATTAACAATACATCCTGTGACTTGTTCTTTCATTTTTGATAGATATTTACATCTACCGCAAAAGTAGTGAATAAATTACAAAAAGGCCTTCACGCCTTCACACATTCTTAACCTTCTATATATCAAACCTTATGCGTGAAGGCAAATCTTTTTTGGTGAAGGCACTACCTTCACAACTGCAAAATATAGACATACCGTAGTAATGAAAAGCACCCGCAAGCTTACTGTTTGGCTTATAATACTTTAACGCACAACAAACTATAAACTATTGATTTCACCCGGGTGAAACTTTTATTTCACTAACGTGAAATTTATATTTCACACCTGTGAAATGTTTTTTTCACCCATGTGAAATCAATAAAATCTTATGATAAAAGCAGAAATAATTCTTGAAGAAAGTATTAGATAAACGTTAGCCCCACGCTTATGCACAGGGCTAAGAATATAAAAGTCGATATGGCTGTATGATCCGGTTATAAAGACCGAAGGTATTCGATCATTTCTTCTGCGTTGTAACTACCTTCGTACTTTTTTCCGTTAATAAAGAAGGACGGGGTGCCGTTTACGCCGCTTCTTAATCCGCTTTCCAGGTCCTGTTCAATCTTTTCTTTATATTGGGGTTGCTGGAATTTCTCTTCGAATTGCTGCGTATCCAGACCGATCTTCTCTGCATATTGAACCAGATAATCATACCCAAGGTGCCTTTGATTTTGGTAAAGCATATCATGCATCTCCCAGAATTTACCCATATTTCCGGCAACTTCGGCCGCAATCGCAGCATTCAAGGCATTTTCATGCATATTGGTGAGAGGGAAATTACGGAAAACCAATTTCATTTTATCTCCCATTTCTTTCTGTACCTTTTTTACTTCCGGATAGGCGGCGCCACAATAAGGACATTGATAATCACCATATTCCACTAATTCGATGCGGGCGTCAGCATTTCCCTGAATATGATCTTTTTCACTGACCGGTAATTTTAATGGCATATACTTATTTTTTATTTTTTGTTAATTCTTCCAATGCATCCAAAGCTCCATCCACACCGGGATTCATACCTTCGGGGGATAAATGGCTCCACCGTATGATGCCTTCTTCGTCAATCAGGTAAATAGCTCTTTTAGAATGCCCTTTTTGTTTGTCGTACACCCCGTATTTTTCCGACATTGCACCTTTCGGCTCAAAATCTGCCAACAGGGGAAAACCCAGTTTTCTTTCTTTCGCAAAAGCCATATGCGACCATTTGCTGTCTACCGATATTCCCAATATGATGGCGTTGTGCTTTTCAAATAGTTTTTGAGATGCTGCAAACAGCGACATCTCGTCAGAACATACAGGACTCCAGTCGGCAGGATAAAATACAAGCACGACATTTTTACCTTTTAATTCTTCTAAAGCGAGTTCCTGATCGGGAGTACTGTTCAATCTGAAATCAGGTGCTTTCGTTCCGTTCTCTAACATATATTTTATCTTTAATGGGTTATAAGTTTCAGTAGTTAAGTAGTTAAAGCAGTTATCTTAAATACTGATTCGCATCATTTATAAGTAAACACGGTGAAAGGCGGATTGGTTCCGGGGAAATGTTTTTTATATCTTGAAGAACTTCATAATACGTGTAAAATCTGTTATAAACAGGCGGAGATTTTATTTATAACACGATCTCTTCCCTGTCAGCATATAAAAACAATAATAACGTGAATTCACATTTCATTCCGCACCTTCACCATTAAATGCTGATTAACAAAATATTACTATCCGGTGAAGGCGTGAAGGCAGTTTTTAAAAACTACCATAACCGGCGAATTCGGGAATATTATTACGGTTTTTTTTAGTTTATGATACCAGCATGGGTTTATGCCTGAACAACTTCCGGTTTTTTTGCTACTTTTGCCTATTCATAATCATACCTGTGTATGGTAATAAAATAATGTAAACGACACTATAAGTTAAGAAGGAAAACATGGAAATTGCAAGTAAGTACAATCCTGCGGATGTGGAAGGAAAATGGTACCAGTATTGGTTAGAAAACGGATTTTTCAAGTCTGAGCCCGATGAACGCGAGCCTTATACAATCGTTATACCTCCACCAAACGTCACGGGTGTCTTGCACATGGGACATATGCTTAACAATACCATTCAGGACATTCTGGTCAGGCGGGCACGTATGCAGGGCAAGAATGCCTGCTGGGTTCCGGGTACCGACCATGCCTCTATTGCTACTGAAGCGAAAGTAGTAGCAAAATTGGCATCGGAAGGGATTTCCAAGAAAGACCTGACCCGGGAGGAATTCCTGGGACACGCTTGGGAATGGACACGTAAACACGGAGGTATTATCCTGGAACAATTAAAGAAACTGGGCGCTTCCTGCGACTGGGACCGTACGTGCTTTACAATGGATGAAAAACGTTCGAAAAGCGTGATCAAAGTTTTTACCGATCTATATAATAAAGGGCTTATCTACCGTGGGGTCCGTATGGTGAACTGGGACCCTTCCGCCCAAACGGCTATTTCGGATGAAGAAGTGATCCATAAAGAAGAACATGGTAAACTATATTACATCAAATATAAAGTCTACCCTGAAGAGGAAACATTAACAAACAGCTCCCTCCAGGGGGGAGTTGAGGGGGCCGCGGCTGAACCGGAATACGCCGTCATCGCCACTACCCGTCCGGAAACGATATTCGGCGACGTTGCGGTTTGCATCCATCCCAATGACCCGAAAACTGCGGCATTTAAAGGAAAAAAAGTAATTGTACCCATTGCTAACCGCGTTGTGCCGATCATTGAAGACGAATACGTGGATATGGAGTTTGGCACAGGATTTCTTAAAGTCACCCCTGCACATGATGTGAACGACTACATGCTGGGCGAGAAATATAACCTGGAAATTATTGATATTTTCAACGACAACGGAACATTAAACGCCTACGGACTGCAATATGAGGGTATGGACCGTTTTGCCGTCCGCCGGAAAATTGAAAAAGACCTGGAAGAAATGGGTTTGCTGGAAAAAGTAGAAGCCTATACAAATAGTGTAGGTTATTCTGAACGGACAGATGTTCCTATTGAGCCTAAGTTATCCATGCAATGGTTCCTTAAAATGGAAGGACTGGCCAAACCGGCGCTTGAAGCTGTAGAAAACGATACGATCAAATTCCATCCCGTCAAATTTAAAAATATGTACCGCCACTGGATGGAAAATATAAAAGACTGGAATATAAGCCGCCAATTGTGGTGGGGCCATCAGATCCCGGCTTACTATTTGCCGGAAGGCGGGTTTGTTGTGGCTGAGACTCCTGATGAAGCTTTGCAGCTTGCAAAAGAAAAGACAGGAAATAACGGTTTGCAGCTTTCCGACCTGCGGCAGGATGAGGATTGCCTCGACACGTGGTTTTCCTCATGGCTCTGGCCTATTTCCGTTTTCGACGGCATCAATGAGCCCGATAATAAAGATATTAATTATTATTATCCGACCAATGATCTGGTAACGGCGCCTGAAATCATCTTTTTCTGGGTAGCACGTATGATCATGTCGGGATATGAATACCGCCATCAGGAATGTTTCCGTAATGTATATTTTACCGGTATCGTAAGGGATAAACTGGGGCGTAAAATGTCCAAATCCCTCGGAAATTCACCCGATCCGATAGAGTTGATGAATAAATACGGCGCCGACGGTGTACGTATGGGTATGCTCCTCACCTCTCCTGCCGGCAACGACCTGCCGTTTGATGAGGCCTTGTGTGAGCAGGGCCGTAATTTCAACAATAAGATATGGAATGCTTTCCGCTTAGTGAAAGGCTGGAAGGTAGACGAATCCATTCCACAACCGGAAGCTTCTGCTATTGCCGTTCAATGGTTCAACGCCCAATTCCACAAAACGATGTCGGAAATGGATGATTCCTACGACAAATACAGGCTCAGTGAAGCGCTTATGGCAGCTTATAAACTGTTCTGGGATGAATTTTCTTCGTGGTACCTGGAAATGGTAAAACCGGGATATGAACAACCGATCGACAAAACAACTTATCAGGCTACGCTCGGATTTTTCGATTCTTTGCTCCGGGTATTGCATCCGTTCATGCCTTTTATAACGGAAGAATTGTGGCAGGCGCTTGAACCGCGAAAAGACGGCGAAAGCATTATGATATCCACGATGCCGCAGACCGCTCCGGCAGAAGAGGATTTCCTGTCGTCATTTGATAAGGTAAAGCACATTATCGGCAGCATCCGTACGATTCGTTTACAAAAAAACATACCGAACAAAGAAACACTCGAGCTACAGGTATTGGGTGAACATGATGAAAAATTCAATCCCGTAATTGCTAAAATGTGTAATTTATCGGGAATTTCAACCACTCAGGAAAAAGCTCCGGGAGCCGTTTCTTTCCTGGTAAGCACTACCGAATATGCCGTTCCGCTGGGTAATATGATAAACATAGAAGAGGAACTGGCGAAATTAGAGGAAGAGCTTCAATACCAGAAAGGATTCCTGGCTTCGGTAATGAAAAAACTGGGTAACGAGAGTTTCGTCGGTAAGGCTCCGGCTAAGGTGATCGAAATGGAAAGGAAAAAACAGGCGGACGCTGAAAGTAAGATCAGAAGTCTGGAAGAAGCGATAGCCCTATTAAAAAAATAAAATCATCCGGTAGTATGAAGAACACAAGAAGAAAATTTTTCAAACAAGGACTGGCGGGTACACTCCTGTTAGGCGCACCAGGTATTGTCAATGCAACAGTAGCTGACCCGGTAAGGCCCAAAGCAAGGAAAGCGAGAAATCCGTTCCACCTGGGAATGGCAGGATTTACATTTGTGAATTTTGACCTGGACACGACGTTAAAGACACTGGAAAAACTTGACATTCATTATTTATGTATTAAGGATTTCCATTTGCCTTTCAACAGTACGGATGAACAGATAAAAGCATTCCATGAGAAATGCGCCGCACATAAAGTTACAGGATATGCGGTGGGACCCATTTATATGAAGTCGGAACAAGAGGTAGACAACGGGTTTGAATATGCCAAACGGGTAGGTGTCAAATTAATTGTAGGTGTGCCGAACTACGACCTGCTTCCATATGTTAACAAAAAAGTACAGGAATACGGATTCAATTATGCTATTCACCTGCACGGCCCTGATATTAAAGAATATCCGGACGCTACGGATGCATGGAATCATACAAAAGACCTGGACCCGCGTATAGGGATGTGTCTCGATATCGGGCACGACCTGCGTAACGGATGCGATCCGGTTGCCGACCTGAAAAAATATCATACCCGGGTTTTCGACATGCATATAAAAGATGTTACCGATGCATCAAAGGCAGGCGTTGGTATTGAAATAGGAAGAGGCAAAATTGACTTCCCGGCGCTGGTCAGAATGATGCGCGAAGTCAATTATACCGGGATGTGCAGCCTGGAATATGAAAAAGATATGAAAGATCCGTTCCTGGGTATTGCCGAGTCAATCGGATACTTTAAAGCAATTAGTGATTTAGAATATTGATTATATGAGAAGTACGGCGTTTTTATTGCTTATATGCCTGTTTACCGCCTGCAGTCAAATGCGTTATATCGGTATTGAAACGTATAATCCTGCGGAAATAACGTATCCTGAAAATGTCAGGAAAATATTAATTGTTAATAATGCTGTTCCACAGCCGGAGGATTCGGGTTATGAATATAAGATAGCCGGCATTATACAAGATACGGCCAAAGCAAAGGCAGACAGTGCGATTGTTTATGCTTGCAAGGCACTGGGAACAGCTATTTTCGAAACAGACTTTTTTAACGACGTACTTCTCTTTCACGAAAATACCCGTAAAGACGATGCGTTTCTTACGGATGTCAAATTAACGCAGGAACAGGTTCAGGCCCTTTGTAAAGAAACAGGAGCCGATGCTGTCATCTCATTCGACCGCCTATTATTCGACATGGATAAAGTAGTAGCAGGCTCTTCTTACAATTATCTGATAGGTATGATCGATATACGGATCAGAGGCGTATTGAGGAGTTACCTGCCGGAACGTAATACGCCGCAAGCTACCGTTTTACTATCCGATAGTATTTTCTGGGCTGAACAAGCCGGTGATATGAAAATTTTGGATTTGATTCTTCCTACGCCCGATAACGCTTTGCAAACAGCAGGAGAGTTTATCGGCAATAAATCTTACTCTATATTTGTTCCGCACTGGAACAGGGAAACCCGGTGGTATTATACCGGATCGGGGGCACGTTGGAAGGAAGCGTCGGCTTATGCGTCGAATGAGAAATGGGAAAACGCCGCCGGGCGCTGGCAATATATATATGATAATTCAACGGGGTGGAAAGATAAGGCAAGGGCTGCATCTAACCTCGCTCTATACTACGAATTAAAAGAGGACCTCAGTACAGCCCTCGAATGGGTAAGCAAATCGTACGAGTTTTATAAAAACAATGCAGGGGATAATAATAAATACACCTCCTATCAGAAAGTATACCAGGATGTGTTAACGGAAAGAATACAGGCCGATCAGAAATTAAACCTGCAATTTGGCGCGGAATAACGCTCCTTTATTATAAAATTATTATTATTTTTGTCGGTCGCTTCAAAAGAAGCGGATAAAAACACTATGAGCGCAAACAGTGCAAAGGTTCAGTCTGTAATTAAGAATTCCTTTTCTTCAGCTATTGATGAGTTGAACAATTGTGAATCCGGCAGCCTTATCAGCGATCTTTACATACAGGTAGACGGTGAAAGCGGCGAATTACAGATCTATGATGAAGAGGAGAACCTGCTTCAGAAAGTAGTGATCTTTGACTGGGTAAACAACAGGGATGAATCGGAAGTTTTTTATAAAAAAGTTTGTCTGGTTATTAAAGAGGCTCTTGCCGGCCTGACTTCTGAGAACCTGTTTGAAAGTTCCGTATTTCTGAAACCTTTTTCTGTGAGCCTTGTAGATGAAAATTTTGAGGTTATTGAAGAATTACTTTTTATTGATGATGATACGTTCCGTTTGGACGATCCGTTATTAAAAGACCTGGATACCGACCTTGAAAATTTCATAAATGACCTTTTATCAGACATGCCGAAATAGCTCAGTTGGTAGAGCAATTCATTCGTAATGAATAGGTCGCCGGTTCGAGTCCGGCTTTCGGCTCCAATCGGTTATTATCCCCCGAAATTCATCCATAATAAAAACAGCGTTCCGCATATTAAAATATGAATGAACGGAAGTACAGCAATTGATAGTTTTTTTCTTTTATTTTTCTTTACACCGATATACCATGTTACAGGATATAAAGTAGAAAATACAATAAACCCATATGATACGACAAGAATGATAAAGGGAGTATCATCTGAACGGTTACCGCCCAATGTCATAATATTCGCCATAAGAACAAACGGATAGATCAGTAAGAGAATTGAAGCAATAAAATTAAGCCATCTTATTAATGTACCGTTATGATTAAATTTATTTCCCATAGTTTATGATAAGCAAATCATTCCAACCTAAACTCAGCGATCAGGTTGTATTTTTCATCGCTTATTATTGTTTTATAAAGACGGTATAAACCGGGTTGATACGTATGGCTCTCAGGTTGCAGATTAATTACAAATTCTGAAGATTCATGTGGCAGTACATCGTAACCTATGGCAATAAAAAAGTAATTAAGGCTTACAGCCTTCCAATCACCCTGATCGAAGTATTCAATAAAAAAGTCTACGCCTGCGATTGCTTCCCTGTCCGTATTATTTTTAATAACAGCGGTAATATTGTCTACCGGTAATTTATAGGTGGCCGTCGGCAGAAAGAGTTCAAATCCGCACGAGTTGCATTCCTTACCATCCGGTTTCCGGGGAGCAATTTCCTCAAACCTTATAGCCGGAGAATCTATAATTTCTTTCCTGAACTCCGACAATTTTTCTTTACTGCCATCGATTACCTCCATTAATATGTATCCATCCCTTACCGAAAATGTAACGATGTTGTTTAATATCTTCCGGTTTGCGTCGAGGGATTTATTAAGGCTATCCATTATCTGGTTAAGTTCCTCCGGAGAAAAAACAGGAGATTGTTTTTCTGCTACCGGCTCATGATGTATGTAAACACTGTCTGATATAATTGCATTGGTTTTATTATCAGAGTTCTTCCGGGTACAACCCAAACTGATAACCGTTATAATAACCAGATATATAATTAATCGTGTACTCATTTTGCTTTTTTCTTGCGGATGAAGAAGAAGGAAATCGAAAGTCACGCCACGGCTTATCGCCTTAACCGTTTTACCAATCTGTATATCTCGCCTATCCATAATACAACGGATGTTAAGGCGATAATGATTCCCCAGTCTCTCCATGAAAGAGGAACAACGCTGAACATTTGACCGCCGAAAGTCACAATCAGGTATTGCCCTATGACAATCAATACAGCTACCAGCATGAATACTTTACTATCTTTAAAATCGGCAAAAGCAGATTTATCGTCTCCGAAAGCTTTCGCATTGAACATATTCCAAAATTGTAACATGACGAAAAAGGTAAAAAAGTAAGATAACCGGTAAGCATCTAATCCTCCGTTATGCATAAAATAGAATAGCATGCCTATCAGAATAGCGACGAACAATATACCGACAATAAATATATTATATGCCATCGGGCGGGATACAATGAAATCTCCTTTCGGCCCGCTTTTGCGGGGTTTGCTGTCCATTACTTTTTCATTAGGGGGAAGCGAAGCCAACGCTGCTGCGGCAAAGGTATCCATAATGAGGTTTACCCAAAGCATTTGTGTTACCGTCAAAGGTGATTCCGTACCTAACAACGACCCGATCAATACGATCAGACAAGCAGCCACGTTAATTGTCAACTGGAAAAGGAGGAATTTCTGAATATTCCTGTACAGTGAACGTCCCCACATCACCGCACGGGTAATACTGCTGAATGAATTATCAAGGATAGTAATATCACTTGCCTCTTTTGCCACGGAAGTACCGTCGCCCATTGATAATCCGACCTGCGCCGCTTTCAGTGCCGGAGCATCGTTTGTACCGTCGCCGGTAACGGCAACCACCTGGTCTTTTTTCTGCAATAATTTAACCAGGCGTTGCTTGTCTGTCGGACGCGCACGGCACATAATCCTCATATCCATTACCCGGTTCAACGCTTCTTCGTCGCTCAACGATTCAAAAGATAAACCGGTTATTATATTATATTCTGTATCTTCCGGTCGCCAGACACCTATCTGCCTGCCAATTTCCCTTGCCGTCGCCGGAGTATCTCCCGTTACGATCTTCACGTCTATACCGGCATGTAAACAACTCTCCACCGCTTCCGGCACATCTGCCCGAACCGGATCGGAGATAGCCACAATACCTAAATAAGTAAGGTCTACCTGATCGAGGCGGCCGTCTGCAAAAAGATTTCCTTCCTGCTCCTCTTCCACTATCTGATAAGCGAAGCCTAAAGTACGCATGGCCTGGTTCTGATAAGCAAGCAATTGTTCTTCAATTTCGGATTTATGGGAATCTGCCGGTTCTAAACCTCCTTTTATGGCAACCTGATTAGAATGTGAGAGTACAATTTCAGGAGCTCCTTTAACATATAGAACTTTCTTTTTAAGTAACGGCGAATCAACTAAAGTAGCCATATATTTACGTTCGGTCGAAAACGTAAGCTGCTGTAAAACTTCCGCATCTTCGCGCAACGACAAATAATCTACATCATTGGTGTTCAACCAAAGAAGTAAAGCGGCCTCTGTAGGATTACCAAGTGTTTTAACCTTATCTTCGGAAAAATCAAGATAAGCAGTGGAATTTACGGATATACCTTCTTCAATCAATTTACTTAGTTCATCATCAACCAGTTTCTGATCTTTGAGGTTATAAAAATTGGTTTGGTACACCTGCATCTGGTTTTGGGTAAGCGTACCGGTTTTATCCGTACAGATTACAGTTGTTGCACCCATTGTTTCACAAGCGTGCATTTTCCTTACCAGGTTATTTGTTTTCAGCATCCGGTTCATACTTAGAGCAAGGCTGAGCGTAACACTCATGGGTAAACCTTCGGGTACGGAAACAACAATCAGTGTTACCGCTATCATAAATATATTCAGGATATCGCTAACCAGGTCCATAACCGGAACTCCGGAAGATGTGACCAGCAATTTGATCAGTAATGCCACAAAAGTTAAGGCGGCAATTGTATAACCGGCCTTACTGATTACACCTGCCAATCCTTTCAACTGAATTTGTAACGGGGTATCAATATCGTTATCGATCTGCGATCCTTCATATACTTTTCCATATCCGGTAGCATCTCCTACCTCATCCACTTCAATTATCCCGTGCCCGTCGACAACGGTAGTTCCACGCATAACTACATTGGAAGGGTATGTCGCGTCTTCATCGAAATGCTTTTCGTCTGTAGTTTTACTGATGATGGGTTCACCGGTCAAAGTAGATTCGTTTATCTGCAATGAGATCGCTTCCAGCAGATGTCCATCCGCAGGAACTTCCTCTCCTGTTTCCAATATTACAACATCCCCTACTACGACTTCTTTTTTCGGAATTTGTGTAACGTTTCCTTCTCGAATAACTTTAACCGACGTATCATCGTTTACCGTATTCAATACATCAAACGCCTTATTTGCTTTCATCTCAAAGCCGAAAGATACCCCGGTTGCCAGTAGAATAGCAAAGAATATGCCGATTGGCTCAAGAAAAGCGCTGAAGCCCTTTGCCTCAGGTCCCCAGCAATGAACGGCTGCTATAATCATGGAAAGGAACCATGCAACCAGCAGGATTCTGATAATCGGATCGTCAAATTTCTCCAGGAATAATTTCCATACAGGGGTTTTGGCAGGCGGAGTTAAAATGTTTTCGCCATGAAGTTTCCGGCTTTTTTCAACCTCGTCTTTCGTAAGGCCTTGCCAGGATTGCTTATTTTCCATATATTATTGTGTTAATATCATTAGGAGCGAGGCCGCAAATTACGTAAAGTTATCGGACATATACAACCAAACCCACTATTATATAACTTTTAAACAATTAGTGTATTCATTAGGTTTCATCTAAATAATCTTCTTTTCATATATATTAACGTCTATGGTATAAACTTTTTATTTTTTCAACTGTCATATTAATATAGAAGATTTTAGTGTGTTAGTTTATAATTTTTTAGTAAGGCATGAAAAGGTTAAGGTTATTCATTGTTTTGGGAATTGCCCTCTTATCCGGAGGGCAATCTCTTTACTCCCAAAAAGCAAATAAGGAGCAGGAACAGGCAAAAGTGAAAGAAATGTTAGATAGCGGCCGGTTTACGATTCAGGTTAATCGCGCTTTACCTATGAGCGGACGTGCCGTTAATCTGACATCCTTATATTCGATAGAATTAAAGAATGATACGGTTATCTCGCATCTTCCTTACTTCGGCAGGGCTTATTCTATCCCGTACGGAGGGGGTGACGGTTTGCACTTTAGTGTACCTGTAACAGATTATTCTATTTCCTACAACAAAAAGAACAGGGCGCAGATAAACTTTAATGCCCGTAACAGTGAGGATAATTACGCTTTTAGCATACAGGTATTTCCAAACGGTACGGCTACTGTAAATGTAACGCCGGTGAACAGGCAAAGTATTACCTATCAGGGAGAGCTGATACCGGATGAGAAGGGGGATTAAACAACCTTCCCTGCCATGTTTTCCGATCGGAAATACGTTTACGTATTTTGGCGGTAAATACATGATTTTTCAAACCCCAGTCCGGGGCAATCAGTAGTTCTTTAGGCGACTGGGAAACAAATCTTTCAATAATAAAAGAGGGATTCAGGCGTTCCATAAAATCAATAGCCAGTTCGATATATTCGTCAACATCATACAACCTGAAACGCTCGGGATTATCGTTGTATTCTTTTGCCATACGGGTATGCCGGATCAATTGCAATTGATGCAGTTTTACAGTTGTCAACGGTAATGCGGATATGACATCCGCATGATGTAAAATTTGGTCGCGTGTTTCGCCGGGTAATCCCAGGATCAGGTGTACTCCGGTATAAATTCCTCTCCGGGCCGTGCGTATAATAGCGTCTTCTGACGTAGCATACGTATGGCCTCGATTGATACGGGAAAGCGTTTTATCCAATGTGCTTTCAACCCCGTATTCCACCATCACGAATTTTTCTTTGGAAATACCGGAAAGGTAGTTTAATAAATTGTCGGGCATACAATCCGGACGTGTACCGATAATAAGACCGACTACATCTGAAAAGGCAAGTGCTTCTTCATATTTCTTTTTTAAGGATTCCAGTTCATCATAGGTATTGGTGTAAGCCTGGAAGTAGGCCAGGTACTTCATATCGGGATATTTATGGGCAAAGAAACGGATACCTTCTTTTATCTGTTCTGATATGGACTTTTCCGTGTGGCAATATTCCGGACTGAATGTCTGGTTATTACAGTATGTGCATCCGCCCCACCCTTTTTCTCCATCCCTGTTAGGACAAGTAAATCCGGCATTAATTGATATTTTCTGGACTTTATAAGGGAATAGTTTACTCAAAAAGTCCCCGAAATCATTATAGGATTTATTCATGGTTTCAAAACAACGCCAAGGCTTTTCTTTCCATCCATCATAATAATTACGGGATTTTCAAACCGGACATGACGCAGATATTCGGTTTCCTTAATTGCGGGTTGGGCGTTCAAATATTCCTCATCATACCAACCATCATTTTTAAAAGGATTTATTGTAAAATAACCTACTCCAAAAGAGGTCAGGTTCTGGAAAAAATGTGTTCCCTGGCTTGGATCTATCCTGTAATTTTCAAGACCGGATTCTACTATCACCCGCGCATTACTTATATGAGGCCATTTTACAGGTATTCCTAACCAGTGATCGCTACTCCCCCATCGCCCGGGACCGATGAGTACATATCCGGCTTCCTGTTCGGTAAACTCACGGTTTATCTTTTCAATTTCATATGCTATCAATTGATTATTTGAAGAATTAAAAGCATTGGTTTTCACATACACCACATCATGTACATTATTGATAATTCCATGTCCCAGTACACTGTTTGATGAAAGAATTGTTTCTTCCTTTTTAATCTGTGTAAGGTCTTCTTCCATAATTTCTTTATTATCTACAATAGGACGAACCTGCAGAAGATAAAAAGTTGCTTTGGTTGCATCATCCGGATTAATATTAACTGCAAATTCTATTTCGATGGGACGGGCCATTTCCGACTGTCCGATCTGGAGTATTTTATCTAACGTGTCCGCTAAAGGAAATACATCATGTTCAAGGATATTGGCAAATGAAAGGATCTTCCTCCCTCCCGGATAATAACCGTCCCTTATAATCTGGTCATGGGGATCATAGGTGGAAACAATATATTTTAATGAACCATCGGCATCTGCCTGTTTCAGATTCAGGCGAAGCAGGTTAAAAGAATCATCTACTGAAAACTGTTCAGCCATATTTTCAAGGTCAAGCGCATAGAAACGGGTCTGCGTTTCCCTGAGTGCGAAATCCATCGAACTCATCTGAAGGATATTACGCTGATGCCTGGGAGAAAAACGTAAGGTTACCCCACCATCGACAATATATTTGCCTAAACCTAATGCGATATTGGCAATACCGTCGTCAGCCTTTTCATTTCCTATTGGGTAGAAATTTAAAGATCTTGCTACACCCGATATGGTGGGATAAAAATGTGTATTATATTTTGAGCCGACCACTTCCTGCAATACGATAGCCATCTTTTCCTGATCGATTACGTTGGAAGTGGCTGTCATATAGGCTTTGCTGTCTTTATAAAAAACAGAAGCGTACACCCCTTTGATAGCATCACTTACGGCACGAAGCATTTCATATTTATCTTCGTTTTTGGGTATCATATAGGTGGAATATATTCCTGCAAAAGGCTGGTAATGGGAGTCTTCGAGTAAACTGGATGACCGGACTGCCACCGGACTTTTTACCACGTCGAAGAAAGCCATTAAATCTTCAATTAAAGATGAAGGGAGACTGGCCCGTAAAAAATATTTTAATATCGTATCATCGTCCGATTCATTTAAGGCAAAGGGATACAATTCGTTTGTCTCCATAAATTCGTCGAATATATCGGTACAGATAACCACTGTTTTTGGGATGGTAACGGCAAAGTTTTCCCGGTATAGTTCAGGATAACGTTTGACCATGGCGCCAATAAATGCCAATCCTCTACCTTTTCCACCCAATGACCCGTTTCCTATTCGTGCAAAATTACTATATTCATCAAAACGTTCTCTTTGATAAACGGCGACTATACCTGAATTTTTCATCCGGCGATATTGTACTATGAGATCAAAAATAAGCTGGCGGGCTTCATTCATATCTTTATAATCTATCACGTCCACCTGTTTGAGAATTTCTGCCGGCGGAAACATTGCGCGGGAATAGAAAAACCGTGAAAAATGGTTACGTGAAAGATGATAAACAAGGGAATCATCCGGAATATCAAATATTTTCTTTTGAAGGTCTTTCAAATCTTTTATCCGCATAATTTCCTGTTTGGTTTGCGGATTTAAAATAATAAAGTCGCCAAAGCCAAAACGCTGCATTATTTTTTTGCGAAGGTCCTGGGGGTAGCTTTTAGAATTTTTGTCGATAAAGGATGCTCCAAGTTCTTTTGCATATACTTTATTGGTAGACTCCGAAGATTCCAGTACAAAGGGTATGATAAGTCCGGTTTTACGTACATATCGTCCGAATTTATATCCGGCGAACGGGTCTTTTACTCCCTCCCTCAGGAAACTCATATCCGAAATTATTCCGAGCATACTATCCTTATACTGATCAAAAATGCGTACAGCTTCTTCATATGTACGTGCAAGCTTTATTTTGGGACGTCCGCGCATACGAAGGGTACGCTGATGGTCGTTGAGTGCTTCTTTTGAAAACTCCTGGCTTTGCTCTAACACAAATTTATACAAATGGGGTAAAGCCGATGAATAGAAGCGTATAGAGTCTTCTACCAACAAGATGATTTGCACGCCTACACTCTCCGTATCGTCGGGGGCATTCATCTTGTCTTCAATTAACTTAATGATTGCCAGGAGTAATTCCGAATTTCCCAGCCAGCTGAAAACATAATCAATAACACTTAAATCTTCATCAGCCACGCGTTTTGACACCTCTTTTGAAAATGGAGTTAAAACCACAATAGGTATCGACGGATAATGTTTTTTGATCTCTTTTGGAACTGCAAAAACATCTCTATCATCCATATTGGGCATACAGATTATTAATTCGAAATTGCGGTCGCGTAGTTCGGAAAGTGCTTCCTCTTCGGTTGTAACCTGGGTAAAACGGGGTGGATACCGCAAACTTAATGCTGTATATTCATTAAAAATTTGTTCGTCAACCCGCCCGTCGTCTTCAAGCATAAAAGCATCATATTTGGTAGCAATAAGCAGTACATTATATATACGCTTATTCATCAGGTTGGCGAAGGAAGTGTCTTTAAACACCATGTTCTTAAAATCAGGTATACCGCTCATAAGAATTAACAATTAAAACTGTCCAAAAGTAAGCAAAAAAGTTTGTTGTTCCGTAGAATTACCTACATTTGCCTACATATTGTTATCCAATTTATTAAATAAACGCTATGAAGACAGATTTAATCTTATCCGCGCTGGAAGCTAAACACCCCGGAGAAAAAGAGTATTTACAAGCTGTTAAAGAAGTTCTCTTATCTATCGAAGATGTCTATAATCAACATCCGGAATTTGAAAAAGCTAAAATCATCGAACGACTCGTCGAACCCGAACGGATATTTACCTTTCGTGTTCCCTGGGTAGACGACAAAGGGGAAGTACAAGTGAATTTGGGATATCGCGTACAATTTAACAGTGCGATTGGTCCTTATAAAGGCGGATTACGTTTTCATCCGTCGGTAAACTTATCTATACTTAAATTTTTAGGTTTTGAGCAGACTTTTAAAAATGCTTTGACAACCTTACCGATGGGTGGCGGTAAAGGAGGATCTGATTTCAATCCGAAAGGTAAATCAAATGCGGAAATTATGCGTTTTTGCCAGGCATTTATAATGGAATTGTGGCATAATATCGGTCCAAATACGGATGTACCTGCAGGGGATATTGGCGTAGGAGGACGTGAAATCGGTTTCATGTACGGTATGTACAAAAAACTGGCGAGAGAAAATACCGGAACATTTACCGGAAAAGGATTAGAGTATGGAGGGTCAATACTTCGTCCCGAGGCTACCGGTTTCGGATCTTTATATTTTGTTAGGCAAATGCTTGAAACTCACAATATCGATATCAATGGAAAAACCGTAGCGCTCTCTGGTTTTGGTAATGTGGCATGGGGTGCCGCTACTAAAGCTACGGAAATGGGTGCTAAGGTAATTACCATATCTGGTCCGGACGGTTATATATACGACCCGGACGGTATCGCCGGAGAGAAAATCAACTATCTTCTGGAATTACGGAATACCGGCAATGATATTGTAGAACCTTATGCTGAAGAATTCGCAGGGGCACAATTTTATGCAGGAAAACGCCCGTGGGAGCAAAAAGCAGATATTGTTATCCCTTGTGCCACTCAAAATGAACTGGATGAAAATGATGCAAAAACAGTGATCGCCAATAAAGCGCTTTGCGTTGCTGAGGCATCGAATATGGGATGTACTGCTGAAGCTGTAGATATCTTTTTAGAAAATAAAATATTATTTGCACCAGGTAAAGCTGTAAATGCAGGGGGGGTTGCTACTTCAGGACTCGAAATGACCCAAAACGCCATGCATATATCATGGACTTCAGAAGAAGTTGATGCAAAACTTCATCAGATAATGAGTGCCATCCATGAACAATGTGTTACACATGGTCAAGAAGGTGATTATATTAATTATGTAAAAGGAGCAAATATTGCAGGCTTTATGAAAGTTGCTAAAGCGATGATGGCGCAAGGCATTGTATAAACCATAATCCCTGATTTTTATGCAGGATAGCATGTATTTTAAAGAATACATGCTATTTTTTTACTTTCCCGGGGTTCTTATTAATATAATCTTTCCAACCGGTATATTTCTTCTCCGACATTGGATTGTTGGTTTGAAAATAGTGACATACGGCAGCGGCTAATCCATCAGTTGCATCCATTTGAGGAAGCATATGATCATCAGGAATATGTAAAAAGCGCTGTAACATACCTGCAACCTGCTCTTTAGAAGCTTTTCCATTCCCCGTAATTGACATTTTAATTTTTAACGGAGCATATTCAAAAATGGGTATGTCCCTATTTAAGGCAGCCGATATCGCCACTCCCTGTGCACGCCCTAATTTCAGCATACTTTGTACATTTTTACCAAAAAAAGGGGCCTCGATAGCTAACTCATCCGGATAATATTCATCAATTAATCCGGTAACACGTTCAAATATCTTGCGTAAGCGAAGGTAATGGTCTTCATATTTATCCAATTTTAGGATACCCAAAGTTTCAACTTTAGGCTTATTACCAACTACACACAACACACCGTATCCCATTACAATCGTACCGGGATCAATACCCAATATAACCCGGTCTTTAATCATTATTCCAATCTATCTCTTCCATCAAAGTCGTAAAACCGGTTATCTTATCTCCAAACCTCTTAATTAATCCCTGATTGATAATTGATCCTTCATTATTTAACCAATAATTTAAAGTGGTTATATCCTTTACATGAAATTGGACAGCAAAATTTTCGCCCTCTTCTGAAACATGCATAATACGTCTTAAACAGGGCAGAGTAAGTAAACCGCTATTTATAGCTTCGGGTATATAAACTTTCTTCAGGTAAGTCAAACTATCATGTAATATATCTTTATCTATATCGAAAGTAGTATTGTATATAATCATTCTTAAATAAATTTCTTTCACAAAGATAGTGCATATATAAGGAAAAGCGCTATATTTGCTGCCGAAAATATTAGGGGCATTAGCTCATCTGGCTAGAGCGTTAGACTGGCAGTCTAAAGGTGATCGGTTCGAGTCCGATATGCTCCACTTCATTTACTTTCCCATGTTAATTTCAAAAAGTATCTTTTCCCCTAATTATTTATTGAAAATAGGCCCAAATGCTAAAAACGTCCAGACCTTCACAAGCCCGGACGTAACTAACCAAAACTTCAATATGAAAACTTGGTGTTTTCGGGCACAAAGATAGATAATGAGGAATAGTTAGACCTTGACTTAAATCAATTAATTGCAAAAAACGACAATGTTGGGAAATGGTTTTTGACAAAATTCCTTTTTATCTAATGGAATTATATACAAAGAAAATCAACTTATATAGAATCCCCTTATTATAAATCATAATTAAAGGGTAATGTGATGTATAAATTCTAACATTTTTAGTTATTTTCTTATTAAAAGGAGATAAAAAAAGGAAACGGCGGAGCTCGCGCCAGGCCGTTTCTACATTTAACCGTTTTAAACAAAAAGAAAAAGTTAGTTAAGGTTTAGAACAAAATATAATTAAGTCCTATTTTAAGACTATATTATCTATTTTAAACTGCAGCAAAGATAGGGAATGAATTATTTGTATCCAACATATTTCATATTTTTTTTTCATATTTACAAAAACAATTTGTTACTTTTTATGATACATTTGCGATTGATTTTAAGCAAAAAAATGATTTATGGCAGATTTTGATGTCAATATTCTAGGATGTGGTTCTGCATTACCCACCACCCGACATATGGCAACCTCTCAAATAATTAATTTACGGGACAAATTATATATGATTGACTGCGGCGAAGGTACACAGCTACAAATGAGGAGAATGCGCATTAAATTCAGCAGATTGAATCATATTTTTATTTCCCATCTTCATGGTGACCACTGTTTAGGTTTACCTGGTCTAATTTCTACATTCGGTATGTTGGGAAGAACCGGAGATTTATTTATTTATGGGCCAAAGGATATAGGAAATTATCTCAATTCCATTAATGATTTATTCAATAAAAACTTACCGTTTAATGTAGTTTTCAAATCTGTGGATACGAAGGATCATTCCTTAATAATGGAAGATCGTTCGTTAAAAGTTTATTCCATCCCCTTACATCACCGCATTCCAACTTGTGGTTTTTTATTTATAGAAAAACAAAAAGAAATGCATTTGAGAAAAGATATTATTGACTTTTACCAAATACCCATTAAATCACTCAACCTCATCAAACAAGGACATGATTTTACGTGTGAAAATGGCGAGGTGATCCCAAATAAGCATCTTACACTCCCGGCATCACCAGCAAAAAAATATGCATATTGCTCCGATACGGCATATTATCCAGAAATAATACCGTTAATTAAAAATGTAGATTTACTTTATCACGAAGCGACTTTTGCGGATTCAGATATGGCGCGAGCTAAAGAAACTTTTCATTCTACAGCTACTCAAGCGGCCATAATAGCTCAAAAAGCAAATGTTAAAAAACTTATTATCGGTCATTTTTCCGCAAGATATGAAAGTGAACTTCAATTAAAAGCAGAAGCAGATAAAATATTTCCAAATACAATTTTAGCAAATGAGGGTTTAATATTACGGGTATAAAATTTAATTGAATTCTTTTCCATATTTTAATTGAACATCTGCTACAAATTGCTTGATTCGCTGTTCATCATCTTTTCTGCAGATAAGTAATGCATTTCCTGACTCAGCTACGATATAATCATTCAATCCCTGAATTACGACTAATCGACTGGCATCATTCATAGCTATAATATTCCCAGAACTTTCATATGCCAAAACATTATTGGTCTTCAAACGCGCATTATTCTGATCATCTTTACCAGCAATATCATATAGAGATCCCCAGGTTCCAAGATCCGCCCAACCAAAATCAACACACATCATATAAACATTCTCAGCTTTTTCCATTATGCCGTAATCAATCGAAATATTAGGACAATAAGGAAAATGTTCTTTAATAAAATCTGTTTCTTGAGCTGTATTAAATATCTTTTTCCCTAAATCAAATCGGCTGCTTATATCCGGCAAATGATTTGTAAAGGCTTCAATAATTGTATCAACATTCCAAAGAAACAGTCCTGAATTCCAAAAAAACTCTCCACTTTCATAAAATACTTGTGCTAGTTCTTGATTTGGCTTTTCAGTAAATGTCTTCACTTTAGAAAATTCACCTAACACAGTATCACTACTTTGTATATAACCGTAGCCGGTTTCCGGCCTACTTGGCTTAATACCTAATGTAACTAAAGCTTTATTTTGTTTAACAAATTCAAGAGCCGCTGCAACATCATGCAAAAAAACTTCTTCTTTTAAGATCAAATGATCCGAAGGAGCTACCACAATATTAGCATTGGAATTACATGCCTTAATATGATAAGCAGCATATGCAATGCAGGGAGCAGTATTTCTTCGGGTCGGTTCCAATAGTATTTGGCTTTCACTCAATTCCGGCAATTGCTGTTTCATTAAAGATGCATAAATCTCATTTGTAACAATAAATATATTTTCCCGGGGGATTATTTTTGAAAAGCGGTCAAAAGTCATTTGCAGTAAAGAACGACCAGTACCAAAGAAATCAAGAAATTGCTTAGGATAACTTTCTCTACTAAACGGCCAGAACCGACTACCGATCCCACCTCCCATAATTACACAATAATTATCACTCATGAATTAGATTTTTATTATAAACATACACAAAGTTAAAGAAATATTTGTCTATACATAATCTATTTACATTAAGAAATTAAAAAAGCACAGAGGACTTGGAGTATAAGAAAAAAAACATATCTTTGCACCACATTTAGGGAATGCCCAGATGGCGGAATTGGTAGACGCGCTGGTCTCAAACACCAGTGGATTCATTTCCATGCCGGTTCGATCCCGGCTCTGGGTACGAGTTAAACAAAAGTCTAATTGAAAATCAATCAATTAGGCTTTTTCTTTTAGAGATTTTCCCCACATTTTCCCCACAAATAAAATAAACTTATTCTTCAAAAAAGGATTGATGACTCAAAAGTTACTATCTTTATGGAGAATTTTGTAATTGGTATTATTTAGATGAGATTTATTGGAAATAAAGAATTAATAACTTCCGAAATAATAGATTTACTAACAGAAAAAGGGCTGACCAAAAATAAGCTTACTTTTTTTGATGCATTTTGCGGAACTGGAGCAGTTTCTGATGCAATGAAGGGATTGTTTGATGTAATATCAAATGATATGCTTTCATGGAGCGTAATATATACTCGAGGAAGAGTTTGTGCGAATGATTGCAATTTTTTTAAACTTGGATTTGACCCATTTGAATATTTCAATTCAAATAATAATTATGAAAAAGGATTTTTTTATAAGAATTATTCAACGGGGGAATCAAATAGAATGTACTTCACTCCTGAAAATGCTGGGCGGATTGATTATTTTAGAATTTGTATTGAAGAATGGAAAAATTTGCATTTAATAAATAAAGAAGAATATTCATTTCTTATGGCGAGTTTGATAGAATCAATCTCCACAGTATCAAACACAGCTGGCGTATATGGTGCATTCCTAAAACATTGGGATCCAAGGGCATTAAAACCGATAGAATTCAAAAGAGTTAATTCAAATCCAATCAATCATAATAAGGTTAAATTTCTCAATTCTAAAATAGAAGATATTATTTCTGAGATTGAATGTGATATTTTATATCTAGATCCTCCTTATACACAAAACCAGTATGGCACTCAATACCATTTATTAGAAACACTTGTATTAAATGATAATCCTAAAATAAGTAAGATTACAGGCTCTAGAAGTACTAGTCCAATGAGATCTGATTGGTCTAAAGAATATAAAGCACATATTTTATTTGATAAGATTATTGCCGAAACCAAAGCTAAATATATCCTTTTTAGCTATAGCCAAGATGGCTTTATGTCTAAAACTTTTATCGAATCATGTCTAAAAAGATATGGGATTTCGGAAACATATCTTTGTAAAAATATTTCCTATAAAAATTATACTAATTTTAAAGCGAGGGCAAAAAAAGATCATAAAGAATATCTTTTTTTCGTAGAAAAAAAGAATAGTTCAGAGATTGAATATGAATCTCCATTAAATTATATTGGAAGTAAAGCGAAAATAATTTCTAGTATTAAAAACCATCTACCAAATAATATCAATATATTTATTGATGCATTTGGTGGAGGATTTAATGTCGGAATTAACGCTAATGCATCAAAAATCATATATAATGATATCAACCACTTTGTTAAGGATCTTGTAGCATCTTTTAAGTTTAATGATACATACCAATATATATTATATATAAAAAAAATGATTGCAAAATTTGGATTGGAAAAATCTAATGCTGAGAATTATATAAAGGTGAGAGATTACTATAATTCTTTACCTCTTAATAAAAGGGATCCCAAATTGCTATATACAATAATACTTTATGGATATAACCAACAAATAAGATTTAATAGCAACCATGATTTCAATAACCCTGTAGGGATGAGATGGTTTAATGATAAAGTCCTTGAAAAAATGATAAGTTTTTCAAGAATTATCAAAGAAAAAAATATACAATTTGAAAGTAAAAACTACATTGAGTTGCATAATGAAATTTGTAATTTTGCTTTTATATATTTTGATCCTCCTTATATGCTAACAACAGGATCGTATAATGATGGTAAAAGGGGGTTTCATGGATGGGATAAAGATGCAGAGGCACAACTATTAGAATTTGTAAATAAATTAAATAACGAGAATAAGATTTTTATGATATCTTATGTGTTAGAACATAAAGATAAATTTAACTTAGAATTAGAATCTTGGATTAAAAAGAATAATTATAATCTTATTCAACTTGAACCTTTAAAAGGAAGCAAAAGAAAAGAAATTATAATAACTAATTATAAAACAAATGCCAATAGCAAGCTTTATAATCAAAAACAACTTTCAGAGGCGTAATGACATTCATTATGAAGATATTCTAACTTCAGAAATTCTAGAAGATGTTTGTTTTAGAATTACAGGTCAAAGAGAATATTCCGTAACATTTGATTCTACGGATTATAATAAAGGTAGATTAGCAAAACTTGAATATAGAGGAGAAATTTCATATATATCTTTTTCAGAATTTGAAATTAGAAGTAGAAATTCTTTTTTTCAGAGTTTTCCTACAGCACTAGTGAAATACCATGAGGAGGAAAATCCTAATAAACGAATATTTTTTTACTTTTTACCTCCAGATGGAAATATAGAAACTAACTATTTTAGATTCATGTATCGCTTAATGAAAACAGCAGGTACTGAATTCCTAAATGATAGAGAATTTCTAAATTCAAGAATACTTCCTTTTTCATCAGTAGAAGATATTATTCTAAATAAAAATAATATTCGTGACAGAAATCGCAGTAACAATTCTACATTTTTGACAAAAGATGAATATAGTAATCTAGAAATATTTGGTAAGACTTATGGAGCAAACAAATATGAAACAACTTTACTATGTCTTGCTATTGCAAAAGTTGCAACAACAAATATTATATTATACGAAATTCAAGAAGGGAACTTAAGACAACTTCCTCGACCAGCAAGAGAATTACTCAATTCTTTTAATAGAATCAGAATCATAACATCCGATTTAACTCTTGAACGTGAAGAATTTGAGAAGAATGATAGTTTACGTTCCCCTTCTTTCATTTACAATTTGTTAGAAAAACTTGGTGATAAAAAGTGTTGCTTATGTGGATGTGAGATTCCCCAACTTATTCAAGGAGCTCATATCTGGCCAGTTGCAAATATCAAGAGAACAAATAATATATCACGACAAGAGAAAATCCAACATGCATTGGATGGAGATAATGGAATTTGGTTATGCAATAACCATCATAAATTATTTGATATTGATCTAATTATGATTGATAATGAAGGGGGTATTAAATACAAATCAGATTTAAGAGAAATTGATGAAGATTATGTTTGTGATTTCACAAATCATAATCGTATAAATACACAATTTTTGACTCCAAACTTTCTACAATATTTAGAACGTCGAAATAATTTCATTAATCCAGACCTATATACCCCATTAGATTTATAAATAAATTAAGTTTTCCTTCACTCCATCTTCCCGTACTCCTTAATTCTCTGCTCGCAAATGCGTTTTGTAATCTCTCCGAGTTTTTCTACTTTGGGAATAAGAGCATCAATATCCTCTTTCGTTACAACAAAGTCGGGATTATAGCGGGCTTCCACATAAGCGGATTTAACCAATTTGAACAAGCGTTTATCTTCTGGTATAGTTTTAATGAAGATTTTGGATAGCTCGTCCGAATACTTCTTTACGGACATTTGTAGTTTTGACAGGTTGTGCTGTTTGCTGTTCTGTTGCGTGAATACTAAATTGATAGCATAATAATAGTTCTCACAGGCTTGATGTAGATAAAATGATGCTTGTACAAAATCTTCTCTTTTATAGGCATTAATTACATCTTCTGAAAAACTATTTGCTCTTTTAAATTTCTGGTCAAAATATTCCTGAGCTTGTTGCTGTATTTCTTTGAAATTAAGTTTACGCCTGCGTACCAGCTTGCATCTACCACTATCATACAGCAAAACTCCGTCTTTTTTTATTTCCGAATAAAAATACCTGCCCTCTTCCAATTGCTTGTTCAGTTCCTTGATATCCTCGTTAATAAACTGAACAGGCGTTCGGGTATCTGATTTCTCGTAATATTTATGGTCTATGCTGTCGAGTTTGTTACCCACGCTTTTGTCCGAAGTTCCGCTTGTTACCACCAATATATCATAATCGCTCATATAGGTTGTAGTAATGCCGAATTCCTGACGCTGGTCAAATTCCACATAATCGTTTCGGGCATAACTCCCATAAAGGATAATCATTTCGGTCTGCGGTATCTTCTCCAATACGGCTTTTACCAGATAGTGTAAATCGTCCTGCTTATGTTTGGGTAAATAGGATATAGACTTTTTCATTTCAATGATTTGTATTTTGTTGCAAAACAAAAAGGTCTGCGACCTTAAAGTTAAGATTATAAAGGTATGCAAAAAAGAGAAATGAAAATTAACTTTTCGCTACTTAATTATATATTTGCATGGATGTTCTGTTATAATCGGTTTTTGTCAGTCCGTTCAAATTCGATAAAGGAAAAGCAGAGATTATAAGTTATTTATTTTAATATTTATATCTGCCTGATTAGATAATCAGGCTTCGAAACGGACGTGTATGAATACCCAAAATAATGATTTCAGTTACCTGATTGAACAGGCATGTACAGCAATTAGCGAATCTCACATAGAAATTCGGGAAAGATACAAGGATTTTCCACTATGCCTGATGGAGTTGATTGCAGATGGCATCCACAGAGAACAGATAGAGGTAAGTTTCGACAAACAAAATGGCTCTGTTACTTACTTTTTCGATAAAAACAGAATAGCCGAATGCTCTTCCATTTGTTTGTATGAACTTTCGGATACGGATTTATTTATCATTTTCTTAGAACAGTTTGCAGACAGCTACAACTATATTAAAAAGTATTGGATAATCAACCAACAATATTATATGACTGCAAACGAAATGGAACGTTGCGTTCATTTCTATTGTTATAAATTTGTGGATAGCTGATAGAGATAGAAAAAAGTAGAGCCGAGATTTTTATATTTCGGCTCTACTTTGTCTTATTTACATCTTAATACTTTTATCTGGGTTGTTTTTCTGTTTTATATTAATTCCGATAGATTGCTGAAACTCTTTGTATTTGAGCTTAAACCAATCCGATATTTCTATATTATCAGCCGTTAGTTGGAATTTCTTTTCATCTTTCGGATGGGTACTTATAGCAATCGTTGTATCTTTCGCGTCAAACTTTTGTTTATGTTCAGGCGAATAAAGAGTACCTTTATTTATTGTCAGGCTTTTACCAGATAACAGGTGTTTGATATAATCGGTAGCCAAACCGATAACTTCACATAATCGAATGATTCTTATCCCTTCTGAAACTTTTGGAAAATATTCATTTAGCTTTTCAACAGTGGACTTATCATTTTTCATCTGAACTTCCATTTGAGATATTTTCGTGTAATTGTCCGACCTCGTTTTTATCAGTTCCTTATCCAGATTATCAATTTTATCTTTTAATTCCCGATTCTCATTTTCCAACTTGTCTTTTTCTGAATTGGAAAATATACCGAGTATGGCACTTTTAGCCGATTTAACTACTTCCTGTTTCTTAACCTGTGATTTGAGTTCCTCCAGCTTTTGTTGTTCGGCTTCCTTTTGTTGTAGGAGCTGGGCTATATCTTCCTGCATCGTTTTGTTTTTCTGATACAGTTCCCTGTAATACTGCGGTTGTGTAATATGTCTGGCTTCCGAGCCATCTATTCCTCTTTCCAATCCGTACACCTGCATTTTCTCTGCGTAGGCATTTTGATATTCTTTGAGTTTTACTCTTGTCATTACATCATCAACACATAGGCGTGCTGTATTGGGGTCTTTGGTCTTATACCTTTTCTTTCCAGCTTGTTCATCTTTGAGTTTAGCTTTTCTGCTTTTTCCTGTAACAATAGGAATAACTGTTGCATGGATATGGGGTGTGGTTTCATCCAGATGCAGGACAGCTGAAACAAGGTTTTCTTTTCCATAGGTATCTTTTAGCCAATCCAGATTATCCTTGCACCATTCATCCATGCGTCCGCTTTCTTCTATCCGCTTCATATCTTCGGGAGAGCCTGATAACAATATGCGTATTGCCCGGACTTGGTTATTGGCTATTTTTCGTTTTAGCTTGGCGTTATCTAATCGGTATTGAATAGCCTGTGTCCTGTTCTGTACTCCTTCAGGAAATTCTATCAGTTCTTTATTCAGATGTGTTTTTGTTTCATCTGCATTTTTAGGTTTGACTGTCCGCTCGATATGCGAGGACATAGCGGAGTCTGTTCCTTTGGCTTTCTCTAAATGTAATACTACATATCCCATAGTTATGATATATGTTAAGTTAGATTTTGAATGATAAATGAAAAATATATCTTTGTAGAACTTCGTTATTGATTATTACTCGAAGTCTCTCTCAGGAGGATTCCAAAGGGGGAAAACCTTTGGCTTATTAAGGGCTTTTTTAGTGAAGTGTAACGGAGCGTGAAGAAAATGCCCTAATAAGCTAGGACTTTTTCTAAAGTCCGTACGCCACTCGTCGCTTGCGTCATCATCGAATACCTTTCGATTTATTGATTCTCATTGCCTGTTGAATGTTTTGTTTTGGCTGGGTGTTGCACAAATACTCATTCAAGTCTTTATGGTCGGTATACTTAACCGACTTATCAATGAGAGCATAACAGGTCTTGTTCAAAAGCTCTGTTGTAGTTTTTCCTGCTTCGTCATTATCCAAATAAGTATATACTTTCGGATGTGATTTTATAAGGTCGATAGCTTTGGTAAGATTGGAAACAGAATTTAATATTACGGTATCGACAATCGGTTTATTTATTTTCTTAATTGTGAGATAAGAGAGATAATCCATAAAACCCTCGAAGACTAAACAAGCTTCTGTATTATTAGAGTTTGGTTTAAAAACTGATATATCTTTTGAGGTACAGCCTTTGAAATATTTGTCTCGTAGTTCATATCCTCCCGATTCATTTTTAAAACCTACGGCAAAATATCTTTTATCTCCCACTGAATAATACACTTCTTTACAGTTCTTTTTGGCTATATCTAAGTTGATTCTCCTATCGATGAGATATTCCAGCAAAGCTCGGTTTGTCAAGGGTAATACTTTCAATATGGTTATTCCTGTAGATATTAATTCTCTATGCTGGTCAAAAGAAAAAGAATCGGATTGCTTTTGTGGTATAATATTTTGTTGATAGTTGCTATTATTGAAATGGCTTAATACTTCGGTTACGGAATTCAGGTTATACATTCTCATTATGAGGTCGATTATATTACCACCTTGTCCTGTTCCGTAATCATACCATACGTTTAAATCATTATTCACTTTAAAGGATGGTGTCTTTTCTTCCCTGTATGGGGATATATACCAATAGTCTGCTCCTTTTATATGCTTGGGTTGTATACCTTTGTTATATAAATAATCTGTGATTTTTATATTCTTTATTTGACTTGAATTCATTTGTTTATTATTTTATGGTTAGAAAATTATGATAAAGTTTTTCTTTTTTCACCAGCAAAATATTTGTGATGAAAAACATAAGGTTTATGGTTCAGGATGGTAGTTTATACTAAACTTGGTTAGTATGGTTTATTACTTATATACACATCCTAACTTAAACCGCTAATAGTAGAAATCGGTATTGTATTTGTAGAACTTATCTTCCTTGATAATCATCCGCTTATTTTCAAGAAAGACTTTCAGCTTCTTGGCTTTGCTTACCCCGAAAGAATAACCTACTGCTTTATAGCTTGTTTGTAGTTTAGCTATCAGGCTGGAATAAGATACATGACAGGCTTCCGAAAACAGGTTTTCCAATGCTTCTTTGTGTTTGGCTTCGGATACTTCGAAATAATCGAATCCTTTGGCTGTATTGGATTGGGGTAATTGATAACCATCTATCTGTTCGGGTAAACTATCGGCATTGATACGAAATGCAAAGGGCTCAAAGTCTATATCACGGATAAACATGGAGGATACGGAACTGATATCTTTATCGAATTCGTCTTTTGTTACTTGTAAGACTGTTTCGGCTTTATTGTTTAGTTCTGTTCCAATATGCCCTCTTGTGTTATCGTCTCCTTTGTTCAAGTGCAAAACTGTATGGATATGTATCTGCCGTTCATCCGTCCATTGCATGAGTTTTGTTATCAGGTTGGTGGCTTCGCTTGGGCTGTTGATATCATAAGCCAAATCACGAATACCATCGATAATTACTAATCCTACACCTTCGGTTTTATAGATGGCTTCTTCTATTATCTGCAATCGAACATTCGGAGCATATCTTCTCAGTGATAGAAACTCTAATCGTTCGGGCTGAGAATCTAATGACAGTCCAGCCAATAAGAGAATACGCTTTAATACCCGTTGGCAATGGAATGGGCTTTGCTCGGTATCGATATAGAGTATCTTTCGTTTTATCTCCGGCAAAGTTGCAATATAGCTTAATACCGTGCCATTGTTCAAAGCGGATGCTACAATGGCACAGACATTAAAGGTTTTCTTGCTCTTGGCTTTGCCTGTGGAGGCACTGAAGTTGCCGAGTGTGCCGATGATGGAATCATCTACTTTCAAGACAACAGGCGGGGATTCGAATTTATCGGATACCAATAGGCGCGATTGATGCCAGAGGTCGGAAATACTTAATGGGGAATTATTTTGCATGGCTATCAGTTCCTTTCTCTAAGATTTTACGAACATCGGACATCCGATATCTTACTTTACTTCCAATCTTGATAGTTTTCAGATATCCTTTTTTATTCCAATGCCATAAAGTTGCATTACAAACTCCACAAATCTGTTTTACCTCCTCCCTTGTCAGATACTGTTCTTTTCTGGCTTCGGCAATTTCGGTTGATAATTCATTCTTTGCCCGATTGATTAAATCATTAGAGAATTCTAATAAATCACTTCCCGAAACTTCTAACTTAATGCTGGCATTACTCTTTTCAATAATTGAAATCAAATCTTTCATATAAAATAAAATATCCACACATTTAAGGCTTTATTTTCGGTGGATTATAAAAATAAAACCACTACTCCGATATGGAATAGTGGGACAAATATAATATATAAATTATCTGATTTTCAAACAGTTATACTTCGTTAAATTCGCTAAGTATAAAGACGAATTAAACGAATTTAAAGAGATAGAAATTTCTTTAGATTTTCAATATTTTGCCTGTCTTCACCTGTGTCTTTTACTAGCTGATTTTTAATATAACTTGTCAATCTTTTATGAGCATTTTGGATTCCCCTTTCTCCGATTATATGAACTTTCTCTCCGTATTGTTTTTCAAGTGAATTACGAAATAATTTAACATCGCAGGGGAACATATAAGCCAATTCTTCCAAAGCTATTTTTAAATAAGCCAAGTCTAATTCTGTATGCTTGATTGTAATGTGTTCCTCGATCCTCTTTATTAAACCGTCTTTATCCGATACCGCAGACATTAGTAATTCGGGGAAAGGTATATCTATTTTCTTTCTCCCTGCTTTTTTCTTTTCATCAGCAACATTCTTTATTGCTTCTTCTTCCATTGCCCAATTTATCTCTTCATTATTCTCAATAACTTTTTTTAGCTTATTATATTCTTTCCAATCTTCTTTTGTTCTCAATCCGAGTTTTACGGATTGCTTTATCATTAGTTTAATAGTATAGGAAATGAATATCTTTTGAAAAAAGCTTATTTCTGGATTAAGTTTCAGTTCCTGTCCTTTCTCAATCATTCTTTCAAAACTTTGTCCGAAGTACAGCCAGCAAAGCATAGAGGGAACAATGGATTCTCTTGGAGGGTTATTAAATTCTTCTATTAATGATTGTGCTAGGTTTTCTTTCTGAAAGAGGGTTTCTATATCCGTAATATCTTCGTATTTTCCTTTGTTTATTCGTTGCTTTATAATCTTTTCATATTGAGGAAGAATACTTATGGCTTTTGACATTATCATTTGATAGCCTGCTGAATCTTTCCTATTCATCTCTTCTTCAAATAGGTCATATTCATCCTGATGGTTGTCCATCCAATCCCGCAAATTCTGTTTAAAGCTCTCAAATTCCTGTTGTCCCATATAAATTATAAATCAGAGCTTACGTTCGTGTCGTTGTTTTCTTCCTCTTGATTCAATTCTCTTTCAATATCCTCAATAGATGGAAGAGAAGATTTAAAATTCTCTGGTAACAATTTTGAGAAAGTATATTCTGAAATACCAATCGGCTGGCTACTGCTTTCTAAAGAATATTGAGCTTCAATGTTATCTTTCGTTTTGCAAATAAGTAAGCCAATCGTAGGATTGTCCCCCTCTTTTTTCATCTGGTTGTTGACCGCAGATATATAATATCCAAGCTTTCCTGTATGTTCTGGTTCAAATTCGCCTGCTTTTAATTCTACAACTACATAACAACGCAACTCCAAATGATAGAAAAGCAAATCTATAACGCGTTCTTTATTACCCACCTTGATTGGATACTGTCTTCCCATATACGCAAAACCATGACCTAGTTCTAATAAAAATTTGGTAATATTTGCGACTAAAGCATCTTCCAACTCTTTTTCCTTAAAGTTCTCTGTAAGAGTTAGGAAATCAAAATTATATGGATCTTTCAATGTTTCTTTTACCAAATCGCTGTGAACATCGGGCAATAAACGGTCAAAATTATTAATAGCTTTTCCTTGACTATGATATAAGTCTGCATCTATAAAATTCATTAATACAGCTCTGCTCCAACCGTTTTCAATAGTTTTCTGAACGTAAAATAAAGCTTCCTGTACAGACTTACATTTGCTGAATATTTCAACATGATGACGCCATGGTATCTGAAATATAAGGTGTTCTTCAAATTCGTCCCCAAGCTGGTGACGAATTGTATTTATCTTCTTTTCAGCTATTTTTATTTTTGCACCAGCTTGGTGCAAATCTACATCTTCTAATTTTGCACCAACTTGGTGCGAAATTGTATTGTCTTGATTATAAAATAAATAAAACTGCTTTATATTGTATAAGTTTCTTTCTGAAAATCCTTTCATATCAGGAAATTCGCTTTTCAATTCTTTGCTTAGTTTGGTAAAGAAACCACTACCCCAATCTGAATCCATTTGGCGAATCACAATATCATGTCCTAAGTCCCAATATAAATGCAATAATTCTGAATTAACTTTCACGAAGGCTCTCAATTGGCTCTGTCTGATTCTACCTTTCAAATCGACAAGCCATTGTTTAAATTCCGAATCTTTTATTAAATCTGTACTCATTATAATGATATTGTTAATCTAACAAATTTACTAATTCTTTTTTCATATCCTCATCTATTTCACGATAACGGCTAAAAGCTTTACTTCCTTCTTTATGTCCACTCAATGCACCTATCAGATTCGGGTCTTTTACTTTTTTATAGATATTGCCTATGAATGTCCTGCGTGCCATGTGACTGCTGGCTACTTCATATATAGGCTTCTTTACTTCTTCGTTAGTAAGAGGGTCTAATATAGTTACAATCCTGTCGATTTCAGCTAATTTAAATGCTTCTTTAATAGCATCGTTATAGGCTTGTTCATAAGGGGTAAAAGGAAGAAGCTTATTCCCTTCACAGTCTTTGTATTTGTTCAAAATATATTTAGCCTTATCATTAAGTGGAACTCTGACTGTCACAGGATTACCCTCTTTTGTTTTTCTCGGAATATACTCAATAGCATCATTGATTACATTTTGTTTTGTCATTCTATATAGATCACCGACACGACAACCAATCAGGCTCTGAAAAATAAAAATATCTCTTTGTATTTCTATATGCGGATATTCCGATAAATCTTTCTCAAATAATTTATCTCTTTCCTCTAAAGTAATGTATATAGGAGTTCCATAAGTACATTCATCAATATGAAAATCATCAAAGGGTCTGTTCTTCGTTTTCTTTTTATCGTAACACCATAGGAAAAATGTTCGTATCCTACAGAAACAGTCGATTAATGTATTTTTTCCTCTGGGTTTGGGTTTGCGTTTTTCCGGAATCTGTTCATAAATCGCAGGATATAATTCATAATATTTATGTTCGTTTTCAAAGAAATCCCACATATCCTGTAAAGTATCGGAAGTAATATTGTCAATATCCAAAACAAAAGACTTATGTCCTCGCTTAGTAGTTTTAACATATATCTCATATCGAAGTATGGCTCTTCTGACTACTCGAAAATTCTTCTTTCTTACTTCTGATAGTTTATGTTTGAGAAGAAACTCATCCAGAAGCTCTTGCATTGTTGGCTTTGTTTCAGCTTCAATTTGTTCGGGGGTTTTGTATTTTGTAGGATTGTAATATTTGTCCAAACATATTTTGAACCAATCTTTTGATATCTCCTCTTTATTTACAGATAGGTATTCTCGTTCAATATAAGTTTTTAATTTACGTACATTTTCATTAATTTCTTGGCGCAAACTTTCATCACACACAACCTTACTTTTTACTTGTTCTGCTTTATCATCCCACAGATTTGGATTGATATATAATTGGCTTGGAGAAATGAAATCTATAGTACGACCATCTCTAAGTCGCACATAAATTGTAGCTTTGGAATCTGTATCATAGCGTTTGGCGGTCTTTTTGATGATAAAGGTTACTTTCATAAGGCTTTCATTTATATTGTCTTGCAAATATAAATATTTTCCCCACATTTTCCCCACACATGCTAAATTTATTTCAATTTACATAAATCTGATTAATTCATTTTTATCAATTATACACCTAATATACAATTAATTAAATGCAAAAATACACTATATTATTGACTTGTAAGAAATGGCAAAATTTACTATTTTGAACTCGGCTCTGGGTACAATCTACAAGCGATAAATCTTTTATTTGCAAAGATTTATCGCTTCCGTTTTATTACCTATATCCGCAATTTGTCCGCATTTTACAATATTTCTTATAAGATGTGATTAGTGATATTAAATTTTTCATCTAAATAAAATCCAATTATTAACATGAGCTCTCAATTATAATAGTTCTTGTGACCTCATATATCATATTTTTTTCCTTTTCTAGATTACGTAAATATTCTGCTGTTCGTAAAAATGATACCGCTTTATTTTCTTCAAAATCAGGATTATAGCGAACAATTGAACAACGTAATACATATATCCGTTGCATCAGAGTTTTTTCAAATTTAGAATCTGAACTAAAATCTATTGTTGGTAATTCAAATAGTACATAACCATTAATATTTTTCATAAAAATAATCCTGCTAATCTTTATCTTTTAAATAGATTTCTATATCACCTTTGAGAATAAACTGGTTAATAACCCGTTTTAGTTTTATCTTACTACTAGAGTATTGATTGATTTTATGTTGAAAAGACTAATTGCATGATGAATCCATTTATCAGTATTTAAATGAAAATCAGGATGTAGCTTATTACTTTTCTATTTTAATCCAGGTCGCCTTTTTCCATATCCATTCTAATGGACCTTGCCGGTGGAATCGTAGCCACCAGCGACAAAAAAAGTATTGTAAAAAGAAAACGCCTATTCCCATAAGAAAGCATACCGTAATACCGGTATACTGGTAAAGCCCAAGTCCCCAGTTGTAAAACAAAAATCCCCCAATCAAAGACTGCGATAAATAGTTTGTCAAACTAAGACGTCCATATGGTGCTAATTGATGAAGAACATGACTGAACTTTGTCAGATAATAAACAAGTATTATTCCTGCAAACAGTATTCCTGTAAATGCAATATTGGAATATGAATTAAGTATAAGCATAGAAGGTAAAAGGAATGCATCCCGGCTTATAAAGTCGGGAAATATAGTTATTAATCCATAAGACGGAAAAAAGGCTATTACGGATATGATGAATACTTTAATCCACAATTTTATGTTTTTTACTGAAGCTATAAAAAAATTCCTACGCCCTATTAACATCCCTATCATAAACAGTCCTGCGGTTTGAGTGACCCGTCCATGTAAAACCATCCAACCCATATTAGCAATATTACCCGTCCATATTGCAGTTTTACACATTTCAATGAAAGAACCTTCTTTCTGAGTGGTGTTTACTATCTCCCAGTATGAAGAATCGAATTCAGTATTGATTATGTATTCGGGTTTAACGAATGCATAAATTAATTGTCCCCATTCAATAGGCTGTAATAAAAGAAAAACTGCTATAAATGCAACTATTTTGTTAGAAAGGCGACAGACTAAAATCAACACATAACCAACTACTGCATATAGTACCAATATTTCACCAGGAAATAAAGCCGAATTAATGCAAGCTATAAAAAAGAGCAAGAATAGTCGCCAGGCAAAGCGTGCACGAAAATCGTTGCCCTTTCCTTTTTGTGAATTATCTTGAATAAAAAAACTGAATCCGAAGAGTAAAGCAAAAATACAATATGCTTTACCTGAAAATAAAAAAAATACACTATCCCATATTATTCTATCTGTAAATATAAGAAAATTACAGTTTTCTTCCGGAAAGCTATTAAGGCTGAAACGCTCGACGAAATGGATAAGTGTAATTCCGATTACAGCAAAACCACGTAATACATCTGCTATTTCTATGCGATGGGTTAATGTATTAGATGAGAACATATACTTCAGATCTCAAATGTTAACATATTAGTTTATTTATGGTTCAAATCTATTGTAAATACTTCATACTTTCCAAAAATAATAAAACAATAGTTTTGCACACTTATTTTATAAGATACTTTTTCATACCCTAACCAGTGAAATTACTTGTTTTACTTCTGGTACAGCAGATTTAATATATAATAAATCTGTTTTTCTTGAAGTTATTCAAAAATTCGTCAATAACTCTATACTTTTAATTAGATCATATATTTAGTTATCCCCTGTGTTGCAAAAAGAAAATACATAACTGAAATATCTCAAAATTAAATAAAGCCGAGTGTTACTTTTGCACTTCAACTACTATAAAATTAACCAATAACTATTATAAAGAAACACGATTAATGAGATACAAGTTTAAGCCCTACAATTGATGCTATCAATATAGAGATAAATAATATTCTTAAAAAACCGGCAGGTTCACTAAATACCACAATACCCATCAGAACTGTACCCACAGCACCTATTCCTGTCCACACAGCATACGCTGTACCGATTGGTAAAGTTTGAGTTGCTTTAACTAATAACACCATGCTAATTGTCAGAGAAACTAAAAACCCTGTTAACCACCAATACATTTCACTTCCAGATGTTTCTTTCATTTTACCTAAACATGAAGTAAATCCTACTTCAAATAACCCAGCTAATATTAAAATAATCCAATTCATTTTATTTAAAATTTACTGCAAAAATCAGGAATTGAAATCAACGAACATTTTACAAATGATAAAAAATTATTTCATTTTAGCCCTGATCCTACTTAAAGAAACCTGTGTTATTCCCAAATAAGATGCAATATAAGACAATTGCACCCTTTGAAATAATTTAGGATTGTTTTCAATTAATTCATTATACCGTACTGTTGCTGTTGTGAATTGTCTTGCTATAAGTCTTTCTTCTGTTTTAAGCAATTCCAGTTCCGCAAATCTCCTTCCCCAATTTGCAACATGAATATCTTTATTAAACAGATTGTTTAAAGCATTTACATTAAGTTTATATAATATACTGTCTTCCAATAATTCTACATTCTCATATCCTTTCAAACCATTAACATAGCTTTTCATTGAAACAATTGTATCTCCTTCACTTCCAAACCAAAAAGTAACTTCATCATTAGATGAGTTAATATAAGCCCGGACAATTCCTTTTTTTATAAAATATATATTTCTTTCTATTTTATCTGCATTTAGTAAACGATGCCCTTTAGAAAAATGATTTTCTGCAATAGCCTGTACTATACTATTTCTTGAATCTTCTGGAAGTTTGTATATTTTATCTAAAATTAAATCTATGTGCATTTGGTAGTTATTAAAGTAATATCATCTTTGCAAAAAAATATTGATTTTTGAATCCGACTATAAAAATAAGTAAAAGAAGACTTTAATATACAATCCCAATCACTCTATTTATATTTAAGCCAACACTTTCTTATAAAATAAGACATACCAAATTGTCTATAATTCAATTATAACCTATCCTAAAATATTTTCTACTTAAAATTTCATCCCTCAATACAGATTTTAATTGTTCATATATTTGAAACAGTACCCGTTATTATACAAAATGTATCTTTTTGATTTAAGGCAATTTAGTACACAAAAACAACAATATATATAATAAATTACTACAATATCGTTACCTACATTTTTGATTACAAATTAAATCTCATAATAATGAGAAACTAATTTTTAAACTTTTGTTCCTACTTTTCAAAATTGAAACTTCATCTCACATTATAAATCAACAAAAAAGCAGGTTCTAAATATCTCTCATAAATTCTAAAGCTATAAGTCATAATGTATATATAAACATTTCAAACCACATATTGTTATAACAGTAATTTAAATAAAGGCTTCTCATGTCAATACAAGACTGGAAATTAATCCGCAAAATATGATTAAGCAAACAATCATCTTATATATTGTGATGTTAGCCCTCTCAGCTGAAAGCATGACCTCTCAGCAAAAAGAAATCTCTCTTACATTCAGTCAAGCTTTGCAAATATTGCAAAATGAAAACAAAAGTATAAAGATAGCCGGACGCGAAGCTGTATTAGCCCGAAATGAACGCCAGCGCATCAACTCATTCTGGTTCCCAAAAATAACCGCAACCGGCGCCTACATACATATGACTAACGAAATAGAAGTAAAAGAATCTCTATCACAATTCACCGACCCCGCTGTGGATTTCATCCATTCCATTCTACCATATGAAGAACTCCTAACGAACATACTCAACGAAATAGGTAAAAGCTCATTTAGCGTACCCCTATTGCCACGCAATATGACAAGCGTAGACGCCATCGTAACCCTTCCTTTATTTACTGGAGGAAAACGAATCTATGCCGGAAAAATAGGAAAACAAATGGAAGAAGCTGCCCAAATAAACAAAGAAAAAATATACGCGGAGCAACAGGTACTTTTAGTAGAAACCTACTATGGCCTGTGTTTAGGACAAGAAATCCTAGAAGTAAAAAAAGAAACTTATGAAGCACTTGACCTCCATTACCGCAACGCACTCAAGCTAGAAGCAAACGGCATGCTCACTAAAGCCGAACGACTATTCTTCCAGGTCAACCGCGACGAAGCCAAACGCGAACTAGAAATAGCCCGAAAAGACCTCGAAGTCATGCAAAAAACATTCAAAACAATCGTAAAAATCGACACCGATCAACACATAAAACCCACATCAAATCTCTTCATCAACCCTACATTGCCCCACATAACCTATTACAAAGAACTTGTATCAGTAAAAAACTACCAGGTAAACCAACTCTATATTCATACCAACATGCAAAGACAACAACTCAAGATAGCCCGTTCAGCCTACCTGCCTAACATAGAACTGTTCGGCAAACAAACCCTCTACGCCAACGGCATTCCTCGTAATCTTTCACCACGCACCATGATAGGAGTAGGGTTCGTATGGAATATCTTCGACGGCCTTGACCGAGAGAAAAACATACGCCAAGCCAAAATAACACAACAAATCCTCGACATACAAAAGGAAAAAATAACAGAAGATATAAACCTCGCAGTAGATAAATTTTACAACCAAACACAAACCGCAATCGACAATGTAGAAGCACTTAAAACAACTATAGAAATGAGCCGCGAACTCGTACGCACACGACGTAAAGCTTATACCGAAGGAATGGCCACAGCAGCCGAAGTAGTCGACGCCGAACTCCTGCTTTCTAAAGTCAGACTCACCACCCTCTTCGCCTATTACCAGTTCGACACCGGACTCATCAACCTACTCGCCATAAGCGGAGTACCCGAAACATTCTACCAATATAGCCAATCAAAACAATATGGACAAAAGTAAAAAATACATCGCAATCGCATTCATAGCCGTATTAATCCTAGTCATCATTATAACTACTATCGGCATCCTCACCCTCGACAACCAACTTGAACCCATCCAAGGACAAGTAGAAGCAACTGAAATACGCATATCCGGGAAAATACTCGGACGCATCGACCACTATTATGTCAAAGAAGGACAAAACGTACAAAAAGGCGATACACTCGTATTGATCAACAGCCCGGAAGCACAAGCCAAATATAACCAGGTAAACGCTCTCGGCGAGGTAGCCATATATGAAAACCAAAAGGTAAAAGAAGGTACACGCAGCGAAATAACTGAAACAGCACGCCAACTATGGATTAAAACAAAATCCGACCTTGATCTTGCACAAGTCACATATTACCGGATCGAAAATCTCTACCGCGATAGTGTAGTCACCGAACAGCACCGCGACGAAACTTATGCCCTTTATCGGGCTGCACAAGCAGCCGAACGTGCTGCCTTCCAGCAATATCAGATGGCCATTGAAGGCCCACGGGTAGAAGACCGGCGTAGCTCGCAATCTATGGTCAACGCAGCCAAAAGCACCGTCGAAGAAATCGGTTACCTTCTCGACGATACCCGACTCATCGCACCTGAAAACGGACAAATAGCAGTCATATATCCCAAACGCGGAGAACTAGTTGCCCCCGGAACACCCATCATGACACTAATAGTAATAGAGGACACATACGTAACACTAAATATCCGCGAAGACCTCATGCCGCACTTCAGAATAGGAAGTCTGTTTAAAGGAAACATACCCGCCCTCAATCAACAAGAAATACAATTTGAAATCTACTACATAAGCCCTCTAGGAAGCTACGCCACTTGGAAATCCACCAAAGAAAGCGACTCCTACGACATGCGCACATTCGAAATAAAAGCACGTCCCGCCAAGCCTGTTGAGGGTATGCGCCCCGGAATGACAGTATTAGTAAACCCTGAAATATAGCAACATGTCTTTCATAACAAACCCCAAAAACCCCTTCCGTCGGGTATTCGAACGTGAAGTCAATCGAATGATATCGCGCCGGCTCTATTTCGGAGTATGTATCATACTTCCATTATTTACTATTTTCTTCATGAACACCATCTTCGGCAAAGGGAGTATGGAAAACATTCCTGTGGGCATAGTCGACCTCGACCAGACGTCCACCTCACGGCAAATCACCCGCACACTCGCCGCAGTACCTACAATTCAAATCACCAAAAACTATGCCGATCCAAAAGAATCACGCAAAGCCACACTCCGAAAAGATATCTATGCCTACGTCCTCATCCCCAAAAACTTTGAATCCGACCTTTTAGGGGGACGTGAAGCTACCATACCCTACTACATCCACTACGCTCTACTAAGCGTAGGAGTAGAATTACAAGGTGCTCTCGAAACAACCTTTGCCCAAATAGCCCTTACACCATTAGTCACCGCAGGTGCAAGCTTGGGAACAACACCGAAAGACATAGAAAGCTTCCTGCTTCCCGTCAACTTCGAGGCACACCCCCTCTACAACCCCTCTCTAGACTATACCATATACCTGATCAGTCCTTTCTTCTACGTACTCTACCAAATAATCATTCTTTTGGTAACCATGTACACCCTCGGTAGCGAAATAAAATTTAAAACTGCTGCAGAATGGCTCCACACAGCCGATATGAATATTTTCACCGCCGTTACAGCCAAATTATTACCCTACACCTTAATATACATTATCATGGGAATATTTGCCAACTACATCATGTTCGGCATTCAACAAATCCCTCTTCAGGCCGGATATCTTCCTGTTAACCTGTCAACCGCCCTTTTTATAATCGCAACTCAAGCATTCGGTGTGCTAATCTTCTCCATCTTCCCCGCGATCAGTATTATCATGAGCATCGGTTCCATGATTGGTTCACTAGGTGCCACACTTTCAGGTGTAACTTTCCCCCTCTTTGCCATGCACCCTGTGATACATTACGTCTCCTACCTCTTCCCCATAAAACACTTTGTACAAATTAACCAAAATATACTATACGGCAACTTTGGTTTTTCGTACGCATGGCAAAATGTAAACATACTCCTGCTATTCTTGCTGCCTGCACTACTTATACTACCACACCTTAAAAACTCAACACTCAGCGGGAAATATGAAAACATCGAATAATAAAATGAAATATGCCAGGTTGATAGCCGGATATATCATCCGTGAATTCAGGACGATAACAACTAGCTATTCAATTCTTTTGGTGCTCGTCGGAGGTGTATTTATCTATGGTCTCCTCTACAACTACATGTACCAACCCAACCTTATCCGTCATGTACCCATAGTCATAGTGGACCAATCAAACACAATACTCAGTCGCGAATATCTCCGACTGCTCGAAGCTTCGCCGCAAATAAAAATATACGCATATGCATCCGACCTGACCGCCGCGAAAAAACTGATGAAAACACAAAAAACCGTTGGAATCGTATATATTCCGCACGACTTCGAAACACGTACCGGACGAGGGGAGCAAGCTATATTCATGGCAATGGGGAACACCAGTGCCTTCCTCAATTTTGCAGCCATACAAGAAGCAACCGCCGGAGCTATGATAGAACTCGACGGGCGGCACCGCGCCGAAAGAGCCGTTTATCTCTCACTGCCCACACTATATGCCATCTCCCAAACTCAACCCATAAACATAGTCGGCACACCCCTCTACAACTATATAGCAGGTTATGGTAGTTACCTTATACCTGCTGTTTTCATTCTCATACTCTTCCAGACATTGATGATGATAATTGGCATGATAACAGGCAATGAACGTCACACCCTTTTAATCCTCGACTATGCAGACAACGGAATCGGCCCACGTAATATTATCGCCATCGTACTAAGCAAAACATTCACTTACTGTATCTTGTATGCTATTTTCGCTTACTTCCTCATCGGCCTCCTACCCAAATTATTCAGCATCCCCGACATAGGAAATACCTTCGACATTATCGCTCTGCTCATACTCTTCCTCTTGTCAAGCAGCTTTTTCGGCCTTACCTGCTCCATTATGTATACTGACTCCGAAAGCCCAATACTTATGATAGCCTTCTTCTCCGTCGGCCTCGTCTTTCTTTCCGGCATGTCCTACCCCTTAGAACTCATGCCCTGGTACTGGCAAGCCATCCACTACATCATTCCCGCACCTCCAGCAGTTCTCGCCTACATCCAAGTTAACTCCATGGGAGCCACCCTTGCCGACATTCGCACCGAATACCTAACACTCACTCTACAAACCATATCCTATTTCTTCACCGCTTGCCTGGCGATAAGACATAATATAACCCGCTCCCTTAAAGATAAAATCAACAAACAAATCGAAATTGATAAAGACAGAGGATAGCTTACTAAGGTAACATGACAACTCAAAAACCGAAGAGTTCGAGAACAGGGCTGCTGATGGAGCTCCAAAGATCATTGATGGCATCGGTTCAATTACCCGCATTCTTAAAAGACAACAACATCAGGAGATTCAAAACAAAAAAATGATAAGTAGGAATTACAGAATGAAATAACTAAACTGAACAAGACTATAAATAGCGAACTGAGAGAAAAAGAGAAACTTGCCGGAAAAGTAAATAAGATTCATTATTTGTTACCAGATCGCCGACTTTTATTGAAAGGGGAGAATCTCGTCAAAAGATAGGTTTTACAAGCAATCCAACAAAAAAATCGAATGAATATGAAAGCTATCCGGTTCACAAGATAACTGCATTACAATAAATAAAGTTAACGGTTCAAAACAGATAATATGAAAATATTATTTGATAGAGGAATATAAAAATCCAATGGCTTTCGGCTTCTCATTAATGGAATTAATATTTTAAAACAGTTCATACAAAAATATAATGAATTTCTGGAAGCTTTAGGCATCAAGTTAAACAGAAGCTGGAGATTAGTAAAAACATAGGTTTTAAGATATAGTTTGTATTAATAATCAAATATTTCATATTCTCCGAAAAACGGTTTATTGTCAAATAAATGGACAAGTATGTCTATTAATTAGACAACAGACAAAAGGCATACATTCTCAATATGATCATTATTAACAACTTGCATAAGGCGGTATAATTTTTGTTTATTTTATAGAAATGAAAAAACATATATGAAAACAATCCTCCGAAATTTCTTTAGTACGCTTCGCCGTTTTAAAATGGCTACTTTGTTAAATCTATTTGGATTATCTGTTGCTTTCTCTACTTTTATCATTATAATGATTCAAATAAATTATCACCTTGAGTTCAACTCTTGTATACCTGATGCGGATCATGTCTATAGAATAAATTTAATCTATGAAGGTTCGCCGATTGCAGCAACGCCTCGTCCCATAGGAGATGGTTTCGCCGCCTATTCTCCTCACGTGAAAGCGGTTGCGATAAACAATGCGATGTATGCAACGGTATTCGATAGGTATTTTATGATAGATTCTGATGATTCTTCTGTCCAACAACAGACCTATGCAGAGAAGATGATGGAAACGACTTCAGGTTATATTAATATTTTTCAGCCTGAAATGCTGGAAGGGAATGCACAAGCTTTTCTGGAACCCGATAAAGTATTGATCCCAAAAAGTATGTCTGAACGTCTCTTCAAAGAGGAGTCCCCGATTGGAAAGCGACTTCGCGGTGAAGACTTTCTTTGGACTGTGGGTGGAGTATATAAAGACTTTCCCCAAAATAGTTCCACTCATAATTTTATACTTTTGCAGATGGCCCCACACGAACACTGGGCACTTAATTATGAAACATACATTTCTATTGATTCTTCACAAGATGCATACATTCTCTTTAGTGAATATATATCAACGATTGAGCCAATACTTAAAAGCGCTGGTTTTAACAATGTGGAATTTTTTCTTTCTCCGGTTAAAGCATTACATTTTGAAACAACTATAGGATTTGATACCGTTGCGAAAATGTCTAAGACACAGCTTTGGATACTGATAAGTATCGCCTTGATCATTTTGTTGATTGCTGCGATTAATTTTACAAATTATAGTATTGCCTTGTCTCCTTTGCGTGTAAGAAGCCTTAACACACAAAAGGTTTTAGGAGCTGACGTACTAAAACTCCGCATATCACTAACCATAGAAGCCATATTAGTTTGTCTTACTTCTTTTGGACTTGCTTTGTTCTTAGTGCACTTATCGTCTTTAACTTCGATAACTAACTTATTGCCGAGTAACCTGACTTTGCAAAAAAACGTTGCTTTATTATTTATTGTAGGGGGAATAGCTTTACTAACAGGTTTCTTCAGTGGTATATATCCGGCTCTGTATACCTCCTCATTTACACCTACTGTGGTATTGAAAGGTAATTTCGGTTTATCACTTCGTGGACGTAGGTTGCGTAGTACGCTCGTAGGACTTCAATACGTTGTCTCATTTGTATTGATCGTTGCTTCATTGTTTATGTTTATACAAACAAAGTATATGCAACACAAAAATCCCGGATACAACAGAGGTAATATGATCGTTATTACAACAAATAAGCAATTTGCAAATCAACATGAACTGTTTGCAGAAAAACTCAATTCTTTACCTTCTATTGAAGCCGTTGGTTATTCAGAAGCTTTATTAGCCGGCAGAGACCATTTTGATATCCACCGGGGGAACGTAAAAGAATCACCTGTTATACTTAACGTCGTACGTGCTGATGCAAACTTCTTGCAAGCTATGAATATCCCTATTCTTGAAGGGCGATACTTTACCCAATCGGACGCACAGGCGGAAGAGGGATATTTTGCCATCCTCAATAAGCGCGCCCGTAAAGAATATAATTTGCAAGTGGGAGATAAGATCGATGGAATAATAACTATCGTCGGCTTTATTCACGATATCAACTATACTTCGTTTCGAAAAGAAATTGAGCCGATGGGATTTATTCTTGATCCCACCCGACGTTTTGCGTATGTTAGAACCAAAGAAGGTTCAGATATATACTCCGCCATGCAGGAGATAGAGAAGGAATTACAAGCATTATCACCAGGTTTCCCCTTTGAGATCCATTCATTAGATGATTTGTCCAACAATTCCTATGACTATGAAAAGAATATTATGATACTTATCACTCTATTCAGCTTTTTGGCCATTCTGCTTTCTCTGATTGGAGTATTCGGATTGGTTATTTTCGAGGGCGAGTACAAGCGGAAAGAGATAGGAATACGCAAAGTTTTCGGTTCTACCACTAAAGAGATTCTTAAAATGCTGAATAAAAAATACGTCTATTTATTAATTATTTGCTTCATCGTAGCCACTCCTTTGGCTTATTATGGTGTAAATCAGTGGTTGCATAATTTTGCTTATAAAACCCCCATGTACTGTTGGGTTTTTGCGGTCACTTTTTTATTGGTTGCAGCATTAACTTCTATAACTGTAACCTTCCAAAGCTGGCGTATAGCAAATAGCAATCCTGTGGATAGTATAAAAACAGAATAATGTTATAATAAAAAATTATAAGTACATTATTACTTATTGCATCATCTCTAACAATTAAAGGTACCTCTATGTATAGGTATAATGAAATAGATATTTACATTTCGTAATGCTCTTTATTAAAAACAATCTTCCAGGTTTACCTGTCGCTGTAATAAACAGCAATAATAATATATAAATTACCTATGTTACATTGACAAAAACAGCAATCTTTAAACTAATTAGACATTGTTATTTAAATGATTAACAAATAGAAAAGCGTTTAAAGAATTATGCATTCTATTATTAGAACAAAAAACATTAGACTTAGATGGTCCTGTAACGAAATATTTATAAGACATTAAGCCTAAGTAGAGGGGGGGAGTGGATAATGTAACAATCAGAATAAAGGATTTACTTTATCAGACAATAGCAATTTCATCTAAAACAGTTCATATAATAAAACTAACCAATGATATGAGATTAAAAAAAATAATAGATAATATTTCGAACACAAAATTAGCTTTAAATCTTATAATTCATATTATACACTAGTGTATAATATGTTATCCTTGACGAATTATTAAAATATTAAATGTATCATTATTTGAAAGTTATATCAAATAATAAATATAATAAATATTTCCCTTTAATAACATATATTTGACAACATATTTTATAAAAAAAATATACAGACAAGGGTTATAAATTATATATATTATACAATATAAACAATAATGATTCATTATAAAAATGAAATATTCTAACCGGATATTATATTTAATAATAATTAGATTTTTAATTAATATGATATTAAATATATTATATTCAAAAAATACAGTAAATAATTTGATAGAATAATAGATTAAAATTGTTTTTTTGCATATACAGGAGGGTCTTCTAAAATAGATAAGAAGTATTAGGTAAGTATAACTGGATGTTTAACATTTGTCAATATTTTTGACTTTTATCATAATAGTTAAGAATTGTTTTCTAGTTAAACTCCTTATCTGATCCATTCCACAAAAACCATATACAATTTTATAAAAAATAAACTGAAAATAAGCGTTCTACTTTTCAGTTTATACCGTTGAAAAAACAGTACACATTAAGTACACCTTTATTATAAGATGATTTTTAGGCTTTACTATGCAAATGATAAAATCTGAAAAACGGAATGGCAAACCCTATTAAATAAGAATATGGTGTCGTTTATTTTTATTGTCAAATAATTAGACGGTCTAGTCTAATTATTTGACAATAAACAAGCCCACTCAGGTCATTAACTTACACGTTGTTAGAACATTAAACAGAATGGCATATTTTTTGTTAAATAATAATTAAATTTACTGTAAAATAAAAATGAGAATCTATCTGTGATAACAGTTATACATAAGTGTAGCAGTTAGTGATAAGGCGCAGAGTCCTGAAATGGATAAAAATTGCAATTATTCGTCTTTCAACAATTTTATAATGACAAAAAACTATCACACAAACTTAAAAAAGTTATCCTTATGAAAACAAAGAATTTATTTGAAATGGTTTTAATCCTGGTGGCTATCTGCTTTTTTTGTTGTAACAATACGTTCGCAAAGTCTACACCAGTTGATGAAAATCCCACCTTACTATTTAACAGAATGTTCTCTGAATCAGTCAATGACACTTTGTCGATTACAGTTTCTCTTCCGGCAAATTACTTTAAAAGTGATACAAAAACTTACCCTGTTATATACATTCTCGACGGGAATGTATATTTTGATATTTTCAGGAGTATGGTAAATATATACAGTCAAACAGGATGGCCATACGAAGTAATATTGGTAGGGGTTGGCTACAAGGATATATCTGAATTGGCTATGTTTCGTAGTAGAGATTATACATATCCTATTGCCGATGAAAAATACGGAATGAGTTTGAGTGGTGGGGGAGATAAATTTCTGACTTTCATAACCAAAGAACTCTTGCCTGTTATAGATGAAAAATACCATACCGACAAATCTAATAGGGTTCTATTTGGACATTCACTAAGTGCTTATTTTGTTGAATATGCATTTACTGAAAATTTAAAAAACGATAATGGGGTATTTCAAAATTATATTGCTGCCAGTCCAACACTTAACTATAACAATTATTTCCTTCTACAAACAATGGAGAATTTAGAGAAAATAAACCCTAGTCTTCTTTCAAAAATTAGTATTTTTACCACTTTTGGGCAACTTGAAAATGAAAATCCCGACCCAGCAATGGAAAATGTGGAATTGACCATAGCTAAACTTGAAAAACTATTTGCTCAGAACAAGTTTCATGGCTTAAGGCATAAATCAATAGTATATTCAAACTTAGGACACATGGAAACAGCCATACCGACTTTAATGCAAGGGGTGAATTGGGTTTTAACCAACCAATTGGAAAACTAATATCACAAAGATGCCTTGTATTTAGAATAAATATTCTCTTGTGAATGTCCCTGTTTTCACCTTATATAAACTTAAAACCTGTTAGTCAATGAACTAACAGGTTTTTTCGAGTCCAAAACGGCTGTATGGAATCTATATTAAACAAATCTTCTCCCTATCCTATTACAGAAGATCCCCTTCTTTATTTTCAACCATGATTCATATTGTTTAATAGATCGATTGTGTCGCTAATATTCACAAGTCCATCTATAACAAACAAATTATCCATGCTTCCAATTACAAATATTTGATAGAATTGAAAAGTTCGCTCCGTTATTAATTTTCTGCAAAAACAAAATCTCAAATTCTTTTTTTCCGTAGTAAAAAAACATGAACAACAATCACCAGACTATTTCTAACCACTTCCTAACCGTTCAATCGTTGCTTCGTCGAATTGTTCAATGCTAAAGTTAAACCCTTTAGAAATCATAGATTAGTTAAAGATATTCAGTTCTTTATCTTTAGACTCTTTTTACATAAGAAAAGAATACTCCACTGGCTTTTTTTGTTGTTGAACCAAAACTAATTCTATGTAAACAAAAAACACGTGCAGGTTCTACTACACGTGCTTTATCTTTAAGTAGTGGTCCCACTTGGGCTTGAACCAAGGACTCCCTGATTATGAGTCAGGTGCTCTAACCAACTGAGCTATGGGACCTATTCAGCATTTACCCTGAAATCGGGTGCAATATTACGACTTATTCTTGATTCATGCAAGAATTCATAAAAAAACTTCTACTAAGAAGAGCTATTTTTAAACACTGGTAGATAAACCACCTACTAAAGCAAATGCAAAAACATAGATTATCAAAGCTATTCCTATCATTTTGCCACGAACAGGTGAATAAACATTCATTGTAGACACATCTTCATCCTTCGAATGATTCTTTTTATAAATCAGGTAAAATAAATAGATAAGATATCCAATACCAACTCCTGCCAATGCTCCGGCAATGATGTCTGAAATAAAATGCATACCAAGATATATACGGGAATATCCCATTACAAATGCCCATATGAAAATCACAATTGAATAGATCCGGCTACGAAAAAGCATGGCAGTAAACATTGCCATACCAAAAGTAGTTGCTGAGTGACCGGACACAAAACCATAAGGTTCAGTTATGACCTTATATAAGGTACGAACCTCTTCCATAAAAGAAGGATGAAAGACAGGGCGTGGCCTTACAAATAACGGTTTAGTAATAAATGATGAAAAAACCATACATAAAATGGCAACTATAAGAATAGAGAACAGTACAGGAAGCCAATTCTTTTTTTCCGTCTTATACATAAGCATAAAACAAAAAAAGACAATAAAAGGCAACCATACATATATACCGGAATACAGCCACATCACCCGATCCCAAAATAGCGAATGCGAACTATTGATCAGGAAGAAAAGAGATCTTTCAAATTCTAACAACTTTTCCAGCATTTATCTTTCCGAAGCTTCCTCCCCGGCAAATTCCATTAAATACGCTTTAATAAAACCATCGATTTTACCATCCATAACACCATTAACATCAGATGTTTGATAATTGGTACGATGATCTTTTACACGTCGGTCATCGAATACATAACTACGGATTTGGGATCCCCATTCAATCTTCTTTTTTCCAGCTTCAATTTTTTGTTGTTCAGCCATTCGCTTCTGTAATGCAATATCGTATAGCATGGAACGTAATAAACGCATAGCATTTTCACGGTTGCCTAATTGTGAACGGCTTTCGGTATTTTCAATCAGAATCTCACGGCTTTCTCCCGTATCAGGATCCTTATAATTATAACGTAAACGAACACCAGTTTCTACTTTATTTACATTCTGTCCACCCGCACCCCCTGAACGGAAGGTATCCCAGGTATAATCACCGGGATTAATTTCAATTTCAATTGAGTCATCCACTAATGGCGTAACAAAAACAGAAGCAAAAGAAGTCATACGCTTACCCTGGGCATTATAAGGAGACACCCTCACTAACCGGTGCACTCCATTCTCACCTTTCAGATAACCATAGGCATAATCGCCCTCAATCTGCATCGTAACAGATTTTATTCCTGCCTCATCACCTTCTTGAAGATTATTAATCGTGATCTTATAATTATTTGCTTCGGCCCAACGCATATACATACGCATCAACATAGATGCCCAATCCTGACTTTCCGTACCGCCAGCACCGGAATTAATTTTTAAGATGCAACCCAATTGGTCCGCCTCCTGGCGGAGCATATTACGAAACTCAAGGTTTTCAACTGCGGATAAGGCTTTTCTATAGGTCTCATCAACTTCTTCTTCAGAAGTTATACCTTCCTTTGCATATTCATAAGCTAATTCAAGTTCCTCAGAAGCCGCTTGAACTTCGTTATACAATTCGATCCATTTCTTCAATTCACGAACCACCTTCATCTGAGCTTCAGCCCGTTTGGCATCTTCCCAAAAAGAAGGATCCTGCGTACGGAGCTCCTCTTCCTCTAATTGGATAATCTTATTATCGATGTCAAAGATACCCCCTCAGCGCTTTCTCGCGCTCCAACACGTCATGTAGCTGGTCTGATGTAATCATATTTATTTAATTTTGAGTACAAAAATAAATATTCTAGTCGAAGATGAAAATCCAAATTCAAATTAGTTCAAAATATTCACTGATTAATATATGTTATTCTTTGTACATCATATCTATTTCATGTGCATATTTCTCAAGAATAACAGATCTCCGTAGTTTTAAAGTGTCGGTCAACTCTCGTCCTTCCATAGTAAAAGGTTCTTTCAGTAAAATAAATTTTTTAATTTTCTCGTAAGAAGCAAGATTTTTCTGATTCTCTTCAACATGCGATTCTATTAAACGAATTATATCTGGATTATCCGTTAATTCTTCTGGTGCACTATATAGTATATTTTTACGTTTTGCGTAATCCAACAAAGCATCGAAATCCGGAACAATTAATGCCCCAACAAACTTTCGCTTATCGCCAATTACAGCTATTTGTGATATAAACTTATCATTTGACATAAGCATTTCAATTGCTTGGGGAGCTATATACTTTCCGTTGGATGTTTTATAGAGGTCCTTGATACGTTCTGTAAAATAAAGGACATTTCCCTCCAAGCGTCCGGCATCACCCGTCCGGAAATACCCGTCATCCGTAAACGCTTTTTCATCTTCTTCAGGTTTATTGTAATAACCACATGTCACCGTTTTTCCCTTAACTAATATTTCATTGTTAGATGGCTCTATTTTCACATGTACATCCGGCATAATAGTCCCGATCGACCCGATAACAAATCCCTCCATAGGACAGAATGAAACAGTTGCTGTAGTTTCGCTTAAACCATATCCATATACGATAGGAATATTAACCGATTGAAGAAATATATTTACTTCATCTGACAAAGGCGCTCCGGCAACCGGAAATATTTTACCTTTCTCAATACCTAACACTTTTTTCAGAAGAGCAAAAATAGTTTTATTATAAAATTTGAACTTAATCTTCAACGCAAAAGGAGGTTTTAACCCTTTATTTTTATAATCCAGATTGTAAGCATGTCCGGTTTCAACAGCATCAAGCGCCAAAGTTCTTAAAAATCCGGGAAAACCATTTATTTTATCTTGGACACCCACATATACCTTTTCCCAAAAACGAGGTACGTTACACATCATGGTAGGATGCACTTCAACCAATGTTTCCTGAATTTTTTTTGGATCACGGTTGATTGCCACTTTCGAACCACAGGTTAAACAAAGGTAAGTCCAGGCTTTCTCAAATATATGCGTTAATGGCAAAAAACACATGGATGTTTCTTTGTCCGTGATCACCGGTAGACGGATTTGATGAATGCGCATAACTTCGATAAAACTTGAATGCCGCAACATAACACCCTTGGAATTGCCGGTTGTTCCGGACGTATAAATAATAGTAGCCAAATCATCGGGAGATGCCTCCTTCATCCGAACTTTCACAGTAGTTTCAGCATGAGCATTATCACCTAACCGCTGAAAATCATCAAAATAGATAGAGGTTTTATCTTCAGGATTCAGTTTTACTTTCGGATCGAAAACAATTATACGTTTAAGTATTTCAGAACCTTTCTGAACAATAAAAGCATTATTATACTGAAGTTGTTCACCTACAAAAAGAGTATTAATATTTGCATCATTAATAATATACTCAACCTGTGCAGGCGAACTGGTAGCATACATTGGAACAGGCACTGCGCGGTTGGCATACCCGGCAAAATCCGTAATAAGACATTGTGGCATATTTTGCGAATATATACCGAAATTATCATGTTCCACAATACCAAACTCAGCCATTGCTTTTGCTGTTAACATAATAGATTCGGAAAAATCACGCCACGAGATCTTCTGCCATTTCCCAGTTTCTTCATTACGATGTTTAAGCGCAGTACGTGTACCGTATTTATTTGCCTGAATATGGATTAATTCAGCAAAGTGGTAAGTGACCATAATAATTGAATTTGCATTTATATTGATGTTGCAAATGTAATTTATTCAATTGTATTGAACATTATAAGACTTTATTTTTTTACACACATCGAGCACTTTTGTGCAACATTTCCCTATTTCAGTAAAGTCTTGCATTTATCCATTAACACGCTTTACACGTTAAAAATATCATTATACAACTTCTAAAATGTATCTTTGGAATCTGAAAATATAAGATAAATGAAAAATGAAACAGTATAATTTTGATGAAATAGTAGACAGGCATGGCACAAACAGTGTTAAGGTTGCTCAGTTAAACGATCGTTTCGGACGCAACGATCTTATACCGCTTTGGGTAGCTGATATGGATTTTCGCACACCCGATTTCATTCTTGATGCTATCAGGAAACGTTGTGATCATGACATATTCGGTTATACATTTGCATCAGAAGAGTATTATAACAGCATCATCAATTGGGTGGATTATAAGCATAAATGGAAAATCGAGAAAGAATGGATAAGCTATATTCCGGGAATTGTAAAAGGAATCGGATTTGTAATTGATTGCTTCACGCAACCGGGAGATAAAGTAATTATTCAGCCACCGGTATACCATCCTTTTCGTTTAGTACCGGAGGCTATGCAACGTGAAGTGATTAATAATCCGTTGAAACTCGTAGACGGAATTTATGAAATGGACTTTGAACAGCTTGAGTCCGTTATCGATAAAAAATGCAAAATCCTTATTCTTTGCAGTCCGCATAATCCCGGCGGAATCGTATGGAGTAAAGAAACACTGGCTCGGCTTGCTGACATTTGCATAAAGCATAACATTCTTATCATTGCCGATGAAATCCATTCGGAACTGGTATATCCGCAATTTAAACATTATCCATTTCCTACAGTATCCGAAAACGCATTATCTTGTAGTATCACGTTCATGGCTCCAAGTAAAACATTCAATATTGCAGGTATTGTTACTTCTTTCGCCATTATACCAAATCAAAAGATCCGTATGAAGTTTTATTCATATCTGAATGCCAGGGAATTAGGAGATGGGACGATTTTTGCTTATGAAGCGACAAAAGCGGCTTATACATATGGTGCCGAATGGTTGCAGCAAATGCGCACATATGTAATGGAAAATGTGGATTATGTTACAGGTTTTATCGAAACCAATATTCCTTCGATAAAAGTTTACAAACCACAGGCATCCTTTCTGATGTGGCTCAATTGTACCGGATTGAAACTTAAGCAGGAAGATTTAGTAAAATTCTTTATCGAAAAAGCAGGTTTAGCATTAAACGATGGAGCTATATTCGGGTCTGGTGGAGAAGGATATATGCGTTTAAATATCGGATGTCCTCAATCTGTACTTAAGCAAGCATTGATCGCACTAAAAAGGGCTGTAGATACAAAATAATTGTCTATCTTTGCAAACATTAAGTACTTAAAAAAATAAGATTAAAAAATGAAAGTTACATCAAACAAGTTCGTTTCGGTTACATATGATCTGAACGTAGGCGAAGGCGATGATCGTGAATTAATGGAAAGAGCAACAACCGAAGTTCCTTTGAATTTCATTTTCGGAACAGGTATGATGCTTCCCGCTTTCGAAAATGCGTTACAGGGACTAAAGGTAGGCGATTCGTTCAACTTTACTATATCTCCTTCCGATGCATATGGTGATTACAATGAAGAAAATAAACTCGAACTGCCCAAAAATATTTTTGAAGTTGACGGCAAGTTTGATTCTGATATGATACAGGAAGGTAAAACCGTTCCGATGATGGATTCTAACGGAAACCGCCTTAACGGATCAGTAATGGAAGTAAAAGAAGATTTTGTCCTTATGGATTTCAATCATCCGCTGGCTGGAGAAACATTGCATTTTTCGGGTGAAATTATTGACGTACATGATCCTACAGCCGAAGAAATTGCAGCCATGTCATCTCCGGGGGGATGCGATTGCGGTTGTGGAGACGATGGTTGTGGTGATGGTGGTTGCAGTGGTTGCGGGCATTAACATATGAATTCTTTTGGGAATATATTCCGGTTAACGTCATTCGGAGAATCACACGGACCCGGCATAGGTGGAGTAATTGATGGTTGCCCGGCAGGAATTGAACTGGACTTGGATTTTATACAGCACGAATTAGACCGGCGTAAGCCCGGGCAATCTAAGCTTACCACTCCCCGAAAAGAAAACGATTCCGTCCAGTTTTTATCAGGTATATTTGAAGGCAAGACCACCGGTACTCCAATAGGTTTTATGGTATGGAATAACAATCAGCATTCATCAGATTATGATAATATGAAAAATGTGTTCCGTCCTTCGCATGCTGATTATACTTACAAAAAAAAATATGGTATCCGTGATCATCGCGGCGGCGGACGTTCTTCGGCTCGTGAAACAATTGCGCGATGCGTGGGCGGTGCTATTGCTAAACTTGCGCTCCGTCGATATAATATGTCCGTACAAGCTTTCACCTCGCAAGTAGGGGATATCAAACTCGACAAAACATATAAAGAATATGATTTAGACGTAACGGAAAATACATTTGTACGTTGCCCCGACCCCATAAAAGCTGCCGAAATGGAAAACCTCATTATGGATGTCAAATCCCAAGGAGACACTATAGGCGGGGTAATTACATGTGTGGCAAAAGGTGTTCCTGCCGGATTGGGAGAGCCCGTTTTCGGTAAACTACACGCCGCGTTGGGGCATGCGATGCTGACTATTAATGCCGTAAAAGGATTTGAATACGGGGATGGCTTTGAAGCACCCCTTTTTAAGGGTTCTGAACATAACGACCGTTTTTTTAACGACAGGGGCGAGATAAATACCCACACCAATTATTCAGGAGGTATCCAAGGGGGAATCTCAAATGGAAAGGATATCTATTTTCGGGTAGCATTTAAGTCCGTTGCAACCATATTGATGGAACAAGAAACAGTAACTATTGATGGCGAAGAGACTATTTTAACGGCAAGAGGCCGGCATGACGCTTGTGTCCTACCCCGCGCAGTTCCCATTGTAGAAGCAATGACTGCAATGACTTTATTAGATTATTTACTTTTACAAAAAAGCAGACAATTTCTTTAAATCACATTGTCTCTGAAAGTTTTCAACAAATCCGGCCACTTATCAACAGGCAAGGTATAGTTTTATACCAATTAAATGGCAATTATTTATTTAATGTTTAGTTTTGCATAAGAATTAGTATTTGAACAAAATGGGAAAAATTATTGCAATAGCAAACCAAAAAGGCGGCGTAGGAAAAACAACTACAACTATTAATCTTGCCGCATCACTGGCTGTTCTCGAAAAAAAAGTATTAGTGGTAGATGCAGATCCACAAGCAAATGCATCATCAGGATTAAGTGTAGATATCCGCAATGTTAAACTATCCATTTATGAATGCCTGGTAAACGGCGAAGATGCGAAACAAGCCATTGTACCTACGGAAGTTGAAAGGCTTGACATTATTCCTTCTCACATCGACCTGGTAGGTGCTGAAATCGAAATGCTCAATATGGACGATCGCGAGCAAATACTTAAGCGGGTGTTAGTCCCCCTTAAAGAATTTTACGACTATATACTGATTGATTGCTCTCCATCGCTTGGCCTTATCACAGTGAATGCGCTTACTGCTGCCGATTCAGTAATGATCCCGGTTCAATGCGAATATTTTGCTCTCGAGGGAATAAGCAAACTACTCAATACTATAAAGATCATAAAATCGAAGCTGAACCCTTCGTTGGAGATCGAAGGATTCCTTCTTACCATGTACGATTCACGGCTTCGCCTAGCAAACCAGATATATGAGGAAGTGAAACGTCCGTTCCGCGATTTGGTATTCACCACTGTGATTCAACGGAATATAAAATTAAGCGAAGCCTCCAGCTATGGGAAACCGGCTCTTTTATATGATGCAGAATCAAAGGGATCGATAAATCATATTCAATTAGCTCAGGAATTAATCGAAAAGAACAAGTAACAATGGCAGTAGGTAAAAAATCTCCACTGGGTCGTGGACTGGACGCATTAATTACGATGGATGATCTCAAAACAAGCGGTTCATCTTCCATAAGCGAAATAGAATTAAGTAAAATCCAACCGAATCCCGAACAGCCCCGCTCGGTTTTCGAAGAAGAAACATTGGAAGAACTGACTACTTCTATCCGGGCATTAGGTATTATACAACCTATCACATTAAAAGAAATCTCTACCGACCGTTACATGATCATCTCCGGCGAACGACGTTACCGGGCTTCTTTGAGAGCCGGGCTTGAGCGTATCCCCGCTTATATTAAAACTGCAGATGATGAAAATGTAGTAGAAATGGCGCTGATCGAAAATATCCAGCGTGAAGACCTGAATTCCATTGAAATTGCTTTAGCTTATCATAAACTGATAGACACCTATAACCTTACCCAGGAAAAATTAAGTGAACGTGTGGGTAAAAAACGGACAACAATTGCCAATTATCTTCGGTTATTAAAATTACCTGCCGAAATTCAGATGAGTCTGAAAAATAAGAAAATTGATATGGGACATGCCCGTGCATTAATTCCGGTGGAAGACCCTGAGGTACAATTGGCTTTGCATGAACAGATTCTCTCCGAAGGACTTTCCGTCCGTACAGTGGAAGAACTTGTCAGGGACAATGCGGCGGGAAACGAAACCCCACAAAAGAAAGAAAACAAAAAAGAAGCGCGTAAACCGATGCTTCCCGAAGAATATAAGTTACTAAAAGACCATTTGTCGCATTTCTTCAACACAAAGGTACAACTTACATATAATGAGAACGGAAAAGGAAAAATCTCAATTCCTTTCGCTTCCGAAGAAGAACTGGAGAGGCTGATAGGTATGTTTGATAAGTTAAGATAAAACAAATGTGAATGGTCCGGTTGAATATAGAGATAACTAGCATACTGCTTTTAACCCTTTGTTTCCTGAGTTTTTCCGGTAAAATAAAAGCTCAGGAAATTATTGAGGATTTAAGCATGGATACAGTTCTCGTTATGCCCCCAGACTCACTGACCGAAGCAGTAATAATTGCCGCCGATTCGGCATTCGTTTCCTTACCGGAAGTTCCCAAAGCGGCATTTAAGCCCAATTCCACAAAAGCCATTTTATTTGGCCTCATTCCCGGAATGGGACAAATATATAATCGGAAATACTGGAAATTACCTCTTGTTTACGGAGGGTTTATGGGATTTATGTATGCCATAACCTGGAACAATAAAAATTATCAGGACTATTGGGGGGCATACCGGTCGATAATGCAGGATGCCAATGCGTTCAATAAATTAATAGAAGAGGCGGAAAACCCGGATCAAGTTCAATATAACTTTAGCGAAGATTGGACAATTTGGGTGGTTCCCGGTACAGAAAGAACCCAGGTAAATGATAAAAATCTTCAAGACCAGTTCAGAAGACGAAAAGATTATTTTCGCCGATATCGGGATTTAAGTATTATATTAGCAGTCGGCTTTTATGCGATCACGTTAATTGATGCATATGTAGATGCCGAATTGTTTGACTTTGATATTTCACCGGATCTCTCCATGAGGGTTGAGCCGGTATACTCGCCGCAAACCCGTTACAGTTCGCGGACTATTGGATTAAATTGCAGCATAACATTCTAAGATGATGAACAGACATTTTTTTATTTTAACTTGTTTCCTTCTTTTTTGTCTGTCGGTAAATGCACAGGAAACAACAGCAGTTGAGCCCGAATACTCTGTATTATCGAATGACTCTTTATCGGCTGACCTGGGAATGATCCCGGAGAGCCTTGACGCAAATGTAGACAGCCTTCTACAATCATGGCATGTAAAATACTTTTCTAAAACCGACGAGTATTGTCATGATGACGAACAAAACGTTTATTTTTCAAATGATGTTATAAAAGAAAGGTTAGAAAGATTACCCCGTATCATACCTATGACCTATAATCATTTAGTTCAAAACTCTATTAACCTTTATGCCGAACGGCGCCGAAGTTTGGTACGATATATGTTAGGAATGGCCGATTTCTATTTCCCTGTTATTGAACAAATATTGGATGAGCACGGACTTCCGATTGAATTGAAATATCTTGCCGTTGTTGAAAGTGCCTTAAACCCTACCGCACTATCAAGGGTTGGTGCAGCCGGGCTTTGGCAGTTTATGTTGCCAACCGGAAAGAGTTACGGACTGGAAATAAACAGTCTTGTCGATGAACGCCGTGATCCGGTTAAAGCCACACATGCCGCCTGCCGTTATTTTAAAGATATGTATGAAATATACCAGGACTGGCATTTAGTACTGGCCTCTTATAATTGCGGACCGGGGAATGTAAATAAAGCTATCCGCCGGTCAGGGGGTAAAATGGATTTTTGGAAAATATATCCTTATCTTCCGCGTGAAACCCGCTCTTATGTGCCTCTTTACATTGCTGCCAATTATATAATGAATTACTATTGCGATCATAACATATGTCCTGTACAAACAAGCCTGCCTTTGTCTACCGACACCATAATGGTCAACAATATGTTACACATGCAACAAGTTGCCGATCTGCTTCAAATGGATGTAGAACAATTACGAGCATTGAATCCACAATATAAACGTGATATTATCCCTGGAAATGCCAAACCTTCTGCATTGAAATTGCCCACGTCAAAAACATTTGCTTTTGTCGACAAAGAGGACTCCGTTTATATACACCGGATTGAAGAATTGCTGGCTAATAGTCTTTACGATGAAAATGCACATTTAGCATCTTCTACACGTGAACAAATCACGCATATAACAAAAGCCGGAGAAAATCTGTTTACCATAGCTGATAAATACGGAATTACAGCACGCGAAATACGCCGTTGGAACGGATTAGGTTCAAACCGGGTTTCTTCAGGAAGGCGCTTAAAAATTTATGTTGATAATGGAGGAGTATCTTTCGCTTCTACGAATAATACTAAAAAAGAAGCGGTAAGTCCGGCAGCATCCGGTATAGCCAGTACTTCAGCTGCTCAACCAAAACAAAATAATCCGATTACAAAAAGTGCACAAAAAGCTATACCGTCTGACAAAGAGTATCTGACCTATAAGGTTAAATCCGGAGATTCTTTGTATTCGATATCGAAGAAATACCCCGGAATTTCGGCAACAACTTTGCAAAAAGCGAATAATCTTCCCAACTCAAAAATACGTCCGGGACAGATTTTAAAAATTCCTGTAGGATAAACGATTTTTTCTATGAGCGACATACAACAACCTAATACTCCCGATGAAAAGTTAGTACAAGAAGAATTTGAAAAACTTCTCAACGACTACCTCAATACGAATCATCGCCGCAAGATCGAACGGATAACCAAAGCGTTTAATTTTGCCAACCAGGCGCATGCAGGAGCCAAGCGCAGGTCGGGAGAACCCTACATTATGCATCCGCTTGCCGTAGCCCGGGTGGTATGTAAAGAAATGGGATTAGGATCTACATCCATATGTTCAGCTTTATTACACGATGTGGTGGAAGATACCGAATACACGGTAGATGACATTAAAAATATGTTTGGCGATAAAATAGCACAGATCGTCGACGGCTTAACCAAAATATCCGGAGGCATATTTGGGGAACAGGCTTCAGCGCAAGCCGAAAATTTCCGAAAACTGCTGCTCACCATGAATAGCGATATACGTGTTATCCTTATCAAAATTGCTGATCGTCTCCATAATATGCGTACTTTGGGTTCAATGCTTCCGGCAAAACAATATAAAATAGCCGGTGAAACCCTTTATTTATATGCCCCCCTCGCTCACCGGTTGGGACTGTTCACAATAAAAACAGAGTTGGAAGACCTGAGTTTCAAATACGAACACCCAACAGAATATGAATTTATTCATGAGAAGTTAAAGGCTACGGAAGGCGCACGCAATACCCTCTTCGAACATTTTGCGGTCCCTGTACGTGAAAAACTCGAAAAGATGGGGCTTACCTACGATATGAAAGCCCGCGTGAAGTCGGCCTATTCCATATGGAATAAAATGGAAAACAAAGGCATATCTTTTGAGGATGTTTACGACCTTTTTGCCGTACGTATTATTTTTGAATCACTTCCGAATGTGGACGATAAAAACGTTTGCTGGGATATTTATTCTGCCATTACCGACATTTACAGGATACGTCCCGACCGTATCCGCGACTGGGTAAGCCGCCCGAAAGCAAATGGTTACCAAGCACTTCATCTTACCGTAATGGGACCTGACGGGCAATGGATAGAAATCCAGATCCGGAGCCGTAAAATGGATGACATTGCCGAAAAAGGATTTGCTGCCCACTGGAAATATAAAGAAAGTAGCGTAGAAGAAGATACCGAACTCGACAAATGGCTGCAAACTATTACAGAGATACTGGAAAGTCCTGATCCTAATGCCTTGGATTTCCTCGATACGATCAAGATGAACCTGTTCACAGCAGAAATTTTTGTTTTCACCCCAAAAGGCGATATTAAAACATTGCCGCAGGGAGCTACAGCGCTTGACTTTGCCTATGCGCTCCATACCAATATCGGTAATAAATGTATCGGCGCCAAAGTAAACCATCGTTTAGTGCCGTTAAGCCATCGCTTATCAAGCGGCGACCAGATTGAAATACTAACATCCCGCTCTCAGGAACCTCAACCTGAATGGCTTAATTTCGTAACTACCGCTAAAGCCCGGACGAAGATTGATGCCGCGCTAAGAAAAATAAGGAAAGAGGGGGCGCGCCTGGGTGAAGAAAAAGTTGTTAGTATACTCAAACGTGCAGATGTTGATATCAATACAAGCACTATAGATAAATTAGCGCTCTTCTTTGGTTTCCCCAAACGGGAAGATTTCTATTATTCCGTTGAAAAAGGAGATGTTACATTACCCGAAAATCTTAAAAAGATTCTCCGCGAGAAAAACGACAATACGTTATTCAAATACGTAAAACAAGCACTCCGGATGGGTGCCAAGGATAATAGCCAACAAAAAGAAAATTCCAAGCCGGACAAAGGAAAAGATAAACCCAAGTACGACAAAACGAAACCCTACGTTTTAAGCGAAGAAGAATTCCATCACAATTATGTGGTCGCCCAATGCTGTAAACCCATCCCGGGAGACGATGCACTTGGCTTTATCAATGACGACGGGACAGTAGTTGTACATAAACGTTCATGTCCTATTGCCATGCGGCTGAAAAGCAGTTTCGGCGAACGGATTCTATCCACACAATGGAGTAGTCATAAAAATGCTTCGTTCGAAGCTACCCTTGAGGTAAAAGGGATTGATTCATTAGGAGTTCTGAACACGATCACACAGACAATTTCCAATGACTTCAACGTTAATATACAACGTTTGCTTATTGAAGCTAAAGACGGAGTATTTGAAGGAAAGATCAAATTAAAGGTACATGATGTAGAAGACATCCAACGTTTATGCGTCACTCTATCGAAGATCAAGAATATCAAATCTGTCGGACGGGTAGCCGATTAAGAAGCGTTTACTATCAGATAACCGGTATAAACTACATAGCATGCGATCATTACGATCCCTTCCCAACGTGTAATCATTCTTTTTTTGAAGAATAACCCGAAAATATACAAAAGGACGCACGAAAAGATAAGCATCCCCAAATCAACATTTGTTATTCCTGTCACATTCATTGGAGCTATCGCTGCGCTGCAACCTAAAACAAAGAATATATTGAAAAGATTGGAACCTATTACATTTCCAATTGCCATTTCAGGATTCTTCTTCAAAGCCGCGGCAATGGAAGTGGCCAGTTCCGGCAAAGAAGTTCCTCCCGCAACCAGTGTCAGCGCGATAACCGATTCGCTTACACCGAGGCTACGGGCAATACCCGACGCTCCATTCACAAAAAAATCTCCTCCGTATACCAAGGCAAACAAACCACCAATAATATAAACAACAGCCCTCCATAACGGTATTTCTTTAATAGCAGTTTCTTCATTATCCGTACCGTTTCGGGCAATAGCAAAAGTATATCCGAGAAAAATAAGGAAAAAACAAAGCAGTAACAACCCGTCGCCACTTGTAATGATATTCTGATCAGTACCATTGATCAGAATATCATTAGCACATATAAATAATATGATCGAAGCCAACAGGCATAACGGTATTTCTTTGCTGATCGTTCCCCTCGTCATACGGATGGGCACAATGGCAGCCGTACAGCCTACAATCACCAATGTATTAAAAATATTACTTCCCACCACATTTCCTATTGCTATATCAGAACTTCCGTTCAGCGCAGATACAATACTGACGGTAAGTTCCGGAGCCGAGGTTCCAAAGGCCACGATCGTCAAACCGATGACAAGGTTTGAGATATTAAACCGCTTCGCCACAGAAGAAGCACCATCTGTTAAAAAATTGGCTCCCGCCAGGATAAGGATTAATCCTCCGATAAGCAATACAATATTCATAAGGTAATCAATCAGAAAGGCAGATCATCTGTTGAACTAGGGGGAGGAAAGTCTGGAGCCGAAGAGGTCGGAGCACCGGCAGGCGCAAAATTATCCGGAGTAACACCGGATTGGCCGTCAGCAACCCTTTCCACTTTCCAGGCATTAATATTGGTATACCAGCGCCCGTTATATTCGCGGCTGTCTATATCAAAGAAAACAGTCAGTTCCTCACCAGCCTGTATTGCGGCCTGTTCAATTTTGTCACTACCAAAAATCTGAAAACATACTTTTTTCGGGTATTGTTCATGTGTTTCTAAAACGTATTCCTGTTTTTTCCATTCGTTTCCAGTTTTGCTTGTGCCTCCCTGAGCAGGAAGAACGGCAATAATCTTTCCTGTAATTTCCATTTCGTTATTCTATTAAATTCATTTGCAAAGATAAAGTTTTCTATTATATCCGTAAGTAATAAACAGATGTTTTAATCTTGCCTTCAGCTTATCAGAAGTTATTTTTTAATAGTCGACGCTATTTTCCTGAATTCGGAAGGTGTCATATGATATGTTTTAAGAAACAGGCGATAAAAAGTACGTACCGAATTAAAACCCGACAAATTAGATATAACCTGGATTTTTGTTTTGTAATCTTTAAGTAAAAGATCTTTGGCATATTCAAGACGCAGAAAGTTAATGTATTCATTAAAGGTTTGTGAGCTGTTTTCCATGATTGCATTTGACAAATAAAGTTTATTTGTACCCAACTCTATAGCCAACTGTTCTCTGCTTATATATGGATCAAGAAATTTTTGACCCTCATATAAATATTTATTCAAATTGTAGAATAATTGATTCCCTTTGTCTTTACTATCTACAGGCTTGGGAGTATTTATTGCCGACCGTATCCTATCGAGTTCTTTCTTTGCTTCACTTAATTGATTAAGTTGCTGAAAAAGACTTTTATTTTTGGTTACTATCCTTTTGGAATGTACCCATATAATTAATAATAAAATAATTAAAATAAAAACTCCGAAAAACAAAGAAACGATCCATATCCGGGCTCTTGTATTAGCCGTTATTTCCTCCTGAATCTGGGCCTCTTTTTCCGCCATTTCATACACTGTCGCTAATTCTAACGCGATTTGATAATTTGATCTTAAATATAAGCTATCACTTATAATTGATGCTGATTTTTGGTATTCCCAGGCCTTTTCATATTCACCCAACAGCCCGTAAATACGACTCAGATATTTTTTTGCCGCTAAATTGCATATATTTATCGAATCACTGCCAAGCAATCCCATTGCTTCTAAATAGCGGGTGTTTTTCAATGCGCTGTCATATTTTTTCGTAGTAATATTATATCCGATTGCCATATCATACAATTCAGTACTTAAAACTTCCTGTGGTAATTTCAAATATTCTTCAAATTTATTATAATGATATTCACCTTTCTCAAAATTCTCTTTTAGTACATATAAGGTAGCTAACGTAATATGTGTTTGGGCTATCTTAAAATCCATACCTTCATCCGATTCAACTTCAGTACCTTTTCTTTCATCGTCAGTCATGCCAAGATATAAATCCAACAAATCGAGATATAACGAGATTGATTTTTCATATTGTTTCATTTTACGCGATATAAAACTTTCTATACCAAGGCATGTTACAAGTAATATTTTTCCATATTTTTCAGGCTGCTCTATCATGGTCATACGCATTTTCTCCAGATTTTGAAGGCTTTTGCCGGATTCCCCCAAATGCGAATAGCATAATTGTAAATTCATAAAAGCATTTGCCACTTTCTCTTTATCATTTGTCTTATTTGCTATATTTAATGCTAAAAGAGCGTACTCTGTAGCCTTATCCATCTGCTTGAGTATCGTATATTCGTTTAACATAAGTTTTGCAGCTAAAAAATAAGTGGGAGTGTCTTGTTTAAGCTCATTCAATAAAAACGCTTTTTTAAGATATTTCAACGCCAATCTGGGTCGTAACTGTCTCGATGCTAAAAAAGCACGCATTACATATATTTTATGCAGGGGTATTACTTTATAATTATCTTTTATCGCTAACCGTTCAATAGAGTCAAGTATTAGTGATGCCATTTCATTTTTTCTTCCGGCCTGATAATAAAAATTATTATCCGAGTAATCAATGGTATCAATAATTATATCGGATGTACTTGTTGAATTGATTGAATAAATTTCACAATTACTATTTGAAAAGATAAGCAAAATGAGAAAAATAAATTTCCGTTTCATCAATAATTTATTTAATAGTTACTTTCAAAGATATAAAAAATCTATTTTTATTTTTATTTTAAAATCATTGTGTTTCAATACATTTGCTACATTGTCACTCTTTTTTTCTTATTTGTCACATCTTTTTATCAGCTATTAATTTATGGAAAAGTATTATCCCATTACTTTATCAAAAAAATATATCTATGAAAAATTCTGTATTTGATAAAGAAATTATGAAGAGGGTTCAGCATTACGTTGTTAATCAGGAAGGCTACAAAGACCCAGGATTAACGTTATCCAAACTTACACAAGAACTTCAAATCAACCGATCCTATTTATCCAAAGCCATCAATACGGTTTCAGGAAAAAGATTTACACAATGGCTTAATGAATACCGCATTTATGAAGCTATACATATTATGTCCGATGAAGCATACGAATGTGAATCACTTGAAGGTATAGCTTTTGATATAGGCTATAATAACCATACAAGTTTTTACCGTTCATTTAAAAAGATTATGAAAATATCGCCTTCTGATTTTCGAAACAAGATGCGTGAAAGATTACCATATAAAAATAATAACTTATAACTAAAATATCAGATTAATACCCCTTTAATATAAAAGATTACAATTGATCAATTGTAATCTTTTATATTATGAGATGCATAATTTTGCAAAAATGTAATGTAATATTATTATGATATAAACTCATTATTTATTACTGAAATATATAAAATATGTATTACCCAAAGCCAGCGGGTAATGGTGTCTGGTATTTGAATTATCCCTAGCAGGAAGGAGAATTTAATCGAGGGGTAAATGAAGATTTTATTAAACGAATTAATTAACTAAAAAGTGTTATTCATGGAAAAGTCTAAATTATATGGTAAAGAAGATAGTTTTTCAAAAACGTTTGATGATCTGAAGATATATGAATCAAAAAATCTGGATATGCCTGTTTCTTTAACGATCAGCACAGGAGATGTGTTAGATGCGGTCGGATTCGGATACAAAAAAGACGATATATTATTACATGGTGGAGACAAGGGAGAAAAAAAAGAATACCGCTTGGCTCCGGATGAATTTATTATAAAAGTTACCGGCACCTATACAAGCAATTACTATGGAGCATCTGCTTTATTGAGCCTGATATTTTATACAAATAAAGGAAAATCATATGGCGGAGAAGGAAAAGTGAAAGAGGGAGCTGTACAATTTGAATATAATGTTAGTTCAGGATGTGCAATAGGCTGTATTTTCGGTAGCGTGTCTGAACATACAGACGGAACAAAATATGTAGCCAGTATCGGATTCTATGAAACGATAATACCGGAAACCTACACGATTACCATACCAGCTGGTCCATTATGGAGCAACGATGATGCACAACTCAAAGCGCCATACATTTGTGCAGCCCATGGAGGAAAATTTGACGGTGTATGGTCAACGGTTGTACGGGGTAAAATGAGTGTTATAAATTGTGTTATGCGTTATACACCACCAAAAAATCCGACTGTTTTCAAACTGGATGTACCGGCAGGACCCATATGGAGTAATGAGGATGCTAAAGAAAAATGCGAGGCAATCTGCGCCTCATATGGAGGGAAATGGACCGGCCAATGGAAAACAATTATCCCCAATAGGATGAGTGTTTGTGAATGTGAGTTCTCTTGGGAATAGTTTCTACTACATAACTATGAGATTCAGGGGATATTTCCTGAATCTCATTTCATATGGAATATTAGATAATTACTCTGGATCAATCGCATCAAATGCTGCTTTAAGAGAGATTAATTCTTCTTTCAGAAGTTTCAGTTTATTCACCACCTCACCGTGCCGGATGGTTGTTTCTTTATTGTCCTTCAATTTTTGTTTTGCCCCGGCCAGCGTCATACCCTTTTCTTTTACCAGATAATAAACCAGTTTGACAGCATCTATATCCTCCTGCTTATAATAACGCATACCTTTGGCATTCGTCCTCGGACAAATAATATCGAATTCCTTTTCCCAGTAACGGAGCGTCGATTCCCTTACGCCGAACATTCCCGCCACTTCACCAATGGAATAGTAAAGTTTTAGATCTTTATTTTTTTTCAGTGCCACAATGGTAAGTATATATTATTAGTCCATAACCTGTCCGTGATTTTCCGCAATCTGTATCATACGGTCGTATTCTTCGGGAGTCAGGTCCATAAAATAGTATTTCGAAGGATTATCGTGTCTGCCCCGTACGATAACTTCATAATGAAGATGAGGTCCGGTAGACTTACCGGTATTACCCACATAACCAATTATTTCGCCGCGAGTTACTTTCTGTCCCACACGTGCCTTAAATTTACTCATATGCCCGTATAAGGTTTCATATCCGAATCCATGATCGATCATAAGGCAATTACCATACCCCTGCTTCCAACCGGCAAACGTTACCACGCCGTTACCGGTCGAATAGATTTCCGTACCCACTTTGGCGGAAAAGTCCATCCCCGCATGGAAACGGGGCGTCCGGTAAATGGGGTCGATACGCATGCCATATCCCGAAGCGGTACGGCGCAGGTCTTTATTGGAGATCGGCTGGATAGCCGGTATACATTTAGCCCTTTCTTCCTGCGTTTTCCCGATATTGATCAGTTCTTCCAGTGAATTGGATTGTACATATAGCTGTTTGGAAAGCATATCCATTTTTTGTGTGGTAGACACGATCAGTTCCGAATTGGAAAGGCTCATCAGGTGTTCATAGCGGTTGGTTCCGCCGAAACCGGATTTACGGATCGATTCAGGAATACCTTCCGCCTGAAAGATCGCGCGGTAAAGGTTTTCGTCACGCTGCTGCATATCATTTAAGATATCGAAAGCATTGTTCAAACGGAGCGATAACACCTCGTATTGGGTTTGCAGTAATTTATTTTCTTTACGCAACTGCGACTCCATGGGAGAATCGAAGAAGCGCATCATGACGAAAAAGATAATCACCCCTACCACCGTACCGGTACTTAAATGACGGACAACGGTAAAAATGCGGTCTTTAGTAGAAGGATAAACACGTTCATAACTCAGCGTATTGGGGTCGTACAAATAGTATGATTTGCGTGTTCTGAATAGTCCCATTGAATAATTTGTTATTTTAATTGACGCAAAAATAATAAATTACTGTATTTTTGCAAATTGTTTTTCGGTTTATTAACGAGTAGAATTCATTAAAATAATATGTTGACAGCCAAAGAAACCCGTGAATCATTCAAAGCCTTTTTTGCTTCGAAAAAGCACCAGATCGTACCCTCTGCCCCCATGGTAATAAAAGGAGACCCTACACTGATGTTCACGAATGCGGGTATGAACCAGTTCAAAGATATCATCCTGGGGAATGTCCCCGTTAAATATCCCCGTGTAGCCGATTCACAGAAATGCCTCCGGGTAAGCGGTAAGCACAACGACCTTGAAGAAGTCGGCCACGACACCTATCACCATACCATGTTCGAGATGCTGGGTAACTGGTCGTTCGGCGATTATTTTAAACAGGAAGCAATTGCCTGGGCGTGGGAATACCTGATCGATGTATTGAAACTTGATCCCGCAAACCTGTACGCTACCGTATTCGAAGGAAGCGAGGCAGATGGTCTGGAACGCGACAATGAAGCTGCCGGATACTGGGAAAAGTATTTACCTGCCGAACGTATCCTGAACGGAAGTAAAAAAGACAACTTTTGGGAAATGGGCGATACCGGACCCTGCGGACCTTGCTCGGAAATACATATCGACCTACGGACGGAAGGAGAAAAGCAAGCCGTAAGCGGGGCGGACCTGATAAATAAGGACCATCCTCAGGTAATAGAAATATGGAACCTTGTATTTATGCAATACAACCGTAAAGCGGATAATTCACTCGAACCCCTGCCTGCCAAAGTAATCGATACCGGCATGGGATTCGAACGCCTTTGCATGGCTGTACAGGGAAAAACATCGAATTACGATACAGATGTATTCCAGCCGATCATCCGGAAAATAGCATCACTCACTGGTTTCACATACGGCGATAATGCCAAACGCGATATCGCTATGCGTGTCATTGCCGACCATATACGTACAATCGCCTTTTCCATCACCGACGGACAGTTGCCTTCCAACGCGAAAGCGGGCTACGTTATCCGTCGCATCCTGCGCAGGGCTGTCCGTTACGGGTACACCTTCCTCGATCGCCGGGAGGCATTTATGTATAAACTGCTTCCGGTACTGATCGAAACAATGGGTGATGCCTATCCTGAACTGATCGCGCAAAAACAACTTATAGAAAAAGTGATGAAGGAGGAAGAAGAATCATTCCTTCGCACGCTGGAAACGGGTATACGTTTACTCGATAAAAAAATCGAGGAGGCTAAATCCGCAAACAAGAATATATTAAGCGGAGTCGACGCGTTTACACTATATGATACATTCGGTTTCCCGTTAGACCTTACCGAGCTGATCCTGCGCGAAAACGGAATGGAAGTGAATACCGGCGAATTCGATGCGGAAATGCAGAAACAGAAAGAACGCGCCCGTAATGCGGCAGCCGTTGAAACAGGTGATTGGGTGATCCTGAAAGAGGGTGAGAGCAAATTTATCGGATACGATTTCTTTGAAGCCGATGCCGGAATATTGCGTTACAGGAAAATAAAACAAAAAAATAAAGAACTGTACCAGATCGTACTCGACCAGACTCCTTTCTATGCAGAAAAGGGGGGACAGGTCGGAGATACGGGATGGTTGATAAACGAAGATGAGAAGATCGTCATCATCGATACCAAAAGCGAAAACAACCTGCCGGTTCACCTGACCGACCGTTTGCCGAAAGACTTATCGGCTACGTATCTCGCAAAGGTTGATAAGGTAAAACGCATACAATGCGAATGTAACCACACGGGTACTCATTTACTCCATGAGTCATTACGCGAGGTATTAGGAACACATGTAGAACAACGGGGATCATATGTATCGCCCGAATCCTTACGTTTTGACTTTTCCCATTTCCAGAAAGTAACGGAAGAAGAAATCAGAAAAGTTGAAAAACTGGTTGGAGAGAAAATACGTGCCAACTATCCGATGGAAGAACACCGGGCGTTGCCCATTGCCGAAGCTAAAGAAATGGGAGCTATGGCCTTGTTCGGCGAGAAATATGGCGATGAAGTACGTGTAGTGAAGTACGGTAGTTCAGTCGAACTATGCGGAGGGACCCACGTCGCCGCCACCGGTATGATAGGTACTCTCCGCATTGTAGGAGAAAGCTCTATTGCGGCAGGAGTACGACGCATCGAAGCTGTTACGGCCGAAGGCGCCGAAAATTATTTCTTTACCCAGCAGGATATGATCCGCGAATTGCGCAGTTTGCTGAACAACATGCCGAACTTAGTTCAGGGCATCAAAAAGTTCGTCGACGAAAACTCCGAAATGAAAAAACAGCTGGAAGACTACGTGAAGGAGAAAGCCGTACAGATAAAGAAAGAAATCATCAGCCGGGGAGTCGAACGGAACGGCGTGAAACTGATGCAGGTCATCACCAAAGGCCACGCTGAACTGATGAAAGATGTAGCTTTCCAGATCAAAGGAGAAATAAAAGAAAATTTTGTATTTGTAGCAGGGCTTATCGATGAATCCAAATGCACGTTAATGGTAATGCTGAGCGACGATCTGGTTGCCGAAGGATATCATGCGGGTAAACTGGTAAAAGAAGCCGCAAAATATATTCAGGGCGGAGGAGGAGGACAACCGCATTTTGCCACAGCCGGCGGTAAAGACGCAGATGGGCTGACCATTGCGGTAAACGCGGTTATCGAAGCATTAGGATTAAACTGAAAAAGGGTCAAAAACGGTGTTACAACCGTTTTCCGCTTTTCATCCTTCACCTTTCACTTTACACCTTTATTTACTGGATATCAGCAAACAAGGAGTGAAAGGTGACCTTTCACCCGGCTGATTTATCTTTCACCGTGAAAAAGTTAAAAGTCGGTTATGCTTTTCTCAAATCATCTAAATGGTTTTGCCAAAAGATTTAGATGGTTTACGGAAAACATTTAGAAGTTTTGAAAGAAACATTATGTAGTTTTTATAGGACGTTAGCCACAAAAATCCGGACGGGAGCAAAACAGATTTGCTCCTGAGTGAATTTAAAAGGGACGTCTCTGTTTTTCCCTTCGGATGAAAGCAAGGTGAAGGATGTGAAAGATGCATCTTTCACCGATAAACAGCTACAAAACAAATATTTAATCCCTAAGGTGACAGGTGAAGGATATTTTTATAAACTTAAAAACAGAAGCGTATGAATGATCAAAAAGTTATCATATCCACCGACATACACAAAGAATTACAATCCGTTCTTGCTAGCCTGAAATATGACAAACTGTTTATTTTAACAGATACTAATACACATGATAAATGTTACCCGGCGATTGAAAATGTTCCATCACTCCAGCAGGCACGGATTATAACGATCGATGCGGGAGATACACATAAAGACCTGCAACAGTTATCATCTGTCTGGAATATTCTTTCAAGCGAAGGAGCATCACGTAATTCCTTGCTTATCAACTTAGGAGGCGGAATGATCACGGACCTTGGCGGTTTTGCAGGAGCTACTTTCAAGCGTGGCCTGCAAACCCTTAATATTCCCACTACGCTAATGGCGTCGGTTGACGCTGCCGTAGGCGGAAAAACAGGCATTAATTTCAACGGGTTAAAAAACGAAATCGGATCATTCTATCCCCCGTTATGCGTAATCATCGATTGTACATTCCTGAGCACATTAGACAATGACAACATTCTTTCCGGATACGCTGAAATGATAAAACACGCGCTGATCAGCACAGAAAAAGTATACCGGCAAATAATAAGTTACGACCCGATTCATCCCGGCTCTCCTTTATCACCACTTTTGGCAGAATCGGTAGCCGTCAAAGAAAAGATCGTACAGGAAGACCCTAAAGAAATGGGCATCCGTAAAGCGTTAAATTTCGGGCATACAATAGGACATGCCATTGAAAGCCTTTCATTCACGAAGAATAAACCTCTATTACACGGACATGCCGTGGCGGCAGGAATGGTCTGCGAATTATATCTATCTTATAAACAAACGGGGTTCCCAACTTCCAAACTAAGCCAGATAGTTCATTATATCAAAGAATATTATCCACCCTTCTATTTCGACTGCAACGATTACGACTCTTTATACGAATTTATGACACACGACAAAAAAAATGAAGCCGGAGTCATCAATTTCACCCTGCTGTCAGATATAGGCGAAGTACAAATCAATCAGGAAGTAAGCAAAGATCTAATTTTCGAATCATTAGATTTCTACCGTGAAAGCTTTGGAATATAAATCAAAAAACATAACTTTGCACCACCAAACCAAAACGGGATGTAGCTCAGCCCGGTAGAGTACGCGTCTGGGGGGCGTGTGGTCGCAGGTTCAAATCCTGTCATCCCGACCTGATTATCAGAGACTTACAATTATAAATTGTAAGTCTCTATTTTTTTGTAGAACAATTGTAGAACATTACCTTAATGGACAAATTTGTAGACACTTAAAACTACATTGTATTTTTTAAATACAGTTTTTCAATGATTAATGAATTTCTATATCACACTTCATACATTGCAAATATAATTAATATCAATTAAATCAAAATATATTATGCAAAAGTATGTTTAGTATAAAAATACCCTTTAGACAATAAAAGAGTAAATATAAAACTATATCTACTCTTTGTACTAATGGAAATTCCGATAAAAATATAAACTAATTTTTTTTATCCATTAATTTCTTATTTAAGTATTTTCATAGAATTTTTTTAATGAAAAAATTTAATTTTAACGAAACTAATATATCAATAGCGCCTATAACCGCATAGACATTTTTATTACAAATCAACTTATTGATAGTTAATTTCAAAAAGAATCGAGAAATACATACTACCTTTAGTTTTATGGGATTCTTTTAATTTGTATTGGAATATTTTATGTAGATATCATGTATAACATTTCACCATAAAGATTATTATGTTATCAAAGATAGATAATCAAAGCATAACCATTTAATAAAAAGTTACTTATCATATTACAATAAACACCAAATCAATAAAAATAGTATAACAGAATAAATAATTATTGTTAAATATACGTACGCATCAAAATATAAATATAAGCTTTATTGCTTCCAACGCTTATTGTCTTTAATAACTTATGATAATATAATGAGTTAAAACTATTTTTCTACATTTACCAGGTTTTAAGAATGAATCCCAATTTGTTTTATAGAATATGGAATTAAAATTCAAAGATGCCAGACCGGAAGATTTAGACAATATGGTTAAAATATATAATTCTACTATAGCTTCGCGAATGGTAACTGCCGATACGGAACCGGTAACGGTTGACAGCTGTAAAAAATGGTTTTTCGAACATATACCCGGCAAACGTCCTCTTTGGGTAGTTGAAGACCAAAAAGGCACCACGATAGGATGGATTAGTTTTCAATCGTTTAAGGCCGCCCGGCATACGACTCCACCGTTGAAGTCAGCATATACCTCGATGCAGACCAACGCATGAAAGGTTATGGAAAAAAGATTCTTCAATATGCCATTGATCAGGCGCCGGCACTCGGAATAAATACCTTATTAGGATTTATATTTGCCCACAATATACCCAGCATCGAATTGTTCAAACGATTTCATTTCGAACAATGGGGTTACTTACCCGGCGTAGCGATTCTTGACGGCGTTGAACGAAGGCTTATTATAATGTGTAAGAAAGTCAATACATGACAGGATCATTCCAGCCACATGTAAGTTCCAGGTTACTAATACCCAGTAAAGGGAGATTCAGGGGTATTTCTATTGTAATAAGCCGAAGCGGAGCAAGTATAACCGTTGCCAACAAATCCAAAAGAGGACTAAGTAACGGGATTGCGCGCAATATATCCTCCAGGTATGGTAGATCAGCAAGACTTATCTTTAAGTTTAAAGAATGTGCTCCATCTTCTTGTACCGCATATGATTTCAATCCCAAATCGATTAATGAATAATCAGACCTAAATCTTCGGTTTGTAAAATTAGTTAAATCCACGGGTTGATTAATATGGATAAAAGTACCATCCAGAAACCATGAACTTTCAATTATCTGTTCTATTAATAAGCCTGAAATCAATCCCTGCTTAACTATATTGATTTCACGAACATCATATAAACCTGAAAAACCCTTTATTAACAGGTTTTTATTGTCGTATAAGCCCGTGTCCGCAAATTTAAAAAGAAATTGTTGCTCTCCGGGATAATACTCCCTGACAACAAGATCGAAGTCGATGGCTTTAGGAAAATCAGCAATGGTAATGATTGCTCCATCAGCTTCAGTTGTCTGCCAGGGATTTAAAAGAGGACCGAGAAATCCCAATAATTCCGAATGTCCGGTATTACCGGCAAGTACCATCCCGAGTTGATTGATCAATTCCTCGATAAGTATATCATATAAGTAATTTGTTATCGGCAACAGCAACCCGTCCAGCAGGATATTTATTAACGAATCCAGACCACCCACAACAGCATATACCAAATTACCTATCAAACCTAAATCAAGGACATCCCTTAAAAGGCCGGGGAGTATATTCTGCAGCTGTGTCTGGATTATATTGCGATACCCTACCTGGGTAACAATATTATTTACCAGCATATTCAATGCCATTTGGGCGTCTACAGCATTGCGGTGTATATTGAGTTTAGCGATAATACGCTGGAGAAGAATTTCAGGATAAGGAGACGAATCTGAAAATAAGACATTCGACATATAATATTCTGTATGATCGGTGAATTCCGAATTGGGCAAAACTATTCGTCCCGAATGATAACCGAAATGATAATCATACAATATTTCATTATAATTGACCGGCCCATCTCCTACCCGGTATGGAAAAAGTGTCTTCTCTGCATTGCCTATAAATACAGCCCTGTATTCACCTTTTGGCAATGTATCCTTTATGGCTGTAAGCGGCCAGGTCTCAAAACCATCAGAAGGTGAAAAAATATGCCGTTCTTTCACAAACTCACCGGTAGATTCAAAAAGAATATATTTTAAATCGGATATCCTCCAGTCCTCTCCCGTGACAGCCGCACGCGTCATAGAAGTTCCAAATACAACCTCAAAATATCCTTCTTGTATGTTGCATATTCCATCATTACCTTTTTCTTCGGAGATTTTGGGTTGTAAAATATACTCTTCGGTTGAACAGGTGATAAAGCCTACGACCAAAAAGGGATATAAAAAGATATTCTTCATTTATATTGTCAATTTACGGATTTCCATCCCACCCGTCGTCATCCAGATTTATCATGTGAGTCAAAGTAAACCCGACATCTATTTTTGAGTAGTCACCCGTCACTTTTATGATCTGGTTCGGATAAAATATAAATGTATTATTAGTTGTTGTTTCACTGTCTGGCACTCTGACAAGATACCGTTTGGTGGAACCTCCAACCAGTATATCAAGAGAAAGAGAGGTTGAATATGTTGCTCCTCCAGCTAAAAGATATCGGAAAAATGAGATTTTATTATCAGAAGGAACAACAACCTCCAATATACTTTCTTCCGACCGCGCAGTCATTACCATAGCATCCGTAAGCCTTGACGCTTCAATCAGGTTTCCACTAATCAGCGACACTGAAGTAACAAATTTGGGAACGTTCTCGATCGTCAGGGAAATCCCACTCACCAGTCGTTTCAGGTTACCCGATATGGATATATTTTCATCAGCAGCAAAGGCTTCACCGATGGAACTACCATTTAAAGAGGCTTCACAAATACATGCAAAAACTTCCGGCATATTATTCGGTTCAGTAGCTTTTACTGCGTAATTTGCAAGAGATACCGGGTCGGAAACACCTCCCAAAACAAACCGGTTATTTGAGCTAATTGCCGGAGTATAATCTTCATTTTTATAACCGACAACCAAAACTTTGTAAATCGCACCTGCCATCAGATGTAATTTAACGTCTGCCACACCACCTTGTGCTATAGTTTTGTGTGTTACATATGAGTAATCCGGAATAAAATTTGTATCATCAACTCCTTCTCCTGTTTTTCTGAACGGAATAATTAGTGCCCTGTCTATATTATAAGATACACCTGAAACATCTACTCCTGTATCGGACAGGCCTATATAGAAATCTATATCTATATCCGGCTTATATATCAATTCCTCTGAGTCGGAACAGGATAAAAACATCCATGTAGATAAAGAAAGAAAGAAAACTATGTGTATAGACAACTGCCCGTAATTCATCTTTTTAATCGATGGTTAGGTTATGTATCGCCGCCCATTCAGGGTCAACGGTGATCTGAATTTCCTGATCCCTCATCAAATCGATAGCAGAATCAGGTATAGAATCATTCCCTCCCGCACCGGTACCCGAAGAATATGCTTTCGTACCTAACGAATAAAATTGTTGGGAAGAATATCAAATTGCTGCGAACTAATACTGACAGGCCAGGTTTTAAGAGCATCGCCATTAGAAGCATACAGCCCGAGCGTCATTTGCACATTGTTTACAGGAATAAGAAAAGAACCGTTCAATTGTGAGTTATCCAGTTTAATCACGTCCTGGATGATATTGCCCGTATATATTCCTTCACTATTTACCGTTTGGTTACTCAGGTCAGTATTTATAATATTAAATACGGCACCCGAAGGAAGAGTGCCCTCTCCATTGGTAAGGTTCACCGTAAGGTTGCTATTGGTAACCGATAATCGTAATGACTCAACATCCCGGCCATTGATTACAGCCGGTACATTTACAAAATAGCCTAATATACCTGCTACCTGCCGGGTCATAACAATAGGTATGCGAACACCTATTGAAGAAATAGCTATAGCCGATGAACCTGCAAATATTTCACTTTCCAGGCCGGAGGCTTCCACCGAAGCGGCAAAAGTATCATAAGTGGTTACTCCCTGATCCAATACTGTCAATCCGAACCGGTCTGTTGCATTACGTCCGATTCCGATAAATGTAAATTCTCCTGCAGACAGATAGTCGCCGACAGGTACCTGATGATGTTTAGTGGACAATCCACGCGTCCAGCCAGGTATTTCAATAGAATCGGCAAACAAATAATCACTTCCGGATTTCTTAAAAGCATAGATTTTCACATCTTCAACCGTGTGTTTTGCTTCCTGACTATACAATCCGGATTTAGTTTTAAGAGAATTTACTATGGAAATTTCGAAAGAAAGGGTTCCTGGTTCTACCTTTTGTACATTGTATTCTTCATTTGTACAACTACTCAATAGGCCGATTATGCCCAGCGCAAAAAAGGTTTTGATACTCTTACTTCTCATAAGCTAAAAATTTAGTAAATAACGAATTAATTGCAAGTCAATCTATTCGTGACTGATACGTTCACTGTCGGTTTCCATCTATAGATGAATGCGAGCCGGCATATTAAGGAATAAGGGTGGGGGCGGACTTTTACAAATACATCCTTATCAAACAAAAAAACTTTTGCAACCTTTTAAAGCAGCTGAAACTACAATAAATAAAAACCCGATTAACGAGTTTTTATATAACCGATACATCAATTATTTGTTCAAAGAAAAACAATTAAAAATTCACTTAAAATCAAGATACATAAAATTATTACTTAGTGGATGTAAGTAATAAAACAAGGAAAGAAAGAAAAAATACATCTAAAGAATCAACCTGCTTTATCCCTTCAATATGGGTTGCGACGGATACTCTTCCTTAAAATAAGTTTCGATATGCCGTTTCTTTTTATCTTCAAGAATTTCGTCAATAGCGATAAGAATACCTGTTTCTTCCACTTCTCCGAATTCGTGGTTAACGGCGGTTCCGAAAGTACGCATTTTAGGAGAAAGGCTCATATAGGCACTTACTAACGGTGGAACATTGATTCCGAACTTACGGACTTCCTGGTTTAATGCCTTATAGTTCTCTTTAAAATTATCCGATTGGAACAGTTCATCCATTTTCACCAGGTCAGGATTCGTCTGCAGGGGGTAAATTGGCGTTATTAATCTTTCCGGATCAGGAAAATGTTTAGCAAGGAAATGAAGGATCATATCCCTTGCTTCCTTGTTATATGTATTATACATGGTGACTTTTCCAAAATAATATTGCAGGGTAGGATCAATTACCGATAAAGCCCCCAAACCATCCCACAAATTATCCAGCACAAATATACCTTTGTTCGCTCCTTCGCGGGTAGCCTGAAATTCGAGTGTTACAAAAGAACGCCCCAGCTCAACCGTATAAGGAAGATATTCTTTAATAAATTTATCGGAAAAATTGAACAAATGCGAGGTGGCAAGCATGGGTTTTCCATTATCGTCGAACTTTACATCGGCCCCGCAAAGGAAACGGTATCCACCTAATATGATTTCTTCTTCCGGATTCCATACAATTAATTGCCGGTATGCTCCTTCCATCGTATCGAACTCGTCAATATCAACCGGGGCGCCCGTTCCCCCTCCGTAATACCGGAATGCAAGTTCGCGCAAACGCCCGATTTCCTGCATCACATTCGGAGAATCGTGTGCCGTAATTATGTATATTTCATTATTAGACTTATTGGTTCTCCGGAGCAGCTTATCCTGAGTTAGTTCCGACTTCAATACAGTCCTGTCGATTGGATTTATAACGTCTTTCATATAAGTGTATTTCTATTATTTCTTCAGCCCGTAAGCAATACCGCGTACCCATTCGGCCCATTCGGCAGGTTTTTTACTGTTATCGAATGTTTGCCAGGGTATTGGCTTTCCAAAATATATGTGATAAGTAGAATGTTTACTTTTAAAAACTTCATCCGAAAGATAAAGCATCTCAATATTCACTTTCAACCCTAATCCGGTACGGACATTCGCCAGTCGGTAAAAGAAGTTGGAATTTTTCCCGTCAAAATAAATGGGTATAATATCGCGTTGGTATTCGACAGCTTTTTGTATAAAGGATTTTTTCCACTCCAAATCAGTTATCTTTCCCTTAATTTTACGTGAACATAAACCTGCCGGAAAAGTGATTATCTGATTATCCGAAGCATATGCCCGGTCGGTAAGGATAGCCGTCTGCTTTGCCTGCTTGCCATGCTTGTTTATAGGAATAAAGATGGAACGCAGATTGGGAATAAAAAGCAACAGGTCGTTTACAAGGTAACGTACAGACCCATGATACTTTTGTCCTAAAAAAGCGGATAAACATATACCGTCCAATCCCCCTAAAGGATGATTGGATGCAAAAATATAACGACCGTCAGCAGGAATATTGTCTTCGCCGGATATATTTAACGTAAGATCAAAATAATCTATAAGCTCAACCATGAAATCTACCCCGTCTTTATCTTCATAGCGGTTTAGAATATAATTAAGCTCATCCTGATGAACAATCCGGATCAGGTAATTTACAACAAAGCCGGGTAACTTTCTGGAGAGTGAAGGAGCTTTCTCCCGGAGTATCTTCCGGATGTTAATAAATTGAGTCATTTCTTCCTTTGTCATCTTACATCGACGTTGTCAGCAGACAAATATAAGTATATAATTAAAAATGAAACTATACGATTACGGTTTTTTAGGCTTTCACCTATGATAAAGAAAAAAAATTAAACGTCTTTATCCATTTTTGTAACAATAAGCTGTCAATTTATCACATACATCCCATAATTAGCAGCATATAATGTGGATTCATATACTAAAATCATGCCATAGAGAGAATCCGATAAATTAAACCCTATTTAGCAGAAAACCCGTATCTTTGCATTTAATATTTAAACAGTTATCATTTTGAGTGAAAAGGATTTTGAAATAATGTCGCCGGCCGGTTCGTATGAATCTTTGATGGCGGCTATCCAGGGAGGGGCTGATTCTATCTATTTTGGCATAGAAGGCCTTAATATGCGGTCGCGCTCTTCCAATAATTTTACGACAGACGATTTACGTAAGATCGCAACCATTTGCCGTGAGCATGGCATTAAAAGTTATCTTACCGTAAATACGATTATATATGACGAGGATATTCCATTAATGCAAAATATTATAGACGCAGCAAAAGAAGCAGGAATATCTGCTGTTATTGCTGCGGATGTAGCAGCTATGAACTATGCGTACAGTATAGGTCAGGAGATTCATCTCTCTACACAATTGAATATTACAAATGTGGAAGCACTGAAATTCTATGCTCGTTTTGCAGATGTAGTTGTATTAGCGCGTGAATTGAATCTGGCTCAGGTACAACATATTTATAAACAAATTATAGCCCAACAGATAAATGGGCCTAAGGGAGAATTGATCCGTATTGAAATGTTCAGTCATGGTGCTTTATGTATGGCGGTATCAGGCAAGTGTTACCTGAGTTTGCATGAAATGAATTCGTCGGCAAACCGGGGTGCCTGTATGCAAATATGCCGGCGGGGCTACAACGTCAAAGATAAAGACAGCGATATTGAGTTAGACATTGAAAACCAATACATCATGTCTCCAAAAGATTTGAAGACAATTCATTTTATGAATAAAATGATGGACGCGGGCGTACGGGTTTTCAAAATTGAAGGGAGGGCCCGCGGTCCGGAATACGTTCGTATCGTTACGGAATGTTACAAAGAAGCAGTAAGAGCATATTGTGAAGGTACCTATACAGAAGAAAAAATCTCCGGTTGGGATGAACGTTTGAAAAGCGTATTCAACCGTGGTTTCTGGGATGGCTACTACTTAGGGCAGCGATTAGGCGAATGGAGCAGTAAATACGGTTCGGGCTCTACCAAAAAGAAAGTATATATCGCAAAAGGTATTAAATACTTTAGTGGATTAGGCGTGGCAGAATTTGAAATGGAATCGCAAACGCTCAAAGTGGGAGATGAAATACTAATTACCGGCCCCACAACCGGTGCGCTTATGCAGACGGTTAAAGAGATACGTGTAAATCTGCAACCCGTCGAAGAAACAAAAAAAGGCGAACGCTTTTCTTTTAAGGTAAAAGAAAAAATCCGCCCCTCAGATAAAATGTATAAACTGGTAAAGCAGCATGCAGAACAGGACATGCAAAACGGATTCCGCAACTAAACAATCCTTCTGCTTTCTACGTGCTGCTTTTTGCTATTAAAAAAAATGAAAGACTATATATACAAACTCACAATCAAGGTGCGCGATTATGAATGTGACCTGCAAGGAGTGGTGAACAATTCTAATTACCAACGGTATATGGAACATACGCGGCATGAATTCCTTGAGTCGTTAGGTGAAAATTTTGGTGTTATGCACGAAAAAGGTGTTGATGCTTTTGTTTCAAGAGTAGATATCCAGTTTAAAACTTCCCTTAAAAGCGGCGATTCTTTTATCTCCTGTTTAAATGTATCCAAAGAAGGACCGAAACTGGTTTTTCACCAGGACATTTACAGAAAATCAGATATGAAATTATCTGCACGGGGAAGAGTGGAAACTGTTGTTGTGGAAAACGGAGTATTAACCAGGGGAGAATATTTTGATGAGCTGTTGAAGAAAGTAAATAAATAATAATGACAAACCAAAACCTTTATCAGATCGGCCTTACCATGATAAATGGAATAGGCGATATCCTCGGCCGCCAACTTCTGCAAACTTTAGGAAGTGCGGAAGCAATTTTTACCGAAACTCCAAAAGCGTTGGAAAAGATACCCGGAATAGGAAAAATGCTTGCCGCCGAAATAAAACGGGCAGATGTATTGAAGCGGGCAGAGAAAGAACTCGCTTTTGTGGAGAAAAACAAAATAAACTGTTTCTTTCTTACCGATGACAATTATCCGCCACGATTACGCGAATGTGAAGACGCACCCCTGTTGTTTTATTTCAAAGGCGATACCAATCTGAATGCAAAACGGGTAGTTAGTATTGTAGGCACCCGAAAAGCCACTGATTATGGTAAAACTCTTTCAGGGAAGTTCATCAGCCAACTTTCTGCTTTAATACCTGACATACTAATAGTAAGCGGATTAGCTTATGGTATCGATATTATATCACACCGGCACGCATTAGATAACCGCTTGCCAACCGTAGCCGTATTAGCGCATGGGTTAGACCGGATCTATCCGTCATCACACCGTTCCACGGCTATTGAAATGCTGGAAAACGGAGGGCTGATAACCGACTTTCCGAGCGGAACCGGTCCGGATAAACCTAATTTTATCAAACGCAACCGGATTATCGCCGGTTTGGCGGATGCTACGGTCGTTATTGAATCAGCTGATAAAGGAGGCTCTTTAGTCACTGCTGATATTGCGTTTTCATATGGGCGGGATGTTTTTGCGTTTCCAGGAAGAATATCCGATCCACAATCGCAGGGATGCAACCGGCTTATTCTGACCAATAAGGCTGCACTGATTACATCTGCTGATGATTTTATTGAAGCAATGTGCTGGAATATACATCCTAAAGGAAAAACATATCCTTTACAAATATCATTGCCTTTCATGGAAAATGAAAACAAAATGAAGATTATAAACTTTATAAAAGAAAATGATGGTATTCATATAAACCAGCTCACGGCAGAATTGAATATACCCGTCAATCAATTATCGATTTTTCTTTTCGAACTCGAATTGGAAGGGTTTATCAAAGTCATACCCGGCGGCATGTATCGGTTAGCTTAAGGATTATAGGTGTCCTTATTGTAATAATCCAATATTTTCATTAGCATACTGTGCGCCTGAAAAGCCGGGCTGTCCGGATTTAATTCCATCGCCTGCAAATAATTATTGAGAGCCTGCCGATAATCTTCTTTTTTACGATAGGCATTCCCACGGAGAAACCATGCCTCATCATCTTTTGGATGTAATTCTATATACTTATTTAACCGGTCAATCGCTTCATCCGTCTGTCCGTCATAGATGAGTTGTTTTATATTCTCCATTTCTAAACGTTTTATTACATTTTTCAGTATCGATACCTTACATAGTAAAGTTTGTTTTCGTACTATTCAGTTTTTCCAATCTTCCGATCAACTCATCTCCTAATTCCCTCTTTGTTATAATATGTTTTTGTACAGCTGATACAAATGGATTATTTTCAAAATCACCCCGAACCCCTTCAAAGTCTTTCTGCTTTTCTTTGGATGATCCGTCTACTCCAAAACTCGTCATCGAAGTTAATGAGAATTCTTTTCTTGCATCTTCATAAAGAAGTTCATCCAATCTGATCACACATTGTTTCCATTTATTTACAAAATCAATGATATCATCCGCAGTAATTGACTCAAATGAAATACCGCAATAAGATTCTATTTGTTCATAAGCCCATGTCCATTCCTGAGCATAATAATTTTTGTATTGCTTGTCAAAAAACTGTTCAATCTCCGTAAGATCGTTAATTTCTCCCTTCTCTATTTGAAGAAGAAGTAAATCCAACGATTCCTTGGGAAGGATCAGGCCCGACAAATCTACCCATTCACCTTTGCCTTTATTCTCAGTAGGCTTCAACTGCTCTCTTATTTCCTCTATAGACCGGAATTGAATTCCCTCCAATCGTTTGATCAGCGAATTTCCAAGAAATTTATGAATAGCCATATCATATAATTTCAATCCTTTACACAGTGAAGAACCTTTAATGCGCGTATTCCGGTAATAATATGCTTCCGAACTTTCCCCAGTCAACGACTGGAGGTTGGTAAGAATATCAATTGCCTTTATCATTTTTTGGATAGTATAAGGACTTAGGAGATTATAGTTTATTTTATCCAGCAGATGAATATCTGTGCGTTTATCACGCTTCGGCCATTTCTGTGCATCACGAATGGTTCCAACACTGCGAAGGTTTACTCCCGGTATCAGGTATGTCTCGTCGTTATTCTCAATCAGATAAGAAAAAGGAATATCAGAAGTATCACTATGATGATAATGCCTGCCCATAACCAGCGAAAAAGCGCCGATACGCGCAGGCCACAATATATAGGAATCACTTGTTGTCTTAGAGCCTCTTTCAACTATACCCTGATGAATAGGACCCAATTTATACATATGATTGCTTTGATTGGAACCGCTTCCCGCATTTAAGAATGAAAACATCCCTGCAATCAGAAGACTACTCTTATGCATGGATACCGTGAAAGGACCGGCAAAAATAGCACAGGCCTCACCGTTCTCAAACGCACAATTACAAAACAACAAAGAATCATGAGCGGAAAAATTATGCGTAACATGGCAAGCTTGTCCGATAAAACAACGGATAATTTTTGCCGCGTCAGATATTACGGCACCCGATGAAATAACAAAATCCTGCGCAATTACACTGTCGCCGATAAATACCGGTGCGTTTTGTGTACTATTTACAGAGCCGTTCTCCAATCTCGTACAATTTTCGACGGTTGTATGATCGCCTATTTTTACATTCCGGATAGTACCTGTGTTCGTTATCTTAACATTACGACCAATATGCCCATAATCAGCGGTATTCTCTTTTGCATAATCCGAAATCATAGCTTGCAACCGTTCTATCAAGACCGGACGATGACGGTATAAAGCGATTATATAGGCAAGCGAAGCAGACAATTCATTATAGATGGGAACTTCACGGCCTCCGGTTTCATTCAAAACGGAAACAGCCACATTATTTCCGAAAGAGGTATTACCTTCTGTGAGGAGGATATTTATGTTTTGTATAAAAGTATTCTCACCGATATGATAATTCGCAATATAATTCTGTACATTTTCTATCAGGACATTGTCTTCTAAAGTACAATTATGAAGGGTCACATGGCGCAATCCACTATGCTTTTTCAACCCCCCGGGCAACTCAAACTCTTTTACAAAAGCACCCAATACGATATTTCCGGAAAAACGTGTATGATGTACAAAATCAATATCAAATACTTCGGGAACTACAATTAAGTCCCAATCATCCGCATGACACGATTGAGATTGCAATTGCATCACTTCTTGCGGTGTTAACCTCCTTTGCTTTTTCATATGAATATTTTTTAAAAAACAGCTATGTAATTCGCAGTATATGTATTGATTACCTTCAACCTAAACAGTTTTTACATGCTACTTTCTATTCTTCGTCGTATTGCTGGAATAAAAAGTCGTTGTATGGGAAACGGGTTATATGGATTTCCTTTACACGCTCATATAATAAGACTTTTAACGCATCGATATTAGTACGTTCCTTTGCGGAAATAAAAATACAATTGTCCTGCATTTTACTCATCCAGGTTTGCTTTAACTCCTCCAGGTCGATATTCTCACGGGTGCGGGGGGTAAGATCGTCTTCATCTTTAGGAGTAAAAGTAAATGCATCTATTTTATTAAAGATCATTATCATGGGTTTTTCCGAATGGTCAATCTCTGACAAAGTTTTATTTACAACTTCTATCTGTTCTTCAAATCCCGGATGCGATATATCAACCACGTGCAATAACAGGTCAGCCTCGCGGACTTCGTCTAACGTCGATTTAAAAGATTCAACCAGTTCCGTAGGCAGTTTCCTTATAAATCCCACCGTATCGGATAATAAAAAAGGAAGGTTATCAATGATTACCTTTCGGACAGTCGTGTCTAAGGTGGCAAAAAGCTTATTCTCGGCAAACACATCACTTTTACTTAACTGGTTCATTAAGGTGGACTTACCGACATTGGTGTATCCCACTAAAGCAACCCTTACCATTTTACCACGGTTTTTCCGTTGAACGCTTTTCTGTTTATCAATTTCAACCAGATCCTGCTTCAGTTTCGATATCTTATCCAGGATAATACGCCGGTCAGTTTCGATCTGCGTTTCACCCGGACCGCGCATACCAATCCCCCCCCGTTGACGTTCAAGGTGGGTCCACAAACGAGTCAGGCGCGGTAACATATATTTATATTGTGCCAGCTCAACCTGCGTTTTAGCGTGTGCTGTCTGGGCGCGACGTGCAAAGATATCGAGGATAAGGTTGGTACGATCTAAAATCTTCACCTGCAATTCTTTTTCAATATTACGAAGTTGCTTGGCAGAAAGTTCATCATCAAATATCACCAACCCTATTTCGTTTTCAATTACATATTCTTTGATTTCCTGCAATTTACCCGACCCTACAAAAGTTACCGGATGAGGATAATCCAAACGTTGCGTGAATTTTTTTACGGCCTCCGCACCAGCCGTCTCGGTAAGAAATTCCAACTCTTCAAGGTATTCCTTTACTTTCTGCTCGTTTTGGGAAGGGGTAATCAAACCTACCAGTACGGCCTTTTCTGTCTGCGCTTCGGAAATTATAAAATCTTTCATACGGCAAAAGTAGTGATTATTTAGAAATGCGGTATAATTCAGGGGATTGAACTATTAATATTTAGCGATAGGTAATGATTTAGAAACTACTTAGCTGCTTTACCTCGTTTCATTTTTCACCACTTCAAATAACTCTTATACAAAGGTAGACAATATATTTAATATCCAAACAATCTGAATATTTTCATCCAAATCTGGCCAATTTCATTACCACCGCTACTCAGTCATTTAATCTCCAGTATCGTTTCTTCTTTCCTATTCTTCCTTATCGGAAGCATCCTGACCGACTGATTTTTAATTTGATAGGCAATGGTGTTTAGAATAAAAAACTTAGCACTTTTTAGTACAATAACAAATCAACCTCTCTCATTTTTCACTTTTGACATCAAGTACATAGCTATTTTTTATTGATTTATGTATAAAAGTTATTACTCGGAAATAAACCACTTGCATATTATAGGTCATTCCTCCTATATCGCCTGTTGACAGCCCCACCAAAGCCGGACTCATAGCGATCAGGGTTTCGACTAATCCAAGTATGGTTCCCATTGTTGACAGCATCTTCGCCACCTGAATACCTCGCCATAAATGCATATTCTGAATATCGGTATTAAAATGGACTTGCGCGTTGATGCTTATGGGCAAGAGTAAACATAAAAGCAATATCGTTTTACTCATCGTAAACAAGTTTTTTTATCAAATAAAAATGGCAGTTTCTCTTAAATGGAAAGAAAGAGAGTAATACAAAACAAGGAGAAACTGCCACAATAACCTAAACGCCTATTTGTCCCTTAAAGCAGATAATTCCTTCATGTTGCTTTTCAGGCTTTTGTAAATTGACCGGTATAATTTATAATAGCTGTCGTAGATAGGCTGATTTACTGAGTTGGGGTATATTTTTTCGTCAAACATCTGCCATTCTTTAACGTCTTCATACGTTAGAAGTCCTGTCCCTATTCCAGCTAAAATAACATCTCCCATATTGGCTTCCACATCGTATTTCGGACAAACAATGGGGTAGCCTGTCACATCTGCAAAGATTTGTCTACATAGTTTTGACTTCATCAAACCTCCTGCCAGATAAATATATTCACCTAAATCTTTTCCGGTACTTTCCATTGCGTGACGCAATGAATAGGCTACTGCTTCTAAAAAGGCACGATAGACATGTCCTTTAGTGTGCGCCAAAGACAATCCAAATATCACACCTTTAGCATCGGAATCCCATAGTGGAGCACGTTCGCCCATAAAATAGGGCAAAACAATCAACCCTTCACTTCCAACAGGTATCATTTCAGCCTGTTGGTTTAATTGATTATAAGCATCTATACCGCCACTGTTTTGAATAGCCAACTCTTCTTGTCCGAAAGTGTCGCGAAACCATTTGACGATTGCTCCGGCAGTAGCTGCTCCTCCAAAATTGTATGAGAGTTCTCTTGCTTTATATAAATAGGGCCAGATGATTAGGTTTTCGCCTCGTACTTTCGTGTCAGAAATCAAAGCTGCACACATGGAACTACCCAGAGTCGCCGCATAAACCCCCTCTTCAAGAATCCCCAAACCTATATTCGCAGCACCACAATCAACACCGCCTGAGCAAACCGGAATTCCCTCTTCCAAACCTAATTCATTTGCAATTTCGGATGTGAGTCCTCCTACGATATCGGTTGACTCAAGGATAGTCTCCGGCATCATTTCTCTTGGAATACCCATTTCATCTAATAATTCATTAGACCAGGAACGTGTGTTCATGTCGAAAATACCACCGATATTCCCGGCGGAAGAATAATCTGTTGCGACTTTCCCTGTCAAATGATAGATAACGTAATCCTTCGGGGGGAGAAACAGTTTTATCTTTTTCCAGTTTTCGGGTTCATTGTTTTTTATCCAAAGCATCTTGGTAAAACCATAATACGGGTCCGAACCATTGTGCGTGATGGTTTTCAGTTTCTTTTCCCCAATCGTTTTTAGCGCCCATTCACTCTCTTTACCCGCTCTTCTATCCATCCATATCAGGCAGGGACGAACTGATTTCATGTTTTTATCCAAGGGCACACCCGAGCCTCCATATAGGCCACTAATACAAATTGCTTTTATGTCTTTCTGTTTTATTCCTGATTTTTTTACAGTATGAGCTATAGTCTTTTTAGTCGCTTCTAACCATACCTCTGCCCATTGTTCCGCCCACAGCGGCTTTGGCGTAAGCACATTGTATTCTTGCGAATCACAGCTTATCAATTCTCCCTTCAAGTTCATCAGTATTGTTTTAACTCCTGATGTGCCTATATCTGTACCTAATAAATATTTCATAACTATTCCCTCCTGTTGAATTAAAAACAAGTAAAAGCACCATCAACAATAAAGTCTGATCCTGTGGTGAACGAACTGACGTCGCTTGCTAAATAGAGAGCTATTCCCTGCAATTCTTCGGGTTTTCCTAAGCGGTGCAGCGGTGCCATTTCGTTCCATTTTTCAATCAATGGAATCAGGCTGGGAGAATTAAGCGTCAGTTCAGTACCGATATAACCGGGACTGATGGAATTCACCCGAATGTTTTTATCAGCCCACTCAATAGCCAGTGATTTTGTTAACTGAATAACTCCCGCTTTCGATGCATTGTATGAGCATTGGGGCTGAGGTACATTAACAATATGTGCCGACATTGAGGCAGTATTAATAATTGATCCTCCTGTTCCTTGTTTGATCATTTGTTTTCCTGCGGCTTGGGCTGTAAGGAAAACACCGGTTAGATTGATACTTATCACTTTTTGCCATTGTTCATAAGTCATATCTGAGGCAGGAACATTGAGGCAAATGCCCGCGTTACAAAAAGCAATATCAATTTTCCCGAATTCTTTTACGATGGTGGCGATTGTTTGGTCGACATCGTTTGGTTTGGTTAAGTCTGCTTTCACAGCTATAACACGGGTACCATTTGCCTGCAATTCCAAAGCTGTTTTTTTCGATTCTTCGAGATCGATATCTACTATGGCTACGTCAGCGCCTGCTTCTGTCAATGCAGTTGCGATACTTTTACCGATTCCTCTTGCTCCTCCGGTAACGAAGGCAACTTTCCCATTTAATCTAAATCTTTCTAAAATGCTCATGTCTTTTGGTATTTAATTGATGAATAATATGTTATATGTATGAATTCCTATTTATTGTATACCGATTTCTTCCGGCAGTTTTGCATTGCTTTCATCTTCAATCGGGGTAATATACTTTGTAAGGATCGCACTAAGTATGTACAGTCCAAAAAACACCCATATAATGCCGCCACTTCCGATGATACTAAACAATAATCCGACTATAGCCGGGCCAACGAATACAGGTAATCCGGCGCCTAAATTCAGAATTGCAACAGCCGACCCTTTCTCTTCTTTAACCAATGAGGGCACTAAAGCACTTAATGGTACATATCCAGCTAAAGAGATTCCCCATAAAATACCGCAAAACATCACCACGTAAAGGTTTCCTGAAAATTGAGGGGCATAATAAAACAACACTACGCTGATAGCTGCACTAACGGCTCCAAACCAAATAATTGTTTTCTGCCAGCCAATACGGTCACCAACAATTCCATAAATCAGATTG
>DFXE01000017.1 GCA_002381645.1 Bacteroidales bacterium UBA4116
AATCAAAAAAGGAGAAACCGCAGAGATACGACTGCAAATGGTAAGAAAGGGACGTTGGGAAGATGCAAAGTATTATATGAGATATTTCCAACCGCAAGGGAAAGGAACGCTTAAAACCGAAGACGGTCTGGTCTTTCTGCCGAATGACTTGTACGGAGTTCCTAAAGAAACGTTCCGGTTGTATTATACTTCCGGCTCGGAGGATCAACAGGTGATAGATTTGTATTTCTTATCGGACAGTGGACAGATGGTAACGCTTTCTTTCAGTTTCAATAATGAAAATGATAAGGAAGAAGATTAGTGGACAATTGTTGAATTTAAGTAAAGTACCCGGTTATTTCGGGTACTTACTGTATATACCGATTGATTATGAAATACATAATAACGTTCTTTATCGTTCTGGGCTGTATTCCTGTTTCTGGGCAATCAAGCAGGAAACCGGAATTAGAAAAATGTTTATTGCCGGTTTATTCCGTAATTGATTTCCGCCACATAGCCGATTCCCTGCAAATGACGGTCAGTGAGCTGTCAGACTACCCTGTCGTTTTTCCAATGAAGAAACCACTTCGAATTTCGTCAGGGTTTGGGATGCGTTATCATCCCGTATATAAGGTACGGAAGTTTCATTCAGGAATTGATATGCCGCGAATGAGCGGAACTCCGGTATGTGCCACAGGTAATGGCGTTGTAGTTCGGAAAGGGTATAATCCAGGATATGGTCATTATATGGAGATTCGGCATGCAGGTGATTTCCGTTCATTTTATGCATATTTAAGTAAGACGTTGGTAAATAGTGGAGATTCCGTGAGTATCACCCAACAAATAGCTTGTGTGGGCAATACAGGACTTTCGACAAGTAATCATTTGCATTATGAGGTCAGGAAAGGGAAACGCTTTCTGAATCCGGTGGAATGGTGTTGTTGTCTAATTAAAATAGTAAACGAAAACAAAGTATGAAATTTCTAACTGCATATTTACAACCGGGAGAGGCGGTTATGTATCGGGCACAGATACATTTATTTATTTTTGCCCAACCTCTTATTATCCTTGCATTGGGGTATTATTTCTGGTACTTATCCACCGGGTTAAACTATTATCTGGGAATAACCTTGTTGTTTCTCGGCTTGGTATCCTTTGTTCAAAGGCTTTGCGTAAAACTGGGTTCCGTATTTGTGGTAACGAATTTAAGGCTGGTATTTAAGACCGGAATCATTCAACGCCAGACCCGGGATTTGATTTTGCTACGCATAGAAGGGTTATGGATAAACCAGTCTCTAATGGGACGGATACTGAATTATGGTACGGTTGTCGTTTCGACCGGTGGAGTGACAAATACGTATGATTATGTAAGAAATCCCCTACGGTTCAAAAGAGAAGTCGATATTTGTATTGAAGGTAGTTATAACAGGGAATAGTTAAAAGGAAGAGGTTATGTACAAAGAGAATCCGAAAAATGGCTATGACGCTTACAACGCCATTGAAACAGATAAAGGAGTATTATTGTTTTCCCGCACGGATGCCGGTTTTAAATTATTCCATGACTATATGGGTTTATTTATGGATAACCTGTATAATCCACTGTGTAACCATAATTACTTTGATCTCCATTATATTGAATCTGATAATCCCGCTCTGCGAGATAAATGCGATATGGCCTTAAAATTCCCAGCTAAACATCTGCCACTGGCTATTCCTATTAATGATGAATGTTATACAGATACGAGTGTGTTAAAAGACAGCTTGCATGTGAAAGTGAACGGTTGGGAACCCACACCAAAACAAATCCAGCAGATTACGGATTATGTGGATGGTATTCATATACCTGTTCGTGGAGATACTTTTAATATCAGCAGTTTGCAGGAGATGGCGAGTGGTGTTTCTTATAACCGAGTATTACTGAGCGGAGCCATGTCGGATTTCAAATATGAAAAGGAGTTTCTGGAACTGGCAAAGCAGGTGGAAAGATGCACCGATGTGGCGGAAGCCGGAAAACTTAACCGGGAGATAAAAACGCTGGCATCGGATATATTGAAACGCGATTTCCCGGATATACGGACAATTCCGAAATTGCCTGTGAAAGAGAGACTGGCCAATGACTATGGCAAATATGACCATTTAAGGAAAGATGGTCCGGATTATTATAATGCCATTGAAGTAGATACTGGTGTATTGTTATTTTCAAGGACAGCGGAAGGAAAAGAACTTTTTCAAAAAACGCTTGAAGCCTATCTGGATAATTTCTATAATCCGGCTTATAACACTACCTGTTTCAATCTTCATTATCTTGAGTGCGATAATGGTGCTTTAAGAGGTATGAGCGATCTGAATATAAAGTTTCCCAAGATACAACAGGATAGGTTTCCTCCCGACGGGAGTTTCTTTATGGATAAAGATATGTTGAAATACAGTCTGCAAGAAGAGAAATTCAGTTGGAAGCCGGAACTACATGCGCTAAGTAATCTGATGAATGATACGTGGGAAGGAAAACATTTACCTATGAAACCGGATGGAGATACATATAATATTAGTGTTTTAAAAGAAATAGCCTCTATGGAATTTTATTATTTCACGAGCCTTTCCAACCTTGCCGGTCATGATATATTGGGTCTGGAGCCTATGCCTAGCTTTAGGTATAAGGATGATTTCAGGAAATTGGCTGATAAAGCTATTAATTTCTCCGGGCATATACATGAATCTAAGGTACTGGACGCAATGCGGGATAAGGCTGATGAAATATTAAAACGTGATTTTCCGGATATCCGGAAAGCAATAGAGACTTCCATGAAAGAAAATCTTTCGATGGTTCAAACGACGCAAAAGAAGAAAGGAATGGGATTGTGAGAAGTAGCTATAAGAAATCCGAAACGACATGATAGTTTCGGATTTCTTTCGTCAAATATTCCTATCAGACCGCTCCTCGGCCAACCTGAATTTCCATGTCATAAAATCAACTAATGATTGAGGGGATAATACCTTAATCGTATCCACAAAACCAAAGAATTCACGCTGCAATTCCTGATTGACAACAACTTCTATTTCAAAAACCATAGAGCCATCCTCCTGGGTTTCTATTAATCGTTGGCTTTTATGGAAAGGCTTTGTCTGTACATAAGGTGCATTTTGCTTATCTACCCAAAAGCGTACTGTTTCGGCTTTCATGCCAATATTTTTCGTTACTCCGACTAAATCATCAAAGAAAGTCTGAGGATCGAATAAATCATTTTCTATATACTTTTCCTTTTCTACTATTTCTATTTTATGTATCCGGTCTAATGCCAGATTAATAATATTTCCTTTTCGACGCCCGAATACAAACCAGCGGTTACGGTATTCTTTCAAGAGGTATGGATAGAACAGAAAGGTATTGGCTGAACGAGCCTTGAATGAACGGTATTTTAAATTTAGGACTTGCTTGTTTACAATGGCATGGTATATCGTATCCAGATAATCTAATCCTTTCAGGCTCTCATTCTTTTCAAAGTCAATAACCGGAATTGTCTTTTGTTTTGCAGAAGTAACATGGTCTTCCAAACGACTGACTATATCCCCCATACCTGAGAAATAAGAGAATCCTTTGAACTGTCGAAGAACTTCAACAGCTTCGGACATTGTTTTTAGGTCTTGCTCGGAGAGAGGAGTGTTGGTGATACTATAATCTTCGTCTTCATATTTGTAGTATCTGCCTTCGTAAACAATAATCGGAGCATTATAACCCAGTTTTTCGCTACGCATCATCTGGATATCCATCTGCACCGTGCGCCGGCTGATGCCTTTATTTATCCCCTCATATTCGTAAAGGGCGTCGGAACAGGCATCAATCAGGTCTTCAAGTGTCCAGCGGCGATACTTGTTTCGCAGGCAGGTATCTATTGTTTTGTAGCGGATAAGGGCATTACGATTGACCGGCATATGCGTTTTTATTTGATTTATTTTCAAAATTATGAAAAATAATTTAGATTACGCAAAAACATTGCGCAATCGTGTTTGAATCTTTGTTATGTCAAACAAAAAAAGAGTGTCGTTATGAAATTCAATTTTACAACAAAAGGAAAAAACAAAGTGATGAACCATGAAGGAGAACAAGCATACCGCCTGTCGCCGGAATGGGAGTTGTACACTGCCGCTGTTACCTCTTCGCTGACTGACAAATTCTACGAAAAAGCAGAAACAAGAGTGGAAACATTGCGTAAACTAATCGTTCAGTGCAATCCTGTATTCGTAGCACAGTTGGCCGTATATGCCCGCCAAAAGATGAATATGCGTTCTGTGCCAATGGTGCTGGCAGTGGAATTGGCAAAGGTTCACCGGGGCGATTCGACAGTAAACAAAATGGTATCCGGTATCGTGCAACGTGCCGATGAGATAGCCGAGTTGCTGGCTTACTATCAATTGGCTAATCAGCGTAAAGATACCAAGAAACTGAATCGTTTGTCCAAACAACTTCAGGCGGGATTGCAAGGCGCTTTCAATCGCTTCGATACGTATCAGTTTGCAAAATACAACCGGGATGCGGAAGTGAAATTGCGTGATGCACTGTTCCTTGTTCACCCAAAAGCAAAAGATGAGGCACAACAGGCATTGTTCAACAAAATAGTGAATAACGAACTGGAAACTCCATATACATGGGAAACCGAACTTTCGGCATTGGGACAAACAAAGTTTGCCTCCGAGAAGGAAAAAGAAATCGCGTTCCGCATGAAGTGGGAAGAATTGATAGACAGTCGTAAAGTGGGTTATATGGCATTAATGCGTAACTTGCGTAACATATTGGAAACCGGAGTATCGCAGCAGCATATCATAAAAGTATGTGATACCTTGTCAAATACAGAAGCAGTACGTCGTTCTAAACAATTGCCATTCCGTTTCCTTGCTGCTTATCGTGAAATATCGAAAGTGAAATCGGCTTATGCCGGTCGTGTTATGGATGCGTTGGAACAAGCGGTTGCGGTATCGGCCGAAAACATTGCCGGTTTTGAAGAAGATACAAAAGTATTGATAGCCTGTGACGTATCGGGTTCGATGCAGCGTCCTGTATCTCCAAAGAGCAAGATACAATCTTACGATATCGGTTTGATGTTGGCAATGTTGCTGAAATCACGTTGTCGGAATGCTATAACAGGTATGTTCGGCGATAAATGGAAAGTGATAAATGTTCCGACTAAAGGTATATTGTCCAATGTGGATGCTTTCTATCGTCGTGAGGGCGAAGTGGGTTATGCAACCAACGGTTATCTGGTGATAGAAGATTTACTGAAAAGCAAAAAACAGATAGATAAGGTGATGATGTTTACCGACTGTCAGTTGTGGAATAACCGCAACGATAAGAAAATAGCTGACCTGTGGAATGCTTACAAGAAAATATCACCTAATAGTAAGTTGTACCTGTTCGACTTGTCGGGATATGGAACCACGCCAGTGGATATCACTCGCGAAGACGTATACCTGATAGCGGGTTGGTCTGATAAGGTATTTGATATCATAGCCGCTATTGATCGTGGAGGCAATGCCTTGGATGAGATAAGAAAAACTGAATTATAATAGATAGAAAACTTTGCGAATGTCGTAGTATAGGGATACTTCGGACTGTAAATTCAAAAGACCTTGTACGTATGTTGCTTCGCAAAGTTTCTTTCTCTTTTAAAAAATAAAACAAGTGCCGTAGTACAGAGTTACTTCGTATTAGGGATACTCAGGTTGCGGGTTCAAGTCCTGCCATCCTTCGGGATGTAGCTCAATTGGTTAGAGCAGATTGGTCTCTGTACGCTTGTCGCCTTGTTTTTTACACTACACCCCTGTAGCTTAAAAGGAAAAGCTGCGGAAAAAGATTAGACTGAGCCGTGGAGTGTACGGATAGCCCCGCTTCTTGACCATGCGTTGTGGCGGGTAGATTTTGCAGAAGCACCGAAAGTATTAATTTATAAGTAGGGAAGCGCATTTAGAGCCGTACTGCTTCGAAAGAAGAATGTGAGTTCGAATCTCATCAGGGGTACAAAAAGGAAGAATGTTATGAAAGAGATAATAAAAGAAAAATTACTGCAAATAGAAAAAGAGTATAGTATAAAAATACTCTATTCCTGTGAATCAGGCAGTCGGGCATGGGGATTTCCTTCACCCGACAGTGATTACGATGTGCGCTTTATATATAGCCGCCCGTTGAATGATTATCTGACGATACAACCAAAGAAAAATCATTTGTCTTTTCCGATAAATGATGAATTGGATATATACGGTTGGGATATATCGAAGGTATTGCAGTTGATAACCAGATCCAATACAACACCATTCGAATGGTTGCAATCTACTGTAATATACAGAGAAGGCAAAGAATTCAAAGAGGAACTATGGCAACTTTGTCAAAGCTATTTTTGCGCAAGAAGCAATATACATCATTATCTTGGCATAGCACGAGGAGCTATGGAAACCATGCAAAATGAAGAAATAAAAATAAAGAAACTGTTTTATGTTCTTCGTCCTCTATTGGCTACCTTATGGTGTACGGAACGAAAGACAATAGCACCTATGAACATATTTCCTTTAATGGACTTATTATCTGTTGATTTACAAGAAAAGGTTTTATCTTTGATAGAACTGAAAGAATCAGCATCTGAGGGCTATTTGATAGAAATAGATAAGAATTTGAAAAAATGGATATATAACACTTTCAGTTATTCTTTAGAAGCTTCACAAAAGATGGAGCGGGTAATATTTGACTTGAAAGAAGCCGAGTCATTTTTCAGAAAAGTAATACAGCAATAATGACAATAAAAGAAATAAAAGATAAAGCATTACTGCTATTCGAGTGTATAAGTGGCAGCAAAGCATACGGTTTGGATACTCCGCAATCAGATACCGACCTGAAAGGAGTATTTTATTTACCCAAAGAGCAATTCTTTGGATTGGAATACATACCTCAGATAAACAATGAAACGAATGATGAAGTATATTATGAATTAGGACGTTTTGTAGAGCTGCTTTGCAAAAACAACCCTAATATATTGGAACTATTAGCTTCTCCGAAAGAGTGCATATTGTATAAACATCCGTTAATGGATAAGCTAAATATAGACATGTTCTTATCTAAAATCTGTAAAGATACTTTTGCCGGATATGCCTTGACCCAGATACGAAAAGCCAGAGGATATAAAAAGAAAGTGGTCAATCCGATAGAAAAAGAACGCAAGACTGTATTAGATTTCTGTTACATAATGAGTGATTATCAATCTGTTCCTGTACAAGAGTGGCTTGAGAAGAACAATTATACTCAAGAATTGTGTGGATTAAGTTCCATACCTCATGCCAAAGGAATGTATGCTTTGTTCTATGATTCAGAAAGCAAATATAGGTATCACGGTATAGCTGTAAAAGAAACTGCAAATGAAGTATCATTATCTTCCATCCCAAAGGGAGAACAAGCTGTTGCCTATCTATTCTGGAATATGGAAGCCTATACACTCTATTGCAAAGAATATAAAGAATACTGGGATTGGGTGGAAGAACGCAACGATAACCGCTATCAGACTAATCTGAATCATGGTAAGAATTATGATTCTAAGAATATGATGCATACTATACGTCTTTTACAAGTTGCGGAAGAGATATTGCGTGATGGCAGGTTAAATGTTAAACGCCCTAATCGAGAACAATTACTTGATATAAAAGTCGGAAATATGGATTATGACGATTTGTTGGCAATGGCTGATGATTTAATGAAAAAGATAGAATCGTACTGCTCGACATCTTCACTACCGGATATTCCGGATAGAGAAAAGGCTGAAAGGGTATTGGTGGAGATGAGAACAGAATTGTATAAATAAAAGTAGGAAAATAATAAAATAATTTTCAACTACGCAAAAATACTGCGCATCGCTATTCTATCTTTGTATCATCAAAGAAAGAGATCATTGAAACAATAGAATAAAACAAGTGCCGTAGAAGAGAGTTACTTCGCATATCACGCCCATGTCGCGGGTTCGAGCCCCGCCATTTCGTGAGGGATGTAGCTCAGTTGGTAGAGCAGGAAACAGTCTCTTTTCGTTTGTTGCCTTGTTTTTTTGAAATACAGCAAGTGTCGTAAGTGAGAGTTACTTCGGTAGAGCGGATATTCGAAAGAATATCAGTTATGAGTTCAAGTCTCATTATCCTTCGGGATGTAGCTCAATAAAACAGTCTCTTACTGTCTGTTACCTTGCTTTTCCAAATAACATAACAGAATGTCGTAGAAAAGGGTTACTTCGACTCAACTTAGGGGAGGAATAGCGAAGTCGTAAAATCGGCAAGGCTATCCGGTTCGACTCCGGCGATGTCAAGCCCCGTTTCTCTTTTCGCTTGTTACTTCTGTTTCTTAACATAACGAATGCCGTAGGAGAGAGTTACTTCGTTCAAGTGGCCACCGCAGGTTCGAATCCTGCACGATCTTTCTCCGTTTGTTGCTTCGTTTTTTATTAAAAAAAGAATTAATATGATAGAATTAAAAGGAAAATACAATCAGGACTGTAAGATCTTCTTAGACGAGATTGAAGAAGGAGCGATCGAATTGGTTCAGAACATTCTAAATAATGAAATATCTGAAGGTGTACAAGTGCGTATCATGCCCGATACCCATGTAGGTAAAGGTATTGTTATAGGTTTTACCATGCCGATGACAACAATGGTTAATCCCAACTATATCGGGGTGGATATAGGTTGTTCGGTTACTACCCATAAATTAAACAAACGTATTGAAACTGATAACTTACCAACTCTCGATCATGCTATCAGACGTTCTGTACCTATGGGGATGAACATCCGCAAAGAAAAGAATTACGATAATTGGTGGGTAGAATCGTATTTCGAAGCTGTAAATAAAAACCTTACCGCATTCCAAAAAGAATGGACAAAGCGTTCTAATGAGGAGAAAACTCTGATAACAGTTGATAAAGAGTATATTGTCCAACTATGTAATAAGATAGGGATTAAAGAAGATACTTTTTATTATTCCATTGGTACTTTAGGCGGTGGAAACCATTTCATCGAGGTAGGAGAATCGACAAACGATGGTTCGCATTACCTGACCATACATTCCGGCTCGCGAAACTTCGGTTTGAAGATTTGTAACTATCATGCAAAGAAAATGCTTGCCCAAAGAGGATTAACACAGGAATACTTTGACGAATTCAAGCAAATAACTAAAACTACGCAACCAACATCTGATATTCCGCAAAAACTGGAAGAATTAGCAAAAAGATATAAGGTGGATAAGAAAGAGTATATGCTTGAAGGAGAGGATATGTACGCATACCTTGTGGATATGGTGATCGCTCAGACCTATGCCCAATTCAATCATAAAGTTATGTCGCAAGCTATTTTTAAAGACTTGGGTGAAGAGTTTCATTCGGTGGATTCGGTATATTCTATGCATAATTTCATAGATACTACCGACTGGATAATCCGAAAAGGTGCCATCCGTTCATACAAAGGAGAAAAAATGGTAATACCATTCAATATGCGTGACGGGATACTGATCTGTGAAGGGAAAAGCAATCCGGATTGGAACTATTCTGCCCCTCACGGTGCGGGACGTGTTTTGGCTCGAAATAAGGCTCTAAAAACGCTGGATATGGAAGAGTTCAAAAAAGAAATGGATGGTATTTATTCTACATCGGTTTGTAAATCTACGCTTGACGAATCACCAATGGCATACAAGGACAAAGATTTAATTATTGAAGCTATAAAAGATACAGCAATTATTCTCGATACTGTAAAACCGGTATTGAATATTAAGGCGAAATAATATCGAGTTACTATTGTTTATGTTCCTCTACAGCCTTTTGGATATTCCGGTAAAGCAGATTATAATTTTCTTCTTTCTTTTTCAGCTTCTCCCGGAATTTAACCAGTTCTTCATCGGTATTCTCATCGAAGAACAGGTTATTTTGCCTTTGCCAGACAAGATACTCCTGTTCCCGTTTTTTGGCAATGGTTATTTGTGCTTTGGATGCCGCCAAGCTGGATAAACAGGAATTAAAATCGGTTCTCAATCCGGTTCGTTTGTCATAATAGGAATGGTAAAGCTGAACGGTTTCCCGTGGGTGCAGGCATTGGCATCGTGCCTGCCGCCAACGAACTACCCAGCGGTACTTTTCGTATAATTCCCGGGGGAGGTCATACCGGTAAAGGACTACACAGCGGTAGTCCTTTGTCTGGTATTCGATGGATAGAACCACCCATTTCTCTATGCCGAGTTCCCTTTCGGCTTTAGCTATTGCTTTGGCTTCTTCCATCCAATCACTCATATCTTCTTGCTTCTGCTTTTTCATGTCAGTATTTTACTACTTATTATATATTATCCCATAATTTCCCTGTATGCCGTTTCATAATCCTGCCTTTCGGCTTCCGGAAATCTGTCTTTATAAATATCCATCAGATCATCAACCGTCAATGAACTATCAAAAGCCAACCGGTTTGACATGACATTTAAGAGACTGTTATAATCCCTTTGTCTGGATGGTTTATTTTTAAAATGCCTGCGGCTTTGGGGAATTATTGTTTCATCATCCTCAAAATCATATGAATTTCCAAAACCGTATGGATAATGAATACCATATCTGCCGAACCATCTTCTATAAGGCTCATAATGGTGTTCATAACGGTCGGTACAAGTTTCAATAATGTGTTTTACCAGCTGATGGCATTTATTCAGGTCGGCTATTTTCGTGTATTCTTCATTGGTGTGCGGATTGTAGTATCCGCACGAAATATTAACACATGAGACTTCCAGTCCGCGTTGTTTTAAAATGGCGACATCGGTCTGTAACCCGTGATTGACTTTGTAGCCATGTGCAGGCAGGTTGATGTCTTTTATGAAATCTTTCGAGCATAGTTCCATTCCGGAAATGGAGGTGATAAAGTCGTTGTTTCCTTTGCGGTCGCATTGTAATACATAGCGGCAATCGTCAAAGAAAGCCATATTGGCGCGGTTACTGCCTATACAGCCTTCTTCTTCGCCCATGAAAAAGGCACATTTCATATATTCGTATTCTTCCAGGCATTTCAGGCATATCCAGATACCGTTTTTATCATCGGCTCCGATACCGACAAACTGTTTCTTCTGCATATTGAAGCCCAATATCACAGCATCCCGGAAGTTAACAACTTCATATCCTTTGGCTCTTTTGGGGTGAACTTCATCCGTATGTGCTACCACACACGGATAAGTTTCTGCATTGCCTTTGGTGGCATAGATATTACCATGCCTGTCTACTTCATAGGGTACAGACATTTCTTCGAACTTGCGGGTAATAAAGCGGATCATTTCTTTTTCCTTCCTCGATGGGGAGGATATTTTATATAAATCAAGTAATAGTTGCATGAGGATTGTTTTTAAAGGTTGATAAACATTGTATAGAGAAGAAAATTAAAACAGCCGTTCGAGTTTGAGATATAGTCTGAAATTGGCTATGGGACGACCTTTCTTGAAAAGTACGGAAGGGTATAATTTTCCATTGTAATCGACAGCTTTACCTTCGATGGCATAACCGAAAGGAGTATCTACATATATGCTCTTTTGGCAGGGTTTGCACAAGGGGGCTGTATCGTCATTATGTGTATTGCCGCAAAGAGGGCAGAAGTAGGTATTACGGCTGGCTTTACCGTAAGTTCCGCGGCAGGTTCCGAGTTGATTTTCCTTATAAAAGTTGGATAGTTCAACGGAAGATTTATCTATAATATGAATTTCACTGAATGTATCCAGATAGGGTGCACCTTTCTTGTGCCATTTGGATGCGGGAACCCGGATGACCAGTTTCAGGTCTTCCAACACCGTCAATGTAGAAATACCGAACTTTTCAATCGGGTTTAGCGCGATGAAAGAACAGGCATGCTCATAGTCGTTTACTTTCTTCCTGAGTTGTATACCGATCTTGCGCGCATACTCATACATATTTTGCAGGATAAATGTATGGGTGAAATAAACCCTGTCCATAACAGAAATGGTTTCTTCTTCCTCATCTTTTGTCCACACGGCTTTGGGCCATACAATAGAACGTGCCAGGATATTATTGGCTGAATCTTTGGCTACCAAAATCTTTGCTCCGGCAAAATTATGATAGAAGTCGGCAGCGTTGCGGGCTACGTCTTCACTGCGCATACAGGAGTTATGGAGTGTTGTTTCTCCGTATTTTACAATGGGCGAATAATTTTCTCCTTTGTAGGCTTCGATAATATCATTCATCTTATCGTAGAGCTTGATAGTTACCTTACTGTCCAGACAGATGGCACTGTTGAAGAAATCCATTTCTTTGGATGTGTAATCGGGCAGATTCTTAAAGTACCCGACAAATGTGGAAGGATCGACTTCCGTCCGGTTCTCGGGAAACCACGGAGCCTGCGGATTCAGCCTGTCGGGGAAATTCTTGTTGGTAATGTCTTTGGTACATGCCGTAAATACGATTTTTACCGATGCGTAATTATCATAAGTTGTTTTCTTTCTCTTGGTGGAGAAATAGTTTGCCGACCCGCGTATCACTTCGGATACGTCTTTGCCTGATTTCAACTCTGCCAGAACAGCGGATGCAATCACACTGCCGTTTTCTGCGGCATGGTTTAAACGTGATTTCAATTCATCACTGAAAATAGTTTTCATAATGGTTACTGTTTTTTGATTTGACATAGCCCCGCACCAACATGATGCCGGGCTTTCTTTCCTTTCAGGCTCTCCAAAGGTCCATGTTTAGCCACGGCAAGGTTTTGGCGGAAAAATACCGCAGCCAACGGCGAGGATGATTTTTACGCAAACCGGAACGGCTTGACCTTGACGGGGCGTTAAGAACATGGGGTTACCTTTGCCTGAAGGAAAAGAAAGCTTCCGGTATTATTTTTTATTTTCAGTGATGATTGTTATAGTTGAAATTGAAAAAGGGCACCCGGTTTGTCGGATACCCTTATGTGTTGAATGGATTTAATTGATAGGATAACCTACCTGTTTTATCTTTTTAGATATTCTTCCCGGTTTATTTGTCTTACGGTAGGCACACCAGTCAGGTTCAGCGTTTCGTTAATCTTCCAGCCACCACTGAAACTATCCGGTAACAGGCTATTGTGCCAGATTATTTCACCTACGCAGCCATGAATGAGGAAATTCACGACAGACATCAGGCAACAACTATAGGCTTTGTCTTCGCCTACAAGATAGTTACCGGGGTTATGGACATGGTAAGCTAATAACAACCGTCCGCTGCCACAAGTGGGATCGCATATTTTCTGACCGGTAGTCTTTTTGCCTTGCAGGGTCATAACCATTAATTCGCAAATGGATACCGGGGTGAAGAACTGTCCGGTATTCTGTTGATGATACCGTGAAGTAAAGGTCATGTAGAGATCGCCGAACGGGTCGAACCATTCTTTGGTTTTAAGCTGCTTGTCCATTATCTGAATCCATTCGCACAGCATATCCCAGAAAACCCGGGTTTGTTCCTTTTTGTACCGCCATGTTTTAAGGGGAGGAGCCAGAGGTGAAAATCCATGTATGATATAGACAAGCAGGTCGTCCAAAACATCTTTTGGGTTCAGACCGTTGCGGTATGAAAAGTCATTTATCATCTTTTCGAGTGATCGCACTTCCTGTGGTGCTTCGTATTTCTTGCTCATAATCTTGCAGGGTATAAATGAAAAAAGAGCAGCCTTGCGGCCACTCTTTCTGGTGATTTTGTTAATTATATCTTATACTTTAGTGAGTTGTTATTTCTGATCTTTTCCTGTCCTGACAGACAAAGGTTACGAACTGTAATTCCAATAGTTTATGTTCAAAACACATATCCGAGCCATATCCTACTCTCTGCCACAGGCTGAAAGTATAATCGGCAAAGGACCACATATAATGTGCCGATAAGTTACTGCACTGGTCTTTTTGTAATAATCGGGTATTAAATTCCATGATATTCCCGGATGAGATCAATAAATTCAGAATGTCTACAAAAGCAATCATTGCTTCCTGACTAGTTGGATATACAATTCCTAAAAATTCTATTTTCATAGTGTAGGTTTTTAATCATAGTTATCATCAAAAACTTCTACGCAATACCTTTCGGTGTTACAACTCGTACCTACAGGATTCTGATAGGAATACGTATCTACGGGAATATCCGGTTCTTCATATTCAAACTCAGGATAAGACGTATGTATTTCCTGAAAATGGGCAACTAACTGGTGCGGATCATCATCGGCTATATTATGCCCGTGATATTCGCACCATTTTAGGAAATAGTCTATTTCCTCTTCATCAATCCGTTCAACCGCATCCCTGAATTCAAAGAAATTGGGTGAAAACCATTGTTCGTTGATTAGTGCATCGGGTATATTCTCCCATGCAGGATACCTGAACAAGGGGTTACATTCTTCGGGAAAATACAAACAACAGGCATTGTAAAATTCTCCCGCATCTCCATATTCTGCCAGATGGAACCAGTCTCCTTTACCGGAAGCCTGTTCGATCTGCTGCTGTGTAGTTACTACTACTTCTGCTTCGGATAGTTTCATGATTTTTACTTTTGAGTTAATATTAGCGTGGAAATGTTTCAGTCCACAGGCTCTCAAAAGTGAGTGTTCCGGCGGTGCAAGGTTTTTCGGAAAAATACCGGAGTGCAGCGAGGATGATTTTTCCAGAAAATCGCTTTAGCGGCTCCGACCTTGCTCCGGCGATAAGAACACGTAACTACCTTTGCCGGGGGGCTGGAAGATTCAGGAAAAATCACAGGAATAGAAGTAATCTAAATTGGTAATAGCATTATAATCAGGCAACTTATCTATTCTATAATAGATGACTCATCTTAACATCCGGATTATGGTATTGTAATCTTCCTTTGGATTTGCCGATGCTTATGGCGTTTTTGGGACACCAATGTACACAGGCGTGACACGATTCACAATTTGCCTCCCACTGAGGTTTACCATCTTTCATCACAATATTGTCTACCGGACAAACCTTGCTGCATATTCCACAGCCGATACAATTATTATCCACAGTAAACTTACGATGAGAATCTTTGAAAAAGAGTTTGAAAGCACCCTTATGAAGTTTTTCCGAAATAACACAGTAATGTGATAACTGCTTTTCAGTTTTATTCTTTATATCATCCGCTATTCTTTCGGTAATGATAGTTGACTTTTTCAGAATGGAAGGTCTTTTATTTTCCTTAACTTCATACTCTTTCAGGCAATTGCCTACAGTAGGGATGTAGTTGCCATAGCTCAACCTGAACCCTTTATTATTGAGCATTTTATTTACTATAGGTAAGGTATGCCCTTTATAGGTATAATAGGTTGCCACAGAAAAGTAATAAGTGTCTTTTTGGAAAGGGAAATTTTCCAGAAAGTGGTGGACGATATCGGGTACACCTCCCATATAAACGGGGAATACAAACCCTATAATGGGCGAACCGGGATGCTCCATCACATTCATCCGGTTTATTTTTATCAATTCTGACTTGTCGAAGCGGGAAGCGATAACAGATGCACTTTTCAAGCTGTTACCAGTCGCCGAAAAATAATAAATCGCAATATCTTTATTTCTACACATAATCTTTATCTTCGCGTGCAATAATGCAGTTACTTACTTTTAGAAAGTGCAAAGATATTCTTATTTATGCTGGGAAACAATAACTTACGGTGAGGTAACTCACTAACCTGCGGGTAAGAATAGCTGAAATACAAGTATTTAGAATGAAAGAATTTTTGAAAAAATATCCCTATACGGAAATTGTCCGTTCCGGATGGTTATGGAACATTTCGGTAATAAATGGTCGATGATTATCATAGTTACTTTGTAACATTTCACTAACAATCTGCGTCTTTAATAAGAAGCAATAATAAGAAATTATGAAACGAAACATTTTATCATTGATATTATTTTTATTTTCCATACTGTCCGCACAAAGTCAGAATTCATTGGAAAGTTTTCTGAAAGAACAAAATACATCTGCAAAAGATTATATCATAAGTTTGTTTGAGAACTATGATATTGTTATTTTTTGTGAGAGAGAGCATGCCGAATTTACACAATATGAACTTATAAAAGAGATTGTCAGCGATCCTTATTTTATCGAACATGTAGGCCATATATATACTGAGGTAGGGGTTACGAATATTGATGAGCGTATTAATAAATTCTTGGTTTCTCCGCCAAATGACTCAATATCCATGCGCAAGCAGGTTACAGAAATATTCAGGGATGCAGATTCCACGCCGTACTGGATGGCATACAGTTTTCCGTGGCTGTTGATGCAAATTTCGGAATTGAATCGGAGTCTACCCTCTGAAAAACGATTATTGGTACACCCTTCCGATGTAGAGTTTGACTGGTACAAAGTAAATTCTGCAAAAGACTACCAAAAAGCAATAGAAAAATCTTACAACAACAGAGATAGTATCATGGCTCGTAATATAATTCATCGTTATGACTCGATATACTCAAGTAATGATACAAGAAAAAAAGCCTTCGTAATAATGAATTATAAGCATGCTTTCTTGAAAGACCATTATTGGGAAGGGAATTTGCTTCATAATACAGGAAGATATTTAGCAGACGAATACAAAGGAAAAGTAGCAAGTGTTTATCTTATGGGATTAGCTATTACAGAATTAGGCAGTTATTTTGTCGTTAAAAATGGTGAATGGGATTACCTTTTCGAATCATTAAATAAAACGGATATTGGCTTTTCTTTAAAGAATACTCCTTTTGGGAAAAGTATGTTTGATGCTATTCCAAAAGATTCCATAAAGAACTTCAATTATGAGGATATTTTTACAGGATTACTATACTACAAACCCTTAAAAGAACAAACTGGAATCAGAGGCTGGAGAGATTTTACCTCAGACGAATTTACTGCTGAATTAAGAAGACGTATTCGAATTTTTAATGATTGGGCAAAAATGAATATGACATCAGAAGATATTGAGAAAGCAATCTGGGAGAACAATCAAATTAAGAAAACTAATAATTATTATACAGATGAAATTTGGAATGCAATCAATCAATGGACAGAAAAATATAAAGAAATGAAATGAATATATTATTAAAAATACTATACGAAATTATTCATACTGCTAGTGAGATTGGTTTCGATTATCAAGAGTAATTATAATATATAAAAACACCCAAATTTACATTTTAGGGTGTAAAATTGGATGATAACTTCATAAAATTCTAATAATCAGAGTAATATATAAAATTGGAGATTGCATAAAAAATCAGATTGACTTATCAAATTGTAACATTACTGTCATGCTGGGCCTTAGCGAAGCATCTTATTTTATAAAAGAGATACTTACCTACGGTCAGAAACAATTGTCGGCTCCGTTTCGCTCTGTCGATTCTCAATTCAAGGAGGGAAGTCGACTCAATGACAATATGATAACAAAAATAACTTTTTAGACAGTTCCTTTTAACGATATTTTATTTTTTTGTCATTGCGAAGGCAGACATGCCTGAAGCAATCTTTTCCACTTAGTATGGGATTGCTTCCCCCCTGGTAGAATATGACCTTTCGGCTTTGGGAATGGATTTATTGCCGCTGATTGAACGTTTTGCTGATTGGTCTTATGCACATATTGATGAGATTAAAAAAGCGCAGTTGAGAAAGATATAGTATCAGGTTAATTTTACTTGCTTTATACTGCTTCTTTTGTTAGATATTTCTAATGTACGGATGTTTTCATAAACTTTATTTATTTCTTCATTTATCATTTCGGTATCTACTCCCTTATCTTTCAGTAAACCTAATATCTCTGCTACTGCCTTGTCATATTTATTCTTATGTTTTGTATTAAGCTCTTTCCAGTTTATTCCACTGAAATGTGATGCAATAGATTTATTAAAAGGTAATTTACCCTGTAACATTAAAACTGCTATCATCGGATAACCCGCATATCCCTGCCAGATGGATGCGTTATCATTAGAAGTATACAGGTCGCCATCCCATGTGACAGTATACCTCTTGCTATGATCTGAGGAGTCTACAAGTGCAGAGTTTTCAGAAATTACAACTCGGTTATCGGCAATAGCGCTGTAGGCTTCGGGAATCTTTTGTATGGGTGGTAGCTTATCCATATCAGTATTTCAAACAGTTCATAATGATGCAAATATAGATATTTTTAGGGTAGGAACAGGCTTGTTATCTGCGAATATTTAAATAGAATGTATGTCGTTAAAAATGAAAAGAGAATCTGAAAGGATTCTCTTTTCCAGTGGTCGATCAAAGGGCTAATCTTAATGATACTTTTTCCATATCTTCCATAATGCTCTGATCTAATACCCGCGCATAGTGTTCGGTCATACGGGTAGAAGAATGCCCCAGCATTTTAGATACATTCTGCAAAGAAACTTTGTTCGCCAGGGTAATAGTCGTGGCAAACGTGTGGCGGGCGATGTGTGTCGTCAAATTCTTCTCAATTCCACAGGATGCAGCAATATCCTTGAGATAAGAATTCATATTTGCATTGCTGTAAAAGGGCAGGCAAACACCAGCTTCAATACACTTGGGATGGTCTTTGTATTTCTCTAAAATCTTTATTACCGGTTCAAGTAAAGGAACAATAGAAGTACATCGCGCTTTATTCTTTTTGATTTTATGACGTCCTTTACGTATCCACATCTTGCCATTATTATCTGTTACGAGGTCATTATAAGTAAGTTCCTTCGCATCCGTAAAAGCCAAACCGGTATAGGCACAAAAGACGAAGGCATCTTTTACTACCCTGAGCCTTTCTATTTCAAATTCCTTTTCTTCAATTTTTTGAAGTTCTTCTTTTGTTAGAAAGGTTGGGTCGGTTTCTTCCTGAACATACTTACATCCGGCAAATGGATTTTTTTTCATCAATCCCTGGTCAAGAGCCATATTCACAATTTTCTTGAAACATTTCATGTACCTTACAATAGTATTTGTGCTCAAAGGAGATTTCTTTTCCTTTTTGTAATAATAATCAAGCCTATGGACAAATTCATTGTTTAGTTCAGGGAATGTTATATCCTCTTTCTTATAATGGAGTTTGATAACTTCGGCTACACAACGATAACAATTCCAGTAGCGATTGAGAGTAACTTTTTCATAGTCTATGCCAATAAGAGATTCCATACGTTCTATCTCGGTCTTCATCACTTTCAATACTGTCTGCTTTTCTTCTAGATTAAATAGCTTTGTCAGTATTGTGCGAGGAGTAATATAAGCTTCAGAAAGAACAAGATTTTTATGGATAGTATTTATACTTGCCCTTAGATCGGAAAGATAATCATTGATTTCTTTGGAGATTCGATCTTTCCCTTTACACGAACCTTTTGCCTGGTTCCATAACTTACGGTCAACCGTCCGGTTAATCGTCGTTTGATCCGAGTGACCGTTTACTGTAATTCTAATTACGATTGGATACTCACCACTTTTAAGTGGTCTTGATGCTAAAAAGAACAAAATGTTCAATGTTTCTTGTTTCATTTTCGTAGAATTTAAAGTGGTAAAACTATTTCAAAACTACGGAAACATGGAGGAATTTAGATTATGCAAAACGATGACAAATAGGGACTTAGGTCAATAATCGTAGGTTTTTTTGAGGCTTATAAAAAACCTACGATTCGCTTACTCCGGTTTGTCCCCGAATGTCCATTTTGAGCTATATAAGGAATATGAAAAAAGCCCTGAAAACTGCTGTTTTCAAGGCTTTTACCTAAATGCATTCTTTTAAAAGTGGTGCCACCAGGAATCGAACCGGGGACACAAGGATTTTCAGTCCTTTGCTCTACCAACTGAGCTATGGCACCATCGTTTTTGATTACGGGTGCAAAGATATTGACTTTTTTTTATTGTGCAACTCATATTGGTAGTTTTTTTCATTATTGTTGAGTTATTTCAATTATCCGACTACTTATTCCAGTCGTGGTGAAAGCATTCAATCCTATTTTCATTAAATAATCACCTGTATACGTTTGTCCGTTACTGGATAATCGGGATGTTTCTCCTGGCATCAGATTAATTTCTTCTATTTTGTATATTTTTTTAGGATCTAAGCCTTGTAATCTTACCGGAATAATTTTTTCTCCATAAAGTGGGAGAATATCATAAGCATATAAAATTGCTTTCTTTTTATCTTTACCTACATGCATAACCGCCGTATGATTGCTTTCATAAGGAGAAACCAGGCGGAAAAAATCTCCATCCAAAATTACTGTCTTCAAACGGTTATAATTAGCAACGGCAGACTGACAATAGCCAAGTTCATTTTCATTCATTTCCTTCAAGCTGATATCAAAGCCCATTTTACACATCATAGCTACATCTGTGCGGAATTTGATACTTGTATTTTTATTCCAGCTTGTTACATGAGCACACATGGATTTTGGAGGAAAGAAATGAGAATATCCCCATTGGATATATAAACGCTGGATCGGATCCGTGTTGTCGCTGCACCAAAACTCCGTAAAGTATTTTAACGCCTCATAATCACAACGTGCTCCTCCACCGGAACATAACATCATCGGTAAATCAGGGTATTTATCTTTTACCCGTTTAAATACATTATAAACACCCCTAACATGATTAATGTAAAGTTGGTTTTGTTTCTCGTTCAAATAAGGTGAATATACATTTGTTATCGGGCTGTTGCAGTCCCATTTGAAATAGGCCAGGTCCGGATTCTCTGTCATTATTTTATCAACTACTCCAAATACATAATCCTGAACTTTAGGATTACTTAAATCCAGAACCAATTGATTTCTGAAATAATATGTTTCACGGTTAGGTAAATGAATAGCCCATTCGGGATGTTTTTCAAATAACTCACTTTTAGGATTTACCATTTCAGGTTCAATCCATATACCGAATTTAACACCGGCTTCCTTGGCCGATCTTACTAAATGAGGAATACCATTAGGCAGTTTATTCTTATTAACTTCCCAATCACCTAAACCAGCATTATCGCTGGATCGGGGATATTTATTTGCAAACCATCCATCATCTAAAAGGAACATATCTACACCTAAACTTTTAGCTTCTTTCATAAGCTCTTCCAATTTCTGCTCATCGAAATCAAAATAAGTGGCCTCCCAATTATTTAACAATGTAAGTCTGTCCCCCTTACCGTCTTTAATTTGATATCCGCGTGCCCAGTCATGTATATGCCTACTTGCCTTTCCGGTTCCACTATCACTTAATGTAAAAATAAATTCGGGAGTAGTAAAAACTTCATCCGGTTTCAGCTCATATGCCGAAGCATATGGATTAATACCTGAAATAACACGTAAATTTCCCGCATTATCCACTTCAAAGGTAAACTGGAAGTTTCCTGTCCAGCCTAATGTTCCCATTAATACATTACCCTCATTTTCAGAAGGTACTTTATCCAGCCCTACTTCAAAAAAAGGATACGTATGCATTGCTGCCCTTGATCCTAATTTTGTGTCTAAAACCTTCTTGCCAAAAAGCAATTCCTGCGTATTCATGTTTACCTCTTTGGCCCAATCTCCACTAAATTCAGTTAAGAAATAACGTTTATTCTCAAAATAAAGCATATTCGATGCATACCGCCATAAAGTGACCGGTCTCTTTTCCTTATGCTTTAAAGTTGTCCATGTTTTGATAACATTCTCATTAGCATATGTTACATAATGCACTGTAACATCTACCGGATAAACTTTATCCTTCAGGTAAATCTTAGTTTCCGTCACATTGTTATCCACTTTTTGGGTCTCTGAAGATACATAACTCAAAATGGTAGTCATATTCCCGTCATTGTGGGTAATAGCTAATGCCGGTTCAAAATAATCTTCGGCTCCAGAACCCGGATAAACCTCCCATCCCCGTGGAGAATTACTTCCATCTGATCCTGCATTAATATAATACGGTAAATGTTTAAGATCAATATCATTCATCAACCGTTTTCCCAAATAAGATTGATAGAGACGACCGTTTGGCGCTACCTTGAGGATCAGGTCGGTTTCATTTGTTGAGATCCGGATAGTTTCTTTTTCAGTAGCTTTTACCTGTAGCATACTTAATAGCATAATCGTACATAGTAACAATTCTTTTCTCATAATGTTTCAAGTGTTAAAGATTAAAAAAGCCCGATCTTTCAACTGATCACTCAGAAGATAAAGTCGGGCTTAGTAATATATTATATAATCAATTAAGTCTGTTCTTTTAAAATAACATCATGAGCTCCTCCTTCCACAATACTGGTAGAAGATACAAGTGTTATTTTAGCATTCTTCTGCAACTCTTCAATCGTAATTGCACCGCAGCTTGACATGGTAGCTTTAATTTTACCTATAGTAGTATTGAGATTGTCTTTCATTTTTCCGGCATAGGGAACATAACTGTCCACCCCTTCTTCAAATTTAAGGTTTTCAGTCCCGCCCATATCATAGCGCTGCCAGTTCTGGGCACGGTTAGAACCTTCGCCCCAATATTCTTTCACATAATTATTTCCGATGCGAAGCGTTTTAGTCGGCGATTCATCAAAACGGGCAAAATACCGGCCCATCATCAGGAAGTCAGCTCCCATAGCCAAAGCTAAAACCATATGATAATCGTGCACTAATCCTCCGTCGCTACAAATTGGAATATATGTACCAGTACTTTTCAGATATTCGTCACGCGCTTTAGCCACATCCATAATAGCAGTTGCCTGTCCACGGCCAATACCTTTTTGCTCACGGGTAATACAGATGGAACCACCTCCGATACCTACTTTCACAAAGTCGGCTCCGGCATTCACTAAATAGTCAAAACCATCCCGATCGACTATATTTCCTGCACCTACCAGAACTTTACCATTATATTCCTGCTTGATCCATTCCAAGGTTTCTTTCTGCCATTCGGAATAACCGTCAGAGGAGTCAATGCACAACACATCCGCTCCGGCCTCAACCAAAGCAGGAACACGCTCTTTATAATCACGTGTGTTAATACCTGCTCCAACTAACAGGGTTTTATCATCACCTGACAATTCATATGGATTTTCCCTGTGATTATCATAGTCTTTCCTAAAAACAAAATAAGCAAGATTCTGATCTTTGTCTATTATAGGCAATGTATTTAGTTTATTCTCCCAGATAATCTGATTAGCTTCCGACAAACTTATTCCCAATTTGCCGACGATCAACTTATCGAAAGGCGTCATAAAATCTTTCACTTTCATATAAGGATTATCTTTTTCCACACGGAAATCCCGGCTTGTGACTAATCCTAATAATTTCCCGTTCGGAGAACCATCTTCTGTAATTCCTATAGTAGAGTGTCCCATTTTGTTTATTAAAGCAACAACGTCAGACAACCTGTCATCGGGAGTAAGATTAGAATCGCTTACAACAAAACCGGCTTTGAATTTCTTCACTTTACGAACCATTTCAGCCTGACTCGCTACCGGTTGCGAACCAAAAATAAAAGAAAGCCCTCCGTTACGGGCTAATTCAATCGCTAATTCCGGTCCGGATACCGATTGCATGATAGCCGAAACAAACGGAATATTCAGCCGGATAGCCGGCATTTCTCCTGTTTTATGCTTAACAAGCGGAGTTCGTAAAGAAATATTGGAAGGTACGCATAGTTTGGTTGTCAATCCAGGAATCAGTAGATATTCCCCAAATGTCCTTGAGACATCGTTTAAGTAAACTGCCATATTGATTAAGTTTGCTTGATATAAAATTAATCGTACAAAATTAATCAAATTCAACGATATTATGATGATGAGATTGTACTATTTTAATACTTTACGACAAATCATTCCGATATTTTCACTATTGCATAATACCTGAACCTATTATCCTTTATTTTTTCACAGTTATTTATTATTTGAATGACGACAGTAATTATCCACGCTATATAATTAATAAGGAAGTGCTACTTCTTTTAGCCATTCTTTTATAGCTTCGACTAACTGCAGGTTTTCAGCTGTTGTTTGAGTAGATAGCCTAAAGTACGATTCATCCAAACCATAAAAGTTTGACGCATCGCGGATTAAAATACCATAGTTATCTAAAAGATACTTCTTTAATTCGGCAGCCGTTCCATTTTTTAATCTTACAAGGAAAAAGGTGGTCGAAGTGGGTACAATCTCCAATCCGTCCAGTTTATTGAGCTGATAGATCAATTCCGCCGTTTCGCGTTGCCATTTGCGTATGGGTAAGGTAAATTGGGCCGGATGAATCAAAATATATTTACTTGCCTCGATAGCCAGGGCATTAACCGACCAGGGAATCAGATATTTATTTATCTCTTTGGTAATAGAGGGCGAAGCCATAATATACCCTATACGTAAACCGGGAATATTATACGCTTTAGATATCGAATGTATCAATATCAGGTTTTTATTCGCTTTCAAATCCGACGACTTAAGCATATCTTCAGTCGTAAAAGCAACATACGCCTGATCGATCACAAAAGTTGTTTGCCGGTTAGCAGCTATCAATTTCAATAATTCAGTACGGTGTATTAGCTTTCCATCAGGATTGTTTGGATTACATATCCAGCAGAAATCCTGTCCTTCCAACGACAGTTCTGATAAGTCTTCCGAATTAGGGAAATAGGTGATTACATGATCGTGTAAACGGCAGGCATCTTCATATTCAGAAAATGAGGGTACAAAAATGGTGGACTTTGCTCCCCTCCACGTCTGAGCAAGCAAATAAAAAGCCGTAACCGAACCATTGGTTACAACCACATTTTCTTCCTTTATTTCAAACCGGCGGGCCAGCAAACGCTTTAATCCGGAGGCATCAGGGTCAGGGTAACGGGTGATTTTCTCGAACTGTGTATTTAAATGTTCAATAAGTTTATCCAGATTTGCTCCATGCCAAACATTAGAACTGAAATTTATTTTCACATCCTGTTGTAAACTGTAAAAATCGTCACCGTGTCCGAATAACATACCTGTCGTTTTATATAATGAATAATCAATAGTAAAGAAGGGGCAAAATTACGAATCTTTTTGGCTTTTCCTATCAATAGCTTTATATATCGCATCCTGAATCCGCGTACGTATATCCAGCGAACTGAGTTTGTTATTCGCACGGGTAGGATTTACCCTGTTGCTAAGAAATATATAGACTAATTGATTATCCGGATCCACCCAAAAACAAGTCCCGGTATAGCCCGTATGCCCGTATACGCATGCAGGCGTTAATTGTCCGCATGGCGACTGTTTTGGATTACCTGCCGCCGGTTTGTCAAATCCCAGTCCCCTGCGCGACAGCGGACTTTTACTTTGGGTAAATAAGCGGCTTGTTTCGGTTGTCAAATAGCGTTCTCCACCATATTCTCCCTGATTAAGTAAAAGTTGCAGCACCTTAGCCAAATCATTTGCATTTGAAAATAATCCTGCATTTCCCGAAACACCGCCCTGAAATGCAGCTGCTTCATCGTGAACATATCCTCTTAATAACTGCCGGCGGATGAACTGGTCGTTTTCCGTCGGTACGATATGAAACGTGTCCATACTTCTCAACGGATTATAAGTAAGTTTCTTTGCTCCCAGCCGATCATAGAATTCAGTCCGAAGTATCTTATCCAATGGTTGTTTCATTACATTTTCAACCATTTTCTGCAATATAATAAAATTAATACAACTATATGCATAACGTTTAGATCCGAGTCGTGACTTCTTTATTTCGCTGATAATTGTATCTTTAAAGGAATCATGTATATAGAAATGCCGTCCTGCTTCCGTAGTAAATCCGTTCTTCAGGGTATCTGAAATCATATCGGGAAGAAAAGAGAAATCATTCCTTACATACGTTTTAGCATCGAACTTTACAGGATGAGTTGCCGTTTTTCCCGAACTATAGAGGCTTCCGGTATAGCTTTCTTTATCAATGGCATTCGTATAAAAAGAAATAGTAGGAACAATGCCGGATTGATGATATAACAAATCCTTGACCAATATATCCTTTTTGTCGGAATCTCTTAATTCGGTAAAATAATCGGATACCTTATTGTTAAGGGTAAACAATTTGTTTTCATATGCTTTCATTACCGCTAACAATGTGCCTGAAGCTTTTGATACGGACGCCAGGTCGTATACAGAATTTTCATTTACCTTTTGTTTGCTGTCGTAAGTAAAATTACCGAAAGATTTGTTGTAAATGACAAATCCGTTTTGTGCTACCAACACCTGACAACCGGGAAACGCTTTTTCTTTTAACCCTTCAGCCACAATATCGTCAACTATGGCCAATCGTTTGTCATTGGCACCGACTTCTTCCGGCATGTGATATCCTAAACGTGTCTTTTCCGTAAAAACACCTGTCCCAGCAAAATACATATCCGGAATTGACACAGGCAGCTTCCCTTTTGCGGGAATACCGCCAAACACAACCTGAGCAGCATATTCCTGCGCTAACGGCGATCCTTCATATGCCATAATAATCGCTTTGGCTTTATCAAGTGACTTTTTATAATCCTTAATAAAGTAAGGCTGGGTGAAAAAAGAGAATACAACTTCTTTCTTTGCAGCCAATTGCCGCAATGATTCACTTTCCGGTATTCTCACCGTATGTACCCCGCAGATAACCACGTCGTATTTATTCAATTCATCAAATACTTTTTTTTGCTGTGCGGCTGTGGCATTTCTCCCGATACTAAAATACGCCACACTGTCGTACCTGTTCAGCATCTTCTGAAAATCATTCCCCTCGGAACTTCCCAGAGAAAGAACGGCAATCTTCTTTTTATCCAACTGCTTTAATGGTAAATAACCTGCTTCATTCTTCAACAAGGTTACACCTTCCGCGTTTAATTTCGCCGCAAGCCAGGAAGCATGTGATGAGTTGATACGAGCAGCAAGTCCTTTGGTTTGAACCGGTTTATAATTATTCAGACCCGCCAGATATTTATACCGTAATATTTTCAAACAGCGTGATTCAATATCTTTCAGGTCGAGCAAACCGTCTTCAATAGCTTGCTTAATCGCTCCGAAATCGGTTATCGGAGTAGCCGAAGCAACTAATATATCATTACCGGCCAGTAATGCCTGAACAGAAGGATTGTCTTTTTTATTGGTGGAAGCTCCCTTCATTGCCAATGCATCGGTAAACGTAAGGCCCTGAAAACCGAATTCCTTTTTAAGTAAACCCGTAACAATAGGGTTTGAGAATGATGCCGGTTTATCTTTTGATTTATCAAGGGCAGGGACATATAAATGCGATGTCATCATACCGGCAAACCCATCATAGATATAACGCTTGAAGGGAAGCAACTCAATACTATCCAACCGTTCCCTGTTATGATATATAACGGGTAGCGTATGATGTGAATCGTCCGATGTATCACCATGTCCCGGAAAATGTTTGGCTACGGAAATTATACCCGAACGCTCCAAACCTTTAGCATATGCAATCCCTTTATCAGCCACAGCATTGGGATTTTCGCCGAACGACCGGGTGCCGATTACCGGATTATCCGTGTTACTGTTAACATCCAGCAAAGGGGCAAAATTGATATGAATACCCATTTCCCGGCATTGCCGTCCTACTTCTTCACCATACAATGTGATCAACGAATCGTTTTCTATGGCTCCCAACATCATATTACGCGGAAAACGGGTTGTTCCACTCAATCGCATAGATAACCCCCATTCGCCGTCAAGTGCAACAAACAAAGGTACTTTCGATGCTTTTTGCAGCCGGTTGGTTACTTCCGCCTGGGTTACCGGATCTCCTTTAGCAAACAATACACCGCCAATCTTAAGTTCATCGATGTATTTATTCAGTTTCTGCATATTGCGGTTATCCGATTTAGGATTAGCTATTACCATTACCAGTTGTCCGATCCGTTCGTCGAAACTCATCGAATCGAACACCGAATCTGCCCAATGGTTCATTTTATCTTTATCGGCCAACCTCAATAGCGTAGGTTCGGTCTGGCTTATTCCGGATAGTGTACAAAGACAGAAACAAACAAGAAAAAATATCTTTTTCATCATCACTTACTCTAATTTTCATCAAAAATAATAAATTTACAGCGATTTAGATACTTTCAAACTTTACATTAATACTAATTCTATTTCTAATTTGAGAAAACTATGCAGAGAAGAAAGTTTGTACAGGCAGCCGGGTTGTTGGCTACAGTTCCTTTTGCCAAAGGAATGGCTTCCGCAAATGAAGCAAAAGTAACCGGTGAAAAAGAAATTTATGAGTGGAGAATTTACTCCCTCACGGGTAAGGGAGACAAATTAGACAGTTTCTACCAAAATGTATTAATTCCGGCATATAACCGGCAGCATATTAAAGTTGGAGCATTTGTACCTTACACGGAAACAGAGAACGCGCAACGTTTATATCTTTTTGTTTATCCGGATATAAATACCTATCAGAAAGTTAAAAGGGACATCTGGAAAGACAACGTATTTAAAAAAGCAGCTCAAAGCTTTTACGACCTGTCGGCTTCCAATCCGGTTTATAAAGAATTTGAATCTTATCTATGCGAAGCATTCGATGCTATTCCACAACTTAAAATGCCGGATAAAAACAGGACGGTATTTGAGTTACGTCACTACTGGAGTCCCAATGAAGAGGCTAATCAACGGAAAGTAAAAATGTTTAATGTAGACGAAATGAAGGTCTTCGACAAGGTAGGCATTCATCCGGTATGTTACGGGGAAGTATTGGCCGGCCCGCATATGCCTGCTCTCATGTATCTGACCTGGTATAAGGATAAACCTACCCATGATGAAGCATGGAAAGCTTTTGGAAGCCATCCCGACTGGCACCGTATAAAAGACCTTCCCGAATATGCCAATACAGCTACAAATAATACGAATAGAGTACTTTCTCCCCTATCCTATTCCCAGATCTAATATGAAACGACTATTAGTTGTTATATGCTGCCTTCCGCTGTTCTTACTGCATGCACAAGACGTTATTTACGATGAAAGTAAAGTACCGTCATATATTTTACCTCCTATCCTTACGACAAATAACGGAGAGGATATCCATACGATAAAGCAATGGGAGGAAATAAGACGGCCGGAGTTATTAAACGTTTTCGCCGGCGGGATGTTTGGATTTACACCTTCAGGAAATATCTCTGTCTCTTATGATGAGTTACATACCAATAACAAATCTTTCAACGGAAAGGCTACGTGTAAACAAATAAAGGTAACTTTCAGTAATGGCTTTATCAGGAGGGAAGCTATCATTTTGATGTACCTGCCTAATGAGGTGAAAGGAAAAGTTCCTGTATTTTTATCGTATAACTTCAATGGTAATCAAACGATTTCGGACGATCCGGAGATTATTCCTTCAACGAATGCTAACCGTGGAAACCAGAAATCACGCTGGCCTTTAGATATGATCCTTTCCGCAGGCTATGGCGTGGTTACAGCCTGGTATGGAGACTTTTTCCCGGATGCCAGAAATAAACATTGCGAAAGCATTCTCCCGCTTTATGGGTTTTCTTCCATACACGATATAAAAGGGAATAGCTGGCAGGCTATCGGTGCCTGGTCGTGGGGGTTAAGCCATATCATGGATTACCTTGAGACCGATGACAGGATTGACGAATCGAAAGTAATTTTAATGGGACACTCCCGGCAGGGGAAGGCTGCACTTTGGGCCGGAGCACAAGATACACGTTTTGCCGTAGTCATATCCAATAATTCCGGATGCGGCGGGGCGGCATTGTCCAAACGCACATTCGGTGAAACGATTGTATCGGTAACAAATACGTTTCCACACTGGTTTTGCTACAACCTTAACCATTATGCCAATAATGAGGAGGCGCTTACTTTCGACCAGCATCAATTACTTTCATTAATAGCTCCCCGACCTTTATATGTGGCCAGTGCCGAAGAGGATAAATGGGCCGATCCGAAAGGGGAATACCTTTCGGCTTATCACGCCGGAGAAGTTTACCAACTCTACGGTATGAAAGGATTGGAAACAGCCGCGATGCCGGCAGTTAACCAACCGGTAATGAACCGGATCGGTTACCATATACGCACCGGTATACATGATGTAACCGATTTCGACTGGAAAAATTTTATTTCTTTTGTGGATAAGTGGTTGAGATAAAGAAAATATTACCCGATCCGTTTGCGTATAAGTTAAATCTTTCGTTACTTTGCATCCGCTTTACGTAATCTCTGGCGGGAAGAGTTGCCCGTTAAATTGCGTTTCGTTAAATAACAACTAATAAAAAGCTATAAAACAATGGATTTAATTAAGATTGCAGAAGAATCGTTTGCTACCAAAAAGGAACATCCTTCATTCAAAAGTGGTGATACGATCACTGTAGCTTACCGCATTAAAGAAGGTAACAAAGAACGTATCCAGCAATACAGGGGTGTTGTGATCCGTATTTCCGGACACGGGGATAAAAAACGTTTTACAGTTCGTAAGATGTCGGAAAATGTAGGAGTAGAAAGAATCTTCCCTATTGAATCTCCGTTTATCGAAAGTATAACTGTCAATAAGGTAGGGAAAGTCCGCAGGGCAAAATTGTACTATCTGCGTGCACTTACCGGTAAGAAAGCGAGAATCAAAGAAAAGAGAGTATAAATATACTTCTCCGGTTCTATTGCCATACAGAAAGCCATCTCATAACCGGGTGGCTTTTTTATTAAAGTTTTAACTCTATTGAAATACAAAGATTATGTTGAAGACTATCCTGTCCATTTCGGGAAAACCCGGATTATTTAAACTTATTTCGCAGGGAAAGAATATGTTAATCGTTGAATCATTAGCCGATAAAAAAAGGATCCCTGCCTACGCGAAAGACAAAGTAATATCCTTAGGTGATATTGCCATTTATACCCAGGAAGAAGAAGTTCCATTATATGATGTGCTTACCAACGTTAAAAACAAAGAAAACGGAGGAAAAGTATCGCTAAACTTAACGGGTGTAAAGCCGGATGAACTTCGTGCTTACTTTGCGGAAATACTCCCCGACTTCGACCGCGAACGCGTTTATCCCAGCGATATTAAAAAATTGCTTTCGTGGTATAATCTATTAATTTCAGAAGGAATTACCGAATTTACTCCACAGGAAGAAACAAAAGAAGAGAAGAATACCGAAGAAGAAAAAGAGGAAAAATAACGATCATTTAATTCTTTGCTTTCCGGTTATTAATGACTTTCCCTATACCGGTTAGTCCATCCAAAACGACATTTTTTTCTTTTCACCCGGGTGACTCACTCAGGTCACATCTGTGACCGAAGCGGGTCACACGTGTGATCCAACCGGGCCACAGCTGTGGTCCGGTAAAATAATCACATTTAATCCATGATTTTCCCGTATACTTTTATCTAAAAAGTAGTACAAATGTCCATAATTTCCCTTAAGGATGTATTTTCTATTGTAAACCGTACATAGGAATATAGTACAAAGATTCCTGTGGTGGCAGATCGTCAATTTTCAAACGCTGAAGGTAAATAAAGATTACCTTTCAGCCCTAACGCCTGATAATTAATATTTTATATCAAACTGAAGGCTGAAGGGATAAATATAAATATCTGCTGTAGTATAGATTAAAATAAAGGATTTTCCACTTTTTCCTTTAATATGGCTAATTCTACCACTTCACGGATATCCTCAACATAATGGAATGTTAATCCTTTCAGGTATTCTTCATTTATCTCATTTACGTCTTTCCTGTTTTCCTTGCAAAGTATAAGCTCTTTTATTCCGGCACGTTTTGCCGCCAGTATTTTTTCTTTAATACCACCTACCGGTAGCACTTTTCCACGCAGCGTTATCTCACCTGTCATAGCAATATTGCGCCTGACTTTTCGCTGGGTGAAAGCGGAAACCAAAGAAGTTACCATGGTTATTCCGGCACTTGGTCCATCTTTTGGAATGGCTCCTTCAGGTACATGCACATGGACATTCCAGTTTTCGAACATTTCTTCCGGAATATTAAACAAAGCCGCATGCGAATGAATATATTCAAGTGCCAACATGGCAGATTCTTTCATAACATCGCCCAAATTACCGGTAAGTGTCAGTTTACAGCCTTTTCCCCGGCTTAAACTCGATTCCACAAATAAAATATCACCTCCTACGGCCGTCCAGGCCAATCCGGTCACAACACCCGCATATTCGTTTCCCTGATATTTATCGCGGGTATATTTCACAGCTCCTAAATATTCATACAGGTTTTCAGGATTAATAACAGTAGGTATAGGCTCGTCAGAAGCAAGTTTGCGTGCCAGCTTACGCATGATCTTAGCGATCGTTTTGTCCAGTTCGCGTACACCGCTTTCGCGCGTATAGGAACTTACCATATCCTGCAGGGCTTTCTTATGTATCTTTATTTTACCCTTTGGTATCCCATGGGCTTCCAATTGCTTAGGAACCAAATGCTTTGCTGCTATCTGCACCTTTTCTTCCATTATATATCCGCTTACTTCGATCAACTCCATGCGGTCGAGCAACGGTTGCGATATGGTATTGAGGTTATTAGCCGTCGCAATGAACATCACTTTACTCAAATCATAATCAATATCCAGATAATTATCATGGAAAGCATTATTTTGTTCCGGATCGAGCACTTCTAATAATGCGGATGCTGGATCGCCTTTAAAATCATTCGTCACCTTATCTATTTCATCCAGGATAAAGACAGGGTTTGAGGTTCCGGCCTTCATTATATTCTGGATAATTCGTCCGGTCATCGCCCCGATATAGGTACGGCGGTGCCCCCTGATCTCTGCCTCATCGTGCAGCCCTCCCAACGAAACCCTGACATATTTGCGGTTCAGAGCTTCTGCTATGGATTTTCCTAAAGATGTTTTCCCTACTCCCGGAGGTCCGTAAAGGCAAATGATAGGCGACTTCATGTCTCCCTTCAACTTCAACACCGCTAAATGTTCAATAATCCGTTCTTTTACCTTTTCCAGTCCGTAATGATCGCGGTCGAGGATACGCTGCGCATGTTTCAGGCTGAAATTATCCTTACTGTATTCATTCCAGGGAAGATTTAAGATCGTCTGTACATACTGCGTCTGTATTGAGAAATCTGGTGATTGGGGATGTAATCGTTCGAGCTTGCGAAGTTCTTTTTCAAATGCTTCGGCCACAGCTTTGGACCATTTCTTCTTGGCCGCTTTTTCACGGTATTCCTTCAGCTCGATCTCATTGATATTGCCTCCTAATTCTTCCTGGATGGTTTTGATCTGCTGCTGTAAGAAATATTCCTTCTGTTGCTGGTTAATATCCTCATGCGTTTTCATCTGAATAGAGTTTTTCAATTCTACCAGCTGATACTCGCGGTTAAGGATAAACAGTAACCGGTAAGCGCGGTCTTTCAAATCGCCTATTAAAAGTAATTCCTGCTTTTCTGCCGCACCGCTCGGTATATTACTACTGGAGAAATTCACCAGGTAAAGCACATTCTTATTATTCTTTATGGAAAATATCAGGTCGCGCGGCGGTTCTGTTATGGAACTAAGCATTTTTATCGTCAGATCCTTGATTGTAGAGATAAGCGCTTCAAATTCCTTATCGCTTTTCTTAGGCATTATATCCTCAAGCAAAGTAATATTGCCTTTCATATAAGGTTCCGACTCTGTAAGTTCATTTAATTCAAACCTTTTTTTACCCTGAAGTATAACAGTAGTCGTGCCGTCGGGCATTTCCAAAACGCGTACAACATCGGCTATAACACCGGTTGTATATAAATCGTCTAATCCGGGATCTTCAATATTTATTTCTTTCTGGCAAACAACGCCAATGAGTTTCTTTTTCTTTACAGCTTCATTTATCAGGCGCATCGACTTCGGCCTTCCCACAATTACGGGCATAGCTACACCGGGGAAAAGAACCATGTTACGAAGCGGCAGGATCGGAACAGAGTTACCAATCTTATCCACACCTTCTGTAAAATCCTCATCCACATCACATTCCGTAAGGATAGGCATAACAATCCCTAAGTTGTCATCTAAGTCATCGTACGATTCCTGGCTAAATAGTCTTGTTTTATTCTTCATACTGTAGTTTTACATTGCATAATTGTATTAAGCAATAAACGTGCCAAAGTTAGGAATTCTTTTTTACATTTGCGGCTATCAATCAACAAAGTATGGCTAACAATTATTTCCGGTTTAAACAGTTTACAATACAACAAGATAAATGCGCCATGAAAGTGGGTACCGACGGCGTTCTGTTAGGTGCATGGGCTGAGGTGAATTCATGCCGGACCATCCTGGATGTGGGTACGGGCACTGGACTAATAGCTTTAATGCTGGCCCAACGAAGTAATGCCCGGATCGATGCTATAGAAATAGATCAGGATGCTTTTTTACAGGCAAAAGATAACGTAGCTTCTTCACCATTTGACGACCGGATTCATATTTATAATAAGGCATTTGACGACTTTGTGAAATTTGGGACTTTACATACATATGATTTGATTGTTTCCAATCCGCCATACTTTATACGTTCACTGGTTAGCACTGATAATAAGAGAAATGCCGCCCGACATTCTGATAGTTTATCATTTTACAACATAGTCAACCAAGGTAGAAAATTATTAACTCCTGATGGCCGTATTGCATTAATTTTACCTTATGACCAATTAAAGGAATTGACAACTCATATCAAACAAAACCAAATGCATCTGGTACGTCAAACGACGATTTACTCCAGACCAAATACTTTGCCTAAGCGGTTTCTTATAGAAATCTCTTTTAAGACAGCAGACGTATTCATATCCGATGATTTAATAATTGAACAATCCCGGCATGTTTACACTGATCCATACCGGGATTTAACCAAAAATTTTTATCTTTTTTAAATATCTATATTTAATAGAATACTGACAATATAAAAATTACACTTATTGATGTTGAAGAGCTTTTATTTTACGTAAACTTTCCGGCTTATCATATCATTTCCATTGACTATTTTTACGATATAATTACCTTGCGGTACGTTTAATATGGTTATTTCCTGCTGGTTTGTTTTCAATAATCTTATCACACTCCCATTTATTATGGAGATTAAACTAATTTCTGATTCATAACTTATATCATTATCTAAATATCTTATATGAACAGAGTTTGGTTGAGAATTAAATTCAATATTTAAATTTCTTTTATCAGCCATTCTCAAATTATTACTTATCAGTAATAAACTCTCCGCGGTAATTTTTTCATTCAATAAATCTATTGTAAGTTTATATTTTCCTTGTTTAGTAACCGGAACGATCCATTTATTGTCCGGACTTGCCGGTGCTACCCGTTCAATGTATTTCATCCTTTCAGACATCTCTTCATTTTTAACCTGAGAATGAAAACTGAAACCATTCCAACTTTTCTGCCCTAATATTTTGAACTGGTTACCTTCTCCTATATTATTAATTTTCAGATTACATTCTAATGAATATAAAAATGGGTTATCCGTATGTTGTATAAATGGAATGGCGTTATTCAAATTCCACCTGGCATCTGTTGCACCACCAATCAAGTATAATGCTTTTTTAGGATATACAATACTTGAGTTTACATAATTTCCATTTAAATTTATTTTAATCCGATATCCGTTGGTATTAGTGATAGTCCATCCTTTCAATCTTGGATTTGAACTTATCTGGACAGTTGTTTTTCCATCTATTTTTATTCCATCCGTAACAGGATAAAGGTAAAGAGTTTTATCACTCATATCGTTCCTATTCATAAAGATGAGATTTCCGGCTTGTAATTTCGTTGCTAAGTTAAATATTCCATTTTCATCCTCCGCTAATGGGACGACCTGATTTGATAAAGCTGATCCTGTTGCCCAAAGACCTGTTAATGGAACTTTCTTAACGCTAATTTTTTTTGTTTTCATATCTACTGTAACTGTAGCATAACCGGAAGACGATAATACGAATTTATAATCTTTCTCTTCGGAAGGTACAAATCTTATATCATATTCAGTGTTACTTTCAGTCTCAACGATCTGGTTAATAACTGTTGCATTATAACATTGGTTCCATTTCCCCCAGTTTGTAAGGAATTTAAATTGCTTATTTTTCAAATATCCGGTCCATTCCAGTTTATCATTTGCACTTATCATTTTCATCGGCAAGGACTTTGCTGTCCATCCAAAAGGTGTAGCATCACCGGTTAAATATAATTCTCTGCCATTACCGGAAAGATTGATGGTCAGGCTATCCACTCCTTCACCCGTAATTACAATTGCACCTTTATATTCTTTTATGGAAGTAGGTCTAAGATTTACAGATAACTTACAACCATATATACTGTCAATAGATGATACTAATATTTTATTCGTATTTACATTGAAACCCTCACCGGATACGGAGACATTCAAATCTCCCACTAAATTACGTCCCGTTACAATTATATTTTCAGTATTTGTGACATTAAGGATTGCTGCGTCAAAATGAACTGACTTTGGACCTGTTATTACGGGTTCCTGGCTAATTATCTTTTTTGCATATTCAGCCATTTTACCCGCACCTGCTGCATTGGGATGAACCTTATCAGAAAACATGTCAGATCCCCAGCCGTTTGACATTTCATAAAAATCAATTATTTGAATATTATATTCTTTGGCAACTTCTTTAATGACCGGAATAATCTGGTCTTTAATAATTGAACCTCTTATAATGTTTTGAGCTGTTCCCTCTATTAACTTAGGTTTTACATATAAAGGAGTACCTAAATATATTTTAGGATTCGATGATAAAGAAGTAAAGATCTTCACCATATCAATTAAATCAGCTTTGAAAGAGGAATAATTTTTACTCCAATTTATAGGTTTGGAATCATTTGATCCCAGTTTTATTATTACGATATCCGGATTACTATTAGTTGCCAAAGTGAAATTTTGTTCTTTCCAATAAGGTAAATCACCATTCTTAAGTAAAGTTCTTCCCGAAACTCCATAATTAATAACCTGATATTTGTCACCTAACAATCGCCCTAAGGTTTGCGGATAAGCATTTTGCAAATTAGATAAACCATATCCTGCAGTTATACTATTTCCTATACATATAATATCCATCTTATTTTTATCTTTAATTTCTTTTATCTTGATAGTTTTTACTGTCAGGTCGACGGTTATTATATAAGAACCTGCTTTGGCTACGTAGAATTTATAATCATTTTTACCTGCTTCATTATATACTAAATCAGACTCTTTGCTTCCATCTAAACTAAGAATCGTATTAGGTGCTTTTGCATTATAACATTTTTTCCAATCGTTTAACTCCGTTAGTATTTTAAACTCACCTTTTTTTAAATTACCTTCCCAGGTATATCCATTTTCAGCATAGGTCATTCTTTCCGGTGTATTATTAACCCAGCCGCAAGGCATTGCACTACCAGTGAGAAACAAGGGATTTTCACCGGTTTTCACTATTTCATATTCAAGTGTATAATCATTAAATATAAATTTATAATATGCTTTTTCCGTTATCTTAAACGATAGGTTCTTTGTTTCACCTGTTGTTTTCTTCGCAATACCGCTTATACCGGATACTCCTCCCCAATCATCTCCAGACCAGTTTTGGGTATTCAGGAATTTCATTGTATATGTGGTTGATGAAAGTTTTACCGATTCAGTTTCCCATTTATTATCTCCAATGTAAGTCATAGGATAATTGGCAGGTTTCCAATTACTAAAACTTCCGGCAACATACATTTCTATTTGTCCGGGTATTTTACCTATAACATAAGTTTGTGCTGTAATTGATGAGTTTGATAATCCATCTTTAACACTCATCGCTTTCAATGTGGTTGACGAAGAAACCTCAATTGGCTTTGAATAAAGTTTAGAAGATGTTGTTGGTTTAGATCCATCAATCGTGTAATATATTTTAGCCTCTTCGGTATCTGATGTTATTGAAATATACTGTTTGTCTTTGTAGTTACCTTCTTTTATACTAAACACAGGTATACCTGCCTGTGGCCTTGCAGAAATTCTATAAACCCTACATCCATGCGCAGCTATATTATCGGAGAGAGATGATTTCCTTCCCAGATCTTCATGTTTCCATAAATCCCGTACATTCCCTTCTGTTAAATTCAATTCTTGGGAAAAATTTATTGATCGTTGTTGAGTTGTATTTTCCCTATTAAAAAAAGCGACTATCCAATCGCCATTGGACATTTGTCCTTTCCATATTTGACTTTTTGAATTTGTAACATCTCTGGATAAGGGTTGCCCAACGAATCCATCCGCATTTAATTGGAGCATTTCTTCATTTTGATACAGCCAGATATTTTTTCCTATAGTATTATATTGATCGCTTACAGCAATAGGCCCCCCGGCTATTAACTGTAATGATATTGCAGTTTTACGTTCTTCATCATTGCTAAAAGTGTTTAACCGAGTAAAGTCTCCGTCTAATATAAACTTCTTGGCTCCAAATCCTGCAACATCGGACCAATGTATAAAACCGTCAAATGTGTTATAATAAGTTGACCATATATTGTGTTTTTTTCCTCTTTCCAAATTATTAAATCTATTCCAGCCACCAGTTGCAACATCCTCGTTTATTCTTATTAAACTTCCGGATGCACTGATCATTTCATTTTCAGCATGGTTATAAAGGTGCGGCATTACCAGGCTCAAGGTTATAGCATTTGAATCACATGCTTCCTTCATCCATTGTAAGGCTTTTCTATATTGTACTTTAGTTCTTTTTGGATTATATGCACTATACTTAGGGTTTTTATCAATTCCATCTTCATACCAGGAAAGAAAATCCACCCTTAAGTAGCTAATACCCATATCTGCATAATATTGTATATATCCTTTTACATATTCTTCAGCTCCAGGCCGATCCACTTGAACCCACGTAAACCATGTAGATTTTTCATTAGGATCAATAAGTGTTGACAATGGGATATCAGTTCCTTTAATTTTTAACCCTTTTTCTGCTGCAGCCTTATTTATCCACAAGGGATTATTATACATACCCAAAGTCATTCCCCTGTCCTTTAAATAATCAGCCCATGCCGCATAATCATTTTTCCAAGCGGTTGAGTGTTTTGTTCTATAACCATGTTCGTTATATGAATAGTCATCGCCCCAACCATCAATGCATATCATATTATATCCATACTGCTTAAGATTATCATTTACCCAGTCAATATTTTTTTTCCAGATATTTTCGGGTATGGCACCGTCTTTAGTATAACAATACTCATAAACACTCCAATATAGTGGTGCTTTATAATTATTAGTGATATTAGCATTTACAGGTGCAGAAAATGCATACATAAAAATAAAGAAACCTAATAGTTTAAAATAGTCTTTCATAAAAATTTTTATAATTTTATTTCTTATTATTATACTCCATTTGTATTAAAATGAAATATATATTTTTGGAAACAAAAGTACTAAATAATTTTATCTAAAATGATTATAAAATTCACTCATATAAAATGTAATATTATTACATAATACAACACACCATTTTAAACAAAACGCTATTTATAATAAATATACATTGTTTCATTGCAAAAAATAATAATAAATATTGAATAAAAAATAGTAAATTGTATATTTTTTAAATATAATTAAAAAATATACAAAAAGATTCTATAATAAAATTATTATGGCTATAATCTAAAGATATAAGGTATTTTTTTATCAAAAAAACGAGTGACCTGGTCAAATAACCCCCATACTTCTTGAGAGAATGAAACGTTTTCCGGTGTGAGGACTTTAAGTGCTTTAGGTATAACAGAAATATCGATACGTTCTTCGGCATCTACGGGATCACCATCCAGATGCATTACTCCTTTCTTCTGCCTTACGATAGTTAGCTTATTGGTTTTAATGCTTTTTATTTTACTATTGCGTTCTATTTGTTTGGTAAATAGCTGGATAGCCAATGGGGCTATATCCAATGGTGTAAAAGGGGATAAGATAGTTACGTCCATCATCCCGTCGCAAATATTAGCATGGGGCGCTATAAAAGCATTATTACCGTATTGGGATGCATTCGCACAGGCTACCAGAAAAGCTTTCTCCGTTATCGACTGGTCATTTATTAACAATTCATATACTTCGGGTTTATAACTCAGGTACTCTTCCAGAATATTCTTAACATAGGTAAGCGAACCCCTGCGTTTTTCCCCTGCAAACTTTTTGCTGACGGCTGCATCGAAACCAACTCCGCAGGTAGTGAAGAAAACCCGGTCGTTTGCCTGGCAACCGTCTATCGTAATTACATTCCCTGTAATTATTAATTCTATCGCTTTCTTGGTATCCATAGGGATATGGAGTTCCCTGGCTAATCCGTTTCCCGAACCTTTTGGTATAATACCCAGTACAGAATCTGAATGCATCATTGCACAGGCAATTTCGTTTACCGTACCATCGCCACCTACGGCTACGATTACCTTTACCCCGTCATCAACCGCGCGTTTAGTCAGCTCACTGGCATGCCCTGTATATTCAGTAAAGGAGACGTTCAACTTTGCATTTCTTTCTGCACATACTTCCTCTATCAACTTTGGTATCTTGCGTTTTGAGCCTACGCCGGATATAGGATTTATAATAGCTTGAACATCATATTTTTTAGCATTCATCGCTTCTGGATATTAGTTGTCGTTAGTATTAACGATGCGGCAACAAAAATAGTGCATTTCTAAAACTTTTAAAGCATATAAACAGGTATAAGTTATTTTTTTACTACTTTTGCGGCAGGATTTACCCGATCAAATGAATAAATGATATGATAACAAATCCGGACTCTTTGATAAAAAACATTCAAGCGAAAAAATTATTCTCTTCAAACAACATGAAACTTTTACAAGAGAAATTAGCTAAGTATGACGCTCCGCAAAAAGCTATGGCTGCCGGAATATATCCTTATTTCCGCATGATCGAAAGCGATCAGGACACTGTGGTACAGATCAGCGGGAAAAAGGTATTGATGTTTGGTTCAAACTCTTATCTGGGACTTACCAATCATCCGAAAGTAAAAGAAGCGGCTATTGAAGCTATTAAAAAATATGGGACGGGATGCGCGGGTTCCCGTTTTCTCAATGGAACTTTAGACCTGCATGTACAACTTGAAAAACGTTTGGCGGATTTTGTAGGTAAAGAAGAAGCTATTGTTTATTCTACCGGCTTTCAGGTAAACCTTGGAGTCGTTTCCTGCCTTACAGGACGTGAAGATTACATTTTATGGGATGAATTAGACCATGCTTCTATTATTGAAGGGCATCGCCTTTCCTACTCGAACAAGCTTAAATTCAAACATAATGATATGGAGTCGCTGGAAAAGCAACTTCAGAAATGTGAACCGGATAAAGTAAAACTAATCGTTATTGACGGGGTTTTCAGCATGGAAGGCGATATAGCCAATTTGCCTGAAATCGTTGCACTGAGTAAAAAGTACAACGCCAGTATAATGGTTGATGAAGCACACGGTATCGGCGTTTTAGGTAAACAAGGACGCGGAACCTGCAACCACTTCGGAGTCTCAGAAGACGTAGACCTGATCATGGGGACCTTCAGCAAGTCATTTGCATCTATCGGCGGATTTATCGCTTCCGATAAAGATACCATTAACTATCTGCGCCATAACTCACGTTCCTATATATTCAGTGCAAGTAATACACCCGGCGCCACTGCAGCAGTAGATGCCGCCCTCGATATTATGCTGAATGAACCTGAACGCATTGAGCATTTGTGGAAATTAACCAATTACGCATTGGAAGGGTTCCGTAATATGGGATGTGAAATAGGCCATACATCTACTCCTATCATTCCGCTGTTCATCCGTGATAACGAATTGACATTTCTTATTGTACGCGAATTATTCGATGCCGGTGTATTTGTTAATCCGGTTGTGGCACCGGCCGTAGCTCCTCAGGATACGTTGATCCGTTTCTCTCTGATGGCAACACATACACAGGAACAGTTAGACTATGCCCTTGAAGCTATTAGCAAAGTATTTAAGAAACATCATATTATTCCCTGATCCTGATTTACATGATATATTAGTAAACCGCTTTCCGTCCGGAGGCGGTTTTTTTTATTGTAATGCTTACATCTGGGAATAATTATCTATTTTTGTAAGATTATGGTTATTAGACAAACTATATACTTCAGAAATGGATTTTAAATTAAATAAAGGCAGTTGTTGCATGGGTAGAAAAGGATGCAGCAAAGTGCAAAATAATAAACTCAATACTTACGATTGGCTATGTGATGTTCCCGATGCGGAAAACGCAACGGATTATGTAGAGGTTCAATTCAAAAATACGCGAAAAGGTTATTATCTGAACAGTGGAAAAATCCCATTGGAAAAAGGAGATGTTGTTGCCGTAGAATCAAGTCCCGGTCATGATATCGGGACGGTTACTCTAACCGGTAAGTTGGTTCTGCTTCAGATGAAAAAGAACCATACGAGAACGGAAGGCGTAGAGCCAAAGCGTATCTACCGTAAAGCCAAGCCAAACGACCTCGAAAAATACGAAGAAGCAAAAGCCAAAGAGCATGAAACGATGATACGTTCCCGGCAAATTGCAGCAGATTTGGGCCTGAATATGAAGATTGGCGATGTTGAGTACCAGGGTGACGGAAACAAAGCGATCTTTTATTATATCGCAGACGAACGTGTAGACTTCCGGCAACTTATCAAAGTGCTTGCTGAGGCATTCAGGGTACGTATTGAAATGAAACAAATAGGAGCCCGTCAGGAAGCTGGACGTATAGGTGGAATCGGACCTTGCGGACGTGAATTATGCTGTTCGAGCTGGATGACAAGCTTTGTCTCCGTTGCAACCGGTGCGGCGCGTTACCAGGATATCTCCATGAATCCTCAGAAGTTAGCCGGCCAGTGTGCCAAACTGAAATGTTGTATCAATTACGAAGTTGACGCATATGTCGAAGCACAGAAACGTCTACCTTCACGTGAAATGGTATTGGAAACTAAAGACAATACATATTATCATTTTAAAACGGATATTTTCAAACAGGAAATAACCTATTCCACCGATAAATCTTTTGCTGCAAACCTGGTTACCATTACCGCACAACGTGCTTATGAAGTAATCAATATGAACAGGAAAGGCATAAAGCCTCCCTTATTGGAAGCTGATGAAAAACCTCAGACCCCTAAACGGGATTCGCATGATATTCTGGGACAGGAAAGCCTGACCAGGTTTGACAATACCAGCCCTAAGAAGAAGAAAAAGAAAAAGAAACGTCCTGTCACAGCAGAAAATCAGGAAGTTAAAACGATAAATATCACGAATCGGAAACCCAGGGTGAATAACAATAAGCCGGTGAATCATGAGAAGCCTCAGCCTAAAACCAAACCAAAAAATTAAAGCATTTATCTTTATCAGCCTTTCGCTTGTTTTTTTCTCATGCGAAAACAAATCGCTTTTCCACCAATATCAGGCGATTGATAATATTGCTTGGGAAAAGGATAAAGAATATTATTTCACCTTTATGGTAGAGGATAATTCCGTTCCTTACGATATCGTTTTTGAACTTCGTAACAACAATTTATATCCTTATCAGAACTTATGGTTGTTTATGAGTCAGGAACTTCCTAATGGCCCGATCCAACGGGATACCATTGAGTTTATGCTGGCGGATGAATATGGAAAATGGCATGGGAAGGGTATTTCGTTGTTTCAATCGGATTTTCCTGTCCGGACAGGTTATTTATTTCCGGATAAGGGACAGTATACGTTCAGTTTCAGACAGGGAATGAGAAACGATACCCTGAGGGGAATTCAGGAAATCGGCCTCCGAGTTGAGAAGGCGGAATAAGGATCGCTGACTTTATCTTTCTTTCCTTGCTGCATCCAGCCGCAGGAAAATAAACAATAAAATGGTAAAACCCCAAAGTGCGGAACCGCCATAACTAAAGAAAGGCAAAGGAATTCCTATCACGGGTGTAAGCCCGATAACCATACCAATATTAATAGCCAAATGAAAAAAGAAGATTGAAGCCACACTGTAGCCGTAAACCCTGCTGAATACCGATTTTTGTTTTTCAGCAAGAAAGATCAGCCTGACGATCATTATGGCAAATAAGATCAAGACTGCTGATGAACCGATAAATCCCTGCTCCTCACCTACGGTACAGAAAATAAAGTCGGTATCCTGTTCCGGTACATACTTTAGTTTGGTCTGTGTACCGTTCAAGAAACCTTTTCCTGTTAACCCTCCCGAACCTATTGCTATTTTGGATTGATTTACATTATAGCCCGCCCCGCTCGGATCGTCTTCAAGTCCTAAAGAAACTTTGATACGCATTTGCTGGTGTGGTTCCAGTATTTCATCAAATACATAGTCTACCGAAAAAAGAAAACCTATGGAAGCAATGGCAAAAAATACGATCAGCGCATAACTCCATACCCAGCTTTTAATGGAAAGGAAAAGCAGGTAAAGGCATGAGGCCCCGATTAATCCGAAGGTAACCCATACAAAGTTTACAGGAAAAAATAATGATACAATATATGCTCCAAGATAAACTATCCCAGTAGCGCCCCCCAGTACTTTAGCAGGTAAAGCGCTCCGTCGCTGTACAATATAAGTCAACCCGACATTTATCAATTGTATAAGTAAAAGAACAATAAACTCACCTAACGGTGTAATCCCCATCATGGTATCCGAATATTTCATACTCAGCACAAAAAAGGCTACGGCGCTTATACCGGCCAGCAACACATAACCTGACATGCCTTCACGGTAGAGCACCAGAAAAAAAGCTATATAAACCAACGCTGATCCTGTTTCTTTCTGGAGCAGGATACAAACCATCGGTAAAAATATTATCCATAACGATAACGTAAAGTTCTTAAAGGTATTCAGCTTGAAACCGTATGAACTCATTAATTTGGCCAATGCTAATGCGGTCGCAAATTTGGCAAATTCAGCAGGTTGTATTCGTAATGGCCCTATCACCAGCCATGATCGTGATCCTTTTATTTCCGGTGCAAGGAAAACCGTAGCAATCAAAAGAGCAACAATAATGCCGTAAATGAGATAGGAAAAAACATTATAAAAATCGGCATCCAGCATTAATATTACAAATATCAGCACAAAAGATAACCCAATCCATATAAGTTGCGATCCCGGACGACCGGAAGGATCAAACAATCCTACATTATCATATTCATAACTCGCACCGCATATACTGAACCATCCGGCTATTACCATAACCAGGTACAACAAAATCGTCACCCAGTCTATCGTTGCTAATATACTCGTTTTCCTATAAGACATCTCTGGGTAATATGGCGGTATTAATAAGTGATTGTTCCAAATATTTATCACTATCGGAAATTGATCCTTTCAGGTATTTCTGAAGCATCAATTTGGCTATAGGAACAGCATAAGTTGCACCGAAACCTGCATTTTCGACAAATACGGAAATAGCGACTTTCGGTTCTTCATACGGAGCAAAACCTATAAATATAGAATGGTCTTTTCCACGGGGATTTTCGGCAGTTCCTGTTTTTCCACAAACGGCAATATCAGGCAAAGCAGCCCTGCGACAGGTACCGCTGGTTACGGCATTACGCATTCCTTCAGCCAAGTAATGATAATGTTCCTGATTGACAGAAGTATAATGCTTTTCGATATATTTCCGGTCTAATTCTCCGCCCTGAATTTCTTTTACCACATGCGGCGTAAAGAAATAACCGCGGTTGGCGATAGTAGCTGATAAATTACAAAGCTGCAGAGGAGATGCCAGCACTTCTCCCTGCCCGATCGCTATGGAGATAATGGTGCTTGACGACCACCTTCCTTTATAAAATTTATCATATAACTTACTACTGGGTATATGCCCTCCCTTTTCTCCGGGCAGATCTATACCCAACGGGCGCCCGTACCCCATACTTAACATATGTTCCCTCCAGATATCCAATCCGTTCTGAACGGTCGGGTAACGTTTACGGCTATCTATCATATCCCGCAACCCCCAACAGAAAAAAGCGTTACAAGAGGTAGCGATCGCGGGAACCAGGTTTAAAGGCGACGCATGCCCGTGACACGCCGGTTTACCGCCTAATACCGGATAACCGTGTCCGCAGGAATACATGGTTTGCGGAGTAATCACTCCTTCCTGCAGAAAGATAAGACCCATTGCCGGTTTAAAAGTGGATCCGGGAGGATAGGTTGCCATTAACGACCGGTCAAACAAGGGTTTTAAAGGATCTTGTTCCAATAAAATATGATTTTTCCCCCGCTGTCGTCCAACCAGCATATTCGGATCGTATGTCGGAGTAGATACCATACAAAGAACCTCTCCTGTTGAAGGTTCTATCATCACAATTCCGCCTATTTTATTACCCATCAGGAGTTCTCCATAGGCCTGCAACTCCATATCAATAGAAAGAGTAAGACTTTTACCCGATACCGGAGCTACATCATGACGGCCTTCTTCATACTTCCCTTTTATTCTTCCATGGGCATCACGTAAAAGGATCTCAACTCCTTTCTCTCCCCTTAACACTTCTTCATAAGAACGTTCCACACCGGTACGGCCCGAATAGTCGCCCTGAACGTAATAATTATCCTTTTCAATATCCCTCCTGTTTACCTCTCCTATATTGCCGAGCAAATGAGCGGCATTGGGATATTCATATTCACGCAACGTACGGTTCTGAATATAGAAACCCGGGAACTTATACAACTTTTCCTGCAACACACCATAATCCTGTGCGGAAAGCTGATTCATAAACACTTGTGGAACATATGAAGAGTAACCTGGATTTAAACGCCGATTCTTGATATCTTCAATGCGCTTAACGAATTGTTCTTTTGTAATACCAACCGTATTACAAAAATCCAGCGTATCGAAAGGCTGGATTTCACGCATAATGAGCATCACATCATAAGCCGGTTGGTTGTATACAAGTAATTTACCGGTACGGTCGTATAACATTCCCCGCGAAGGATAAAGCGTTTTTTTCAGGAAAGCATTACTGTCTGCCCATGCTTTGTAATCGTTATCTATGACTTGTAAGTAGAATAAACGGACGATAAAAATAATGACAATAACAATAACTGCTCCTGAGATAACGTACCGCCTGTTATCTAATGTATAGTTTGAATTATTCCCCATTTTTTTGCGATTCAACATTAAATGATTCTACAATACTTATCAAAAGCGTGGTCGTAGCGATTGATGCTACAATCCTGATAAGAAGGAATAAAGGATCGAACAATGTGAGTGATTCCAACAGGAAAAGTGTAAGATGATGCAGAACGACTAATACGATCGTATATCGTATAAAACCACCATATCCAAATGTCTGGAAAGAAGGATAAATCGTTTCTGGAAGATCATCTCCCATAAAGAATTTTATAACGGCAGGCCGTGCAAATCCGGCCAATGTACATGCCGCCGCATGCATTCCGGGAGTATTGGAGAATATATCTATGACAAGACCTATCAGAAAAGATAAAAATGTAACCCGTGAAGACGAAAAGCCTACAGGCATCTTAAGAATGAAATAAATATAAAGGAAGGGAGTTACTAACCGGAGGAAATGGATATTATTCAATATCAACACCTGTACCAGCACAAGCACAACAAAATATATAATTCCCCTGATTGTATTAATCATTACTGCGTGCCTCCTGTTCTATTGCCCTTTGTTCCGCCTGACGGTAATTCTTTATCACCATCACATTACTTAACCGTTGAAAATCAGTGGCCAGTTCTACTGTCAGCGAATTGAAATTATCATCTCGTTGCCTTTCGAAAGAAGAAACATATCCAACCATTATTCCTTCAGGGAATACGGCCGAATGGCCACTCGTCACAATTGTATCTCCCAACTGAAACTCCACATGCCGGGGTAGTTCATCCAGGTTAGCATATCGTGTACTCCTTCCATTCCAACTCATCGAACCGATATAATTGCTTCCAACCACTTTACAGCTTAAACGAAATTTGGTGTTAAGTAACGGAAGGACAACCGCAAAATTATCAGATACAGTAGATACAATTCCTACGACACCGTTTTCGGATACAACTCCCATATCCGGAAACACACCGTCTTTACGCCCTTTGTTTAACGTAATATAGTTAGAGGTATACGTCACACTGTTGTTTATAACTTTGGCCGTAGTAAAATCATAAGGAAAGTGGGAAAGTGAATCCGATATGTAAGCCCTGAAAGATGCTGTATCGGCTTTCATAGCATCAACTAAATCCTGAAGTCTCAGCATTTCCATCTCCAATCTGCCGTTCCTCTCCAGTAAATCTTTATTTTTTTCCCTCAGGTTAAGATAAGAAGTCACAGAACCTGTCACAGAAACAATATTTGCCGTAATAACATTTGCCGTGCTGAACATGATGTTCTGCTGATAGGAGTGATTACGGTAAATCAAAGTTAAGGAGACAAGTTCGAGCAGCAAAAACAAAAACCAATGCCTTTTCCGTATAAGAAAATCAAGCAGTTTACGCATAACTCTTTTACATCAGAGATGAAAGGAGAGAGTCGAAAGGCAAAAAGAGAAGGAGTTATCATGTTTTTCTGTTAACTTCTTACCTTTCACATTTCACCTTTCCCTTATCGTATGAGAAAATTAAATTTATCAATATTTTTCAATGCGATACCTGTTCCTTTTGCAACTGCATGAAGCGGGTCTTCGGCCACATGGAACTGAATATTTATCTTTTCGGTAAAACGTTTATCCAATCCTCTCATCAATGCGCCACCGCCTGCCAGGTAGATCCCGTTCCGCACAATGTCGGCATATAATTCGGGAGGAGTTTGCTCGAGGGCGCTGAGGATAGCCGCTTCCATTTTAGAAAGTGATTTCTCAAGGCAATGAGCAATTTCCTGATANNATAAGAAACGGACACTTCCATCGGAAGGGCGGTCATCTGATTAGGCCCGTGAACCACATAATCTTCCGGAGGATTATCAAGGAAGGTAAGCGCCGATCCCACATTTATTTTTATCAGTTCAGCTGTGCGCTCGCCTATCTTCACATTATGCTGACGACGCATATATTCCATAATATCCGCTGTCAGATCGTCGCCTGCGATACGGATAGATTTATTCGATACTATACCACCCAAGGAGATAACTGCTATTTCAGTAGTTCCACCGCCTATATCAACCACCATATTTCCTTCCGGCGCTTCTACATCTATACCAATACCAATAGCCGCCGCCATCGGTTCGTATATCATATACACATCGCGTCCTCCTGCATGTTCGGCGGAATCACGTACAGCACGAAGTTCTACTTCGGTACTTCCCGACGGAATACAAACTACAATCCGGAGAGACGGCGAAAACCAACGGTTTTTGTTTCCGATCATTTTTATCATTCCGCGGATCATTTGTTCCGCGGCAAAGAAGTCGGCAATCACCCCATCCCGTAAAGGGCGGATCGTACGAATATTTTCGTGTGTCTTACCGTGCATCTGGCGGGCTTTTTCACCTACTGCCAGCACTTTATCCGTGCGCCTGTCCAACGCCACGACCGAAGGAGCATCTACTACAATTTTACCATTAGATATAATAATGGTATTTGCAGTACCCAGGTCCATCGCTATCTCTTGTGTAAAAGAAAATAATCCCATTTGTTTTTTCTAAAGTTTAAAACATTAATGTTTAAAATGACGGATACCCGTCTTTACCATTGCTAAACCATGTTCATTGCAATACTCAACAGATAGTTTATCGTTAACCGAGCCACCGGGTTGTATTACTGCGGTAATACCTGCCTTATCCGCGATTTCCACACAATCGGGGAAAGGGAAAAACGCATCCGATGCCATTACCGCGCCATTTAGGTCGAAACCGAATGTTCCTGCTTTCTCAATGGCTTGTTTTAAGGCATCAACCCTGGAGGTCTGTCCTACTCCACTGGCACAAAGCTGTTTATTCTTCACCAGTGTTATAGCATTCGATTTACTGTGCTTTACCAGTTTATTGGCAAACAATAAATCGTTTATTTCCCGGGAATCCGGTTGTTTATCCGTCATCGGCATGAGATCGCCTTCGGTTTGAATACTCAGGTCTTTTTCCTGCATTAAGACTCCGTTCAACAGGGAGCGGAACTGAAGAGAAGAAGTTTCCGATTCTTTTCTGATAAGGATAATACGGTTCTTTTTCTGCATCAGAATTTCCAATGCATCCGTATCATAATCCGGAGCAATGATCACTTCAAAGAATATTTTATTGATCTCTTCCGCAACTTCCTTATTTATGGCAGTATTGGTAACCAATATGCCTCCGAATGCAGAAACCGGATCTCCTGCTAAAGCGTCTTTCCAGGCATCGGTAACATTTTCACGCGAAGCAATCCCACAAGCGTTATTATGTTTTAGTATAGCAAATGTTAATTCGTCGAATTCATCAATCAGGTTTACTGCCGCATCGATATCCAGTAAGTTATTATAGGATATTTCTTTTCCATGCAGTTGGTCGAACATTTCTTCAAACTTACCATAAAACTGAGCTTTCTGATGTGGGTTTTCGCCGTATCGCAAGTGCATGGGTTCATTCACGGCTTTACGGAATGCCGTACCTTCCTGATTATCAAAATAGGTGAAAATAGCCGTATCATAACCTGATGATACCGCAAATGCTTCTTTTGCAAAGAATCTTCTGTCTTCAAGAGAAGTTTCCGCTCCTTTTTCTTCCAGTATGTGTAATAACGGAGTATATTGATCCTTGGATGCAACGATCACAATATCTTTATAATTCTTTGCAGCAGCCCTGATAAGGGAAATTCCGCCAATATCTATTTTTTCAATTATTTCCTGTTCTGTAGCGCCGGATGCTACAGTTTCTTCAAAAGGGTATAGGTCTACAATTACAAGATCTATCTCAGGAATATCGTATTCCTTCAGTTGTTCTTTATCTGTTTGGTTATCTCTACGGGCTAAAATGCCTCCGAATACTTTTGGATGAAGTGTTTTTACACGTCCTCCCAGAATGGAAGGATAACCGGTCAGGTCTTCTACTGCCTCGCAGGGCAATCCTAAAGATTCGATAAAACGCTGGGTTCCACCCGTTGAAACAAAACTAACACCCTCTTTATAAAGCTTTTTAAGTATCTCATCCAAGCCTTCTTTATGATAAACAGAGACTAAAGCGCGTCTCATTCGCTTCGATGCAATCATCATTTATGATTTATATTATAGTTTTAGAACACAAAAATAGATAAATATTTCCAATTAACCGGGGCATAAAATAAAAAAACCAAGTAATAATACTTTTTTAGTATCCACAACGGATTTAGTATATCAAAATGCTTTTTTGTAATAAAATCCTAAAATTATCATTTTGTCAAAATAACAGTTTAATACCTTCACTATTCGGGCACAGTAGGAATATGGTTTTCAAATATGCGTTTCTCCCGAACTTCAGGTTTTACAAATTGGTACTTAAATCACTAATTTTAAACCACATGAAAGAACACAAACCATTTAATCATATACTTAGTTGCAGTGCATGATGGATACATTAAAAAAACCTGACTATTTGTAAGATTTATTTTAACTGTAATTTTTGTTCATTTAGCCTGTAAGCAAATAACTAAAGTTGTTTTTCCGGATACAACATTTAATTTCAGATACAAGATATCATATGAGATAAAAAAACTTAATGGACTTTTTCTCAAAACAATATCGACTTTTTACAAAAACTGTATAGTGTTCTTAACAAAACATCGTACAACTTTTAGAAAGACTTCGTAATGTTATTATTAAAAAACCGTACTTCTTACGCAAAATTAAATTATTAAATCCCATTTAACCAAAGGGAGTGTTACACGAAACACATGCTTATTAAAAAAAAGAAAGCATAAAAAAGCTTTTTACGACATATTGCTAAAAGTAATTCCATCAAAAACAATTCTGTTTTTATTATAACTTCTGTACATTTTGTTTACTTTTGTTTCATTAATTAAGGGAACATGCAATTTAATTGTAATAAGTATGACGCGAATATTTATTCTTATAAGTATCTCATTTTTGGTTTTTGTACACCTAAATGCACAAACTGGCTTATGGTCAAAATATGCCGATCATTCATGGGATCCTGTTGCGTCGGATTATAAAATTGAGTCTGCAGCACAACTGGCACAGTTGGCCGTTATGGTAAACAAAGGCAATACATTTGAAAATAAAACCTTTACACTCATAAATGACATTGATCTTTCCGCTCACTTCTGGATACCTATCGGCGAAGAAAGCTCAACCCCTTTTTGCGGAATATTCGACGGCAATGACAATATTATCAAAGGCCTTGAAATAAACAATAATAAGACAGATTATCCGGGAACTTATTCGGCACTGTTCGGACGGCTGGGCGGTAATGCGAGGCTGCAATACATTGTTTTAACCGACGGCGAGATTAAAGGCGGCATGGGCGACGGAGCTTTAACCGCCGCACTGGCAGCCGAAGTTTCCACCGATGACGACTCAAAACCCATATATATCAGCAATTGTTACAACCACAGCGTAAAAGTAACAGCCGGAAGCGGCGCGAGGGGCGGATGTACAGGAGGACTTATAGCCGCTATCCGGACATCATCCGATGCGGAAAAAGATGCGTTTATTTTTATTGAATCGAGTGGTAATAAATCACCCGTGTCGGGTGTCAGTACCAGTAATTTTACCGGTGGAGTGGCCGGACTGGTATCGGCCGGCAATAGAGCTGTAATCGACATTCGGGATTGTTATAACTGTGCCGATATAACAGGTTCAAAAGAAAGCACAGGAGGGCTTATCGGTCGTATGCAGGCCGGCGACAACGGGATCGCCATGCTGACAAACTGTAAATCGTCCGGTAAAATAAACGGGGGCGATGGTTATACCGGCGGACTTGTCGGTCATCTGAAAGCTACCGGAGTAAACAGCACAGCTAAGATAATTTCCTCTGATGTGGTGAATAAGGAACTTAAAGGAAATGCGGCCCATACGGGTGCTTTCGTCGGAAAAAACGAAAAAGGTATGTTGGATAACAACAGCGAAGGCCGGAATAATTAAGTCAGGAATTCGTCCGGTATTCCGGTAACGGAAGTAATCGCTGCAACTTTTTTACCCACATCAAATCCTGACGGGCAGGATACCCGGCAAACTTCACATCCCGAACAAATATGCTTATCCAGGTTTAAACCTGCGATCGTTTCTTTTGATTGTCGTGCATGCTTGTATCCGTAAGCATACATATAGGCACGCATAATATCCGGTATAGGCAGTTTTTCCGGACATTGCGATTTACATTGTCCGCACTGCTGGCAATACAACATTTCTTTTTCTTTCAACGCGGCAAGGTAATTTGTTTCATCAGGTGTTATTTCCGGATTCTTGGCAGCATCGAGGCATTGCTCCAAATGGTCGTAATTGGTTAAACCCGGTATCACGGTGGTAATATTTTTGTTTTGCCATACCCACTTCAGGCATGCTTTTCCGTTGATCTGTATTTTACCCTCCGCATCCTCCGTACCTCCTGCCATTGTTTTCATGGCAATGATCCCCATCCCCGATTTTACGGCACGTTCGATAGCTTCCTCATTCTCCTTCAGGTTTTTCATTTTGAAATTATAACTTATCAGGCCTACATCATATACTCCGGTATCGACAGCGGCATGGATAATCTCGGGGTTCTGGTCATGTGAGGAAAATCCTACAAAACGGGCTTTGCCTTCGGCCTTTATCTTTTTTAAAACATTCAATATACGGTCGTCTTTGATTTTCTCGGGCATACGTATATCATGTGTATAATAGATATCGACATAATCGAGCTTCATACGTTTAAGGCTTATGTCGAGTTTGCTGAGTATATCTTCTTCAAAATTATCCCTTAACGGAAAAGGGAACATCCCTTTGGTAGACACGCAAAAACTTCCCCTTGGTTTACCCTCGAAAAATTTACCAAGCTGCTCTTCGTTCCTTCCGTTTTGGTAAATATGAGCCGAGTCGAAATGATAAATTCCCGATTGGTAAGCTACCTTCAATACATTCTGGCTGTCGGGACGGTCGACACCCATACTTAGAATAGGGATTTGTATACCCGTCTTACCTAATGCCCTGACCGGCATAGCATGATCATTGGTTTTCAATTCAGCAGCCAAAACAGATGCTTTAGGAGCGGGGTTAACACATAGTCCAGCACCGGTAGCCGCCGATATACGTAGAAAAGTTCTGCGGTTGATGTCTTTTCTTTTCATAGGATCAGACGTTAAGAATAATTGAATCATCAAATATAGCTCATTTTTTCGTACCTTTGCGCTCTCATTTGCAATTTAATAGGTATATAAAAATGATTACAGTTAATAATCTGGACCTACAGTTCGGAAAACGTATTTTATTTCAGGATGTTAATCTAAAGTTCACACCGGGTAATTGTTACGGTATTATAGGAGCCAACGGAGCGGGAAAATCCACTTTTCTTAAAATCATAAGCGGCGAGATGGACCCTACACGAGGAACCGTATCGCAGGGACCGGGAGAACGTTTATCCGTATTAAGCCAGGACCACTTTGCTTTCGACGAATATACGGTGCTCGATACCGTCCTCATGGGCCATTCCAGCCTTTGGGAGGTGATGAGCGAGAAAAACGCACTATATGCCAAACCCGATTTTAGTGACGCCGACGGAATCCGTGTGTCTGAACTGGAAGAGAAGTTTGCGGAAATGGAAGGTTGGAATGCTGAGAGCGACGCGGCAAGCTTATTAAGCGGATTAGGTATAAAAGAAGAACTTCATTATACCTTGATGCGCGACCTGAGCGGGAAACAAAAAGTACGTGTTTTACTGGCAAGGGCGCTTTTCGGACAACCGGATAATCTGTTGCTCGATGAGCCTACCAACGATCTCGACCTTGAAACGGTAAGCTGGCTGGAGAATTATCTGGCTAATTTCGAACATACGGTATTAGTAGTAAGTCACGACCGTCACTTCCTCGATTCTGTTTGTACGCATACCGTGGATATCGATTTTAATAAACTTCAGTTATTTGCCGGAAATTACAGTTTCTGGTATGAATCAAGCCAATTGGCGCTTCGTCAGCAACAGCAACAGAATAAGAAAGCTGAAGAGAAAAAGAAGGAACTGGAAGAATTTATCCGTCGTTTCAGTGCCAATGTAGCCAAATCGAAACAGACGACAAGCCGGAAGAAGATGATCGAGAAATTGAACATCGAAGAGATAAAGCCATCTTCCCGCCGTTATCCGGGTATTATCTTTACTCCTTCCCGCGAACCGGGTAATCAGATTCTGGAAGTAAAAGGATTAACAAAGAGTATTGAAGGGCAGATCCTTTTTCAGGACCTTAATTTCAACGTCGAAAAAGACGATAAGATTGTGTTCATAAGCCGCGACCCGCGTTCTATGACAGCCCTGTTCCAGATACTTAATGAAGAGGAACAGGCAGATTCGGGTACGTTCCAATGGGGACAAACCATCACGACAGCTTATCTGCCGCTCGATAATGCAAAGTATTTCAATTCCGATTACAACCTGATCGAATGGCTGAGCCAGTTTGCTGCGGATACGAATGAAGTGTATTTAAAAGGTTTTCTGGGACGTATGTTATTTTCCGGAGAGGAATTATTGAAAAAGGTAAGTGTGCTTTCGGGAGGCGAAAAGATGCGTTGTATGATTTCGCGTATGATGCTTAAAGATGCGAATACGCTTATACTAGATACTCCTACGAACCATCTCGACCTTGAGTCGATCCAGGCTTTTAATAACACTCTGCAAACCTTTAAGGGAAATGTACTTTTCTCCAGTCATGACCATGAGTTTATTCAGACAGTGGCCAACCGGATCATTGAACTCACACCTAAAGGTATTATCGATAAGATGATGGAATACGATGATTATATTTCCGATCCGGTAATCGCCGGTCTTCGCGAAAAACTATATTCTTAAACAAACGTTTATTTACCATGAAGAAAAGACTACTCTTTGTTATTGCTGTTTTCGTTACATGGCTGCCATTACTTGCCATACAAAAACCAATATTTATGCTGTATCATCAGACGATGGCAGAAGGGTATTCTTTTCCGGAATGGATGAATGTGGTGTTACACGGATTGAAATTAGATGCCACAATCGCCGGTTATCTCACAGCCATTCCTTTGCTTCTTACTATTATTTCGGTTTGGTTTCCCAGCAGGCACTTCCGCAAAATCCTGAAATATTATTTCGGATTAATAGCAGCTATCGTATCTGCCATTTTTGCCGTAGATGTTGCCCTGTATTCTTTCTGGGGATTCCGGATCGATGCTACAGTTTTCTTTTATATGCAATCTCCGGGTGACGCAATGGCAAGTGTGCCGGTAGGATTGTTTTTCCGCCAGATTATCCTTTTCCTGGCATATACTTTTCTGATCAGTTGGGTGTTTAACCGTTTTATTGTTCCGATGTTACCCGATACCCCTGTAAAAAAACGCATACTGGGTACAATAGCTTTCATCCTGCTCGGAGGCATCCTTTTTATTCCTATCCGGGGTGGTGTAACTACTTCTACCGCCAATGTGGGTATGGTTTATTTCAGTAATAAACAATTTTTGAACCATTCGGCTATCAACCCTGTTTTCAGCCTTATCGCATCGCTTTCAAAACAACAGGATTTTGCTGCACAATTCAACTTTTTTCCGGAAGAAGAGCGGAAAGAATTATTTGAGTCCTTAGTTACTCCTGTGCATAGAAACGATTCCATACAAAATAACCAAACACTGTTAAACACTGACCGCCCCAATATTCTGATCATTTTACTCGAAAGCTTTTCGGCAAACACCATTGGTGTATTAGGCGGTGAACCGGAAGTAACGCCGAACCTGAACCGGCTAAGTAAAGAAGGAATATTATTCACCAATTTCTATGCTAACTCCTTTCGTACAGACAGGGGATTAGTTTCGATACTGAACGGTTATCCGGCTCAACCCACCACTTCCATTATGAAATATCCTCCGAAAAGCCAGACATTACCTTCCATATCCAAAAGCCTTATAAAAGAAGGTTATACAGCCGACATGCTGTATGGAGGTGATATTAACTTTACAAACATGCAAAGCTATTTCTTTAGCTCAGGTTACAGTAAAATAGTAGCAGACCGTGATTTCCCGTTAAGCAGCAGGTTAAGTAAATGGGGGGCAAACGACGATATTACTTTCAATTATCTTTACCAGTCACTAAAAGGGAAAGATAACCGTCCGCCCTGGCTAACAACCTTTCTTACATTAAGCAGCCATGAACCTTTTGAAGTTCCTTATCAACGGCTTGAAAATCCTTACCTTAACTCTGTTGCATTCACCGACAGTTGCCTGGGTGATTTTGTCAACAAAATTAAAGCAACTCCCGTATGGGACAATCTTTTAATTATAATGGTTGCCGACCACGGTTTCAGATATCCCGAAAATTTGAATGAATATGAGCCTTCACGTTTTCACATCCCTATGCTTTGGATCGGAGGCGCTGTAAAACAAGCTTCCGAGGTGGAAACAATCGGTAGCCAGATTGATCTGCCGGCCACACTGTTAAGCCAATTAAATTTACCTCATAACGAATTTACTTTCAGCAAAGATTTATTCGATCCCGATTATCCTGAATATGCATATTACTCCTTTTATAACGGATTTGGATTTATGGATAACACAGGTATATCCGCATATGACAACGACAGTAATAAACCACTTATTGAAGATCCCATGGAAGGAAGCGCAAAACGTTTAAATAACGGAAAGGCATTATTGCAAACGCTTTATGACGATTTAGGAACAAGATAATATTAATCCTTATCTATCAATATTTTTTATTACTTTATAAATGCGGTTTATATCTTGTAAACCGTACCTGAACTTTATATCCTGTTAATTGTTTTAATAATAAAATAATATAGGAGAACGACTTATGAAAGTAGTAGTAGACAAGGCTAATTCGAGGGGATACGCAAATCACGGCTGGTTAAAGACATATCATACTTTTAGTTTTGCTGATTATTATAATCCCAAAAGAATGCACTTTGGCATGTTACGTGTATTAAATGACGATACTGTAACACCACGTGAAGGCTTTGGTATGCATCCGCATAAAAATATGGAAGTTGTATCCATACCTTTAAAAGGTTACCTGAGACATGGAGACAGCATAAAAAACAGCCATACCATTACTCCCGGCGACATACAGGTAATGAGTACAGGCACCGGTATATTCCATAGCGAATATAATGATAGTGACACTGAAAATCTCGAGTTTCTGCAGATATGGGTTTTCCCAAGAGAAGAGAATACAACTCCTAAATATGAGAATTATGATATCCGTCCTACACAGAAGCGCAACGAAATATCATTGATCATATCGCCAGACGGAGACGCTCCGGCCTCGATTTTGCAGGATGCCTGGTTTTCTTTAGGTACATTAGATGCGGAACAAACAAAAGAATATGCACTTCACAGATCGAATACAGGGGTTTACCTTTTTGTTATAGAAGGAGAAGTTCAGGTAGGCGATAATGTATTATCGAAAAGAGACGGCGCCGGATTCAGCGATACGGAAAAGATCACCATTAAAACATTGAGGGAATCTACCGTATTATTGATGGAAGTCCCGATGCATTAATCATGCATTCTATATACTTCACAGGTATTAATTTCGAATATTAGTTGAAACTATATTAAAACGAAATTAATACCTGTTTTTTTAATATGCGCGATCAGAAAGGAAATCGATCATACGTAAAATAGCACGGCTACAGGCCGGACAGAAAGGCGCATAGTCACGCATCATACAATGATCCATCGGACGGTAAATCCCCTTTGCAAGATAACCGCCACCTTCAAATACACCTATATTATCTTTATGGGCATCATTAAGCGGAGTAGGAACAGGGGTATCCTGAGGTAAAAGATCTTTCCATTTACTGTCGAAATCCACTAAAGTTGTAATATTAGGTTCCCAGGGTTCCATTTTCAAATTATAAAAATTATCATCATAAGCTACTTCGGATGAAAAATATTCATCCGCAAGACCCGCAAAACTATGTCCGAATTCATGTACGAAAACAACCGGAGTACGTGCATTATCGGAAGTTCCCATAGCATAGAAATTATACATTCCCCCACCACCGTACATATCGGTATTTACCAGTATAAAAATGGCATCGCAAGCTACATTCCATACGGCATCCCTAATTGATTTCATATCGGGTGTAGTAAGATATCGGTCGACACCAAAAGTATAATATCCTGAATTCAAAGCGGTATTTTTAAATATTCCTTTACCGGAAACATCCGTTCCCGAATCTTCGGATACTAAACCTACCGACCAGACATTGAAGTCATCCCTTCGCATATCAAACGGAGGCGTAGTGAACAAGGCTTCGGCAAATCGTTTGGCATCATCCTCAAACTTCGATTCTTCTTCCTTTGTATAGCCTTCTCCTATAAATACGAGATCAACTTTACCGGAAGGATCGCCTTTATATTGTATCCTTGTAACTACATTTTCTTTTAATTTGCTTTTGTCAATAAATATGCTTGCCGGGTCTACTTCTACTTTTAATAACGATTCGAATTGCATTGTGCCTTTATTGCGGGCCGTAATTTCAAACAGGATACTTTTCTTAGGATAAGGTACCGACACACTATTGGTCCACGACTGAACCTCTTTTTTGGCTTGTTCTGTCGACCGCCATTCTTCAAATAAAGTATTAAATCCACGGGAATATATCAGTTTATTACTGGCTTTATCATATATGTTAACGTAATAACCTCCATAATTAAACTGGTCTATCAGGTTATTAACCGGTCCTCCCCACACAGGCTCTTCTCGCATTTGTTGCAATGCGGCGTTTTGATACTCAGAATTTCCGCTTAAAGCAAAGTCTACCCTGAGGCTTTTTTTCTCAAACCATTCATTAAAGCCCACCTGAGCATGACAACTTAGTATATAAAAGAAGGCGATTAAGCAAATACATACTTTATTTTTCATGGTATTTATATTAAATATTGTATTTTACGTTACTACAAATATAGGCAATTCGCCATGTTGAAAATCAGACCTGTCCTAATAAAAATCACACGTTAGCAAAAATTTGCAGGACGTGTCCTATTTTATTTTGCTAACGTCCTGTAAATATACGTCTAAAGCTCCATGGGATAATCATAGAACAATGCGATATAAGAATGGCAATCATAAAAGGTTAAGGTAATTATGCTTCGCCTTTAATACCTCCTATAGGAGGAATATAATCCGTTACGTTTTCTGCCTGTTGTTGTTCGAATTTTGTAAGATTATCCTGAAGCGCGAACAATAAACGCTTCGCATTATCCGGAGTAAGTATTACACGGCTTTTTACTTTGGCTTTAGGTACTCCGGGTACCACCCGAATAAAATCCAATATGAATTCAGATGATGAATGGGCTATTATTGCCAGATTAGCATAAGTACCCTGGGCTACATCCTCTGTTAACTCTACCTGGATTTCATTTATCTGGTTATTATTTTTTTCCATATTTTTAATGTTAATATTGTTAATACAGCGCAGCAAATATAGGCATTATTGAGGAGGTATTAAACAAAAACGGCTACCTTCTCAGGCAACCGCTTTCCAGTTGTGTTTTTAATTCTCAATTCTTTAGACCAATGTAAAAATATCTTTTTTGTTATAGTAAATTCTCTTCTCTTTTTGACATTTAAGTCAAGGCTTTTTAAAGTGCTAATATTTGGTTATGTAATTAATACAAAAATAGAGGGTTTGTTAAGAACCACCAAATACTATTTTATCAATAAATAATACTTTTTCGTCATAATAAACTTCAAAATGTTAAATTTATTTACACTCTAAACCGTGTACGCGCATACCTTTCCCTATATTCGGTTGGAGTTATTCCTTTTCTTTTTTTAAAAATACGATTGAAATTAGAAAGGTTATTAAATCCGCTTTTAAATGATATCTCCGATATCGTATCACCCGTATCAATCAATTTACATGCAGCTTCCGAAATACGAATATCATTAAGGTTATCGATAAACGTTTTACCTGTCCATTTTTTCAGAAAACGGGTAAGCGACGATTCGCTTGTATTAATCAATTGGGCAACATCAGCTAAGGTGATCTGCCTCTGATAGTTTTCATGCAAAAATAACATAATAACCTCCAGACGGTCACTATCCCGGTCCATCAAACTTTTCATATTGTCTGATGTATTCAAACGTCTGGCTGCATCGTCTAGCGATAGGATTTTAAGTATCTCAATTAATCTTAGGAAATTACGGAATGAATCGGGAACATCATTCGAAAGCATTTTCAATTCAGGGCGTACACGGTTGATCATTTGCCTGCTGAATATTAAGCCATGACTGGCATTTTCAAACATACTTTTTATGGTTTTAAAATGACGCTTGTTTATAACACTATCGAATAAACTACGATGATACTGAATCGTTATTTCTAACGTCCCTTCAAATTTGCATTTATGGTTAAGGTAAGCATGCTTAGTTCCGCCTGCTATAAGCACAAGGTCTAAATCTCCAATCTCTTCTACCGAATCACCAACCATACGGATACAGCCGGAAGCATTTTCAAGGTAATTCAATTCAAATTCGGGATGTACATGAAAAGGATAAGCAAAACTTTGTTTAGCGCGCCGCATCACTAAAAAGCAGTCCTCATTCGAAAGTGATGTCACTTCATTCAGTACATCAATTTGACTCATGGTAAGAATTAATTAAAAAATGAATGTTATTATGACAAATATAATAATATGCTTTCATTTATCAAATAATGAAAACAAAAAAGGCTGCCCAAATCATAGGCAGCCTTTTCTTTATTTATGTGACGAGGAAGTTTAATCTTCTCCTCTGTCCGTTACTTTATCCATCATGTTGAGTTCAACAACATTCTTACGGTTAGCATAGATGCGTTCAAATTCATCTTTTGCTCCTACCACCAGCTTGTCGAAATCCCGTTGTCCGGTACCTGCAGGAATTAAATGACCACAGATTACGTTTTCTTTCAAACCTTCAAGTCGGTCTACTTTTCCGTTGATAGCAGCTTCGTTCAACACCTTCGTTGTTTCCTGGAAAGATGCAGCAGACATAAAGCTGTTTGTTTGCAGTGCCGCACGTGTTATACCTTGAAGAATCTGGTTTGCAGTAGCAGGTACGGCATCCCTTACTTCAACAGTCTTAAGGTCACGACGTTTTAACATACTGTTTTCATCACGTAACTTACGGGCTGTTACAATCTGTCCGGCTTGTAACGTTTGCGAATCTCCCGGATCAAGAACTACTTTCTTACCCCAGATACGGTCATTCTCATCCATTACTTCTAACTTATCTACAATCTGTTGTTCAAGGAAACGGGTATCTCCCGGATCAACCACCTCTACTTTACGCATCATCTGGCGTACAATTACTTCGAAGTGTTTATCATTAATCTTAACACCCTGCAAACGATATACATCCTGTACTTCATTCACGATATATTCCTGAACAGCCGTAGGCCCTTTAATAGCCAGAATGTCTGACGGTGTAATTGCACCATCCGACAGAGGCATACCAGCACGGATATAGTCGTTTTCTTGAACTAACAACTGCTTAGACAGCGGCACCATGTATTTTTTCACCTCACCTAATTTAGACGTTACGGTGATTTCACGGTTACCACGTTTGATCTTTCCAAATCCTACTTCACCGTCGATTTCAGAAACCACTGCCGGATTAGACGGGTTACGTGCTTCGAAGAGTTCGGTAACACGGGGAAGACCACCGGTAATATCACCTGTCTTTCCTACCGCACGCGGCATCTTAACAAGTACTTCACCGGCTTTAACAAAGTCTCCGTTTTCTTTTACTACGTGAGCGCCTAAAGGCAATGAGTAGTTCTTTAAATGGTTGCCATTGTCATCAATAATATGAACAACAGGAGCTTTTGTTTTATCTTTAGGTTCAATGATGATCTTTTCTTTCAATCCGGTAGTTTCATCACTTTCTACTTTATAAGTAATACCTTCGATAACACTTTCAAACTCTATCTTACCGGCAACTTCGGAAACGATAACGGCATTGAACGGGTCCCATTCAATAATAACGTCACCTTTCTTTATGGTATCGCCGGAGTTGAAATAAAGTTTAGAACCGTATGGTATATTATGAGTCAGCAAAACGATCTTGGTATTCGGATCGACGATTCTCATTTCTGCCAGACGGCTTACAACTACCTGATGCTCTTTTCCTGCCGGATCTACAGAAGCTACTGCACGAAGCTCGTCAATTTCGAGAATACCGTCATACTTAGATGTTATACTGTTTTCAGTTGCAATATTAGAAGCAATACCTCCTACGTGGAAAGTACGTAATGTCAACTGTGTTCCAGGTTCACCAATAGATTGGGCAGCAATTACACCCACTACTTCTCCTCGTTGCACCATTCGTCCGGTAGCTAAATTACGTCCGTAGCATTTACCGCAAACACCCTTTTTAGATTCACAGGTAAGAACAGAACGTATTTCAACGCTTTCAATAGGTGATTCCTGAATCTTGCGGGCCGCATCTTCACGGATTTCTTCACCGGACTCAACAAGCATTTCGCCTGTTAACGGGTGCTGAATATCATGAACGGATACACGTCCTAAGATTCGTTCATATAATGAAGCAATAACTTCTTCGTTATTCTTTAACTCAGTACAAACCAGTCCGCGCAATGTACCGCAATCTTCTTCATTGATAATCACATCATGTGATACGTCAACCAGACGACGGGTTAAATATCCGGCATCTGCAGTTTTCAATGCAGTATCCGCCAAACCTTTACGGGCACCGTGGGTAGAGATAAAATATTCAAGTACGGACAATCCCTCTTTAAAGTTTGATAAGATCGGGTTCTCAATAATCTGTCCTCCGTCTGCCCCGCTCTTTTGCGGTTTAGCCATCAAACCACGCATACCGGATAACTGTCGGATCTGTTCTTTCGATCCACGGGCACCGGAATCCATCATCATAAAGACAGAATTGAATCCGTCGTTGTCATTTGTCAACTGTTTGATCAGGATCTCAGATAATCTGCTGTTCACGTGTGTCCAGGTATCGATAATCTGATTATAACGCTCGTTGAATGTGATGAATCCCATGCTATAGTTAGAAAGGATCTGTTCGACTTCTTCGTAACCTTGTTCAACCAATTTATCTTTTTCCGGTGGAATAAGTACGTCTGCCAGGTTAAAGGATAGACCTCCCTTGAATGCCATCTGATAACCTAAATTCTTTATATCATCAAGGAACTGGGCCGTACGGGCAACACCTGAGGCTTTGATCACCTCACCGATAATATCGCGAAGCGCTTTTTTACCTAATACTTCGTTCACATATCCTACTTCTCTCGGTACAAATTCATTTACCATCACACGACCGACAGAAGTTTCAATCATCTTTTTAACAAAGTTTCCTTCTTCGTCAATGGTATCAACATATACTTTTACAGGGGCGTGAATATCTACCTTACCTTCATTATATGCTATGGTAGCTTCTTCAACTCCATAAAATGTCAAACCTTCGCCTTTGGTACCGGGACGCAGCTTTGTAATATAATATAAACCTAATACCATATCCTGTGAAGGAACAGTAATGGGGGCACCATTTGCCGGATTCAGGATATTATGTGAAGCAAGCATCAGCATCTGTGCTTCTAACACCGCTTCATTACCTAAAGGTAAATGGACAGCCATTTGGTCACCGTCAAAGTCGGCATTAAAAGCCGTACATGCTAATGGGTGTAACTGAATAGCTTTCCCTTCAATCAACTTGGGTTGGAAAGCTTGTATACCTAACCGGTGCAACGTAGGAGCACGGTTCAATAATACCGGATGACCTTTCATCACATATTCCAGAATATCCCATACAACCGGTTCTTTACGGTCTACGATTTTCTTTGCAGATTTAACCGTTTTTACAATACCACGTTCAATCAATTTACGGATAATAAAGGGTTTGTAAAGCTCGGCTGCCATATTCTTAGGAATACCACATTCATGCATTTTCAATTCAGGACCTACCACAATTACCGAACGTGCTGAATAGTCTACACGTTTACCCAATAAGTTCTGACGGAAACGTCCCTGTTTACCTTTTAAACTATCCGAAAGCGATTTCAACGGACGATTGGCATCCGTCTTTACAGCGCTGGATTTACGGGAGTTATCGAATAATGAATCTACTGCTTCCTGAAGCATACGTTTCTCATTACGTAAAATTACTTCCGGAGCTTTTATATCTATCAATCTCTTTAAACGGTTATTACGTATAATAACGCGCCGATAGAGATCATTCAAATCTGATGTAGCAAAACGCCCACCGTCGAGCGGAACTAACGGACGTAGTTCGGGTGGAATGACAGGAACTACTTTTACGATCATCCATTCAGGTTTATTACGCCCCCTAGATGCACGGAAAGATTCAACGACCTGTAAACGTTTTAATGCTTCATTTTTACGTTGTTGTGAAGTGTCTGTACTCGCCCTGTGACGCAAATCGTATGAAAGTGAATCAAGATCCAAGCGTGACAATAAATCATAAACAGCTTCTGCTCCGATTTTAGCGATGAATTTATTGGGATCGGAATCCTCCAACATTTGATTCTCTTTAGGAAGATTATCTAATATCTGAAGATATTCTTCCTCTGAAAGCAAATCTAATTCTGCTACCGTATCAATCGGACCTGGTTGTATAACAACATATCTTTCATAGTATATGATAGAGTCGAGTTTCTTTGTTGGTATGCCAAGCAGATAACCAATTTTATTCGGCAAAGACCTGAAGTACCAGATATGAGCTACCGGAACCACCAAATGAATGTGTCCCATACGCTCACGGCGAACTTTCTTCTCAGTAACTTCTACTCCACAACGGTCACATACAATACCTTTATAGCGAATACGTTTGTATTTTCCGCAATGGCATTCATAATCCTTTATCGGACCAAAAATACGTTCGCAGAACAGACCGTCACGTTCCGGTTTGTATGTACGATAGTTAATCGTTTCCGGTTTCAGCACTTCACCGCTTGAATTCTCAAGGATTTCTTCAGGAGAAGCTAAACCGATTGTAATTTTTGAAAAGTTACTCTTTATCTTGTTTTCTTTTCTAAAAGCCATATTGTTTATTTATAAAGAGTTATCGATATATCAGGTAAATAAGCATAATCACTTATCTACCTGATTTATGTTGTTAAATTAATCCAGTGTAAAACTCAAGCCGAGGCCTCTAAGTTCATGAAGCAATACATTCAGGGATTCGGGGATACCCGGATTAGGCATCGGATCACCTTTTACAATCGCTTCATATGCTTTCGAACGTCCTACAACATCGTCGGACTTAATGGTCAGGATTTCCTGCAAAATATGAGCAGCACCAAAAGCTTCAAGGGCCCAAACCTCCATCTCTCCAAAACGTTGTCCACCGAACTGTGCTTTACCACCTAACGGCTGTTGCGTGATCAATGAATACGGACCTATCGAACGGGCATGCATTTTATCATCAACCATATGGCCTAATTTCAGGAAGTAAGTAACACCCACTGTTGCCGGTTGGTCAAAGCGTTCTCCTGTTCCACCATCATATAAATATGTTTTACCATAACGGGGAACACCGGCTTTATCTGTCCATTCATTTAAATCATCTAAAGAAGCACCGTCAAAAATAGGAGTCGCAAATTTGACATTCATTGTTTGACCGGCCCATCCTAAAACAGCTTCAAAGATCTGTCCTAAATTCATACGGGAAGGTACACCCAACGGATTTAAACAAATATCAACAGGTGTTCCGTCTTCAAGGAACGGCATATCTTCCTGACGAACAATTTTAGATACAATACCTTTATTTCCATGTCGTCCGGCCATTTTATCTCCAACCTGTATCTTACGTTTCTTGGCAATATATACTTTTGCCATTTGTACAATTCCTGTTGGAAGCTCGTCACCGATGGTAAGGTCGAATTTCTTGCGTTTGAGGTCCGCATCCAGTTCCTTATACTTTTTCAGATAATTCAGAATAACTTCTTTAATGAGATCATTCTTCGGATTATCAGTAGTCCATTTACTTACCTGAATAGCGCTGTAATCTAAACCTTCAAGGTCCTTACGGGTGAATTTAACACCTTTAGGTACTACTTCTACATTCATGTAATCCTTTATTCCCTGAGAAATCTTACCGTTGGTAAGAACCATCAGTTTATCAACCAATACATTTTTCAGGTCAGCCAGTTTCTGTTCATATTCTTCGTCTAATTTGGGAAGAATAGCTTTGTCGGTCAATCTTGACTTACGTTTTTTAACAGCTTTTGAGAACAAACTGGTATCGATTACAACACCTCTTAATGAAGGAGTAGCCTTTAAAGATGCATCTTTTACGTCTCCTGCTTTATCTCCAAAAATAGCACGGAGCAATTTTTCTTCCGGAGAAGGGTCAGATTCTCCTTTGGGGGTAATTTTACCGATCAGGATATCCCCCGGCTCGATACGGGCACCTACACGAACAATACCCCTTTCATCGAGATCTTTCGTCGCCTCTTCGCTGACATTAGGTATATCCGAAGTCAATTCTTCCATACCGCGTTTGGTTTCACGAACTTCAAGGATGTATTCGTCAACGTGAACAGAAGTAAAGAAGTCTTCACGCACCATTCTTTCGTTAAGTACGATCGCATCCTCATAATTATACCCTTTCCAAGGCATATAAGCAACCTTCACGTTCCGCCCTAAAGCTAACTCCCCGTTTTGAGTAGAATAACCTTCCGTAAGGATCTGGCCAGCTGTTACGCGGTCTCCAAGTTGGATAACCGGACGTAAATCGACAGTCGTACTTTGGTTGGTTTTACGCCATTTTGGTATGTAATATGTTTTAACGGCATCTTCGAAGCTCACAAAATCTTCGTTTTCAGTCCGGTCATACTTTATCTTTATACAAGTTGAATCAACAAATACAACTTCCCCGTCAAACTCAGCTACGATCTGTGTCCTCGAGTCTTTGGCAACCTGGGCTTCAATACCGGTACCCACAATCGGAGAATCAGGACGTAATAAAGGAACGGCCTGACGCATCATGTTTGATCCCATCAATGCACGGTTTGCATCATCATGCTCAAGGAAAGGTATTAAAGAAGCAGCGATTGAAGCTATCTGAGTAGGGGATACATCCATCAAGTCCACTTCGGCAGGTGAAACTAATGGGAAATCAGCTTCCAATCTCGATTTAACCCTTTCACGTATAAATTTCCCTTCATCATTTAAAGGAGCATTTCCTTGTGCTATGGTCAATTTTTCTTCTTCTTCAGCAGTATAATACTGCAATCCTTCATCGGAGAAATCCACTTTCCCGTCTTTCACCCGACGGTAAGGAGTAGCAATAAATCCGAGATCATTAATTTTTGCATATACACAAAGAGAAGAAATCAAACCAATGTTTGGTCCTTCAGGCGTCTCGATTGGACAAAGGCGTCCATAGTGCGTATAGTGAACGTCACGAACCTCAAATCCGGCGCGTTCTCTTGATAAACCGCCAGGTCCTAATGCCGACAAACGACGTTTATGTGTTATCTCAGCCAACGGGTTGGTTTGATCCATAAACTGAGATAAAGCATTTGTCCCGAAGAAAGAGTTAACAACAGAAGAAATAGTCTTTGCATTAATTAAATCTATAGGGGTAAATACCTCATTATCCCGTACATTCATACGTTCACGTACAGTACGTGACATACGTGCAAGCCCAACACCAAATTGGTTATACAATTGTTCGCCAACCGTACGTACACGACGGTTACTTAAATGGTCGATATCATCCACAATAGCTTTGGAGTTAATCAACTCGATCAGATATTTGATGATCTCAATTATATCTTCTTTAGTCAGAACCTTAACTTCATTACTTGTAGAAAGCCCTAATTTTTTATTTATCCTGTAACGTCCTACTTCACCCAGATCGTAACGTTTTTCAGAGAAAAATAAATTGTTAATTACCTCACGCGCACTTGCCTCGTCGGCCGGTTCTGCATTTCTTAATTGTCTGTAAATATACAATACAGCTTCTTTTTCCGAGTTACTCGGGTCTTTCTGTAATGTATTATATATAATAGCATAATCTGAAAGATTCTGGTCTTCACGATGTAATAATACATTCTGTGTTCCGGAATCCAGAATTGCTTCAATATTAGTAGCATCTAAAACTGATTCACGGTCGATTATAACATCGTTACGTTCTATAGACACCACCTCCCCGGTATCTTCGTCAACGAAATCCTCTACCCACGTTTTCAATACACGGGCAGCTAATTTTCTTCCTATCAGCTTTTTTAAATTGGTTTTTGTAACCTTAACCTCTTCAGCCAGATTGAATATTTCCAGAATATCCCTGTCACTTTCGAACCCAATAGCTCGTAAAAGAGTAGTTACGGGTAATTTCTTTTTACGGTCGATGTAAGCATACATCACATTATTAATGTCTGTAGCAAACTCGATCCATGAACCCTTAAAAGGTATTATACGCGCCGAATAAAGTTTTGTTCCGTTCGCATGTATACTTTGTCCGAAGAATACGCCGGGTGAACGATGCAATTGGGATACAACAACACGCTCAGCACCGTTGATAACAAATGTCCCTCTTTCTGTCATATAAGGAATTGGGCCAAGGTATACATCCTGAATAACCGTATCAAAATCTTCATGGTCAGGATCGGTACAATATAATTTTAATTTCGCCTTCAACGGTACACTATATGTTAAGCCGCGGGCAATACATTCGTCAATTGTATATCGTGGAGGGTCAATATAATAATCTAAAAACTCCAACACAAAATTATTACGGGTATCTGCAATGGGAAAGTTTTCCGCAAATACCTTATACAATCCTTCCTTTTTTCTTTTTTCGGGAGGTGTGTCAAGTTGAAGAAAGTCTTGGAATGACTTCAATTGTACTTCGAGAAAGTCCGGATAAGGAAGTGAATTTTTAATCGAAGCGAAATTAACTCTTTGGTTTCCAGTTGTTGAAGACATTTAATAGGAAATTTATTGAACTTATTGAAAATATAGACACAAAAAGGTTAAGAATCTTTTTTTATCGAAGATTCTTAACCAAAACACCTGATTTACAGGTTATAATACTATTTAAGCTCAACTTCAGCTCCTGCTTCTTCCAAGCTTTTCTTTAATCCTTCTGCATCTGCTTTAGCAATACCTTCTTTAATATTGCTTGGAGCACCGTCAACTAAATCTTTAGCTTCTTTCAAACCAAGACCAGTCAATTCTTTTACTAACTTAACGATCGCTAACTTATTAGCACCTGGCGCTTTCAGTACCACATCAAAAGAAGTTTTTTCTTCTACTGCTTCACCTCCACCGGCTGCAGCAGGACCTGCAACAGCAACAGCTGCAGCAGCAGGTTCGATACCATATTCTTCTTTAAGAATAGTTGCTAATTCGCTAACTTCTTTTACGGTCAAGTTTACTAATTGTTCAGCAAAAGCTTTCAAATCTGCCATTTTTTTGTATGATTTAAATGATTGTTTTTATTTTAATATTATCTTTCTTCCAGAGTTTTTAAAACTCCAAGAATGGTTTGTCCTGATGATTGCAAAGAAGAGATAACGTTCTTCGCCGGTGATTGTAATAGTGAAATAACATCCCCGATAAGTTCGTTCTTGCTCTTGATATTTACTAAAGCTTCAAGATTTTCAGCTCCAATATAAAAACTCTCTTGTACATAAGCAGCTTTCAATTGAGGCTTACCAGCATCATCTTTTCCTTTTTTATTAGCCTTCGCAAATTCTTTAATCAGGCGCGCCGGTACATTTGCTACGTCAGAAAACATAATAGCAGTATTACCTTTCAAAGCCACATCTAATTGAGAGAAATCTGTTTCAGTTTTCTCCAGTGCTTTCTTAAGCAAGGTGTTTTTTACCACTACAAGCTTTACCTCCTTCTTAAAACATTCTCTTCTTAATGCACTTGTTTTTTCGGCATTAAGAGCTTCGATGTCTGTCAGATAGAAATTAGGATATTCCTGTACAGTTGCAGCAAGTTGTTCTATAATCGCACTTTTATCTTCCTTTTTCATTTTTCAATTGCTTAAATTAATTTTCTTCAACTGATTTAGGGTCTATTTTAATACCCGCACTCATTGTACTTGAAAGATAAATGCTCTTTATATACGTACCTTTAGCAGCAGATGGTTTCAACTTCAGCAAAGTTGAAATAAATTCCTTTGCATTGTCACGGATCTGATCAGGGGTAAAAGATACCTTACCGATAGAAGTGTGAACAATCCCGGTTTTATCCACTTTAAAATCGATTTTTCCTTGTTTAACGTCTCTGATAGCCTGTCCTATATCATTGGTAACTGTACCACTTTTAGGGTTAGGCATTAAACCACGGGGGCCTAATACTCTACCTAAAGCACCAATTTTACCCATAATAGAAGGCATAGTAATGATAACGTCAATATCGGTCCAACCACCTTTAATTTTGTCAATATATTCGTCTAACCCAACATAATCGGCTCCCGCTTCTTTAGCTTCGGCTTCTTTATCGGGTGTACATAATGCAAGAACCCTAATCTGCTTTCCTGTTCCATGAGGCAAAGACACAACGCCTCTGACCATCTGGTTAGCTTTACGGGGATCAACACCTAAACGGACATCTACATCTACTGAAGCGTCGAATTTAGTAGTGGTAATTTCTTTTACCAACTCGGCAGCTTCTTTTAATGTGTATGCTTTCCCAGCTTCAATCTTGCCCAAAGCCAACTTTTGATTTTTTGTAAGTTTACTCATCTCAATTGAAGTTTATTAATTATTAACCGGGAAGTCCCCTTTAACAGTGATACCCATGCTTCTGGCAGTACCTGCCACCATTTTCATAGCAGATTCTACAGTGAAACAGTTTAAATCCACAAGTTTGTCTTCTGCTATTGTTTTTACCTGATCCCAGGTAATTTCCGCAACTTTTTTACGGTTGGGTTCAGCAGATCCTCCCTTTAACTTGGAAGCTTCCAACAACTGGATGGCCACCGGGGGAGTTTTAACAACAAAATCAAAAGATTTATCAGCATAGTAAGTTATTACAACAGGTAACACCTTACCAGCTTTGTCCTGGGTCCTGGCATTGAATTGCTTGCAAAACTCCATAATATTAATCCCTTTAGAACCTAATGCAGGTCCTACCGGTGGAGAAGGGTTTGCTGCTCCTCCTTTGATCTGTAATTTGATTTGTCCAGCAACTTCTTTAGCCATTTTTCTAAAATTTATTGATTATAACATCAAAAATCAGAAAGCCTAATATATTACTTCGTAACAAGTAATACCTATTCTTTCTCTACTTGTAAATATCCCAACTCAAGCGGAGTCTTTCTTCCGAAGATTTTAACCATTACTTTCAGTTTCTTTTTCTCCGTGTTGACTTCTTCGATCACACCACTGAAACCATTAAATGGTCCAAAGATCACTTTCACGTTTTCGCCAACGTAAAACTGGATATCCAGATCATCATGTTGTTCCTGTAATTCGTCAACCGTACCTAAAATACGGCTTACTTCTACAGGGCGCAAAGGAACCGGATTATCCGAACCGCCAAGAAAACCTATTACATTGGGAATGTTTCTTAACCGATGGGCAACTTCACCAACCAACGCTGCTTCCACTAACACATAACCGGGTAAATAGGCTCTTTCTTTCACCACCTTTTTCCCGTTACGCATGGTAAAAGTTTTTTCGGTTGGAATTAACACTTGCGACACATAGTCTCCTAAGTCTGTATTTTTCAATTCAGCCTCCAGATATTCTCTCACCTTATTCTCCTTTCCGCTGATAGCGCGAAGGACATAAAACTTTTTATCGATGTCAGACATATCTTAAAACCGATTAGAAAATTCTTTCATAGACAAAGCGCATAATGTTTTCAAAGCCCAAGTCTACTACAAAGATTAATGCTGCAATTATAAGGGAAGCAAACATAACAACCACAGCACTGTTGGAAAGTTCTGATCTTGTAGGCCAAGAAACTTTATAAACAAGTTCGTTATAAGATTCCTTAAAATATTTAATTATTTTCTTCATCTGAATCTATAGATTTTCTTTTGCACGGAAGGAGAGGCTCGAACTCCCGACACCTGGTTTTGGAGACCAGTGCTCTACCAACTGAGCTACTTCCGTAGGATAGCCGGATTGAATCCGGCTATTTGATTATAGAATTAGTCTAATAATTCTGTGATCTGACCAGCACCTACTGTACGACCTCCTTCACGGATAGCAAAACGTAAACCTTCGCTACATGCTACCGGGTAGATCAATTCTACAGTAATGGTTACGTTATCGCCAGGCATTACCATTTCAGTTCCTTCAGGAAGAGTGATTTCACCTGTTACATCCAATGTGCGGATATAGAACTGGGGACGATACTTATTATGGAATGGGGTGTGACGTCCACCTTCTTCTTTTTTAAGGATATAAACCTCTGCTTTAACTTTAGAATGAGGCTTAACTTTTCCAGGGTGGGTAATTACCATACCACGTTTGATTTCATTCTTATCGATACCACGTAATAACAAACCAACGTTATCACCTGCCTGACCTTCGTCAAGAATCTTACGGAACATTTCAACACCAGTAACAACTGATTTTTTGTTTTCTGCTCCTAAACCGATAATAGATACTTCTTCACCTGTTTTGATGATACCTGTTTCAATACGGCCTGTAGCAACTGTTCCACGACCTGTGATTGAGAATACATCTTCAACCGGCATCAGGAATGGTTTGTCAACTTCACGGGGAGGAATCGGAATCCAGGTATCACAAGCATCCATCAATTCCATTATTTTTTCTTCCCACTGGGGATCGCCGTTAAGACCACCTAAAGCAGAACCACGGATTACCGGAGTGTTATCGCCGTCGAAATTATAGAATGAAAGAAGTTCTCTCATTTCCATCTCAACAAGTTCCAACATTTCTTCGTCGTCTACCATATCACATTTGTTCATGAAGACAACCAACTTCGGCACGTTTACCTGACGGGCTAAAAGTATGTGTTCACGAGTTTGAGGCATAGGACCATCAGTTGCAGCAACAACGATGATAGCACCGTCCATTTGAGCAGCACCTGTTACCATGTTCTTAACATAGTCGGCGTGACCCGGACAGTCAACGTGAGCATAGTGACGATTTGCAGTCTGATACTCAACGTGAGCAGTGTTAATTGTAATACCTCTTTCTTTTTCTTCAGGAGCGTTATCGATAGAATCGAATGAACGCAATTCAGAAAGACCTTTCTTTGCCAATACAGTTGTAATAGCAGCTGTCAAAGTTGTTTTACCGTGGTCAACGTGGCCAATCGTACCAATGTTAACGTGGGGTTTCGATCTGTCAAAATGTTCTTTTGCCATAACTTAATTATTCTTTATTTGATTAATGATCATATACTATGCAATATATTTTAAATCATTGAGCCGGTGCCGAGACTTGAACTCGGGACCTCTTCCTTACCAAGGAAGTGCTCTACCGCTGAGCTACACAGGCAAACTAGAGCGGAAGACGGGGCTCAAACCCGCGACCCTCAGCTTGGAAGGCTAATGCTCTATCAACTGAGCTACTTCCGCATCTATAAACTTTTAACAGACTTGATTGTTATAACCGAAGTCTGCCGTGTGGGCAGTGATGGATTCGAACCACCGAAGGCGTAAGCCAGCTGAGTTACAGTCAGCCCCATTTGGCCACTCTGGTAACTGCCCAGTCCAATACTTATTATCGGAAGCCGCATGCTTTCCGTTGATTTTGAGCCTCTTGTCGGATTCGAACCAACGACCCCGAGATTACAAATCACGTGCTCTGGCCAACTGAGCTAAAGAGGCAAACACATTCTATAAAAGAACAACCGCTTCGTCACAAGGGCGAAACGGCTGCAAATTTAGCTATAATTTCTTAGATACCAAGAAATATTGTTGTTTTTTTTATTTAGCCTTAATTTTTTCTTTCGTTTTAGCCAACTGCTTTTCTAACGCCTTGATACATTCATCTATTGCCTCTTCAAAAGTATCACTTTCTTTTTCGGCAAAACATTCACCGTGCCTTATATTTAGCAAAATTCCTGCTTTCTTGTTTTTTGCAGACTCGGGTTTTATAACCTTTAAGTTTATTTCAGCTGAAATAATGTCATCGTAAAACTTCTGTAACTTTGGCACCTTTTTCTGAATAAACGCCTCTAATTGTTCAGAAGCATCGAAATTAATAGCTTGAACTCTAATTTCCATAAAAACCTCCTTCTTTTTTTGCCCTGGGATGAGCATGATACATTTTTTTTAATTCCTCAAAGGTTGTATGTGTGTAAACACTTGTCGAAGCCAGACTACTATGACCTAAAAGCTCTTTTACTGCATTTAGCTCCGCACCGTTGTTTAACATACTTGTCGCAAATGAATGCCTAAGGACATGAGGACTGCGTTTGGACAACGTCGTTATATCCGACAAATATCTTTTTACGATATGGTAAACAATCCCAGTAGACAGTTGTTCGCCGTTTTTCCGGATAAAGAACCAATTGTCCCTAACATTAACCTCCTTATTCCGAATATCTGTATAAGCAAGCATTAAATCCCTTAGTCCCTCAGCGAAGGGAATAAGCCTCTGCTTATTTCGTTTACCCGTCACTTTTATCAATAAGGCACCATAATCAATATCAGGATCCTTAATCCCTATTAATTCAGACCGCCTTATTCCCGTATCATATAATAACTCCAGTAAAAGTCGGTTTCTTACTCCTTCGAAATCATTGTCAAACCCATCGCCATCAAGCAACAAGTCCATTTCTCCTTCACGCACAAAATACGGTAAAGGTTTTTTGGTTTTCGGACCGGATACCAATCGTAACGGATTAGACGATACAATCTCCTTCTTCACAAGAAATTTAAAAAAAGATTTCAAAGAGCTTAATTTACGGTTTACCGATACAGGCGACAACTTGCTATCTAATAAAAATACGATCCAATTCCTTACAATGTCGGAATCGATCGTATCGGGATCGAATAAGCCTTCATGATTTTCTTTTACATATTCTTCAAATTGTTCCAAATCTTTTGAATATGAAATTACGGTATAACCGGAATAGTTCCGCTCATACCGGAGATAATCTAAAAAAGAATCAATCAACCTATTCACGTTGCGTCAGCTTTATATTCTGTGCAACGAATATAGGAATTAGTATTCAATAAAACAAGTCCGGGAGGATATTTATTCTTCTGCCTGCTGCAATTGCTGAACGTAAATTGCACGCATCGTTTGTTTTCTTTTGACAACAGAAGGTTTGGCAAATGCCTGACGGCTTCTCAGCTCCTTAACAACCCCTGTCTTTTCAAATTTTCTTTTAAACTTTTTAAGTGCTTTTTCAATGTTTTCGCCTTCTTTTAATGGAACTACGATCATAAATTTTATTTATTATATTGTTTAATTAATTCATACTTCAAATGGGCAGCAAAATTACTTATAGTTTTAAGATTATCAAAATTTTCCGGCAAGAAATCTTATCTTCCACTAAACATTTGATTTAATTTATTATGGAAAGGCGGATAAATAATCCCCGTTTCAGTAATAATTGCCGTAATCAACGAATGAGGAGTTACATCAAATGCCGGATTATAAATAGCAACATCTCTAGGGGCCATACGGTCGGTATACCACATTTCGGCAACTTCTGCCGCATCCCGCTCTTCGATAACAATAGATCCACCGTCAGGACAAAAACTATCGATAGTGGTGGTAGGGCCTAGTACATAAAACGGTATACCATAGTATTTCGCAAGGATAGCCACACCTAATGTACCAATCTTATTGGCAGCATCACCATTCATAGCGATACGGTCGCATCCTACAAGAACAGCCTGTATTTTTCCTTTTTGCATAACCGAAGCTGCCATGTTATCACAAATGAGCATAACATTCACTCCGGCCCGTTGAAGCTCAAAGGAAGTGAGGCGCGCCCCCTGCAATAGAGGACGTGTTTCATCAGCAAAAACATTGAAATGATAGCCTCGTTCTTCACCTAAATAAATGGGTGCCAATGCGGTGCCGTATTCGGATACGGCCAGATGCCCTGCGTTGCAGTGAGTTAATATTCCCATACCTGGTGTAAGTAACGACAATCCGTGTTCACCTATTTGCCTGCAGGCCTCAGCATCTTCAGCACGGAATCTATCCGCTTCCGTTTTTAATAGTTGTTTTATTTCGGAAATATCTTTCTCCGGATGTTGTAATACAACCTGCTCCATCCTGTTCAATGCCGTCATAAGATTTACGGCTGTCGGACGGGATGAAGCCAGATAATCTTTTATGCTGCGGAATTGTATTAGAAAAGGTTCGTACGACTTTTCATGGATTTGTTTACTACATATATATATACCATATGCAGCAGCGATACCGATTGCAGGAGCTCCCCGTACTTTCAGGTGGTAAATGGCTTCCCATATATCCTTTGCTGAAGTTAGGGTTAAATAAACTTCCCTTCCGGGAAGCTGTGTCTGATCTAAAATGATTACGGCATCCGAAGATTCATCCAGTGATACCGTTCGTAATGATAAAAGCTCTTGTATCAACGTTTGTTATTTGTTTATGAATTAATATCTGCGGGGCGATATGGCTGCATCTACTGCAACGCCTGCTACCCCGATTGCCGCTACACCTACAATGACACCTAATGTAACATTCTTACTTTCCTTCCTGACATAAAAAAAATCCCCCCTTTGTTCCTTAAAAGCCAACATATTTGAAGGATGCAATGTACCTGCTCTTATCAATTGGGAAAGATAAAAATCATGTTGCAAAATAAAGGATTTATTTCGCACACCACTTTCATCAACCGTAAAAAAAGTCAGATAACTTTTGAATCGTAAAGGAGAATCATACTCTGAAAAGTCAATAGCCTTCACAGTTATCATTTCATTGTTTTTTTTATGAAACTGCCGTTTGGTATATTGATTTTTGGGTATAAGTTCGAATTCAAAATTTGAGATCGTAATAGGCGTACTGTTAGTCATGGTATGAGGAGGAATGAATGCAATATATTCCGGAAGGGAAGCGCGACCGGAGAAAGAACCTTTGGAGAATCCAGACTCCATATCCGGAAACAGATAATCTTTATAATTGTAAGTACTACTGCTTGTTACTCCGGAAACAGGTACCTCTTTGGCAATGTAGCTATTGGCTGTCTCATCCATGATAAGTGCAGACTGTTGCCAATCCAGGAAAAGGGGCTGATCCAGCTTATTGTATATTGTTATTTCAATAGGTAAATCTTCGCCATAAAAACAATAGCTTACAGAAAGAGTGTCATTCTCCTGCATAAAATCACCATTATCCAATTTAACAATCTTTTTATCTTCTGAATCAACTAAAGAAAAATAATAGGTAGTGCAGGAACTTAACCCCAGGAGAACAAGGATAAATACAGTATATACAAGCTGCCTTTTCATAGTGTTATGATTTATATTAACTGCTATGAACCAAAGGTAAATAAAAAAAACGACCCGTTGAAATATATTTTGTTAATATCTACATTCCACAATAAGTTCATTGATTTTTATTCTAAAAACGGCTTTTATCTCTTATTTCACTATGCTCTTAAATGAATAGTTCAATATCTCTAATGATTTTTTATAATGAAATTCATCAGTTAAAATACGATTTTTTGCTTTTTTTCGTATGTGAGTAGTTTTTTCTCATTTCTTTCCAGAATTTAAATTGAATCTTTGCAACATCAAAGAACTATTTTCAGATACATATGTTTGCATGAAGAAGAATTTAACGAAAAAATAATTAATTACTTAAAACGCTTTACAAACTACCTTTAAGTATTTCAATAATACAGTTTTATTAACTACATAATTTTATAGACAATGAACAAAATGACTTTTATTTTTTTAGGACTATGTATCCTATTTGTATCATTTACGGCGTGCGACGATGATGATCAAGTGATTAATCAAGACGAACTTCCTGCAATTTGCCAAACATTTCTAAATGACTATTTCTCCGGACAAACCATATTGGGTGTCCAGAAAGATAACGATGAATATGAAGTATATTATACCAATTACAAAGTTGAATTCAATTCACAAGGTGTATGGAAACAAGTAGACGGAAAACGGGTAAATGGTGACTATAAAGCAATCCCTCAGGCTTTTCTTACTAATGAAATTCCACAAGGGATTATTACCTGGACTACAACTAACTATCCTAACGCTTTTATCGTTGAAGTAGAAAAAGAATATAGGAATGGCGCACATACAGGGTATGATATAGAACTGAATAACGGAAGAGATGACCTCGACTTTGACCTGGAAGGAAATTTCCTGAATGGTAATGGTACAACCCCTCCTGTAACGACTACACTTCCTGAAGCTGCAAAAACATTTTTAGAAACTTATTTTGCTGATGACGCACTTCGCACCCAGCGACAGGATGACGACAGTGATTATGAAGTAACGTTAGAAAGTGGAATTGAAATTGATTTTACAAGTCAGGGAGTATGGAAAAATGTAGATGGAAAATTCGATGGTGGACAATATGTAGCATTACCAGAAGCCTATCTCACAAACGAGCTTCCGGCTACGCTTATTACTTTTGTTACCACAAATTACCCGGGTAGATTCATTATTGAAGTAGACAAGGAATTCCAAAACAATACTCTTGTTGGTTATGAAATCGATCTTAACGGAAATGTCGAGCTCGATTTTGACACGGCCGGAAACCTGATAGGCAGCGGAGGATCTTTGCCTGTACAATTACCACAATCAGCACAGGAGTTTATGAATACACATTTCAACGGATTAACATATACTCCTATCCCTGATGATGGAGAATACGATGTATATGTGGATTCATATAAAATTGAATTTAACAGCCAGGGTATCTGGACACAAGTTGATGGAACTATTATCAGAGGACAGTACAAAGCTGTACCCGAGAGCTTCTTAAATCTTGAACCATTGAATTTAATATCCGATTACCTCATCAATCAATATCCTACCTCCTCCATAGTGGATGTTGAAAAAGAATTTAACAACGGCCAGCATACCGGATATGAATTTACATTAAACAATGGCCTGGAAATGATATTCAACATTAATGGCACACCTATCATTTCAGGAGGTGAAGGCGCTATTATCAATAAAGAAAACCTCCCGCAACCCGCGCTGTCTTTCCTTGATGCGCATTTCACAAACATAAACATCCGCTATATTAAACAAGACAATAATGAATACGAGGTTTATCTGAACGGATACGACCTTGAATTCGATCTACAAGGAAACTGGACGAAAGTTGACGGGTATGTGGGTTATATCAAAACTGCACTACCGGCAAGCTTTCTTACTTTAGATCCCGTTAATACAATAAACAGTTACATTGTTACAAATTATCCGGGGCGTTCCATAATGGAAATAGAAAAGGATTATGACAATGGAGTTATGCATTATGACGTAAAACTTGATAATTCATTGGATTTGGTATTCGATGCGCAGGGAAGATTTATCCGGATCGATTAATAGACCGTTGATTTATATCATTCAATATAAACGCATAAAAGAAAAACGATGTTAGTAAGATTATACTAATATCGTTCTTCTATTTTTACCCTACAATCATTCATCTTTACTTTTATAGCCACATCCTTTTTATCTCAGACTAAAATACGACATAAGACTTAATGCAGATATAATAACTAAAAGGATCAGGAAAAGGATATTAAGCCACTTTTTCTCATAGGTATACGATACCCATAATATACCTGTAAATAAGAGAATATATAGAATTGCTTCAGCATAACCTACTATTTGGTTGACAGGGGGTATAATGGTATAAATATATCCTTCAAAAGAACCCGGGGTAGCACCTATGGTTGAGATCAGCGACAAACCTAAAACCAATATTCCCAATATTGCAAATCCGTGTTTCTCGCCGAGTATAAATTTGCGGATAGGAAGTAAACAAAGAGATAATAAAATACCACGAAATACTTGAAGGAATGGTCCTAATGCAACAAGCGGATGAGTTACCGGACGCATAAGCAAAGACATTTCTTCGGTAGCAAACAATTCTTTATAATTCAACACATATAAGGCAAAAATCCCTGCAATAAAATAAGCAATTACATGTGAATATGTAATTCTCCACATAAAAGTAATAATGTCTCCGGTTCTCATAATAGTATTTTATTATAGTTTAAAATTTCTCATTCATTCGTTTTTATATATACCGCAAATATAAGTAACAAGACTATTTATACCTAATTTATAAAGAAATACTACTATCCTCTCCTTAATAAACTATATCTTTGCTCTAAATAAACTAATTGTTCTCAAACTAATAAATATTCGTTCGCCAGTTGAAAAACATTCGTTCACAATACGGCAAACCAATGTTTTTCAGCCGGTGAACGATTAGTATGTTCAAACAAGACCTATAGTTTTATTTGAAGAAAGAAGTAATTTTATTAGATAATCACCTTAATTAGAGTAAATTTATGTCGGCGAATTACAAACTGGTCCGCAATCCGGACCCTACCAGAAGCGGTAAAACGCAACCCTATCATGTACGCTTTGTACCTAATGGCACAGTTTCTACCGATCTTTTAATCAAAAGTATTTTACCCCGTTCTTCTTTCTCGTCTGCAGATTATAAGGGAATGTTACAACTTATCCAGGATGCTATTGTAGAAAATCTGTTATTTGGCTATAATGTTAAACTGGAAGGTATCGGCACATTCACGATTTCCTTAAAATGCCCTCCGCTGATGGATAAGAAAAAAGTCAGGTCAGAAGCCGTCAGTTTCAGGGATGTAAAGTTCCGTTCATCTCTAAAGCTACGCCAACGGCTAACGGGTATGCGTGTTTACCGGGCGAGAGAAGTAGCGCGCAAAATTTTTAGTTTGGAAGAATGTGAAAACAGACTGATGGATTATTTTGAAAATAACTTCTACATTACAGGACGTATCTATATGACTTTAAATCATTGTTGCAAAACAAAAGCTGCTGCTCACCTGAAACAATTCCGGCAGGAAGGTAAAATCGTCAGGCAAGGATACGGTCCCACAACATTTTACACCAAGGCGATGTCGGAGGAATAATTGAATAACTGAGTAATTCAATAACAGAATAAATGAGTAACTGAATAATTCACTAAATGTTTAGCTTAGTAACATAAATAAGATAATATCTTAGTCAATCCGTTATTAAATTATTAGATCATTCTGTTACTCAGTTATTGAATTATTCAATTATTGAATTATTAATTAACTTTGCGAATCATGAAATAAATTTCAATATATATGAAAACACACATAAGAGAACGTATTGTCGCTTTGCGCGATGCTATGAAAAAACATCAGATCGATGCTTATATCATTCCAAGTTCAGACGCACATTTAAGCGAGTATGTGCCTGCGCGTTGGAAATCACGCGAATGGATATCCGGATTTACGGGCTCTGCCGGTACAGTTGTCGTAACGGCTGATAAAGCAGGATTATGGACAGACTCGCGTTATTTCCTGCAGGCTACCGATCAACTGAACGGTACGGGTATTGACTTATATAAATTGATGCTTCCGGAAACGCCTTCCATTCATGAGTTCCTGCTGCATGAACTAAAAGAGGGATTGACCGTAGGGCTGGATGGTGGCTCGTATAGCGCAGCTGATTCACGAACCCTTCAGACGGTTTTAGCTAAAAAGGGTATCAAGCTTAACACCTCTGTAGACCTGATCAATAATATATGGGAAGACCGTCCTGCTATTCCCGGTAATAAAATATTTGAGTTACCGGTCGAAATCACCGGTCAATCCGTTAGCGATAAGCTGGATGCTATCAACAATCAACTTCGTAAAGACGGTGCGGACTGTCTCATTTTAGCTGCTCTCGATGAGGTAGCGTGGACATTCAATATCCGTGGGAACGATGTGGCGTATAATCCGGTTGCCGTCAGTTACGCATTTATTTCGGAAGAAGAATCGGTATTATTTATCGGGCCGGATAAATTAACGACTGAAATAGCCGACCATTTAAAAAAGGAAGGTGTTACCCTCGCCGACTACGGCAAGGTAAAATCATACCTTTCACGCTTGCCGGAAACAACACATATTTTCCTTGATCCGGGAAAGACGAATGTGAGTTTATTTAATGCAATACCAAAAAACTGTGTAAAAATAGAAGGTATCACACCTGCAAATCATTTGAAAAGTATCAAGAACGAAACGGAGATCGAAGGTTTTCGCAATGCTTTGGTGAAAGACGGTATTGCGCTTACCCGCTTTTATATATGGCTGGAGAAGCAATTAGCTTCCGGAGCCAAAGAAACTGAAATAAGTATTTCCGAAAAACTGTCGTCTTTACGGGCTGAACAACCTTTATACGTCTCCGATAGTTTTAATACCATATGCGGATATGCCGGACATGGGGCAATTGTACATTACAGCGCCACACCGGAGACCGACGCTACAATCAGGGCGGAAGGTATTTTATTAATGGACTCGGGTGCACAATATCTCGACGGTACGACGGATATAACCCGTACTGTTGCATTAAGCGAACCGACGGAAACCATGAAGAAAGACTTCACCCGTGTGCTGAAAGGACATATAAGTCTTGCAAAATGCAAGTTTCCGGTAGGTATGCGCGGTTCACAACTGGATATACTTGCCCGTAAGGCGTTATGGGATGCTGGTATAAATTATCTGCATGGAACCGGACACGGTATAGGCCACTGCCTCAACGTACATGAAGGTCCGCAGAGTATCCGCATGGAAGAGAACCCGGTAACACTCAAACCCGGTATGGTAATGAGCAATGAACCGGCTATGTACCGCACGAATGAATATGGTATCCGTACGGAAAATATGATGGTCATACGCGAAGACAGCGAAACGGAATACGGTAAATTCCTTTCGTTCGAAACGCTTACTTTATGTTATATCGACACCAACCTGGTGATCGTACCGATGCTTTCCGCCCGCGAACATGCGTGGCTGAACAAATATCATCAATTGGTGTATGACAAATTAAGCCCGCATCTCACAGAAGAAGAGGCGGCATGGCTGAAGGAGAAAACACGTGAAATTTAATAATACATTTTTTATATGGAAAGAATCAAAACTTTTGTTTCAGAAAATAAAGACAGGGATGACATGGTAGGAGATTTGTGTAAAGATTTATATGGTGATACTGATTTTAAAAATAAAAAAAACGATACCGAAAGAAGAAAGTATATAGAATGGATCGGTGAAATTCATCCCCATACTAAAGAATCTGTCACGCTTTTTTTTGAAGAATACAAAAACAAATATTAGTTAAAATGGCTATTATTAAATCAGTGAGAGGGTTTACTCCCAAGATCGGAAGAGATACTTACCTTGCAGATAATGCAGTGGTTATAGGCGATGTTGAAATGGGTGAAGATTGCAGCATTTGGTTCGGAACAGTTTTGCGCGGCGATGTAAATTCCATTCGAATAGGTAACGGGGTAAACATTCAGGACGGTTCGGTTCTGCATACCCTATATGAAAAATCTATTATAGAAATAGGTAATGATGTATCAGTAGGTCATAACGTTACTATTCATGGCGCTAAAATATGCGACGGTGCACTGATAGGTATGGGGTCGGTAGTTTTAGACCATGCCGTAATCGGTGAGGGGGCCATTATTGCTGCGGGATCGGTTGTATTAAGTAATACCATTGTAGAGCCTGGCAGCATATATGCTGGGGTACCGGCTAAATTTGTCAAAAAGGTAGACCCTGAGCAGTCGAAGGAAATAAATCAAAAGATCGCAATGAATTATCATATGTATTCGTCGTGGTATAAAGAAGAGGAAAATAAGTAATTAATATGAAGAAGGCAGGGGTCGCAATCCTTATCGTGTTTTGTTTAATAGGAGGTTTCTTAGCGTTGCCGTCGAATTACTATTTGCGCCGTGCAATAGTACATCTCCTGCCTAAAATAGACCAATATCCCATTTTTGATAATCGGATAGTTAAAGCTGGCTCTCCCGTACCGTGGGATACCTCGGATGAATATAATAGGTTATCACTTCCGCAGGAGTCAATCCCTCTGTTTGATCAATACGGAACGATCGCTTTTGTTGTGATCAAAGACGGAAAATTGCTTTTCGAAGAATATTGGGAGGGGTATTCACCCCAATCACACAGTAATTCATTCTCCATGGCTAAAAGCATCATCTCACTTGCTGTAGGTTGTGCTATAGATGATGGCTTTATCCGCAGTGTGGATCAGCCTGTAAAAGATTTTTTCCCTGAATTCCAAGGGTATAACGGGAAAACGCTTACTATCCGGCATCTGCTTACGATGAGCGCCGGAGTAGATTTCGAGGAAGCTTATTCGTCACCCTTCTCTCCTACCACAAAACTTTATTACGGCAATGACTTACATAATATCACTTTTGGTATGGAAGAGATTGAAGAGCCGGAAGTAAATTTTATCTATCAAAGCGGAGTAACGCAATTATTAGCTTTTATTGTGGAGAAAGCAACCGGCGAAACAATCAGTCAATATGTTTCCGGAAAATTATGGACGCCTATGCATGCCGAAGAAGATGCACTCTGGAGCTTAGATAAAAAAGACGGAATTGAAAAGGCATATTGCTGTTTTAACAGTAATGCGCGTGATTTCGCCCGTTTCGGTCAGCTTCTGCTTAACAACGGCAGGTGGGACAACAGACAATTGATTTCAGCTACATATCTTCATGACGCATTATTTCCGGACAGTACCCTGTGTTTCATTGGTCATAATGAACCGAACCGTTCTTACGGTTATCAGTTCTGGTACCTTACCTTTCAGGGGATTCCTGTGCATTATATGCGCGGAATTTTAGGGCAATATATATTCGCAATCCCTGAAAAAAATGCTGTTATTGTAAGATTAGGGCATAAAAGAAGTGAAACACGCACTACACAACATTATCCCGATGATATCGACATCTGGCTGAATGCAGGATTAAAGATCATTGATGAATCAACAACTAATAATTAAAGCAAATCTCTAAATTTAAAACAGCAAATACATGAAGTCGACCGTAGCAATAATTATCTTTTGCCTTAGCCTGTTTGTTACTTCCTGCAATACATCTTCTACCCAATCGGAAGAGAGGGAGATCAATTATGATCCGCCGGTTTCTTTTGATCCGCCGTCATATGTGTGTTACAGGGCGCCTGTCACCATTACAATCGATGGAGTATTATCTCCGGAAGAGTGGGATTTAATTCCCTGGACATCTTATTTTGTAGATATTGAAGGAGATAAGATGCCACAACCCTACTTGCAGACAAGGGTAAAAATGACTTACGACGACGAAGGGTTCTATATTGCCGCCCTATTGGAAGAGCCGCATATATGGACGGATATTACGGAACATGATGCCGTCATCTACCAGAATAATAATTTCGAGTTTTTCCTGAATCCTTCAAACGATACGCACAATTATGTGGAATACGAAGTAAATGCATTAGGCACCGAATGGGATCTGTTTCTTACTAAACCTTATCGTGATGAGGGTAGCATAGTATTAAATAATTGGGAATTCATGGGTATGAAGTCGGCTGTATATGTAGATGGCACTTTGAATAATCCTATTGACACCGATACGGCATGGAGTGTTGAAATATTCCTTCCCTGGAATACCATTTATCAGTTGGTACCCGGTAAAAATAAACCCGTAGCAGGAGACCAGATTCGTGTTAATTTCTCCCGTGTGGAATGGAAAACAGCGATACAGGAAGAACAATATGTCAAAATACCATTTGAAGGTGAGGACAAAATTCGGGAACATAATTGGGTATGGGCTCCAACCGGGATCATTAATATACATTTGCCGGAATTTTGGGGATTTGTACAGATATCCGATTATCAGGCAGGTACCGGAGAAGATACATTTGTAAAACATGCGGATGAAGAAACAAAATGGACATTACGCAATCTCTATTATCGTCAGCGGCAATACGCAGAAAAATTCGGCAGATATGCAACAGCAATTACTGATCTGAAACCGGAAGAGGTATGTACGGAAGAGATTGCCGCACAACTGACATTAAGCAATACCCCTTCCATGTATGAGATCACCCTCCCTTCTCCCAACGGCAGGGTATGGCGTATCCGTCAGGACGGGCTGGTATGGAGCAATTAATCATTTAAGCCCGTTTATCCATTTGGCTATATCTTCTAAAGGCTCCTGGTTAAAGGTTTCGTCTATCGATCCGTATTCGTTAGGCAAACCCGTTACCGCCGTCTGGAAAAGATGGTTCAGGTTGAAATAAGGTTTTGTTTCAACCTCTTTATTTCCATTTGCTTTGATACCGCTCAATATGGCTGATAGATTTTCTCCGGAAGGAACCTGCAGGTCACGCATCCCGTTCAAAGCTAAAACCGGACATTTAATATTTTTGAAATACTTTTCCGGATCATATTTCAGGAAACTGACAATTTCCGGAGATGCCAATTGCTGTATTGCCGGTTCGATCTGTTTTTGCATTGGGGTACCACTAAACAAATTCGTGATCTCTTGCCTCAACTGGTGCACGTTTTTTGCTGCAACGGCAATTTGTTGAGCCTGTGTCATGTAATCGTTAAACTGATCGATATATTCTTTCGGTATGCCGGATGCTTCAAATAACGCCTGCCTCTGAATTTTCAACAACTCCGGGCCATTTATACCAGGGCCGGCAAGACTTACAATAAAGGCAGTTTTATCTTCAGCTGCCAGCATAAAAGCGATTGCTCCTCCTTCACTGTGTCCTATTATACCTATCTTTTCCTTATTAATTTCTTTTCTTGTCTTAAGGTATTCGATTGCTGAACCAGCATCCGATGCAAAATCCTCCATTGTTGCTATCTCGTAATTACCTTGCGATTGCCCAACTCCCCTGTCGTCATACCGTAAAACTGCAATTCCTTGTTGGGTCAGATAATCAGCCAGCACTAAAAAAGGTTTATGCCCCATGATCTCTTCATCTCTGTTTTGCGGACCGCTGCCCGATACCAGAACAACAGCAGTATAATTATCAAATGAACGCGGCATGGTTAAAGTTCCTGCTAATTGTACACCGGCCGAGTGATTACGGAATGATACTTCTTCTGTCCGGTATGGAAAAGGGGGGATAGGTTCCTGAGGTCGTTTTACAGCAACTATTTCCTCACGCGATAAATTCAGTTCAAAACTTTGATTCATCTGAGAAAACGTACCCTCAATCCTTCCCTCTTTATTCAGCGTACCTTTGTAACTGAAATTAATTGCGGTTATCTCGATAGACAGGTTATTATTTTCGTATGTAATTGTTGAAAATGGAATTTCCTGACTGCTTTGATCAGGACTTACCATAACACCAGTATACACATCTCCTGACTTACGGATATCAAAAATAATCCGTAAATTCATTCCCTGCGTTTCCATTTTACCATACCATTTTCCGGTGACGTCAGGTTGCGAAGAACAAGCAGTCAAAGAACAACATAAAAGTATAATTAAAAAAAATAATTGTTTCATATCAGATGGATGTATCAGCATTTCGATAATTAGTCAGCATCAAAGTTATGTTTGCTTTTGCAAATATAATAATCCCTGCTATTTTTCGCTTATTATATTATGTATATTAACTTATCTATTAATTATAACCAAACCTTACAAAGAATAATTTTAGATATAAATACATACCTTTGTTGTAAAAATAAAATATGTATCATGAAAAGTAACAAACTTTGGATAGCGCTGTTTGCTATAGGCATAACCCTATCCGTACACGGTCAAAATGCTGCAGGGGGCATATCAGTACAAATGCTGCAGGAAATCCGGCAATCATACAAAGGTACTCCCACTGATAAAGCCATAAGAAACGCCATTACAAATAACGAGATTAATAAACTCGCCGTAAACCTGGAAAGCAAGAACCATTTTGATACCTATTTCTCCGACAAGGTAAATAGCAAGGGAATTACCAATCAGAAATCCTCCGGACGCTGTTGGCTATTCACGGGGCTGAACGTTTTCCGTTCAAAAATAATCTCAAAATATAATTTAAATGATTTCCAGTTTTCACATAATTATCCTTTTTTCTGGGATCAACTTGAAAAAGCGAATTTATTTCTTCAGGGAATTATCGATACTCGTGAAAGACCTATGGATGACAAAATAGTGGAATGGTTATTTAAAAACCCGTTAAGCGATGGCGGACAGTTCACAGGCGTAGCCGATATTCTTACCAAGTACGGTGTTGTACCGGCCGATGTAATGGTTGAAACATACAGTAGTGAAAATACGCGTCAGATGGCAAACCTGATATCTTTAAAATTAAAAGAGTTCGGCTTACAACTGCGTGAGCAATCCGGCAAAGGTGTTAAAGCAGCTGACCTTGAAAAGAAGAAAACCGAAATGCTTGGAACCGTTTACCGTATGCTGGTATTAACATTAGGGGAACCACCTGCTACATTTACATGGACCTTAAAAGATGCAAAAGGAAACCCGCTATCTACCAAACAATATACGCCGCAATCATTTTACCAGGAATTCATTGGTGCAGACTTAAAGAACAACTATGTCATGCTGATGAATGATCCTACGCGCGAGTATTATAAATTATACGAAATAGATTTCGACCGCCATGCTTACGACGGAAAGAACTGGACCTACGTAAATCTTCCGGTTGAAGATATTAAAGAAATGGCTATTAAATCCATTAAAGATAGCACAATGATGTATTTCTCATGCGATGTTGGTAAATTCTTGGATCGTGAACGGGGGATATTGGACGTGAATTTTTTTGATTATGGTTCTTTAATGGGCACACCTTTCGGAATGAATAAGAAACAACGTATCCAGACGTTCAGCAGCGGTTCATCACACGCCATGACTTTAATGGCGGTAGACCTCGACACGAATGGAAAACCCAGGAAATGGATGGTCGAAAACAGTTGGGGTCCGGGAGTAAACAACGGACATTTAATCATGACCGACGAATGGTTCAACGAATATATGTTCCGTTTAGTGGTAGAAAATAAATATATAACCGATAAGATAAAAGAAGTATTGAAACAAACTCCTACCCGATTACCGGCATGGGATCCGATGTTTGCTGAAGAAGAATAAAAATTATAGTATAGGATGGGAAAAAGAAGGATTCCGAATATGGAATCCTTCTTTATTTTTATACTTATTATTAACAGTTCTCCATTTAACTTATTCCCTGCTGAATCCGGGAGTCGTTTGATTTAACAGCGGATTAGTTTCCAATTGCCTTCTCGGGATCGGGAAAATCGAATTGTCACGTGTATCCTGGGCTTTGTCCCACCATACATCGCCAAAACGCCCCCAGCGAACCAGATCGGTACGTCTTCTTCTTTCTCCTATAAACTCACGTCCCCATTCATCAATAAATTCCTGATCGGTGAGTTTTCCCGGATTAGCCGTATAACTATACTCCGACCAATCTTCCGCCTCATAATTCCTTTTACGCACATAGTCTAATAATTCGGCTGCTTTGGTTTTATTACCTTCCCTATAATAGATTTCCGCTAACGTATAGTAAACTTCAGCTAAACGCATTTCGGGAGCTGATTGTGAATGCCACAGACCGCTTACTTCCGATAGATATGGGAATTTATTAAAACGCACCCCAGAGTTTTCTTCTCCGGTTTGTACACGCGAACCTTCACCCCAGCGTCCTTCTCCTGCCGGACTAAATCTTTCGGTAAAACGGCCTACCATATCGACAAAAACCAATGGTTTGGTAGCATATTCCTCAGTTCCTAAAATAGGTTCATCAGAATAATACGCCGTACCCCGGTCGAATTTGAATTGTTGCCCGATTAAGAAGAACCCTTCATAATCACCACCACCCTGCTTCATGCGGAAGGGAACTTTACGTTTGTCTCCATCTGGAAACTTTTCATATGGATTTCCTAAGCCACTGGCATGTTGATAAATATTACCGGGAATTAAGGTTACCGTACCATCATCGGTTACCGTAAATGTACTTGATTCGTGATCACGCGACGGTTGCATATGAACACCATTATGACCGCTATCCGCTACACCTAATATATCACGTGCCGTATAATGCCAGAAATCGCCCCAGAATCCTCCGAAATTAAGTGTGTTACGCAAATGAGGAAATTCAAGCAACATTTCGGGAGATTTATAACCGCCTAATCCAGAACGGAAAGGATCACGATAGTCATTCTGATTAATACTATATGTGCCATACACTCCATTAATAATATCTTCACAGATTTTTTTACAATCGGTAAACCGATTTTCCTGAATATAAACATCGGCATTAAAATATAAACGCATCAGCATCCCCATAGCTGAAGCTTGTGTTATATGTCCAACAACTGCTTCTTTAGGTAGATACGGTACAACCGCTTTTATTTCTGACTCAATAAATTCAAAAACTTCTTTAGCAGAAGATTGGGGCAACATTTCAGTCTCGGCATGCTCATGCGTAAATATTGGTATCTGTCTGAAATAATCAAATAACAATAAATAGAACCACCCACGGATGGCTTTAAGTTCTGTCGTATATAATGCCTGTTGAGTTTCTGAAATTCCAATTGCTTGGAAGTCCAGTGTATTAAAGTCTCTTAAAGCAGTATTAGCCTGCCCGATTCCCGCATAAAGGTTTTGCCATACTTCCCGTATCTGGCTGTCATCATCTGTCCAAGTATGATTATGCAGACGAACCCACATACCGTCATCCTGTCCATGGCGACCTTTTTGTGTCCAGACAAAATGATCGGCCGTTAATTCCTGCAGTCTCCATTGCGGGCCTTCAAATGCAGCCCATTGCATTTGGTCATATACACGAAGTACAGCAGCTTCAACTGCCCTTTCATCGGTATAATAATTATCTTTCGTAAGAATACTGAACGGTTCTTCATCCAGGTTTGTACAGGAGGTTATCAATAAAGTTGAAAAGAACCCCAACAAATAGAATATTTTTATTTTTTTCATATTCAATAATGTCTTTAATTAATAAGATATTTGTACACCAAATGTAAAATTTCTTGCAGTAGGATAGAGATCCAGACCACTTTGCCCAACCCATAATCCGGTTTGATTCTGAATATTTGAAGGATCCATCACACTGTATGAAGTAAGGGTAAATACATTTCGTATACTTCCGTAAACTCTCAGATTAGAGATCCATTTAGTATTTATTTTTGGTGTCCATCCAAGCGTAATATTCTGCAATTTCAGGTAATTACCATTTTCAAGGAAATAATCACAAACTAACTTTGTGCCTTTAATATGGGCATTTTCCTTATATGCCGACTGTAACTTATTAATACCGGCAACTCCCTGCAAGCCATAGTACATCTGGTGCATATTTAGAATGTCGTATTTGAATTTACCTGTAAAGAAGAATGAGAAATCAAAGCCTTTATACGTGAAGGTGTTACCCCAAGACAACATCCATTTAGGTGAACCGTTACCTATATATGTTTTATCATCATCACTTGCTTCGTCGCCCCTTAATGTCGGATTACCCTCTATTCCGTCTTTATAAACCAGAATATTACCATCGTTATCCACCCCGGCATAACGGAATCCGTAGAAGTTCCCTATCTCTTTTCCGTCTTCCAGACGTTGTGCATACCCCGGATTTCCCGGACTTGGCAGACCATCATTATTAATGAATCCTAATTGATACTGGTCATTAGAGAAAGATTTTAATTTTGATTTTGTGTATGAAAATGTAAGATCAGTCGTATAATTAAAATCAGTCGTCTGTACTACATCCACGCTCGCCTGGAATTCAACTCCTTTTGAAGTTGTGGTACCCACATTCGTAATGATCTTATCATGCAGATAAGGAGGCATCGATACGGGATATTCTCCGATAACATCTTTTCCATCCCTTATAAAGAAATCAACACTACCCGAGAGCCGGGAACCAAACAATGTATAGTCGACTCCCAGGTTATAAGATATCTGTTTTTCCCAACTCAAATCGTAATTGGGGTTGTTTTCGGGTCCGTAACCTTGTATCCATTGACCGCCCGATGTCATGTAATTTCCATAACCTTTATATTTAGCCATAGAAGTGTAGGGATCAAATCCTGAACGGCCGGTAACCCCATAAGAAAAACGTAATTTTAAATCGTCTACCGTTGGAAGTTCCTCAAAAAAAGACAAACGTGAAAAACGCCATGCTGCCGAAGCTGCCGGGAATGTACCCCATTTATGGTCGGCTCCAAACTTTGTACTACCTTCATGTCGTAAAGACCCTGTAAAAAGAAGGACATTATCGAAATCATAATTCACACGTCCTAAAAAGGCAATCGTTTTATATTTCTTTTTTTCCGATTTCATACCGAGCCGGCCCTGTTCTTTTTCATAATCCCCTGCTTCAAGGTTATTCCATTGAAACGCATCCGATGGGAAATTTCTGTTACTTGCCCAATAACGGTCTTCTACATATTCCTGATAAGAATATCCACCCATTATTTTAAAGTCATGTTTATCTACTTTAAACGAATAATTACCCAACCATTCAAACAGGTAATCGACTCTCGCACGATCCTGTAATTCGGCTTTACCGTTATAGCTTTCGCGTAAACTATCTTTATGTTTCGATGTAAAGTAAGCCCTGGCTTTCGAATTGTGTCCGCGTCTTGCCAATTGTACTTCCGTATTCAGGTTCTTGAGAATATTTAACTTAATACTGAAGTCAACATTTGAATATTCCTGTCTTACTTCACGTGTCCGTTCGGTAAGGTTTTTGACTGGGTTATAGGTATCAAATGAGTTTGCAAATGCTGCCATTTCATCAGGACTATACGTCGGATTCAATTCCAGAGCCTGTTTAAAAGAACCTTTATCACTAAAATGATCCCAGAAATCCCATCCGGATATCACATCTTCGTCAGCTACGCGGTAAGATATATTTCCGCCCACTTCCAGAAGACCTTCTAAGGTGATTTGTTTAAAACTGGCCCTCACTCCTGTTTCTTTTCTTTTTGTCGCAATATCAAGGCCATCTTTTTCCCTGTAATTGGCCGAAAGACGGAAAATGGTACTTTCACTACCTCCCGATAAAGACACATTATGGTTATGACCAAAGTTGTTTTTGTTGATTAGTTCGTCGTACCAGTCCGTACGATATCCATGATCCGTATCGATCTTATGAGCCACAAATTCATCCGGAGATAAAATATCCGGCCGGTCGGCTACCATGTCGTGCTCCATATATCCGTCGTAACTGATCGTTACCCTTCCGGCCCGGCCTTGTTTAGTCTGTACAAGTATTACTCCATTGGCTCCGCGCGAACCGTAGATCGCTGCGGCCGATCCGTCCTTTAAAACAGTGATAGATTCAATATCCTGCTGAGAAATAGACCGTAAATCTCCACCAGGCATTCCGTCGATAACGATCAAAGGGGTATTTCCAGCTTTAAGGGAGGAAGCACCGCGTACCTGTATATTATTCGGATCAACATTCGGATCTGCTGACGATTCGCCTGAAATAGATAAACCGGCAATTTTTCCGTTGATTAATTCCAAAGGATTATTTGTAGCGCCCTGTAAAAAATCCCGGCTGGAAATACTTGTTACAGCTGTCGTTAAATCCCTTTTTACTGTACTACCATAACCAACAACAACTACCTCATCAAGTCGTTGATTATCTTCTTCCAATATAATATTCATATTAGCAGAAGCAGGTATTTCTAATGGAACATATCCTACATAAGAAACGGTTAAAATACTTCCTTGCGGAACATTTAATGTAAATGCACCATCCACATCGGTAATCGTACCATTGGTAGTTCCTTTTTGAATAATATTAGCTCCAATTATTTCCATTCCCGCCGGATCTTTCACTACACCTTTTACGGTTAATTGCTGTGCATTAACGGGCAAACCGATTATAAAACAAGTAACAAAAAACAGATAGGAAAAGGCACACAACTTTCTCTTAAGAACGTTCCCTGACGTCCTTAGATTTAAGACTAACCTCATACGTAATAAATTTAAATTACAATTACTTTTTACACTCTCAAAATCATTCCATGGATTTAATAAATTCGGCCGTTTATTACCCGCAAAAGTATTAATGTTTTTGAAATAAAAAAGTTTTTTTAGAATACTTTTATTTAGTTAGTTAGTGACAAATCATTGAATTACTCATTATCAATACCTTACATGAAGAAATTTAGATTTAAATAGTTAATAGAAAAATAAATATAAAAATTTGTCATTAAAAAGTTTACATTAAACATTCTTATATTATATTTTTATCATAAAATAATTATTTATTATATAAATGAAAATAAAAAGCTCACCTTTACATATTATATATTTATAATTAAATCATTAAACCTTAGACACATGAGACTATTAGTTTACCTTCTTTTTAAGAATTCATTTATACAAAACACACAAATTATATAATTAATAAAACTACTTGTTGTCTTTTTCTGTTATAGCATAATGAAATAATTATAAAAGAAAGAATATGAGAATCAATTTTTTTTACGCCTTTCTAATGGCAATGGCCTTAATCCTTATAAATGGGTGTAATAACAATCGTAACCAGCATGCTAATTCGTCTGTTGTAAACACCCGTACAACGAATTACGAAGGTACTTACAGCGGCACTTTACCATGTGCTGATTGTTCCGGTATTCGTATGGAAATAACCCTGAATGGAGGGAATTACAAAATCCTATCTGTTTATGAAGGTGTTGATGAAAATAACCGTTTTGAAGAATCTGGTACTTATACCTGGGATCAAGATACAAATATGATTACTTTAGACGGAGATGATACTAATAAATATTTATTCGATAACAACACGTTGGTTGCCCTGGATATGGACGGTAACAGGGTAACAGGAGAACTAGCCAATATGTACATATTGAAAAAAAGATAACCCAATAAAACATTTCACTTTAGACACCTTTTCAAGGTTATTAATCTGTTACTATCCCAATAATCAAATAGTCAGATTAACAACCTTACAAATTAGATGTCATCATTAAAAATTATTTGCCGTATTCCTCATACAGCAATAACAAATGCGCCGAACTCCAACTAAAGTGTGGAGCTTTCAAAGGAGCCCCGTTATGCGTATCGTAATTTTCATATATAGGGGCATCTCCCGTCAGTCCCTGAAGACGTGTAAATATATGGTCGGTAAATGTATCTGCTTCTTTATTATATCCGTATTTACGGAGACCGGAAATGCCGAAATAAACCTGGTCTAACCAAATGGGTCCGCGCCAGTAACCGGAAGGCATGAATTTTGGATTGTCGGCAGCAATCGTTGGAAATGGAATATAGGTTGCAAATTTGGTTGTATCTGTAAATAATTTTGCGGCAGCGTCAGCTTGTTCCCTTGTAGCAATTCCTGTCCATAACGGGATACAGCCCTCGGTTCCTTCTTCCATAACAAACGTTCCATCTAATCGTTTATCAAAAAAGAAACCTCTTTCCGGCACAAAGAAATAATTTGCTGTGTTGGCTGTATGGTTATATTCACTAAAAACTTCTCCTGCAACGGGAGCTAACCGGCTCAATAAATGGTGTTCTAAAGTAAGGAAAGCGTTCAAATCGACCGACTCCTGGTTAAAACTCCAGGCTCCTTCCTCATTCTTTACTATCTTTGCATCATCAAAACGGATAGCATTGTCCATACCGCTTTCCCATGCAGCAGCCTCAGGGGTACCATCGCACGATCCGAACTCGCAGATACCGTTATTATTATGGTCGCGGTACCGGAACCACCATTTATAATAAGATAACAGCTTGGGATAGATTTCTTTTACAAAAGCGCTATCACCTGTTTGCTCAAATATTTCATTTACTGCCCATGCGGCTAAAGGGGGCTTGCTGTCCCGGTCATTATTTTCCTTTGCATCGGTATATATACAATCAATAACCATTCCTTCAGGAGTTTGGTAATCAAACATGGTACGCACCTGGTTTTTCGCCAGTTCAGGGGCAAAACGCGAGAGAGCGACTGCATGTTTCCAGGAATCCCACCCCCAAAAACCCATAAAATATCCTACGCCATGACTGGGTACTACCCCGTCGTGGAATAAATCTCCCCGGGCACTTTTCCAGTTCGAGATCAAGGTTACTACAGCCTTGGCGGCAATACGGTCATATTCGTCAGGCATGTCCGTACGTAATACATTCGCCAAATATTCATCCCAACGTTCAGCCGATTGGTTCCTGTATGTTTCAGGAGATGTCAATACAGTCGTAGCCTTCTGCATAACAGCCAATTGAGAATTCTTATTTTCAAAGAATGATATCATTACATATGCTTTTCCGGGCTGAGTCGATATAGCTTCGTATCCTTCCTCATTTGTCAGAATACCCACTTCCGGACTGAATGTAAGAGCCAACCCTTCTCCATCAGGCCAGGTAAGTAATAAGCGGTTCTTTTCCACTGAACAAGAAATTTCTTTTGGCAACGATGAACCATGAAAATGAAACGTGCTACCCGGATTTGAAGAACAAGTCAGCAAAGCGGTAGATTTATCGATAAAATTTAGCTGTTGGCGGATTTTTCCTTCTTTAGAATATGCCGATATATAAAGTTCCCCCGGAAAGTAAGATACCGAATCGGGGGTATAAACAGTCGATTTATCTTCATTGGCAAAATTTACTTTTATCAGGGCATTTGATACCCATTGCCGCTTATCCAAATGAAACGGGCCGCAAAAACCGTTCACCCATTTCTCTGATTGAGGTATAGTGAACCCATACCATGAACCTGCATCACTGAACCATCCCCTGTTTCGCCTATCTTTATCGGGCGTATACCGGATGTTCAGGATATTGCCGAACTCATATGCTTTACGTGCCTTAGTTTCTTGCTGTATAGTACATCCTGTTGCTAAAACAGTATATATGCAGGCTAAAACAACTATTATTTTTTTCATACGTTAACTATTATCTGACATTCTCTTAAATGAGACTTAATCCTTTCCTCGAAATTTATTAAAGTTTTAATTGAATAAGCGAATGAACTTTTCATATAAAAAGGTTCGTTTATCCTGACAGAAACTATTGAAGATGTTCTGTCAGGATAAATAAATTTTTCACCTTACTTGTTTTGCCTGTTTTGCTAAATCGGTGTAGCCATCGACAGGAATAAGATAAAATTCATATTGCTGTGCAACCGGCGTTATAGTATATTCCGGATGAGTTTGTGCACCCCATGTGTTATCACCGCCTACTCCCATTTGTTTCTTATCGATATTCAGCCATACCATATCTTTCTTTTCTATACTTCCTCCATGTACACGTTCAACAGTAGACGGTATGTAGCCTATATCATTTTGCAAGAAATTCCAGGCGCTAAGGCTTAATGGCTCTCCACCCGATACAACCAATAATCCTTCACCCGACCGGCTCTGTAAAGCAGCCCAGCGAACATCCGTTTTATTAGCCGTCTCTTGTGCCCGTACATATGGATGGTACTGTTCCCATACGGTTGCTTTATACAGGTCGATGTCGGCGCTTGTTTTCCTATCCCAATAACTTTCATGCGGACCTCTTCCTAACCATGTCATATTTTCAAATTCACCTTGAAGTATCATACGCATACCGAAACGCGGGATTTCGGGCAAAGCTGATTCACCGGGTATAAAAGCGAATGCGGTTTTTATTCCCCCATCAGGATAAACTGTATAGGTAATGGTGCATTCGGATGCCGGACCGGGCAACAGATAAACGGCGCTGATAACTAATGAATTATGATCCTTTGCAGGTTGTACCAAAAAGGATTTCAATTGCATCTCCTTACCGGCGTCTTTCCATATCCCGCTTCTCTTAGCCAGACCATTAGGCACATCATTATCTACCAAAGGCCGCCAGAAATTAGGGCGAAGCCCTTCCTGTAAATATTCTTTACCCTTTATTTTGTAGCTGGTCATTTCTCCGTTTTGCTTTGAGAAGATAATTTCAGCAGATGTAGTTTTTAGTTTTATTATATCGCCTGTTTCTTCTTTTGTTAATTGACCGGAAATTGTTAATGGAGATAAAGATTCAGACATAACAGGCAGCTGCCATTGTTCAGAAGCAGCCATATGTCCTTTCGGTACTAAAGGCGATTCGTCTTTTGTTTGCGCGGCAATATGGAGAAAATATTCCGTTCCCGGTTCACCGGTAATAGCAGGCGGGTCAATCGCCACCTCTACGGATCCGTGCGGCGCGATAGACGGCACATTCAAAGCACCCCGGGATATTACTTTTCCATCTGCTTTTACCGTCCAGCTATAATCATATACATCAGAGGTCAGGAAATCATGAAGGTTGGTTATTTTTATACGGTTTGAAGTAAAAGGTACGGCTTCAAAATGCAGATACTGATAAACCTTTTTTACTTCCCATATGTGTGGATGAAGACTGCGGTCGGCTGCTACCAATCCGTTTGCACAGAAATTGGAATCGTTCACGACTCCCACAAAACCCATATCTCCGCCGTATGCCCAGATCTCTTTTCCTTTTTTATCTTTAACCGCAAAGGTCTGATCCACCCAATCCCAAATAAATCCTCCCTGCAGATTATCGTACTTATAAATTAACTCCCAGTAATCATTCAGGTTACCCACACTGTTACCCATTGCATGTGCATACTCACAAAGGATTAGCGGGCGGTCCTGCCTTTGGTTTGTCCATTGCCTTAGCGCCCATATCCGGGCATACATCGGGCAATAAATATCCGACAGTCCGGTTTGCCGGCCACCTTCATATTGTACGGGACGGCTATCGTCACGTTTCTTTGTCCAATGATAAATGGTTTCAAAATGTTTCCCATAACCTGATTCATTACCCATACTCCATGTAATAATGGAAGTATAGTTCTTGTCCCGTTCCACCATTCGCGACATACGTTCCATAAAAGGAATATCCCAACCTTCCCAGTTAGCTAATGTACGGGTTTCATGATCGGTCATTCCATGCGATTCGATGTTGGCCTCATCAACAAGATACATTCCATATTCATCACATAATTCGTACCATTCTTCATAATTGGGATAATGCGAACAGCGGACTGCGTTGATGTTGAACAGCTTCATCAGGCGAAGGTCCTCTATCATACTTTCCGTAGTGATAGTGCGTCCGTTATGCATGTCGTGCTCATGGCGGTTCACTCCCTTTATGAGAATAGGGGTTCCGTTCACCATTAACATACCATTCTTTATTTCTACTTTTCTGAAACCAAAACGCTGTACGAAAGATTCTGTAACTTGTCCTTTCTTATCCAGTGTATTTACTACCAAGGTATATAAATTGGGTGTCTCGGCAGTCCAACGTTTTACTTGTGGAAAGTTTTTATTAAATGAAAGGATCGTATCTGTTTTACTTTTTGCAGCAAGTCGTGCCGAAGCTATTTCTTTTTTTTCATCCAGTATTTTAAGCTGTACGGTAGGTCCGTTTATGGTTTGTCTGTTGTCAAGGGTTACGGTAATATCCAGGGTTCCGTCCGTATAATTATTGGTTAAACCGGCTTTTATTTCAAAATCTTTAATACGTATTTTCGGACGCGCTATCAGCATTACATTCCGTTCAATACCGCTGTATCTCCAGTAGTCCTGGGCTTCAAGATAGGAGCCATCACTATACCGGTAAACCTCTACAGCCAGTTTATTTTCACCTTTTTTCAGGTATTCACTTACAAGGAATTCCGCCGGCAGGCGGCTGTCTTCACTATATCCTACAAATTGCCCGTTTATCCAGCAATAGAAGGCTGATTCCACTCCCCCAAAATAGAGAATAATATCCTGCCCTACGAAATTCTCAGGGACAGTAAAGCTGGTAACATATGAACCCACAGGATTATAATCAGTGGGAACGTATGGCGGATCTGCAGGAAAAGGATAGCGGGTATCAGTATAAATAGGCGCATCAAACCCCTGTAACTCCCAACTACCCGGAACTTTTATATCTTTCCATCCTGATACATCGTAACCTTCTTCATAGAAAGCAGACGGACGTGATGCCGGATTCTTCGAATAATTAAATTTCCATATCCCGTTCAGGGAATGGCGGCGTTCGCCGGTTTTGTCTTTTTGAAGAGCCGCCTTTTCCGAGTTATAAGGTACAAAATGAGCATGGGCAGCTTCACGGTTTATCTGGTTGATAAATTGATTTTCCCATTCCCTGGGCTGGGAAAAACCAGTAGTTACCAACAACAAACCGCCTACCGCTAATATGACCTGTCTTATCTTCATGATAATTATTTTTATTGAAGGAGTCAAGGAGTTATCAGTTGCTTAACAACTTAGGAGCCAAGAAAACATACGACTATATTTTTAATTCCTAATTCCTTTAACTTCTTAACTCCCTTGATTTCTTAATTCACCGCATTATTAGTGTTGAGTTCCTGAATAGGTATAGGATAGAAATTATGCTTTGCCGGGTCAAAGCCTGTGCGGTTTATTGCATGTAGTGCTTCTTTTGTTTTCCCCCAGCGGCGTAAGTCATAAAAACGGAAGTTTTCCAAAGGAAATTCTATTATCCGTTCGTGTTCTATCTGTTCGCGGACCTGCTGTTGTGTTGTTCCTTCCATTCCGGGCATATCTGCACGGCTCCGTACTTCGTTTATCAGTGATATGGCTTCGGTTGTATTCCCCAGTTCATTCAGAGCCTCAGCCTTCATCAGTAAAACGTTTGCATAGCGCATCAACGGGATATTCGGTGCGAAATAATTCATTTCCAGTCCTTCCATATCTGCCGGCAAGTATTTGCGGAATGCCGGTTTATCTGCTCCGTCAAACCAATCGTCGTATATGTATCCATATACCCGTGGTGTTTCAGTATCGTTGAAGTATTCGTCTTTAAAGAAGATTGTCTCATACAAACGGCTGTCATAACGGCCAGTTGTTGCTACCCTGCCTTCTTTCTTAAATTCTTCCATCAGCATTTTACTGGGTAGTATTTCATCCCATCCCCATAATTCGGATACACCGATCCAACGATGTAACTGTGTATAGTAGCTGGCTCCGCTTGCAGTATTCAATGTAAGCTGAAGCTCAAATATACTTTCTTCGGAGTTTTTATTTGTTCCGTCGAACATGGATTTAAGGTCTTTTACAAGTGAATATCCGGTTACATTATTCAACGCATTCACTGCAGCAGTCAGATGCATTTCTTTATTTGCAGGCTCTTCATATGCACGTGTCAGGTGTGCCCATCCTAAATAAGCATATGCCGCTCCGCGTGTAACGCGTCCTAATGTTTCGGATGAACGGGTGGTGGGCAACGCAGTTGCTTTTGTTAAATCTGCGATTATAAAATCCCATGTTTCTTCTCTTGTTGAAAGAGCTTTATCCAACTGGTCGGTCGATTGGATATACTGGTCGCGGACAACAATCTGTTCCCAGTTTAAAAGTAATTTCATGTGGTAGTATGCCCGAAGAAAATAAGCTTCATTTAAAATCATCTCCCTGTCGTCTTCGGTAATACCTTCTGCCGGTATAGTGGGCATATTTTCAATAATCTGGTTGCAATAGTTTATGCCGTAGTAACTATCGCGCCAATAGGTTGTAAACTGCGAGTTGCCGTTAGTATAGGTAAAGTTTGCCAACTCTACCCAGTTGGGGTAGGCTAAGGCATCCGAACCTAAATCAACAATGTCTTCACGGTATGCTTCTACCGGCCATTTCACTTCGGCAAACCCCCATGTATCTGTTGATGCTTCCAGTTTGGAATACGCGAACGCCAATGCCGACTCAGCGTATTTTTTACTTTTCCAGAAATTTTCCGATGATAATTTATCAGGTGAAGTTACCGTGAGGAAATCTTCACAACTTGTTGTCGTACCCATCAGCAACAGGGCAACGGCTATATATATTAATTGTTTCATTATATCTTATTCTGTTTATTAAGTGTGATCGTTTTAGAATGTAAGTTGTAAACCAAATACGTATGAGCGGGTAAACGGATAGACGAATTTATCTACTCCTGCGTTTAATACCTCCGAACTGCTATTATCGGGATCTTTTCTTGAGAATTCAGGGTCGGTTCCTGAATACCCGGTGACAGTAAAGAGATTCTCTGCACTGACATATACCCGTAACCTGTCGATAAAAGCTTTTCTTACTAATGTTGACGGCAGGGTATACCCTAACTGTATCTGGCGCAGACGTACAAAATCTCCTTTTTCAAGGAAACGGTCAGATTCGCGTGTATTCCCGTTAGGATCCTGCAAAACCGCCCTCGGCACATCTGTATTGGTGTTCTGGGGAGTCCAGGCGTTCAATGATGAAGTAAGGAAATTCGAGCCCGAGTTCATTCCTTCATAGAAATAACGGTTGGCATTATATATCTTTCCACCGAAAGCACTTCCTAATAACAACGATAGGTCGAACCCTTTATATGAGCCTCCGAATGAAAGGTTAGCTTCAACTTTCAGTATACCGGAACCGCAGTATTCCTTATCATCTTCGTCGATCACACCGTCGCCGTTCAAATCGCGGAAACGGATGTCTCCCGGTAGGGCACCGGGTTGAAGCAGGTTACCGCTTGCATCTGTATGAGCTGCTACTTCAGCTTCGTTCTGGAATATCCCATCAGTACGATACAGGTAAAATCCCCCAATGGGTTTACCCGCGCGCGTCTGTGTCGGGAAATGTTCTGTACCCCATTTCAAACCTTCTCCGTAAAGCGCCTGGCGTGGGTCGGACAGTTCCAGTACTTTATTGCTTATGGTTGTCAGGTTGAGACCGATATTATAATCGAAATCTCCCTTTTTTTCAGACCAGTTGATCTCCAATTCCACTCCTGAGTTGCGTATCTTACCCACATTCAATATCGGGTCGAGCAGCCCGACCGATGGAGCCAGCTTTTTGGTTATCAGCATATCTTCTGTCTTATTGTAATAATAATTGACAGAACCTGATAATTTGTTGTTCAAGAATCCGTAGTCAACCCCGATATTCTTTGTATCAGTTGTTTCCCACTGGAGTTCGCGGTTTATCAATCCCAGAGCTATGCTGCCGGGCCAGGGTGTATTGCCGGTTCCCTGTACATATCCTCCGTATAATGTATTGTAGGTTGAAACCAGGGCTTCAAAGTCGTAATATCCCAAGGCCTGTTCGTTTCCTAAACGCCCCCAACTGGCACGCAATTTCAAATTACTTACAGCTCCGTCTTGCGGGAAGAAACCTTCTTCAGAAACCCTCCAGCCTAATGCTACGGAAGGAAAGAATCCCCAGCGGCTGTTACTGCCGAACTTCGACGAGCCATCCCGGCGTACTGTTGCCTGCACCATATATTTTCCGGCATAGGCATAATTTACACGTCCGAAGAATGATGCCCTTCTGTATTTGTATAGCGATCCGTCGCCACTAAATGTTCCTCCTTTTCCCGCATCTATCGTTTCAAAGTTGGGGTCGAGAAATCCTGCCGGACGAACGGATGTTACTAATTTCCCGTCCTGCACTTCGTATATGGTCGTTTTACCTTCTACTGCTATTGTACTCCAGTTATAGTCGCGCATGGTTATGGAATTTCCTAACATCACATTCAGTGAATGGTCGCCGAAGCGTTTATCGAAAGTCAGAATATTGTCTACCACTTGTTCCTGCCAGTATGAGTTGGTTTTACTGTTATACGGATATTCACTTTTAGATTTTACATCGGCGATATACGGTGGATAGTGGTAGCTTCTCAGGTTATGAATTCCACGGTAAGAATAGGCTGTTTTAAAATTTAGCCAGTCGGTGATATGGGCCGTGATTCCTACATTCGCATCCATATAGTACCTTTTATTTGTTCTTTTCCTGAAGTTGTGGTCTGCCATGACATTCCGGTTGCTTGGCAGTCCGTTTGAATCTGTCAACCCGTAACCGTATTCTTTTGTATCATCGTAAACCGGCACCAGTGGAGAGATCATATATACTTCTTTCAATGAATATTGAGGTTGTTTACTGTCGGTTGCGCGGAATGACAGGTTTGCATCCACATCAAAAATATTTTTTGTAACAGACAACTTCATTCGTGCATTATCCTGACGGTAATTGTTTCCCAATAGGATCCCTTTTTCATCTGCGTGATTGTATGATACCGAATAACGTGCTTTTTCGGCCCCACCCCGTATACTTAACATATAGTTTTGTGCAAATCCATTACGGAATACTTCATCCTGCCAATCGGTATTTACATTGCCGGGGTCGGTGATATAACCCGGAAGCGCGGCTTGCCGGTTAGGATATTGCAGGTTGTAATTGTCATACATTTGCTTGTGTACCTGTACATAGCCGTTAGCATCTAATAATTCGAGTTGATTGGCTACTTGTGTAAAACTCAGGAATGTATTAAGGTCTACCTTCAATTCCCCTTTTTTTCCATTTTTTGTGGTGATGATTATTACACCGTTGGCTGCCACCGAACCATAGATTGCAGCTGCTGCACCGTCTTTCAATACTTCCATTGATGCTATATCCTGCGGATTCACATTATTGATATCTCCTGGAAATCCGTCGATGATGTATAGCGGTTCGTTATCTCCGAACGACTTTACCCCGCGAATTTTAACGGCTACGGTTGCGCCTGCATTTCCTCCGGCTTTCTGTATGTTTACTCCGGAGACTTTTCCCTGAAGCGCTTCTGCCGGATTTGTAGTGGCACGACTGGCCAGTTCATCTACGTTAACAGATGATATGGCTCCGGTAAGGTCGCTTTTTCTCATCGTACCGTAGCCGATTACCACTATCTCGTCTAACTTTTCCGAATCTTCTGCCAGATGAACATCGAGCCTGGCCTGTCCGTTGTAAGTGACCTCTTGTGTTGCGTATCCGATGTAGGAGAATACCAGTACGTCGCCTCTCTGAACAGCTATCTCAAAGTTTCCGTCCAGATCGGTTATAGTACCTTCTGAGGTACCTTTTTTCAGAATATTTACACCCATTGCGGGCATACCCGTTTCATCGTAAACAATGCCCTTCAAATTCACATTTTGTGAAAAACCCAAATAAGGAATAAGTGAGATAAACAGCCATAATGCTGTTCTCCTTAGGAGAGAGCCGGTTCCGGGCCCGGCATTACTTTTTAATAATCCCATAATGTGTTGATATTAGATAAAATGATTAAAAATTTTCACAAGGATAAAGGTTCTTTTCCTTGCTTTGAACTATTTTAAGCCCTATCTGATATCTACATATAAGGTGTTTTTGAAAAAAATTATACCTACATTTAACCAATATGTCAACCTGAAAATCAGGATATTAAACGAAATTTAATACTACATGAAGGAGTTATGAATAAAAAAGACTTGCCCAACCATGATAACCTTCTATACCCGCATAACCCCTTTTTATCCAATCAATCTTCCTGTTTTCCGGATCATATATTTTACCTTCATATACTTTTCATATATTCGGTGAGGCTTTCGTCGGTTTCCAGATTGAGATGTTTTCTTAACCGGTAACGGGCCATATTAACGGTTTTGGGATTTGAATCAATTACCGATGCGATTTCTTTAGTGGATAGTCCGATACGCAATAACGAGGCTAATCGTTGTTCATTTTTAGAGAGATCAGGGTGGAGTTGGGAAAGCTTATCAATGAATTTAGCGTTTACCTGGTCTATCAAAACTTCTGTTTCGGTGTTTTTTGCATTAAATTGGGTAATATAGGCATTTATACTTCGTAAATGAGTTTCAATTTGCGAATCCTGTAATTTATATCCTTCTTTTACCATAGATTGAATATGGGCCAGCATATCATTACGGCTACGGACAAAAAAAGCGAAATTAGTTAATTCATGACGGTTATAATCCAGTTCTTTCTCTATAATACGGGTTTCATTCTCTGCCTGTTTTAATTTCAACTCTACAAGCTCCTTTTCCTGTTCCTGAAGCTTATGGGCTGTTTCCAATATCTGTACCTTTTTCCGGTGGCGGTAATGAAAACCAATATACAACAAAATTAAAATAATGGCTCCGCCTATAAGAAGTGAAATATAGCGTTGCATACGCAGGCTCTTAATCTGAAAAGCCTGTTGCTGCAAAAGCATTTCCTGTTCTTTTGCTTTCAGTCGTTTTTGTATCGTGTTTAATTCAATCTGCCGGATAGCATCTTTTGCCAGTAATTCCTGTTCCGTCTCATAAAGGCTTAATAAATTCTGATATGCTGCCGGATAATTTTTCTGCGCTTCATACACCCACGAACTGTACCGGTAATTATCGCATATCAATTCTTTGGCATTGATGCGGCGTGCATAAATCATTGCCTTATGGAGCGCTTCTAACGCTTTACCGTATTCTTTACCGTAAAAATATTGTGTACCAAGGTTGTTATAATTCTCTCCTAACGACCAGACAGCTCCCAATGAGTCATTAATTGCGATCGCTTCATGCAGCATGGCTATCTTTTCAGAAGTATTTCCTTGATATAAACACAGGTTATTCAGATTGGAGGCAATCTGTTTTTTAGCCCCTATACGACGGTTGATTTCCAGTGCCGCTTTAAAATTAGCTTCGGCTTTATTATTATCGGGAACCTGTATGTATACCAGACCCCGGGAATTGTAACAACCTGCCAAATGACGCAAATCATTGATCGAGTCGTAGATTACGGCAGCTTTATTGACATACTCAAAAGCCCTTTCCAAATCCATCAGTTTAAGGTAACAGCCTGCCAACCTCACGTAGATATACGCTTTAAGCTGAATACTGTCTACTGGGCATTTTTCTACGGCATTAGTTATGGCTTCAAACCCCATATCAAAATCACCCTGGTTCATATATGCTTCGCCTAAGGTAGACATCGCCATAGCCAGATGGCTGTTGTCTCCATTTTGCTGCGCTTCAACAATAGCCGCATTCGAGTAGTAAATTGCTTTAGAAGGATCAGCTTTCAACATTTCTTCCGCCTTGGAGATTAAATCTTCCGCTTTATTATCCACTGACGCATCCTGCGCAAATAATGGAATGGCCCCACATAAAAAAAGGTATATAAAAGCCAGGGGGAAATTCGGCTTGTGCTTAAACATAGTAGATACAAGTTAGTTTGTATTCACAAATATAACCAATATCCCGGATAATTAAGTAATAAGAAACTATAAAGGCAATTGTTTCAATATTTTATCGGTGGCCCCGGTACTATTTTTCACAAAATTACCCGCGGCTGCACCTGCTTCTTTCATCAGGTCGCGATAGGTCAATAATTCATCCATCTTGATAAAAAATGCATTATCGGTTGAAACGGAAAAGCCCCCTCCTATAGCTATAATATCTTTTGCCTCTTTGAATTTCTGGTATTTGGGTCCGAAGATCACAGGAATGCTATATACGGCAGCTTCCAGTATATTATGTATCCCCTTACCGAAGCCTCCTCCTATATAAGCTATATCACCATACCGGTAGATAGACGACAGTAAGCCGAAACTATCGACGATCAGGCAATCCTTACCGGCAATGTGCTGTTCTGTTGCGTCGGACAACCTGACGGAAGGGCGCTTTAACTTGGAATGAATATCCAGCAGATGCTCACGGTCTATTTCATGCGGAGCGATAATTAATTTAATCTCCGGATGTTCGTTAAAATAACGGATAATAAAATCTTCTTCATGGGGCCAGGAGCTACCGGCTACAAGGATCGACTGCTTTTCACCCCCGGCATTTTTAAGGAATTGTTCAACAACCGGAACCGGCCGCGCCTGTTCGAACACATCCAATACACGGTCGAAACGGGTATCTCCCGTGACAGATACATTGGTTATCTGGTATTCCGCCAGCAATTCCGCAGATTGGTTGTCCTGTACATATAAATGATCAAAACAACCCAATACGTTCCGGTATGGTTTGCCGTACCATCTGAAAAAAAGCTGATTGGGCTGGAAAATAGCAGAGATGATATAGGTGGGAATATTACGTTTTTTTAATTCAGTTAAATAATTGGCCCAAAATTCATACTTAATAAAAATAGCCATAGAGGGCCTTGCCAGCTTAAGGAATTTACGTACCTTATAAGGCGTATCAAAAGGAAGGTAACAAATAACATCGGCCCCGTTATAATTCTTTCTTACTTCAAATCCGGACGGAGAAAAAAACGTTAGCAGTATTTTATATTGCGGATACCCGGCCTTAATCTTTTCCATCATGGGCCTGCCCTGTTCAAATTCGCCCAATGATGATGCATGAAACCAGATATATTTAGCGCCCGGTTCGATCTTTTCCCGTAGTATACTATTGGTTTTCCATTGTCCTAAACGCATCATCCTGGCCTTTTTATGAAAAGGCGAAATAATCTCTATCAGGAATGCGTAAAGATGAATGGCTAATGTGTACATATTTGTCTATCGAATTAAGAAAAAAAGGAGGTACAAAATTTATAAGACCATAAGTTATACTGTTCTCATTTTTTTATTAATTCAATGGCTCTTTTCAAACGGTTTATGGTCTCTTCTTTTCCCAAGGCTTCCATTATATCGAAAATATGTGGTCCTTTACTTTCTCCTACCAATGCCAGACGGGTGGCATTCATAATATTTCCTAAATGGTATCCCTTATTTTCGATCCAGCTTTTTACCGTTTCTTCCGTACCCTGCACATCAAAGGGTTCACGGCTAATTAAAACATCAATCAATTCTGAAAGCTGTGAAGCTGAATCTTCTTTCCAGCGTTTTTTAACTACTTTCTCATCATATCCGGTTGGCGCGACAAAAAAGAAAGAAGCCTGGTCCCATAATTCATTAATAAAAGTTAACCGTTCTTTTACCAAGCCGATCACTTTCTCCACATAAGCAGGCGTTGCCTGTACGTTATGCTTTGCCAATACCGGTTGGGCCATAACGGCCAATTCTTTATTATCTTTTTTTATAATATACTGGTGATTGAACCATTTGCCTTTCTCATAATCGAACTTAGCGCCGCTTTTGCTGCAATTTGCCAGGTCAAACAAAGCAATCATTTCTTCTACACTCATTATCTCTTGGTTGTTTCCCGCATTCCAGCCCAGTAATGCGAGGAAATTAATAACCGCATCGGGCAAATAACCCGATTCGCGGTATCCGGATGATGTGTCACCTGTTTTAATATCCTTCCATTCCAACGGAAATACCGGAAATCCCAACCGGTCTCCATCCCGTTTACTCAGTTTTCCGTTTCCTTCGGGTTTAAGTAAAAGAGGTAAATGGGCGAACTTCGGCATGGTATCCGCCCAGCCCAAATAATGGTAGAGGATAACATGCAAAGGCGCGCTCGGCAACCACTCTTCTCCACGGATAACATGGGTTATCTCCATAAGGTGGTCATCTACGATATTGGCCAGATGATAAGTAGGCAACTGGTCTGCCGATTTAAACAATACTTTGTCGTCAATTACCGATGAATTGATCACGACCTCTCCACGTATCAGGTCATTGACATGAATATCTTCCCCGGGTTCTATCCTGATCCTTACCACGTAATTTTCACCGTTGTCAATCAACCGTTTAATCTCTTCACCCGGCAACGTAAGTGAGTTGCGCATTTGCATGCGGGTAGAAGCATCATATTGGAAGTTTGCGATCTCTTTACGTTTTCTCTCTAATTCATCCGGAGTATCAAAAGCAATATAGGCTAAACCGGCATCTACCAACCGGTCGACATATTGTTTATATATCGTTTTTCTTTCACTTTGGCGGTAAGGTCCGCAACCGCCTCCGAAAGATACACCTTCGTTAAACTCAATTCCCAGCCACTTAAACGACTCAAGGATATATTCTTCCGCTCCTTCCACAAAACGCTGAGAATCGGTATCTTCAATTCTTAGTATTAAATCTCCGCCGTGCTGTTTTGCAAACAAATAGTTATATAATGCTGTGCGTACTCCGCCTATATGTAAAGGCCCCGTAGGACTGGGGGCAAAACGTACTCTTACTTTATCCTGAGCCATTATGTTGTTATTATTTAGAATAATGCGGCAAAAGTAGCCCTTTTTTTTCTCTTGATAAACTTTTTTCATTAATTTCGCTTTTACATAAAAGAAGACTATGAAACAAAGCATGAATATCGAAAGCAATAAATAAAACAGACTGCCGGTTACATGCCTACCTGTTAAAATTATTATTTGCATGAAATTAAAATATTATACTATCCCTACAGCGGTTTTTTTTGTCGTCACTGCCATCTTGATAGCCTATTTCTTTCCCCGGGAAGGAAAATTCCGTTACCAGTTTAACGAAGGTAAACCCTGGCGGTACGAATTACTTACTGCACCCAGTGATTTCCCTATTTATAAAACGGATGAGGAGGTAAAAACGGAAAGAGACAGCGTATTAAGTAATTTCGAACCCTACTTCCGGATAAATGCGGAGGTGGAAACACAAGAAGTCGAAAAGTTGAAAACGGCTTACGCAGCGCGGGAAAATCCGGAGATAACTCCTTCTTATATGCAATATGTTGAAAGAAGCCTTACCCAGTTATACCGGAACGGTATTATTTCCAACCAGGACCTGGAAGATTTACGGAAGGAAAACACCCAACGTGTTAAGCTTTTGGAGAATAATGTTGCCGAAACCAAATTTGTATCTGACTTTTTCACCATTCGCACGGCATATGAATTCATTTTGAACAATGCCCCGCCTAATCTCGACAAAGATCTGCTCAGGTCACTGAATATCAACAATTACCTGACCGAAAATATTATTTACGACCAGGATATGTCGGAAAGGGTGAAAGAAGACCAGCTTCAGGCTGTACCCATTTCTAACGGTATGGTCCAGGCCGGAGAGCGGATCGTTGACAGGGGGGAAATTATTGATAACAACACGTACAATATACTCCGTTCTTTAAAAATAATCCATGAATCAAAAGCCGGCGGTAACCAGCGGCAGGGGCTGATCATGGGTGGCCAGTTCATTTTAGTATTCGGTTTGTTATTTTGTTTCTGGCTTTATCTCTGGTCGTTCCGGCAGCGAATATTATACAGCCGTACAAATACGGCTTTTATGTTGCTGTGCATCCTTTTCTGTTGCGTTCTCACCGAATTATGTGTAAGATACAATTTATTCAATATCTATATTATACCTTATGCAATGGTACCGATTGTGGTACGGGTTTTCTTTGATTCGCGTACCGCATTGTTTGTGCACCTGATCACTGTACTGATCTGTTCGATGATGGTTCCTTACCCACACGAATTCCTGATCTTACAGATAGTGGCCGGTATGGTAGTTACTTTTAGCCTAAAAGATTTGTCCGAACGTTCCCAATTGATCCGTTGTGCTTTCTTCCTGTATCTCTCATACGCATTATGTTATTTAAGCATGGCTCTTTACATGGAAGCCGATATTAACAAAATCAACTGGTTGATGCTACTTTATTTCGGTATCAATTTTGTTCTTCTGATGTTCACCTATATACTGGTTTACATGCTGGAAAAAACGTTCGGATATGTTTCTAGTATTACATTGGTAGAATTATCCAATATAAATTCTCCTTTATTAAAAAAATTATCAGAAGTAGCTCCCGGTACGTTCCAGCATTCTCTACAAGTTTCAAGCATGGCTTCCGATGCAGCTACCAAAATAGGCGCCAATGCACAGTTAGTGCGGACCGGGGCCATGTATCACGATATTGGAAAGATGGCCAATCCTGCTTTTTTTACAGAAAATCAGACCAGTTTCAATCCGCACGACCAGTTATCATACGAAGAAAGTGCCCAGATCATTATCGGTCACGTTACCGAAGGAGTAAAAATGGCAGAAAAGGCATCCCTTCCTCAAAATGTGATTGATTTTATACGCACGCATCACGGACGGGGCAAAACAAAATATTTTTATACCATGTATAAAAATAAATATCCGGATAAGGAAATTGATGAATCCAAATTTACTTATCCCGGCCCTAACCCGTTTTCAAAGGAAACCGGCATACTAATGATGGCCGATTCGGTGGAAGCGGCCTCAAGGAGCCTTAAAGAACATACCGAAGAAAATATAAAAGAACTGGTAAATAAAATAGTGGATACTCAGCTTGCTGACGGACTGTTGAAAAACACACCGCTCACTTTCCGCGATATTGAATCCATAAAGAATGTATTTATTGATAAATTGAAGATAATGTATCACACACGCATCAGTTATCCCGAACTGAAAAAATAGATTCGAGAAGACCTTTACAAGCATCTTCCAGGATATCTATCACCAATTCAAAACCTGCGGCCCCGCCATAGTACGGATCGGGAACATGGTCGTACGACATATTTTTTGCATACTCCGTCATCCGGTGTATTTTATTTAAAGATTCCGCATCGGGAGCTTTTCGCCTGAGGTCGTCTATGTTCTGATCATCCATTCCGATGATCAGGTCAAAATCGTAAAAGTCATTGGTTTTGACCGGCCTCGACCTGGAGTCGAGCTTATAGCCCCGAAGAGAAGCACATAAACTCATCCTCGAATCGGGCAATTCCCCCTTATGATAGCTGGCTATCCCGGCCGAATCTATATAAAAACGGTCTTCATAACCGGCATCTTTTACCATTTTCTTCATAATCCCTTCGGCCGAAGGCGACCGGCATATATTACCAAGGCAAACGAATAATATTCTTATTTTTTCCTGTTTCATCTTTTTACATTTTTGGGGAAGCAAATATATCAATTATTCACCGGTAAATATTCTATTTACACCAATTGATCTTCAATATATAACTCAATTTCATTCCCACACCATAAAACAAAGCATGATCCGACTGTATCCTTCACCTTCCACCATCGCACCAAAATCCCTATCCTACAGACATTTAAGCGTGGAATATGTACTTTCACCAATCAGCTTTTGCTTCCACTTCATTTAACATCTAAAGTTAAACGGATGGTCATAAAAACAGTATAGTTGGTATTGAAACATCCAACTGACCAAGAATCCTTATAAAACTAACTATTAATTTGTTACCTATTAATGGTAGAGAAAGCTATTTATAATGTTTTCACCTTTGTGAAAAACAAATTTCACCTTAGTGGAATGAAAGTTTCACCTATGTGAAATGTTTATTTCACCCAAGTGAAATAAATAGACTCTAATTACCTAATTAATAATTAGCCGGTTATAACATATTACTATTAAACTACTTGAAGCTTAAATATTTATTAATTTACTATGAATTTTAAAATAAAAATTGAAGACGCTGGTTATCCGGGTGGTAAAATCCATGAAGGGTCTACTAAATATAGTTAGCATAGATTAATGTAATATATAAAAGGTGAATGATGGGTGAAGGATAATCCTTCACCCGTAATTCACTAATAATCGAATACTTATATAGCAAAGTGACAGATGTATATTGTTGAAGAAAATTATAATTATAGTTGCATTAATTACAAAATAGTAATTTTTATATACAGTTTTTATTACTTTTGCGGATAATCCATTTATTCTTTCTATACTTGTATCGAATAAATAAGATTATGAACAAAAGCGTTTTTGAATATTAGTATTAAATAATCAAAAAAGTTCCTACGCTTACATTTTAATAATATTGAACCGGGAAGGAACGAGGGGAAAGATTTTACTTCATATGAAAAAAATATTGGTCGTTTATCTGTTAGTTACCTTAATTGTTCAAAGTTCCTTTGCCCAGGAAAGGAAAACAAATACAGTCTACCTCCGTAACGGCAGTATTGTAACAGGGCAGGTGTTTAAACAAAGGAACAGTGAAAGAATGAAGCTCCAAACCCCTAACGGAAGCGTCATTTTCTTTACGGAAAAAGCTATAGAGCGTATTGTCGAAGGAGAAAATAATCGTCCGCGCCAGAGAAGGGCATCTGCCGAACAAGCCACGGTTTACCTGAATAATGGCAGCATCATCACCGGTTATGTAACCGAACCGGATACTGAAGGCAGGATGATAGTAGAAACGCCTAACAGAAGTATTATTTACGTCACCGAAAGAGGCACTAAGGAAATTGTTTATGACGATGAATCTCCGGCAGATCGTGTAGCTGATGTTGCGCCGAGTAGCAGAACAAGACCAAGAACAGAACCGGCCGAAACAGAACCTGAACAACCGGTAAGCCGGAAAACACAGGCTCAGACACAACGCCGCGTGATCGAACAGGAAGAAATAATTGATGAGCCAATTGTACCGGTTAGTGGTTATCGTGGATTTGTAGATGCGGGGTACACTATAAAAATGGGAGATATTTCTATGAACAGGTTCGAATTCAGCACCAGCCACGGATACCAAATTAACCCCTATTTCTTTGCAGGTGCCGGAATTGGAGTAAGTATGTTTTCCGATGTGCAGCTTGGATATGTGAATGTAGCTGATTCAACTAGCAAGAAAAAAGAAAGATTTAAGATGGCTATTCCTCTTTTTGTAGATTTACACTTTAATTTTATGGAAGGAACAATTGTTCCGTTTGCCGGAATCAAGGCAGGGTATAGTATCGGACTCTCTAAAGTAACTCCGGCTGCTGATGGAGAAGGCAATAAGGAAGAAGTCGAAACTGAAAATTTAAGTTTTTATTTAGCACCGTCTGTAGGCGTAAAATACAAACTTGCAAATTCGCTTGCTATTAATCTTACAGTAGGTTATTCAGCTCAAATGTTCGATTATTATTATGCACGAGAAGGAATTACTTATAAAAAAATGAAAAATAACGGAGGGGTAAGTGTAAAAGTCGGCGTGGAATTTTAATACTCTTTCACCCTCCTTAAAAATTTACATTCAACCGTTTGTAGTTTAATTTTTAATTTTCAACTATATGAGAAACACATTTCTAATACTTGCATTAACTCTTTTATGCATTGATACAACCATGGCACAATCCGGAAAAACGACTGTCCGTTTACGTAACGGTAGTGTTTTAATCGGTACATTAAGCAAATCTAGGGATGGTAGCCGAATGAGAATTGAAACTCCAAATGGTAGTGTAATTTATTTTACGGAGAAAGCCATTAAAGAAATGGTAGAAGATGTTGAAGATGACTTCGATTATACCCCAAACCGGCGCCAAACCAATAATAACCGTTCTTCTTCGCGGTACAACGATTTATATGAGGATGACGATATACCGCCTCTTGAAAACACTACAAATTCAAGGTATCAAAACCAGCGCAGAAACAGCAATTCTACCACACGTAACAATCCGTTGTATGATATAACAGGCTACCGGGGATTTGCCGATCTTGGATACACGATTGGTATGGGAGATTATTCGTATGGTAGATTTGAAATTGCAACCAGTCACGGATACCAAATCGACCCTTATTTCTTTATCGGAGGTGGAATAGGTTTCCATTTTTATAGTTTAGATGATTATTCCTTAAACCTACCAGGAATAGAAGCTTCTACTAAGTCTAAGCTAACGGCGATCCCTATTTTTGCTGATTTTAGAGCGAACTTCGCCGATAAAGGAAATATTATACCATTTGCCGGATTAAAGGCTGGTTATTCTATCGGTATTTCCAAAACAACTGTGAAGGTAGCCAGTGTAAGTGAAAGTGAAAGTAATACAGAAGGCTTAGGATTTTATTTAGCACCTGCTATAGGAGCAAAATATAAGATTACCCCCTCACTGGCTTTAAATTTAAGCTTAGGATATACTTTTCAATTCGCAAAAATGATAGATATTGATATTGATACCAGTGGGAATATTGTAAGTGAAGATGAAAAAAACAAGAATGTAGGAGGGATAAGCTTTAAGCTGGGAGTTGAATTTTAAGTTAAACGGGATCTACGTCGTAATGTACAATTAGTTGTTTGGAAGGTAGGTAATCCTGCATTTCGGTTTGTACATTGTGGAGTAGTTCCCTGACTGTAGTTACAGACGCAGATATTTCAATTTTCATAAAGATCTTTCTTATATGAAAAGTTTGTATACGTGTTATTATGGGGGTAACCGGCCCGTTTATCCTGTTACCCATTATATTTTTCAGCTTTTCGGTATACAGAACGGACATTTCATGTAATACATTTTCATTGCGGCTACGTAAAACCAGAACGATCAGCCTGTAATAAGGAGGATAACGGAACATACTCCTTTGGGCTAATTCCATATGGACCATTTCTTTGTATGCCGACTCTCCTACCATACGGATAACAGGGTGTGTAGGCTGGGAGGTTTGTAATATCACACAACCTTGCTTATCACGCCGGCCGGCACGTCCGCTTACCTGCACCATCAGTTGATATGCTCTTTCATGGGCGCGAAAATCCGGGTAATTCAACAAACTATCGGCATTCAATATACCAACAACACTTACATTCCCGAAATCCAATCCTTTGGATATCATTTGGGTACCTATCAATATCTGCGTTTTTCCCTTTTCAAAGTCCGACAGTATCCGTTCGTAAGACTTACGGGTACGGGCAGAGTCGAAATCAAGGCGTTCTACTTTTGCCGAAGGAAAAAGTATTTGAACTTCTTCTTCAATCTTTTCCGTACCGAACCCGTACATCTTTACATCCGTACTCCCGCATTGCGGACAACGGGCATGTAACGGCTCGGTATAACCACAGTAATGACATTCCAGACGCCCATGATATTTATGGTAGGTAAGGCTGACATCGCAATTGATGCAATGGGGCACCCAACCGCACGCTTTGCATTCCATCATAGGAGCAAATCCACGCCGGTTCTGGAAAAGAATGGCCTGTTCTTTATTCTCCAATGCAGTATTCACTTTCTGAATGAGTAGTGGAGAAAAAAGCGTTTCTTTCATAATCTTTTTACGTCTCAACTCTTTAATATCTACAGCTATAATTTGGGGCTTAATACACTCACCATACCTTGCGTTCAACTCTACCAACCCAAATTTCCCTCCAATTGCATTAAAATACGAATCAATAGAAGGGGTGGCAGAGCCTAAGAGTACTTTCCCTCCATGCATATTTGCAAGCATAATAGCGGCATTGCGCGCATGATAGCGGGGAGCCGGATCCTGTTGCTTATATGTGTTTTCATGTTCTTCATCAACAATGATCAGTCCCAAATCCTTAAATGGTAAAAACAGAGAGGATCGTACACCCAGGATCAGCATCGGTTTATCTTCATGAAGCAGTTTATTCCATATTTCAACTCTTTCATTATCTGAGAATTTGGAATGATAAACCAACAATTTATCACCGAATAACTTGGCTAACCGCTCTGTTATTTGAGTAGTAAGCGCAATCTCGGGAAGCAGATATAAAACCTGCCTGCCTTTTCCCAAGGCATCTTGTATTAAATATGTATATATTTCTGTTTTACCACTTGAAGTAACCCCATGCAAAAGGCATACATCTTTTTGTTTAAATGAATCGTGAATTTCACTATATGCTTTTTCCTGTATATCCGTGAGTGGAGCTAATGGTTGAATACGGCAAACGGGCAGCTGCAAACGCCCTATCTCTTTTTCATAACTTACCAATATTCCTTTTTTCAATAACCCGTCAAGAACAGCCGGATTGCACCGACTCTGTTCCAATAATTCTTTTTTAGATATTTCTTTTGACAGCAGGGGATTTAGCGCATGGCTTATTTCAAGATAATAAATAAGTAAGTGTTCCTGTTTGGGTGCCCTTTTTAATTCAGCAAAAATTTCATTCAGTTTATTTTCATCCCTGCAGTTTTCTGAGAGACCAATAAACATTTGTTTTTTAGGTATAAATCCTTTTTTTAATTCTTCGCTTATTTCAACTGCGCCTCTTAGGATCAGCGAAGAGACAACAGGCAAGGCATTCCGTAACCCTGTCTTTTTTTCCAATTCGGAAATAGTCAGTTTTTGTTTAACCGAAAACGCATCCAATACGGACTGCTCATTCGCGCGTAAAGGAGAGGATGCTTCAAATGCTTCATTATAAGATATTATCGTTTCACTCTCCAACTTCAGGCCTGCCGGAACAGCAGCTTTGTAAACGTCGCCTAATTTACATAAATAATAAGAACTGATCCATTGCCAAAAACGAAGTTGCGGTCGCCTGATCACAGGTGAAGGGTCTAATAAGGCGTAGATTTCTTTGGTGTCATAATTCCCTGCCGGCGTTTTTTCATGTACCCTAAACACAATAGCAGTATAGTAACGTTTTTTTCCAAAATGGACAAGCACCCGGCAACCGGGCCTTATTGATTTATCCATATCAGGAGGGATAGCGTATGTATAACTATTATCTAATGGAAGGGGAAGAATGACATCGGCATATCTCATAAAAAAGGCATAGCTTAAAAACTATGCCAAATATAATCAAATATAATGAATGTCCAATGCAGGGTCAGAATAGTACTGCTGCTGAAATAGACCATCCGCGTTGTTTTCCTTCCGTTGTTTCAACACCGTCAACTACGGTATAGTTATTCGTTAATCCTAATCCATATGTAAACCCTACCTGTACATGACGGAACAGTTCGGCACCGATTCCCATATTTATTCCGGCTGAAAATGCCTTGGTCTCAATCTGGGAATTTATGGTATTAGGGATATCCCATATTTTATCACCTCCGACGCGAAATCCGGCATATGGTCCTACAGCTAAATATCCTTTGATGATCCTTTCCACTAACGGGGCCCCAAATTTCCATTTAAAGTTAACCGGTACGTCTATATAATCGGTTGTTAATGATTTTGAATTAATATCCGTACCTTTTTGTGAATACAATATGGCCACATCAACTCCTAAACCAGTATAAGGAGCCATAATTTCCACCATAGGACCTACATGAAAGCCCGTAATATTACCTGAACTTACAATTTCTTCACTTAAATGTATCGATGAGATATTTACCCCACCCTTTACTCCAAAATTAATTTGTGCACTCACCTGCACAGACAAAACACAAAAAAATATCAATGCATACAATACAGAACCGACAATCTTTTTCATACGATAATTATTTAAAATTATTAATTGGACAAAGTAAATTACTTTCCCGACAATAACCAATTTTTGAGTGAAAAAGTAAGTTTAGAGCAATAAGACACAAAATGAAAATTTAAGATAATATTATTAAATAATTTTTGAATAAATGATGTTTAAGAAATAATTTTTGCTAAAAAACAGTGCAATAATCACAATATTAGGCGTTTATTGAAACAATATATCAAATTATTAATTATATTTGCACTAAAAGTTGGCTGTTTTATATCTTTTGTAAAAACAGCATGACTCAGCTAAAGTATAATATGAGAATGGCACTTTATCAAAGTGTACATAGCATTTTTTACTTTTTTTAAAACAAAAAACACATTTACCGTGTTTAAACAATACTACATGAACATTCGTCATACATAATTGTGAGTGACGAACTTGTTTATATAACCCTTTATTAGAATTATGTTGCTCAAAACCTACTTATTAAGGTACTGCACTACATGCAGGTACCTTAACCAATGGATTATTTTTCTATCCGATCTAATCTTATCTATTTGTAGTACGATTTCTTCATTGTTATTTGTTAAATTTATTTTTGGATTTGTTATAAGTACAGAAATAATTTTAAAAATCACTGTTTTATCTATCATATCCAGTACTGCAAGTATATTCTTCTTTCGCACTTATAAAGAAATAATACGGCATTCCTCATTGCTTGAAGGCGGACGTATTGCCTTTACCTCCTTATTAAAATCATTCTTTTTAATAGTTAGTACTTTTTTTCTAATAGAATTAAAGTTATTTAGCATCCTCTTTGCCGGGTATGTAATTGATTTCCTAATTACCTTTTTATTATTATTATCATCCAGAATAATTTTCATTTTCTCTTATCGATATTTATCCGAAACAAGCAATCAAGTAGCAGATAAGGATAATTTATTAGTATTTGATACAGCTGAACAACCGTCTTTCTTTCTGGAATCCTTTAACAATAATATTAAAAGAAGTTATCACATAACAGGTTATATCCGTATGGGAAGAAAAAATCATTTACGTATAAATGGATATCACTATTTTTCAATATCGGATAAAGAAGAATTTGAGCAATTAGTTTCATCCTATAATATAAGGGCTATTCTATTCCCAAGTCATGCTGCTGTTAAAGATGAGAACGACAGGTTAGTTTCTTATTGTGAAGAAAATAAAATTAAAATGCTTATTTCTCCTTCAGTAAATGAAATTAAAGGAGAAAAAATCAATTACCGGAACCTTCCCGAAGTTAGAATTGAAGATTTGCTACAAAGGGAGGAGATAAGCATAAACATGCTTGAAATTGCAAATTCACTTGATAATAAATCGGTTATGGTAACCGGCGCAGCAGGCTCTATAGGAAGTGAACTTTGCCGGCAACTTGTACGTTTCGGATTAAAACAGTTAATTTTATTTGATAACGCAGAGACCGCTATGTATCATGTACGGTTGGATTTGGAAAATAATTTCCCCGGAGTAACATATATTCATGTTATTGGAGATATAAGAAATTCAAAATGTGTCGATCATATATTAAAAACATACTGTCCTGACATCATTTTTCATGCGGCTGCATATAAACATGTGCCATTAATGGAAGAAAATCCAAGTGAAGCTATATATACAAACGTTTACGGTACAATGTTATTGGCGGATTCTGCAGTCAAGCATAATGTCAAAAAGTTCATAATGATATCAACCGATAAGGCGGTAAACCCTACAAATATTATGGGCGCGTCAAAACGCATTGCAGAAATGTATGTACAGAGTTTAAGCCTGGCTATCAGTAAAGGCAAACGTGAAGGCAACACCCGTTTTATCACTACCCGTTTTGGCAATGTCTTAGGAAGCAATGGTTCTGTTATTCCTCATTTCAGGGAACAATTGGCAAAAGGTGGTCCGCTTACTGTAACTCATCCTGAAATAATCCGTTATTTTATGACTATACCGGAAGCCTGCAGGCTGGTATTAGAAGCAGCATTTATGGGTAAAGGAAATGAAATTTTTATCTTTGATATGGGAGAACCCGTCCGAATAGTAGACCTGGCACAACGGATGATAAAGTTAAGTGGGTTAGAACCGGATAAAGATATTAAAATCGTATTTACTGGACTACGTCCGGGAGAAAAATTATACGAAGAATTATTGAATGCAAAAGAAAAAAATCAATTAACTAATCATAAAAAAATATTCAGAGCAAAAGTACGTGAATATGATTATAATGTGATTTATCCTCAAATAATAAACTTATGTAATACAGCTATTAATATGAATTTCTGGGATACAGTAAAACAAATGAAACAACTTGTTCCTGAATTCAAAAGCCAACAATCAAGATACGAATATCTTGATAAAAAATTATTGTTATAGATCAATAAGCTGTATTAACCGATTAGTTTAATCTGAATTAGCGTTTTAAGGATAGGAATTGAAATCTGACTTCAACCTCTTTATCTCTCTGAAAATAAATATGCCGGAATGATTAAGGCAAATCTGTTTAATGAACTCTCTTAAGAAAAATATAATATCAGATTCTTTATGGGCCGTTTGTGGCCAACTGATATCTTTTTCAATAATTTTAGTATCAAATATATGGTTGGCCAGGCTATTATCTCCCGGAGAATTTGGAAAAATCAGTATAGTAATGTTTTTCATTTCTATAGCTAATATGTTTGTTGAAGGTGGATTAAGTGGGGCGCTGATTCGCAAAAAAGATGTTACACCAGATGATTACTCTACAGTTTTCATCTTCAATTTAGCGTTAAGTTTAATACTTTTTACTGCGATATCTTTATTAGCCGGTCATATATCAAGGTTTTATCATGATGACTCACTTCAATTATTACTTATTGCAGCCTCTTTGATATTACTTATACATTCCTTTAGCATTATACAAAATGCAAGAATTATAAAAGACCTTAAATTCAAACAAAAATCTCTATACCGCATAATCTCCGTATTTTTCGGGGCAATAGTAGGCATTCTCCTGGCTTACTTTGATTTTGGAGTTTGGTCATTGGTATGTATGCAAATAACAATCGCTTTAATAAATGGTATCTTATTATGGATACGAGAAGGATCATTCTTTTCATTAAATTTTAATAAACATTCGTTTAAAGATTTATATCAGTTCGGAATAAATACTACTATTTACTCGATTTCCCGAACTTTTTTCGAAAATATTTACCAAATGATTTTAGGTAAATATTTTTCACTAACTCAAGCCGGATTGTATTATCAATCCAACAAATTACTAAGTATTCCCGGTAATATCATTGATATTATTTCACAGAATGTAATTTTTGCCCATATTTCTAAATTACAAGACAATAAAGCTGAATTCATTGTTTTGCACAACAAGATAGCCTTATTTTTATTCGTATTAATGGGTTTTATATCCGGCATTATCTATATATATGCTGAACAATTCGTCTTACTCATATTGGGTATTAAGTGGATTGAATCAATCTTTTATATGAAGATTCTGACTATTATATTCTTTATATATTATCAAGAGCAAATTAATCTAATCATATACAAGACATTTAACAAAACGAATATTATGCTATTTACTGAAGTAGTAAAAAGAATATTGCAGATTTTTTCTATCATATTCAGTATTATTTACTTAAACATTTTATTTTTGTTTATAAGTAATATTATAATAAATATTATATCTTACTCCTTTAATTTTTATTTTTCAAGAAAAGTATTAAATGATGCATCATTATATACTTTTAAAAAAATGCTTACAACTATTGCAGTAATATTAATTAGTGTATGTCCCGTTTTATATATCAATCAATTTATAAACTATTCAATTTATTTTCAATTCATAACATTACCTTTATTTACTTTAATTTATTTTAGATTATTAAACATATTGGATGTATTTGATTTAAGGAAAGAAATATTAGATGCTAGGAGTATATTTTTCCAACAATAATAAGTATGATTTTTGATATACAGCAAAATAATAGAAAAACAGATGTTAATATCTTTGTTATATTATTGTCCTTATTGATCGTTTTGTTATTAACACCTACGCGGTTTGAATATATTAACAAATCAGAAAATATAATATTAATTTCAATAGCTCTAATTAATATTATATACTTTTTTTTTACAAGCAAAAGAGCGTATCCATCCTGGATAAGATTTGAGACTATATTCTTAATTGCTTTCGTAATAGTTCATTTCCAAATTCCTTTTTTTTATTCTTTAGGTATCGTTACTGAAGACACCTCCATTATAAATGATAATATAATGGTTGTAAATTATGCCACATGGCTGAGTGTAATAGTATCACTCTTTTGGATATTAGGATTTCTTGTTTTTATGAAACAATCCCTATATAACAAATTATACTTTCGTGATAATAGAAAAACATTACAGTTTACCAACTATAACATACCCACTTTAAGAATTGATATAATACTTTTTATTTTACTTATATTATTTTTCATTCTGGTTGGCAACAAATTTTTACAGGGAAATTATGATGGAGGACAAAATTGGGGTAAAGGAAGTAGTTATATATTTCTGGTATTTAAAAGTCTATTATTACTTCGGGTTATTTATTTTTTTATGAATAATAAAAGAACTATAAGGCTTATTAACCTTCCCCAATTATTATTTAACAACAAATTATTATTGGTCATTGTAATCATATTTATAGGTGTTTTCATAAGTGCGGGTGATAGAGCCGAAATATTGCAATTATTTATTGTCTCAGCAGGGTCTTATGGTATATTCCAAAAAAAGATATCATTTCAGTCGCTTGTATTGATGATTTGTATAGGAAGTATATTTTTCACCATTATCAGATACGGAAGAACCAGAGACGCTTATGAAGACCATTCGGCATTACGTAGTGGGTATAATACCTTATTGGAAGAAAATTTACCGTTAAGCCCTACGAATGAATTAGCTTCTTCAAACAGAATATTATACACAGCATTAGATGTCGTTCCGGATAAAATTTCATATTCACACGGCTTTATCATGCTAAATGAAAGTTTGTCCATCATCCCCTTTGCAACAAGGATATTTAACGAATTCATTTCTATTCCCAGAATGTATATGTCTTCTTCATTATTCTTCACATTCCTTGCATACGGCAATAATCCAACAGCAGGAGAAGGTAGTGAAATAATATCCGATATATATATAAATTACGGAGTATACGGAGTAATAATATTAATGTTTTTGTTTGGATATTTCATATCGTTCACTTCTTTCCATGCTACCATAAAACAAAAACATATCTGGATCATTATTTATTTATTAATGCTGGGGAGTTCTGTGTTCATAAATAGAGCCAGTTTTCTCAGTCCATGGAAAGATGTATTTAATGTATTGATATTAAATCTTATATTTTTCAATAAAAAATATAGTGAAGTAACACATCAGACTAAGATAGATACCACTATTCACAAATGAACAAACGGTTACTTTTCTACATACCAACTCTTGAAGGCGGAGGAGCAGAGAGAGTACTGTTGAATTTAATTGCCAAATTAGATAAGGAAAGGTTTGATATACATTTATGTGTATTAAGCAACCGTATATCTTTATATAAGGATATACCTGATAAGGTTGAACATACGATTCTTTTTAAATCGAAATCCGCTTGGTTCATTGCCCGTTTTTATCAAAAATATCTGAAAAGTGATTTTATTTTCAAAAAGCAAATTCAATATAGATTGAATCTAGATTACGACTCTGTCATTTGCTTTATGGATGGTGAATTTACATCATTATTAGATTATTTTCCTTTATCAAAAAAAATAACCTGGGTCCATAGTTCATATACTGATAATCCTAAATACCGAAAAAAAATATCAGTAATAGGGCTAAAAAAAATGAAAAGATCTTATAATAAACTTGACCATATTATTTTTGTTTCACATCAAACCCGAATTGATTTCAGTAAAGTTTTCGGAGAGTATGAAAATATGAGTGTCATATATAATATAATATACAATGAAAAACTTAGATATGCCATTAATAATCAAAATAAAACCAAACCAACTAATAACATATTTACTTTTATTGCTGTAGGACGTTTAATTCCCATTAAAGGATTTGATCGTCTGATACGTGTTGCAAAAAAATTAAAAGACAATAATTACATATTTAATATAAAAATTTTAGGTAGTGGGATTGCATACCATAATTTGGCTCAAATGATAACTAATTATTGTTTGGAACAATATGTAGAATTGCTTTTGTTTAAAAAAAACCCTTACGAATATATGTATAATGCCGATGCATTTGTATTATCCTCAATAGTTGAGGGACTACCTACAGCTATGTGTGAAGCATTTATTTTAGGGCTCCCTGTAATAACAACAAAATGCAGTGGAGCTACTGAATTAGTTGAGAACGGTAAATACGGGCTTATGGCCGAACAGGATGATGAATCATTATTTATAGCCATGAAATCTTTTATGGATGATCATTCTTTATACGAAAAATTTGCATGCAGATCAAAAGAACGTGCATTGATTTTTAAAGAAAAGGATGTATTAAATAAAATTGAAAAAATCTTATAATCCAAACTATGAAAAGGATTACTGTATATACACCGACTTATAACAGGGCATATACCCTTCCCCATTTATACAATAGCCTTTTACGACAATCGAACAGTAATTTTAAATGGATAATAGTTGATGACGGTTCCACAGATAATACAAATGAGATTGTTAATTCATGGATAAAGGAAGGTAATCTGGAAATACAATATATATATCAAACGAACAAAGGGCGCCAGCAAGCTACGAACCTTGCTGAATCTATGGTCAATACCGAATTATGTGTATGCATAGATTCTGATGATTACATGACAGATAATGCCATAAATATTATTTTGGATGAATGGGATAAAGTAAAGCAAAATGATAAAATAGCTGGCCTTATTGGCCTCGATATTGATAAAAATGGAGAAATTATAGGAACGCCTTTTCCTACAAATATTGCTTACACTAAATTTACACACTTTGCCAAATATCATATAAAAGGGGATAAAAAATTTGTTTACCGGACGGATGTTATAAAAAAATATCCGCAATTCCCATATTTTGAAGGTGAAAAGATGTCTTTACAAGGATATTTATATCGGCTGATTGATCAAGATTATTATTTTGCCCTACTTAATATCCCGTTATGCGTTGTTGAGTATTTACCTGACGGAATGACAAAAAACAAATTCAGTCATTATAAAAAATACCCCCGTTCTTTTTCTTTCTATAGAAAAGAGCGTATGCGCTTAGCTATAGATTTCAAAGATAAATATAGAAATGCAGTTCATCTGGTTAGTAGTTGTTTATTTGCAAAAGAAAATCTATTCCGTAATAATCCATATAAATTAATTACTTTATTAAGTATTCCATTTGGTATATTACTACACCTATATATAAATATTAAAATAAAAATTGTGAAGACAAAAAATGGTTAGCGGAAGATCTCTATTTAATAAATATAGAAAAATTATTTCTCGAATTACTTATTACTTTTCCCTTTGTGGTAAAGATTTTAATAAATATATGCTTATAAAGTGCCGTAATGTAACAGGTAGGAAAGGTTTATTGCTAAGATATATAGCTATAAAAAATCTTACCCATTCATGCGGAGATAATGTCTCGGTCCATCCAGGAGTATATTTGTATAATATTGAAAAGTTATCTTTAGGTTCAAATATAAGTATTCATCCCATGTGCTATATTGATGCTCTCGGTGGAATCAGAATAGGTGATAATGTTTCGATAGCACACCGCTCTTCTATTTTATCTACTAATCACACATGGGATGATGCTTCCATTCCGATTAAATATAACCGGATTATTCAAAAGGAGACAATTATAGAGGATGATGTATGGATCGGATGCGATTCAAAAATATTAGCGGGGGTTCATATAAACAGTAGATCAGTCATAGCAGCAGGTGCAGTTGTAAATAAGAACATCCCTAAGAATACATTAGCAGCCGGGATCCCTGCAAAATTTTTAAAGCCTGTTAATTAAGTGAGTAAGCCTAAACTAATTCGTATAACAACCGTTCCGGTTTCTTTAGATAAGCTTTTAGAAGGCCAATTGGCTTTTATGAAAGAATATTTCAACATACTGGCTGTATCTTCGGATAAAAATTATTTAGAAAAAATCGGGCTACGAGAAGGGGTAAATACTTATACTATAGAATTAACACGCAAAATAACACCCGTTAAAGATATCCGTGCATTATATAAAATGTATCGTTTATTTCTAAAAGAAAAACCATTCATTGTTCATACGCATACGCCTAAAGCAGGAACAATAGGTATGGTTGCAGCATGGTTGGCAAATGTTCCGCATAGATTACATACGATAGCAGGTTTACCTTTGCTGGAAACGAAAGGAATAAAAAGATATATTCTTACTGCCGTTGAAAAAGCAACATATGCTTGTGCAACAGATATATATTCTAATTCTTATGGATTGTATAAGATTATACTTGACAATAATTTTTTATCTCCGAATAAAATAAAAGTATTAGGCCATGGAAGTTCTAATGGTATAAATTTATCTTTTTTCAATCCTCGCCTGTTTGATTCAAAATTTAAGAAAAAAATAAAGGATAAATTTAACATACAAGAAAATGATTACGTATTTATTTATGTTGGCAGGGTTGTAAAAAACAAAGGTATAAACGAACTTGTCCGCGCATTTTCTGAATTACAGCTAATATATCGGGATATAAAATTATTGTTAGTCGGAACATTTGAAAATGATTTAGATCCCTTATCAGAATATACTTATAATCAAATCCAAATAAATAAAAATATTATATATACAGGTTATCAGACAGATGTACGCCCATTTCTTGCGATTGCAAAGTTATTTGTTTTTCCGAGTTACCGTGAAGGTTTCCCAAATGTGGTTATGCAAGCCGGAGCAATGGGATTACCTTCTATTGTGACGGATATAAACGGATGCAATGAGATTATCAAAAATAAAAAGAATGGAATAATTATACCACCTAAAAACGCTGAGATACTAAAAGGGAAAATGGAACTGTTATTACTGGATAAAAACCTTTATCGCACTTTACAAAAAAACACTCGCAAAATGATTGCATCCAGATATCAACAACAATTGATTTGGGATGAGTTATTATGTGAATACCGAAAATTGAACTAAAAAATATGTATGTAAAATATGTAAAACGTTTATTGGACATTGTGGTGTCATCATTAGGGATAGTTTTTTTATTTCCTTTATTGCTAATAGTTATTGTTATCCTTGTTGTAAATAAACAAAACCCTTTCTTCATACAGCCACGTACCGGTAAGGATGATCAGGTTTTTAACATCATTAAATTCAAAACAATGAATGACAAAAAGGATGATAATGGAACTTTACTTCCGGATAATAAACGGATATCATCAGTAGGGATTTTCCTAAGGTCAACATCGATAGATGAAATACCTCAGCTCATAAACGTAATAAAAGGGGATATGTCCCTTATCGGACCTCGTCCTTTACTTCCGGAATATGTTCCTTTATATAATAAAACCCAAAAAAGAAGAAATGAAGTCCGTCCCGGTATAACCGGATGGGCTCAGGTAAACGGGCGAAACAGTATTACCTGGGATCAAAAGTTTAAAAATGATATTTGGTACGTTGACAATATATCATTTAAAACAGATATGAAAATCCTTCTTCTAACTTTTAAAAAAGTTCTTAATAAAGAAGGAATTAATTCTTCACTATTTACAACAATGGAAAAATTTCAAGGTAATAATTAGATATTATGTTTTTATATGGCGCCGGTGGACATGCTAAAGTTATTATTGATATATTAGAAGACAATGATATAAAGATTAACGGTATATATGATGACAATAAGTCAATAAATAATCTGTTTGAATATAAAGTATACCATAGTAGAGATGTTAAGGGACCTCTTATTATAAGTATAGGTAATAATAAAATTAGAAAAAAAATTGCTGAATTTCTACAGGTTAATTATGGAACAGCCGTTCATTCAAAGGCAATAATATCAAAAAGGTCTACTATAAAGACTGGTACTGTGATAATGCCTGGAGCCGTGATTCAATCTTCTACCGTTATCGGTAATCACTGTATTATTAATACCGGAGCAACTATCGATCATGAATGCTGGATAGAAAATTTTGTACATATTGCTCCTAATGCAACCCTCTGTGGAAATGTTACAATCGGAGAAGGCTCGTTAATTGGTGCAGGTTCAACCATACTTCCAGGAGTAAAAATCGGTAAATGGTGTATGATCGGTGCAGGTACAATCATTACAAAAGATATTGCAGATAATGTAATTGTCAGGGCAAGTATACATAAAGTTATAAAAAATAACGAATGAGTAGCAAAAACCGTATTTTCTTATCACCTCCACACCTAAGTGGAAAAGAAATGTTATATATTCAGGAAGCTTTTGATGAAAATTGGATTGCTCCTTTAGGTCCAAATGTTACCGGATTTGAAGAATCGCTTGAATTATACTTAAAAAAATCATCCAATAAGGAGGATTATAAATATGCCGTAGCATTAAGCTCGGGTACGGCAGCTATACACTTAGGATTATTATTATTGGATGTTAAGCCTGGTGACGAGGTAATTTGTCAGTCATTTACATTTATAGCAACAGCTAATCCGATAAGATATCTTGGTGCTAATCCTGTATTTGTTGATAGCGAACGTGATACCTGGAATATGTCACCTTATTTTCTTGAAAAAGCAATACAAGACAGAATAAGTAAAACAAGGAAAAAACCAAAAGCAATTATTCTGGTACATCTTTACGGTATGCCCGCAAAAATAGACGAAATAACGCAAATAGCTAGTAAATATGAAATACCTATATTGGAAGATGCTGCAGAAGCCTTAGGTTCTGAATATGTAGGTAAACGGTGCGGTACATTTGGAGAATTTGCTGTACTTTCTTTTAATGGAAACAAAATTATCACAACTTCCGGTGGTGGCGCCTTAGTCTGCTCTACACGAGAACAAGCAGAAAAAGCAAAATACTATGCTACTCAGTCACGTGAAAACAAGCCGTTTTATCAACATATTGAAGTGGGGTATAATTACAGAATGAGTAACATTTGTGCCGGTATAGGAAGAGGACAAATGAGTATATTAGATCAGCATGTGCTCAGGTGTAGAAAAATAAACAAAATTTATGACCAATATCTAAGCAACATACCAGGTATTAAAGTTTATTCAAATACGAACGAGAAATTCAATTCAAACTACTGGTTAACCTGCATTTTAATCGATTACAAATTGTCGGATTTGACTCCCGAAAAGATAAGGCTAACCATGGAAAAGGAAAATATTGAAACCCGTCTTCTATGGAAACCGATGCATTTACAACCGGTTTTTTCAGAATATCCATTCTATGGTGACGGAACTTCAGAAAGCTTTTTCAAAAAAGGTCTTTGCCTTCCTTCGGGCTATACTCTGTCTCAGCCTGACATTGAAAGGATTGCCTATATCATTAAAACAATATAATGTCTCTAATTGTTAAATATTATAACAAGTGAAAAACAATATCATACCCATGAAATCGACGACCATATATGTTCTCTACTTAGCTTTTATATGTGTATCTATATGTATTAGCTGTGGATCTCCTAAAAATGTAGTCTACCTGCAAGATGTTACTTCGCACAAGCAGCAAATTATTGATCAGGATTATGAAGTAATCATTCACAGGGATGATTTACTGGCTATTATGGTTAACAGTAAAGATCCGGAATTGGCATTACCATTTAATATGCCGCTTGTTACATACCAGATTGGATCCCAAACTTCTCCTCAACAAAGAGTGTTGGGATATTTAGTTGACTCGGAAGGATACATTGACTTCCCCATTTTAGGAAAAATTAAAGTTGAAGGATTAACACGCATGCAACTTACGGATCTTCTGAAACAACAATTAATCGCCAATGAATTGATAAAAGACCCTATTATCACCATTCAGTTTCTAAACTTTAAAATATCAGTTATGGGAGAAGTAGCCCGACCCGGTTCTTTTACTATAAATGGTGATAGAGTCACATTACTGGAAGCATTAAGTATGGCAGGTGATCTTACTATTTATGGTAAACGAGATCGGGTGGCTGTTATAAGAGAATATAACGGACAGCGAATAATCCGCTTTCATGATTTACGATCGGCAGATATTTTTCATTCTCCTTGTTATTATCTCCAACAAAATGATATTGTTTATGTAGAACCTAATAAAGCGCGTGCCGGCCAAAGTGAAATAAACCAAAATAATTCAGTCGGGGTTTGGTTGTCTGCTGTATCTATCTTAGCCTCTGTTGCCGCTTTAATTGTTAATATATTAAAATAAACACGATGAATATTGCACAAGATGCATTGAATAGAAGAGAGCAGGAACCCATGTTTTCTTTCAAAGATATTTTACATATAGCCTTAACAAAATGGTATTGGATTGCATTATCAGTTCTTATTTGTATTGCCGCAGCAGTTTTATATTTAAAATCTGCCCCAAAAGAATATACCCGAACAGCATCTGTTTTAATCAAAGATAATAGTAAAGGTGGGGGTATTAGTGAATCTGCTGTATTCGAAGATTTACAGATGTTCAATGTTAAAAGAAATGTTGATAATGAAATATTGGTTTTCAGGTCTAATCAATTAATGCTAAATGTAGTTCGTCGGCTTAACCTCGATATCAATTATAAAAAGCAGAACGGGTTACGCAAGGTGGAATTATATACCCACTCTCCCATTACCGTGAGTTTACCGGAAGCAGAAGATACACATGCTTTTACTTTTAATGTTACCCCAATTAATAAGAATGAAGTAAATTTATCTAATTTTTCAGCTAACACAAATGAATCCATTATTGTTGCACTGAATGACACGGTGGAAACATCGATAGGTAAAATAATTGTTACACCTTCGTTATACTATTCTTCAGATTATTATAATGTCACGGTTACCGTTGAAAAGCAAAATCTCGAAGAAGTTGCACTTTACTATTCAAAAGCATTGCAGGTTTCACTTGCAAGCAAATTGTCTACCATTATTAATATTACGCTGAAAGATGAGTCAATACCCCGTACGGAAGATATTATAAATACGTTAATAGCGGTTTATAATGAAGAAGCCATAAATGATAAAAATAAAATAATGATCAATACATCAAATTTTATTAATGAAAGATTGATTATTATTGAAAAAGAGTTAGGAAACGTTGATTCTAATATTGAATCATATAAAAGAGAAAACCGTTTAACTGATATTCATTCCGAAACGGGTATATACTTGCGCGAAAGCAGCCAGTACAACCAGGAAGAATTAGCTCTCGAAAACCAAAAAACATTAATAACTTATATCAGATCCTATCTAACCGATCCCCGGAAAACATCTGAATTGATACCTGCTAATACAGGGATTTCAGATGTAAATATTGAAAAACAAATAAGCGAATACAATGAAATGCTGCTTAGAAGAGACAAATTAATCAGCAACAGTAGTGATCGAAATCCTGTAGTGATGAATTTGAATAATTCATTAAATGCTACAAAGCAATCCATTATAAGGGCGGTTGATAACTTAATTGTTGGCTTAAATATACAATTACGTAATATTCGCCAAAGAGAATTACAAACGTCCCGCCGGATATCAGAAGTACCCACTCAGCAAAAGCATGTATTATCTATTGAACGGCAACAAAAAATTAAAGAAGAATTATATTTATACCTTTTAAATAAAAGGGAAGAAAATGCCATATCTCAGGCGATCACGGAAAGTAATGCCAGAATCATCGACCCTGCAACAGGAAGTAATATGCCTGTAGCCCCAAAATCCAAAATAATTTTATTAGGGGCATTTCTCTTAGGATTACTTATACCTGCCGGAGTTTTGTGGTTAAAATTGTCTTTTAATACAAGTGTTCAAACCCGGAAAGATATTGAAGACGGTGTAACCATTCCTTTTTTGGGAGACATTCCCCTACGTGACAAAAAAAATAAAAATGAAATTGTTGTCAAAGAAAATAGCAATGATCCTATATCTGAAGCTTTTCGGATTATAAGAACAAATATGGATTTCATGCGTGTCAAATCTTCTAATTTGAAAGTAGTCATGTTTACCTCCTACAATCAGGGGGCAGGAAAAACATTTATTTCTACCAATCTGGCTATGAGCATCGCATTGACCCGTAAAAAAGTCGTACTGGTAGATTTGGATATACGGAAACGCACCTTAAGCTCCCGGGTTGGAAATAAAAAGAAAGGAGTAACAAATTATTTGTCCGGAAATATATCCGATATCCATGATATTATTAGTAAAGGGGAATTAATGGATACCTTAGATATTATACATGCAGGCCCAATTCCTCCCAATCCTGCCGAATTACTTTTAAGTGAACGGTTGGAATTGATGGTTAACGAATTAAATAAGGAATATGATTATATAATACTTGATAATGTCCCGTCTGGAATTGTTGCAGATGCCACAATAGTAAACAGGGTAACAAATTTAACAATTTATGTTATACGGGCTGGATTATTGGATAAACGTCAGTTGCCCGAACTGGAAAGATTATATCAACAAAAGAAATTCAACAATATGTGCCTTATACTTAATGGCGTCAATTACAAACAAGCTGCATATTACGGGCAACATCATGGATATAGGTATAGCTATACAGATAAAAGTTAAAAACAATTTAACGTTTTACAATGAAAAGAATTAAGTTTATTTTTCTGCTATCAATCATTTATTGCCATTCCGTAATTGGCCAGTCATATAAAATTGAACGGGATACCATTTATTCAGTAGGTGCAATTGAACGGGATACAGTCAAAATAAGTCAGAAAAGAGCTGTACTTACTACTTTCATGGCACCTGAATTTAATAATAACTGGTTCGTCACATTATATGGAGGAGCCAGCCTTCTGAGAGGAGAAGACAGTCCTAAACTCGATTTTTCAGATAGAATACGGCCTACATTTGGTTTTTCAGTAGGCAAGTGGATGTCTCCGGTGTGGGGCGTCCGGTTAAATGTTACCGGATCGAAACTTAAAGGATATTCTCCATGGAACGATACAGATTATGGAAAATCTGCATGGTTTGTTGGAACTAATTATAAAGACAAAATTAATATAGATTGGTCGAGATATAGTACATATTTAGATATTGAATTAATTAGTGATCAAAAAGAAAAAGATATAGCAGGAAAATTTATTGAGGATAATTTTTTAAATATGGACGATCCTGTTTTAAACGGATATACTTATGATGTTACGTATTTAGGAACTTCTATCGATTTCCTTTTAAGTTTAACGAATTCATTTTTCACTTATAATCCAAAACGTTTTTTTGACTTAAAAATGTTTGGTGGTTTAGGATATAGCCATACTTTCAAACGAAAAAATGCTACTGCAGTAAATCTCGTTATGCAACGATACGGCTTCCAAGGTTCTTTTAGAGTAACAAAACAATTAGCCATTGACATTGAACCTCAGGTTTTAATTTTACCTGAGATATTTGACCGCCGTGCTGGAGACGGTAATGTAATGGATGGCGTATTCAATTTGATGGTAGGTTTGACTTATAAATTCAAAGATAGAAATTTTTATGAACCACGTGCTATATGCAATGAACAGGCTCTAAATGATGAAATAAACAGGTTAAGAGCTTTACTGGCTGTTCCGGCACCAATACCAGTCAACCCCTCATTTGCTTATATTGTCCCCCGTGTAGAAGTCAAAAAAGAAAGAGCTGAAGTTGGTACTGCTTTCCTTGATTTTGAAGTGGGCAGATATCGCATACTCACTAATTTCCGCAACAATGCTTCTGAACTTGGCAAAATAGATCATACTATACAAACCGTATTAAATGACAAAGACGTCACACCCGTAGGAATCTTTTTAAAAGGTTATGCATCTCCCGAAGGTAATTATCAAAGTAATGAACGTTTGGCTGAAAACCGTGTTCTTGCATTACGTAATTATATTACTAATCGCTATAATTTAAATAATGACTTCTTCACATTGGACTCGGAACCCGAAGATTGGGCTGGATTCAGAGAAAAAGTTGAAATAGATAATAATGTACCAAACAGGTATGAAGTATTGGATATAATTAATAGTTATGAAGAACCAGACATAAAGGAACACAATTTAAAAACTTTGGCCGGTGGTATACCTTATAAATACGTTTTGAATCATATGTTTCCATCACTTCGGCGTACAGAATACAGGATTGATTATACAGTAAGAGGTTTCTCTTTGGAAGAAAGTAGGGAAATTATTAAGACCCGTCCTCAACATTTAAGTTTAAATGAAATGTTTGCCGTAGCAAATAGCTATCCCATAGGAAGTGAGGAGTATAATAATATTTTTGAAACGGCTGTGCGTTTATACAGTAATGATCCGGTTGCCAACCTGAATGCAGCTAATGTAGCTATTAGTAAAGGACAAATGAACGCTGCTTTTAATTATTTACAAAAAGCGGGTGATTCTCCCGAAGCCATCCATTCGTTTGGCATCTATTATTTATTACAAGATGATTTGGATAAAGCGGAAAGCTATCTGCAAAAAGCAAAGTCGGAAGGTGTAAAAGAAGCAGATGTTAATTTGGAAATAGTACAGAATAAACGTAAAGCTCAAACTCCGACACATTAAAATTATACATATTCTATAATTAAAAAAGCCATCCTCGCAAAGAAGATGGCTTTTTTAGTTTAATATTAAAGTGCTTTACTCACCCAATAAGATTTCCAATATCTGAACCGCTGCTTTTGCAACAGATGTACCAGGACCAAAAATAGCCGCTACACCTGCTTTATACAGGAAATCATAATCCTGGGCAGGGATAACGCCGCCGGCAATTACAATAATATCGGGACGGCCTAACTTCTTCAGTTCTTCAATTACTTGCGGAACTAATGTTTTATGTCCGGCAGCCAAAGAAGATACGCCCATTACATGCACATCGTTTTCTACAGCCTGACGGGCAGCTTCGGCCGGAGTTTGGAATAAAGGCCCCATGTCAACATCGAAACCACAGTCTGCATAACCTGTTGCAACTACTTTTGCTCCACGGTCGTGTCCGTCTTGACCCATTTTAGCGATCATAATACGTGGTTGACGACCTTCTTTCTGTGCAAACTTTTCTGCTAATTCACTTGCCTTAGCAAAATCTGTATCTTTTCCTGATTCTGATGAGTACACGCCTGATATAGTTCTGATTATAGCTTTATAACGTCCGGCCACCTCTTCACATGCATCGGAGATTTCTCCTAATGTAGCACGAAGTCCCGCAGCTTTAACAGCCAGTTCCAATAAATTTCCTTTTTTAGTACGCGCACATTCGGTAATATCGGCCAATGCTTTTTTTACTGCTTCATTATCACGGTTAGCACGTAATTCCTGCAGGCGTTTGATTTGCTCTTCACGTACGGCTGTGTTATCAATTTCAAGGATATCAATCGGGTCTTCTTTTTCCAAACGGTATTTGTTAATACCTACAATCGTTTGAGTCTTCGAATCGATACGTGCCTGTGTACGGGCAGCCGCTTCTTCAATACGCATTTTAGGCAAACCTGTTTCAATAGCTTTCGCCATTCCGCCCATGCTCTCGATTTCCTGGATCAATTCCCATCCTTTATGCACTAATTCATTTGTCAACGTTTCTACATAATAAGAACCGGCCCATGGATCGATTTCTTTGGTGATCTGTGTTTCTTCCTGAATATAAATCTGCGTATTACGGGCAATACGGGCAGAGAAATCGGTTGGTAAAGCAATCGCTTCGTCCAATGCGTTGGTATGTAAAGATTGAGTATGTCCCAAGGCAGCGGCCATTGCTTCTATACAGGTACGGCCCACATTATTGAACGGGTCCTGTTCCGTTAACGACCAACCTGATGTCTGGCTATGTGTACGTAAAGCTAATGACTTGGGATTTTTGGCTCCGAAACTTTTAACTATTTTAGCCCATAACATACGTGCAGCACGCATTTTGGCAATTTCCATAAAATGGTTCATACCGATTGCCCAGAAAAAGGATAAACGGGGCGCAAATGCGTCTACATCAATTCCGGCATTAATCCCGGCACGAAGATATTCCATTCCGTCACATAATGTATAAGCCATTTCAATATCTGCAGTTGCTCCGGCTTCCTGCATATGGTAACCTGATATAGATATCGAATTGAACTTCGGCATTTTCTGAGAAGTGTATTCAAAAATATCAGCAATGATCTTCATTGAAAATTCCGGTGGATAAATATAGGTATTACGCACCATGAATTCTTTCAGGATATCATTTTGGATCGTTCCGGCCATTTCCTCCAGTTTGGCTCCCTGTTCCAAACCTGCATTAATATAAAAGGCCAGTACCGGAAGTACGGCGCCGTTCATTGTCATGGAAACCGACATTTTATTCAATGGAATACCATCGAACAATACTTTCATATTTTCAAGCGAACAAATTGAAACCCCTGCTTTACCTACGTCTCCTACAACCCGTTCGTGATCGGCATCGTATCCACGGTGAGTAGCCAGGTCAAAAGCAACAGACAAACCTTTTTGTCCTGACGCAAGATTACGACGGTAGAAAGCATTGGATTCCTCAGCAGTAGAGAATCCCGCATACTGACGGATAGTCCATGGACGCATGGCATACATCCCGCTGTATGGTCCGCGGAGAAAAGGAGGTAAACCTGAAGCATAATTCAAATGCTCCATACCTTCCAGGTCTTCTTTGGTATATACGGATTTTACCTCAATATGTTCAGGCGTTTTCCAATCCGCATGTATTCCGTTTTCTTTTGCCCATTCAATACCATTCGTAGCAGTGAATCCGGCATTCTTAATATCTATATTCTTAAAATTTGGTCTCATATCTTTTCTTTTTAGTAGTTAAAGGAGTTATATGCTTAGCCGTTAGTGGTTAAGTGGTATTGCTGACTCCTTTGACTTCTTGACTACTTATTTTATCCCAAGTTTTTCATTGAATACTTTCAATGTTTCAAGAACATTACTTTTAACATTGATGAATTCCGTAATACCCTGAGCTTTCAGGTCGTCCATGGTTGCGGGAGCACCGGCCACAACAAACTCTGCCCTACTGTTCAACGCTTTATAAGCAGCAGGAGCCAGCTCCGTATATTCGTCGTCGCTCGAACAAAGCACTACAATATCAGCTCCGGCATTGATTGCAGCATCTACACCTTCTTCTACCGTATCAAATCCGAGATTGTCGATAATCTTATATCCCGCACATCCGAAGAAATTACTGGAGAATTGTGAACGTGCCAGGCGCATGGCAAGATTACCTATTGTCAACATAAATACTTTAGGTGTTTTGCCGCTTTTCTCTGTTGCCAGACGCAATGTCTCGAATTGTGAGGCACCACGCGAAAAATCAAGAGCCGGAATCGTAGCGTTTGCATTACATCCACAATCACAATGTTCTCCATCTTTGATTTTGTCTGCAGCAACTTCCGTAAAATTGGGGAACTGGTTGGTTCCTAACAATATTTCGCGACGTGTAGCCACTGCTTTTTTACGGTTTGCAGACGAAGCATTCACTTCATTTTGTACTTCACCCGATTTCACAGCAGTGTAAAAACCACCTTTTTCTTCCACTTCAAGGAAAAGTTTCCAGGCTACATCTGCAAGAGAATTGGTTAATACTTCAATATAATATGAACCGGCAGACGGATCAACTACCTTATCAAAATGACATTCTTCCTTAAGCAACAATTGTTGATTACGTGCAATACGTTCGGAAAAATCATCCGGAGTGTGATAAGCTTCATCAAAAGGGGCGACAGTAATAGAATCGACGCCTGCGATAGCCGCCGACATAGCTTCTGTTTGGGTACGAAGCATATTCACATGCGCATCATATACTGTCATATTCCATTCTGAAGTCTGTGCCTGGATCGCCATCTTACATGCACAGCGGCACATTCCGTCAGGCTTATTATTTGGACAATCAGGATGTTGACATACCGGGTTATAAGCAGCAACTATTTCTGCCCATAACCAACGCGCTGCGCGAAACTTGGCTATTTCCATAAAATAGTTCGCGCTAATACCAAAGTTGAACTTTATTTTTTTTGCCACTTCGTCGGCAGGAAAACCCGCTTCAGTTAATTTAGCTATAATTTCATTTCCCCAAGCCAATGCATAACCTAACTCCTGTGATATATAAGCACCTGCATCACTTAATTGACAAGCATCCACGGCAAGTACTTTGTAGCGGGGAACGGATTTTCCCGCTTTAAGTACAGCAGCAGCCTGTTCAACCCAATTATCAGCAGGGCACCCTTTTATTAAAGGTTTTTTAAATGGATTGTAGTTTACAGAACCAAAACATTGACTTAGGTCTGCTCCCTTACCCTTCAGATAGTCTCCTAAAATGCCGATCAACATTTCTGCCTTGTTGTTGCAGGTCTTAAAATTCAACTCCACACATTCAGGACAAATGTCTTTTAGTAAAACAGAAATGTTTTCTGACCTGACATCATCTCCTTTAAAATGGAACCCAAGAGAGGTTACTCCTTTCTGAAGTAAGTCGAGCGCTTTTTTATTTGCTGCTGCAAAGTCTGTTACATCAATGTTTTGGCGTACTTTCCAATCATTATCCTTTTTTGTTCCTCGAACATAAGGGAATTCACCGGGAAGTGAGTTGGTAGTTTTCATTCCCTCAATGTCTTCTGCACGATAGAAAGGATTGACGTTAAATCCTTCGCCTGTCTTCCAGACAAGTTTTTTCTCAAACGGAGCCCCCTTCAGGTCTGCCGTAATTTTCGCCATCCATTCTTCGGTAGAGACTGGAGGGAATTCTGAGAAAAGTTTTTCTTTTAAATCTGCCATAATATTTGTTGTTTATAATACTGGTATTAGTAAAATATTACTATATCGTTTGTTTTAATATGCACTGTTTTTCATGACCTTCCATAACTAAATACATGGATTTTGATCTTGATATCCAATATATTCAATAACAGGGGGCAAAGGTAGAATAAATAAACAGTACGAACAATGGAAAACAATCAAAAAGACATCACTTTTTAACGCCTTTTAGTGGTAAAATAATATATAATTTGACCGTTCTCCCCTCTCACATATTGTTGTAACAGCTAATTTAACTGCAGATTATCCAATACATACACTTAAACAATGTTGAGCAAATATCTTTCACCTGTCACTTTTTATATTAAAATACTGCATAACAATGCTATAAAAGTGAAAGATCATCCTTTATCTATCACTAAAACACATACTGTATTTATTTTGACGGGATAATTTAGTTTTTATGCGTAAGTAGTTTATTGATTAACGGCAGATAGCATATTAATAAGTAAGAGCTAGTATATTAAAAACAGGTTGTAGTCTCATATTTAAAAAAAACGGTTATTCCCCCATGAAAGCAGTAATGTTTTCCCTTACGTCTAAAATAAATTTGAACGGTAGGTATTTTTATTGGTTCACGTCCTATTTGATTTGGGACGCATCCTGACAGGAAGTGATGGATATGTGAAAGATGAATTTCCACTTGGAATCTATCTCTGGAAAAGATTTTGAAGATATAAGTGATAGTGGAAGATGAGTTTGAAAAACTATACGATGTGCCCTTTTATTTTGAAAATTTATACGTAAACAGGAATAATCCGGATAGTTTTTTTAATTACTCTATTTCTGACTAATAAGAATAAAATTATTTCTCTTTCAATTATATGTCTCCAAATTTTGTTTTGTTATGATGTATACGTGATAAATAAAAATTTTATAGAAAGGAAAAAGTATTTACATTTGTCTAAATTAATACTATAATACCATGAACCCAAAATTCGGCGCATCTATTTTATCTTGGATAACTCCATATTGGACCCCTGAAAGCGGATTGTATGCTATTCAACAAACAGCTAAGTATGGATTCGATCTACTTGAGATACTTCTTCCACCTTCTATGGATTTTGATGCTTCCACCGTCAAAAAACAATTAAGAGACTATAATCTTCATGCTGTTTGTTCACTTAATCTCCCCAAAGAAGCTCATATTCCTTTTTACCCGGAAAAAGCTAAACTTTTAATAAAAGAAGCATTAAATAAAGTTGCCGAGTTAGAAACAGATTATTTGGGGGGCGTATTACACTCGGGCATAGGAGTATTTTCGGGTACACCACGCACGGAAGAAGAGGAAAATATATTATGTGAAGTTTGGGCTGAAGTTGCAGATTATGCTGCTTCTTTAGGCATCGATATAGGAATTGAACCTATCAACAGATATGAAAGCTATATATGTACATCGGCTGATGAGGTGCTCACCTTGATTGAAAAAGCAGGCGCCCCCAATCTGAAATTGCACCTTGATACGTTTCATATGAATATTGAAGAAAGTAATTTTTATGATCCTGTGGTTAAAGCAAACGGTAAACTTCGTCATGTACATATGACAGAAAGTGACAGAGGAATGCTAGGTGAAGGAAATGTATGTTGGGAAGACCTTTTTCATGCATTACATGAGATTGATTTTGACGGCAATCTGGTTCTGGAAAATTTTTCAAATTCCATTCCCGGAATGGCAGAGGCAGTATCTCTATGGCGTCCATCAAAATATGACGCATCAGAGCTGGCAAAAGGAAGCCTTGCTTTTATGAAAAAAATGGCGGAAGAAATGGAATAAAAGATCGATTATTTCATTCTCAAACATACATAAAGAAGTTAGCATTTATTTTTTAGCTTTGCAGTTTATTATTTTACTGTGAAACATATTAAACAGAAAAGGAGTTATAGTATTATCATCTCTTTAATACTATTTCGCCCAACATCAAACCTATGCTTTTAAAAAAATACATATTTCTTTTCTTTTTTCTTTTGCTTCTACCTTTAAATATATATGCCCAGTTTGTTAATTTTGGTTCCGATCCTGCCCGTTTTAAATGGAGTATGGTCAAACTCCCTCATTATAATTTAGTTTATCCGCAAGGGTTAGATTCAATGGCTTACCGTTATGCCCTTTATCTTGAAAACTCATATCCTTATATACAGAATACAATAGGAAAACCAATGAAGGCTAAGTTCCCGGTTATTCTTCATCCAGCAAATATGTCATCAAACGGAATGGTTTCATGGGCTCCGCGCCGGATGGAACTTATCACAACTCCATCTATAAGATCAGACGCCCAAAGATGGGATAAACATTTGGTACTTCATGAATCGCGGCATGTATTTCAAACCGGCAAGGTTATGCGCGGCTGGTTTAAACCTTTGTATTACCTGATTGGGGAACAAGCGGCCGGGGTAGCAGCGTTCTTTCTTCCTACCTGGTTTTTAGAAGGTGATGCCGTAAGTACGGAAACGGCTATGTCTAATGCCGGACGCGGACGTTTACCTGAATTCAATATGACTTATAGGGCGCAAATGCTTGCAGGTGATAAATTTTATTCCTTTGATAAATGGTATTTAGGATCATATAAAGATTATGTGGGCGATTTTTATGCATTAGGTTACAACCTCACTTCTTTTGCCAGATTTAAATACGGAGCTGATATATGGAATAAAACAACTACCCGCTATGTTAGTCACTTTTTCGCTATTCCAATGTTTTCAAATGCATTAAAGCACCATTCCGGAAGCAGTGTAGATAAACTTTTTGATGATACCTTTTTATTCCTGAAAGAAAAATGGCAAAAACAGGATACAACAACATTAGTTCTGGATTATATCTCTCCTGATGTAACAAAATATACATCCTACCGTTATCCACAGTCTTTGAACGACTCAGTTATCATAGCTGTTAAATCCGGTATTCAGGATATTAATTCTTTGGTTTCCATTATCAATGGATATGAAAAAAGACTAACATATATAGGAACTATCAATAGTCGCATTATCTTAAAAAACAATCGGGTGTATTGGACAGAAATAGTGCCTGGGCTTCGATGGACACATGAGAATTTCTCTGTATTAAAATATTATGACTTAACTACAAAACGAACCGTAACCCTTACACCCCGTCAACGTTATTTGGCTCCATCTCTTGACAACAGCGGCAAAACAATAGCCGTATCGAGATTTACCATACACGGTGAAAACCAAATCATTTTGCTTAATGCTGAAACCGGTAAAGAAATAACACATTATTTTACCCCTAATAATGTTTTTGTAAAAGAACTGACATTTGATAGCTATGGAAACATAGCTGCTGTGACCGTTAATGATACCGGAATAGAACTTTATTTGCTGAATACCCAAAGCGGTAGATGGAATAAATTATTAGATACTACACCTGCGAATATAACATCACCGGATTGGCAAAATGGAAAATTATTTTTTGAGTCCGGACTGAATGGTACAAATAATATCTATTATCTGGACACTTTAAACCGACAAACTTATCGCCTGACATCTTCCCGATTCGGAGCATTTAATCCCACTTTATCTACGGATAAAAAGAAACTTATATTTTCAGATTACCAGTCAAAAGGATATCGGATTGCATCTATTCCGGTAGATAGCTTATATAATGAAAAAGCCGATTTCAAATATCCCTATCGATTTCAGATAGCAGAAAGACTTGCTGAGCAAGAACAATTTAACCTGGATTCAGCAACTTTAATGCCAGTTGAGTTTGATCCCAAACCTTATCGAAAAGCCATACATACATTTAAAATACATAGTTGGGCTCCTTTCTATTACGATGTAAATGAAGCCATGAATGCAAGTGCAGATGATTTCAGTACCATAATCAAACCAGGAGCAATGCTGCTAACTCAAAATACTTTAAATACAGCGATTGGTCAGGCGGGTTGGTATTACAGGGATGGATATCACCATGGTAAAATAGCATTCAATTATATGGGCTGGTTTCCGATCATTAATTTAGATATCGATTATGGTGGAAAGGCTTTTGATATTACGTGGGTCAGCAACGATCAAGGAAAGGAGGTTACCAAAGGGAATTATTCCAAACGGAATTTATTGGAAGCCGAAGCACAAATCTATTTTCCTTTCAACCTCACAAAAAATTATTATATCCGGGGAATACAACCATCCGTTAGTTATTATTTTACAAACAATAAATACCAACAATATAATAGTCGAAAATTCCGGAATTTCCAATATATACTTTCAGAAATACGTTTTTATAACTATCGAAGAATGGCCCACCGCGATATTCTTCCACGTCTAGGCTATCAGTTACGCCTGCAATATCTTAATACTCCGTTTAATACAGAAAACTATGGAAACCTTTATACAGGTCGCCTAACCACTTATTGGCCCGGGATTATTCCAAATCATAGTCTGATGTTACGCGCTGCTTATCAATATCAGGATATAGATAACAAAGCACTATATATACCTAAACGTCTGATCGAAAAAACACGTGGTTATGATTATTTATATCAAACACGACAGCAATTCTCCTTTAAAGCTGATTATGCATTTTCACTTATATCACCAGATTTAAGTTTAGGACAACTAATGTATATCCGTCGTATAAGAACAAACCTTTTTTATGATATAACACGTAATCAATCCAACAAAAACAGCGGGTGGACTACGCAAAGCTCGTATGGAGCAGACTTAATTTTTGACTGGAATGTTATACGAATGAGTTTCCCTCTTACTACCGGCGTACGGTTTATTCAACCTATTGACTATGGTAAATTGAAAGCCGAGTTATTATTCTCAATAAGTTTTTAGTCCTAATGGATAGTTTCTTTTTGTCATTATAATATATAATGTATAGTAGTTATGTTTTTGGTTAGCGGTTATGATTAAGAATTTACATTTATTGACACATTTTTTTGTCAGAAACATTTGGATGGTATGTTT
>DFXE01000002.1 GCA_002381645.1 Bacteroidales bacterium UBA4116
ATCAGTGGATACATTTGTAATTACCCAGGTAACCCACGAGATCGACCAGAAAGGGCATTACAGTAATTCTTTTTCAGGGGTGATGTCGGGCCTGGAGGTTATCCCGATGGCCCAGCCTCCATTACCCTTGGCCCAACCGCAGATCGCCAGTGTAAAGACCAATGACGACGAAAAGAAACTGGGGCGTGTAAAAGTAGAGTTCCAATGGCAGAAGAAAGCCGGAAAGACCACCAACTGGATCAGGGTACAAACGCCTGATGCCGGGAAAAGTGGCGAGGTGCCTAAGAACAGAGGATTGGTATTTATACCTGAGGCGGACGACATCGTAATGGTAGGTTTCGAATATGGTGATCCGAACCGTCCCTTTGTAATGGGAAGCATCTTCTCTGAAAAAGTAAGTACAGGTGGCGACGATACCAATAAGATAAAAAGTATCACTACTCGTATGGGAAGTACCATAAAGTATGATGAAGAAAAAGGAAGCATAACAATTAAAGATAAAAACAGCTCCGATAGTACCATCGTTTTAGACGGAGAAAAGAATATATCCGTTACGGCAGCCACTTCTATTACACTTACCAGCGGCAAGGCAAGCATAAAACTTGAGTCGGCAAATGATGGTACCATCACGATTAATGCTAAAACCATCAATGTGAATGCGGGTGAAACGTATCAGTTAAATTCAGGAGATTTGATTAGTCTGAGTTCGGCCAATACGCTTACTGCTGATTCCGCATCTAGTTCAACCCTGAGTTCTTCCGGTGAAACCACTGTTTCCAGTACGGCAAAAACGATTGTAACTTCGATGGGTGAAGTGGTTGTGGATGGTGCTATTATCAAATTAAACTAAAGATATGGCTATTCAGACAAATCCTGTCCAGCAACGCATGGAGTATCTGGCAGATCAATGGAATGATTTGCCGAAGTTCAAACATAAGATAATCCGTACACTGATTGAGCGTGAAGATTATGATATGTTGGACGCTTTTTACTGGTATATGTTGGGGATTGATAGCCCGATAAATGATATTGCAATCATTTTTGAAACCGAATTTATAGAATATGATATTTTCGGAACAAATTTGGTCAGAGAATTGGAAGGTACGGTAAGTTTATGGAATCAAACTGAATTTTCCGATGGTGTAAACAAAGTATCCATTGACTGGCAACCGGATTATAGTTTGTCGGAAAAAGATGAGGTTGCTCTATTCGTCCATAATATAAATGCTTTGGCCGATTCTCTTCATTTGCCCAAAGCCCGCTTGTTGGTGGCCAATTTATTGATACCTCATAACAACCGGGGCAAACAGGTTAAAAAGTGGATATCTGCTCTGGCAGGACAAAAACTTTCGTCTCAGGTTAAAATACTGATAACCGATTATACCGATAATCCGGTCTTCGAAGAACCTGCATATAATTATCGTGACCATATTTATACGTGGGAACCCCGTATTGATTCAGCAAATGTAATGTCGCAGGTAGCTTCAATGGGCGATCCGCTCGCTCCGGATACGGAATACCGGTTCCGGTTAATTAATATGATGAACGCTATCGGCAAAAACGAACATAAAAAAGCGATCCGTGAAGGAGAGAAATGCCTTACAATTGCAAATGAGAACGCAGATAAAGACCCTTACTGGATGTCGCAGGTTGTTGTCGTTCATATTGCGTTGAGCAACGAAGAATATAAAAATAAAAATGAAGACAAAGCTTTTGAGCGGGCAGACAAAGCTATTCATATGGGAAGTCTGGCTCCGGAAGCCATGAGCAAACAGATCGGGTGTTCTGTATTCGCACAAGCATTGATCAATAAAGGTTCGTTGTATTGTTATAAAAAGAAATGGAAAGAAGCTGCTCCGCTTTTTGAGTTGGCGGCAGCTAATTATGATCAGGCGTATCTGAATGTGACAGCTATGGAGAGTTACCGGATGGCCGGATACTGTGCTGCTAAGAATGGCAATTCAGAAATGGCATTAAATAATCTGGTGAAAGGATTCCAGGTAAGCACTAAGATGGAAGATAAAGAGTTGAAGTCGGGGACTTTCTCTTTATTAATCATACAATTATTGAAAGAAAACTATGAAAAATATATTTCGGAAGAAGAATTGGCAGCAAAGGCAAAAGCTGTTTTTGGTGACAATTGGCGGGAAGAAATAAAAAAAACATGGAAAGATACGGATCCGGCTCAACTTTATGAAGACAATCCGTACCTTATGGAACAACAAAAGCAACGTTAATATGGAAGACAAGTTAAAACCCTTTCTGACGGAGAACCCACACTACCTCGGGCTTTTTTTCGCACTTCTTGGTATTATTGGTTTGGTATGTGCGATAATGGATGTCAACTGGCTGTTCGGCGATGTGAATACGGTGACCTATAACCTGAAAAAAATAGACGGATGGGTCAATTTCTTCGGCCGTAAACCCGCGCGAATTATTGCGGGCGCTTTTTCATGTGTAATCATCCTGGCCGGACTTTTCTGGTTTTTTGCGGCCAGTAAGAAATAATCCACTTGTACAGAAGTAGATTAAATATAAAACGGATTAACTAAAAATAGTAATCAATGCAGGACAAAAACAATATACCGGGACAAAAAGAGAATAGTACACCGAGCGCACCAGAATCAAATAGTGCCACTATATCGGGTGAAGGGGCAACTACAACGTCAGAAAATCCGGGCGTAGTCGGCCAGATTAGTAATGATATGAGTTTTGCAGGCGATTCATTGAGTAACCTTCAACAACAGACAGATGGAATAGTAGCCAATCCGGATCTTTCGGCAGGTGATAAAGCCTTAGCTATAGGTGTGGTAGCCGCTCAAACATTTCAGGATGTAAAAGGGGCTGTTGATAGCATAAAGTCTACGCTGGATGTAGTCGGAAACATAACGGCAAAAGTAGACGGTGCCGTAACGGCCGTTCTTGCCAAGCTATCTTTCCTGCGTGGCATCGCCTGCCTTCCGATAGTTAAGCAGATGGATCCGGTTTTGGGTTTGGATGTTCATTTTGTTATTATTCCTCCCGCACCGGCTGTACCGATGCCACACCCTTATATTGGAATCATGTTCCGGACGAAAGATTTTGTTGCCTGCGCATTAGCTACCGCTACAGCTTATGCTGCGCAGTTCATACCGCCTCCGGCACCTCCGGTAACGGCTTCTTCTTCACCGGATGCCATAAAAGAAGCTGCTATTTCGATGGCAGCCAATATAGCTTTTCAAGCCATAAAAGGCAAAGTGCGCAGTATGGGTGCGTCTGTCAAAATCGGTCCTGTTATTCCACGCGTAGTGGTGGGCACTCCAAGTAAGCCTATCCCGCATATTCCTATGGGTACGGGGTTCAGTCCTGCATTTATAATGGTAGATAAAACGTGTGGCTATTCTTTTTTGGGTAGTTTATTTGTCAATGCCGATGGCGACCCGCTGACCGGTGGTTTTGCCCATTTACATAATGATTGCTGGGATTTAGGGAAGCCTCCTGTAGAAATTATGCTGGCCAATGCCGCAAAAAAGTTATTTAAACATAAACCACCTAAGAATTCGGATGCAGGCGCTTCGGCAAAAGTTCAGTTATTTTTGCCTACCGGCGTGATGATGCCAATTCCCTGGAACAAACCTATTCTGGTTAATCCTGTACCTACTCCTATTAATCCTACAGCCGCCCTCAGTATCTTTATAAAAGCCGGTTTTGCCAAACTAGGGGAAATGCTGATCGACGCGACTAAACAATTTCTGATAGATACAGGTCTGGGTGAAATGTTGGGTATACCCAATGACAAAAATAAATCCTGTGCTTTTTGGGAACAGGTATCCGCCAAAATCGGTACAGGCTCTTCACATCCAGCCGATGTATCTAGAGGATATTTTTATACACAGACGACCGACTTCTCTATAAAAGGCGTTATTCCGTTACAATTTAAACGCATCTACTATTCTAACAGCGGATATCAGGGAGCATTAGGCACCGGCTGGCACCATAGCTACGATATGGCATTAGCCTTCGAAGAAAAAAGCGGTCTTGCGGGTCTGCGCCTTGCCGACGGCCGCCTGACAAGCTTTGAAATCCCCGAAAAGGGTACGAGCAGCTTTGATCGAAATGAAAAACTGTGGCTTCATCATCATAAAGAAGGGCATTTCACAGTAAGTGATAAAAAAGGACATGTTTACCGTTTCACGGATAAGGAATATAAAGGTACGCTCAACAAATCGCGTTCGCACCTGCTCCAAAGTATCAGCAACCGCAATGGGTATAGTATACGGTTTTCGTATGATACGGATGGTGTGTTAAAAGAGATAGTCGATACGGCCGGCCGCATCTATCAGGTTAGTAACGACGGACTGGGGCACATTACCCAAATCGTGGCCCCTTCCCCTAATCGTAAAGGTGAACCTTTTGTGATTGCCGCTTACGAATATGACCGTGAAGGCCGTATGATAAAACAAACCAATGCCGAAGGACACAGCATGCACTTCGAATACGACGGCAATATGCTGGTGAAAGAAACCTGGCGCAACGGTCTGAGGTGGTATATCACCTACGACAAACCATACGCGGACGCAAAAGTATTGGAAATAAAAGGCGACGGGGGCATTTATCATCACCGGTTTAATTATGTGGCTTCGGACTGTACAATCGTTACCAACAGCCTGGGCGAAAAGACAACCTATTTTCATCGCAAGGGCGTAGTAACCAAACGTGTTGATCCGAACGGCGCTGAAAACATCTTCCGCTACAATGCGGCCAACGAACTGGAATGGACACAGGATGCCTTGGGTAACACCTCTACCGCTATCTATGACGAATGGGGAAACCTCGTTAGCAAGACTTCTCCCGACGGCGGCTTTGTACAGATACAGTATGAAAACAAGCAATATCCATACCTACCTACTTCGGCTACCGATAAAGCAGGAGGTAAATGGGAATGGTTATATGATGAACAAGGTAACCTGGTAAAACGCATCAACCCATTGAATGCGGAAACAGGTTTTGAATATACCGACGGTCTTCTGACTACACTGACCGGTCCTTTAGGACAGCAGACGCATTTGAAATACGATAATTATAACAACCTAATAGAAACGTTATCTCCCGATAAGGGTGAGAATGTTTGGCATTATGATTCACTAGGGCGCTGTACTTATTATAAAAATGCACGTGGCGGAGTAAACGAATATACATACGATTTGCTGGGTAATACAACAAAAGCCAAACTACCGGACGGGAATATCCGCCATCTTACATACGATACACAAGGCAATATAATTGTGGCTAAAGACAACGACCGTTTGGTTACGTTTACCTACCGTGGGGTAAATAAACTGGCTTCCCGTACCGAGCATGGAGCAACCTTGCGTTTTTTTTATGACACAGAAGACCAACTTCGGATAGTAGAAAACGAGGAACACGAGCAATATGAGTTTATTCTTGACAGTCAAGGTCGTGTAACAGAAGAAATAGGTTTCGATGGCTTGACCCGTAAATACTATCGCGACCAGGCAGGAAGGGTACATACGGTCAAACGTTCTTCCGGAACGGAAATAAAGTATGATTATGATGAAGTGGGACGCGTAACGAAAGTCATTTATGAAGACGGCACGGAAGAAAGCTATGCATACCGTAAAGACGGTTTGCTGACAAGTGCCATTAATGTGGATGCAGAAGTAACATTGGAACGTGATATCCTTGGTCGTGTGATCAAAGAGTCTTGTAACGGCGAAACGGTAGAAAGTAAATATGATATTGCTAATAACCGTACAAACATAACCTCTTCGTTAGGAGCAGATATTGAAGCAGAGTATAATCTGATGGGTGATTTGCTTTCCTTAGGGAGCGACGGTTGGAGTACCGGCTATCAACGGGATGTATTTGGCCTCGAAATGGCTAGAAGCTTGGAAGGAGGCATCCAAACTCGTACTGAACGCGATACCCGCGGAAGGGTCACTTCACACAATCTTGTACGGAATAAAGAGATATTATCCGAGAAATCTTATCTTTGGGGAACAAATGATAAATTACTTTCCATCATATCTAACGGAGAAGAGACAAAGTTTGAATATGACGGTTGGGGTAATTTATCTAAGACGCTCTTTGAAGATGGAAAGGTAGAGTATCGTAACCCGGATAAATCAGGTAACTTGTTTGAAAGTCTAGACCGGATGGATAGAAAGTATACCAAAGGCGGTCAGCTTATCAAAACCCTGGATTGGGAATATAAGTATGATAAAGAAGGGAATTTAATCCGTAAAAAGGACAAGCACGGAGCTACATGGCGCTATGAATGGAATGCTGCGGGTATGCTCTCCAAAGTAAAACGTCCTGATGGTAAAGAAGTCACCTTTAAATATGATGCATTAGGACGGAGAATAGAGAAACGTTTCATTCGAATAGTCACCCGTTGGGTATGGGATGGAAATACTCCGCTTCATGAATGGAAGGAAAAGCATATCCGCGATTATCATGCGGATAAGGGGTACTTTACTGATATAGAAAAGCAACCTGTTACGACCTGGTTGTTTGAGGAGGGGACATTTGTTCCTGTCGCTAAGATCCAGGAAGGTACAAAATTCTCGATTCTAACGAACTATATGGGTACTCCTGAAGCGATGTATAATGAAAAGGGCCAGAAGTCATGGAGTTGTGAGTTGAACAGTTATGGAAAAGTCCGAAACTATGAAGGTCAGTATAAAACCGATTGTCCATTCCGTTATCAGGGACAATATGAGGATTCTGAAACAGGTCTTTACTATAACCGTTTTAGATATTACTCTCCCGAGGAAGGGATGTATATTTCGCAGGATCCTATTAGGCTTTTGGGTGGTGATAATCTTTATGGATATGTACATAATCCGAATCTATATGTTGATATTTTAGGCTTAGACTATGTTTATCAGATTGTAGACAAAGATGGCAAAGTTGTATATTATGGAATTACGGAGAGAGATCCTGTAGTTAGAGGAAATGAACATGTAGATAGTGGAAATTTAAAAGATGGGGAAAGAATGCAGGTTATTGCTAAAGATGTAAATCACGATCAAGCAAGAACTATTGAAGCAACAAAGATTAGAGAGTCAATAGAAGCGGCAGGTGGTACTGGTTCTGTTGCAGAACAACTTGCGGCAACTGATTTGAGAAATAAGAATAGAGGTCGCAATATAGAAGATAGACCATTTGATCCAGAAACAATGGGAGGTGAATATGAATTATTAGAAGAACCTGAGGATGTTGAAGGATTAAAAAATGCGAAATGTCCAGAATAAAATTACAAATATAAGAATTAACAAAAAATGGGAACAGCTAATAAAATTTATGGGATATTACCCGAAGAAAACACCTCGGCAGATATTATACCGGGACGTTATTTTAATTTTGTATTTGAAAATATTCAAAAAGCAGTTGAAAGTTTGAATAAACCAGATTCTGATAATGGATGTCAATTTCTGTTGATAAATATAGATATTCTATTGATGTTAAGTAGAAGATTTCCTAATGTTGCCTCAAGAAAGATCTATATTTTAAAACGTAAACAGTTGAAAGAAAACTTTTATGCATGGTATGAACGAAATGAAAAAAAAATACCTGCAAAATATAGAGAAGGAATAAAAGAATCTGCCGAAAATCTTTTTCGTGAATTACTTGAAATAAAAAGTTGGGTAAAATCAGAATAATCAAATAATGAATTTTGAAGAAAAAATAAAGCCATTCCGTTGGACACAACATGATGAGTCAGTGTCTGTCTGTTTGAATGTAGGGGATTATAAAAATGAAATATTTCAGACAAGAGAAGATGAAGGATTTGAAGGGAATGGATATGATTGGGCATCTTTAGCTAAAGTTTTTTTACGGGAACAAATGTCTGAATTAAAGGGGGTTATTAGGTTTGACCCCGAAGCTGGTATGTTTTGCGCTTATTCTTCAAATGTAGAAGCATTAAAAATATTCGTGATTTCTTTTAAAGAAGCTTGTGAAAATGACGTTCTTATTCAAGATTTATTTTCAAGAGCAGAATTAGACTGATGGGAATATGTCCGATTAAAGGATGATTTTTTAATTATTAGATTAAGGTCTATTTTGATTCAGTCTATAAATAAAAGCGACTTAGAAGTCGCTTTTATTGTTTTGATTCACCTAATAACAGATTTAATCTGATCTCGAAACAGCAAGAATACTTAGTAATGGTATCCAGACCCATACCGAACGCGACAACAAGGGAAGAGTAACTGCCCATAATATAGGGCAAAATAAACATGTTTTATCTGAAAAATCCTATATTTGGGGCACAAACGACAAATTGCTCTCTATAATCTCCGACGGAGAGGAAACCCGGTTTGAATATGACGGTTGGGGTAATCTGTCGAAAACGCTCTTTGAAGATGGAAAAGTAGAGTACCGTAATCCAGACAAAGCAGGCAATCTCTTTGAAAGCCTTGACCGGATGGATAGGAAATACGCCAAAGGAGGCCAGCTTATAAAAACCCAAAACTGGGAGTATAAGTATGACAAGGAAGGAAACCTGGTCAGAAAGAAAGATAAGCACGGCGCCACCTGGCGATATGAATGGAACAGCGCCGGTATGTTGTCAAAAGTAAAACGTCCGGACGGAAAAGAAGTGACTTTTAAGTACGACGCTTTAGGGCTAAGGATAGAAAAACGCTTCAACCACCGGACACTCACCCGATGGGTATGGGACGGAAACACACCGCTCCATGAATGGAGAGAAATTTATCAGGCTGATTATTCTGACGAAAAAGGACACTACGCTAATATTGAAAAACAACCGATAACAACCTGGGTGTTTGAAGAAGGAACTTTCGTCCCGGCAGCCAAGATTAAGGAAGACAGGAAGTTTTCCATAGTCACTAATTACATCGGTACTCCCGAAGCGATGTACAACAATGAAGGCACGAAATCATGGAGTTGTAAGTTGAACAGCTATGGGAAAGTCCGTAACTTCGAAGGAGAATATAAAACCGATTGCCCTTTTCGTTATCAAGGACAATATGAAGATTCGGAAACAGGTCTTTATTATAATAGGTTTAGATATTACTCACCTGAAGAAGGAATGTATATATCTCAAGACCCGATAAGATTGAATGGTGGATTTACGCTTTATTCATATGTCCGTGATCCGAATGGTTGGATAGATATTTTTGGATTAGAAGGGTCATGTGATGACAATGATAAGTCTGAAGAACGAATAATTGGATATGAGGAAGGTAATATTCACCCGGATTTTCAAGGTCTTCTTGATTATACTGGTATTGATCCTAGAAATATTAAAGATGGGGCAAATTTCACTACTGCTTCTAAAAGAAAAATTATAGAAGCAAATAAACAGCATTATGGAGGTTGCATAGTTAGTGATCAAGATGGAACAGTTCTAGTTCCTTCACAAAAAAGTCAAAGTGGGGTAAAACCTTCCCAAAATGAAGCTCAAATTGATCATAAACAACCTCGAAATCCTAAAGATCAAAATCAAGCAAGAGGAAATAATTCAGGAGCTAATGCCCAAGTGTTAAGTAGAGAACAAAACAGAAAAAAATCAAATAATTAAAATAATAAAATGAAATTAATAGAAGAGAATAAATTAAAACCTATTTTTACTTCAAGAAAAATATTATATAAAGAAGATTGTGTTAATTTTGTATCTTATGATGAAGAAGGAGATTGGTTATGTTTTCATACAGAGAAAATAAAGGAAAATGAAGTTTTGATCATTTCTGTGGAGCAAATATTAATTTTAAGTGAAAATTTAAAATTACTACCAAATATGAGTTTAGGGGATAGGGTTAAATTTATAAAAGAAAATCAAATATGGGAAAAATACTAAATATAGATGAAGTTAATAAAATTAAGAATGATTTAATTTATGGGACGAGCCCCAAAAGAAGAGCCGCTGCAAAAAAAATAGGAAAATTGAATATAAAGGAGTTAGAAAATGAACTATTAGAATGTTATATCAAAGAAAAATCTGATAGTAGAACATGGGAAACTCAAGTTGAGATGATTAGGGCATTAGGAAAAATTAAAGCTCTTCCAGCAATAATACTCATGGAAGAAATTATCAAAGATCCAAAAAAAGATGCTTCGACTACCGTAGCAGCAACTATAGCATATATAAGGCTTAAAAGAAGTGATAATAATGATGCAACACCCATTATTGAATTAATTAGTAAAAATCCTAATCGATCAATATTGGATGGCTCTCTCTCTGTTTTGGCATTCGATGATATGATTCCATCTACAGAACAGATAAATGCAGTTTTGGATTTTGTGGAGAAATCAGAAAAATATCTTGACGAATTTTATATAAAGGGGACTACTGATCCTAGAATACATGTGTTGTCTGCTTCAGTAAATTGGGACAAAAATATTCCTAAACTCCAAGCTCTTATTGACAGAGCTTCTCAAAATCCTAGAATTAATCAATATATGGATAGGATTATAAAAGGGAAAAAAGCTCCTTTTATTGAATAATATATTGAATTAGGAAATGTATTTTCAAGTAGTTGTAGTTAAAATTAAACTATTTGAAAATTTAATATTTATATTATTAAGTGGGTGTCCAAATTTTTGTACAACCACTTTGTTTTTCTTATAGGGTTTACCGTCATCTATCAGATTAGTGATAAATATACTCTTACTTTTGGGGTACAAATGATAAATTACTTTCCATCATATCTAACGGAGAGGAAACCCGGTTTGAATATGACGGTTGGGGTAATCTGTCGAAAACGCTCTTTGAAGATGGAAAGTTAGAGTACCGTAATCCAGACAAGGCCGGAAACCTGTTTGAAAGCCTCGACCGGATGGACCGGAAGTATGCCAAAGGCGGTCAGCTTATCAAAACCCTCAACTGGGAATATAAGTATGACAAAGAAGGAAACCTGATAAGGAAAAAAGACAAACACGGAGCCACCTGGCGATATGAATGGAACAGTGCTGGAATGCCACCCAGGGTAAAACGTCCTGATAGTAAATAAGTTAACTTCAAATATGATGCCTTAGGCAGAAGAATTGAAAAACGCTTCAACCGTACAGTTACCCGTTGGGTGTGGGATGGAAACATACCTCTCCATGAGTGGAAAGAAACCCATCAGTCCGACTACTCGGATGAAAAAGGTCATTTCATCAATATAGAGAAGCAACCCGTCACAACTTGGGTGTTTGAAGAAGGTACATTTGTTCCTGCGGCTAAAATCAGGGAAAATGTAAGACTATCCATTGTAACCAATTACATGGGAACTCCCGAAGCAATGTACGATGAAGATGGCCAGAAATCATGGAGTTGTGAACTGAATAGTTATGGAAAAGTCCGTAATTATGAGGGACAATACAAGACTGATTGTCCGTTCCGTTATCAAGGACAATATGAGGATAGGGAAACGGGGTTGTATTATAATCGGTTCAGGTACTACTCGCCCGAAGAAGGGATATATATCAGCCAAGACCCGATAAGGTTGCGAGGGGGACATACTTTATATTCTTATGTGAAAGATACGAATGGATGGGTGGATGTCTTTGGATTGGAACTCGTAACGGTATATCGTTTTGATCAACATTCTCCCGAAGAAATTTCAGATTCTGGGGGATTTCATGCTAAAGCCCCTGATTCTAATGTTGATTTATATGATTATGCTGCAAATAACACACCATCGCAGTATATATCTACATCACCATCTAAAAAAGCTGTACAAAATTTTGCAGCAGACTATTATGATAACGAAGGTTATATCTATACTATAGAAATTGATGATAGTAATGGTGTTTATGTAAATGATGTTTTAGGGAGTCTCAGTCCACATTCTGAAGAAGAAGAACTGGCTATTTTGAATGAAATTCCAAATGAAAACATAGTAGGTTGTGAAGAGGCTTAATCTTAAAATAAACTTTAGATGGATAAGAAGGAAAAGCAGCAAACATTTGGAGTTAAATATATGGATTCCGAAAATGTAATTAACAAATCAATTATAAAATGTTGGTTTGAGATAAAGGAAAATCCTGAAATTTACGACCTGGTTCATGATAAGTATTATAACTTTAAGGGGAAGTTTAGAATTTATTTTTTAGAGTTCATTGATGAGAAAGGAAATATTTTTAGTAATAAATCAGATAGACTAAGTAATGCGTTTTATGGTTTATGCAAGAAATTAGAAATAGAAGGAATTAAGTTGTTAATAAAAGGTTGTAATATAGATTATTGGATGATACCTCGACTCCAATATTCAATAAAATCAATTAAATTAACTTTAGGTAAACGAACTACAATAGATGATCCTGTAGTTATGATATTTGAGTCTGAGGATAATTTAAATAATATTGCAACCGTTGATAAACAGTTAGAATATCATAATAAATGGCTTGAGAGCGTGAAAGATTTACCTTATTAAGTAAGTGTTGTTTTAATCACAACGCACCTTCGAATTGGGGTTGCGGCGAAGGTTGTAGAAGAGGCTGAAATCCCATTCAAAAAAGTTATCAACACTCACTCAAAAAGCACATCAATCCATTATCAGCAAAGGTTTTGTTCCGCCTTTTCGCTCGCCCCTGATACCTATCTACTTTTGCGCATTCTTTTGTGCGTATTTAAGGGGTGGGCTGAAAGAGTAAAAAACAATAAGCCCCCGACCGCCGAAGGCGGTAAAAAGCCCCCTTTGCTCCTACAGAGCAAAGCTGAAAAGAAGAAAAAAACGGTAACACCCGACAGGTAACCTACTCTAAATTAATAACTTTGTCCCATATTTACATAAATAACATCGAAAAAATGGCTAAGAACAACCAAATAGCAAAAGGCATTAATACGCTTTAGGATGCGATAAACAAGATTATCGAAGACGCAAGTAATCTCGTATATCGTACCGCTAATTTTACAATGGTTCAAGCCTATTGACGATTGTAGAAGAAGAACAAAACGGCAAAGAACGGGCAGAATATAGCAAAGAACTAATAAAACAATTAGCTAAAAAATCGACTCAAAGACATGGTAAAAGTTTTAGCGAAAGAAAACTTTGGTATATAAAACAATTTTACCAAGAATGGGCAATTCTGAACGCAGTGCGTTCAGAATTGAGTTGGACGAATTACCCGCCTGCTTTTAAGGGTTGAAAGCGAACAGGCAAGGCTACTTATTTGCAGGAAACAATTGATTGTAATTTGAGTACAAGAACGCTTGAACGTCAAATCGGCAATCTCTATTATGCACTAATATAACGAATAAAAACACTTAAGCTGTGAAAAACGAAGCCATTGAAGAACAATAACAAAATAGTCAAAAGACATCACAAGGATGGTTTTTTAGGATTAAAAATGGAATAGAAAAAAGGCTGATTAGATCTGTAGAAACGTATTAATACCCAGAAAAGTTGGATGTTCCTGATGGGATAAAACGAACGCCGCATCTTCGGGAAGTACTTTGAAATCTTTTACAACAAATATATCTCCTGGAAAAAATAAATGACATAACGCATCCAATATTTTATTTCCGACTGCGGGTTCAAGGAAGTATTCCATTTTTTTGGCAGATATGGGCCCCATAGTTACTTTAAGGTCGTAAATGCCATCATCAAAGGTTTTCCCGAGCACAAAATCAATTCCTAAACAACTTTCGTCGAGTACAGATTCAAAAAAGCTGTCTGCATCTTTGGCAGGCAACTTGATATGCTCGATTCCAACTGGTACTTCAAGTAATAAAGACATTGTCTTTTCAATCTCTTCGTGGTTATTCCGTATCTGATGTAGATACGGAATAATGTGCATAAAAAGGATGCTCTGTTCAGGTTTGAATAATTTCAGAAGGGACCAGTATGAGATAAAAATATCTGTAAAATTGGTATTACTTATTTTTTTATCATATTTTATCTCATAAAGATAGGCTTCGACCAACGCATGGTCGGCTTCGACTTCGAAAACCTGGAAAAACCTACGGGCATGAAACTCTTTCAGCCGGTGTGCTTTTATCTCGTCCAAGACATCCTCTTTGTCCTTATTTTTTTTGTGGGTAGACTGATGGAATACACCTTCCGGAAGAATGTCATATATCCCTTCTTTGTTAGCTTCAATATAAAGATAATCCTTTAAATCCTGATCTGAAAAATGTAATCTGATCTCTTCAATATCTTTAGAAAAGCCCCGTTTTCCACCTCCTTTGCGGATAATCTGTATTCGTTCACCATCAAAACCCTGTTCTATGAGCTGGGCTGCATATACTTCGGCTTTATAATCGGTATCTGTATTGTTTATAAACTTTTCAATACCTTCTAATGCTAATATATTTTTCTTGTCTTCACCCATTATATAAAAAGGCTTTAATCGAGAATAGTCCAACCGGATTCACGTGAAACCGATTCTTGCTTTTGTATTTTCTCAGCTACAACAATATTCTCTTTGTGTTGTCCGATATATTCTAATGTACTTAATTTGATCCATAAAGCAGAAAATACGGTCAGAAAATGCTTTACCTGTTCCATAACAGCACGTATATTATGATGATCATAAACGATCTCCAACGTATCGGTTAACAATTCTGTAAAATTCCCCGGCGTCACATCGCTCCATTCATAAAAATACTTGAGCATCTCCTCCTTATTCTTTTTTGTCATATAATGGAGGCTTACAAAACCGGTATGCGCCAGGGATGAAAAAACATTCACCGTATCTGTTGGGGCAAAGAAGCGCCCGTTGTTCCGGAAGTTATAATAAATTGTAGATATGTAGTTAAGCAAGTTTTCACAAACCACATTAATGTTCCTCGCTATATCAGAAATGTTTTCGCGTTCCCGTATTTTCTGTATGATTTTATGAGAGGAAGTCTCGATATCATTTAACTGCTTACCGAATATTTCATAATACTTTTTCAGATCAGGATGGCTACTCATAGAAGTGCACGGAGGTATATACCTCGAATCTACCTCATACCGATCGCCTATTTTGATCACACGACCAATAATAAGATGGTGCATTCCAAACTCTTGTGCATTGATCTGGCCGGCCGGTTTAATAAATAGTTTGTACGAAGGACTTGCATCCGGATGGCGTGGGGGTGTTTCTTCGGGATCAGGAAAGCCGATCGGTATCCGTTCAAACGGTTTGATAACCAATATGACATCCCAATATTTATTTGTATCCTGTTCTTTTTTATAATCGCCGTCCGTTTCAAAAGAATAATCGAGAGACAGGTATTCGGAATAGTCCGTAGGATTGATATTGATCCGGCATCCTCCGGCGGTAATCGCATTGCATTGCCTTAACCTGATCTCCACATGGTTCGTGATACGTTCAACAATATCAAAATCACTGGATAGTGTTTCTCCTTTATAGGGAGGAAGTAATCCGAAATTATTGTTGGTTAAACGCATATTAGTTGAATCGCGTACAATATCTATAAAATAATCTTCCGTTTGGGTGAGATGGTTTTTGGAGATTTTCATCCCGTCCACCCAATTTACATTTGTTTTTCTAATTGGAAATAGCATATCTATGTTATTTTTATTTATTCTTCTGCTTCAATAAACACTTCATTCATTACTCTTTTTACTATGATGGTATATTTCTCTTTTATTTTATTTTCTGTAATAGAGAGATCATAGTCTATATATTTCCGGGGATGGAAAAAAGAACGTTTTATATAGAAAATCCAGCCAAAATCTCCATCTTCATCCTGAAGTATAATCGGGGTTAAGGGGAATTTTTTATTATAGTCAGAGAGGAATTTCTGGAACCATATACCAAAAGGCATATTATCGGGCGCTTTAGCCTTTATTTTTGAAGGAGTTTTATCGTTTACTTTCTTGAAAACCTCTAACTCCAGCACAGTCAATTTATTATAATCTATAAATTCAAAATGTGATAAATCTTCGTGATGTGAGAATTTCCATACTTTATATATTTCAAGCGGAATTTCCATGTATTTGTCGTATGTCTCTTTAAAAAGGGATGGGAAGATAAAAGTAAGTACACAGGTACATGCCCATAGTCCATATTGCAATTCATTACAGAAATTAAATATCATAGAGAAAAGGCCTGCTCCTATAAACATGATTATAAAATGTACAAAGAATTCAACGATGTATGGTCTGTCTTTGAGATTGGGAATGATCTTTCGTATAAATTTTATATTATACCATCCCAATATTAGATATAATACTTGTAAGGATATATAAATATAAGGCATAAACCAGTAATCTACAAAACCCAGCAGGGCCGGAAGACTTAGTAAAACGCCGGTAACCAATATATATATTATCGCTTTTTTATTACTGAACAAACGATTTTTCTTGGCAATCAGGTAAGCAATAAAGGTAAATAATATTGCCAGTAAAGGCATTATCATATAAGTAGTCAGTAGTTTAAGGGCTATTGCATTCATATTGTTTACGGTTTATCAATTTACGAAGATGCGGTAGTTAAATGTATCAGGTGACCTTGCTATTAACAGGTTATAAAGATTACTTTTCAAATCATCCGAAGATTCCAAATTGAACTGATGTTTGGGATGGATAAACACATCAATTGTACGTATCAACCCTTCTTTAGGTTTACTGCTTACTTGTACGCCTTTCTTTACCTCTACAAAAGAGATAATATCGCTAAATTCGCTATAGCAGAAATTCACTATATCTTCAGTTGTGTAAATCCTGTCTCTACTGGTCAAAACATATTTATAAATATCCAGTATATTGGATGACTTTGGTTTCCCTTTCCCTCCTGTAGATGGAGTCAGCGAAATAATAAGTGAAGAATCAACAAAAGTTTCATTATATGGAGCAAAAAATGTGCCTGCATTAATTCCATTTACCATTTCACAGTTTGTTACCCAATAATCAACAAAAATAATTTCGTTTTTATTTTCCGAATCAATAATCAGGTATGAAGGAATTTCCCTGTTCTTATTAATATCATTCAGTTTATGTTCCAGGGAGGTTATTAACGTTTCCACATTTGTGATCATATCTTCAAGAAAACCTTTCCCGATCAATGAAAACGCTGCACCTTCGTCACGCAGAAGATCAACCATTTGTGCAATATATTCTTTGGCATCCCGGGAATCAAAACGTTCAGTCCCGCCCCTTCTTACTGAATAGGTTCCGTATTGATGAGTTTCCGTATCTCTGAAGGGAAGCTGTTTATATTGTCTATTATGAGAATCCGTAACCGACAAGACGGAAAGAAAATATTCCTTATCATCCGTTTCCAAAGGAATTATATTAGATAATCTCTGATTTCCCGAACTGTGAGAACGGAGGCTTTTGTTAGCGACCGGGAAAACATTCAAAGACGCTAATGTCCTGTCAATAATCTCTTCATCGAAAGAAGCGGGAAAATTGACGTGAAACCAGTAAACGGACTCTGTTAATTGTTCCAGTATTTCGTCAGGAAAAAACGGCTTTAATTCCGGTGGAAATATCTCCTTCTTCATATCAGAGACTTTCAACTCATCTTTTATCGTTAAAAAACGATGGTTATAGAAACTTTTTATGCTTTCATCTGATATAGCCGCGAGGTTATAACTGGAAAACAACGACATATCCCCATTGTCAAGTGCATTATCCTTCAACGTAAATATACCGGGTGCTACCTGTACAGGTTTGCCATTATGCTTCCATTGTGTAAACGGAAGTAAGTGGAAATATTCATTTTTGTTTTCAATATTTATAAAATCAAAATAAAAAGAGAGATTCCGAAGGGAATCAATCCCCGGATCCAATTGTAACCCGATCCAGATATTGTAGGATAAATCTTCAGTTTTGGCATTACTCCTTGTCAGGATTTCCTTGTTAAGTATATCATTTAATGTATAAATACTCCTGCCACATACCATGGTTTTCACACTTCCTTTTATCAAATGGAAATTATCAACCGGATGAAAACTTACATCACTTACTTTATTCCGTTGCTTAAAAACAGGATTATCATAATAAAAACCTGTTTGTTTATTTACAATACCCTTCGTTTCTATAGGTTGCGTATACAAAAGCATATGTGCAGGCCGGACCGACATCAGGATATCAGGGGTAAGCAAATGGGCGATCCGCTCCAATATACGTGTCTCAATATCATTTACTTCATTGGATAATTTATATATTTCACTGGCTAAAGCTTCTATCAATAGTTTTACCAAAGGATCAAGATTTTCAATGTTCCTTACCCCCCAGAAATTTGCCGCATTCTTATACATGCGATCCTTAATGTTTTCCTTATAATATTTTTTTTTGTTTTCCATAATAAGTAGTATATCAATGTCAGTCTGACGAAAGCGGCCCTAAATATAAAGAATAATAAAAACAACATTTGGCACCGGTCTTTATCAGCCTGGCATCAATCCGTATATCGGCCTTTTTCCTTATGGAAGTTGCCCCCGAAAGTACATCTTCTTTCCTGGTATCAGAAAAGCTGACAGAAGGAACAACTTCATAAATACGCGGTTCGTATTTCGTTATTGCTTCCCTTATAAAACGTAAGAACTGGTCTTCCCATAAACTTTTCGATACGACCCTTTCAAAATCCAGATTCCATATTTCACATCCGAATTTCGGGTCATATTTATGCTCACCCGGACATGTAGTTATAATTAGTTCCAGATTATTATCTATAGATTCCTTTTCACTATATTTAGATAGATTGCGTATATTAGATTCAAATATTCTTGATAAATCTATTGGTATTTTATAAAAATCCATCGTATAAAATATTTAGATAGGTTTTAAAATCAAACTTCGCAAAAGTAAAAAAAAATAACTATATTGCGCCTTTAAATTATAAAATAAATTTACATATAAATAACAGTATATATATCTACTTAATTTCTAACCGTATGAAAGCAAAGAATAATGATAAAGTCCGCCAGGCAATTTATCGTTTTGTAAAATACCTCATCGCTTCAGTAGCATTAGCTGTGTGTATATTCTTCGGATTTTTGAAGACTTCGGCCATTGAAGTGAATAAAATTCTGGATAAAACAGTGGAATACGATCTGATCCAGGCAAGACAGGTGGAGCTAACCGAAAAAATGGATACATTGTATTTTTACGCAAGTCTGCTGAACACCGACCCTACAATCAATCATGTTTTAATGCAGAATACGTTGAGTAATCGGAAACTCCAGTTTTCAAATGTTGTTTCAGATGTATCGGATAGGGATTTCCGCCTGTACAAAAGATTATCGCAGCAAATGAATGTATTCCTTAATATAAAGGATTCCATAAAAGTTTCCATCTCTGAAGAAGAATTAGTCCGGACCGATTTATTAAGATGCATTTCGGATAACAGGAATATAAAAAGGAGATTATCCACAGGAGGAATAACAATAGAAAGGTAAACAACACTATCACTATACTACTATGAATGATACAATGAACCAAAAAGAGAGAATCATAGGTTTTATTTATGTTTTCTTGCTATTTGTTGCTACAGCTTTTATTTGCTGCTTATTATTGTTCTATTACAATTCGGATTTTAAAATCTTTTCCCAGAAAGATTTTGCCATTGCTAAGATGGATAGGATCAGGGAATACCAGAACGCCCAGAGTTCGGTAATACATGCCGTTGATTCGCTTTATAATAAAATAAATCGTTTTAATCCTGCTATCAATGCGATATATGAAGAAAATGATATCCGGTTTATGATCAACGACCTGAAGAACACGTATGAGAAAAACGCATGGGATTTAAGGTATAAGTCTTTTCTTCATGTATCCGAATTCTACTTCATGTGGTTTACCGACAAGAAAGAACTTTGGAGTAAACAGGACAATATCGCCCGTTTCAAGAAAAACCTTGAAGAATGTGAGATTGGTTTATCTAATAAAAAAAATGAACTTAACGCTGCTACACGAAAATAATTTGTCATGAAGAGGATCAGTAATTCTAAATTATATATTGTTATTTCCGCTATTATACTATGCGCTATTATTGCTTTCTTTATCCGCTACCTCTTTACTAAAAGGGAAGTGCTGGCTTTCATTTCCGCATCCGAAATTTACAGAGGAGAAACATTGTCTTTTGCGGACAGTACCTTTAACGCTAAAAGTTGGCTTTGGGAGTTCGGAAACGGCGATATATCCGATAAGCAAACAGGCAGATATACATATAAGAAAACTGGTAGTTACCAAATTCGGTTGACTGTTGATAATTCCCTGCAAAAAGAGTTTATCGTTAATGTTAAACCACCTGTCAGGCTTGAAAGGGATTCATTAATAACCATTCAGGCACCGTCAACAGCTGTTCAGGATGAATTGATCGTATTCAGGGGTGTAGGATTATCAAAACAATGGAGATGGTCATTCGGCGAGACAGGTATTATCGATTCCAGAAACCAGGTTGCCATATATTCTTATTCCTTACCCGGCATTTATGACGTCGAACTTACGACCGAAGACACAAAATACCCGATCATGCATCGGATCGAGATTTTCCCCGGTTACATGGAGAATGATACATTAGATGTTTTGACACTGGTCGGAAACGATATCCGTGAAAAACTGCAGGCGATTGTTGACGGAAAACCTTTCAATCCGAATTATAATCATATCATGAATAAATATTTATGTAAAAACCCTCAATTGCTGGTTATCGTCAATAACGACAAACGAAATGATTTTTATTCATATTGCCAGGGGCTTAAAATTATAGGAAGAAGAAACACAACCATTGTCGAAGTTGTAGTCGTACCCAGTGAAGAGTCTCCGGAATGTTTACAAAAACTATATGTAACCCAATTTACCCATGATTAGAAAGTATCTCTGTTTGATTTTCCCCATTTTGGTTCTGCTAACCTCATGTGGGCCGATAAACAAATTCACCCGCCTAAAGAAAACGCCGAGGGAATACAGCCTGAATTATTGCGGAGAACCTATCATTGCGCCAAGGACCAATTACGATAAAGAATTATGGATTGTATTCTCCGACAGGGACAACAATATAAGCTACCGGAACCCGGGAGGTAAGGTGAAGTTTAAAGAAGTCGAATTCCTGCAACCTTTTTTCGTTATAAAAGAAAAAGGTGATTTTTTACGTTTGGTAAAATATGACCCCGAAATTGTGGAAAATGATTTGTTCAACGGAAAAATTAAAGACAGAAAGAAAGCCGAATATTACGGATGGATGCATAAATCCCGCCTGTTGCTCACGAAACAATCCGTAACCGACATTACGACAGGCTTTAAGAACAAACAACTTTCAATTGTCACCGATTCCGTCCCGTTAATGAGTCCGGGTATATTTTTTCAAGACGATTCCATTCGGATATTTAAAGACCCTAACCTAAGTGTTGAGAATGGAAAAATTCCTCTATACGAAGTCCTTTATACCTTAAAATTAGCACCCGACAGGGAAAAAGCTTTGGTTTCAAGGAAGACAATAGTTTCTCCCGACAGTTCGAATACCGATATAATGGGTTGGGTTCATACCTCCTTAATAAAAGACATCGGACAACGTTTGCATGTAAATTTAAAGTCGGTCCCTGCCGATTCCCTGCTTTATAAATCAGAAGACAAGTGCGATACGTTGTCAATATCAGACTGGATCTCAGGAGAAAGCAACAGTATTATTCAACGCAATAAAGCGTTAAAATATAGTATGGCCTCAAAATATTGTGTGGATGATACGGTTGTAAGTTTTAAAACAGGGATACCTGTCCCGGTGGTAGACCAACGGGATAATTATGTTTTTAACGTCAATGGAAATAAAATATCCTACAGCCGGTTCAAAGAACTCGAAAAGGAACTGAGGAAGTTGAATGTGGTTTTTGTTTTCGAAGGTCGGGAAAAAGTATTGGAAACCTACCCGTCTATAGTAAGTGCTATTCAAAACCTGCAACCCTTATTTGAGCAGGAAGACGATATCCATTCCTATAAGTTTGGCGCCGTTGTCGCCTATCAGGGATTAACCCCCGAATCAAGGCCCAATATCAAGTCGGTCGGATTAACTTCCAATTATACCGAAATGATCGACTACCTCATATCCGAAGCCGATAATACGGCAGAACAAAAACCTTTACCTACCAGGCATACCTGGAGCGGGGTACGAAAAGCCGTCGATATGATCGAACCCTATAGTAAAGAAACTAATATACTTGTCATTATAGGAGAAACGGGCTACAGCGAATGGGTAGATTCATTGCTGGTACAAAGGGCATCCGCCGCCAATTGCCGCATATTGGGATATCAGATGAATAGTATTGAAGACAATATGGGTAATAACTTCGTATTGCAGATTGAAAATATGATCGAACATTACGCGTACAGGAAATCCATTACAAAAAGGGAGATGATCGTTTATGTAGACCAGCTCAAACAATACAACAAATATAGGGAAAGTACTAAAAATGCCTATGCTTTAGACTTTCCGGAAAGGAGTATGACACAGGGCTGGATCATTTTCCCCGAAAAGAGGGCGGAAATGCCGTTGGAGCTGTTAACCAACGGAGTAGATACGTTAGTGTCCGAAGTCAAATGGGATAACGACAATCTGGTCAATAGCCTTTACAAAGCTTTTAATACGGTAGGTAATCACAGGTACCGGTATGACTCTTTATTTGTCGATTATAACTCATGGGATTCGGTAAAACTGCTGAACCGTGAGATTCCCCGAATCTTTAAAAACCAACTTCCCGCATGGTATATGCCTTCCGAAAAAGTGGCTATGCCTGATTCCCTGGATGAAAAATCCAGATATCATTTATTACTTACAAAAGATGAATTAGATAATTTATTACAATACATGAGTGATATCAGCGCTAATGAGCCGGATTATAAATACAAAGGAGGTAAAAGAAAAAACAAAAGGGAAATATGCAACTGTCCTGATGATGATATACCGTATGAGGTGCCCGAGATAGAAACCGACTCCGACGGCAACCCTGAATACCGTAGTACAAGGCGTACCCGGACATTATTACGCAACACATTTATAAATGAATTGAAAGATTGTAAAAGATGCAAATATAAAAACGGCAATTTAAAAAGTCTAAAATTAGCTGAGGCCCAACTCAGGATAACAGGTTGTCCCACATATCATCCCGATATGAGGAAATATTCGATAAGGGATATTAAAAGGAAAAAATGTATATCCGATAAAGAGCTCGACGACCTTATTCTCTATTTCAAGCAGAAAAGAGAGCAGTTTGATACCTACCTCGCAAATCCCGACAAATTCGTATCGAACGGGGAAACCTATTACTGGGTAGACCAACGGCTATTGCCTTAAAAAATTCAATATAAAGATTTATGAAAATACACATCCGACAATTAAGTTTCCTAATAGGAATTATGTACGTTTCCTTTTCTTACGCACAGGAATCCCTTCCTGTCCTGCAGGTGGATACTACCCCGGTATATATATTAATGGATAATCCATCCATAACAACCCGCACCATAAATTTTACCAATCAGGGCAAGGCCGGATTGGAGTACGCGGTTTCAATCGATTATGTACGGAAATCAGATTGGAATAAGGGGAAGGAAGACGATCGGGAAATAATATCCGATAGTATTCCTATAAGCAGGAAGTATCAGTATGTCGATACTTTATTATTGAGCGCGTCATATGGCAGAAACGAAGCAGAGGCTACGACTATGGCTACCCGGTTCAACGGAGGCGCTGCGGGTATTAATATTTCGGATGTCGGCACATGGTTTTTCTGTGAGAACATCAGAGAAGGAACCCTTACTGCTGAAATACGCGCGGGAGGAAATTCCATCGATGAATCTTTCCTGATAAGCAAGGGGACGTTAACCTACAAGGAGGAAACGAACCCGATAAACGGCAGATTGTACAGGATCAAACTGGATTACAGCGCCTCAATCTATCCATATGAAGATTTCTATGTGGTAATAACCTATCCGAAAGGGATCAAACGTCCCCAGGGTTGTGTCGTACATGAAACCGTGGAAACGGTCAACGGCCGTTTCCTGGTTAATGATAAAGGAAGCTGGAGAAATATTCAGCAGGCAGAAGGATATACCAAATACGGATTTATCATGTACGCCGCCGAACGTTCCGCTAAAAACAGTTCCTGGATGACGTTGATTACCACGCCGAACGGAAAACTCAGCCCGGGCGGACGGGCATCCGCAAGTATCCGGATAAATGGCAACCCGGCCCGCCTGGGCGCGCAATATGCCGACGTGGTGATCCGTTCGAATGATCCGGTAAAACCCGAAGCCAGGGTTCCTGTGATTTTAAGGCGCAACGAAGCCCCTTATTTTGAGAATGCTCCGAAAGAGGTTTCTATTGTAGAGGATTCACTTATTGTGGTTGAAATGACAGTTGTCGACTACGAAGATGATAAGTTTACAATAGAACCGGTACAGGGATGTAAAATCGCCAGCTTTTCTATCAAAGATTCCCTGTTGACCGTAAGGATCGCGCCAAAGAAAGGTGACGCGGGCGACTATATAATGACCTTTAAAGCAACAGACGAACATAAACTGGTGCGTGAGCTGACACTAAAAATAAATGTTTCCCAACCACCGGCCTATTACGGCCCCCGGCAACTGGTAATATCCTTCAGGGAGGATTCCGTCATTTACGACATTCATGATCTGTTCAGGGATCCCGACGGAGATAAAATTTCTTTCACGGTATCGGGTCAGGACGAGGGTGTCATCACCGTATCCCAAATAAACAGCAGCCTTTTCGCTGTCAAGCCCCTGAAGGTCGGAAACGGCAATCTATTGTTTGAGGTGAGGGACGAAAGAGGGTCAAAAACAAATACCACGGTAGAGGTTGTGGTGGGAGAATGTACCAATCCCGAAGGGATAGTCCGCCAGAAATGGAACAGCATACTCTTTGTAGATAACTCGTCGGGTAATTTTGCGGCCGACGGATACTTATGGTATAAGAACCATGAACCCATCGAAGGCGCTAATAAACAATTCTATTCCTCCGAGAATAATACGAACGGCGGCGAACTGGATTATGCGGCGGAATATTATGTCCGGATGGTTACTGTAGCGGGCGATACGGTTTACAGTTGCCCTGTTTATCCCAGTAAAAGGAGTTTAGCCATATCGGCCGGGCCAAACCCCGTGTCAAAGGGAGGTACGCTGCAAATAGAAGCAGACATTCCCGGAAATACAAACAGCGAAGGTTACGTGCAGTTTTTCAATCTGGCCGGACAGTTAGAAAGAACGGTAAAGGTGAAAGGCAGTACTTATTCGGCACAGGTTCCCAATAAAGAAGGTATTTACCTGGTGAGGGTAATCGCCGGCAACATGACAAAAACATTTATGATAAAAGTAAATTGATTCGACTATTATGGATAAAACAAAAGCACGGCACACCATTCGTATAAAAGTTATCTGTTGCTTGATCGGTATGTTCAGTTTACAGGTTAGTTTTGCCCAGTATCAGGAAAAACATGAAATCTCCGCGTTTATTGGCGGTGGGTATTCCTCTTTAAAATACAGCGTGGATAACGGAAAACATAAACTCGGGTTTGGCGGAACCGCCGGAATAGGATATAATTTCTTCTTCAGCGACTATGTAAGTTTAGGCACCGGCGCCGAAATCTCCCGGTACAGCGCCCGGGCCGAAGCCGGCAATTTTGCCGGAAGCTATCCAACGAATGACGGCGAGGAGGATTTCACATTCATATATACCATCAACAACTACAAAGAAAACCAGTATCTATGGACAGTGAACGTCCCTTTAATGCTGCAGCTGCAATACCCGTTATTTTTTGACGATCATTTCTGTTACCTGGCGTTGGGAGGCCGTGTGGGTTTTCCGGTAGGCTCCAAATATAAAACAACGGAAATCGCCTACACGGCATCCGCTTATTATCCACAATACGATTTACTGCTGACCGATCCTCCGAGCCAGGGGTTAGGAACATTTTACGGACAGTCCTATTCAGATGATATTGACTTTAAAATGTTATTTGCCCTTTCGGCGGAAATGGGCTTCAAATGGATGATCGCGGATCAGTTCTCGCTATATACGGGTTTGTATTGCGATTACGGATTAAACGATATAAGCCCGGAAGCCCAGAATATGGATTTACTCATTTATAATAAGGAGCAGCCTTCCAAGCTGAACAATAACAGTATCCTCTGCTCCTTGTACTCCAATGACGAAGTGGTTAAAAAAGTTACCGGAAAAATAAAACCGTTGGCATTCGGCATAAAAATAAGACTTGCTTTCAGGGTGCCGGATGCTTTATGCTTTTGATTGATCTTTCCGGAATAACGCGTGGGTCATAAAGCATCCGGTTCAGAGCACCATCCGTTTCCGGAGGTTTCCTGCGGGACGGTCAGGCCGACGTATATTTAGGGTTGTTTTTGTGTTCATTACCGTTGATGGAGATTAAACCGGCGGAAATAACCATGGTCAGATGTATCCCGTTTAACTGGTTCCTGATACTTTTTTTATAAAAGACACAACGCCCGTCGGCAAAGTTAATAATGACCGGATTATTGGCCACCCTTTCCTTAGGCCCGAAAGTGATCATTCCCGCATAGGCGATAGATTCGTCAAACATCCAATGGTTGAGCGTCTGGTCGGCAGCCTGGTTAATGGTAAATGTAAGCAGCCCGCCTTTCACTTCTCCTTCCGGTTCTCCTTTCCAGTCAATAAACTGCTGAAATTCCGTTTGAAAAGATACTATATCATATTCTTCCCCGCCTACAAAAAGCGTCCCATTCACAGCGGTATCGTTTTGCTCACCCGGAAGGGACAGTTTTACCGGTGCGGAGGAACTTTTAAGATCATAAGCTTTCAGTTGCCATTCCTTACGTATTGATAGCGTTTTCCCTACTTTAATATCCTTGGCCGAAAGGGAAATAAACGTATTGAAATGAGAAGGGCCATATCTCTCATACTTCATTTTAAACGACGTACATGCAGCCTCTATAAAAGCGATCTCCTCATCTACAATATAACTCCCCCTGTTGTCGTCATGCCGGAGTACCTGGATTGTGCCGTCATGTGCCGCATGCTTCATCGCCCATTTGTAAATCAGGTCGTCCGGTTTATCGATACTTCCCAGATGTATCATTCCACCCAGTATTTTATCAATCGGTCTGGCCGTTTCCGGGTCAATATTCTTCGAAAACTCATAATCACAAAAATCAAACTCCAGTTTCGTTCCCAAGTCGAGAACAATCTTATAACCATTTGCCATCTTAACAATAATTTTAAATTTATATCTATTTATTTTCCAATCACTTTTACAACCTTGCCTTTGATATTCCTTACAGGTATTGGACCCAGGTATCGGCTATCGATTGAGGAAGTCTTTGTGTCTCCTAATACAAAACAATGACCTTCAGGGATATATTCCGCTTCAAACGATGGAAAGGCAACTTCATCGCCCGCTGTAAATGCAGTTTCTTTATATAATCGAAGCTTAACTCCATTCAGAAATTCTTCTTCATGCTCTCCACCGATATTGGGCACTCTTATACGTCCAAAATTTATATTTTCAGCTATTTTCTCCCATTTATTCTTTTTGCCGTTTATGATACACACATAATCTTCCATGGTGATACTGTCGCCGGGCAATCTCACAGCTATAAATAAAGTTGGAAAACCCCGTCCGGTATCAAGAACAAAAATATCCCCATAATCATAGGTATTGTCTGCAGTTTTCTCAATAATAATTTTATCGTCCGAGTTATATTAGGGAGCATTCCATAACTCTCTTGAATACCTATGTTTTTACAGTAAGAAAATGTTATGAACAAAAAGGTAAATATAGAGATTAAATATTTCATTCCTTAATTACTTTTACAACCTTACCTTTAATATTCTTTAAAGGTATTGGACCACTATAGCGGCTATCCATTGAGGAAGTCCTCGTGTCTCCTAATACAAAATAATGACCTTCAGGGATATATTCCGCTTCAAAAGAAGGAAAAGCAATACTCTGTTCATCTAAAATGTCTGTTTCCTTATATAATCTCACCTTAACACCATTTGGAAATTCTTCTTCTCTTTCTTCGCAAGTTGTGGGTAATTCCATTATCTCAAAAGTTATATTTTCCGCTATTTTCTCCCATTTATTTTTTTTCCCATTTATAATACATATATAATCATTCATGGCGATACTATCGCCGGGTAAACCCACTACTCTAAATAAAAGCATAAATCCTTTTTCCGAGTCAAAAACAATTACATCTCCATAATCATATCTATTATCTGCCTTTTTTTCAATAATAAATTTATCACCATAGTTTATATTGGGGAGCATGGTATAACTCTCTTGAATACCAATATTTTTACAAGAAGATAATAATATAAATAAAAAAATAATAATATAATTAATAGCTGAAATAGGTTTCATATATTTTAATCTGAAATTTATAATAATTTTTATATTTATTCAGAAAATAATTTCTTTGTTACCAAAAAGCTTTCCATCACAAAGATTTGCGATAAGGTTATAAATGGAAACAGCAAAATCACTTTCTTCTGGAGGATAATGACCACCAGTAGGAAATATATTAGTCCAGGCTGCAACAGGTATACTACCCATAAACTTAAAAAATTTGCCCAAAAAACTACCGGATTTAGTAAACACCTGAGAGCCTTTCTTTGCTGTTTGATATTTTTTCAGCAAAGGTTCTTTTTTCAGACGGGTTAAACGATCATTCTGGCGGTGTAATATTTTTGCCTTGTCATCCAGCTTTTTTCCATACCTGACCATCTGCTCACTTACATACCCATAAAAATCATTCGCTACAAACTCATCATAAATATAATAGCTGAACTGAATGGAAGTAGTAAACAGGCCATTGGATTCTGCATGCAATTCTCCGGTGGTAGGGTGAATAAGACCAAATTTGCCTTGTTCATACTCTATTACACAGGATTCTATTACCTGATAAGCGATTTCTCTATATTTAGGATACTCTATAGCACGTCTAGTTGTTGCGCCTGATACTTTTTGGATACTATGAGGACTTATCTTATTAAAAATATAATGAACATAGGCTTTTCTGTTTTCAATGCTTTTCATAATATGATGAAAATGTAATAGCGCCCTTTCTTTATCTTCAGGGGTTTGAGACATCAACAGATTGTTCTGGAACCAGGTATACGCGGTAGAGTCTGGCATACGAATTGTTTTTATCGGTTATATACGGGCGCTAAGGTATTAATTATAAAATGGACTGTATACTTATTACAGCGGATAGATTTGTTAAAAAGTTTAAATATATAACAAAATCCTATTAAATAAATCGATCGATGGCAGATACATTATCAACTCTCTACATAGCGTATCCATATGGCCCAAACCCGTACCCACCTTTAAAACATATATCACAGCCAGGTTAATAACTCACCTTTCCTTCACCTTCCACCAAACATATATAGAACACAGTATATCAACTCCTAAACAAGTGGAAGATAGCTTTTTTATCTTCCACTTATTTTCGGACTTCTTCCACCGGCAGTGAAATAGTGAAAGGAGTTTTATCTGCCCGCAAAACCCTATGGTTTTGGATACAAAGCCCCTATGTTTTATAAAACCAACCCTTGAAAGATGGTGGAAGGTAAAGGCTGGTGATGAATCTTTCAGGAGTTGGTAATGTTTTTCTCAAAAGTCGGTGATCTTTTGCATAAAAGTTAGTGAAGGTTTGAGAAAAGGATGGTGAAGGTTTNNTAAAACCGGACGGGAGAGAATAAAGCCAGGGTACGGTTCATTTATAAAGCAACCCATTGAGTGTATAAAAAACAAATAACTTTATTATTTTTGCGGTCGGAGACTTAAATCAAATCTGTAAAATATGATGAACAACACCAAACTATTCTTTTTAACGATTTTCCTGTGCATAACTTATCTTGCATCTGCCCAGGTATCATTCGGCAAGCCGGAAAAAATAAATGACCAATGGAGATTTTCATTGGGAGAGCAAACCAACGCGGAGCTTCCCGGCATGGACGACTCGCGGTGGCAAATGGTAGACCTGCCTCACGATTGGAGCATTAAGGGGCAACTCAGCCCTACCCTTGCAGGTTGTACCGGTTACCTGCCGGGCGGGATCGGCTGGTATCGGAAATCCCTGTCCATTCCGCAGGATAAAAAGGGTGAAAAGGTTTACCTTTATTTCGAAGGGGTTTACAACCGCAGTGAAGTATTTATCAACGGGCATTCGTTGGGCAAACGCCCGAACGGTTATATCTCATTTATGTATGACGCTACCCCGTATGTGGAGTTCGGAAAAGACAATACGGTAGCTGTCAGGGTGGATCACAGCCAAAGCGCCGATTCGCGATGGTATACCGGATCGGGGATATACCGCAATGTATGGCTGGTATATGCCGACCCCGTACATATTTCGCAATGGGGGGTGTATGCATATCCTTCGAATGTTAACAGCAAGCAGGGAACATTGAATATAGAAGTGGAAGTGGAGAACGGATCATCCGCGGCAACATCGGTTACGGTTATCAACGAACTCATAAAGGAAAACAAGCGTATGGCCAGAAGCTCCCGGTCGGTTAAACTCCCGGCAAATGGTAAAGGAAAAACAGAAACCCGGTTAAATATAAAGAACCCTGAACTCTGGGACCTCGACAATCCCAACCTGTACACCTTACAAACGACCATAGTAAAAGACGGTAAAGAAATCGACCGTACGGTAACGACCACCGGATTCCGCACCTTTACGTTCGACCCCGATAAAGGTTTTGCCCTGAACGGCAAACGGATGAAAATGAAAGGCGTCTGCATTCATCATGACGCCGGCGTATTGGGTTCGGCCGTACCCCGGGAGGTATGGAAAAGAAGGCTGCTCACGCTGAAAGAAGTGGGATGCAACGCAATCCGCACGAGCCATAATCCCCAGGCGCCCGAACTTTCCGAATTATGCGACGAATTGGGTTTGCTGGTTTTAAATGAAGCGTTCGACGAATGGGAATTCCCCAAGCGTAAATGGATTGAAGGATGGAACGTAGGGACACCCGGATTCCAGGGAGCCTACGATTTTTTTGAGGAATGGGGAGAGAAGGACCTGGCGGACATGGTACGCCGCGACCGCAACCACCCCTCAGTTTTCGCATGGAGTATAGGGAATGAAGTGGATTATCCGAATGATCCTTATTCGCATCCTGTGTTAGACGGCGGGAAAGATACGGGTTTCACACAGGCGATGTTCGGGGGATACAATAAAGACGCGCCCGATGCCATGCGTTTAGGGGGTATAGCCAAACGCCTTGTTGCCGTTGTTAAGCAATATGACCCATCGAGGCCCACTACGGCAGGGCTTGCCGGGGTAGCCATGTCAAATGAAACCGAATATCCTTCGTCTTTGGATATCGCGGGATATAATTACACGGAAAGCATGTACGACGGCGATCATAAAAAATATCCCCGGCGGGTGATCTACGGAAGTGAAAACCGCCACGATATAGATGCCTGGAAAGCAGTACGCGATAAAGAGTTTATATTCGGTCAATTCCTTTGGACGGGTATCGATTACCTGGGAGAATCGGGGGTATGGCCATCGCGCGGATTTTATTCGGGGCTGCTCGATTTCGGCGGTTTCATAAAACCCCGCGGGTATTTCCGCCAGTCGCTCTGGTCGGATCAACCGATGGCCTACCTGGGTACTTATCCGGTGGGTCCGGACAGTAAGGAGTTATCTGTTGACGCTTGGCCCATATGGAATTACCGGGCAGGCGAACTGATCCGGGTGGTATGTTATACCAACGCCCAATCGGCCAGGCTGGAACTGAACGGCAGGATGATCGGCCAACCCAAACCATACGATGATAAAACGGGTATTCTGTATTGGGATATTCCTTATGAAAACGGCAAACTCGAAGTGATCGGGATGGACGGTAAGGGGACGGAGATATGCCGGTATGCCGTTCAATCCTCCAAACCACCGCACGCGATAACTGTTGTTGCCGCTGAAGAAACGATCGGTAAAGATAAAGGATTGGCGCAAATTGTCCTTCAGGTGGTTGATGAAGACGGTGTTCCGGTAATGCTCTCCGACAATGAAATAAGCTGCGGCATCGAAGGCCCTGCCCGGCTTTTAGGGCTTGAAGCAAGCAATAACACCGATATGAGCGATTATACCGACAACAAACACCGGGCTTATCATGGAAAATTATTAGCGTATATACAAGCCTCCGGCGAAGAAGGACAGGCCGAAATAACATTTACATCACCCTGGTTGAAAGAGGCAAAGGTTCTTTTAAACATAAAATAAGGATCGACGATTAAACCCATCGTACCGGTTAAGTGTTTACATTTTTAAAAATCCGGTTGATGGGTTTAATCAATTAATTAGTAGATTTGTTTAATGGAATCTTCAACTTTACTCTTCGGATTGGCAACGGGCATTTATGCCGTACTGATCATCGCGACTTTTTATGCTATCCTGACGGAAGACACCAATCCCACAAAGACAATGGCATGGCTGTTGGTGTTGCTGGCCGTCCCGGCGGTGGGGCTTATCCTTTATTACGCTTTCGGATATAATCCGAGGAAGCGGAGGCGGTCGTCGGTTAATTATACAAATTTCAAGTCGGAGATCTTTGCCAAGATGCCGGAGATCATAAAGGAAAACACCCATACCCATAAGGATAAAATTCCGGACGAATACCTTCCGATTGCCAATTTACTGGAAAAAAGCAATGATTCGAATATTTTTTACGGCAGCGACATAGAAGTCATAACGAAAGGCGAAAGGAAGTTCGAAGCGTTAATTATAGACCTTAACAAAGCCAGGCACCATATCCATATCGAATATTTCTACTTTCATAAAGACGAAATCGGGTACAGGATACGGGAGATACTGATGGAAAAAGCCCGCCAGGGAGTTATCGTACGCTTTATTTATGAAAACATCGCTAATATCGATGTAAATCCCAGCTTCTACTACGATATGGAAGACGCGGGGGTAAAAGTCTTGGCTTTCAGTAAAGCGTCGTTACCCTGGATACGGCGGAAACTCAATAACCGCGACCACCGTAAAATAGTGGTCATCGACGGTAAGACCGGCTATACGGGCGGTATGAACATCGGCGAAGATTACGCTTTCAAATGGCGCGATACGCATTTAAGGATAACCGGGAAAGGGGTGTACGGGCTGCAATATAATTTCCTTCACATGTGGTACGAATCGCATGGGGGCATTCCGGATGAACTGGAACATTATTTTCCCCCCTCTGAGAATTATTCGGATAATCTTATGCAGGTGGTTCCCGAGGCACCCAATTCCAGATACCCTTACCTGCTCTACGCATCCGTAAATATTGTGAGTAACGCCAAACGTTATATCTATATTCAAACGCCTTATTATGTTCCGCCCGATTCCTTGATGCAGGCATTAAAAGCCGCCGCGCTGAGCGGTATCGACGTACGGGTAATGCTTCCGTCGAAAGCCGACCTGTTTTTTATGGACCCGGCTATTCATTCATATTATGAAGAATCTTTATCTGCCGGGATAAGGATATATCAGTATAAAGCGGCGTTCCTGCATGCCAAAACGCTGGTAGTGGATGATTACCTTTCTGTTATCGGATCGACCAATATGGATTTGAGAAGCCTCGAGATAAACTTTGAGATCAATACCTATATATATGATGAAAAAATAGGCAAGCACAATTACGATATTTTCATGAAAGACCTGGAAAGCTGTGAGGAAATTATCCTGGAGGAATGGCTGAAACGACCGTGGTGGAAAAAAATGGTACAATCCGTTATGCGGTTATTCTCTCCCCTGCTGTAATCATTGGCTTATGAAAGAACGTAAAAAAAACGGTTTCAGACGCCTGTTAATATGGTGCAGGAATATATTCTTATTCCTGTTTCTTTCGAGCCTGCTGGCTGTTGTTGCCCTCCGGTTTATACCGGTCTATTATACTCCTTTAATGTTCAGTCGGGTATTCGAACAGATCCGGGAAAAGAAAGAAGTGAAGCTATCGCATAAGTGGGTTCCCCTTTCGCAAATCGCTCAACCGCTCGTGCAGGCTGTTATAGCCTCCGAAGACAACCTGTTCATGGAACACCACGGGTTCGATTTCGACCAGATTGAAAAGGCGCTGGATGAAGCTGAAGAAGGGGGTCGCATGCGCGGCGCCAGTACCATATCGCAACAAACCGCTAAAAATGTTTTTTTATGGCAAGGGAAAAGCTACCTTCGCAAAGGACTTGAAGTATATTTTACCGTCCTGATCGAACTGGTCTGGAACAAAGAACGGATTATGGAAGTCTACCTGAATTCGATTGAAATGGGAGAAGGCATTTATGGCGCAGAGGCTGTAGCCGGGGAACATTTTGGTAAACAGGCATACCAGTTAACCAAAAGCGAAGCCGCGTTAATTGCCGCCACCCTGCCTAATCCCCGCACGTTTGATTCCGGTAATCCTTCGCCTTATATGCTGAGGAGGCAACAGCAGATCATGTCGCTGATGGATAAAATATACAAGGTCGAAATGGGATACGGTTCAACTAAATAGAGACAACGAATGGATAGTTTTATTTTCCGGGATATGGGAAGAATGGCATATACGGAAGCCTTACAGATTCAAACTACTTATTTCGAAAACCTGATCGAAAAAAAAATAAACGGGCAGGCTTATCCGAACCATCTGCTGTTCTGCGAGCACGAACCGGTATTAACCCTCGGCAAAAGCGGAAAGGAAACGAATTTACTGGTTCCGGAAAACCTATTGGAACAACGGGGAATAACCCTCTACCACACCAACCGGGGAGGTGATATCACGTATCACGGACCCGGACAAATTACGGGTTATCCTGTTTTTGACCTCGATCAATGGCAAATGGGATTAAAAAAATACATTTATACATTGGAAGATATCATCATCCGTTTCCTTTCCCTTTACCAGGTAACGGCCGATCGCCTGAAAGGGGCTACAGGAGTGTGGATCGATCCTTTACTGCCGGGAAAAGCACGGAAAATCTGTGCGATAGGTGTAAAGAGCAGCCGGTATGTAACCATGCACGGATTTGCGCTGAATATCAATACGGAATTAGATTATTATTCATTGATCAATCCCTGTGGCTTTACAGATAAAGGGGTTACCTCCTTAGCCAAAGAGCTGGGTACTCCATTGGATATGGAAACGGCTAAATCACAATTGCATACATTGTTTTGCGAATATTTTCCTCCGAGGAAACACGTTTAAAATAAACGTCAAAATGTCATAAATTACGGAAATTTTGTCTTTATAAGGGGTTGGCATTCTTTTTGCAAATAGGTTGGTAGATACGGTTAATTATTAACCGGTCAGTTATTTAGGTTATTAATTAAATATAGGAGGACATGATTATGATACCTGTAAGAAGAACAAATTGGTTACCCAGTGTATTTAATGACTTTTTCGGTAATGAATGGATAGAAAAGAGTAATTCTACCAGTCCTGCAGTAAATATTATAGAAAACGATAGAGAATATAAAGTTGAATTAGCTGCTCCGGGACTGACGAAAGACGATTTCAGGATAGACTTACACGATGACAATCACCTGATCGTATCGATGGAAAAGAAAACGGAAAATAAGGAAGAAGATAAAAACAACAAATATCTCCGCCGCGAATTTTCCTACATGAACTTCCGACAAAGTATGATCTTACCTGATAATATTGAAAAAGATAAAATCAATGCCAAAGCGGAAGACGGCGTTCTTTCCATATCCATACCCAAACGTAAAGAAGAGGAAAAAGTAAATACACCGGTCCGGATCGAGATCAAATAACGACCGGAAGGGAAATTTAAAAAAGCTATCTCCATTGAGATGGCTTTTTTTATCTCATATGATCAGAATCAATAGGTGATCAATGTGGAATCCTGTACAATGGAAGGAACCGTATTATCAGGGATGACAAGCAACGGCCTTTTTCTCCTGCGGAACAATTCGGACAAGGTGGAAAAGTCTTTTTTGTACATAATACCGATCCCCTGGGTAGTAAGGCTTTGCTTGAGGTACCGGTACATATCATTGGCATGGTTATAGGCTTTTAAACGGAATTCGCCTGTCCTCGTAAGCAGGTATTCGATATCAAATTCACCTACAAATACATTTTTCACGTTGGGGTTGTTCTTATATCCGAAATTGCCGTTAAAAATAAGGCGGTTATCCAGCAATTGACTGGACAAAAGCATTTCGAATTCGGTTTCATTGAAACCGTCCTGGCTCGCCCGTATATTAGTTCCGATCTGTACTTTATCGGTTATTGTACTGAGTATACTGGATATCTGCGACGAGATAGCGGCTGACGTAACGGCGCTGAACTCATTTGAACGCCCTGTGCGGTAAATGTCGGCCGTATAGAACTTATTTAAGACAAGCAGATAGACAATTTGCCGCGTCATCATATCCTCTGTATTTACATAACTTTTTACTTTACGCTCCAGGTCGCTGTTCGATCCGGGTAATTCCAGGTCGAACGATATGGAAGGATTCTGTAGCATACCGTCGAGCTTCAGGATACAATCGACCGGGATATTCGTACGCGCGCTTTCCTCCAGCAGGCTCTGGTCGAGGTCGCCGATGTTGGCCGTAACCGTATACACAGCTTCTACATTGAGGTTGGCATCAAAGGGATCACCCCTGAATGTAACCGTACTACCTTCACGTATCTTAAAATTCTTATGGATAAGCTGCTGCAGGCTGAAATTATAATTACCATTCAGTATATTGAATATTCCGTACATCCGGAGGTCGCTCTTCGTACCGTATTCGATCTGAAGGCTGCCCGAACCGCTTCCCCTTATCTTATCACCCGCGTTCGGGTCCATCACTAATTCAATAGACGCGTCGGGCGTAACATCCAGCAGGAAATTCATTCGGATTTCCGCTCCGCCATCCGTAAATATTAGCGGTACGGACGTAGAATCAGTGATCGAATCCTTTTCATTCTCCGCTTCTTTACTTCTGTCGATAAACGTAATGAAATCGTAATCTTCGGCAGATGAGTTACTCATAAAATCGAGCGTAACGGCTGTTTTGGGATCGCTTCGCATATTGATATCGAAATTGATCACCTGTTCATTCCCTTTAATGGTGGAGGTGCCGCTTCCGTAAACCGTTCCGTATATCAACGGGTTCAGTTTTTCCGTAGCATCGTAAACCAGTAGATTATTAGCCAGTATATCGGCTTCGAACTCCAGCTCTTTGAAATGTTTATGATGGAGTGAAAAATTGACCCTGCCTTCGTTCCCGAACTTATCATAAACCGTGGCATTTTTCACCTGCATGGAATATTTATTCATGATAATCGAATCGGAAAACGTATAGTACGTATTGAGGAAATCAATTCCCAGCCCGCCATTACGGACAAAGGCATTCCCTTCCACATTCAATTCCTTAAAGGGCCCGTAAAGGTGGACATCTCCAAATCCACGTCCCTGTATGTTGGATGCTACATTTTCCATAAACGGATGAAGGAAGGCCACATCGATATCATTGGCATTGAACCGGAGCGAAAGCCCTGCTTTGGCTCCTACCGGAAAAATATACCCGTCGACATCGGTAAAAGTGGAATCGTTGGTATAAATACTGCCTACCATTAATATACCCTGCTGGTCATCGTCCCACTGGCTGTACAAACTGAGTTTACCCAATCCCACTTGATTAAAAGAGAAGTTTTCGACCTCAAATTTCTCTGTGTTCAGTATACGGCTGCCATACAAATCAGAGATATTGAAAATTCCGGTAGCGCTTCCGCCGAACTGCAGGACGGGTATATTCAATACATCGAAAATATAGCTCAGCTCAATCTGATTTAAATCCAGGATCATCGTATCTTCCGGATGCCTGGATACCGTTCCGTCGAGCCTTAAATGCTGGGTATCGTGCGAAACACGGAAATTGTTTACATCTACCCGTCCCTGATCAACGGTGATGATGGCGTTTTCCACATTCCAGATACTATCATTAATGATCAATGAACTTTTCTCTATGCCCACTTCCGTACGAAGGTGGATATTTCCTTCGTCGTCTTCCTCTTCCATAAAACGGGTGGAAGAGGCAAGCCGGGCCTCAAACGTATTTTCTTTATTATTAAACCAGTTGAATAAGGCATTGATTTCATTATCCTGCGCCTCAGCCTGGATATCGAAATTATTACGTATCCCCTTTTTGTTATAGTTTACGGTTCTCAACCGTAAATTGGCTTTATCCGAGGGATTTTCAAACTTCAGGTAGGTGGATTCAAACATAGCGCCTGCCACGACGAACTGCGGCAGAAACATTTCCAGCCTGAACTTATTGAACAGGTTATTATAATGCCCGGTTATCCTTCCCTGGTTCATCAGGGTAAAAGGTAACTTCAGCGTATTGGACAGTGCTTCGGTATTTTCGATGGTAAGCAGCAATGAAAAATCATTTTCTTTCACTTCCTCCCGTTGGGTAGTAGCATTGATCAAAGCCGGAACATATCCTTTTAAGGTATTTAAAAATCCCGGAACGAATGTGGAAAAGGAGTATACTCCTTTTACTTCACCGTTTATGATGTCGGATGATATCCGCAGGTATTTATCCGAAGGTTCACCGGAAGCTGTTACTTTAAATTCTTTCAGAAAAAAATTGCTCGGGGCTGTATTGATCTGTAAACTGTCAATGGTAAGGCTGCCTTCCAGGTTATCAATGTTGTTGCCGGAAATATTGACATTGAGGGAAGCCGAAATATCAGGTGAATCATACTTATCGGTAAGATTCAGGTTGTCGGGCCGAAAATGGTTAAGATCCGCCGTAAAATTAAAAACCGATTGATGGTCTTCATAACGGAACAATCCTTCGGCATATAAAGTGGCATTCGGATCGTCGAGGCGGATCACGCCGTCGAAGGCATTCCGTTGGAAATGGCCCGAAAATTCCAGATTCTCATAACGGTAATTAAGGTAATCAAATTCATTTACAATCGCTTTGATATTTCCGGTAAAATGCCCGCCGGCCATGCGCCTGGCATCGATAGATAAATCAAACCGAGCTACCCCGAAAGGGTTATCCGCTTCGAATAAATCATGGATAAGCAATTCGGATGATGATACGGTTCCGCTTAAAAATGCCGCAACATTCTTTTCTTTGTTGCTCCCAAAAAGAATATCGGTTTCAATAGAGCCTATGGAAGAAGAGAGTTTGCCGTACGCCACCAGGTTATCGAAAAAGCCGGATATTTCACCCTGGAAATTGATCGTACCCAAACGTTTCACCGGTTCAGGTAAAATAACCGGGTCTTTGCTGAAGTTGTTTATCAGTCCGCTTAATCCTTCATTGGTAATAAACATCTTGTTTACTTCTCCGAACAAATAGGCTTCTTCGGGATTTGAAATACCTTTAAGCGACATCTTCCCGATAAAAAGCATTTTATCGCTGTAACTAATACTGAGCCTTTTCAGATCGATATCGTTTATAGCTCCGGATGCTTCCGCCGAAAGTTCGATCGGATCTTCAAAATTCCCGAGGGCAGGTATAAACGGAGATAACTCTTTGAGGTATAACTGCGACGGAGCAATATCAAGAACCACCGGCGCTTTATTTATCAGGTCGTCCATTCCATGGACTTCGGTCAGATCAATGGTAGCCCGGTCGATTTTTAAATTGGTCTGAAGTAGCTTCACTTCAAAATTACGGATAAAAGCGCTATCCGGGTTACCCACAATATTCATGGAGAGTTTCTCCAGGTCAAATCCGGAACTTTCCGTAAAGCTCATCTTTTTAATATTGGCGTTCAGGCTATCCTTATTGAAAGCCCTCAGCGTTATTTTGGCGCTGATATCCTGTATATCGACATGTTTGGCATTAAACTTTCCCGGTGTTTCATTTTCACTTAACACATCATACTTAAAGTTTCCGTTCCTTATCAGGATAGAATTGAACTGAAGGTCAATATGGGGAGATTTTGCCGTAGTGTCCTTACTGGCAAACGCGTCGATAACGAACTGCAAATTCAAAGGCTCCTGAGGGGATTGTTTTTTGAGGTTCAGCGAAAAACCAAACAACCGCACAGTAGTAAATACGAATTTTCCCCTCAGCAAAGGAAAAGGTTCAAAGCCTGCGGTAACGTGTTTTGCTTCGAACAGCATCTCTCCGGCTTCATCTTCCAAGTACAGGTCATCCAAAACCAAACGATTAAACCATTCAAAATTCACTTTCCCGATACCTACCGGCACATTCAGGTGATTGGATAATTCTGTTTCCGCAATCTCAGCTACCTTTTGTTGAATATATGGAATATTAAATAAGATAACAGGTATGGCATAGAAAATCCAAAAAAAAGCAAACAGTATACCGATTATGTATTTTAACCCTTTAATCTCTTTACACTTATTTTATTGCGCAAAACTACAACAATATCGGCACAGATTTCGTTATTTTGCATTAAAAAACAAAGCAGACTTATTAACAAATCTGCATATTATAAATATGAGTATAACTATTTTAGGTATTGAGTCATCCTGCGACGATACTTCGGCGTCTGTCATTCGGGACGGGATTATGTTATCGAACGTAATAGCAAGCCAGGCAGTACACGAATCATACGGGGGTGTGGTACCGGAACTGGCTTCACGCGCTCATCAGCAAAATATCATACCGGTTGTAGCCGAAGCTCTGAAACGGGCCAATACGGATAAGACCGCATTAAGCGCTGTGGCTTTTACACGCGGACCGGGCCTTATGGGTTCCTTGCTTGTAGGTACGTCTTTCGCCAAGGGTTTATCGGCCTCGTTGAATATACCGATGATTGAGGTAAATCATTTGCAGGCGCATGTATTGGCCCATTTTATCAAACAGTCCCCGGAAGATAACGATCAGCCTTCTTTTCCGTTTTTATGTTTATTGGTTTCGGGAGGGAATTCGCAAATTATCAAGGTGAACGACTACGATGATATGGAAGTGATCGGACAGACGATTGATGATGCGGCAGGCGAAGCTTTTGATAAATGCGCCAAAGTTATGGGCCTGGGCTATCCCGGAGGGCCTCTTGTAAACAAGCTGGCCAATGAAGGCAACCCCAGGGCATTTGTCTTTAGTAAACCGCATATCCCGGGTTATAATTACAGTTTCAGCGGATTAAAAACCTCTTTTCTTTATACGCTGCGCGACCGTTTAAAAGATGATCCCGATTTCATTGAGAAAAATAAGGCAGACCTGTGCGCTTCTTTACAGCTTACGGTAACAGATATCCTGATGAATAAGTTATTGAAAGCGAGTAAGGATTTAAAAATCAATGAAATCGCATTGGCGGGGGGGGTATCGGCAAATACCGGACTGCGCCATGCGTTCCACGAATATGCCCAAAGGTACGGATGGAAGATCCATATTCCACCTTTTGCTTTTACTACCGACAATGCGGCGATGGTTGCCATTACCGGATATTATAAATACCTCAGGAAGGAGTTTTGCCCCATGGATGCGGTACCTTTTTCAAGGGTAACTATTTAATCAATTATGGACGTACAGATAATAACGATTGGCGACGAGTTGCTGATCGGACAAGTGATCGACACGAATTCGGCCTGGATGGGGCAACAACTGGAAAAAGAAGGGTTCCGGGTAGTTGGGAAAACAGCTGTCGGTGATGTGGAAAAAGATATCCTTAACGCAGTCAATTCCGCTATGCAGCGGGCCCGAATCGTATTGGTTACCGGAGGGATCGGCCCCACCAAAGATGATATTACCAAAAAGACTTTATGTAATTATTTTGATAGCGGTATTCATTTTTCGGAAGAAGTATACGAAAATATCAAATTGATTTTTAACCGTTCGGGACGCCTGATCAATGAATTAACGCGTGACCAGGCAATGGTTCCGGATAAAGCTGTTATCATCCAAAACAAAGCAGGTACGGCCCCTTGTACCTGGTTCGAACAAGAAGGTAAAATACTCGTTTCGATGCCGGGTGTGCCTTACGAAATGAAATGGCTGATGACCAACGAGATCATCCCCAGATTAAGAGAAAAGTTTTTACAGGATATTTATATCAAACATCAAACAACCTGGGTAACCGGATTCGGAGAATCGGACCTGGCCATAAAACTTACTTCGTTCGAGAACGAATTACCCCCCTTTATTAAGCTTGCCTATCTTCCCCAACCCGGTATAATACGTTTACGCCTATCGGCTTATGCGGAGGATCCGGACCTTGCGGAGAAAAGCATTGCCGAACAGAGAAAAAAACTTCATGATATTTTGGATAACCATATCCTCACGGATGAAGATAAACCGTTGGAACTTCAGGTGGCTGATTCCTTGATTATCCGCGGGATGACGATGGGAACTGCCGAGAGTTGTACCGGAGGGCGTATCGCAAGCCTGATAACCACTCATCCCGGCAGTTCGAAAACATTCGTCGGTAGTATCGTATCTTATAGTAATGATGTAAAGAAAAACATCCTCCGGGTTTCGGAAGATGATCTAAACAGATTCGGAGCAGTAAGCAAACCGGTAGTCGAACAAATGGTATCAGGCGCAATAAAGGTATTGAATTGCGATTATGCTGTGGCAACTTCCGGCATAGCGGGTCCCGACGGAGCAACACCGGAAAAACCGGTCGGAACCGTATGGATTGCCGCGGCAAGTAAGGAGAAGGTAGTTTCGGAATGTTATCAGTTCTCCAATCTCCGTGAGCTGAATATTATGCGGGCTTCAAACATGGCTTTACTTATGCTCCTTAAATTAATCAATAGTAAATAATTTCATAAGACTAAACTCCTTAACCTTTTCCGGGACAGTTATACTCTCCCGGATGTATGGTATTCCCTTCGATTTACTTTATAAATTTACCTAGCATAGCTTAATCAAACGGTATGTTAATGGTAAAATACCATAATATTTTGTGAATATTGGTAAATTAATCGTCAATATCACTCATTATATTTGTATTAACACAAACTATCATTACTTTCAAAACATGGAAAACATTACCTGAAAAACAATAAAATCTGATTACCATGACACCCCTTTATCAAGAACTCCCTTTTAACAATACGAAGTATATCAACTTCTATAAAGAGGATCTGCCCCATTTTATTGTTCCCTGGCATTACCACCCGGAAGTGGAAATCATGTTTATACTGGAAGGGACAGGTACACGGTTCGTAGGAGACCATATCGATAAATACCAGGAAGGAGATGTGTGTATGGTAGGTCCTAAATTGCCGCACGAGTGGAGAAATGATGATGAATTCTTTAAAAAAGGGGCCGGCCTGAAAGCCTCCTGTTTATGCCTGTTTTTTTCCAAAGATCTTTTTAACGGCAATTTGATTACTTTGCCCGAAATGAATAATATCCGCCAACTGATTGAACGTTCACGCCGGGGAATTAAATTCACAGGTGAATCGAGAGACCGCATAGGATGCTTTATGCAGCAGACCGTAAACGAAACCGGTGTAACCAAGATTATCCAGTTTCTTTCTTTACTTGAAATGATGGCTGTTACCGATGAGTACGAATTGCTTGCCAGTGTGGGATTTACGGAATCCGTAAACTCACGTGATTTTGAGCGTTTCGATAAGGTGTATCAATATATGATGAAAAACTTTTCAAAACCGATCAAACTCGATGACGTTGCTTCTTTAGTGGGGCTTACCCCGAATGCTTTCTGCCGTTACTTCAGGGAACGTACAAAAAAGACGTTTGTTCAATACCTTAATGATATACGGATCGGACATGCAAAAAAACTGTTGATTGAAGGTAAGATGAAGATTTCCACATTGAGTATGGAATCCGGATTCAATAATCTTTCCAACTTTATAGAACTGTTCAAACGGTCTACACAGATGTCTCCATCCGAATATCAAAAAAAGTTTGGTGTTAAAAGCCGTAAACTGATATAGAAGATGTATTTTGATAAAATACCATAAGTATAGGTGAATATTTAGAAACGTATAAGGTATATGTCGATATATCTTTGCAATATACAAGTAATACCATGGATAGAAGAAACTTCATAAAACACACAACCGTCGCAGCATTGGGAAGCCTTGTTTCCTCAGAAATCTCAAAAGCGGATATTTTTGGTCACCCTGAGGCGGCATCTGTTGCTTATAAGCCGAGAGCAATTACCATGTGGGACTTCTCCTGGCTGGAACGACGCTGGCCCGGAGCCGGATATGAAGAGTGGGATCTCGCGCTGGATGAATTAATGGAAAGAGGGTATAACGCTATACGTATTGATGTGTACCCGCATTTAATAGCTGAAAATCCTACAAAAAAATGGATGCTAAACGAAGTATGGAACCAGCAGGTATGGGGAAGTCCCGACCTGAATGAGGTACAGGTGCAGCCCTATCTGAATCAATTCCTCTCTAAATGCAGGGAACGCGATATAAAAGTGGCCATTTCATCCTGGTACCGTCAGGATACGGATAAGGTATTCATGCGCATCGATACACCCGAAAAGATGGCGGATTGCTGGCTCAAAACCCTCAAAAGCATCGAGGCCGACGGGTTACTGGATACCATCTTGTTTGTAGACCTGTGTAACGAATGGCCCGGAAACCTTTGGGCTCCGTTTTTCTCATCACAATATCCGCATGTGGTATGGGGACAATGGTATAAGGAAGAATCGCTTAAATGGATGAGAACCGCACTTGCCATTATGAAGAAAAATTATCCGGATATGCCTTTCAACTTCTCCCTGGATAACGGCGACGTAGAAAAATACAATGAGGTAGATTCATCTTTCCTCGACCTGTATGAACATCATATCTGGATGGTACATCAAAACAACAGCGAATTTTACAAAGCCGTTGATTACAAAGACGGGCAATTCTCTCCGCAAGCCTATAAAAACGTGGTAAAAAATGCCGAAAAGCTCTACAACGAAAAACCGGTTTACTGGCAGAATTTACTCACCGACAAAATAAAACTGATGGCTGAAGTGGCCCGCAAAAACCGCCGTCCCCTTGTTACTACCGAATGTTGGGGAATAGTGGATTATAAAGACTGGCCTTTGCTGAGCTGGGACTGGGTAAAAGAATTATGTGCTTTGGGGACGATCACTGCCGCACAAACCGGTATGTGGGTAGGTATCGCTACCAGTAATTTCTGCGGACCACAGTTCGTCGGCATGTGGCGCGATATCGAATGGCACCGCAGGCTGACCTCTATCATCCGTACCGCAAAGGTGGATCCATCGCTCACCAACAATAATCAAACCGCATTAAAACTACTCAGAAGACTCTAAAAACCAGCAACTTTTAAATAAATCTTATATATCAATGGAAAACAAAACATGCCTGTGTACAGGGCGTTGTTTTGGAAGTTTATTAATTAATTAATTTAATTAAATCAGTTCTTTTATGAAAAAAAGAAATAGAATTAAGAATCTGTACCAGGCTTATTTTTCTTACAAAAAATCAGCTTTAGTTTCTGTTCTTATGCTCCTTTGCTGCCTTGTGGCACAGGGGCAGACAGGAAATGTGATTTCAGGAACAGTGCTTTCTGAAACAGACAATGAACCTCTGATCGGCGTAAATGTAGTTCAGAAAGGGACGACAAACGGAACGGTAACCGATTTCGACGGCAACTTTAACATACCTGTCCCGACGGGCAGTATATTGGAATTTTCTTATATCGGTTTTATCAATCAGGAATTAACTGTTAACTCCGGTACTACCACATATCGTGTACTTCTTAGGGAAGATTCACAAACCCTGGATGAAGTGGTAGTTGTAGGATACGGTGTACAAAAGAAAAAACTGGTTACGGGTGCAACCGTACAGGTAAAAGGAGATGACATTCAACGGTTGAATACGGTAAATGCGCTGGGCGCATTGCAAAGCCAGACACCGGGTGTGAATATCCAGCAATCTTCGGGGATGCCCGGCGAAGGTTTTAATGTAACCATCCGTGGCTTAGGTACCACAGGCTCTCCCGGACCATTGTATATTATCGACGGGATAACCGGCGCCGACATTAATGCATTGAATCCCGCCGATATCGAATCGATAGACGTACTCAAAGATGCAGCCTCGGCAGCAATCTACGGTTCGCGTGCGGCAAACGGTGTTATTCTGGTTACAACCAAACAGGGTAAAGCGGGAAAGGCTACTATTTCATACGACGGATACTATGGTGTACAGAACGTATACAAAATGGCGCCTACACTAAATGCTCAGGAATATGCAATGATCATGAACGAAGGCCGTTTAATGGACGGACTGACTCCTTATGATTTCAGTTCGCTGGTACCTGACTGGGAAAGTTTTGCCAACGGTTCCAACAAAGGAACAAACTGGATGGAGGCTATCCGAAACAAGAATGCGCCAACTCAAAATCATGCGCTCAACATAACGGGAGGCAGCGAGCAATCCGTTTATTCAATCGGTTTGTCTTATACTTCACAGGAGGGTATTCTGGGGAAACCTGTCGAACCTAATTACGAACGGTACACAGTTCGTCTGAATACAGATCATACCTTGTATAAAAGAGGAGACCTGGATATATTGAAATTCGGGGAAAACCTTACTTATACATATTCGGAAAAATCAGGTATTGCCATCGGCAACTTCTATCAGAACGACATCAACGGTATGCTGAAAGCAAATCCGTTCCTTCCGATGTACGACGAAAAAGGAAATTATCATTATGCACTGGATTGGGATCCTAACGGGGAAAATCCGGTTGGGTTAATGGAATATGAAAGAGGACAGAACCTGCTGAAGAGCCATTACCTGAAAGCAAACGCATACTTTGTCTTGCAACCGGTTAGAAACCTGAAAATAAGGAGCAGCTTCGGTATGACGATGGACGCAAGTTCATACAGAAGTTTCAAACCCGAATACAATCTGGCATCAAATGTATATAACCTCGAGAACGACGTAAATCAACGGATGGCGATCGGTAGTGGATGGCTGTGGGAAAATACAGTAAGTTATGATTTCAAACTTAACAACGACCATAATTTCAGTGCAATCCTCGGACAATCCCTCGAACGCAGCGGCTTAGGAGATAACCTTGAAGCCACGAACGTCAACTCGATCTTTAATGATTTCGACCATGCTTATCTGGATAATACAACGATCATTTATCCGGACAAAACATCTGTTAGCGGCTCTCCTTTTGCCAAGAAAATCGGATCCAACAAAATATTGATGAAAAGAAGTATCTCCTCTTTCTTCGGCAGGGTAAATTATGATTATAAGGAAACTTACCTGTTGACACTGGTGATGCGTGCTGACGGATCGTCCAATTTTGCAAAAGGAAACCGTTGGGGTTATTTTCCTTCTGTTTCAGCCGGTTGGGTAATGACCAACGAATCATTTATGGAATCGACAAGATATTATCTTGATTTCCTTAAAATTCGTGCAAGTTGGGGTCAGAACGGTAACCAGGATATCGACCCGTTCCAGTATCTTGCCACTATATCCTTCCTGAAATCCAATTATTTCTTCGGACCGGGTAAAACGACTATCTCTCCGGGAGCATACCCCGACATCCTTCCGAACCGGAACGTTACCTGGGAAACGTCCGAACAGTTAGACTTAGGTTTAGACGCACGTTTCTTTAACGGAAGGTTAGGATTGGCATTCGATTATTACTCAAAAACAACAAAGGACTGGCTGGTTCAGGCTCCTATCCTCGACAGTTACGGAACAAACGCTCCTTTCATTAACGGAGGAGATGTGCGCAACCGTGGTGTAGAACTGGCATTGAACTGGAACGACAGAGTAGGCGATTTCAGCTACGGCGCCAATTTCAACTTATCGCACAATAAGAACGAGGTAACCCGTATTGCGAATTCAGAAGGTATTATCCATGGCAGCGCCAACGTATTGAGTGAAGGTACAACGGAAATGTACCGTGCGCAGGAAGGTTTCCCGATCGGATATTTCTACGGTTTCAAAACATTAGGTATTTTCCAGAATGAACAGCAAATCGCCGACTATACCGGAGCCAAATTATCGGGAACACGTCCGGGCGACCTGATCTTTGCCGATACAAACAATGACGGGGTAATAGACGACAACGACAAAGGCATGATCGGCAATCCTCATCCTGACTTCAATTTAGGATTCAGCCTCAACTTCGGTTATAAAGGTTTCGACCTGGGTATTACGGCAAACGCTGTATTAGGTAATCAGATTGCAAAATCATACCGTTCATTTACCGATCAGCCGAAAGAAAATTATACAACCGATATATTAGGCAGATGGCATGGTGAAGGAACGTCCAACCGTCTTCCACGCGTAGCTTCCGGAACGAATACGAACTGGCTTTATATTTCCGATATTTTTATTGAAGACGGAGATTACCTTCGCATCCAGAATGTTACATTAGGTTACGACTTCAAACAATTGTTCCCGAGAATGCCGTTAAGTCAGGCAAGATTGTATTTTACTGCCCAGAACCTTTTCACCTTTACCGGATATTCAGGTATGGATCCGGAAGTAGGTTTCGGCGGTCATCAAACATGGGTATCAGGTATCGATCTTGGGTTTTATCCAAGTCCGAGAACCTATATGGTAGGAGTTAATCTAAAATTCTAACAATTACAGGTATGAAAAATAAAAATATAATATTAATATCGCTTTTGACATTCCTCTTTATGGGATGCGACAATTTCCTGGATTCCGACAACTACATTAAAAAGGATACATCCAATTTTCCTGAAACTTCGGAAGACGCACAGGATGCACTTACGGGAATTTACTCAATTTTACCTTCTGTCAATGTCAATCAGTGCAGTTTTCTTGTTTCCGAACTCCTATCCGACGACCGGTTAGGCGGTGGAGCAGCCGTTGACAGGAGCTGGGCGGCATTGGACCAGGTAAAAAAAATAAACGATAATATGTTCCCTGATTTCTGGAAAAAAATGTACCAGGGTATCTTCCGCTCCAATATGCTTTTAGAAATACTGGACGTGGTGGAAACATGGGAAAATCCGGAGCAAAAAGACATTATTGCCGCGGAAACGCATTTTCTCCGCGCTTATTTCTACTTTGAACTATGCCGTATGTTCGGAACTGTACCTTTGGTACTCGAAACCGAGCCGGTGAATAATCCGCGCGCCACACCGGAGGAACTGTATGCACAGATTGCCGGAGATTTAAAATATGCCATCAACACATTGCCAGCCACCAAATTCCAAAATTCAAAAGATCGTTTGGGTCATGCCACGAAATGGGCCGCCGAAGCATTATTGGCACGGGTTTATTTATTCTACACCGGATATTATAAGAAGGATGCCCTTCCATTAACGGATGGCGGAAGCATTTCAAAACAGGAGGTTGTTACCTATCTGGAAGACTGCATCAATAACAGCGGACACGGGCTGATATCGAATTTCGGTAACCTATGGCCTTATTCCAATGAAGCAACCGCTCCCGATTACAAATTTGCAACAGACAATAACCTGAAATGGATAGGCGAATCGGGCGATAACAACGAAACGATCTTTGCCATTAAATATTCCGCATTGGGCGATCACAGTACAAGTATCTACTATGGTAACCAGCCGGTTCTTTATTTCTCCATCCGCGAACAACCCGACTATAATGATATATTCCCGTTCGGACAGGGGTGGGGCGCAGGTACGGTAAGTTCAAACCTGTATGAAGAATGGGAAATCGCCGAACCCGATGATTTCCGCCGTAAAGCCTCCATACTGGATGTAAACGACGAAGAGGAAGGATTAACGAAATATACCTGGGGCGGTAGTATGCAAATTCAGGAAACAGGTTACTGGCAGAAAAAATATGTAGCCATCAACGCCCGTCAGACAAGTGCCGACGGAAAGGTTAACTGCGTAAATTACAGTTGCGTCCTGTACGGGCGAACTCCCAACTTCCAGGTAGATAATTCGCAGGACCACGTATTGATACGTTTTGCCGATGTATTACTGATGATGGCTGAATTGAAACAAGATGTAACCTATCTGAACCGGGTACGTGAACGAGCGGGATTAAAACCTCTTTCCGCCTATTCCGACCAGGCATTGCAGAATGAACGCCGCTGGGAACTCGCCTTTGAGGGACTACGTTACTATGACCTGCTCCGTTGGGGAATTGCCGGCGAAGCGCTAAGCAAACAAAACGGTGTAAAGGTCAAAAACAATGGTGTGGATGAAGTGATGAATATGGGAAATATAAAAGAACGTATCAATCAGACCGGAGGTTTTATGCCTATACCACAAACACAGATTGATTTATCAAGTGGTGTACTCACCCAGACACCCGGATGGGGAAATGATGCATTATATTAATTATAAACTGCTAAAAGAATAATTGTATGAATAAAATAAAAATATATCTCTGTGCGGTAATAGCATGTATTATGGTTTCATGTGATCCGATAGAAAACAGGGATGAAATGGGAGGTGTTCTTCAGGAAAGCGATTTGCAGCTGGAAGTATATTCTTCAAGCGAAGGAAGCAATCAGGTAATTTTTGCTAACAATACACCGAATATAGGCTCCCACTGGAATTACGGTTCCGGTATATCTATCCGTCAGAGGGATACGGTTCTCCTGCCCTTCCTTGGTGATACTAAGGTTACATTTACCGGAATATGCAGTGGCGGAACCGTAAGTACGACCCGTACGGTAAAGATCGATAAGCTGGATCATCCTACGGAAAAAGAATGGACCTTACTGGCCGGTACGGATTCGAACGGAAAAGTATGGATGTGGGACTATGACGAATTAACCGATGGCGTATGGGGCAGCGGCGGCTATCCTGGCGACAGCGCGCCCGCATGGTTCGTAGCAAAGGCGGGAGATATGGACGAACAGGATCCGGATGCGGGACTGGAAGGAACCATGTTGTTCGACCTGAATGGAGCGGCCAACTTCACCAAACGCAAAAAAGACGGAACTATTCTTGAAAAAGGAAGCTTCCAGTTTGATATGAGTAAAAAGAAAGAGAAAGGAGACGGTACGTTCTGGTCGATCGGTACACTTACTATTATAGACGGTTCCGTATTGAAAGGCGTATCGCCGAATGAAGGCGGCATCACTGTACACGAGCTTGATATCTTAACGTTAACCCAAGATAAGCTTGTACTCGGACGTGTAATGCCCAATGGTTGGGAAGCATGGTTCTGGTGCTTCAAAGCAAAGAAGTAAATGAATTAGCATGAAAAAGGGGCAAAACGACATAAGATAACTACCTTGTGATCTTTTGCTCCTTTGTTACCGGTCAACTATTAAATGATAAAATAAATATGATATATAGAATTTTACTGTCGCTCATTCTATTATGTAATTGTATATCCAGCAGCGCACAATACGAAAGAGCAGCCCAATGGGAAGAAAAGATTGAAGAACTCCGCGAAAAGAACCGTACGGAAGGCATTAAACAAGGTTGTGTTTTATTTATAGGAAGTTCTACATTCACCCGGTGGGGTGATACGCAACAGTATTTTCCCAATTCGATAGTCGTGAACAGGGCATTCGGCGGTTCCATGTTATGCGATCAGATTTATTTTTTCGATCAAGTTATCAAACCGTTCAATCCGGCCCAGGTAGTTATTTACGCCGGCGATAACGATTTAAACGATACACCGACCACACCGGAAGAATTTATGGAAGATGTAATATGTATGAGCCGGTTGATCCATTATCATTACCCAAAAGCCCGCATATTATATATGTCGGTAAAGCCCTGCCCTGCCCGTGTACACTCTTTCGAAAAATATAAACAGGCCAACCGCTTGATTAAGGAATACGCCGGACGTTACGATTATATTGATTTTGCAAACATATGGGACCTGTTCATAAATGAAAAAGGGAATCTGATCAAAGAATATTTTGTGGCGGATAATATTCATATTACCAAAGATGCCTATATGTTGTTGAAAGGAGTAATAGAAGATAAATTAATAACGAAATGATCATGGAAAAGTTATACCGGGTAATCCTGTTGAGCCTGTTAATGGCAAACGCAGGCTCCGCATTTGCGCAGCACAAATTGAATTTCGGGATAAAAACCGCACAATCAACCGATGAATGGCCAAAATCGAAAGCTCCTCTCCCGCATACGGAACGAAACGAATACAAAAAGATTCCGTCGGTGCTTGAACCGACAAAAGACGGTAATCTCCTACTAACCAAAGGCTGGGAAATGATCGAAGGTTATAAACTGATTGAAAACGGATTTCCGTTATGGGATACATCCCAAACGGCCGGTTGGTACAACGCAGTAGTGCCGGGCACCGTTTTAACTACCCTGGTAGAGCAAAAGGTATATGCCGATCCGTATTACGGACTCAACAACTTGCTGATACCCGATACGCTTTGCCGCATGGATTGGTGGTACCGCATCCGTTTTGATTCACCCCGGGATATGGAAAACACTGATTACCGGCTGTTGATGAACGGCATTAATTATAAGGCGGAAATATGGCTTAACGGAAAAAAACTCGGAAACATGCAGGGTGCATTCAAAAGAGGAACATTCGACCTGAAAGGACTATTGAAAAAAGGTTCTAATATCCTGGCCGTACATATATTACCTCCCAATAACCCCGGAATACCTTTTGAGGAAAACAAAGGATGGTTCGGACCCAACGGCGGAGCGCTTTGTTTAGACGGACCCACATTTATTTCGTCCGAAGGATGGGACTGGATACCCGGTATCCGCGACCGCAACATAGGCATCTGGCAGGATGTGCAACTGGTAAAGACCGGAAAGGTATGGATGAAAGACCCGCACGTGATAACCGATCTGCCCCTACCCGACACCACTTTTGCAAATATTGCCATAAAAACCTTGTTAGTAAATACTACATCGTCAACACAAGAGATAACCCTAAAAGGACAAATAGAAGATATCCGGTTCTCACAGAAGGTGAAACTAAATCCCAACGAAGAAAAAGAAATTGCATTTACATCAAAAGAGTTTACTCAACTGCGCATCCAAAATCCCCGGTTGTGGTGGCCCAACGGATACGGACCGCAACATTTATACAACTTGAACTTAACTGTTGTACAGAATAATCTGCCAACACAGACTCAAAATATACGATTCGGAATACGGGAATTATCCTACGAATTAATGGCTCAGGCTACGGATAAAAAGAATATCCGGTTACAATACAGTCCGACCGATATCAAAAATAAAAAAGAACCCCTGTTTGATTACAAACAAAGAATCCGGTTGGAAAACACACCCTACACTCATATCTTGATTCCCGCGTTAACACAGAATGCATACGACCAGATCATTCCTCAACCGGAACAAACCGATAATCCGTTCCTGACAATCCTGGTAAACGGTAAAAAGATCTTCTGCAGGGGTGGAAACTGGGGAATGGACGATGGCATGAAAAGGGTAACACGCGAGCGACTCGAACCTTATTTCCGCCTGCACCAAGAGGCAAACTTTACCATGGTGCGTAACTGGACCGGAGAATCAACGGAAGAATTATTCTATACGCTCTGCGATGAATACGGATTGCTCATATGGAACGATTTCTCCATATCAACAGAAGGGTATAACCTCGAGCCGTTAGACAATAACCTTTTTGCCGCAAATGCCGAAGATATAGTACGACGATTCCGTAATCACCCGTCCATCGCGATCTGGTGTCCGCGCAATGAAGGATATGCGCCCGATTTACTGGAAGACCGTTTTCAGCAGATTATTTTACAGGAAGACGGAACACGCCATTATCACGCTAATTCACGCGATATAAACCTTTGCTCCAGCGGACCCTGGCACTACCTCGAAAACTCTTTGGAACATCTTACCCGAATAGCCGACGGATTCAGTACAGAACTCGGATCGCCGTCGGTACCCACAGCAGCAACTCTGAAAAAGTTTATACCCGAAGAAGACCTGTGGCCGATCGGTGATGTATGGTATTACCACGACCTGCATTATGAAAGCTTCGACTGGAAACACTACATACGCGATATCGACAAATTAGGAAAGCAACCGGCTCAAAACGCAGACGAATTCTGTACACGCGCCCAGTTCATTAACTACAATACATACCGCAATATGTTCGAAACGTGGAATCAGAAAATGTGGAACAACGCAAGCGGACTGTTATTGTGGATGAGCCATCCCGCATGGCCGAGCATGATATGGCAGACTTACTCATACGATTATGAAACACATGGTTCGTTTTATGGTTCGAAAAAGGCCTGCGAACCACTGCATATCCAATGGAACGCTGTCAATAATAAAGTACAGGTAATCAATACCACGCTGAAAAGTGTGGCCAAAGCCAAAGCTGCTTTCACTGTTTATAATACACAGGGAAAACGCGTTTACAGCAAGGAAGAAACAATATCGGTACCCGCAAACAGTCCGGTTGGTTGCTTTGAAGCATCCGTACCGGCAGGCATAAATGACTTTTCACTCGTTCGGGTCCGCCTGACAGACACAAAAGGTTCTGTACTTTCGGAAAACGATTACTGGATCAACCCGTCGGATATACATGATTATTCCCCGGTCGGGAACCTTTCCGGTGCAACCGTACAAGTCAGGGAATCACTTCATAAAAAAACGGAAAACGCCCGATATATCCGGGCTGTTATTAAAAATACGTCCGGCGCCATCGCAGTGGGTATTAAACTAAACGCACGGAATAAGGCAACAAATGAGATAGTTCTACCGGCGTATGCTTCAGAAGGTTATTTCAATCTCTTACCCGGCGAACAAAAAACCGTTACGATAGAAATCCCGTTATCCGGAAATAAGGATAATGTATACGTATCGGCAGACGGATTAAACCTGAATCAGCAATTATAATAATAGATTAATTATGAACGGATCAGACATTTTTTTTCCTAAAGCTATATTTACCAATCACAGCCTTAGCGGAGAAAAAGTAATTAAATCAACACGTATTCTGGCAGAACTGGAAGGAGTGTTTCAGGATCAAAAAGCATTTGACCTGTTGGATAAGCAACAAGTTATATACTACGTAAGCAGTTATATGCCCGTGCCCGAAAACACAACCGGCGGACTCTTTATGGGCATCACAACCCTTTATCCCGGTAAAGTGGGGAACGAATACTTTATGACAAAGGGACATTTCCATGCAACTACTGACAGGGCCGAATTCTATTGGGGTGTGGAAGGCGAAGGAATGCTTATCCTTATGGATGCCGAAAGAAATGTATGGGTGGAAAGGATGTTTCCCGGAAGCCTGCATTACATACCCGGTAAAATAGCCCACCGGGTAGCAAATACCGGTCATCAGAAACTGGTATTTGCAGCATCATGGCCATCGGATGCCGGACACGATTACGAAACAATCGCAGCAAACGGTTTTGCCCGCCGCTTAGTAGATATAAACGGAATACCCACCTTATCCTGAAAAAACATGTATACTATAGGAATCGACATGGGAGGTACATGGGTAAAGATCGGATTGATCAGCAGTGGTGAAATAATGGATGTTACCATCATGCCGGCATATTCTTCCGAAGGCCTGAAAGCCAAGCTTCCCGATATACAAAATGCCATCGATCAGTTATTATTGCAAAACAAAGTGCAGCAAAACCAATTGACGGGAATTACGATGGCCTTTCCGGGAATTGTCGACACAAACAACAGCCGGGCACTGTCTACAAACGGCAAATACGACGATGCCTGTGAAATTGACCTGAAAGGCTGGTGTATGGAAAACTGGAATTTGCCGTTCTATATGGATAACGATGCCCGTATGGCAACCATCGGCGAATGGAAATACGGTGCCGGAAGAGGTTTGGAGAACATGGTAATGATGACCATCGGCACGGGTATCGGTACAGGCGTTGTGATAGACGGGCGGGTATTGTACGGCGAACATTTTCAGGCAGGTTCACTGGGAGGACATTTTGTTATCGACTACAAAGGACGGAAATGCAGTTGCGGAAATGTAGGATGTGTGGAAGCCCTCTCCTCCTCTTTCTTTCTGAAAACGATAATCAAAGAACATCCGGCCTTATCCGATGAATTCAAATCAGGCAACGACCGGCACACTTTTAAAGATATATTCACCCTCGCGTCAACCGGCAATAAAGATGCCCTGTTGCTCAGCCGTGAATGTATGGATATATGGAGCGCAGCTATCGTGAGTTATATCCATGCATATGATCCGCAGATAGTAGTAATCGGCGGAGGAGTTATGAAAAGCGAAAACATTATCCTGCCTTATATACGCGAAAAAGTTGGCAAACTGGCATGGTGCCCTACCGAAAAAGTCAGGATAGTAGCCTCCGTATTAGGAGATAATGCAGCTGTAATGGCAGCTGAATACAGCATATTAAACGGAAGAAAAAACAATGAATACGCATCAGCATAAAAAATCGAATTACGATAAATATCCGGTCATAGCAGTCGGCAGTAAGTACGCATCCTCCTGCTGCTGTGGTTGGGATGCTATTACCGGAGAACTACACAGAAGGATAGAAGAGATTGATAAGGTAAAAAAGATTGTTGTCATCGAATGCTACCAGGGAATACTTGACGAAGAGGTAAGCAATAACCTGCGTCAGGCATTTCCCGGAGCATTGTTTATCGACTCCCGGCAGGGAATGTTGAATGAAACGGAACTGAATATAAAGTTAAGCAACGATATTACCGACGATGACTTATTCGGTTATATGACCCGTCTGAACATAGACGCTTATTTCGACAACCGGAAAGTAAACCGTTTACGGGAACAGATAATCCATGCCGGTGAAAAAATAATTTTAGTGTACGGTACGGGAGCCGCCTATATACAACCGGAATCCGATCTGCTGATTTACGCAGACATGGCACGATGGGAAATACAAATGCGTTTCCGCAGAAATGCGGTCGGCAATGTCGGTGTAAATAACAAACAGGAGAAAGCTTCCCTGAAATATAAAAGGGGATTTTTTGTAGATTGGCGGATATGCGACCGTTTTAAAAAGAAACTCATACATACATGGGATTATGTGCTCGACACAAATACCCCCGGAGAACCCAAAATGGCTACAGGAGAAGCCGTGAGAGCCGGATTGAAGCAAGCCGTAACCCGTCCGTTCAGGGTCGTTCCGTTTTTCGATCCCGGACCGTGGGGCGGACAATGGATGAAAGACGTATTCGACCTGGATAAAGAAGCGGTCAATTATGCCTGGTGTTTCGATTGCGTTCCCGAAGAGAACAGTCTCTATCTGTCTTTCGGGGATATACGGTTTGAAATACCATCCGTAAACCTTGTCTTTGCACATCCGCGCGAATTATTGGGCGAACCGGTACACGGACGTTTCGGCGACGAATTCCCTATCCGTTTCGACTTCCTCGACACCATGCAGGGTGGAAATCTCAGCCTGCAGGTACATCCCCTTACCGAATACATTCAGGAGAAGTTCGGTATGCACTATACACAAGATGAAAGTTACTATCTTCTGGATGCAAAAGACGACGCGGTTGTGTATCTGGGACTGAAAGAAAACATCAATCCCGATGAAATGATCCATGCCTTAGAGGAAGCCCAACAAACCGGCTCGTTCGATGCGGAAAAATATGTAGGTGTGTATCCCGTAAAAAAACACGACCATGTGCTGATCCCCGCAGGTACGATCCATTGTTCGGGAATAAACGGTATGGTTCTTGAAATCAGCGCTACCCCGTTTATCTTCACATTCAAACTATGGGATTGGGGGCGGTTAGGGCTCGACGGCCTGCCGCGTCCGATAAATATAGCACACGGAAAAGAAGTGATCCAGTGGGACAGGACTGAAAAATGGGTACGAAACGAAATACTCAACCGGATAACGCCCGTAACCGAAGGCAACGGTTGGATGGAAGAACGTACCGGACTGCATGAGCGCGAGTTTATCGAAACACGCCGCCACTGGTTTACCCGTCCAGTATACCATCAAACCAACGGAAGCGTCAATGTACTGAACCTGGTGGAAGGACGCGAAGCAATTATAGAAAGCCCCTCCGGACAATTTGAACCGTTTATCGTACATTACGCCGAAACGTTCATTATACCGGAAGCCGTCAAAGAATATACCATCCGCCCGCACGGAGAATCGGAAGGGAAACAATGTGCCACGATCAAAGCTTTTGTACGACACCATGCCTGATACAGATAACCTATTCAATCCCGGTTTCGATATCCGCCCGGTGCAAAACCCGATGGGATTCAGGTATGGTGCTGATGTATTTGGTCCGCCCGTAGAAAACCGTAAACTCGATGACATCCGGAAAAGCCTTATGGAACCGTCATGTAGCGGGCCGGATATCGTATATGCAATCGCAATGGACGTAGGGAAAAAAGAACACAGGGAGTTACTACAATCCATGCATCTATTATACGGTGTAGTAACCTATGCGGCGGGCAAGCTCGGGAAAGAACCCATACGCAGTCAGGGACATATTCACAAAGTATCCCCTTTCAGTCAATGGTCCACTCCCGAAGTCTACGAAATATGGTCGGGTGAAGCCATCATTTATATGCAGGAATATGCCGGGGATGATCCCGGAAGATGCTTTGCCGTATATGCCAAACCAGGTGATGTGGTGGTGGTTCCCCCCTATTGGGCGCATGCAACCATCAGTGCCAATCCCGGGCTGCCGCTCACATTCGGCGCATGGTGCGACCGCGCCTATGGTTTCGAATACGAGGGTGTACGCAACCATAACGGTATAGCCTGGTTCCCCGTCTTCCATGAAGATGACAACATCGAATGGATAAGAAACGAAAATTACTTGCCTTCCGAACTCATATGTAAAACACCCGGAGATTACCAATGCCTGGGAATACAAAAAGACAAAAGCATATACCAGGCATTCGAAGAACAGCCGGAAACATTTCTTTTCGTACCTTCACCTCAGTTGAAGGAAAATTGTTGGATTAACTTTATACCATAACTTGCAGATATGAGAACTGATAAAATAAGAAGTACCCCCAATCAGGCGTTGATTTATGTCATAGCCGTCATAGCCGCAACAGGAGGACTGTTGTTCGGTTTCGACACAGGCGTGATATCAGGCGCCATTCCGTTCTTCCAGAAAGATTTCGGTATCGACAACCATATGGTCGAACTGGTTACATCTGCCGGATTGGTCGGAGCCATATTAGGCGCACTTTTCTGCGGAAAAGTGACCGACCGGCTGGGGCGTAAAAAAGTCATACTCGCTTCGGCGGTTATCTTTGCCGTAGGAGCTGTTTGGTCGGGAATGGCGGGAGATATATGGAGCCTTATCCTTTCGCGGTTGTTTTTAGGAATAGCCATAGGCGTATCCTCATTTGCCGTGCCGTTGTATATTGCCGAAATATCCCCGGCAAAAGTCAGGGGATCATTAGTTTCCATGTTTCAGTTGATGGTAACGATAGGCGTGTTGGTATCCTACCTATCCGACCTCTATTTTGCAGATGAAGCCGATGTAACCAGTTGGCGGCCGATGTTTTATGTCGGCATCATACCCGCATTGATATTATTGACAGGCATGTTCTTCATGCCGGAAACTCCCCGCTGGCTGATGAGTAAAAACAGGGAAGACGAAAGCCGCACTATATTAAACCGGATAGAAGGAACCGTACAGGCAGAAGAATCGCTCAGGCAAATGAAAGAAGAACTAATCAAAAGCCAAAATGAAAAAGCCGGATGGAAAGAGCTTCTTCAACCCTGGCTACGGACACCGCTCATTATATGTATCGGTATTATGTTCTTCCAGCAGTTTGTCGGAATAAATACGGTGATCTATTACAGTCCCAAGATATTCCTGATGTCGGGATTCGACGGTACGATAGCCGCTATCTGGGCGTCTGTAGGCGTAGGTGTGGTAAACGTCATATTCACGGTAGTGTCCGTATATTTTGTCGACCGGCTGGGAAGAAGAAAACTCTATTTCACCGGATTAACCGGTATAGTTATATCACTGGCTTTATTAGGGCTTTGCTTTATGTTTACCAACCAGTTGGGAGATACAGGTAAATGGATGACGATAGGGCTTATTTTTTGTTACGTGGCATTCTTTGCCATAAGCATCGGGCCTTTGGGATGGCTTATCATTTCCGAAGTTTTTCCCCAAAAACTAAGGGGATTAGGTTCTTCAATCGGTTCGCTTTCCGTATGGGTCTTCAATACCGTCGTAACATTCACGTTCTTTAAAATAGTCAGGACATTCACTTTTCCCGGACAGGAGATCATGCTCAACGGTGAAGACCTCGGTAACCCCGCAGGGGCATTCTGGTTTTATGGAGTTATTGCTGTCCTTGCTTTGGTATGGGGTTATTTTTTCATTCCCGAAACAAAAGGCAAATCACTGGAAGACATTGAAAACCTCTGGAGAAATGGCGGTTCGCCCCACCAACTGAATAAATAAAATAAAAAACGGCGCATCGAAAATAAACAACAAAATAAATGAAGTAATAATTTATAATTCCGCACGCTCTGTTTCTATTTGTATTTATTCTTTCCAAAGCATTGATAAAAATCTTTTTATTGTAAAATACATGCTAATATTATTTATAAAATTAATACTCCGAATATATTAAAATATTATTGAAAAAATTTTGAACAATATTTTAATTAAATTGTTATATATATGTAGTATTAACTTATAAATTTAATTATCATGAAAAAATCTATTAGCAATGTAAGCTATTTTATGTTTATTGGCCTTATCTCATTATTCTATTCGTGTAATAATGATGAATTTTCTGACAAATTAATTCCTGGTGAAGATGTAACAGCAAGGGTGGTTTTTGATTCATCCGAAGATATGATTAATCAGTACATATTATTGGGTAAATCTTCAAAGGATAATCTTACCGAATGGGTAAAATCGAAAGGAATAAATTCAGCTTTAAATTCGGAGAATATTTCCGATACTTCATTGTTGAGCCGTCCGGATTATTTCAGAGCCATATTAAATGAAGATTTGGAATTTCAGATCGGCGACACGGTTATTTGGTATAATCAGGGAAACCTGTATGTTTTATCTGAAAGTAAAGAAAATGACAAAAAAATACTTCAAAAACGTAAAAATAATCCGGATCAACTGGCAATAGCCGGCTATTCTAAGGTTAGTCCCATTGAAGTAAAAGATGTAACTCCCGATAATGGCAATAATCTCAGGGCAATACCCGTTTACGACGGTTATACCAATGGCTTACGGACATACCAGTTTATGTGTGAAGTAGACCCTAGTGTCACTTTCAGGTATAAACATGAACTTCATGCACATTATTACTTTTTAAATGGTTCTTATATTTCAGAACTCAATTATGTAGCTAGCCTGGAATATTTAAGAGGAAGTTGGATAGTAGCCAATTATCCGAGAAATCTAAATTTTATCTTTAATGGTTCTGTTTCCTATCCGTCAAAAAATAAATCTTTTCCTTTGAATAATTATAGTGTAAGTTTAAAAAATGTGGTCGGTAATCAAACTATTAATTTAGCGATTGTCAATCCTGCATCTTCTACTTCAGGTGCAAGCTGGCAAGTGGATATTTCAGGTAGTGCTGCACAAACCATGATTAATTATCCCGCTACACAATGGTGGTATGATTATGCCTATAGATAATAAAAGAAAGTACGTTTATAAAAAATAAATAAGCCGGTGTTTTTAATGCACCGGCTTATTTTATATAAAATAATTTTTCAAACGATTGAAGTAATATAATTAAAATATAATCCGTTATTTTAAATTCCCGTTATCTTTATAATTTTTTACGGTTATTTACCCTATTGAATTAATCATATAACCGGAAGATACGTTCCATTAACCGCCACTTCTCCGAAGAGGAAGCATTACCCTCGGCCACCTGGAATACCGACATCCGTTCTTCCCATTCAGCCTGCCGCGGCAGTTCCGCAAGCTTTTTAAAAGCGGAATCCCAATCAAAATCAAGGGCAGTTTCCACTATCATAAACAAACGCGTATGTATCAGGTAAATTTCCATTTCAAGTATACCGATACTGCGGATACCCTTCCTGATTTCCGGCCACGACTCTTCTTCGCTATGGTACTTCTTATATAATGCGATCAGTTCCGGATCATCTTTAAGATCCAATGTCTGGCAATAACGTTTGGTCGGAAAATCAAACTTCCGGGTTGTATATCCGGTGCTTGGAGTATCCATAGGTTAAAGCAGTAATCCGCTTGCCACTTCCTCAGCGACAGCTTTCCCTTTCAACACCTTCAGTATAGCCAGGGCAAAATCAAATACCAGTCCCGGACCTTTGCCTGTTATCACATTCCCGTCAATAACAGCCGGCTCACCCGTAATGGTAGCGCCTATCAACTGGGGTTCAAAACCCGGGTAACAAGTTGCCCTTCTCCCTTTAAGAATACCAAGCCCGCCTAATACAAGCGGCGCGGCACATATAGCAGCCGTCAGCTTACCCTGGTCGTAATGTTTTACCACAAGTTCCTTCAGCGGTTCGCAAGCGTTCAGGTTATTACTTCCAGGCATACCGCCCGGCAGGATAAGAGCATCAGCATCGGTAAAATCCGTATCTTCAAATAAAGCATCCGCCATAAGCTCAATACCATGAGCCCCGGCCACTTTCAGCTCTCCGGTGATAGACACAATCGTTGTTTCTACTTCTCCCCGACGCAATACGTCGATAGTACCTGCGGCCTCGATCTCTTCGAAACCCGTTGCTAAGAATACAAATGCTTTTTTCATATTAATTCTTTTTTGTAGTTAGTAGTTAGAAGTCAGTAGTCAGAAATTGGTAGAATATTTTAAATGATCTGGAAACTACGAACTCCCAACTCCTAACTACCCCATATTAATATTTACCGTAAACTATATCTGTACGTAATTGTTCCACTCTGGTTATTCGTTCCGTTTATGCTATTGAATTTAGCACGTGTGGCCGCTTCAATTGCGCTTTTCCGCATGGATGCATTATCAATATTGGTTCCTCTGCCGATATCGGCAAAGATCACGTTCCCTTTCGGATCGACCGTGATATTGATCACGATACGTCCTTCTTCCTGTACCGTATAGGCAGGGCGCGGCAGTCCCCCCGCTCCTATCGTCCGTCCGTTCAGGTTGAATGAGCCGTACCCTCCTGTACCTTCATTCGCACCATGATCCGTATTGCCGAAAGGACTTCCCTGATTACCGGTTCCGCTTTCTGCATCGCCCTGGCTTGTTCCTTCCGTACTTCCCATACCGAATGCGCCGGCTACACGGTTACTGATCGCCTCTTCCCTTTTACGCTGCTCTTCCGCCAACCTCCGGCGCTCTTCCTCTTCTTTACGGCGGCGTTCTTCTTCCTCTTTCCTGCGTTGTTCTTCTTTTTTCGCTTCAGCAAGGGCAATACTTTCCTCTTCGCTTTGCGTGATCAGTTCCTCCTCTACCACTTCCGTACGCGGGGGTGGAACAGGCGCCGTATTTTGCGGGATCACTTCACCCGTATACTGAGGTTCGAACATACCCGCTGCGGCATCGATATTCCCGAAGTTAACCAGTATGCCGCCCTCTTCTTCCGGTACAATGGTTTTAAGCACCGTAAACCACAGGATCAAAAGGATGACCAGATGAAAGAGAATCGTACCGGCCAGACCATATATGTCATCTTTATTGAATTTCATATCTGTTATCTCTGCGGACGGGTAGCAAGTACCATTTTGAATTTATTTTCGTTCGCGATATTGAGTATCTTCACTATCTCACGGTAAGGCACTGTTTCGTCCGCATATAAAGCGACGAACATCTCCGGCTCCTTCGCGTAACTTTCCTGCAAAAAAGGAGTTATCTCTTCAAAGGACACCCTCATTTCTTTCTGCTTCCCGAAAGCCACATAATAATTCAGGTTGGCGTCAATCGTTACACGGGTAAGCGGTTTGGCCGAAGTCTGCTTTTGCGATTGCGGCAAAGTTACCTTGATAGCATTCGGTATAACAATGGTAGAGGTTATCATAAAAAATATCAGCAACAGGAAGATAACATCCGTCATGGAAGCCATACTGAAAGACGAATCTACTTTTGTTCTTCTCTTTAATCCCATGCTGTATATTAATTAGCCGGTTCGTTCAGTAAATCCATAAACTCCATCGTACGGGCTTCCATCTTATTGACTACATTATCCACCTGTGATACAAGGTAATTATATGCAAATAAGGCGATAATACCCACTACAAGCCCACCTACCGTGGTAACGAGCGCTTCGTAAATACCGTTGGAAAGCAATGAAATATCCACATTCGAACCCGCGTTGGCCATATCAAAGAAGGCGCGGACCATACCGGTAACCGTACCCAGGAACCCAAGCATCGGCGCTCCGGCGGCGGTTGTGGCAATAACGGGGAAGCCTTTTTCCAGCTTGGCGACTTCGAGGTTACCCACATTTTCAATAGCCACCAGCACATCATTCATCGGGCGCCCCAGGCGGGTGATCCCTTTTTCGATCATACGGGCGGAAGGCGTATTCGTATTACGGCAAAGATTTAATGCCGACTCTACCTTCCCTTCATATATATAATCCTTGATGCGGTTCATAAACGACTCATCTTCTTTTCCGGCACGCCGGATAACGAGCAAACGCTGGATGAAAATGTAAATGGCGACAAGCGACAATATCAGCAGCACCACCATGATCCATCCGCCTTTGATGGCAAGATCAATGATGTTCATCTCTGCGTGGGTCGGCATCACTTCTGCTGTAAATTCGGGTAATTGTTCTGTGGCTTGTGCTCCTATGGCCTGTAGTGAAAGTAAAATACTCATTGTTTTCGTACTTATTCAATTATTACTATTCATTTGTTTTTATCCTAAACTCTTTTCATAGCATGAATGTTTACTCTTTTAATTAGTCATTATATGCTATTATGTATTTTTCTTTATTTACATTTGCATGTAATATTACCGGCAAATTTAGCAGGATTTAGTAAATATACAGAGAAATGTTGTTGAAAGATTTCATAACAAAAGACTATCCGGTGTTAAAAAGTTTTGATACGGGGCAGCATGCGTTGTCATTAATGGATGAATTAAAGGAAAAACATATTCCTTTAGTTATAAACGGAATTTACCAGGGTCTGGTTTCCGATAAAGACATTCTGGAAATGCCCGACCCTTCACAGCCCATAGGTGAACCCGTACTGTTTGCGCCCAGTATCAATGAGAACAGCCATCTACACGAAATTATTGCCCGCATTGCCCGTTACCAGCTTTGTGTCATACCCGTAGTCTCGCCCGACGGCAGTTACGTTGGCGTAATAACCCGCGATAAAATTATCGAGGTCCTGGCAGAATTATGCAATGCCGATGCGGCCGGCAGCGTAATCGTCCTGGAAATGCTGCCGCAGGATTATGTACTTTCCGATATTGCGCGTATCATCGAGTCCAACAATGCACATGTCCTGAACCTGTTATCCAATATGGATAAAGATACGGGACGGCTTATGGTAACCGTTAAAATCGACCTCGAAGATTCCACTCCCGTGATCCGCAGCTTTGAACGGTTTAATTATACGGTATTATATCATTTTACGGAAACAGAAATGATTGACGAAGCACTACAACAACGAATGGATGAATTGTTGTATTATATGAATATGTGAAAATACCCGCCATGAAATTCGGAATATTCGGAAGCAACTATCAGGTTGAAAAACAAAATCTAATCAAAAGGCTGTTTGAAAAACTGTTCAGCATAGAGGCGGAGATCTATGTCGACAAGGAATTTTATACCTTCCTGACGGATAAATTAAAATACAAACCATCCGTTAAAGGATTGCTTTCAGGCGATACGTTCGACCTTGATATTGCGTTAAGCGTCGGCGGCGACGGCACATTCCTCCGTACCGCCGCCCGTGTGAATAAGCAGAACATACCCATTTTAGGTATTAACACGGGAAGATTAGGCTTTCTGGCAGATGTGGGAAGCAATGAGCTGGAAGAAACACTGGATGAAATATTCAAAAACTACTATAAAGTAGAAGAACGCTCGTTGCTGCGGTTACATACCCAGGATCGTTTGTTTCACGGATATAACTACGCCCTGAATGAAATTGCCATCCTCAAGCGCGATACCTCATCCATGATCACGATCCATACATCGTTGGGCGACGATTTCCTTACCTCATACCTGGCCGACGGCTTACTTGTGGCAACGCCTACCGGCTCCACAGCCTACTCACTGAGCGTAAACGGGCCGATTATCATTCCGCAAAGCAACAGCTTTGTTTTAAGTCCCGTAGCTCCCCATTCACTCAATGTCCGTCCCCTGGTAATTCCGGATACAACCGTTATTACGCTTGAAGTGGAAAGCCGTAATGAATATTTCCTGGTGGCCCTGGACGGGCGTTCCGAAATATTTCCGGCCGGAACCTTATTACATATCAGCAAAGCCGATTATACTACCAAAGTAATCAAACGCTACAACACGACCTTTTACGATACTTTACGGCAGAAACTCATGTGGGGGGCCGACGCGCGATCCCGCCCTTAAACAATAAGCATATTTAACTGTTATTATAATAAACAAAACGAAAAAGTATTAACTAATTTTAATCAAGTATGAAACAAATACTTACACTCATTTTCCTGACCCTGTTTTTTATTCCTTCCTTTGCGCAGGATAACGAAGAAGAATATGTAGACGGCGCATGGGTACTTAAGGGAGTCACCGGATTAAACGCCTCGCAAACCGCTTTGAGCAACTGGTCGGCCGGAGGTGAAAACGCCATTTCAGGAAATATCTACCTGAACGGTTCGTTAACCCGTAAAAGCGGGAACTGGTTATGGCAAACCACACTGGTTGCCGACTACGGATTATCCAAAACAAAATCGCAGGGGACACGCAAATCGACCGACGGGATCGGCCTGGCCACCCAGATCGGATATACCACCAACGAAAAATGGTTTTATACGGCAATGGGAAACTTCAATACCCAATTTGCCAAAGGGTATAACTATCCCGATAAATCCTACTATATTTCCGACTTTATGGCTCCGGCATATTCCAATATATCACTAGGTATGGAGTATCGCCCGCGTGCCAATTACTCACTTTACCTGTCGCCCGTCTCCATGAAAATGACATTCGTGCAGGATGATTACCTTTCCGGCCTGGGCTCTTTCGGCGTCGATCCGGGAGATAAGTTCAGGGCCGAAGTCGGGGCGTACTTCAAAGGACGGGCCGAACAGGACATTATGGAAAATGTGCATCTGGTAACCACCCTCGACCTCTTCACTGCCTATGATAAATCTTTCGGCAATGTAGATGTGAACTGGGATATCCTTATCAGTATGAAAATCAACAAACTCCTGTCGGCAACATTAAATACCACATTAAAATACGACAACGACATCAAAACGTTCGATGACGAAGGTGTACAACACGGTCCGAAAGTCCAGTTTAAAGAAATACTCGGTGTGGGGATCGCTTATAACTTCTGAACCATACCCCGCTCAGGTACTTCCGCACACCTTCCTTAACCTTCTACTAATACCCTCGAAACATTATCAGAAAAGCCTTTAAGGGTGGAAGATAATCTTCCACCCTTTGTATTTCACTTCCACCGGACCTGATGTAAGCCGCTTATCTTTTCTTTTCCGTCCGGCCGTCATTCCATTAACAGATGAAGAAAAATTAATTTCGTTTTCATACCACATACATATCCGCTTCTCACCTTTGCTTCATAAAACAAAATGTAGCTGCAATTTTATTCACAATTTAAAATGACAAAAGTTATGAAAACTAAAATTATTTTTACCTTTATTTGTATGACAGGATTCATTATATCTGTATCTGCAAAAAATAAACCGGGCAAAACTACGGATGTATATATTAAAGCCGGGGTAAATTTTTCTAACGCCCACCACGTAAAGCCGGGCGTAGCCGGTAAAGATTTTAAGGCGGGATTCAATGCCGGATTCCAGATAGATACCCGGTTGGAGCGCAATTTATATTTTCAATCCGGTATTTTCTTTACAACAAAAGGAGTGGAGTTTGATTCCAAAGGAAATAAAGACCAGCTTAAAATCAACCCAATGTACCTGCAAATACCTTTGGCATTGGCATACAAAATTCACTTGGAAAAACACACGCACCTGGTATTGAATGTAGGCCCGTATCTGGCATACGGCATAGCCGGGAAAGCAGATGACGGTACCCATAAAAAGAGCGATACGTTTGATAAAAAAACATTCAAACGCTTCGACACAGGTTTGCTGGGAGGAATAGGATTTGAATTCGACCGTATCCTGTTAGGCGTAAATTATGAGCATGGTCTGTTAGACATCGCCCGGGCAAAAAAAGATTCTTATAAAAACCAGAATATATCACTCTCGTTAGGATACAGGTTTTAAAAAATAAATACATACCATAAATAAAAACAGGGAATGATGAAAAAGAATATATTATATTCAATAGTGGTGGCCATATTAGCATTTGCTTCCATATCAGCATTAATGGCACAGCCTCCACGGCATGGACACGGGCACGGACCTGCCGGGAAAAACCAGCTGGAACAAGTTACTACCTACACCGGCAGTATATCCGAATGGACGTATAACGATGACTTCATATACGATGGCTTATACCTGAAAACCGGAGAAACAGCAGTGTTCGTGAAGTTTCCACCTCATTTAGGACAGCCAATCAGGTCTTTGGGAAATAATATAAGTGTAAAGGGTGTATTAAAACATACACCCGAAGGACGTCAGGAATTGAAAATGGTAAGTATCAGTGGAAAAGGACAAACCGTATATGACCGGAAACCCACCCCGCGGGCTGTACCGCAGCAGGAAGTTTTTATTACCGGAAATGCGAAAATAAATAAAATGCAAATAAATAAAAGAGGTGAAGCATGCGGATATATGTTGGACAACGGGGTTATTTTACGCATCCCGCCCCATATTGCACTTCAACTTTCACAAATGGTACAGGTAGGTTCCACCATAGGATACACCGGAATAGAGAAAGAATTGAAAGACGGACAGGTACAGGCGCAGAACTACAAAATCGTACGTAGTCAAACCCTATCCGTAAACGGCACCCAATACATGGTTAAATAATAAAATATGACTTGCCATGAAAATACTGCTGATAGAAGATGAAATGAGTCTGGCTTTGTTTATAGAGAAAGGATTGCAACAGGCCGGATACGGCATAGAGAAAACAAATGACGGGAGTAAAGGAATGGAGATGGCCGCTTCCGGCAGCTTTGACCTTATATTGCTCGATTTAATGCTTCCCGGAATCAACGGTTTTGATTTACTGAAAAACCTCAGGAGCTTCGGGGTGGAAACGCCGGTTATAATTATCAGTGCACTATCCAATACCGAACATGTAGTGAGGGGACTCGACCTGGGCGCTGTAGATTACATAAAAAAACCTTTCGACTGGGATGAATTATTGGCCCGCATACGGGTGATCCAGAAACAAAACAGCAGCAGTTCAAATAAAATAACCATCGAAGATCTGACAATAGATGTTTTAGGCCGGAAAGTTATCCGCGCGGAAAAAGAGATAAGGCTCACGGCCAAAGAATATGTATTGCTGGAGTATCTTGCGCAGAACGCTAACCGCATTGTGAGCAAAACACAGATTATGCAACATGTATGGGAACTCGATTTCGATCCCGGAAGCAATATTGTGGAAGTACATATATACCAGTTGCGGCAAAAAGTGGATAAAGGATTTGAATTCCCTTTGATAGAAACCATCGTCGGGCTCGGATATAGCCTTAAAGGTGAAAAAGAAGTGAACCGGTAAATACATAAAAAAAGATGTTTCCATATAAAACCCTCCGTACAAAAGCCTCTGTTTACTTCGCATCGGGATTTACCCTGTTGTGGATCATCTGCAACATGGTACTTTACTATGAATTCAAAAAAACCGTCTGGAATAATTTCGATAAACAAATGAATGCCAGGGCATCACTTATATTGAACAGTACGACTATCAATCCCCGATTGGTTCCGTTACCCCAAAGCGGCGAGAATTTCATGATCATACATACCGATTCATATGGAACAACAGACACCTTGTTTATGCCCCCGCCAAAACTGCTCAACACATTACAGGCAGAAAGGCATATCCGGCTTGAAGAGGAAACATCCGAAGGTAAACTGTCCATACAATATTCCATCCCATCAGACGAAATTTACAAATCGATAAATAAAATAAACTATGTTTTTATCCTCGCATTTATAGCCGAATTGATCCTGGCTGTTGCCATCGGTTATTGGCTGTCGGGAAAATTGATCAAACCGGTGAAGAAAGTAATACAATTGGCCGACGATACGGATTTACAGAATAACACCCTATTACTGGAAGAACCCAAGGATAAAGATGAATTGAAAGACCTGGTGACCTCTTTCAACCGCATGCTCCTCCGGATCAGGGAACAAAGCGATTTGCAGAAAACTTTTTTTGCTTCCGCATCACATGAACTGCGCACCCCGTTAAGCATCATGCAGACACGCCTTCAGATACTTTTACACCACAATAGTCTAACGGGTGAAGTAAGGAAGATTTATCAGGATCAACTTGCCAATGTAAAACGTATGGCAGGCATGGTAAACGATTTCCTGCTGATGGGAGAATTACAGAACGGAGATATGCAGGTGAACAAGACAACCTGTGATTTGTCTGATATAATTACAACGATAATTGTAAAAAATAAAGACCGGAAAAACGTACGGAACCTGAATTTTAAAATATCTTTTATTCCTTCCCATGTCCCGTTTACAGTAAAAGCAGATGAAGACAAACTTTATATCATCCTGAACAACCTGATAACAAATTCGTTGAAATATTCGCCCGAAGCATCTGTTATTGATATATCGTTACACGGAACAAAGGAGAATCATATGGCAATCCGTATAAAAAATGAGATCAGGGAAGGTGTAACCCCGGATATATCCGCCGTAAAAAAATCTTTTTATCATTCAAAGCCGTTGAATGGGGAAGGTGCAGGATTAGGGTTATGGATTGCCAACAAGTTATCCGAACTGAATAATTTTAACCTTACCCTTTCTATTAAAGGTAATACGTTTGAAGCAGTCCTTCATTTATGCCATACTCCTCCTGGTAGTGAACGGCAGTGAACATTTAATACATCACTCCTGTCTTTTTAACACAAACCTCCGGTGTTTTTATTACGGAATTGCTTAATCATTGATCGGCTCACCCGGGTGGTTCAATCGTTCCACCATGGTGAGCCGATCGAACCACCCAGGTGAGCCGATCAGAATCAAACGAATCCATCCATAAATAGTCATGGGCTAAAGATTAGAAGAACCTTTATTTTGCAATAAATTTCCTGCGGCAGGTTCTTATCCGGTGGTTTGCATAATTTTATATACGCCGGATAAATCAATAATGTAATACATACAGTGAAAAGTAAAGTTAGTCAGTATCCTTGATTACTTTTACAACTTACCCTTGATATTCTTTAGAGGTATTGGACCAAGATACCTGCTGTCTATTGTCTATGTCCTTGTATCTCCTAATACAAAATAATGATCTGCGGGAATATACTCCGTATCAAACGAGGGAATAGTAACCTCTTGACCAGCTAAAAATTTAGTCTCTTTATACAATCGAACCCTAACTCCATTGGGAAACTCTTCCTCCCGCTCTTCGCCTGTACCGGGTACCCGTATCATTTGGAAGGAGATATTCTCCGCTATTTTTTTCCATTTATGATACACATATAATCTTCCATGGCGATACTGTCTCCAGGCAACCCTACAACTCTGAATAAAGCCAGGAAACCCCGCCCGGTATCAAGAACAACAATATCCCCATAATCATAGGTATTGTCAGCCGTTTTCTCAATGATAACTTTATCGCCCGAGTTTATATTAGGGAGCATTCCATAACTCTCTTGAATACCTACATTTTTACAGGAAGAAAATGTTATAAATAATAAGATAAGTATAAAAGTGAAATACTTCATTCTTTAATTACTTTTACAACTTTACCCTTGATATTCTTTAGAGGTATAGGACCAAGATACCTGCTGTCTATTGTCAAGGTCCTTGTATCTCCTAATACAAAATAATGGCCTTCAGGGATATACTCCGCGTCAAACGAGGGAAAAGAAATCTCTTCTCCTACTGACAATTTAGTTTCTTTATACAATCGAACCCTAACTCCATTGGGAAATTCTTCTTCCCGTTCTTCACCTGCACTAGATATCCGTATCATTTCAAGGGGGATATTCTCTGCTATTTTCTCCCATTTATTCTTTTTACCGTTTATGATGCACATATAATCTTCCATGGCGATATTATCGCCGGGTAACCCTACTACTCTAAACATAGCAAAGAAATCCCGTCCGGTATCAAAAAGAACAATATCCCCATAATCATATTTATTATCTGCAGTCTTTTTAATAATAACTTTATCACCAGAATTTATATTAGGAAGCATACCACAACTCTGTTGAACACCAATGTTTTTACAGGAAGAAAATGTTATAAATAATAGTACGATTAGGTATTTAATCATTAAAACGGATTTCATATTTATTTGTAAATATAATAAGGAGTTAATTCTTTATCCGGAAGCTTCCCATCGCATAGCTCAGCGATAAGATGATAAATGGAAACAGCAAAATCACTCTCTTCCAGAACAGACTCTCCCCCAGTAGAAAAAATATTGGTCCATGCTGAAACCGGTATACTACCCATAAACCTGAAAAATTTACTTAAAAAACTACCGGATTTAGTAAGCACCTGGGAGCCTGTCTTTGTCATTTGATATTTTTTCAACGGAGCTTCTTTCTTCAGGCGAGTTAAACGGTCATTCTGGCGGTGAAGTATTTTTGCCTTCTCATCCAGCTTTTTTCCATACCTGACCATCTGCTCACTTACATACCCATAAAAATCATTCGCTACAAACTCCTCACCAATATAGTAGCTGAACCGGATGGAAGTAGTAAACAACCCATTGGATTCGGCGTGCAATTCCCCGGTGGTAGGGTGAATAAGGCCAAATTTGCCTTGTTCGTATTCTATCACACACGATTGAATTACCTGGTAAGCGATTTCCCTGTATTTGGGTTTGCTTATGACGCGCTCATGTGTATCCTGGAATACCTTTTGTATATGATGCGGACTTATCTTATTAAAAATATAATGGACATAAGCTTTTCTGTTTTGAACACTTTTCATCATATTATTGAGATGCAACCGCGCCTTCTCTTTATCCTCAGGAGTTTGAGACATCAAAAGATTGTTGCGGTACCGGGTATACGCGGTAGAGTCTGGCATACGAATTGTTTTTATCGGTTATATACGGTTGTTAAGGTATTAATTATAAAATGGACTGTATACTTATTACAGCGGATAGATTTGTTAAAAAGTTTAAATATACATCCTAAACCAAATAAATAAACCGGTCGGCAGTAGGTTCACCATCAACTATAACCACAGCGGATACACGCGGATAAAACCTATAACCCGCCCCCATAGTAAAAACCTGAAAGATGAAGGCATATAAACCATCGCCTTCAGGATTATGGACTACAAATCAAATACTTACAACAGGCTGAAGGCTGAAGGGAAAAATATTGAAAAAAACATATGGGCTATATAACCCGGTATATACGCTTATCCGTGCAACCGCATACCTAAAGCTCTTTAAATTATTTTACAACAATACGTAAGGAACCGTTGTTTGTCGTTATATTTGCATCTGTCGATGAAGAAATATTGGGAAATACTCAAAAAATATAAGATAAGTTTAGCCGTTAGCCCTTTTCTTGTACTGATAACCGTACTCAGCGAAACGGTACAGCCGATGTATATGGCAAGGATCATAGACGAGGGTGTAGCGCCGCGCGATTTATCGGTGATCAGCGAGACAGGTTTATATATGGTATTGATCTCCCTTGCCGGATTAGTGATCAGCGTGATCAATATTTATATTTCGTCCAAAACATCCATAAGTTTTGGCACCGATTTACGTACCGCACTATTCGATAAAATTCAGCAACTTTCGTTCAACGATATCGACAAGTTCAGTTCGGCATCGCTTATCACCCGCCTGACCAATGATATATCCCGTGTACAGCAAATTGTTCTGATGTCGATGCGCATGTTGTTCCGCGCCCCGCTTATGTTGGTCATGGCGGTATTCTTTGTGGTCAGGATAAACGCGCAACTCGCCCTTATCCTGCTTGCTGCCATTCCTATATTAGGTATCAGCGTATTCCTGATCCTGAGAAAAGGCTTTCCGCTTTTTTTAAAGGTACAGCAACAAGTAGATAAATTAAACGCTGTGGTGCGCGAGAACCTGATAAATATCCGGGTGGTTAAATCGTTTGTCAGGGAAGATTTCGAAACCAGGAAATTCGTAAGGAGCAGCGAAGATCTGCGCGACCTGGTGATCCGGGCATCCAACATTGTGGTGGCCATGTTTCCCGTCATGCAGCTGGTCATGAACCTTTCCATTATCGCTATCCTGTGGGTAGGTGGATATAAGGTGATGCACGACGATTTAAAGGTAGGCGAGCTGATCTCTTTCGTCAACTACCTGACGCAGGTGCTTATGGCGCTGATGATGCTTTCTATGGTGATCATGACGTTCGCAAGAGCGTCGGCTTCTTCCGAGCGGATTGTGGAAGTGCTTAATACCGATCCGTCGTTGCAAAACACCCCGGTAGGGCGACTGGATAAATACCAGGTTCACAAAGGCAACGTTAGCTTTAAGAATGTCAGTTTCCGGTATGCGGGCGGTGAAGAAGACGTTTTACGGAATATAAACTTCGATGTTGCACAAGGCGAAACCATAGCGGTAGTAGGTGCCACCGGTTCGGCTAAAACATCCATGGTACAACTTATTCCGCGGCTTTACGACGTAACGCAAGGTGAGCTGCTGATTGACGGTATAAATGTAAAAGACTACAACCTGGATGAATTGCACGCGGGTATCGGAATGGTACTTCAGAAGAATGAATTATTTACCGGTACGATCACGGATAACCTGAAATGGGGAAAGCCCGATGCTACTCCCGCCGAAATCGAAGAGGCGACAAAAGCCGCTGAAGCGCATGAATTTATACTGAATTTTCCGGAGGGTTACGATACCATGCTGGGACGTGGCGGTGTAAACGTTTCGGGAGGTCAAAAGCAACGGCTTTGCATTGCCCGCGCGCTTCTGCGAAAGCCTAAGATATTGATTCTCGACGACAGCACAAGCGCCGTGGATACGGAAACAGAACTGAGGATAAGAAAGAACCTGAATGCATTGCTGCACGATACCACTGTGTTTATCATTACCCAACGGGTAAATACCATGCAATCGGCAGACCGCGTTATCGTGCTGGAAGACGGCGAAATAGATGCCATAGGCACGCCGGACGAATTGATTAAAACATCCGGTGTTTATAAAGAAATATATCATTCACAACAAATTGCAATTGATTAAATGGCACACGGCGACCAAATGAACCATAGCGGCAAACCGAAGGAGGGCAGGAAAACGTTCTTCCGGCTGCTTTCGTATCTTGCCTGCGATAAAAGCCTTCTGTTTGTGATTGGTTTCCTTATTATCATCGGTATCGTCACCAGCCTGCTGGGTTCGTATATGATACGCCCGATCATCAATGATTATATTATACCGGGCGATTACAACGGGTTGGTCAGGATACTGCTTATACTGGGAGGGATCTACCTCGTCGGCGTAGTGGCCGTTTATATCCAGTATATCCTACTGAATAAGATAGGCCAGCGAACGGTAACCCGTATGCGGACCGACCTGTTCGGTAAAATGGAGCATCTGCCTATCAAATACTTCGATACGCACCAGCACGGCGACCTGATGAGCCGTTATACCAACGATATCGACCGGATAAGCGACGCGCTGACCGACAGCCTTTCGGATATTCTTTCCAGCGCTTTGACCCTGATCGGCATATTCTGCCTGATGCTGTATATCAGCCCCATTCTTACGTTAGTGGTCTTAATCACAGTACCCGTCATGTTTCTTTTTGCAAGATTGATCGTAAGCCGCAGCCGCAGGTACTTCAAGGCGCAGCAGGAATCACTCGGTAATATAAACGGCTATATTGAAGAAATGATCAGCGGACAAAAGGTAATTAAAGTATTCGGGCACGAAGAGAAGGTGGAGGCCGACTTTGATATACAAAACCGCGACCTGAGGGACAAATCATTGAAAGCTCAGTTTTACTCCGGCCTGATGATGCCCGTTATGCAAAACCTGAATACGCTGAATTACGTGATCATTACAATCGTAGGGGCATTACTGGCCATTTACAGGGGTTTCGACGTGGGAGGTTTAGCGGCCTTTTTACAGTATTCGCGTCAATTCGGACGTCCAATCAATGAACTGGCGAGTTTATATAATAATATACAGGCAGCTTTCGCGGGTGCGGAACGTATCTTCCAGATCATCGACGAGGCGCCGGAAGAGGCGGATATTCCCGATGCCGTGGAATTAAAAGGAATTAAGGGCGATGTGGAAATGAAAAATGTGGTATTCGGGTATAAACCGGAAAAAACGATCCTGAAAGGGGTTTCCATGCATGCGTTGCCCGGATGTAAAATAGCGTTGGTAGGCGCTACCGGAGCTGGTAAAACCACCATATTGAACCTGTTGCCCCGTTTCTTTGATATCCGGGAAGGAGAGATCACGATAGATGGACATCCGATAAACCGGGTTACCCGCAACAGCCTCCGTCAGTCTATGGCTATCGTATTGCAGGATACGCATTTATTTACGGGAACAGTAAGGGAAAACATCCGCTTCGGACGGTTGGAAGCCACGGATGAAGAAGTGATGGAGGCGGCGAAATTGACGGCAGCCCATTCGTTTATCAAACGCCTTCCGCATGGTTATGATACCTTACTTGAAAACGACGGCGCCAATTTAAGCCAGGGACAACGGCAGTTATTGAATATTGCACGCGCGGCCGTTGCCGACCCGTCTATTTTACTGTTGGACGAAGCGACAAGCAATATCGATACCCGTAGCGAGATCCTTATTCAAAAAGGGCTGGATAAATTAATGGAGGGCCGGACGAGCCTGATCATTGCGCACAGGCTTTCCACCATACGTAACGCCGACCTGATACTGGTGCTCGAACAGGGACAGATCATTGAGCAGGGAAGCCATGACGAACTTATCCGGCTAAAGGGAAAATACTTTACGTTGAATCAGGAACAGTTCAACCCGCATTAAGCAGGCGGCGTCAAAGGAGGGTTTTTAACGCCTTGGCAATCTGGTCGGGACAGGATGTTTGTTTACCCCCGCATTTAACCCCTTCCAGACGGTCGATAACGTCGTGTATATCCATTCCCTCCATAAGTCTGGATATGCCCTGTGAATTTCCGTGACAACCCCCGACTATCTCGATTTGGGTTATTTTGTTGCCGTCGGTATCGATAATGATCTTTTTAGAGCAAACTTTTCCGTCGGGTATATAAGTGAGTTGATTGGTATTCATTTTTTCATGTCTTTTACCGGTACAAAGGTATGGATTATTTATTTATATTTGTACGAACTTAAATTTAAAAGCATGACATACAACGAAACCTTGAGCTATTTATTTACGAGTACACCTGTATTTCAGCACAGTGGAGCGGCTGCATATAAACCGGGTTTGGAAACAAGTATTGCTTTAGACAATCACTTTAATAATCCGCATAAGTCATACAAAACCATTCATGTGGGCGGTACGAACGGCAAAGGTTCTGTCTGCCACCTGCTGGCTGCTATATTACAAAAATCGGGCTATAAAGTCGGACTGTATACTTCACCCCACCTGGTGGATTTCAGGGAACGTATCCGTGTAAACGGAGAAATGATCTCAAAAGAATATGTGGTGGAGTTTGTGGAAAAACATAAAAGCTTTTTCGAACCGCTTGAGCCTTCTTTCTTTGAACTTACTTCTACCATGGCATTCGATTATTTTCGTCATGAAAATGTTGATGTAGCCGTCATTGAAGTAGGTTTGGGCGGCCGGCTCGACAGCACGAATATCATTACGCCTATGGTAAGTGTTATCACAAGTATCAGCAAAGACCATACGCAGTTCCTCGGAGATACATTGGGGGAAATAGCGTTTGAGAAAGCCGGCATAATCAAACCCGGTATCCCGGTAGTGATTGGGGCGATGAATAATAATAAGGTGGTTGAGGATGTGATCATAAAAAAGGCAAAGGAACTGAAAGCTCCTTTATTCAATCCTATTGACGAAGAGGTAATGATTGAAGAAGCGCATCTTTCGGAAAAAGGTGAATGGTATTACAATTCTGCCGATTACGGACAGTTATTCGGTGAATTGAACGGGCTTATCCAGTATAACAACGCTCAAACGGTTTTATGCGTTTTACGGGTTTTAGCTGTTTTAGGCATGGATATACCAAGGGAAGCCGTGAGGGACGGTTTCGAACATGTGGTGGAAATAACCGGGTTACAGGGCCGCTGGCAGGAAGTATTGTTTGCCCCTTATACCGTATTGGACACGGGGCATAATACCGGGGCATGGAAATACCTTACTATCCAGATCGAGGCCGAAGCGCAGTCGCGCCCTAACCTGTATATGATAATCGGATTGTCCAACGACAAGGATATTGACGAAATACTGGAAGAAATGCCGAAAAATGCTACTTACCTGTTCACACAGGCATCCGTAGACCGCGCTTTGCCCGCAGGTGTTCTGGCTATGCGCGCGCAAGCCATCGGGCTTCAGGGAGATGTGTATGAAACGGTAGAGGATGCGATTTACCATGTGCTCAAGATAGCAGGCGATGAAGATATGGTGTTTATAGGGGGAAGTAATTTTGTGGTAGCCGACGCCCTCCCTTTATTTGCTGATACGTAATAAGATATATTATAAACTCTATTTATATGACTGAAATTATAAGAAAAAAGTTGAGTGATTCGAAGGCCGCCCGGTGGACGGCTTTAATCGTAGTATCGTTTACCATGATGTGCGGCTATTTCATCACAGATGTAATGGCTCCCCTGGAAGACCTTCTCTTGCGTGAATACGGATGGACAAGTACGGAATACGGCATTTTTTCGGGTGCCTACGGATGGTTTAACGTATTCTTACTGATGTTGATTTTCGGAGGTATCATCCTTGATAAAATGGGGGTACGTTTTACCGGAAAGATGGCTTGTTTACTGATGGTGAGCGGCGCTCTGCTGAAAGCGTATGCCGTATCAAGCTATTTTCCTTCGGGCGGCTCCATTTTAGGGATTAACTCACAGGTAGCTTTAGCCGGATTGGGATTTGCCGTATTCGGAATGGGTGTGGAGATAGCGGGTATCACCGTAAGCAAGATCATCGTAAAATGGTTTACCGGGCATGAGTTAGCGCTGGCCATGGGATTACAGGTAGCCCTGGCACGTATCGGCACAGCGTTTGCCCTCGGGTTCAGTTTACCGCTGGCTAAGCACTTCGAAGCTATTTCAGCGCCCGTACTGATCGGCGCATTGATGCTATGTATCGGAACGCTTTCTTTTTTCGTTTACAGTGTAATGGATAAAAAACTCGACGCATCGGAAGAAGCTTCACGCGTAGGGGAAAAAGAAGAAGGTTTCCAATTAAGCGATATAAGGATGATTGTTACCAACAAAGGTTTCTGGCTGATCGCTTTCCTTTGTGTGCTTTTTTATTCGGGCGTATTCCCGTTCCTTAAATTCGCCACTAAACTGATGATTTACAAATACGGTGTAGAAGAAAGCCTGGCGGGATATATCCCCAGCCTTTTACCGTTCGGCACTATTTTGCTTACCCCTTTATTCGGCAGCCTGTACGACCGTATAGGAAAAGGCGCCACCCTGATGTTGATCGGTTCATTTATGCTTATTGTTGTTCACGGACTTTTTGCCTTGCCTATCCTCAACGAATGGTGGTTTGCCACGATTGTAATGATTGTTCTGGGAATTGCCTTTTCACTGGTTCCTTCGGCCATGTGGCCTTCCGTACCCAAGATCATACCGCAAAAACAATTAGGGACAGCTTACTCCCTTATATTCTATGTTCAAAACTGGGGGCTGATGGGTGTTCCTATGCTTATCGGCTGGGTTATTGATAAATATGCTAAAATCGAATTACCCGACGGAACATTAGACTATGATTACACTGTCCCCATGATGGTATTCACCCTGTTCGGTTTCTTAGCCGTAATTGTCGCCCTGATGCTGAAAGCAGAAGATAAAAAGAAAGGTTACGGACTTGAGAAACCCAATATCAATCCAAATAATCCATAACTGAATAATTCAATAACTGACTAACTGAATAATTTAATAACTCAGTAATTGATTAACTTAGTAATAGAATAATTGAATGAATGAATAGTATATCAAGTTTATAAAACGAAAAGTTTAATTATTCCTCTTTTACTTAATCAATTTATTATTCAATGATTCAGTTAATCAGTCAATGAATTATTCAGTTAATCAGTTATTGAGTCATTGAGTTATTCAATTAATGAGTTATTCAATTAATAAACTTATGATCTGTTTTCCGAATGCTAAGATAAATCTTGGTCTGAATGTTGTGGCTAAACGTCCGGACGGATATCATAATATTGAGACGATCTTCTATCCCGTTCCACTCAAAGATGCGTTGGAAGTGGTGGAAGCCGATGTCTTTTCTTTTAACCAGACAGGAATACCAATAGATGCTCCTGTTGAAAAAAACCTGGTGGTGAAAGCGATGAACCTCATAAAAGAAAAATTTCATTTACCGGTATTACAGGTTCATTTATTAAAAGCGATTCCTTTTGGGGCGGGTTTAGGAGGAGGTTCTTCCGATGCGGCTTTTATGTTGAAATTAGTAAACGATTTTGCCGGACTGGATATTCCGGTTGAAGAGTTAGAAGAAATGGCTTCTTCGATTGGAGCGGACTGTCCTTTCTTTATCCGTAATAAACCGGTGTTTGCGTCGGGTACAGGAAATGTTTTCGAAACCATTGATCTTTCCCTCAAAGATTATTATATATGCATTATCAAGCCTGACATAGTGGTTTCTACGCCGGAAGCTTATGCTAATGTCACACCTTGCATGCCTGATACCAGTCTGAAAGATATTATTCGTAAACCGGTAAGGGAATGGAAAAATGTAATGGTAAATGATTTCGAAAAAAGTGTATTTCAAAAATATCCCACTATTGGTAAACTTAAACAATCGTTATATAATGAAGGCGCAGTATATGCTTCCATGAGCGGGTCGGGTTCCTCTGTATTCGGTTTATTTGAACAACCTGTAGATAACGTAAAGAAAGTATTTCCGTCTTGTTTCGTCTGGCAAGGACAATTATCCTAAAAACAACGGCCATGAAAAAAATAATATCCCTAATCCTCTTTCTTATTACTTTCGTAAATGTTTACGCGAAAGAAGATATCGTTATAACAACTTACAATTATTCAGGGCCCTTCGAGGTACAGAAACCTATTATTTCAGATAGTGTCAATGTGAACGGAAAGGCTTTCGAATTGAGAAATTTGCTCAAATCATCACTTTCCTTTGATCAGGCATTCAGCCATTCGACCGTATTAAGTACGGATACGGCAGGTACCGTTACTTTTTCCGTACCGGAAAAGAAAAATGCCCTGCATCTTCTTTCCTTTTATCTACGAAGCGACCGTTATGTCAAAGGAACACTGGATGTTAGCGGAAAGGGTCCATTCGAAGTCTTTGTGGATAATAAATCCGTGGGCAACTCATCTGAACTGATAATGGAACCGCGACAATATGAAATTGTAATCAAATATCTTTCGCTTGAAACAGATACGGCTGCCCCTTCATTAAAAGCGGTTTTCAACAGTAAAGTACAAGCCGGCATACAGGTATTCTTAAAACCGGAAAACTATTATTCGCTTTCAAATATTATGGAAGGGAAAGATTTCCGCAGCATAAGCCTTTCTCCTAACGGGAAATTTATCCTTATAAAATATATCAATCGTTTAAAGGGGGGCAGAAGTCAGCAATACACTCAATTGATGGATGCGGCTAACGGAAAAATATTGCTCCAGGATAAAGGCTTTATCAGTGATGCCCGCTGGATGCCGGCAAGCAATAAAATGTACTATACCCGCACCGGTTCAAAAGGTACGGAACTGGTAACGGTCGATCCGGTTACGATGCAGGAAAATATACTTACTGGAAATTTACCTAAGGGGGATTTTAATTTTGCTCCCGACGAAACTTTCTTATTATTCAGTGTAGAGGAAGAAGGGCCTAAGGAAGGAACGGACGTAACCCGTATACTGGAACCGCAGGACCGCTTACCTAATTTCCGCAACAGGACTTTTATATGGAGATATGATTTAACTTCCGGCCTGTTTGAACAATTGACATTCGGCCATACCAGCACGCGGATAAATGATGTGAGTACGGACAGCCGTTATGTGTTATTCAGCACTTCCGAACGGGTATATACATCCAGGCCTTTCTCCCGCAATTCTATGTATATGCTGGATTTACACACCATGGATGTCGATACCTTATGGGAAAAGGCGGAATATATAAACGGAGCCTTTTTCTCGCCAGACGGTAAGCAACTCATGGTAGCCGGTTCGGCAGATGCTTTTAACGGTATCGGCCTGAATATAAAAGAGGGACAGATATCCAACAGTTATGACGGACAATTATTTATCTATGATTTAGCTACCAGGAAAGCGAAAGCACTGACAAAGAATTTCGACCCAAGTGTTTCGGCCGCGATATGGAATAAATTTGATAATCAGATCTACCTGATTGCGGAAGATAAAGATTACAGGCAAATTTTCAAATGTAACCCGGTTAAAGGAGATATCCGGAAGCTGCCGCTGAAAGAAGAGGTTATTTCTTCATATACCCTTGCTAAAACAGCTCCGGTATTATATTACTACGGGCAGAGTGTATCGAATGCCAACCGGCTCTATCATTTCGACATAAAAAAAGAACAGCACCCCGCAAACATACGGTACGACCTCTCGGCGGAAAAGCTTAAAGATATAAAGTTCGGCGAAGTTCACGACTGGAATTTCATTTCTGATGACGGTACAACTATTGAGGGGCGGTATTATCTGCCACCGGATTTTGATAGCACGAAAAAATATCCGATGATTGTGTATTATTACGGGGGTACCTCCCCTACCAACCGGATGCTGGAGCAACGTTACTCCATGCATATGTATGCTGCGCAGGGATATGTTGTTTACACGCTTAATCCGAGCGGCACAACGGGTTACGGACAGGAATTTTCATCCCGCCATGTAAATGCATGGGGAAAAATAACCGCTGACGAAATCATTAAAGGAGCCGAACTCTTTTGCAAGGAACATCCGTTTGTCAATAAAAAGAGGATCGGTTGTATCGGAGCGAGTTACGGAGGGTTTATGACCCAGTATTTGCAAACACGTACCGATTTGTTTGCTGCCGCTGTAAGTCATGCCGGAATCAGTGCCCTTAGCAGTTACTGGGGTGAGGGATACTGGGGATACGGTTATTCTTCTGTTGCCAACGCGGATAGTTATCCGTGGAATAACCCGGAATTATTTGTGGAGCAAAGCCCTTTGTTTAATGCCGACAAGATCAATACACCGCTGCTCTTACTTCATGGAGGGGTAGATACGAACGTTCCTATCGGAGAAAGTATCCAGATGTTCAATGCGCTTAAACTTTTAGGAAAAACTGTAGAGTTTATCCGTATAGAAGGTGAAAACCACGGTATAACAGGGTATAACAAACGAATAGCCTGGCAGAATAGTATTTTTGCATGGTTTGCCAAATGGCTACGTGATGAACCGGAATGGTGGGATGAATTATATCCCGAAAGAAATTTATAAAAGATAGCCGGCATGGATACCAGGATAAAAAGTGTTATTGTTGAAGATGAGTTCGCTGCAAGAGAAGCTTTAAAAAATTATCTGTCCAAATATTGCCCACAGGTAGAAGTCACAGGTGAGGCTTCAGACTGTAAAGAAGCGATTCCAATCTTACATGAACTGAAGCCGCAACTGGTTTTTCTGGACGTTGAAATGCCCTTCGGGAATGCTTTTGATGTACTGGAAGGATGTAAAGACCTTTATTTTGAGACCATTTTTGTCACGGCGTTTTCGGAATACTCTTTACGTGCGCTTAACCTGAGCGCCGCTTATTATCTGCTGAAACCAGTCAGTATTGAAGAATTGATATTGGCTGTAAATAAGGTTCATCAACATATTATGAATAAAGAAATATTCAACAGGAATAAAATACTGATTGAAAATTTTCAGGAAACGCGCCCGGAAAACCAAAAGGTTATCCTTCCGACCTTAGAGGGATTTGAAGTGGTAAAAATGGATGAGATCATCCGTTTACAGGGAAATGGAAACTTTACAGATATTTACCTTACGGGTAAACAAAAGAAAATGGTTTGCCGCTTTCTTAAATATTTTGCGGAACTTCTACCCTTTCCTTTCGTACGCGTACATAAATCCCATATTATCAACTTCAACCGGATCAAATCGTATCATAAGGCATCAGGGGGTTACGTTGTGCTTGACGATAATACGGAAATCGAAATATCTGCTGGATATAAAGAAAACTTCCTCGCGTTATTTAAATAATTCTTTTTCCTGTCTGAAATATAAATAGCCCGTATCCCTATTAAAACCGGATACGGGCTATTGTTTATTTGTATGGGAGAAATTATAATCCGCTGAAATCTACACCTTCAAACATGAGTGAAGGGATACGCCAACTGGACGATTCCCGCACATCGTTACCGACTTCTACCAGGTTACTCCATAGTGTAAGCATATTTCCCGTAATATTCATTTCGGATATAGGTTGGGTAAGTTTTCCGTTCTCAATAAGGAAGCCTTCTACCCCGAAAGAATAATCTCCTGTAGAACTATTTGAGTTACCCCCGTTAAATCCGGTAACTAAAATACCTTTATCAAGTGAAGCAATTAAAGCATCCGTATTTTTATTCCCCATTTTCATGGTAAGAATTGAAGGGCTACTGATCGTAGGCGCAGTATTCAGTTTGTTGGCATTATAAATATCGATATAATAAGTCTTCAATACTCCATTCTCAAATACGGGCAAACGTTTGGTCGCTACACCTTCTCCATCGAAATAACGGGCTCCGCGGGTTTTAGGCATGTGGGGCTCATCTGTAATAGTTACCTTATCGCCGACAACTTTTTGATTCAGCTTGTCCAAAAGGAATGAGTTTTTCTGCTGGATAGACGATCCGTAAATAGCACCAAGTATAGGACTGACCAAACGGCCTGAATTCATATTATCGACCACCATCGTGTATTTGCCGGAAGCGATTTTCTTTTGCCCCAGTTTACGAATAGCCCTTTCCAGCGCTTTGGTCCCGATACCCTCTTTCACCATGGTATCATAAAATAGTGATGAATCGTACCAATAAGATTCCGGCCGTGCCTCGCCGTCTCCTTTTATACTGACACTGCTAACCAGTGTAAATGTGGAAGATGCATTTTCTCCTTCGAAACCATTACTTGCCACCATATAACTCGCATTCATATCATCGCCGTATGAAGAAGTGGCTGAGATAATACGGCTGTCTTTACCCATTATTTCATCGCACACTTTCAATGCGAGATCTTTCTTGTCATCCGGTTGTATGGAGTCAAACCGGGAGTCGAGCAATTGCAGGTCTCTACCGTTGCCTTTATAATACAAAGAAGGGTCGGGAAGTGTACGCGCCAAGTCTTCCGCCAGATAACGTGTCGAATCGATGCCATTCTTTATAAACTTTTCCAATTCACTCTTTTCAAGACGGTTGGTTGAATATGATCCGTACCGGCCATCTACAAACAAATGGATAACCATACTGCTTTCCGAAGCCTGTGTAAGCCGGTCAATTTTCATATCGCGTATCTCAAACGAACTATTCGTACCTTTGTACAAGCTTACCCGAGAAGCCTGGCAACCATTTTTAAGAGCGAAATCCATCGCCCATTGTGCTAATTTCTTATTATCGTTTGTTATCATAATCAGCTTTCTCCTCCTACTGTAAGTTTACTAACCAATGCAGAGGGCATACCACATGTAACCGGACAGGATTGTCCGTCTTTACCGCATGTCCATGTACCGTTATCCATTTCGTAATTATTTCCCACCATTGTAATATCTGCCAATGCTTTCGGGCCGTTACCGATGATGTTTACATCTTTGATCGGCTGGGTCAGTTTACCATTTTCAATGAGATAGCCGTCTTTCACAAAGAAAGTAAAGTCGCCGGCACCGATCTGCACCTGTCCGTTTGTGAAATTTGCAGCATATATCCCTTTCTTTACTGTAGATATGATATCTTCCTCACTTACATTACCGGCCTCCATATAGGTTGCACGCATACGGGGTATCGGCATCATACGGAATGATTCGCGGCGTCCGTTACCTGTGGAAGGAATACCGTAATGTTTCGCACTGATACGGTCGTGCAGATAACTGGTCAATATACCTTCTTTTATTATATAGGTTTTTTGCCCTTCTACTCCGTCGTCGTCAATATTAACTGAACCCCGGTTGAAAGGAATTGTACCATCGTCGACAACGTTTATATGCTCGTTACACACTTTCTTATGTAACTGGTCGGAAAAGATAGATACGTTTTTCCTGTTAAAATCCGCTTCAAATGTATGGCCAATTGCTTCGTGCAATAGTATTCCGGAACCTCCTGCTCCCATTACGACTGGCATCTCTCCTCCTTTGGGCTTTACGGCTTCAAAAAGGATGGATGTTTTCTTTACAACTTCCTGTGCAATTGTTTCGACAATATCATCATTCAAAAATTCGGCTCCCATACGGTAGGCACGGGCTGCATACGAATTCTCTATCTTGCCATCCTGTTCCATAATACATACGGCACCCAATGTGACCATCGGGCGGTAATCGTAATACATCACTCCTTCCGAATTACAGAAAAGAATATGCGATGTGGTATCGCCAAGGGATGCATTAACTTTCATCACACGGCTGTCGAGCTCGAAAATACGGTCATTGATTACCTGTAAATAGGGAGTTTTTTCTTTTACTGATATTACATCCCAGGGGATTTGTACTGTGTAATGATTATTGATTAACGGTTTTTCCGTAAGATTGACAGGCGACTTACCACCCGTACCGCTTGCAATGCGGGCGGCAGTTCTTGCCACTTTCAGCATTTCATCCATTGTTACGCTTTCCACATAAGCGTATCCTGTCTGATCGCCGGACAACACCCTTACCCCCATACCGAAATCAATATTAGAAGATGCGCGGTTTACCGCACCGTCCTGTAAACTGACACTGTTCCGGTAGGAATGTTCAAAGAACAAATCAGCGTAATCACCACCTTTTTCAAGTGCGGCAGCGAGTACCCTTTTCATATCGTTTTCACTTACTCCAAAGTGATTAGTCGCAAATAAGATACCGGCTGCTTTATCGTTCGCAGCGTTTGCAATTCCTCCTAAAAAGGAAGGAGCCGCTAATGAACCCAGCATAACCATACCTCCTGTTTTAATAAAATCACGTCTGTTGTATTTCATATTTTTAAAACTATATTATTTCTGTACCCATTGCATCACATTAGCCGGTGGACGTTGTGCCAATAATTCTTTTTTCATGAAATCCATATAGGGCGCCACATGCTTAAAGAATTTATAATATCCTTGACATAGATAGTTCAAACCCGGCTCGCCATTCTCTGTATGCAAAAAGCGGTTTTTCGGACACTCACCGTTACATGCAAACGAAAATTCACATACTTTACACTGTCCGGGAAGTTTATCCCGTTTATCTGTCCCAAACTTCAGCTGAGCGGGGCTATACATCATTTCGGTAATTGTTTTTGTATAGATATTACCTAATTTATATTCGGGAAATACATAATGGTCGCAGGCATATACATCACCGTTGAATTCCATTACTCCTGCATGCCCGCAGGTTCGTGCCAAGGTGCATATACCCGGTTGCTCACCTACCCAGTTGGCAAGGGTGGCATCGAATAGCTGCACGTAATACGTACCGACATCCGTTTTCACCCATTCGTCGAAAACAGCGCAGAGAAAATCACCCCATTTACCGGCATCAACGGAAAAGGAGGCTAATTTTATATGGTTATCTGTCTGATCGGGGGAAATAAGTGCTGTTCCGTCAGCATGTGAACCAAGCCTTTCAACGATGGGGGCGAATTGGATATAACGGCAATCTAATTCTTTAAAAAAATGATAAAATTCAAGGGGGTACTCCACATTATAATCATTTACAACCGCCATAGCATTATACTCGACATTGTGTTTTTTTAGGAGTTCAATCCCTTTCATTACTTTAAAGAAAGAAGGAAGGCCCTGTTTATTCCTGCGGTATTCGTCATGGAACTCCTGCGGCCCGTCAATCGATATACCTACCAGAAAATTATTTTCTTTAAAAAAACGGCACCATTCATCCGTAAGCAATGTACCATTCGTTTGAATACAGTTGTCTATTTGCCTTCCCCGTCCATATTTTCGCTGCAAATCTAATGCTTTCTTGTAAAAACTTACCGGACGCATTAACGTCTCTCCTCCATGCCATGTAAAAAGGACTTCGGACATCGTCTGGCTCGAAAGGTAATCCTGGATAAACCGTTCGAGCAACTCATCCGTCATAATATGATTTTTAACCTGCGGATAAAATTTTCCTTTTTCAAGATAGTAGCAGTATTCGCAAGCTAAATTACAAACCGAGCCTACGGGTTTTAACATCACGTAGACCGGTTTTGCAAAAAGAGAAATATAGTGTTTATCCATTTAGTGTCCTAAATTATAAACAAAGATAGCAAAATTATATGAGAGCTTCTATATAATTACATATGTTTTCAATACTCTTCTCACTCTTTATCTTTTCGCCCAATTCAGCAGCTTTTTTCTTATAAGACTGATTATTTACCAGATCGTAAATTTTTATTTCCAACTGCTTTTTCGAGATCTTTGAAATTTTCACCCTGTCCGGACCAACTCCCAGTTGGAATACCCGGTTTCCCCAATAATGCTGGTCTATGATCAACGGCAATACCATCTGGGGTTTACCTGCACGACCTACGCTGTGGGTTGTCCCGGCTCCTCCATGATGAATTACGGCGTCGCATTTTGGAAAAATAAGTGAATGAGGAATAGGGGCATCAATTATATATAAATTGTCATTTCCCTGAAGATTAGCTCCTGTTTTGGACCATCCGGAACCTACAATAAGCTTGTATCCCTGTTTTTCGCAAATATCAAGTAACCATCCGCAAAAGCGGTCTTTATTCTTATCGTTACAACTTCCTAAGGTAAAGAAAACGGTCGGCCTTTTATCTTTTTCGATAAAAGCCATTAAATCCTTGTAGGTAGTCTCATCATACTGAAGTGTATCATTAAAGCAATACCCGCCAATATCCCATTTATATATCCAGGTAGGATCCGTATTCCCTAAGTATTTACTGAACATCAGGAAGTTATTGGCCGTTCCCGCAGCATGAGTACCGAAGTTCTTTATTTTCGGTAATCCTAACCTCATCCTGTTTTTGTTAAGGGTTTTCAGCACCATAAAATTGGTTCCTTTATTGAGCATTTTCCAAAGGAACTTCGGTGAAAAAACCGGATTAACTTTTGGCCATGGCATTACAGGAGGCGGTATTTGTGTACCAGGAATAAAAGGTGCAAAAGCTGTGCGGATAAAAGGTTTTTTACAGTATTCGGCAATACTTGCCGCAGCAAATTCCGTATTCGCTGAAATAAAAACATCGTGCTTTTCCAGAATAGGAATAAATTCTTCAAACTGCTTATCTATAACGGCTCTTACCCATTTCAGCAAATGCATGGTTTTCTGATTGGTCTCCGCCGCTCCGTCAATCATTCCCCCAATATCTTCATAAGCCTGCAATACATAATTCACCCCTGAGGCCTGTGCTTGTTTTTCAAAGATCCGGGGAAGGCTGAGCGTAACTTCATGCCCCCGTTCCATTAACGCTACGGCCAATGTAAGGTAAGGATATATATCTCCCTGGGAGCCTCTGGTTACCAGGAATAGTTTCATAGAATTCCTATTTGTGCCAGTTTTTCCCTGTTCAGGCTGTATTTTGTTTCAAGATCCGTCAGGATCTGTTCATCCAGATTAAGAGGTTTGCTGAATTTCTTTGTTTCACGGTATCCCTTAAAGACTTTCGATACCATTTTCTTTGGGTTAAATACGATAGACGACATAATCCAGCAACCGTGTGTACACCAACAATTAGCAGTATATCCGTAACCAATTTCGGCAATTTCTTTTTTCATCACATCACCCTGCATAATAGCCTGCGTATTGCAATCGTAATCTTTTACGTTCCCAAGCGGCTCTCTTAATTCACAGGAACGGAAACGGCCGTCATAATCGACAACTAATGTAGTTTCTCCTGCCGTACAATCCATACCCCAGGGAGTTGGTTTGTCTATATTACTGGCTCTTACATTATACATAGCCCGGATAAGGCCTAAATAAAAGAATCGGGTTACACGTTTCCTGAAACCGGTTACTCCTTCCGCCATACGATCGGCGTAAGCGGCATAATAAGGAACGATTTTATCCTGAATTTCCCTAAGCGACTGTTCTGTAAGAACCTTTACTCCATCTTCACGTGTCATTCCCCTTGCAGCTTCTACTGTATGGGTAAGCACATTCAAACGGCCGAAACACCACATCATAAAATCAAATAACTCTTCAATATTATAACGTGTTATAACCGTAGCGATATTTTTTAGCACCTTACCATCATCTTTAAAATTATCGTCTACTTTCTTCAAGGTTTCAATAGCCTTATAGAAATTACCCGGTACTCCACGTTGCGTATCATGGGTATCACCAAATCCATCTAATGATACACTAACCGTCATATTTAAATCCGGACAATTTTTACGAATACGCTTCACCCATTCGATAACACGGTCCGGTCTTAAACCGTTAGTCGGCATATTGACGTCTTTAATTTTATTGTTCTTGTAGAACATTTCAATAATTTCAGGTAATTCGTCACGAAGAGTCGGTTCCCCTCCTGAAAGCCATAAACGATTAAATTCACCCGCACTTTCTGATAACTTCTTTATTTCATCAAATGTAAGGTCCGGTTCTTTCATTTCCATGTCATTGGCATAAAAACACATGGTACATTTAGCATTACATTTACCGGTAGTAAATAAAAACACGGACTCTAATTTTCTTTCGGAACTCATCCTTTGGAATGAACTTCCTTCACGTTTTGCCTTCATTAGTTTGTTATTTTTTAAGTATAAGCATTTCCTGTAGCATTTCTGGAAAGTATGCTAATTGTCAATTTCAGGGGTTAAAACTAAAGAAAAAGTTTTTTGTGACAAAGAACTAACTCAAATACTTCTCAAGATAATTTCAGACTTTTTTAATTCTGGTATTTAATCTTTCTATCTTAGTTTTTATTTCTTCGGCCTGTCTTAAAGCCTGTTGTATCTCAAATTTGAAGCGTTCCTGTAAAACCGTATCGGTATAATTGGTTAATATCATCAGATTCTTTTTTATCACTTCGATTTCTTTGGATGTAAGTTGTTTACCCTCTTCTTCAATAAAAGTTTTCAGATCCCAGAAAGCTTTTGATATTTTCTCAAACGGTTTTTTTTCTGATGCAGGTTGTTGGGGAGGTTTTCTTTTGCTTCTTGCTTTCCTGACCTTTATGTTTTCTTCTTTCTTTTCTTTATTTATGGCGCTTATAATAGCTAATTGCTGACGTGTCGGAGCAAAATCGTTTAATTTATTTTTAATTGTCTCTATTTTATTTACATCGTATTCTTCCGATAAATATTTAGTTTTAGTTACATTATCTATGTATTCAATTATCGATTTAAATTCATCCTTTTCCGGACCGGTTAACGTTTCTATATAAAACTCTGCCGTTCTGTTACTTATATACCGTTTTATCTTGCCAAAATCGATTGCTCTCTTATCAGCTGCCATGGTTTTATTGAAATTAATTGGTTAGAGATTGTTAATGTCTACAAATATATTAATTTATTATTCATTCTATTTCTGTTTTGATATAATTATTTTTTTCAAAATTAATTACATCCCTGAAAAGTTTATCGACTAATATGCTTTACAGAAATTCCGTTGATGTATTTATCAAAATTAAATAAGGCTGTTCCTGTAATTTACCGATATTAAAATGCTATCGAATCATTTTTGAAATACTTTCGTCGATTTAACAATAACGTCTTTCAATGGACGATCATTCGCATCTGTTTCTACTAACGACATTTTTTCCACTATATCAAAACCTTCAACCACTTCTCCGAATATCGTTACCGAACCGTCCAAATGCGGAACGCCACCTATCGTTTTATATACCTGACGCTGTTCTTCCGGAATAACATACGGCCCCAATATATCCAATGTATCCATTACCATAATCATTGCTGCACTATGCAATTCTTCTTCTTTTGATTCTTCTTTAAATGAAGGATCTTCTTCTTTAAGCCGCGCCCTGAATTTGTAATATAACCAGTTACGACGGATTTCATTAATACGTGATTCTTTTTCAAGTAATTCTTCATCTGTTAAAACTTTACCTTGTACAAAACAAAACTGTGTTCCTGCAGATGCACGTTCCCAATTTACATCATCACCTTTTTTAGCATCAATTAATGCGCCTTTTTTGTTAAAATAGTGTGGTACTATTTCAGCAGGGACAGTATACCCGCCACTATTGCTCCCATAACGTACGCCCGGTTCCTGCGCTTTACTGGTCGGATCGCCACCCTGAACAACAAACTCTTTAATAATGCGGTGAAATATAACACCGTCATGGGCATTTTCCTGACAAAGTTTAATAAAATTATCACGATGCAAAGGAGTGTCATCATATAACAAAACTGTCACATCGCCCATATTCGTACTAATCGTTACATAAACTGGTTTGGAAGAGTCGAGTTGCTTTTCCGAACATGACATCAAGAAAATGATAATACTTATTGAAATAAAAAATAGTTGTTTCATAATTATATAAGTTTTTAGATTGTTATTTGGGATCTGTGTAAATGATCATCCGGCATGCTTTACAATCAAATTGTAAACGTAACCGAACATCTTTATAAAGTAAATAAAAGGGTTCTTTATATGTTGATTTATTTTGTTGGTATACAGGACACCACCCCTGACTATAACGCAAACAATGCTTTGAAAACATTAAAGGGGCTTCTTTTTGAGGCGATACTTCAAAAGCAGTTTCTGTCACTTCTGTGTTATGTAAGCGGTAAAACTCTTCAGCGCGGCTGTTGGAAACATTTCCCAAATACGTAAGTTGGTTATCCGGATAAGGATATGAATTACATGAACTGCGTTTACCGGCAAATTCCTTACTATATCGGATTTTTCGGTTAGACATCAATTTATCCACCGCTTTACGACGCATATCAGCTAATAATGAAGAAGGGATGAACCAGTTATCGCTCATCAAAACTTCAATGTTCGAAGCTTCAAAAGGTGTGTTTCCCAGTTTCAACAATTGTCCTTTTATATTATCCAGCTGTTCAAGTTGTGCTTTTTCTTTCTTAAAAGGTTCAGCTACCATTATATGTGTGCCGCACTGACTGGTGAATATAAGCGTAAATCCGAAAGCATTTTCTTCCAATTTTATATCAACCTTTATCCTTCTTTCGGCTGAAGGCTTGGATAATTGTTTTTCAAAAGCCTGATCAAAATTCCGGTACAAAATGGTTTTGGGCTGTAAAGACGGCATTTCTAAAGGAAAAATCCTGTTGGTATCTACACTGTTTACCCTAAATCCTTCCAATTTGCCTTGTTTCGTAAAATAAACTAACCCATCTCCGTTATGTAAAGGTTTAATACCGGATATGGTAAAAGAATTACCTTTCATTTCTTTTACAACTCCGACCTTCTCTCCAATGGATTTAGGAGTATCGAATGATGTAATATCTTTCGAACGTTCATGTAGAAAGAAAGGAGTAAACCCTCTGTTAAAACTTTTTTCGGGTGCCGGTTCAAAAGTAAATTTACTTTGCCCTATGGAAGCCCTGCTATACTCTGTGCGACGGGAAAGTATATCATCAATTTGTTTCCGGTAATAAGCCGTAATATTTTTTACATAAGAAACATCTTTGAGCCTGCCCTCTATTTTAAAAGACGATATGCCAGCATCCATAAGAGCTTCAAGGTGTGATGAACGGTTCATATCTTTCAGCGACAATAAATGCTTATCACGAATGATTTCCTTCCCGTCGGTATCAACCATAGTATAAGGGAGCCGGCAATATTGTGCGCATTCGCCACGGTTTGCACTTCGTCCGTTAAGGGCAGCACTTATATAACAATGTCCGCTATAACTAACGCATAAAGCCCCGTGTATAAAAACTTCAAGAGGTACGGTAGTTTCTCCGGCTATGGTTTTTATTTCTTTTAATGATAACTCACGGGCAAGAACAACCTGAGAAAAACCGGCCGACTCGAGGAATTTGACTTTTTCCAATGTGCGGTTATCCGTCTGGGTACTGGCATGTAAAGGAATAGGAGGAATATCAAGACGGGTAATACCCATATCCTGGATAATTAATGCATCGGCGCCCGCATCATAAATCTGATGTATTAACTCTTCGGCCTGACTTAATTCACATTCTTTCAGAATCGTGTTCAATGCAACGTAAATACGAACATCAAATGTATGCGCATACTCACATAACGAACGGATATCTTCCATAGTATTTCCCGCAGCCGAACGGGCACTGAATTTTGGAGCGCCAATATATACGGCATCGGCCCCATGTTTTACGGCCTCTATTCCGCAAATTAAATCTTTGGCAGGCGAGAGCAACTCAATTTTACGGGACCTTTTCTTCATTTACAGGAGGCTTTCCAAATGCATAATGTCTTCAATGCTATATGGCGTTTGTTGATACACATAGTAATTCAACCAATTGGTAAACAAAAGATTGGCATGTCCCCGCCACTTTACAACAGGACCTAAAGCCGGATTGTTGTTCCGGTAGTAATTTACCGGAACGTCGATAGGGAAACCCTTCTCAACATCACGAATATATTCATCATTCAGCGTATAAGGAGAATATTCGGAATGTCCGGTAATATAAAATTCACGTCCTCCCCTCGACATTGTCATATAAACACCCGATTCTTCACTTTCTGACAGAAGCGTCAGTTCGGGTACTTCCAGGATATCTTCACGTCTTATTTCGGTATGCCGGCTGTGTGGTACATAAAATTCCTCATCAAAGCCCCTGAATATAGGAAGAAAAGGTTCACGCAGGGTATGCCGGAAAACTCCGAACATTTTGGAAGGAAGATCATATTTCGGTACTTTATAAAAATAGTATAATGCTGCCTGTGCCGCCCAGCAAATGTATAATGTTGATGTGACATGATTACGCGCCCAATCAAATATACCGGAAATTTCATCCCAGTAATTTACATCTTCAAACGGCATTTGTTCTACAGGAGCCCCAGTTACGATTAAACCATCGTAGTATTGCCCTTCGATCTCATCAAAATCCTTATAAAACTCACGCATATGTTCGATCGGCGTATTTTTGGGTGTATGACCCTTAATTTTCATAAAATCAAGTTCAATCTGTAAAGGGCTGTTACTTAAAAGACGGATCAAATCAGTCTCCGTAGTAATTTTAAGCGGCATAAGGTTGAGGATTAACATTCGTAAAGGCCTGATGTCTTGTGAAGCGGCACGAAGAGAATCCATCACAAAAATATGCTCTTTTTTCAGTAATTCGACAGCGGGTAAGTTTTTTTGTAAATTTAATGGCATTTCGTATGAGTTTATTTCATGCAAAGTTAATGAAAAACAAATATATTGCAGTTATTTAATTGGTATATGTTACACTGACAAATCTCCTTAATAAGTTTTGACAAACTCCTTTTGGTTCTTCACCTCTTAACCGGGTATTTTTATTATGAATATTAATTTATTTTTATATTTGCAAAAAAGACTAATTATGAACTGCACATTTTATTATACATTCCTTAGTTTATTCTTTTTGATTTCCTGTAATACAACTCATTCTAAAAAGAATAAAAATGAATCTGACTTTTCATCAAAAGTCATTATTGCTTATGTTACTTCATGGAGTGATATAATGCCTGACCCTACTTACATAACACATATAAACTATGCTTTCGGTCATGTTAACGATTCATTTAACGGAGTCAGGATTGACAATGAAGAACGTTTAAAGCAAATCGTATCTTTGAAGAAAAATAGTGACCAATTGAAAGTTCTGCTATCTATCGGGGGATGGGGAAGCGGAAGATTCAGCGAAATGGCAGCCGATGAAACCAACCGGTTAAGCTTTTCAAAAGATTGCAAACGGGTTGTGGAGGAATTTGATCTGGACGGAATAGATATTGATTGGGAGTATCCGGGCAGTTCGCTTGCTGATATATCTTCGTCGCCCGATGACACTGAAAATTTCACTTTATTAATGAGAGATATCCGTTCAGCAATAGGAGAAAATAAACTGCTTACACTGGCATCTGCTGCATCAGCTGAGTTCATTGATTTCAGAGCAATTGATCCGTATGTGGATTTTGTCAATATCATGGCCTATGATATGGCTTCTGCTCCTCATCACCATTCCGCACTATACCGTTCCGAGAATGCCGGTAGGAATACATCCGACGAATCCGTAAAAAAACATATGGCTGCAGGCGTACCCGCAAGCAAATTAGTATTAGGTATGCCTTTTTACGGAAGAGGTGGAAAAGGCGGTATTCCTAATTTTATTGACTATAATGAAATTGATAAGTTGACAGGATATAAAACACAGTGGGATGAAACGGCAAAAGTACCTTATCTCACAGATGATGAAGGAAATTTCGTTTGCGGTTATGAAAACCCGCTATCCTTAGCCATCAAATGTAAATACATAACTGATGAGGGATTACTTGGAGGTATGTATTGGGATTATGACGGGGATAATGAAAACGGAGACTTGCGGAAAGCTGTTTATGGAGGCCTTACTATTCCGGTTCAAAGTTCCGGAAATAAGGACTCTATCCATGCATTGGTCTTAACTGAAAGGGGCGGACAACACGGCGGCTTTACGGGTGCCGGTCTGGAATGGCTTAAATTACTAAAAAACTCACTACCCTTTGACTTTACAGAAGTTAACAACACCAAAGAGATAAACGATGAGTATCTTTCACGCTTTAATCTCATTATTCAATTAGATTATCCCCCTTACTCATGGACAGAGGAAGCGGAAGCTGCCTTTACCAAATACATTGACAATGGATCTGGTGGATGGATAGGCTTTCACCACGCAACGTTGTTGGGAGAATTCGACGGCTATCCTATGTGGAAATGGTTTTCCGAATTCATGGGAGGAATCCAGTTTCAAAATTATATTGCTCCTCTGGCTGATGGAACAGTCATGGTTGAATATAAAAACCATCCTGTTATGAAGGGTATTGCTGAATCCTTTGTCATTCCGGAAGATGAATGGTATACATTTGATTCGAATCCCCGCCGGAACGTACATGTGCTCGCTTCTGTTGATGAATCAAGTTATAAACCCGTATCAGATATTCGAATGGGAGATCATCCGGTTATCTGGATAAATGAAAATAAGAAAGCACGAAATGTTTATTTCTTAATGGGTCACAGCAGTAGATTGTTTGCCACGAATGAATTTACATCTATGTTCAGGAATGCCATAATCTGGGCTGCTGGTACAAAATAAATTTTCCTAAAAATTAATTAGTCATGAAAAACATCCGTTTATCTTTCATATTCATTATTCTTACATCATTTTTTTCTTTATCTTCTGTTTTTTCACAAGTTCCGGATAATTATCCTGCTAATTATGCAAAAAAACCCCGTTTCAAGGCACTGGTATATTATACCGAAAATGCGGAAGAAGCCCATGTCAAATTTGCTGAACAAGGGTTGGAGTTTTTCAAAAGATTGAATTATGGTGACGGATTCATACTCCAACATACAACAGATTTGACAGATTATTCTTATGATAAGCTCAAAGAGTATGATATTTTTATTATGCTCAATGCTTCTCCTTCATCACCCGCTGAACGGAAAGCGTTCGAAACATATATGGAAAATGGTGGAGGTTGGATAGGTTTCCATGCGGCGGCATATAATGATAAACATACCAATTGGCCATGGTTTGTCAATTTTTTAGGTGGAGGCGTTTTTTATTGTAACAACTGGCCCCCTCAACCGGTAAAACTAATTCTGGATAACGATTCCCACCCTGTAACTAAAAATCTTCCGTCATCATTTATTGCTCCCGAAAGTGAATGGTATCAATGGAATCCAAGTCCGAGGGAAAATAAGGATATAGAAATTCTACTTTCACTTTCTCAGGATAACTACCCGCTTGGGATTAAAGACGTAGTAAATTTCGGAGATTTCCCTGTTGTCTGGACAAATAAAAAATACCGTATGATTTATTTAAACATGGGGCATGGTGATGATGAATTTACAGATGCAACGCAAAAACTTCTTTTTATCAATGCTTTCCGTTGGGTATTAAGTCAGAATAAAACAGGGGACCCTTTCAGGAAATAGTGTGTGTTTACTTTATATCCTTCTTAATTCCTATCTTTTTCACAGAAGAAGACTCGTCTTTTTCCTTATATAAATACCCACGAAACATACCTTCGCTGTTAAAGGGCATTGCGATATTTCCATTTTTATCGATCGCAATCAGGCCACCATTTCCGGCAGTTGCATTCAATTCATTAAAGATGATATAATTTGCAGCCTCCTCCACAGATTCATTCAAATATTTAAAACGAGCACAAAGATTAAAAGCAACCGCATGGCGTATAAAATATTCGCCGTGCCCTGTACATGATACTGCACAACTGTTATTGTCCGCATAGGTTCCTGCACCTATAACAGGCGAATCTCCTATCCTTCCCCACCGTTTCTTCAACATTCCTCCGGTACTCGTTCCCGCAGTCAAATTTCCGTCTTTATCCATTACTACGCAACCTACCGTTCCGTTCTTTCCGCTCTCCCTTTTAAATTGTTCAATCCACTTCAATGTTTTCGGAGTAGCAAAATACATATTATCTTCAACCATTTCAAGTCCCAGTCCGCCGGCAAAATCATCCGCTCCCGAACCGCTCAACATCACATGTGGAGAATGCATCATAACAGCATATGCCGCATTTATCGGATTTTTAATTTTCTTTACCCCTGCCACAGCACCTGCTTTTAAACCGTTTCCGGTCATAATTGCAGCATCCAGTTCAAATGTACCTTCTGCAGAAACTGTCGCTCCTTTCCCTGCATTAAAAAGCGGATTATTTTCAAGATAATTTATCACCGCTAACACTACTTTCGGCCCCTCTTCGCCTGCTGCTAACAATCGTTCACCAATTGTCAATGCAGAATCCAACGCATCATAATATTGAACAGCTTGCGGAGAATCATCTGTTAAACCACGCATAACTCCGGCCCCTCCATGGATAGCGATCGCATATTCGCGTTCTTTAGCATTCAGCGACGATACAATTATCCATATTAATAAAGATATAAGTGAAGCAGTTCTGTACATACTATATATTATTGCAGGTTTTATTTTTGCAAATTTAGTTTATTCCTTAATGGAAGTGTAGAAGAAATCTGTATTTTTGAACACATAACAAACAATAATATGAAAGCGACAAGTTTAAATTTACATACTTTCGTTATAACAGTAACAGGCCTTTCCACCGTCTTTCCTTCTTATGCAAAAAGCGACAAAAAAGATACCCACCCCAATATAATCGTTATTATGGTAGATGATATGGGCTATTCGGATTTAGGGATTTATGGTTCGGAAATCCATACCCCTCACCTGGACCGCTTAGCTCAAGAAGGTATCCGTTTCAGGGAATTCTATAACAATTCTATCAGTGCTCCTACACGAGCTTCGTTAATCACCGGACAATATGCGCACCGTGCAGGCATTGGCTACTTCAACGTTAATCTGGGACTTCCAGGTTACCAGGGATTTTTGAATAAAGAATCGCTTACTTTCGGTGAAGTACTGCAAACAGCAGGATATTCTACGTTTTTGAGTGGGAAATGGCATGTAGGGAACGATAGCATCCACTGGCCTACACAAAGGGGATTCGACCGTTCATACGGGTTTATTACCGGAGCAAGTAATTATTACGACATTGGAGAATACGGCAGTAATGATCCGGTACCGCTTATAAAAGACAATAAGCGTATAAACCTCGAACCTGGCAAATATCTTACAGATGCTATTATGGATAATGCGATGGAATTTATAGAGGAAGAAAGTAGAAACGGAAAACCTTTCTTTTTGTATGTTCCTTTCAATGCGCCTCATTGGCCTTTGCAGGCTCCTGATGAAGATATTGAGAAATACAGGGGTAAATACAGTATAGGATGGGATGTTGTACGTGAAAAACGGATTGCCAAACAAAAAAAATCAGGAATCATTTTACCGGGTCAAACGATTGCCGACCGTGACGAAATGGTACCTCTTTGGGAAAATCTCACATATGAACAAAAAGAATTGTGGCAAAAGAAAATGGAAGTTTATGCCGCAATGGTCGATCGTATGGATCAAAATGTAGGCCGTTTAATTCAAAAATTACAGGAGTTAGAAAAGTATGATAATACAGTTATATTATTCTTTTCTGATAATGGATCAGAAGGTGGTTTTACTTCCTTGTACCGGAAATACAGAAGGAATAGTGGTCCGATCGGCACAGCAGGTTCATGGGATTATCAGGAACAACCCTGGGCATATGTTTCAAATACACCTCTCCGGCAATACAAAGATGATTTCCATGAAGGCGGATGCTGTACATCATTTATAGCCTGGTATCCTAAAAAGATCAAAGGCGGAAAGTTAGTAAAAGGTACCGGTCATGTGATCGATATTGCACCGACGCTTTATGAATTAGCTAAAGCAAAATATCCTGCTGAGTACAAAGGACATCAAACAAATGAATTACCTGGAAAATCTTTATTACCCGTTTTATATGGTGAAGCCGGAGAAGTGGACAGAGAAGAACCTCTTTTTTGGGAAAGGGCCGGTAACCGTGCCGTTCGTTCCGGCAAATGGAAAATGGTTTCTACCTATCCTACGTATCAATGGGAATTATATGATCTTGATCATGACAAAGGCGAAACAACAGATATAGCAGGAAAACATCCGGAGATAATAAATAGTTTATCCGAACAATATTTCAGTTGGACAAAACAAAACGGTGTAATAGATTACAATCTGATTAAACCGGACCGGGAAATCCGGGTTTCAGCTCAAACAAAAAAGGGTTTTTAAAATCCGTATTATTACAAAAAAGAAGTTTTACCTTATATATTACACCAAATCATACCTTTTTAGCAACTCGCACTTTATTCAAAGCAAATAAAAAAATAGTCTTTTCGAATATTTCGCTTACTCTATTAGTCATTTTTGAATATTTATAACAAATTATTATCTAAGTAAATGCTCATAATCATCTAAATGAATGAGTATATTCATTTAGATGATGCAGGACGATCATCTTAATGTTTGTCTTTAATCCCGTAATCTTTTATCAACAAAGTGCTATTAAAAGGATAGTGTAATATATTAATGCCATTTTACAATATGATTTCAACATGGCAAATTGATATGGAAATATAAATATCCATATACTATTTACAGCATTACCTCATGTTCTCTGTTTATTAGTTTGAAATAAATATAAATGCTGAATATATTGTCAAAGCTAAACTACCGAACAGCTCAATTTTAAAAAGTGAGCCACGGAATAGCTACGAAAACAAGATTTACAGAAGGGTAAAAATATCAAATTGTCATAACGGGTAAAAAATAACAAAATGCTACTAATATGGTAAACATGATAAATTCTGGTCAGTTTATATTTACCTGCCTGAAGCTGAAGGGCAAAAAACAAAGGAGTGTAGTTCATTTGAATGCTCTACACTCCTATTCTATAATTTTCAATTATTAATTGATTACTTCCGGGAGGAGTTCTTCGTCGTTATCGTCATCATCATCATCTTTTGGCGCCGGTTTTACAAAGAAAGCACTTAATTCAAATAGTCCATACAAAGGAATGAATACAAGTGATAAAGTAAATGGATCGCCACTTGGAGTAATAAAGGCTGATAATACCAATAATCCCACTACTGCATGCCGCCTGTATTTATGGAAGAATGAACGGTTAACCAAGCCTAACTGTGATAATAGCCATGATAATAACGGCATTTCAAACATAACACCCATAATAAATATAAGCATTAGAAAGTTGTCCATATATGACTCCAGCGATACCTGTTCCGTAATTGCTTCACTTATCTGATAGGTTGCTAAAAAACGAAGTGTTACGGGAAACACGGCAAAATAACCTACCGCACACCCCAGGAAAAACATTCCCGTTCCAAATAAGAATACCCATCGTACGCTTTTCTTTTCATTTTCGTATAAAGCCGGACTGATAAACTTCCACACCTCATACATCAGATAAGGAAAAGTAAGCACCAAGGCTATCCAAAATGAAGTAGTCATATGAGTAAAGAACTGGGATGCCATCTTTATATTAAAGATATGGATCCTGAAAGCCGTATCACAAAAGTCACTGACTACACCAAAGAGCGAACCTAATTTGCAAAAGAGTTGGTAGGTGAAGAAATCACCACGCGTAGGCGCTAATATGACGGCATCGAAAATTCCGTTTTCGCCACGCATAAAAGCAAATAACAGAATAGCAAAAATAAAGAGGGCTGCAAGAGAACGAAATAAAGTCCAACGAAGTTCTTCCAGGTGATCCCAGAACGACATTTCTTCTTGTTGCATCTTTCTTTATTTCTTTTCCGTGTCCGTCGTATCGTCTATTTTTATATCGTCTTCCAGTCCTTTTACACCATCTTTAAAATTCTTGACTCCTTTTCCAATACCTTTCATAAGTTCAGGTATCTTCTTACCACCAAAAAGCAATAATACAACAATAGCGATAATAACAATTTCGCCTGTTCCTAAATTTCCAAGAAAAAGTAATTCGTTCATGATATAAAATATTTATTGATTAGTAATTTTATTTATTATTAAATATGAGGCAAATATACAATGTGTAAAGCAAACTACCTTGATTATTCAATTTTTATTACCTTTGCGCGGTCTTAAAAATCTGAAATTAGAAAAAAATTAGAAAAATGAAACTACATATCATAGCCACCTATTAAATAATAAATTATATGAAAGCTTATGTATTTCCGGGTCAAGGAGCCCAATTTGTAGGAATGGGAAAAGACCTTTACGATAATAATCCTCTTGCAAAAGAGCTATTCGAAAAGGCAAATGAAATTCTGGGATTCCGTATCACTGATTTAATGTTTGAAGGAACGGATGAAGACCTCAGACAAACAAAAGTTACACAACCTGCTATTTTTTTACACTCCGTTATTTTAGCTAAAACTTTGGTTAACCAGTTTGAACCGGATATGACAGCCGGGCATTCACTGGGAGAATTCTCCGCATTAGTAGCCGCCGGAGCACTTTCATTTGAAGACGGGCTGAAACTGGTATCGCAACGGGCTCTTGCCATGCAAAAGGCGTGCGAGATCACTCCGTCTACTATGGCTGCTATCTTAGGATTACCGGATGCCACAGTGGAGCAAATTTGTAGTGAAATTACAGACGAGATTGTAGTACCGGCAAATTATAACAGCCCCGGACAGATCGTTATTTCGGGAACGATCCCGGGTATAGATAAAGCATGTGAAAAACTATTGGCGGCAGGAGCAAAACGTGCCTTGAAATTAAAAGTGGGTGGAGCATTCCATTCTCCATTAATGGAACCTGCCCGTGAAGAACTGGCTAAAGCTATTGACACTACTAAAATTAATCAACCCATCTGCCCTGTTTATCAGAATGTAGATGCAAAACCTCAAACAGATCCCGAAAAAATTAAGGCAAATCTGATCAATCAATTGACTTCACCAGTACGTTGGACACAGATTGTTGAAAATATGATCGCAGACGGCACTGATCATTTCATTGAATTAGGTCCTGGTACTGTTCTTCAAGGATTAGTAAAAAAGATTAATAAAGAAGTTAAAACTGAAGGAAAACAGTAATCAACAACATATAAATAAAGAACCCGGAGAAATTAATATTCCTCCGGGTTCTTTATTTATATAGGGAATGAAAGAAAAATCGATTTTATTAGCTTTAGCCGAAATATTCAATTCGATAAAAATATTTATAATACATACGTAATATTTTTAGATGTTTCTTAAAGGTACATAATTAGCAAATATTTTCTTGAATATTCCATAGGGTATTTTACAACTGACCGATCTAAAGTATAAACAAGTTTATTATTCATTTAAAAAGAAAGGAAATATATGAAAACGCTGTGGAAACAAACAACAGGATTTCTTTTGATTATCAGCATGCTGTTTGCAGGATTTACAGTAGAAGCCCAGGATAACGGTGATTATATCACAGTCAGCGGTACGGTAAGGGATCAAAAGAGTAAAAGGAAACTGGAATATGCCAATATTGCGGTACCAGGGAGTAATATAGGAACCGTTACCAATGCAGACGGTGAATTCTCTATTAAAATAAAAAATACCCAACTCGCCAAAGAAGTAGAAGTTTCTCATGTGGGCTATTTAAATACCATTATACCTGTAAACGGTAGCGATATTTCAGGTATAGTTGTTAATTTAACCCCTACGGAAAATTTGCTGGATGAGATTATTGTACGTGCAGGTGATCCCAGATTAATCGTAGAAGAGGCAATGAGTAAAATCGCGGTAAACTATAGCCCGACGACAAATATGCTTACCGGTTTTTATCGTGAAACAGCTCAAAAGGGACGAAGGTATATAAACATTTCAGAAGCTGTAATCGATATTTATAAAACACCTTACGACCAGGGAGTAGAGCGCGACCGGGTTCAGATATATAAAGGACGTTCACTTCTGAGCCAGAAAAAAAGCGATACATTAGTCGTTAAATTATTGGGTGGGCCGAATTTATCGGTATATGTTGATATTGTTAAAAATCCGGACATTTTGCTTGATAAGGAAACACTTCCTTATTACTCGTTCAAAATGGAAGAATCCGTAATGATCGACCAGCGCCCACAATATGTAATCAGTTTTACTCCTCAGGCTATATTACCCTATGCATTATATCAGGGGAAGTTGTTTATCGATAAAGAACGTCTGGCTTTCACACGCGCTGAATTCAATTTGAATATGGACGACAGAAATAAGGCAACGCAGGCTATCCTGAAAAAGAAACCGTTCGGATTACGTTTCAAACCTTTAGAAGTTTCATTCCTTGTTACATATACCCAACGCGACAACTTAAGCTATCTCAGCTATATCAGGAATGAAGTACGGTTTAATTGTGACTGGAAACGCCGGCTATTTGCGACAAGTTATACAATTAATTCTGAAATGGTCGTAACAGACAGCGAAAGCGAAAATGTTACAGGTATTCCTTCAAAACTGGCTTTTAAGGCCTCCCACTCATTATCAGATAAAGTAACTGACTTCATGGATGAAGATTTTTGGGGAGCTTACAATATTATTGAACCAACAGAGTCGCTTGAGTCAGCAGTTAATAAATTAAGAAAACAACAACGATAATTTACTCAATAACTTTTTGTACATTTGATAAAGGTTAATTCTGTACACGGTTATGCTGGGCGATTTAAGCGAATTAAAAAAGATCAAAGAGGGCGATATCAACGCATTTGAAAGGGTGTTTCGCCTTTATTACTCACCTTTGTGCTTTTACGCTGCCAGCATAACCGGTAAAATGTATTCAGCTGAAGAAATTGTGCAGGAATTGTTTTATGTATTCTGGAAAGAAAGAGAAAAAATACAGTTATACCATTCATTAAAAAGTTATCTATATGGAGCTGTACGTAATCGTTCTCTTCAATATTGCGAACACCAGGAAGTTAAAAACCGTCATCGTGAGGCTGTTTTATCAAAACCCAATAGGACGAATTCTTCCGATCCGCAGGATTTACTGGAATACAAAGAACTGGAAGACTTAATCAACCGTACACTTAAAAAATTGCCGCAGCGTCGTTTACGCATCTTCAAGATGCACCGTTTTGAAGGAAAGAAATATAGTGAGATTGCTACTGAGCTCTCGTTATCAGTCAAAACGGTTGAAGCGGAAATGACCAAGGCATTACAACTTTTACGTAAAGAGATTGAGAACTATACACGTATAGCATGATTTTAAAAGGAAAAAATAAAGTAAATACGGACCAGGCCTGGCACAATGTATACTGCCGGTTGGAAAAAGACGGATTAATTCCTGAAAAAAAGAATACTAAAAACAGGCATCTGTTCCAACATGCCACGGTAAAATGGGCAGCAGCAGTAGCAATCATATGTATAGCTGCAACTTCTGTCATATTTTATCAAAAAAACAATGTAAATGAACATACCGGTTTAATCACATTACACAATGAAAAAGGTTCGGTTACTTTAGTTACAACTCTGGAAGACGGCTCGATAGTCTATTTGTCCGACAACACCCAACTACATTATCCCGAACATTTCTCACTCGATAAAAGAGAAGTGATTTTAAACGGTAATGCATTGTTTGATGTTTCTGCTAATAAGGAACGACCCTTCCTGATTGAAACTGAACATATACAAATTGAGGTTATAGGCACCTCCTTTAACGTTGAAAGTACAGATCATTTACCTTTTGAGTTGTCTGTCCAGCATGGAGAGGTAAAAGTCACTTACAAAAAAAACGGTGAAAGCGTTCATGTTAAGGCAGGTGAGACCGTAAAATTATCTTCAAACCGTTTACTTCTTAAACCATCAGAAGACCATAATGATGTCAATCATTACACCAGCAGAATAAGGTTTAAAGACGAAAAACTTACCAATATCCTGCATGTTATAAATAAACAATCAAAAGATGTTATTTTACAGACAGTACCTTCCCTTGAAGACCGGCAATTAACCGTAACTTTTGATAATAATACACCCGAATCCATGGCCGAACTTCTTTGTACAGCTTTTAACCTGACATATAAAATAGATAATAATGTATTATTGATATCAGAACCTTAAGCCATGTAATGAAACGAAAAATCTCATATCTGCCTTTATTTTGTCTTTGGGGGTTGCTATTTGTAACCTTTCATGTACAAGCTGATAATGGAGACATACTGGATAAAAAAATAATAAAATTACCAAAATCGAAAGGAAGCGTTTATGAATTGCTTGGAAAGATAACCGATCACACCGGTTACCTTTTTATATATGACAGCAGAGTAATCAACAACGAACAGGTTGCCCAAATAAAAAAAGGAGAATACACCATCCGGAATGCTATTTATGAAATTACGGATAATAAAAAATTAATTCTTCGCCTTATAGGAAATCATATCCTTATCCAGCTTCCTGACCCAATTGCCAAACCCGTCAAAGATAAAATATTAAAAGACACTATTCCTCCTTTATATGCCATAGAAGGCACCTTACTCGACCGGTATACCAACGAGCCCATACCATTTGCCTCAGTCGGTATTGCTTCTAACGGAATAGGTACCATTACCAACATGAATGGTGAGTTCCGGCTGCTCGTATCCGATACGCTTCATAATTCGGAAGTACAGTTTTCCCATATTGGTTATATACCTCAAAACCTTAGCGTAATCACGTTAAAAGGAAGACCGAATACATTGTCTTTAGAACCCAAAGTTATTTCATTACAAGAGGTTATTGTACGATTGGTCAATCCGCAAAAGATTATCAGGGATATGTTGGCAGAACGACAACAAAACTACGCAAACCAACCGGTTTATTTCACCTCTTTTTACAGGGAAGGCGTGGAAAAGAAAAAAGGATTTGTTAATATGACAGAAGCTGTTTTTAAGATATACAAAACTCCTTTTGCCTATCATCCTCCTCCCGACCAAATTAAATTACTTAAAATGCGCCGCATTAGCAACATTGAAGAGCAGGATACATTTATAACAAAAATGAAATCAGGTATTAATGCGTGTCTTATGCTCGACCTTATAAAGCATCTTCCCGAATTCCTGACCGATGAATTCAATTACCTTTATAATTATGCCCATACGGATATAACAGTTGTCGACGACCGCATTGCAAATGTTATCACATTTGAACAAAAGCCGGAAGTAAATGACCCATTATACAGAGGAGAGTTATATATAGACAGTGAAAACAACGCACTCATCTCGGCCCGTTTCGAGATACATCCAAAATATATACGTAAAGCAACGAATATGCTTGTAGAACGTAAAAGCCGGAATCTTGTGATAGCGCCTCAACAAGTAAGCTATACCGTATCTTACAAACCATGGAACGGAACTTATTACATTAACCATATCCGTGGCGATTTGCATTTCAGGATAAAAAAGAAAAATCAATTGTTTGGTTCTACACCTGTACATACCTGGTTCGAAATGGTTACCTGTAGAATAGATACGGTAAATGTATCACGATTTACAAGAAATGAAATACTCCAAACTAGAACAGTATTTTCAGACACCAACTTTAATTATGACGAAAACTTTTGGGGTGATTTCAATGTCATTATCCCGGAAGAAAAATTAAACGAAGCCATCAGTAAAATAAATTCCAAAATTGAAGAAACGGGTTTTTAATTGTATCAAAAGGCTATAAAATCATAAAGAGGGTCTTTTCTCAAAGTCCCTCTTTATAGGTTTTAATAGGTATTAGTCTTTAAGGCAAAAAGATTGTTTAGGTTATCTGATGCAAAGATGATTGTTTAAAATTGACTGTACAAATAAAAAAAGATATTTTACAACACATTTTTAGTATTATCGAAATTTATTTGCAGCTTCTTTCTCTTTTTAACATTTGGAAATAACCATAGTCTAAACAAAGTTATCGGATTTTAGGTGATAAATAAATCAAATTGAAAAAGATTTACTCATTTTGTGATGTATTTGTTAAAAAGTATTCCCAATAAAAGTTTACAAGGTTTAATTAATAATGTAAAAATATGTTACAATTATTTATTTAATTCCCAATATCTCAAATTATATCCGGATTTTAATTCCTGTTGAACTTCCTTCGGCAATGAGTGAAAAAAATGGATACCGGTTACCGATTCAACACTATCAATAGAAACGGCTAAAGATTTGAAATGTGTTTTCCCATAATTTCTGTTTTCAACCAGAAAACCGATTCCTTCCGGTTTTGAACCCGAAACAGAACAGATCACCTTATAAAAAGTATTGGGAATACCTACCCGGTTAGGACCTAACCGTTGCAAATCATTCTCTATTACAGGACCTGTTACGATCAATATTCTACCATACCTGGTTGCCCATCTACGGCATTGCTTTTCAAGTTCATTCCATAAACCGGCATTTAATTCCCTGTTCTGCGGACATATATTACTAAAATAGAAAGAAGCTTTCATACCTTCTGCCGACCATCTCATATCTGCTGCGGGGACTAAATGTCCTCTATCATAACCCGATTGCCTGTAATCTTCATTTGTAGCTGTTGAACCTTTTACTTTCGGATCGGGAATAAACTTCTTTGCCCGTTCTACATCTTTACGACTAACCTCCTCAGCAGTTAATTCGTAAGCCACCCAGTTGGCTATTCTAAAATCCGCATTATAAGATAAAGTAAATCCATCATGGTTAATAATTTGTTCTTTTCTGTTATTAGCAAGTAAAGGTATTTCAGCCTTTCCGGATATACTTATTTTATGGTGCTCAACCTGATGCCGGGTTTCGAGGGGGTTATAACAATTAAATAAAAATAAAAGTCCGGTTATACCGGCAATTAAAGCAGTCATGCCCGCAACCCATTTTTTTAGATAGTTTATAAAACCTCGTTTCTTCTTTTTCCTTTTGCCAGTAGTGGCGTATTTTTTTGTTTTTTTCGGCAATCTTTCCTTACTCTTTCTCATATCCGCAAAAGTAGATAAAATACATATTTTCCCAAACAATCTCTTTTCATCTTTGTTGTATGTAAGATGGAATTACCAATAATAAACATTTAATCGTTATATATGGAGTGGATAATAAATACAATTCGAAATGCGCCGGAACTTGCCATTTTTCTTACTCTTGCTTTAGGATTTGCCGTGGGGCAAATTAAAATAAAAGGTTTTAGTTTAGGATCAGTCACCGGAGTATTATTAATGGGGGTTTTAATCGGCCAGTTAAATCTTACTATTTCACCCACTGTCAAATCAACCTTTTTTCTATTGTTTCTATTTGCAGTTGGATATAGCGTAGGACCACAATTTGTGCACGGGCTTAAAAAAGACGGATTACCACAAATCTTATTTGCAGCAATCGTCTGTGTGGCATGTTTACTGGTAGCATGGGTTTCTTCCATCATTGCACACTTCGACGTTGGTAACGCGGCTGGTTTATTAGCAGGAGCCAATACCATATCTGCAGTTATCGGTGTGGCAACCGATACCATCAACCAGTTAAATATAGATGCGCAACAAAAACAGGCGTTTATCAATCAGATACCTGTTGCTTATGCCGTAACTTATATTTTCGGAACAGCAGGAACAGCCTGGTTCCTTGCTTCTGTCGGACCTAAAATATTAGGGGGAGACATTAAACAGCAAACTAAAGAATATGAAGCGTCTTTGGGTGGTTCCATTGAAGATAATGACCCTACCCTCGAATATGCATATGACGGAACAACTTTCCGTGTTATACAAACTTCCAGCGATTTCTTTAACGAACCCAAAACAGTGGAAGAAGTAGAAAATATGCTGGTATCAAAAGGATGGCCTGTATATGTAGAGCGCATTCGTACGAAAGACAATAATATAAATAAAGAGCCCGCATTAACGGATAAAATAAGCAAAGGAGATAAGATCGTATTGAATGGTCCGCTCGATTCTTTATTAAACGATGAAAATTCTGTTGGGGAAGAAGTAGCAGACCTTGAATTATTGGATTTCCGTGCCGAAGCGTTAAAAGTAATGGTCAGCAATAAAAAGGCCGAAAACATGACGCTGTCCGAATTAAAAACCTGTAAAGACCGTCACGGAGTAATTATTCGCAAAATCCATAGGGGGAATGCAGAAGTTCCATTATTAAAAAATGTAACCCTTACCCGCGGAGATATTGTGGAAATTGAAGGACGAAAAACAGACGTAGACCGTTTCGCACAATTCCTTGGATATGCCGAACGTCCTACTAACGTTACAGATCTTCTTTATGTAGCTTTAGGTATATTCATCGGGGGAATGATTGGTTCGCTGACGCTTCGTATAGGAAATGTACCATTAAGTTTAAGTGCCAGTGGCGGAGTTTTGATACTGGGGATAATATTCGGATGGCTCCGGTCGCTCAAACCAACATTTGGAGCAGTACCTGAGCCTTCTATTTGGCTTATGAATAATCTCGGGTTAAATACCTTTATTGCAGTAGTGGGAATTACTGCAGGCCCTGATTTTATCACAGGATTGAAAGCCGCAGGCGTAAGCCTGTTTATTGCCGGTATATTTGTAAGTATCATCCCGATGTTTATCGGCCTTATGCTTGGAAAATATGTTTTCAAATTCAACCCTGCCATAACCCTGGGCGCCTGTGCAGGTGCGCGTACTACTACTGCTGCTTTAGGAGCTATTACAGAGGCTATCGACAGTAAAGTACCATCTTTATCCTATACCACAACCTATGCGATCGGAAACACACTTCTTATTATATGGGGAGTCGTCATCGTATTACTCATGCATTAATTACAAACAACATAAATCAATTAATATACATAAACTATGGATGTTATCGCAAAACTGAAGACATCACGTCGCAGAGAACAACAATTGCAACAATTAAGTCCTTTTGAACTAAAAGACAACCTGATAAAGTTAGCATCAGATGACCAGAAAGAAATGGCACGCACGATGCTCAATGCCGGAAGAGGCAATCCGAACTGGACAGCTACCACACCGCGTGAGGCTTTTTTTACCCTGGGCTATTTCGGGATTGAAGAATGCCGCCGTTCATTTGATGATCCGGTAGGGATGGCAGGAATACCCCAGAAAGAAGGTATAGCTAAAAGATTCGAATCATTCCTGATCCGTAAAGCAGATATGCCGGGAATAAAACTACTGGAAGATATATACCGGTACGGAATAGATAAACATAATTTCAACCCTGACGAATGGGTAATGGAACTGGCTGAAGGAATCATAGGAGACCAGTATCCAAGTCCGGTAAGAATGTTAAAGCATACTGAAATAATTGTACATGATTACCTTATTCAGGAAATGTGCGGTAACAAACCCATACGAAACGGCAGGTATGATCTTTTTGCCGTAGAAGGCGGAACGGCTGCCATGTGTTACATTTTCGATTCTTTAATGGAAAACCGCCTGTTGAAAAAAGGAGACCGGATAGCGCTGGGTGTGCCTGCCTTCACACCTTATCTGGAAATACCCCATCTGGAGAGGTATCAATTCAAGGTGACTTATATTCACGGGTCGGCAAAAGATGAAAACGGTAATTCCGTTTTCCAGTATCCCGATAATGAACTCGATAAATTAGGAGATAAATCCATTAAGGCTTTCTTTATTATAAACCCAAGTAATCCCACTTCAGTCGAGATCTGTGATAAATGCCGCAAATACATCGTAAAAGTAGTAAAGAATCTCAACCCCAACCTGATGATCCTTACCGACGATGTATATGGTACTTTTGTAAAAGGTTTTAACTCCTTAATGAATGAATTACCCCGCAACACACTATGTGTTTATTCCTTTTCAAAATATTTTGGGGCAACAGGCTGGCGATTAGGAGTAATAGCGTTGTATGAAGACAATGTATACGATGATATGCTGTCGGCTATACCTGAAAAAGAAAAAGAACAGTTAAAGACACTATATGAAAGCCTGACCATCCATCCGGAAAAATTGAAATTTATCGACCGGCTGGTTGCAGACAGTCGTCAGGTAGCGTTAAACCATACGGCAGGACTTTCTTTACCACAGCAAATGCAAATGATGCTGTTTGCAGGTTTTGCACTTCTGGATACCGAAAATAAATATAAGGAAACCAGTATTAAACAATTGCATCATCGATTCGACCTGTTTTGGGAAGGAATGGAAATGAAAGTATTCCCCGATCCGGAACGTGCTGCATATTACCTGGAATATGATGTGCACGAATGGGCGTTGAAGAATCATGGCAAAGGGTTTGTTTCTTATCTTGAGAAAAACTTTGAGCCCGTAGATATCGTATTCCGCCTGGCAGAAAAATCATCCATCGTATTATTAAACGGCGGTGGTTTTGCAGGTCCCGAATGGTCGGTACGTGTTTCTTTAGCAAATCTGGATGACGACTCGTATAAAGTGATCGGACAGGAGCTGCGGGATACCATACAAGAGTACGTAGAAGCCTGGAAAGCATCTGAGCATAAATAAAAACTACAATTATTAATCCATATGAAAACAAAAAGAGTAAGCAAACTATTCGGCATACTTGCCGTTACATTTTGTTTAAGCATTAGCTTAAATGCTCAGACAAAACCAACTATTTACATTCTTGCAACAGGAGGTACTATTGCCGGACAGGGATCTTCAGAAGTAGAATCCGATTACAAGGCCGGAGCTATTTCTGTTGACCAAATGCTGGCTGCCGTCCCTCAAATAAGGGATTTAGCGACTATCAGGGGAGAACAGGTTGCACAGATCGGCAGTCAGGACATGAACGACGAAGTATGGCTGAAACTGGGTAAACGGGTAAACGAATTACTGAGACAGGATAATGTCGACGGCATTGTAATAACCCACGGGACTGATACTCAGGAAGAGACAGCCTATTTCCTTAATCTGGTGGTTAAAAGTAATAAGCCGGTGGTACTGGTTGGTTCTATGCGTCCCTCAACAGCCATAAGCGCCGACGGGCCACGCAATATTTATAATGCCGTAGTTTGCGCAGCAGCAAAAGAGTCGCATGGTAAAGGCGTTATGCTGGTTATGGACGATATGATACTGGGAGCCGACGATTTGGCAAAAACCAATACATTACGGGTAGGTACCTTTCAGAATCCCAATTACGGCCCATTAGGAATGGTATACGACAGTAAAGTATTTTATACCCGTGAATCAGTGAAACGCCACACAGTTAATTCCGAATTCGACATAACCAACTTATCATCATTGCCCCGTGTTGAAATCATACTCAGCTATTCGAATGCAACAGCCTTGTTTGTTGATGCAGCAGTAAAAGCAGGAGCTAAAGGTATTGTAACAGCAGGAGTTGGAAACGGTAATATGACCACCGTAATGCAAAACGAATTAGCTAAATACCGTCAACAAGGTATCGCCGTTGTACGTTCATCCCGTATTATGACCGGACCGACAGCTCAGTGGGATGAAGTTGACGACGACAAATACGGATTTGCGGCATCCTGGTATATCAATCCGTACCGTTCCAGGGTATTATTAATGCTTGCTCTTACTAAAACAAATGATTATAAAGAAATCCAACGTATGTTCACCGAATATTAATCTAAATGAAAAAAATATACTTTATTGCTTTTACCCTGTTTTTTAGTTTAGGTGTATCAGCACAACACCGGGATAGTGAAAATATCCTGCAAAAATTGCTTTGGGATGATGAAATGCTGAATATCATGCTGGATACCCGGGTCGATTTCCAGGGTAATATTCACGAACGCAGTTTGGATAACCTTTCATTTGTAGGCCAGACATTCAAATTATGGGTAGTAGGTGAAATTATTCCCGGTATAAGATACCGCGTAAGACACCGCCTGAACAGGCCTCAAACTCCTCTTCGTGAAGGTTATTCCGGAGCAACGGACCAGGCATGGGTAGCATTGGATGCCGGAAAAAAATGGACATTCACCGTAGGTAAGCAGTCCGTTCAGTTCGGGACATTCGAGTATGACTATAACCCCGCCGATATTTATCTCGGTACAATGACTTTCAACGACCTCGATGCGTATAAAACGGGTGTAAACGTTGCTTTCAAATTTGCCGGACAGGTACTCAACCTGCAGGTAGTCAATTCGGATGCGAGCCAGTTCGCTTCAGAGTCATATAAAAATAAAGCGTTAGCTATTACCACTTTATGGGAAGGAAACCTGTTCAATAACGCCGTAAGGACACGTTGGGGATACGGCGCATTCCAGCATACCAAAAGCAAATTTTACAGTTGGATAACAGCCGGTACTCAGTTCAATATCGAACAGTTCACTGCTGAACTGGATTATTATTTTGGTTACCGGAACATGGATTACGGATATATGGTGAACAACGATACATTAGGGCTCCGTTACGTCAGGGACCAATCCCTTTCACTAAACCTGAAATATAATTTCGGCAAATGGAGGCCTTTCATAAAAGGTATATGGGATCAACGGTATGACAAGGATTTTGATAATAATGCATATGAAAATCTGGGAATTCAGGCTGTGGTTGAATGGTATCCGTTTACCAACAAATATGTAAAGGATTTACGCTTTCATGCCGCCTATATGTATAACCATACTTCTTTTAAGGGAGAATATGCGGCATTAAGCGGTAATGATACGCATATGCTACTTATCGGCACACGGTGGCTGTTTAAAGCAAAGTAAAACCCAAACCACTAATACATCATAACAAGCATCCTGTTTCATTCACAATGGAAACAGGATGTTTCTTATAAGTAAAAACATAACCAACTATTTCTCAAAACTTCACGGACTTTTTAGTAAAACACTACGATTGTTTTATAAAACCATCACCAACTTTGGAGAAAACCATTACCAACTATTTTTTTAACTTAGTTATAAATAAAGATCCTTAGAGATTTTAACGGATATATATTTACAGGATAATTTACTCCCCTATCTATCAGGATAAAAATCCTGTAATAAGAATAAAATGAATTATCTTTGGATTTGTAACAAACAAATAGTCAACACTACTTTATGGAAATAATTCTTCCGCAGAAAGCAAATACAAATTATCCCGTCATTATCGACACAAATAAACTGGTAGTTATAGGGGCAAACGGAGCCGGCAAAAGTTCATTTGGAAAAGATTTGCTTAAACGCTATGAAAGTCAGGCCGAATATATATCCGGTATGCACGCCCTGTTTCTGATTACGGGAAACGAATTACTTACCGAAGGTATGGAACTGAATCATCTGCAGCAGTTGATTGCAGAACGTCTATTCACACCACGTCTTTCACCTTATGAAAGATTAATGTTGAAATTACAGAAAGAAGAGTTTGATGCTGCTGTTGATTTCAAGGAAGCAAGCAAAACAAATAGGCAATTAAGTCCTCCCGTTACTAAAATCGACCGGATACAATTTATTTGGGAAAGAATGTTTCCTCAAAGCAAGTTAGTACGGAAATCAGGATTTATTGAAGTAACCTCCGCAGATAAAAAAAGCGATATTTACGCGCCTGACCGAATGAGCGAAGGTGAAAAAATTGTGTTTTACCTGATTGGCGCCACTCTAAATGCAGCTCCCAATGCATTGCTTATTATCGAACAACCCGAAATATTGCTTCACGACTCCATTAAAAGCGCTTTATGGAACGAAATTGAAGTAGCACGACCTGATTGTACATTTGTTTACCTCACACATGATATTCATTTCGCTACCTCGAGAGAACAAAGCAAATGCCTTTGGATACGATCTTATGACGGGGAAAACCATATATGGGACTACAGGCTGATTGAAAATACGAATAATATGCCGGAAGAATTATATATCGAATTATTGGGAAGCCGGAAACCGATCTTGTTCATCGAAGGCACAGATTCAAATAGTATCGACAACCGGTTGTATTCGCTGATATTCCCTGATTATATGGTAAAACCGATGGGAGGATGCCAGAAGGTGATCGAAACGACCAAAGCTTTCCGGCAACTGAACGATTTTCATTTACTCGATTCCATGGGAATTATTGACCGCGACAGGCGGACACAGGGAGAAATCGATTACCTGAATGAACAACGCATTTATGTGCCGGATGTTGCAGAAGTTGAAAACCTTTTGCTACTCGAACCCGTTATCAAAACAGTAGCAAGGAGAATGATGAAAGAACCCGATAGTGTTTTCAAACAGGTAAAAGAAAACATAATCAGGTTATTCGAAAAAGATCTGGAAAGTCAGGTCATACTCCATGCCAAACACCGGGTTCGGAAAAAACTGGAAAAAGCTGTCGACCGCAAAATACTTTCCGTAAACGAATTGGCAGAACACGTGAACAGTATTCACGAAACCATTCATGTACAGGATATTTATCAAGGTCTTAAAGATAAATTCAAGTCATATGTGGATACATGTAATTACGAAAAAATATTATTGGTATACAATCAGAAAGGAGTATTACCGCAAAGTCATTTATGTAAAATATGCGGTATAAACAACAAAGAAAGTTATTTAAATCTGGTATTATCCATTTTAAAAGAAAACGGGACTGATGCAGAAATCATTCGTTCAACTATTAAAGAATCTTTAGGAATGTAAAAATGTTTCGTCCGAAGTTGAGAAAAATCAGTAAAAAGTTGTTCTTTTGCATAATATTATCATCTTAAACAGATCTTAATTTCCCTACAATACAATGCGTACACCTTCACTGCAATATTTATATTTACAAAAGCCGGTTACCATGGTGGTAATTATTTGTGCGATTTCCATTCTGCCATGGATCGGTCTGGGCGACTTTTCTACTAAAGGAGAACCGCGTGAAGCTACCGTGGCCATTTCCATGCTGGAATCGGACAATTGGATCTTACCCCAGGTATATGCTGACGAATTTGCATATAAACCTCCCATGGCGCATTGGCTAATGGCATTATTTTCACTCCCACAGGGTTATGTATCTGAATTTACTTCCCGCCTGCCTTCAGCCATTGCACTGATCGTATTGATAGGCTTTTCTTTGTTCTTTTTCGGAGAAAGAATTAAGTTCCAGGAAGCGTTTATTAGTGTTTTACTCTTACTGACATGTGTTGAGATACACCGGGCAGGAATGACCACACGTGTGGATATGCTGCTGACCATGTTTATGGTGATCGGGTTATATATGCTTTATCGATGGGAGAATAAACTGGAATTAAAAGGATTACCTGTTATTATACCTGTTCTTTTAGGATGTGCCGTATTAACTAAAGGACCTGTTGGCGTGATACTTCCGTTGTTTGTATTTGGCATTTACCTCTTAATTTTGAATAAACACAGTTTACTTACCATTTTTAAATCTCTCCTTTATATTGGAATCTCTTCCATGTTCTTGCCTTTGATATGGTATGTAGCAGCGTGGAAGCAGGGAGGTGAAGAATTTCTGAATGTGGTTCTGGCTGAAAATTTCGGACGGTTTTTTAGTTTCGAAACGACAAATATAAATTATGATTTAGGACATGAAAATGGTATATGGTATAATTTTGTCACGTTGGCAGCCGGATTTGTACCATGGACAATTTTCTTTTTCTTCTCTTTATTCGGATTAAAAATTTACCGCCCTCAAAAATCATTTAAGCAAATCATCAAAGACGGTTGGAAGCGCGTTCGTTCCATGGAAAAAATAAAGTTATTCAGTCTTGTTGCATTGGTTTGCATTATTTTCTTTTATTCAATACCATCCAGTAAACGAAGTGTTTACCTGATGCCTGCATATCCGTTTATCGCTTTGTTCCTCGCCCAGTATGCTATATACATAACAGAATATCGCACAAAGGTTACACGTATATTCGCTATATTCCTTGTAATAGTTGCATCGATAGTAGTTATTATATGGGGTCTGACAATGGGTAGAATTATAGATCCCATATCTATTGCCGGATCTTTTACAACCAGTCAATCCGCTCTTTATCAAGTGGAAATTATAACACAGGCTTTACAAAATCCGGCTATAATAAATATTGTCGTATTGTTGTTTACCTTGTTGACGATAACAACGGTAATATATCAACTACTAAAAAAAATAAATATCAAAATTTTGTATGCCACCATTGCATTAACATTCGCAATTAATCTTTTTATCGACGGTGTAGTAATGGTAAGTATGCGTAACTCCATATCCTCAAAAGCATTTGCAGAACGGATTATGGAAACTTATCCGTTAAACAGGCACAACGTATATGTGATGAATAATTTGAAAGTATATCGCAACATGTACGGATTAAACTTCTATATGGGTAACATTTTCCATAATTTTGAAGAAAATCTACCTTCAAACGGTTATTTCCTTACCGGAGAAAAGGAATTCGAAAAGGTATTAAACAATTATGGTGATAAATATACTTTCCATATACTTACCACCACTGAAAAACCGATTAACGAATTACGGCAAAAAATTTTACTCGCAAATTTTACCCGTAAAACGCCTGATTAAACTAATTTGACAGCTATTACTTCTATCTCTACAAGCCCGTTTTTAGGCAATGTTTTAACAGCTATCGCCGAACGTGCAGGAAATGTACCTGTGAATTGCGACGCGTATACTTCGTTCATCGTTCCGAAATCACCCATATCGGATAAAAAAACAGTAGTCTTTACCACGTCGTTGATATTATATCCTGATTCCGACAAAATCGCATGAATATTTTTAAATGCCTGAACCGTTTGTTCTTTTACTCCCCCAGTGACAAACTCTCCCGTAGAAGGATCGATACCTAACTGACCGGACATAAACAATATATTTCCAGCTTGGATTGCCTGGCTATAGGGTCCAATAGCTGCAGGAGCATTCGATGTTGAAATTACCTTTTTCATATTATAATTATTTTATGATTTGTTCATTCATTCTCTGGCGTATTACTTCATATATAATAATGGAAGACGCAACGGATACATTTAAAGAACCTATTTTACCGAACTGTGGGATCTTAACAAGATGATCGCTGATACGTATATTATCGGCAGACACACCGGTATCTTCAGCTCCCATGACAATGGCAACAGGTCCGTCATAAACTACCGATGTATAATTATCCGTTGCTTTTTCGGTAGCGGCAACTACTTTTACACCGCTATCCTTCAGAAAACGAATAGATTGGTTAATACTCTTTTCTTTGCAGACAGGTAATATATGCAAAGCTCCCGCCGAAGTTTTTATAGCGTCAGCATTTACTGTTACACTACCCTTGGAAGGAATAACTATCGCATCCACACCGGCACATTCGCAAGTACGGGCAATTGCCCCGAAGTTACGTACATCTGTAATTCCGTCTAACAAAACGATAAAAGGATTTTTACCCTGTTCATATAATAAAGGTATGATATCTTCTAAACGTTGGTACGTAATGGCAGAAATAAAAGCAATAACGCCTTGGTGATTCTTTCGTGTAACACGATCCAAACGTTCACCCGGGACACGTTGGACAGGTATATCCTTACCGGCTAAGGCAGCAAATAATTCTTTGGAAAGATCGCCTTGCAACTCTCTTTTTACCAATATTTTATCAATTTCTTTACCCGCCTCTACTGCTTCGATAACAGCACGAATACCGAAAATCATTTCGTTTTCCTTCATATTATAGTTTTAATAACTCACGGGCATTAGCTTTGGATGCTTCAGTTAATGAAGCACCGCTCAACATACGCGCCACTTCATTTATCCGTTCGTCGTTTGATAGTTTTTTTATTTGTGTCACCGTGTGATTTTCATTATCCTGTTTATAAACAAAATAATGTTCTTTGCCTTTCGATGCGATTTGTGGGAGATGCGTAATGGCAATAACCTGCATTTTTGCTCCTAATTCCTGCATTATACTTCCCATTTTATCTGCAATATCACCAGATACACCCATATCGACCTCGTCAAATATTACAGCCGGAAGGGCTGTAAAACCGGCAATCATCGCTTTAATGCATAACATTAACCGCGAGATTTCGCCTCCCGAAGCAGTTTGAGCTACCCGTTCCAGTTCTCCGCTTTTATTGGCTGAAAAAAGGAATTTCACATCATCCATTCCTTCGCTATCCGGCTCTGTCTTTTGTTCAATATCTACTTTGAAGCGTGTATTCGGCATCCCTAAAAGAGATAATTTACTAACTAATTCATCAGATATAGATCCGGATACTTTTTTCCTACGCTGGCTTAACTTTTGGGCTTGTTTTATGATTTCATGATAGCAGGATTCCATTTGAGAGTTAACGAGCTTTATTTGGTCATCAAATGAATCGATTTGGGTTAATCGTTTTAAATAATCTTCCTGTAAATCAAGCAGCTCTTTTACAGTAGATACCCGGTGTTTTTGCTGCAGTGAATAAAGCGTATTCAACCGTTCATTCACCCATTGTAACCGTTCGGGATTAAATTCAATATCTTCTTTTAACGTATCAGTTTCCGACGAAAGGTCATTCAGGTCTATGTAAGCAACACGTAACCGTTCAGCGATCTCTTTCGCCTGGGGATAAAATCGTTCAATAGTATTCGCAACGGATAACGCTTCTTTTAATAGGCGGACACTCCCCTGCTCTTCTCCGTTCAACAGTTCGGTTATTTTGTAGAGAGACGTCTTTATTTCTTCTGCATGCGATAATATTTCCAGTTCCTGCTCCAAATCCTCCTGTTCGCCATCTATAAGTTTGGCCTCTGAAAGCTGCTGGAGTTGAAAGCGGATATAGTCTTCATCCTGTTTTGCCTGTAATGCCCTGTCTGATGTGTCTTTGAATTCTTTTTTCAGTGACTGGTATCGTGCAAATTCTTTTTTATACTGAATCAGAAGCGGTTCATTTTGTGCCATCAAATCGACTACGTGTAACTGGAATCTGTTATCCGCTAATAACAGGTTTTGATGCTGTGAATGAATATCAATCAAACGGCTGCCTAAATCCTTTATGGCATGTAAAGAAACCGGTGAGTCATTTACAAAAGCGCGGGATTTTCCAGAGGCAAATAATTCACGACGGAGAATGCATATACCCGGATCGTATTCCATTTCATTATCCTGGAAGAATTTTTCCAGTTGATAAGATGAAATATCAAATACAGCTTCTACTACACATTTATCGGCTCCTGCTTTAATGCTTTTGCTGTCTGCACGTTGTCCCAGTACCAATCCAAGAGCTCCCAGGATAATAGATTTACCTGCTCCGGTTTCTCCTGTTATTACCGTAAATGAATCATTAAACCGGATATCCAAGCTGTCAATTAATACAAAGTTCCGAATGTAAATTGATTGTAACATAAACCGATTAACGTTTAAGTGCTTCCAGACGTGTTGTTTCTGCAGGATACAAATTTGTCAGCATTTTATGACCTTCTTGTTTTTCCTGTGAATTTGCTTTTGAATATATAGCAACTATTTCGTCTAACTTAGCATCTGCAAACATCTGCAATAGTACGGATGTAGGACGGGCACTTTTATATTGTTCCAATGCCGGCAGAGATTGTATAACGTTAGTACGGCCCCTGTCGGGGTTTGCAGCCATTTCGTCAAGACCTCTGCGATGATAATTATACCACATATCCCTGAATGTCTCCGACTGATTTTCAGTAATAGCCGTTATTACAGCATGCCGGTTTCTGGTACTCTCAAAAGCTCTCCATCCATTCCAACCCGGCTGTGATTGGCAAAGGTTTACAATTTGTTGAGCCTGCTGAAAGAATGCAGTGCCGCCTTTAAGAGAAAAACTATCAAAGTCAAAACCAAGTATCAGGTAAATATAATAAACAATGGTTGCCGTAAGGTTACTCTCCAACATGGTTTCGGAATATTCCAACGGAGTAAATTCCTGATATTCAAAATCAAGTTGAACATCCCTGAAATTAAGGGTTGTAGTAGTATAACTGGAATTATACACCGGACGACGCGCCTGGATTTGTATTTCTGATTTGAAATTATCTCCCTCGCGTTCATTGATTATAATAGTCATATTACATTCAATCTTCTCATTTACGGCAAAGGTAGCATCGGTCCACTTTCTGTTGTTAACAAATTCCATCAATGCGTTCTGCATAGATGTATAGACCTCTTTTGTACCTTGTATCTTGTCGCTGTTCACAGTTATACGCGCATTGAATTCATTCTGTGCATTTTGCATATTCTGAGCGTTCAGGGCATTAACTGTTATAATGACAGAAATAAAAATAAATATTATTTTTTTATGTATTATCATTCGAATAATTCAACCAATTTATTAACAATATCAGAAGCAACTTCCTGTTTACTTTTCAAGGGGTAATGAGTTTTTTCTCCTTTACTATCTATAATTACAATTTTATTCGTATCAACCTGAAAACCGGCTCCGGAATCGCGTAATGAATTTAAAACAATAAAATCAAAATTCTTTTTCTTCAGCTTAACAATGGCATTTTCGATTTCATTGCCGGTTTCCAAAGCAAATCCTATAAGTTTTTGCTGATTAGTTTTGATTTGTCCTAATGAAGCTGCAATATCTTTATTTGGGATTAAATGAAGACTAAGTTTCTCTTCCTTATTCCTCTTAATTTTTTGATTGTAAACGATCTCGGATTTATAATCTGCTACCGCTGCACACAATATGGCCGTATCCATTGCCGGATATAACGATGAAGCGACTTGATACATTTCATCTGCCGTTTGTATGTCGATTCTATTAATCGCCGGATGATGTGCGGACAAAGATACCGGACCGGCAATCAAAGTCACTTCAGCACCTCTACGCGCACATTCTTCCGCAAGAGCAAACCCCATCTTGCCGGAAGAATAATTTCCTATAAAACGGACGGGATCAATGGCTTCATACGTAGGACCTGCCGTTATTAATATCTTTTTTTTTTGAAGGTCCTGTCGGGAAGAAAAAAAAGTTTCCAGATTCCGGATAATAGTGTCCGGTTCTTCCATCCGTCCTTTACCTATTAAATGGCTTGCAAGTTCTCCTTCCGACGGTTCAATAATATAATTTCCGAAAGAACGAAGCCTTTCCATATTTTGTTGGGTTGATGGATGTGCAAACATATCCAGATCCATGGCTGGAGCAATAAAAACCGGTGCTTTACAAGATAAATAAGTTGTAATAAGCATATTATCGGCAATACCATTTGCCAATTTACCGATAGTAGAAGCTGTAGCCGGAGCTATAAGCATAACATCAGCCCATAATCCTAAATCAACATGACTGTTCCATGTACCATCACGATTAGAAAAAAAATCACTTATAACCGGTTTACTACTTAAGGTAGATAGCGTAAGAGGAGTAATAAACTCTTTCCCTGAAGGAGTTATCACGACCTGAACTTCAGCTCCTTTCTTTATTAAACCACGGATAATATATGCGGCTTTGTATGCTGCTATGCTACCTGTAATACCTAATATTATTTTTTTTCCGCTCAGCATCTTATTCTTTGCAAACTCTAAGTTCAATATTTAAACGTCTGATCTAGCAGAATTATTACAAACGCAACATTAAAATATCTTTTGCAACTTCTGCATTGATATTTCCATGTTCTCCCAATTTCCAACCCATTTGCATAATCGGTTCGACTAAGCTGTTCAAATCTGATATTGAAATACCATATTCATTTAAGCGGGTCTTTAAGCCCATATCTTTAAAAAAACGTTCCACAGACTCAATCGTTTTATCAACACGTCCCGAAGTCTCACCTTCAGTAATATTAAATACAACTTCTCCTAAGCGTACAATTTTTTCTTCTTTTTCTTTTCGCATATAAGTCATCACTCCAGGAAGAATCACAGCTAATGTTTCTGCATGATCTAACCCGAATTGAGCCGTCAATCCATAACCGATCCTATGTGAGGACCAATCCTGAGGAACTCCCTGGCCGATCCATCCGTTTAAGGCATTGGTAGCCGCCCACATCAGATTAGCCCGTATATCATAATCATTAGGATATTCTAACACCTTATATCCTTCCTCAACAATTATTTTCATCAGGCTTTCCGAAAATGAATCCTGTACCTTTGCATTTACCGGATAGGTAAGATATTGTTCGACAACATGAATAAAAGAATCTACCACTCCATTAGCAACCTGGTGTACCGGGAGAGAATAGGTTACTTCCGGATCCATAACAGCAAATTTGGGAAAAACAAGCGGACTGGCAAAGTTCAGTTTCTTATTTAATGCCGCATGTGTAATCACAGCCCGTTCATTCATTTCAGAACCCGTAGCGGCCAAAGTGAGCACGACACCTAAGGGCATTGCTTGCTTTATGTTAATCCCTTTAGATAAAATATCCCAGGGTTCTCCATCAAATAGAACAGCACTTGCGATAAATTTGGTTGCATCTATTACAGAACCTCCTCCAACAGCAAGCAGAAAATCCACTTTTTCTTTCTTTACAATTTCCACCGCTTTCAGGCATGTCTCGTAATGCGGGTTAGCCTCAATACCGCCAAACTCGAAAACGGTATATTGACTTAAAGCTTCAACAACCTGTGAGTAAATACCATTTTTCTTTATACTGCCACCTCCGTAAACCAGCAATACTTTTTTATTTTCAGGAATCAGCTCCGGTAAAAGTGCAATCGTTCCTTTCCCAAAAACAACTTTAACCGGATTACAGAAAGCAAAATTATTCATCTTCTATTTGGAATTAAAACCTCTTAATTTGATTTCAGTAAGCATCTTCTTTGTATTCAACGGGAAATCACCATTCATAATCCAGGAATAATATCCCGGATCTTTTTGCAAAACTTCAGATACCAATTGTCCTTTATATTTTCCAAAATTAATCACTTCTTCTCCTTTTTCATTATAAACCATACGTCCGGCAAAATCTACATTATTTGTAAAACTGGAATATTTTGAGAGGAAATGAATATCGTTTTCAAGATCGGGGTACTTATCCAACTGGGCTTTTAAGATTTCATAAGTGGCCATCGTATCTGCTTCTGCCGTATGCGCATTTTCCAATTCTTTATCACAGTAAAACTTATATGCGGCAGCCAATGTCCGTTGTTCCATCTTATGAAAAATCGTTTGAACATCTACAAATTTTCGGCGATTCAAATCAATATCTACTCCGGCTCGAAGAAATTCTTCTACCAGCATGGGTATATCGAACCGGTTAGAATTGAAACCGGCCAAATCGCAACCTTCAATTTGCGACGCAAGAGATTTTGCTATTTCTTTAAATGTAGGGCAATCTTTCACATCATCATCCGTAATGCCATGAATAGCTGTTGATTCCGGAGGTATAGGCATTCCGGGGTTTATCCTACGCGTTTTAGACTCCTCTTTGCCATTGGGATGTACCTTGACATAGGAAATTTCAATAATACGATCCTTTACAATATTAATACCCGTTGTCTCCAAATCAAAGAAGACTAACGGGTTCTTCAAATTTAACTGCATTCGTTATTTGTTAGTCGTTCAACATCATAGGCATGAGCAACATCAACACTTCTTCATTCTCATCATTTTCTGTTGGTACTATTACTCCGGCACGGGAAGGATCTGCTAACTCAAGAACTATTTCTTCTGAGGCTATATTACTTAATATTTCAATCAGGTAAGTAGCTTTAAAACCTATTTTCAATTCGGCTCCGTCATATTGGCATGCTATTTTTTCTTCAGCAGAGATAGAAAAATCAATATCCTGGGCGGATACCATCATCTGGTTCTCCGTTAAATGTAATTTGATAAGACTACTTGCCGCATTTGAAAATACAGACACGCGTTTCAAGGCATTCAGAAAAGATATCCGGTCAATGGTAACTTTGTAAGGGTTTTCCTGCGGGATTACACTATTATAATTAGGATAACGACCTTCAATCAAACGACAAACCATTTCAAAGTTCGGAGAAGTAATGTATGCGTTATTTTCATCGAACTTTATTTCAATCATTGCCGATTCTTTTCCTAATACACTTCTTAATAAGTTAGAAGGTTTTTTGGGTAATATAAAAGAGGCTTTCTCCGGTGACTGAATGGATAAATTCCGAAGACGAACCAATTTATGTCCGTCTGATGCTACGAAGGTAAGGTTATCCGTATGAATATCAAAATAAACCCCATTCATGACAGGGCGCAATTCATCATCGGCAGTAGCGAACAAGGAACGGCTGATACCACTTAATAAAACCTGGGCATCAATGGAAATCGATGTATAGGAATCTGTCAATGGTTTTTGTTGAGGATAAGCCTCTCCTTTTTCACCCATAAAATTGTATTGACCGTTTTCAAAAAATACGTCTATGGCAAGATTATCATCATTGATAACAAATTTCAACGGTTGTTCCGGAAGTTCCTTCAACGGCTCTAGCAGAATCTTTGCCGGTATGGCAAATTGTCCGGACCCTTCACCATTCATTACCTCCATGGAAGTAACCATACGTGTTTCAACATCGGAAGCCGTAATAGTTAATTTATTACCATCCAAATCAAAAAGGAAATCATCCAGGATAGGCAAAGAATTCTTTGACGCAATAACTTTGCTTATTGATTGTAAGCGAGATAATAGCGCAGTACTAGATACATTGAATTTCATAGCTCTTAATTATTTATTTTATTTCATTACTAAATTAAGCTGAACAAAAATAAGAATTTATTTCTATTGATACTATCAGCCTCTTAAAAAGTTATACACACCCTTTCAAAAAGTACTACATAAAAAAACTTCCCCACAGCAAAGCTGAGAGGAAGTTTTTAATATTATAATATAAGCTTTTTATTTTGCAAAAAAGTCTTTTACAGATTCATTAGGAACCATTTCTTCCTGAAATATATAGGCACCGGTTTTGGGTGATTTAACCATCTTGATTACCTTTGAATAGGTACGACCGTCACCTTTCTTAAATGATGCAACTGCTTTTTTAGCCATTCTTTAAATCTCCTATTACTTTATTTCTTTATGTAAAGTCATTTTCTTAAGGATAGGATTGTATTTTTTCAATTCTAACCTTTGAGTAGTGTTTTTTCTGTTTTTGGTAGTAATGTATCTTGAGGTTCCCGGCATACCGCTTTCTTTATGTTCGGTACATTCCAAAATAACCTGAACCCTATTACCTTTAGCTTTTTTTGCCATTTTTTATTTCCTTTCCTCTTAATTAAGAATTTAAATATCCTTTATCAGCCGCACTTTTGATTGCTGCATCCAATCCTAATTTATTTATTGTACGCAATCCTGCTGCTGAAATGTTCAGACTGATCCAACAGTCTTGTTCCACCCAGTAGAACTTTTTAGTAAACAAGTTAACATTAAATTTACGCTTCGTTCTTTTATTAGAGTGGGAAACGTTGTTGCCAACCATTGCTTTCTTTCCGGTAATTTGACAAATCTTAGACATCTCTTTATCTTATTTTATTATTTGCTCTTTAAACAATACCATTCTCACAATCAGGGCGCAAAGTAAAGCATAAAAATTAATTTAAACAACTATTTTCCCTGATAATTGAAAAGAATTATTTAATTTTCAGGGATATTGTTCTCAATTTTCAATCCACATTATTATCTCTTCAGACATGGGACTTGATTTGGGAGGTATCATTCCAACCCAATTGCCCGATTCATCAATCATAAACTTTTGAAAATTCCATGTTACTTCAGCATCAGCCTCACCATTTTCATTTTTATCCGTCAACCATTTATATACCGGAGCTATATCATCTCCGGAAACAGATATCTTAGACATCAGAGGAAAAGTAACTCCGTAATTCAGGCGGCAAAATTCCTGTATTTCCTGATTTGTTCCCGGTTCCTGTTCTTTAAAGTCATTTGCGGGAAATCCGATGACAACGAAATTTTCACCTCCATATTTATCATACAATTGTTGCAATTGTTCATACTGAGGGGTGAGTCCGCATTTAGATGCAACATTGACAACCAAAATTTTTTTCCCCTTTAATTTAGATAATGAAAAGTCTTCCCCATCAATTGTCTGAACGGTAAAATCATGGAAATTCTTCTTTTGGGCATTTACACAAAATGAAGTAATTATAGTTAAAAAAAGTACAGTGAATACCTTCATAGCATTTATATTTATTTGTCAAAAACAGCTCGCGATTGTAATATTTTTGAATTAGGAGGTACATCATGTGTCAACCATATATTACCACCTATTATTGAATTCTTTCCAATAGTAATTCGTCCCAAAATAGAAGAGTTGGAATAAATAACAACTCCGTCTTCAATTATCGGATGCCGTGGAACGTCCATAGGTAAACCATTATCATCATACGTAAAATTTCTGGCACCAAGGGTGACCCCCTGATATAAACGCACATGATCACCAATAATAGTCGTTTGTCCTATTACAACTCCCGTACCATGGTCTATACTAAAATACTTGCCAATCTGGGCGCCGGGATGGATATCAATGCCGGTTTCGGAATGGGCTATTTCCGTAATAATCCGAGGTAACACCGGTACTTCCAGATTGTATAAAGCATGAGCAACCCTTTGATGCAAAATAGCACGAATAGCAGGGTAACTAAAAATGATTTCACTAACACTATTCACCGCAGGATCACCATCTAAAATGGCTTTTACATCCGTAGAAAGAAAATGCTTAATCCTTGGGATATCGTTTATAAATGCAACTGTTATACCCGAAGCAAGATTGTCCGTCTCGCAACATTTTTCAGAATCAAAGCATAAACTATTACATACTTGCTTATGCAGCAAATCATATATTTTCTCCAGATTTACACCCGTATAATATTGAATAGATTCAGACTGAGCTTCATGTTCTGAACCGAAAAACCCGGGAAAAATAACCTTACGCAATAAATCCATAATCTCACGAACAGCTAATATGGAAGGTGAAGATTTTTGATGTAAAGGAATATATTGATATTCTTCCGTATCAAAAACGGATAACCTTTGTACATTTTTTTTTATAATATCCAATACTTCCGATCTATCCATTTTTAGTTATCCCAGAGAGGGTTATATTTATATAAAGTTTCTTTTGAAGTACCTAAACCAATATAAATAGATTTGCCAAAAACATACATACAATGCTGAGAATCTCCCCGGTTATTTGGTGGAAGCTGTGATTTCTGAATCCATTCATTTTTATACGGATCATATATATACAGACGGCCCGTACTATCTATAACATAAATATAATTGTCTTCAGAAACAATAGCGCCCCTTGCTTTTGATCCCGGAAAAACGGCAACTTCTTTCCATGTATTCATTTTATCTTCAGATTTCCACATTCTTTTATGTGAAGATGTACCTAAAACATCACTCAATCCCAATCCTGCGTATATTATGCCATTTATATCAACAACAATTCCGGCTTGTTGTTTAACTGGGAAATTAGCTTTTTTAGTCCAAACTCTGGTATCCATATCAAAAGCCCATACTTCGTTAGTTACCGTATCTCTGCAACCTCCGATAAAATAAGCTATATTATCAATTGAACATCCTATTGCGGAACGTAAAGAATCTGGTATTGCACCAGATGAAACTGTAACCTTTTCCCATTCATTACTACTTGGCAAGTAACGGTAAAGTGCATTTGTCATGTTTTTATTTCTATCTATACCCCCAAATACATAAACACTATTATCAGTAGTTGCCGTTGCCTGCCATTTCATTTTTCCACCAGGAAATGGAAGCAATTTTTCCCATCTGTTGCTAGTCCAATTATAAGAAATTAATTCATCTGTATATTCACTGCCCAAATCACCACCTAAAAGATATCCTATATATCCTATGGAAAAAAATGCACTTGAATTGGGCATACGGACTTTTTCTGTAAATGGCGCAGCCAAAGTAAAAAGTTCGTCAGGGGTCGTAAATGAGAGTTCTTCACCATACCCGATAAATCCAGAACTACTCCTAACAAATGCTTTAAAATAATAGGTAGTATTTGCTTTAAGTTTACCTATCCAAGCACTATAAATACCTTTTGCATCTTCGACGATATAAGTATCATTCATTACGGTAGGATTAGGTGATATCGACCAGCAAAAACCAATAGCGTCAATGGGGTTCATTCCCGATTTAATAAGTTGTCCTTTTACTAAAGCCGAACCATCAGAAAAACTTGGACCTTCATCTATGGTTTGTATTTCAGGTAAATTATTTTCAGTAACAAATTTTTCTTGATTACTATATTGAACTCCAAAAGAATTGATAGCGTATGCTCTTGCATAATAGGTAGTAAAAGATCTCAAATCTTTTATTTCTCCTTTAAAAGATTCCGTATTGGGGTCAAACCTCATAGTATCACTTGAAATAGTAGGTAGCGGGTATTCGGACCAACATATTCCCTGCTCTGTTATTTGTGTGTCACCTCCATCCAAAATTTCCGCAGTAAACGTTGCATTAATAAACCCTGTTTCAATTATTGAAAACTGTCCCATTACAGGTTTTCCATCCAATGTTTTAAATGATTCAATGTTTCCTTTAAATATTCCATATTTATTTTTTACATAAGCTTGTATATAATATTGAGTAGATGGTTTCAAATCTTCAAGTTTAAATATAAATGAATCTGCTTCAATTGTAGATACATAAATCGAATCAATCTTCAACATATCTTTTTCAATAGAAAGATAAACTCCCCGTTCGTCTATTTTTCCTTCGCCGGCATTTATAATTTTTCCTCCACTTACAACTGACGTTCCTTTAATATTAACACTGTCAGGTTTTATAGTTACCACAACTCCAAGACCGGTCATCGTGGGTTTTATTATCGTATCACTAACTCCTTCACCCATTTCATTTCTTGCAAAAGCTTCAAAAGTATATTTTGTATTTTCAGATAAATGGTCTATTATAGTATCTAAATGCAGTAAAACACCACTTTTTACAGAATTTATCACAGGAACAAAAATACTATCTCCCTTTCCTAATTCGTCTCTCCAACGAAATCCGCTTTGAGAAACGGGAGAACCGTTTTGCTTAATTATACTAGCCTTTATTCTTAGTGAATTAGCTTTAATATCATATATAGTGTCCAACTTGATTTCTGGTACATTTGCATTAATCAAGTGCGGCATATCCGGATCTTCCAGACAACTATTAAAAATAAAAAGACCTGATAAAAATATAATAAACGCGTATAAACACCTCATACTTTTCTATTTAAAAAAACACTCCAAAACCAGCATTTAAATCAACATATTCAAAATTCAACGTATTACAACCAGCTGTAATATAAAGAAATCCATATCTTACCATAAAGTCTATCTCAGCAGATACTCCTTTGTAAGAATTATCAAGACTCTTATACCAGTTTTTTTCAATTTCATTTCCCGCATCATCAATTGTAGAATATTGATATAATAAATCACGATTACCATATCCTGCACCTAAAGAGGCGTAAAACCACGAAGTACACTTTACAATTAATCCCGCTGTAGCAGAGTACATATTTGATTTCTTCTTTTGAAATAATAAGATATTCTGACCGGAAGGTTTACTACCCGCAAATTCATAATTAGAAGCCTGAAATGAAGCATTAGTACGGAATCTCCCATACCACCCGAATTTTTCGCCTACACCACCTATAGTTAACCCTATAGGAGCTAGCGGAGAGAAAGAGTAACCCGCAAAGAATTGCATCGGTATCCGACGATTATTTTCATAACCAATATCACCATAACCTATCGGATCAGGATTTCTCAATTCATCCAAACGTTGTTCCCAGTATAAAGCTAACTCTTCACTTTTAGGTGTTCCGATACCTTCCGAATAATAAAGCATTAATTTAGATACGGCTGCCGTATCATTCTCCGTAGCTTTTATATTGAGGCAACTCAAACATCGATTCATCAGATTATGCATAGATGTGCGCATTCTTTCATTGGCCAGCCATATAGTAGTTAGTTGATTAATACTATACATGTCACAATAAGGAACCCCTTCACCATAAAAAAGACGTGCATCACTGTAATCGAGCCTTTTCATGGCTTCATCACCTTTTTTATTATATTCAGTCTGTTGTTGAGCAAATACACAAATAGGAAATATAGTACATAAGATCAACATCAAGTGTCTCTTCATAATTTTAATTAATAAGTTACATCACTCCTCACTAATACTCCATTTACATTATAAATATCAAACAATTTATCTTCTCGTTCAAAGGCACGTCCATCTTCTGCAATATCCACATTGAGATAAATACATGGTATTCTTTCATTACCTTTATCATCAATCGCCCCGTATTTACCTGTTGATTTTTTACGAACTATTTTATAATTACCAAAAGACATTTTTTCTTCATACAATGCTTTCTTTTCAGAAATCCGACTCTCTTCAGCTTTTTCATCATTGGCAATACTTAACCGGACAATCTCTTCCGTCAATTTCAATTCTTTTGCTTTATTAAAATCTTCGTTAGCCCCCACGAAATCTGCCGCATTCATTTTAGCTTTTCCAGAAGATAATAATTCTTCATACAAAACATCAACATCTGGTTCAGCAGGTAACAATTCCTCCGGTTTATCTTCATTATTGTTAATCAGATCCCTGTTCAATTCCGTAAGTTGTTGTTCTTCAATAGACAATTGTTGCACAGGGTTTTCATTTTCATGTGCAACAGTAGCCAGATCCGTTATATTTTTCTTTTCAGAACCATCTGCGTTAACAGGGAATTCTGTTACCTCTTCTTCAGAGGAAGTTATAGGAGGAAGTTCTATTGCTTCAACCTTCGGGTTGTCATTCCCAATAAGCAAAGCTACAGATGAACCGACAACTGCAAATATACAAATTAACGCCGTAATCAATAAACCTTTGTTCTTTTTCTTTTTTGTTGGTGAGATATGCAGTTGCTTATTATCAACAATAGTTAATTCATTATCTGTTTTATTGTTATGTATTAGAGCATCATAAAGTACAGTTGCGTCATCATTATCTCCCACTGTAAAGGTTTCAGTAGTCTTTTTGTTAGACTCAGCTTCCAAAATAGGTCTATCCAGAGATTCTACCATTTCCAAAACACTATTGAAGCGATCAGCAGGATTGATCTGCATGGCTTTTATTATAGCATCTTCTGTCCTTGGGCTAATACCCGGATTTAATTCAGTAGGATTCTGTAAAGGACGTGTTGCCCTTAAAATAGATTCTGTCGGTATTTTTCCGGTCAGCAAATTATACATCGTTGCCCCTAATGAATAAATATCGGGACATGGAGAAAAGGTTTGGGTACCTTCATTATCATATTGCTCAATGGATGCAAACCCTTTCGATAAGGTTAACATCGTTGTGCTCGTTTCCTTATCTTCAACATCATATCTTTTGCTGACGCCGAAATCAATAAGCCTTGCATTGTCATTATTATCGATTATAATATTGCTTGGCTTAATATCCAGATGCAATATGTTTTTTTCATGAACAAATTGCAAAGCCTGAGCTATCTGATCAATATATTTAAGCACTTTTTGCTCTGGTACAATACCTTCTTTCTCTAAAATATATTTCAATGAATGCCCCGGAATATATTCCATAGCAATATACGCTGTATTATTTTCTTCAAATACATCTAAAACATTAACGATATAAGGGTGATGCACATCAGACAAAATCTTTGCTTCTTTAATAAGTTTCTCTTTAAACTTATCAAAAAGTTGTTTTCCTGTTTGAGAATGAACATCCACAGCTAAAGTTCCTGGGACCCTGTAACAATAATCTTTGAAGAAATATTCTTTTATACTGATAGGAATTTCAGTCTTAATTGTCCCTAAAGGTCCTTTTACTTCCGTAAATAAAATACCTTTATAAGTAATACCAAACCCACCCTGGCCAACTACATGTAATAATTGGTATTTATTATTTTGGAGGAAGTGTCCAACAGGTAAGTTCATATTTGCAGCGTATATTATACGCCAAAAATACGTTATTTATATAAAAGAATAAAAAAATGAAAGTATATTTTGTCTGATACCGGTTATTTCTTGTATGTTTTGTATTGGAATGATATAAAAGGAAAAATTATCGCGCGTTTTTCCGTTACAAGACTCCATCAATATATCTTTTATCACTTCCGATGCCGCCTTTCTCTCAAATACCGACGATAACATATCATCTGAAAAAACCTCTAAAACACCATCCGTACACATAAAAAAACAATCACCAGGCTGAATATCATTAATATAAGCAATATCAGCTTCGGCAGGTTGGCGTGTGCCATGAATAGCACGTGTAATAATATTCTTTTGTGGATGATTGATTGCATCTTCAGGATTAATCTGACCTAATTTAACAAGGGAATTAACCAACGAATGATCCTCTGTTTTATACTTAATTTTTCCGTCACGGAATTGATAAATCCGGCTATCCCCTATATGAGCCGATATCACAGAATTATTCGCTATGTAAAGCATGGTAAAGGTAGTTGCCATACCGGTAGCCTCCGGATGTTCGGCTATATAAGTATCAAAATTAGCTTCCGTGTATCGTAATGCTTTTTGAATAAAATCAGGATCCGGATCTTTATCATTATCCAGCATGGAAGTAAAATAAGTCTGAAAATATTCACATGCTAAAGAACTGGCTACCTCACCTTTTTCCGCCCCTCCTACACCATCACATACTAAAAACAACCTCTGGCCTGGACTAACAAATTCAGGTAACGGATATATCGAATCTTCATTATTCAGCCTGCCCCCTTTTTCACTTAGTGCACAAGGCTTACCAATCACTATAGCCATAATAACAAATACGTTTATACATTAAACCGGAGTACAGTATGGCCAATAATGATCTCATCATTGTCGTTTAAAACCACTACTTCGCCGTCTCCTAGATAGTTATTGTTGTATAACGTATGATTTTTACTATTATTATCGGAAAGGTAATGTTTGTATCCCCCTTTTGCGTCTTTTTTAACTTCAAGCCGGATGTGTTCACGGCTCATCGATCTGTCAGCTGTCTGAATCACGATCGAAGCTTTTGAAGGAGCCGATGATTTACGTCCGATTATATTATCTCCTTCATAAAGTTGCAAATGTTGTTCCGGCGTATTTCCGTCAGCTAAAACGGTTAACCTGCCAATGTTCTTATTAAGCGGTTGAATTAAAACCGTCTCTGAGGATACAATATCGTTCTTCGACAATGAAAGTACAGATACAGGAACGGGTTGCTTGCATTTGGGACATTTAAATGACTCGATCCCGGAAGGTAATTTTCTTTCGTCCACTTTTAATTTTACGCTGCAATGTGGACACCTCACCGAAATCATATCATTATTGAAATGTCTGCGTCGCCGATATCTCCTAAAGATAAATCGATCATATCCGAATCCGACAACATGATTGTTTCATCAGATAAGCTGATAAAATCAGTGTCGGCACCTTCATCAATTATAACGATTCCCTCCAGATCATTATCGGTATCCATATCTACAACCACAGCATCAGAAAATAAGTTGTCTTCGCTATCTATTGTAACGAATGTATATTCTTCCTCTTGCATATCTAATTTATTATGTGATCTGTTTAATCACGACAAAGGTAACAAAAGCTATATAACCAAATATGATATTAACCTTCTACTAATCCTACTATACGGTTTTTTGTACAAAAGTCGTGCTTTTTAATACAAAATCATCATTTAACCCATTTCGCTTTACATGAAGATACAGGACAATGTTTTCGGTTTGCCAAAGACTCCCATGGTATATCACCCAAAAATGTACCGCATTTAGGGCACACATAATCTATTTTAAACTGGTTGGTAAGGTTTTGTAGCTGTAAAGGTATTTTAGCAGATTGCCTTGCCCCTAAAAAGATACCGATACTAGGCGCACAAATCGCAACAAACAAACTAATAACCAACATAATCGGATTTCCATTGCCCAGCATAGTTAAACATATCCCAATTATACCCGGAAGAGCAAAAGGTAAAGATTGAAATAATCTGGTTTTGAACTGATTAGAAGATTGAATCCTGACTTTCTCGTCTACATACCGTTTATAAATATCTTTAAGCAAGGCAAATTCTTCACAATAATCATTATTTGCTTTTAATACTTCTTGAATATCTAAAAAATAATCATCACCTAACCGTACACGGTCGGTTGGGGTAATTCGTTTTTTTACAATCTGAATGCCATTTACATACGTTCCGTTAGTCGAACCTGTATCTTCCAGAAATAAGCAACCGTCATTTTCTCTGATTAGCCTTGCATGATACCTGCTTATATGAGGATTATCAACGATGTAGTCGTTATCGTTGGCTTTACCAATTTTTATCACCATTTTTTAAGTCTCTTCTGGCTTGACCATTTCTTTTTCAAATGAGTCTTTTAATCCTTTAAGCGGATCTTTAGATATAATCAGTTCTTTAGGTTTACCCTCAGATGTAAGCAATAATAAACGTTGTTTCGGTAAATTAATTTGCAAAATATGATTCTTATTTATTATATGACTTTTACCTACCCTCATCAGTATATCACTGCTACCGGAAACCTGCTTCTCAAGTATTTCTTCTATTTTTCCAATATTGATGGCAAAAGTAAATTGGATTCCATTTGATAAAAGAAGTTTTGTATAATTTCTGTCAGCCTCAAAATAAAGTATTTGTCCTATCTTTATACGTAATAACTCATCCCTTGTCTTAATAATTAAGTATCGTTCCATACGTACCTGTTGATTTTTTCTTATTAATCAAACACAAAGATAACCGATTTATTGTGATCGTCCAAAAAATTAAGAATGACCGCAGCGGGAAATCATTTATTTCGTTTTTGCTTATAGCCGAAAAAATACTGTTTTTGATTGAGTTTTTGTTCTTTACCACGAGCCGTATAAACTTTTTCAAGCGTATACGGATGAAATCCTGTGTAATATATCTCGGTAGCCAATGTCATGGGTGTTGGCGTAAAATCCTGAACCTGCTCCAAATGAAAATTAAGTTTTCCGGTAATTTTAGCCAGTGCCGCCATATCGGCTTCTGTACATCCCGGGTGGCTGGAAATAAAATAAGGTATCAGTTGCTGATTCAAATGATGTTTCTCATTTATCCGGTCAAATATTTTTTTGAATTTTTCAAATAACGAAAAAGTTGGCTTACGCATTAATTTTAAAACATTCGGTTGTGTATGTTCCGGTGCGACTTTTAATCTTCCAGATACGTGCCGTGATATTAACTCTTCAGTATATATACGAGCAGAATCGCTTAAGTTTGTATCGGAATAATTATGTAATAACATATCATATCGGACTCCACTTCCAATAAAAGATTTTTTTATTTGAGGTAAACTATCAATTTCCTTATATATCTCAAGCATAGGAGCATGATCTGCATTCAGGTTATTACATATACCCGGATAAATACAGGAAGGCTTTTTACATTGTCGGCAAATATTTTCGTTTTTACCTTTCATTCGATACATATTAGCGGAAGGTCCGCCTAAATCGCTTAGATACCCTTTAAAATCAGGCATTTTAATTATATGGTCTATTTCCCGTAAAATCGATTCTTTACTTCGCGAAGCAATAAATTTACCCTGATGAGCGGAAATAGTACAAAATGAGCATCCTCCGAAACAGCCTCGATGAAGATTTACCGAAAACTTTATCATTTCAAAAGCCGGTATAACTTTTCCTTTATATTTAGGATGAGGCAACCGCGTATACGGGAGATCGAAAGATGCATCTATTTCGGACTCAGTCATCGGTGGGAAGGGCGGATTAACGATAACCATCCGGTTGCCGACTTGTTGTAAAATACGTGAAGCTTGATACTTATTGGATTCTTCTTCTATATGACGAAAATTCTTAGCCTGTTTAATCTTTTCTCTTAAACATTCTTCATGAGAAAAAAGAACAATATCTGTTGGAAGCGGAAAACAGGTATCCGATTCAACTTCCAAATGATATGCCGTTTGACGTATATCCTTTAAATCAAAAAAATTTTCACCGGTCTTTAATCTTTTTACAATTTCTTTTAGAGGCTGTTCTCCCATACCATAAATTAATAGGTCGGCACGGCTGTCGATAAGGATGCTTGGCTTAAGTTTATCCTGCCAATAATCATAATGTGTAAGCCGTCTTAAAGACGCTTCAATTCCGCCTAAAACTACCGGCACATCCGGATACAGACTTTTTAAAATATGAGTATAAACAATACTGGGGTAATCGGGACGCATACCCGGGCGGCGATCAGGAGTATAGGCATCATCGCTCCGTAACCTTTTATTAGCTGTATAATGATTGATCATCGAGTCCATTGCACCGGGTGAAACGCCAAAAAAAAGACGCGGTTTACCCAGTTTTTTAAAATCTCTGAGGTCACCCCGCCAATCAGGTTGTGGAACTATAGCTATCCGTAGACCCTCTGATTCTAAAAGCCTGCCGATAACCGCTGCACCAAATGATGGATGATCAACATATGCATCGCCACTAAAAAGGATTACATCAATATAATCCCAACCCCGCGCCTCTACTTCTTTCTTTGTTGTAGGTAACCAGGCATCCGGTCTAAATGAATTCATATGCAAAAGTAGTGATTTTATGGATAACATGCTTTTTATATTATTTCGTACTTGTATACCCGTATCATTCATTAACACAAAATTTCAACGAACAGTGATGTAATACTATATAATATACGCGTATATTTGAATATACACTGCTGACAACATTAATTAGCTTATTCTATACTAACTTCCATGAAAACGATATTCCTAATAATGTCCTATTTTGTTTACAAGTAAACCTATACGCTATAAATGAAGCAGACTCCTAATTGAAAAAATGTTTTTTTACTATGCCTGTGCCCACTCACGAGTGGCAATCGTCATGTATAAACCGTAAAAAATCGGAATGATCAAAATGTCACTTTCTGAGCACTAAAATTACATTACGCNNGGAAAATAAATTTTCCTGCGCGGGTAATATTTTTTAACATATCATTCTTGTTGAAAAATCCATCATTTATTTTCATTTTGTCATTTGAGGAAACCGAAGAATAACCAATACTCCTTGTTCTCCTTTTCCTTGATTATACTTCTCAATTATGTCGATGGTTATTTTACAATTATATAAGCTGTTCAGCAACTTAATTCGTTCGTGTGTATTGGTGAGTCCCCGGGATTTATGCTCTTTTTGATGCTTTGTTTTTAACTCATTGCTTTTTTTCAGACCTATGCCGTTGTCATCAATTATGATAACCATACTATTATCTTCTTTTTTTATGGTTAATTGCAATAAACCATGCCCACTCAGATAACGTAAACCATGCCAAACGGCATTTTCAAGTTGTGGCTGGATCAGCATATTCGGAATATAGGTTGCATCCATATCGATTCCCTCATCCAAATTGATTGCATAAGTAAATTTATCTTTAAAACGCATGTGTTCCAAATCAAGATATTCTCTTATTTGCTCTAATTCCGTAGATAAAGGCGTAAAATCTTTATTGGAGTTTTCCATGATATTGCGCATCAGTTTTGAGTAGGATGATAGATATTTATTAGCTTCCAACTCATTGTTTTGGGCAATAAACTGATTAACGCTGTTCAGACTGTTAAAAATAAAATGAGGATTCATCTCACGACGTAAAGATTGCAATGCTATTTTTTTGTTTTTCTTTTTGATCGAGTAGAGCACTTTAAGGATAAATAGGAATAATATCAATGCCAATATAATTGACCCACCGAGTATGGAATTAGTCAAATTCTTTTTTCGTATTAATTCATCCTTTAGGGCACGTTCTTTTTCCAGGCCGGCTATTTTCTGCTCATGTACCTCAAATATCTTTTCATCAATCAATGTACTGTCAGACTTTACCAATGTTTCAAGTTTGCTCATAAAATCGGCATATATATCCAAAGCCTTACGGTAATTATTTTCTTTACTGTACAGGTCTACTAATAATTTCAGGCTGTTCTTGGCCTCCAATGTATTCCCTTCCTCTATGGCAAGATCGTAAGCTTGTTGTAAAGAAGCTATTCCTTTTGAAATCTCTTCATTTTCTATATAAGCCGAAGACAAAGCCTTCAATTGTTCAATCCTGACTTTTGTATTACTTGTTTTTACGGCTTCTTCAAGTATTTCTTTATTGATATCGATTACCTTTTCAAGTTCATTTTCCGATGCATATACATTGGCAATCTCTCTTTTTACCTGTAATGTCTGAGAAGGCTTTTCCGCCACTTCCAAAGCAGATTGCAGATTGCTTACTGCCGCTTCGGCATCGTTCAATTGATTGCTGACCTCAGCCATTTGCGAATAAGCGTTTATTTTGTCATCAGTGTGACCCGAAGGTATCGTATTCAACAAGTCAATATTACGCTTTATATATGAGGATTGTGTACGAGGGTCAGGTCTGTTTTTCAAACGTTCGGCATCATTGAGATTTAATTCTTTCATCGAACCGCTCTCCGATAAGTTGCCGGCTTTTGTGAAACTTTCAATGGCTCCGGAATAATTACCCTGCAATTCCCTCACCTTAGCTATTTCACGTTCGATATAGGCTCTTTTGGATTTATTATTGCCCGATTCGTAAATTTTCAAAGCCCGGTTGAAATAATCTTCCGCTTTCATAAAATCTCCGGTGTCGATAAACTCCTTGGCCACCTTTTCGTAATCGGCGGCCAGCGTATCATTTGAAACAGCTTGCTCCAGTGATTTCGATAATTCAAAAACAGCACTGCTCCGTTTAAATGATTTCCTTTTAAAAACCGAATCTTCCTGAGCCGTCATACCCGGAGGAAGAAGCATTAATAAAATATATATGACGATGTATTTCATTTTTTTCTTATAACCAGTACAAAGTAAATCCTTTTCATCCATTTATATCGTATGGTACACCCATTCATAGCATCAGTTCACCCATTCTTATCGGAAATCTATTTTTCAACCCTATATATTTGAACCATAAACATATGAAAAATATCAATGATATGAAAAAGATTATTTTATTAAGCACGGTATTATTTGCTTTTACATTAACTGCCATTAGTTGTAAAAGAACTGCATCGGCCAAACAACCCGAAAAAACATTTACAATACCCGATGAACCTCAAACTACAGGATCATACGATGGCGAAAGAATACAAGTGGCTATTCTGCTGGACACCTCCGGAAGTATGCAAGGGTTAATAGAACAGGCTAAGTCTCGCCTATGGAATATTGTGAATACACTGACAACGCTAAAATATAAAGGTAAGACACCGCAAATTGAAATCGCTTTATATGAATACGGCAGCTATAATCGCTACGACGGAGATTTTATCCGTCAAATAACACCTCTGACAACAGATCTGGATCTGATCTCGCAGGAACTATTTATATTGACTGCCGGGGGAAGCGAGGAGTACTGCGGTACGGTTATACATAAAGCGACCCGTCAACTGGAATGGGGAAACCAGCAGGCCGATATGAAACTCATTTATATAGCCGGAAACGAGATATTCGAGCAAGGAAAAATTAAATACAAAGATGCGATTAAAAACGCCGTTGACAGGAATATTTTTGTTAATACGATCCATTGCGGTAACAGGGATACCGGCATCCGCGATTTTTGGCAAGATGCAGCAATCAGGGGGAACGGTAAATTCTTCAATATAAATTCAGATGCAAAAGTTAAATATATTGCTACTCCTTACGATGATGAAATCAGTCAATGTAACATAAAGTTAAACGATACCTATATCAGCTACGGCCGGATAGGGCAATCAAAGAAAGAAAATCAGGCCCGGCAGGATGCTAACGCACGATCCATTTCATCATCCAACTATGCTGAACGCGCTGTAAGCAAAGCAAAATCGGTTTATAAAAATACGGCATGGGATTTGGTAGACAAATTAAGTGAGGATGCTACTGCACTTGAAACTATTGAAAATGAACATTTACCGAAAGAATTACAAAATAAATCGAAAGAAGAAATCAAAGAAATAGTAAAACAAAAAGAAGAAGAACGTAAAACCATTCAAAAACAGATTGCCGACCTTGCCACTAAAAGACAGGAATATATTGAAAATGAGTCTAAAAAAGAACGGCCCGGAGGAGATGATCTGGGTAAAGCCATTAATGAATCCATTTTATCTTTTGCCCAAATAAAAGGCTATACCGTAGAATAATTATGAAATAAGTTGCTTACCCGGAAAATCGGATAAGCAACTTATTCCATAGCCAATTTCTGCAATATGAATACATCCCTAAAACCACTTTCTGTTGATATCCAGTCCTTCATTTTCCCGGATACAGAAAATCCCGAACGGATAAAAAGGTCTTTGCTCCGACTGTTTGTTATGGCAATATAGGCATACAATTGATGCAATTTAAGGAAAGAAAATGCATACTCTGTCAAAAGTCTGAGCGATTCAGTAGCAATTCCGTTTCCCTGAAATTCCGGATCAAGCAAAATCCCCACTCCCGCTTTCTTGTTATGAGGATCGAAATCATAGAGATCAACCATTCCGGCTGCCTTACCCTCACGGCAAAGTTCAATCATCAGGCGTAATTGCTTCAGATCATAAATATTAAGATGAGATTGCGCAATATATTCTTTCAAAACATAACGTGAATACGGAGACATGGTATTACCCGAACTCCAAATAGCAGAATCATTCTCCCATTTGTAAAGTAAATCGAGATCTTCAGGTTCCAAAGGTCTCAGGATAATTTTATCATTTTTCAGTAACGTCATTTTATTTCCCGTGCGAAACTAATTGTCCGCTTTCTGTATTATAAATATGATATACCGTATGTTTATTCACCATTGAATCCATAAAAAGAAGCATTTGTTCAAACCTTACATCCGGATAACAAAAACATATATCAGTAAAATTCTTCATCTGGTTTCGCCGGCAGATAGCATCCATCACCCGCTCCACATCCATATCCCATAAATTTATATATTCCAGTTCCGGCATTTCACGGGCGGCTCCGGCTCGAATTTTTTCAAAATGTTTTTCTCTGCAAAGGATAAGAAGACGACGATGTTTTATTTTTCTCTTTGGGGATTTACTGCCCAATAAACGTTTAAAGATCGAAAATAAAGCCCTTATGCCGATAGTACACCGGATAAAGAAAGACATTAACCAACCTGAATGTGGATAATACTTTTTATAAAAAATAAGCATTGCCCCGTAGAAATTCTTTACGAAAGACAGGTCATTGCGCTTTGTACTTTCACCTTTATAATGCAAAATACGTTCTGGAAGGTAATAATTCTGATAGCCTCCAAGAAATATACGATATGATAAATCGATATCCTCACCGTACATAAAAAATGCTTCGTCCAGCAAACCTATTTTATCCAGTGTTTCATGACGCAACATCATAAAAGCGCCGGCCAGTACCTCCACCTTGTGCTGTTTTTCCTCACTCAGGTAAGGCAGACTGTAGCGGGCAAATATCTTCGATCGGGGAAAAAGTTTCGACAATCCGAACAATTTGCAAAAAGAAACCCACGGCGAAGGAAAACTACGCTTGCTTTCCGGCAGGAAAACGCCATGCCCATCAAGCATTTTAACTCCTACCCCACCAGCTTTGGGGTGTTCGTCCATAAAAAAGCACAAAGTGCGAATGCTCCCTTCCCCGATAACCGTATCGGGATTCAACAGTAAAATATATTCACCCTTACACATTTTTATTGCCTGATTATTAGCAACTGCAAAACCGGGATTATCTTTGTTCTCAATAAATCTTACCTCCGGAAACTTCGGTCGAAAATAGGCTACCGACCCGTCCGTCGAGTTGTTATCCACCACAAAAACCTCAGCATCAATACCCGCCACAGCAGCCTGCACAGAAAACAAACACTGTTCAAGGAAATATTTTACATTATAATTGACAATAACAATCGAAACCTTAACATCTTCGTACATAAGCGTCATGTTTATAACGGTTAATAATTAATGTTTAACAATTAAAATTTGTGGCAAATGCCATCTTTTTATCAACCGTAGTTCTATGAATTAGTAATGAAGGTAGCTATCACTGGCTAAAACCAATTTCTTTTATGAACAAACAATTATTAGTTAAACGTTAATCGTTAATCATTCACCGTTATTTTTATTGTTTAATAGAGTCGTTAAAAGTAGTCCTGTTTACAATAGAACGCCCCAACGTTATTTCATCGGCATATTCTATTTCATCGCCAATTGAAACACCCCGTGCTATTACCGATACCTTTGTGTCGTATGTTGATAATTTCCGGTAAATAAAAAAATTAGTTGTATCGCCTTCCATTGTAGTACTAAGGGCAAGAATAACCTCTTTAACTTCGTTGTTGGCCACGCGTCGCACCAGGCTGTCTATTTCCAGGTCTGCCGGTCCTATCCCGTCCATCGGCGAAATAATCCCGCCAAGCACATGGTAAACACCCCTAAACTGCCCGGTATTTTCAATAGCCATTACTTCCTTTATATTCTCAACCACGCATACCAGTGAATGGTCGCGGCGGGGATCATTGCAGATACCGCAAATATCGTCATCACATATATTATGGCAGACCTTACAATACTTTACCTCTTTACGCAAAGCCGTTAATGCAGAGGCAAACCTTTCTGTATACCCAATATCACGCCGTAACATATAAAGGGCCAACCTAAGCGCCGTTTTTCTTCCTATTCCCGGTAAAGATGCCAGTTCGTTGACGGCATTTTCCAAAAGAACTGAAGGATATCTTTGATTCATTATATTCGTTTATAAAGATGCAAAGATACGAAATTTCCTTCTCATAGCCTCTCTACTAAAAGCCTTCTTTAAAGATGCGTTGAGCGGCATAAAAAATTGTTTGATAAGCCTAAAGTCTTCAGAAAGCTTTCATTTTATGGATTACCAGTCGGTTTTTTACTTTAGTTAGTCGTAAGGCCGACAGGTAATTCTATATCAATTTGATAATTATTGTTGGAAAGAACAGGTGATATGGAATTCACCACCCCAATTACTACTTCAAACTCCTGGTCGGGAAAACTTGGAAACTAGATAATCACTTACCAGCATTTCTTTATTTTACTTGACCTTTCGATCGGGAAGATTTCTTTCCGTACCAAATTTTACTACTTTACCGGAACGATATAAAAAGTATTTTCATCTTCAACCATATAATTTTTTTATTATTTTAATTCCGTGATGCATAATCAATAAGGTTAGCCATTACCCCTCAAACTACTAAATCTTATACTTTACCAACATAATCACCGGATTAGATTCTTCATCTAATGTAGAGGCTATTTCTTTTAATTTATTTTTCAGCTCTCCTTTTTTATATGCATCAATAAGATATTCCGCTTCTAATATTTTGTACACATGCGATTTTCTTATCTCCATAAGTAATTTCCGATGTCATGATTACAGGTTGTTTGATTGTAAAATCTCCATTGTACACTATACATTCAAATAGGGCATTCTCTGCTTTGTCATATAGCAAATTAACGCGTGTATACCCGGTATTGGCTGCCCAATCCCATTCCGCTTTTACAGTTTGCATAAAGCAATAACGGTCGGTTAGAACTGCCGGATATAAAAAAATTCCCGGAGTCATGTCTTGTATCGGAGGAGTCCGTACCATTAAGGGAGTCATACTGTAGTCAGATTTAAACAAATATATCGTATCTGAGAAGCGTCCATAAGCGTCCAGCTATGCCACCATGCGGCACCAAGGTCCGGTTACGGACCGGCAGAAATGTATTGCTACCCGCTAACATCACATTCGACAAAATCTTTTGTTTGTAAGGAATTAGAATTTCTTTTGTAACACTTCCATCCTGTTTGGATATAATTAAAAAATCATTAGCGTTTCCCAACAGGTCATTACTTATTGCACCGTCATTACAAATTAAGTGATTTCTGTCAAAATTATATATATCCATACCATACTGGCTATCTTCTTTATGATTGAAAGAGCATTTAAAATTTCCGGACAAGTCATATACCAATATTTTCCTTGTCCAGTGATCATTCACAAAGATTTCCTGATTCTCTTCATCTAATGTAACCCCTAAGAGATACTTATATTCTTCGCCGCTCGGCCCCAGATGATTGATTATTTTTAATCCTTTACCGTCTTTCCTGTTAAAGAAAAATGTTACCATCAGCATAGCGACTTCTGTTCCTGACTATTTGACTTAAGGTTTAGCAAATATAAGATATTATTTATATAATAAAAACTTTTTATGAACTCTCTTAAAAACAAAACAAATCGCTTCCTGGTGTTGCAAAAACTCATTTCAGCTTCCTGTCAGCCTGGTTTTTACCTAAGATAACTAAGTTGTATAAAAACGTTCACATACGTAAGAAATACTAATATTTTGCCGTAAAATCCTTACGGAATATTAAATAAATGATACCTTTGCAAACTAATTAAAAGAAATATTTATAACAACTCTAAACCGATGATGACGTATTGGCAACAGGAGATTGAAACCTTGAGTCGGGAAAAACTGGAACAGTTGCAGATTGAAAAATTAAGAAATACCATACAATTGGCAGCTAACTCTCCTTTTTATAAACAAGTATTCACTGAAAACCATATTACAGCAGACAGTATCCGTTCGTTGGACGACCTAAACAAACTACCTTTCACTACCAAGGACGACCTGCGTAATAATTATCCTTACGGCATGGCAGCGATCCCTTTAAAAGAGTGTGTAAGACTACATTCATCAAGCGGAACGACGGGAAACCCTACTGTAGTGCTCCATTCCTGGAAAGACCTCGACGAATGGGCCAACCAGGTGGCACGTTGCATGTACATGGTGGGATTACGGGATACAGATGTATTCCAGAACACATCAGGTTACGGCATGTTCACCGGAGGGCTGGGCTTCCAGTACGGCGCCGAGAAATTGGGAGCGCTTACCGTACCGGCTGCAGCGGGCAATACCAAACGGCAAATCAAATTTATTAAAGATTTCGGTACAACCTGCCTGCATATCATTCCGAGTTACGCTACCCGCCTGGCTGAGGTGATGCATGAAATGGGTATAGATCCGCAAAGCGATACCCAACTCCGTACCATATGTATAGGAGCCGAACCGCATTCGGAAGAACAGCGTAAACGCATAGAGCAACTTTTAGGTGTTAAAGCGTATAACTGTTTCGGAATGTCGGAAATGAACGGTCCAGGTGTCGCTTTTGAATGTACCGAACAGAACGGACTGCACATTTGGGAAGATTATGTTATCGTAGAAATTATTGATCCTGAAACATTATTACCCGTTGCCGAAGGGGAAGTAGGCGAACTGGTGCTGACTACTATTAACCGTGAAGCTATGCCTTTGATCCGCTACCGCACACGCGACCTTACACACCTTATCCCGGGGGAATGCCGTTGCGGACGTACACATAACCGTATCGCACGATTCCAGGGACGCAGCGACGATATGATCATCCTGAAAGGCGTAAACCTTTTTCCTATGCAGGTAGAAACGATACTGATGCAGTTTAAGGAATTAGGCAGTAATTACCTGATCACCTTAGAAACGATTGGCAATAGCGACGAAATGCTAATTGAAGTGGAACTAAGCGACCTTTTTACCGACGATTACGGGGTACTTCAACGTTTGACAAAGGAGATCACCCGTCAGCTTCGCGACGAATTATTGCTTACCCCAAAGATTAAGCTGGTAGCCAAAGGTTCGCTTCCTGTTCAGGAGGGCAAAGCAGTACGTGTGAAAGACTTGAGAAAAATAATATAATAACGGTTAATAAATAACGATCAATTTTGTCCGTTAATCATTAATCATTCATCGTTAATCATTCATAACATGACAGTTCATCAAATATCCATTTTTCTGGAAAACAAGTATGGAAAGCTCAGCGAAATACTGAAACTCCTGGGTGAAGAGAATATACGTATTATCGCTGCAACGATTGCCGATACTTCCGAGTTCGGCATTATGCGTATGATTGTAAGTGATCCGCAAAAAGCGCATACAATACTGAAAAACAATAATGTAAGCGCCAACCTGACGGATGTCCTGGCTATTGTAACAGGGTCATCAGCCGGAAGCTTTGCAGAAACATTATTGCACTTCACCAAGGCGGGACTCAGTATAGAGTATATGTATAGCTTTGCTATCAACGGGAAAGCCATCCTGATATTGAGAACGAACAACAGGGAGTCGGCGCGCGAAGTGATCCGCCGGCAAAACCTCGAATATATTTGCGAAAACGATCTTATTAAAGTATAAACCACAGGGAAGGAAGCATTCTATAATTCTTTCCCACTAAAAAATATTTTTCATGTTTGGAATTGACGACCCCGGTATCTGGTTAGCTTATTTGTTATCCTTTATGTGTGTGGCTTTTGCGCTTTGGTTCGGAATTACCCGTTGGAATAAAGACGACGACAATAATAACCCTAAACACCCGGAAAAATGAGTACCCTTACCTTAGGAATCGTAGTCATAATCTATATGTTTGCCATTGCATACCTTGGCTATCTGGGATATAAGCGGACAAAAAGCGACAGTGATTATATGCTGGGCGGACGACAGGTGAACCCCATTATTATGGCTTTATCTTATGGAGCCACATTTATTTCCGCATCTGCTATTGTAGGCTTTGGCGGTGTTGCCGCTACATTTGGCATGGGAATACAATGGCTTTGCATGCTGAATATGCTGATGGGAGTTATTGTTGCATTCATATTTTTCGGACGCAGGACACGCAAACTCGGTGTCGAGCATAATGCAAGTACGTTCGCACAATTGCTCGGGTTGCATTATAAGTCGCGTACGATCCAGATATTTATCGCTGCGATAATTTTTATCGGTATGCCGATGTATGCCGCTGTTGTTATGAAGGGAGGCGCTGTATTTATAGAGCAGATATTCAATATTAACCTCGACCTAGCATTATTGATATTTACCCTAATTGTTGCAGCTTATGTTATTTCAGGAGGTATCAAGGGCGTATTATATACAGACGCTTTACAGGCGGTTATTATGTTTTTATGTATGCTGTTCCTGCTTTTCTGGTTTTACCAGATCATGGGAATGGGTTTTACAGAAGCCAACCGTGAGCTTACGGACATAGCACACCTTGTTCCGGAACGCTTCAAGGCGCTGGGGCATCAGGGATGGACGGCTATGCCGGTTACAGGTTCGCCGCAATGGTATTCGCTCGTAACATCATTGATCCTGGGCGTGGGTATCGGTTGCCTGGCACAGCCGCAATTAGTGGTCCGCTTTATGATGGTAGACAGTACCAAGCAACTTAACCGGGGTGTACTGATAGGCTGTGTATTTATTATTGTAACCGTGGGGGCGATCTACCATGTGGGAGCGTTATCAAACTTATTCTTTCTCCAGACGCAAGGAATGGTTTCTTCCGAAGTAGTACAAGATATGGATAAGATCATACCTTTGTTTATCGACAAAGCTATGCCCGACTGGTTTGGCGCCGTGTTTATGCTGTGTATCCTATCCGCAAGCATGTCAACCCTTAGTGCGCAGTTCCACACCATGGGCGGAGCGTTCGGGTCAGATATTTTCCACAGGTTAGGCCGTAGAAATAATCCTAATTCTACCTTAGGGGTACGTATCGGTGTTCTTTGCTCCATTTTGGTAAGTTATATTATCTGCTATACGCTGAGTGCAAGTATTATCGCCCGCGGAACAGCTTTATTTATGGGAGTTTGCGCCGCCACCTTCCTGCCAGCCTATTTCTGTACATTGTATTGGAAAAAAGTGACCCGCCAGGGTGCGCTTGCCAGTTTATGGGTGGGTGCGCTTGCCAGCCTGTTCGCCATGCTGTTCCTCCACAAAGCAGAAGCGGCACCTATCGGATTATGCAGGGCATTGTTCGGAAGAGATGTTCTGATAGATGTTTACCCCTGGTTCGCTATCGACCCGATATTATTTGCGCTTCCGCTGTCGATCATCAGTATTTTAGTAATAAGTCTGGCCACCCAGAACAGCAAATAGTAAATTATATGAATTTTATTAGCTTTTGTTATATGTTACACAACATTCTTTAGCATTTAAGCTATTGACAATAATAAAATAACCTTTATCTTTGTATTGTGGTTTTTTCATAATAGTATTAGATTTAAGGTTAACAAAGTTGGTTAGGGGATGTCGTGATGACAGCCTCTAATTTTTTATATATACCCCAACCCTAGTAAAACACTTTACACCTCCAAACCAATCATTAGCAAACCGGAACAGTTATGGATGTTTTTCCTCTTTACCATCTAAACCGGCGGAAAGGGTATTTCAAGTTGAATGCCTCCCAATGGGAATTTCAGTTCTTCATTATTGCTCATACTTAACCCCATCAGCCGTACTTTCTTTTGGCTTGTATCTATTTGTTTCAGCAATTCACGCGCAATGTTCCAGAACAGTTCAAACTCCTTAACCAACAAAGGAAGCGTTTTACTACGGTTGATTATTTCAAAATCCACATATTTGATCTTCAGGGTGATTGTCCTGCCGTAAAATTGCTTGGCTTCCACACGTTCCCATACCCGGCGGGCAATGTGATAGAGTTCAAGCGTCATCTTGGTAGATATTTCCAGATCCGTATCAAATGTGTTTTCCGCCCCGAGCGATTTACGTATGCGGTGCGGATTAACTTCCCTTTCATCAATAGCGCGGGCATTTTCATAATAGATATTCCCGGCTTTTCCAAAATGGTAAACCAACCGCTCCCTGCTCATTTTTTTAAGGTCTGCCCCGGTATGGATACCCAGTTCATGCATCTTTTTTGCCGTAACTTTCCCCACCCCGTAGAAACGTTCAATTTCCAGGGATTCCACAAATGTTTCCGCATCCTTAGGTTGAATAACAAACAGGCCGTCAGGCTTTTTAAAATCGGAAGCTATTTTAGCCAGGAATTTATTGAAAGAGACCCCCGCAGATGCCGTTAATCCCGTTTTTTCACGTATGCGCGACTTTATTTCCCTAGCAATCAGGGTGGCAGAAGACATATTCTTATGGTTGACCGTCACATCCAGAAAAGCCTCGTCAAGGGATAAAGGTTCAACCAGGTCGGAATAGTCAATAAAAATATCCATTATCTGGTCGGATACTTCCCTGTAAACATCAAAACGCGGGGAAGCAAAAATAAGATGGGGACATTTTCGCAACGCTATGGCAGAAGCCATAGCCGACCGTACGCCGTACGGCCTTGCCTCATAACTTGCCGCCGCCACCACACCCCTCGCCTCTGCATGCCCTACCGCAAGAGGTTTTCCCCTGTATTGTGGAAAATCGCGTTGTTCGATCGATGCATAGAAGGCATCCATATCAATATGTATTATCTTTCGCATCCTATCACGAAGATACTAATAAAATGACACATATTTTGTATTCTATTTTGGAACATATGTCTGCATTTTAGATATTCGTATTAAATTTGTATAAAAAAATATGCATAAAGAAGAATGGTTTCCTTTAGTCGATGAAGCAGGCTTACAGGTAGGCAAAGCTTTACGTCAGGAATGTCATAACGGAAGCATGTTGCTCCATCCTGTTGTACATCTCCATATATTTAATAGTGCGGGTGAGTTGTACCTGCAAAAACGGTCGGCTAATAAAGATATCCAACCCGGAAAATGGGACACAGCCGTAGGAGGCCATATCAACCTGGATGAAACGGTACAGGAGGCTTTAAGCCGGGAAGCCAGCGAAGAATTGGGCATGGATGCTTTTATACCTGTATTTATCAGCAGTTATATATTTGAATCGGATATTGAAAAAGAGTTGGTCTATACATATTATACCAATTATAACGGCATGCTTACACCGGATAAAGAGGAACTGGAAACCGGAAAATTCTGGACGTTCCGTGATATAAATAACCACCTGGATAAAGGGATTTTCACCCCTAATTTTGTATATGAATTCCGAAAGGTCATCTTACCCATATTATTATCAAAACAAACGTAAAAAGAATAATATCCTTTTAAATAAATTAACGTATTAACGCATATTAATACGGCTTCCCTCTCATCCATTGTCAAAATATTGGACAAGCATGTCCAATATTTTGACACAAATAGCAAACCGGCAGCCTATTTTATCAACTGAATAACAACAAGATATGATATTTGGCATATTATTTGAAACAAATAAATTGCAATTTATTTGTTTCAAAATATCATATAAACAATACGCTTATGCTTGTAAAACGGATAAATAAGGGAAAATCCTTACGGATTGTGAACCTGCTGGGGCTATCTATTATCTTTTGTTGTCTGATCATGTCGTTTGCTTATATCAAACGGGAAATGAGCTATGATCGTTTTAATGAAAAGGCAGACAGGATTGCACGTTTTTCCATTCAATACGAAAACGAAGCGGTAGACGGGCGGAACTGGGGATTTTCCAAAAGCACCCCTTTATTTACTGATATTCCCGAAATTGAAGATGCCGTTTTTATGGACAAAGTCGCCACAGGCATCCTTTCAATTCACGATAGAAAGCATGTTGTCAATGATTTATATTTTATCAGCTCCAACTTCTTTGAAGTTTTCAGCTATAAACTCTTATATGGTGATAAAAAAGACGTGTTGAACGGTCCTGAAAAAGCGGTGATAAGCGAACGTTTAGCCAAGGAATTATTCGGGCAGGAATCACCTGTTGGCAAACAAATGGAACTTTCCGGTCGTAAAATACAGGCCAGAACTGTCTTTATTAGCGGTGTATTCGAAAACTTTACGGAAACTTCCCATTTTCATACTGATTTAATTCTAAACCGGCCGGATATAACCGCCAACGATTTTGCCTACATTTATTTACTGCTTCATCCGCAGGCAAACATGGCCAACCTGAAACAACAGCTCGACAACAGGTTGGCCGAAACGACCGATGCAAAAATAACGGCACCGACCGCTTTATTGATGCCCCTTAAAGATATACACCTGCACAGTAAAGTATTGCGTGAGATGGAACCTAACGGCAATATCTATTATATTTACCTTGTAATAGGCGCCAATATCCTATTGTTGCTGATTGTCTTATTCAACCTGTGGTTAAACTCCGGACTCATCTTCTCTTACAACCGCAAATATTACCAGTTACTGCGGCTGAATGGAGCACCTAAATGGTCTGTTTTTAAAGATGAAAGCCTGTTTGCTTGTGGGCTCGGTATTGCCTCTGTCCTGTTTGGCGGATTAATCGCTTACCTGTTACATCCGTTTATAAAGGTTTCACCAGCTATGGTTACCCCATTGGAAACCGGTATTATAGCTGTGCTTTTCCTTTTTGCCGTGTGGAGTATATCGCTGCTTCCTGTCGTAAGTAAGATGTCTGCCACGCTTTTCCTGAATACCAGCCAGGATATACGACCGGTTAATTTTTCCTTATCCAATGTAAAGTTTATGTTGATCGGGCAGTATTGCATGGTTATGTTTATTGTGATTGTCAGTTTTGGTATCAGTAAACAGATCGACCTGATAAAAACATCCCAGGTAGGAGGAAAAGAAAATTCCATACTGGTCATGAAAGAACAACCCGATGCAGTAAAAGAAAAATACGAAATATTAAAAAAGGAGTTACTCCAATACCCCGACATAGAATTAGTAACGGCTGCTATGCAGCTTCCCGGTTCCGCTATACGCGATATGATGCTTTTCAGGAAAGAAGGTGAAAGTGAGGAGAACAATATGAGAATTCCCATTTTAGTGGTGGGCGACGATTTTCTTCCCTTCTTCCATATCAAACCCGTCGCAGGCCGAACGTTTAAACAAACAGGTTGGTCGTTTCAGGAGGAAGCAAACCTGTTCCAATCCTATCGCACCGGCAATAACCCGTTGGTATCCGACCGGACGGAAGAATACATCATCAACCGTAAAGCCATGCGGTTACTGGGTTTTAATTCTCCCGAAGAAGCTATCGGTAAGCGGTTATATGCCAGCGGCAGTATAGGATATATTCCTCAAGGAGAAATAGTAGGCGTCACCGACGATTTTACATATACCACCACCTATGAAGAATCTATCCCTCAGATCCTTCTACAACGGAAAATGTTCCTCAACTGCATTATGGTAAAACTTAATCCCGGGAATACCGCCAGAGGGATGGAAACATTCAACCGGGTATGGAATGAACTGATTCCCGAATATCCGGCGGATTACACCTTCCTGCAGAATGTGTACAGCGAAGTGTACCACAATGAATTAAACGCCGAATCACTGGTGCATATCTTTTCCCTGCTGAGCCTGATTATCGCCAACCTGGGGCTGATCATTATTATGGCCTTCATTATCAAAAGAAAGACAAAAGAAATAGGAATAAGGAAAGTAAATGGCGCGACTCCCTATAATATTGTACAAATGCTGAATAACCGTTTCATTATCTGGATTTCAATTGCCTTTGTCATCGCCATTCCTGCTTCCTGGTATGTAATGACCCGGTGGCTTGAAAACTTTGCGCATAAAACCCAGTTGGAATGGTGGATTTACGCATCCGCGGGATTATCCGTATTATTCATTTCGGTAATAGCCGTATCGTTGCAAAGCTGGCAGGCGGCAAACCTTAATCCGGTAAAATCCTTAAAGTCGGAATGATCAGTATCCTCCTCCGAGGGCTTTGTACAGGTAAACAATGGAAAGCAGTTCGTCAAGTATCGCGTCATTGAGGCTTATCTGCGCATCCAGAAGGCTACGCTGGGCATCCAGTACGTCGATATAGTTGGTCACACCATTGATGTATTGAAGATAGGCCAGCTGGGAGTGGCTTTGCGACGAAGCCTCAAGGCGTGCCCTCGATGCCCTTACCTCTTTCACTTTACGAAGGCTGATAATCGCATTATTAACTTCCCTGAAAGCTTCCAGTACGCTTTTCTGGTAAGCATACACTTCCTGTTCGTACCGTGCGCGTTCCGCCCTCAGCCTTGCCTTATTCTTGCCCATAGCAAAAAGCGGTGTCAGTAAATCCCCTGCAACAAACCACGCCGGGCTTTTCAGCAAATTACCCAGTTCGTCACTTTCCACACCAAAATTTCCCGTAAGCCTGATCTTAGGAAACAGATCGGTTTGCGCTACTCCTACCCTTGCGTTAGCCTCACGCAACTGCTGCTCCGCCTGCCTCATATCCGGACGGCGTTCTAAAAGCGATGAAGGGAGACCGACAGGCAGGGTTTCCGGTAAATGCTGTTCTGCCAACGACTTACCACGGGGTATGACTCCCGAATATTGCCCCATAAGAAAAGACAAGTCGTTTTCCTTTAGTTTCAGTTGTTGTTCCAGTTCGGGAAGCAGGGTTTCCGTACGCGCCAATTCAATTTCCGCCTGGCGGTAAGGTGTTTCAGAAGTAAGTCCACCTTCATACCGTAACCGGGCCAGCCTTACGCCTTCGCGGCGCGCATCAACGGTTTGCTGCACGATAGCCAGTTCACGGTCGAGCGCGCAAAGCTCGTAATAAGCCGCCGCTACCTCCGCAACGATCGTTAGCTGTAAGGCACGCTGCGCCTCCACCGACTGCATATAAGACGCAATAGCCGCTTCATTGGCCCAGCGAAGATTCCCCCAAAGGTCTAACTCCCACGACAATGCCACCTTAGCCGAAAATTCAGGGTCAGGTTTGGCATTGTGCCCGCCATAATTCAACTCTTCTTTCTGTGCGTTCAGGCGCCCGTCCAGCGCGGGGAATATATTGGCAAACGAAATACGCTTCGTGGCAGCCATCTCTTTGATGCGGGCGCTCGCGATAAGCATATCTTTATTGTTCTCCAGCGCGACGCCTATCAGGCGTTGCAATACCGTATCGGTATAGATACTTTGCCAGTGAAGATTTTCTATATCAACCGGCGGCTCCGTTTCGTTCGTGCCTGTGATCGCATCCGGCAGGTTCAATTCCGGACGTGCGTATTTCTTTCCTATTTTACAGGATGGAAGTAGGATAAAAAAAACAAAGAGAATAATATAATAGCGCTTCATACCCTTTTTCTTTTAACTATGTTATCGAGCCGTATCTTCCCCCTTATTTTATAGATCAGTACAAAAAAGAAAGGAACCAATACAATACCCACCGTAATGGCTACCAGCATGCCGAAGAAAACCCCCGTACCGATACTGTGCCGTGAAGCCGAACCCGGCCCGCTGGCCAACACCATCGGAAGCATACCCAGTATAAAGGCGAGGGATGTCATCAGAATCGGGCGGAAACGCATCTTTCCTGCGTAAATAGCAGCGTCTACTACATTTACCCCGGCATCCACCTGTACTTTAGCGAACTCTACGATAAGGATAGCGTTTTTGGCCGCCAAACCGATCAGCGTGACCAGCCCTATCTGGAAATAAATATCATTATTAAGCCCTGTGGCCCAAACCCCTAAGTAAGCACCTAAGGCTGCGATCGGCAAAGAAAGCAATACGGCAATGGGTACTGCCCAGCTTTCGTACTGGGCAGCAAGGAATAAAAAGACGAACAGGAACACCAACGCAAGCACAAGTCCCGTTTGTCCTCCGGCCTGTTTCTCCTGATAGGATAATCCGCTCCATTCAATTCCGATATTTTCCGGAAGGTGTTCGTCGGCAATACGTTGCATGGCAGCCATAGCTTCGCCCGAGCTGTATCCCGGAGCGGCAACCGCATTGATCGCCGCCGTGGAGAACATATTAAAACGCTTGATCGTTCCGGGTCCCGTAGTATAATGTGTAGTACCCAATGCCGTGAGCGGGATCATCGATCCGTTCTGCGCCCTGACAAAAAACAGCCCGATATTATCTTTTGATGCCCTGTACGGCGCTTCAGCCTGGATATATACCCGGTAAATCCGGTTAAACATATTGAAGTCGTTCACATATACCGATCCCAGGTAAGCTTTCATTGTTGAAAATATATCCGCCACCGGAATACCCAGGAATTTAGCCTGGTCGCGGTCGACATCGAAGTATAGCTGCGGAATTTCCGGTTGCAAGGCCGATGACACACTCCGTAATTCGGGAGCCTGCGCAGCGTAGAACAGGAAAGTATCCGATGCCGATACCAGGTTTTCCCAACTGGCGTCACTACGTCCTTCCAGCTGCATTTCAATACCGCCGCTTTCTCCTAATCCCGGAATAACCGGAGGACGGTTTAAATATGCCTTTATTTCGGGATAATAATAAAACTCTTTTCGGGCAGCCTCCATTACATCGGCTACATTCATGCCTGACGACTTACGTTCTTCCCAGGGTTTCAGGATAACGGTAAGGGTAGCGCGGCTCTGCGACGTTCCTACCCTGGAACTGCTGCCCGTTACATTCTGTACATAGGCTACGGCCGGTAAACCGGTGAGGAAAGCAATCGCCCTGTCGGTTACCACCCGGGTACGTTCCAGCGTAGCGCCTTCCGGCATTTCCAGTTCAACGGTAAAAAATCCCTGGTCTTCTTCCGGTATAAAACTCGTCGGAATGATCCTGTTCATCACAAAGATAAAAACCAGGGCAATTCCAAATCCTGCCAATATCCGTTTCGGATTAACAATAGCTTTCTTTAATAAATTCGTATACGCGTTATTTCCCCTACTTAACCACTCGTTGATCTTTCGGAAAATAAAATGTTTTTGCTCTTTTGCCGGCCTCAGTATGATAGCGCACATGGCCGGGCTTAACGTAAGCGCCACTACGGTTGAAAGCAGTACGGAAACAACGATCGTCACCGAAAACTGCCGGTATAATTGCCCCGTTATGCCACTCAGGAAGCTAACCGGCACAAATACGGCGGCTAATACCAGCGAAGTGGCGATAAGGGCGCCGGTTAATTCGCGCATGGCTTTATGAGTGGCTTCACGGGCGGTTACCTTTTCTTCTTCCATGATACGCTCCACATTCTCCACCACCACTATGGCGTCGTCTACCACAATACCGATGGCAAGGATCAAACCGAGCAGGGTAAGCATATTAAGCGAAAAACCGAAAATAAGCATAAAGCCGAATGTCCCGATCAGCGAGATAGGTACAGCAATAGTAGGGATCAGGGCGGCGCGCCAGTTCTGGAGCGAAAGGAAAACAACCAGGATAACCAGAAGCAGCGCTTCAAATAATGTTTTATATACCTCGTGGATAGACTGCGAGATGTATTCGGTCATATCGAATGGAAACATATACTCCAATCCTTCGGGAAAGTTACGGCTGATATCTTTCATCGCCTCTTTCACATTCGCAGCCACATCCAAAGCATTGGCCCCCGGAAGCATATAAATTCCGAGTATCGCCGCATTTTTCCCGTTCAGTCCGCTTTCCGTGGAATAAGAAGAAGCCTCCAGCGAAATACGGGCCACATCGCGTAAACGCACAATCGACCCGTCGGGATTGGCCCTCACCACTATTTCTTCAAATTCTTTAACGGTAGAAAGACGTCCGTGCGCCGTAACGGGCAATGTCACATCCACATCCAGGACGGGTTGTTTACCCAATTCTCCGGCGGCCGACTCCCGGTTCTGATCTTTCAGGGCATTTTGCAGGTCCTGCACGGTTAATCCCATGTTGGCCAGCCGGTCGGGATAAACCCATATCTGCATCCCATAGTAACGGCTGCCTATATTGGATACCCTCCCTACCCCGGGAATACGGCGTAAAACGTCGAGTACATTAATGGTGGCAAAATTACTGAGGTATATTTCGTCGAAACGCGGATCGTCCGATAAGAGGCTCAAGGTCATCAACTGGCTGGGCGCCTGCTTCTCTACCGTAATCCCGTTTTCCACCACTTCGGCCGGTAAACGGGATTCCGCCAGTTTAACGCGGTTTTGAATTTCTATGGCCGACAAATCCGGATTGGCTCCTACATTAAAGGTTACGGTAACGGTTAACCCTCCCGAATTCGAACTGCTGCTTTGCATATAGATCATTCCCGGCGTACCGTTCAGTTCCTGTTCGATCGGTGTAGCCACCGCCTGCGAAACGGTCAGGGCGCTCGCACCCGGATAGGAGGCGCTTATCCTTACCACCGGGGGAGTGATCTGCGGGTACTGGTCTACGGGAAGCGATATCAGCCCGATGATCCCGATAATTACGATCAATATGGATAATACGGTAGAGAAAACGGGACGGTCTATGAAGAATCCCGGTTTCATATCCTGTCCTCCTCTCTTAATGCTTCAACCGCTTTTTCGTTGGCAGAGTCTACCGTCCTAACTTCCACGCCGGGTGTCAGTTTATGGTAGCCCTCTATAACCACCAGTTCATTCTCGCCCAGCCCGCGCTCGATAACAATATTGTTGTGTATTTCGGGTCCGATCTGTACAAAACGCTTTTCCGCCTTATTATCCCGGCGGATAATATAGATGAATGCTCCCCCTTTTTCAATGGAGACGGATTTACGGGGTACTACAATAGCCCGTTCACGCACATCGAGCAACAGCCGCACACGTGTAAACTGTCCGGGCAAAAGACGCTGGTTCGGATTGGCCAGCCTGGCGCGTACGCCGAAGGTTCCCGTTTTAGGGTCCACAATCGGGTCGGCAAAATCCACATAACCCGTTATCGGATATTCCGTATTATCGGCAAGGGTTACGGTAACGGTCGGTTGCCACGAACGGGTGGTATCCTGCTGGCCGAACCGCACATTCCGCCTTTCGGCGCGAAGGTAATCCAGAGCCGTCATCTGGAAATCCACCTGTACGGTATCGCTTTTCACGATGGCAGCCAGTTTGGAATTCACACCCGGTCCTACCAAAGCCCCCACATCCACAAAACGTTCGCTTATATAACCCGATATAGGAGATACTACCGTGGTATAATTAAGTTCGAGTTGCGCCTGGTCCAGGTCGGCTTTACTGATCCCTATGTTGGCCTCTGCATCCTCCACGGCAGCCATCGCGTTATCCAGGTCCAGCTGGCTGGCGGCGTGTTGTTCGTATAAAGGCGTCAGGCGCTCCACATCCCTCCTCGATTTGGCGGCCTGTGCTTCGGCTTTTTTCAACTGGGCCTTTGCTTTTTCAAGCCTTGCTTTGTACTGGGCGGAATTAATAAAGAACAAAGGTTCGTTCTGGTGTACATATTTACCTTCCTGAAAAAGCATCCGTTCCAGGTAGCCCTCTACCCGCGCGTGCACTTCCACATAACTGGCAGCGCGTATACGGCCGACGTATTCGCCGAAAATCTGAACATCATCTTTGGAAGGCTTTTCCACTACTACGATAGGAAGCTGAACTTCTTCTTTCTTTCGACATCCCGTCGATAAAATACCCATGGATAATAATACAATAAGTATTTCTGCAAACCTAAGTCTTTTCATCTACTGAGTTTACTTATTAAGTTTATATATCTGTCCTATAATTAGAATAGGATTAACGAATGTTTTGTTCACAAAAACCCGTTAATTTAAGTTAGTTCACATAGAAAAGATAGATGTCAAGCAAAGCCTTAGAGGGAGCAAAGGTAAACAAAAAAAGGAAAAATCCTCAAAAAGAAGATTTTTCCTTGTATATGTAAGAAAGCCGCACTGTAGATATGAACAAACTCCGTATGACAGGATTTGAGTGCTTTACCGTCTTTGTAATCCGCTGTGCAATGCATCTCCGAAGAGTGCGGCCCGCCATCAACGATAAGAGCGTTGTCTCGGAATTATATTTAACTGATGAGTTTCCCAATCGAACAAGTGCGGCTTAACTCATCACCTTTATAACACAAATATAAAGATAAGGTTTAGAACTTCCAAATAAATAAGTAAAAAAATCACCCTTAACCCGTCACTGTATGATCCCTGTTTATAAAGGTCTGTAAAACAAGCAGAGACAAGGAAAAACCTTGTCTCTGTACTTATCTTCATCAGAAAGAAATCTTATTTTACTTTCTCTACGATCGCTTTGAAGGCTTCCGGATGATTCATTGCCAGGTCGGCCAACACTTTACGGTTGATCTCGATACCCTTGGCATGTAAAGCTCCCATCAAACGGGAATATGACATTCCTTCCAGGCGTGCGGCAGCGTTGATACGTTGGATCCATAAGGCACGGAAACTACGTTTTTTGTTGCGGCGGTCGCGGTAAGCATATGTCAAACCTTTTTCCCAGGTGTTCTTTGCTACCGTCCAAACGTTCTTACGTGCACCGTAATAACCTCTGGTAAGCTTTAAAATCCGTTTTCTTTTTGCTCTTGAAGCAACATGATTTACTGATCTCGGCATAATTCTAATCTGTTTTTGAATGTTAGCGCCATCACATTACGGGATGATCTTTTTTGCTAAATACATTCGGTTAATAAAAATCGTTGTAAAACTCGTTTAACTTATAAAATCACTTCAAACCCAGCAATTCCTTTACCGCACCTACGTCTGATTTATGCACCAGGCCGATGTGAGTAAGGTTTCTCTTTTGCTTCTTGGTCTTCTTGGTCAGAATGTGACTTTTGTAAGCATGTTTTCTCTTGATTTTACCTGTTCCGGTAAGGGCGAACCTCTTTTTGGCACCGGAATTAGTCTTCATCTTAGGCATTTTCCAATTTTATTTTTAATTATTAAACTTAGTGTATCCGTTTGAACGGGATACCTTATTATTCATCCTTATCTTCTTTGTTTTCGTTGTCGGCTTTCGGTTTAAGTGTGATCACTTTCTTTGCCGGAGCCTGCTGTTGCTGTGGTTGCTTGGAAGGCGCTGCTCCCGGTTTCTTGGGCGAAATCATAATGATCATGCGTTTTCCCTCCAATACCGGTAATTGCTCTACCTTGCCGAATTCTTCCAGGTCATTGGCAAAGCGAAGTAACAATACTTCTCCCTGCTCTTTGAATAAAATAGAACGCCCCTTGAAAAACACATATGCTTTTACCTTAGCGCCTTCTTCCAGAAAGCCTTTCGCATGTTTAAGCTTAAAGTTATAATCGTGGTCGTCGGTCTGGGGTCCGAAACGGATCTCCTTGACAATCACTTTCACAGACTTGGCTTTCTGCTCTTTCTGACGTTTCTTTTGTTGGTAGAGGAATTTTTGGAAATCGGTGATTCTACAAACGGGCGGCGTTGCGTTCGGTGATATTTCAACCAAATCCAGATCCTGGTCCTGCGCCATCTTCAATGCCTGTGCTGTAGGATAAACACCCGGCTCAACATCATCACCTACTAAACGAACTTCCGGAACGCGAATACGTTCATTAATTCTATACTGATTCTTCAGTTTATCGCTTTCTCTTTCTCTCTTCATTAAAAAGATTTATTCTCCTCGTTATTATTCTTTTAGTTATTATTATCTTTATTTTTATGCCAACGATTCATCATTTCCTCCACTTCTTTATTTAAAAGCGCAGCAAATGTAGTAATTTTCATGGAACCTGTATCACCTTCACCCTGTTTTCTTACAGAAACTTCATTATTTTCAGCTTCTTTCTCTCCCACGATGAGCATATAAGGGATACGTTTCAATTCATTGTCGCGTATTTTACGCCCTACCTTCTCGTTGCGGTCGTCTACCACAACCCGGATATCCTCGTCTTCCAACTGTCGGGCTACCTCGCGGGCATAGTCGTTGTATTTTTCGCTTACGGGCAATACGGCTACCTGGTCGGGTGTCAGCCATATCGGGAATTTTCCTCCCGTATGTTCTATCAGTACGGCCACAAAGCGTTCCATCGAACCGAACGGCGCGCGGTGTATCATCACCGGGCGGTGTTTCTTATTATCTTCTCCGGTATATTCCAGTTCGAAACGTTCGGGCAGGCTGTAATCCACCTGGATAGTCCCCAACTGCCAGCGACGGCCGATGGCGTCTTTTACCATAAAATCGAGCTTCGGACCATAGAAAGCAGCTTCACCCAATTCGATCTTCGCCTTTAAACCGGCCTCGCGGCAAGCTTCGATGATCGCTGTTTCCGCCTTTTCCCAGTTTTCTTCCGAACCGATGTACTTTTCCTTATTATCCGGGTCGCGTAAGGATATCTGAGCTTCAAAATTCTCAAAATCAAGCGCTTTGAAGATAATAAAGATAATATCCATTACTTTCAGGAACTCTTCCTTCAGCTGGTCCGGACGGCAGAACAGGTGCGCGTCGTCCTGGGTAAATCCGCGTACACGGGTTAAACCATGTAATTCGCCGCTTTGTTCATAGCGGTAAACGGTTCCGAACTCCGCGAAACGGATCGGCAGGTCTTTGTACGACCGGGGAGTTACTTTATATATCTCGCAGTGGTGCGGACAGTTCATCGGTTTAAGCAGGAACTCTTCTCCTTCCTGTGGCGTATGGATGGGCTGGAATGAATCTTTGCCATACTTCTCGTAATGCCCGGAAGTCACATACAACTGTTTGCCGCCGATATGCGGAGTCATCACCTGCTGGTACCCGTATTTTTTCTGGATACGCTTCAGGAAATCCTCCAGGCGCAGGCGCAACTGCGTACCCCTCGGCAACCATAACGGCAATCCTGCTCCCACGGCTGTGGAAAAAGCAAACAATTCCAGTTCCTTGCCGATCTTCCGGTGGTCGCGTTTTTTGGCCTCTTCCAGAAAAGCAAGATATTCGTCGAGCATCTTTTTCTTAGGGAAGGTAATGCCGTACAACCGTACCAGCTGTTTGCGTTTCTCGTCACCGCGCCAGTATGCCCCGGCAACGCTTAATATTTTTACCGCCTTGATATAAGAGGTATTAGGCAAATGCGGGCCACGACATAAGTCTGTAAAGCTGCCCTGCGTATAAGTGGTGATCGTACCGTCTTCCAGTTCGCCGATCAGCTCGGTTTTATATAGTTCGCCCCTGTCGCCAAACATTTTCATCGCTTCGCTTTTGGCAATGCTCTGGCGTTTGATCTCTTCTTTACGGGCGATAAGTTCCATCATTTTAGCTTCGATGGCAGGAAAATCGCTTTCCTTGATCGTGCGGTCTTCACCGGGGTCTACATCGTAATAAAAGCCATTCTCAATGGCAGGCCCGATCCCGAATTTGATTCCCGGATACAATTCCTGCAACGCTTCGGCCATTAAGTGCGCGCTGGAATGCCAGTAAGCGTGTTTGCCTTCGTCATCATCCCATTTCAGCAATTTAACAGATGAATCCTGTTCGATAGGACGACACAAATCCCATGTCTCCCCGTTGACATCAGCAGCCAAAACATCCTGTGCCAGTCGTGAACTGATACTTTCTGCTATTTCCAGGGCAGTTACGCCTTCTGCATATTCTCTTACGGAATTATCAGGGAATGTAATCTTTATCATAATCTTTCCAGTAAAAAATTCTTAATTTCAAATAAGGTGCAAATTTACGATTCTTTTTCATATTAAAGGCTTTATAACCTTAAAATCTTTATCCTGAACGAACGAAAAATGATGTTATTTCCTTCTTACATAATACACCTGCAGGAAAAATCAAAAATTTCAGCCTTCAGCCTTCAGTCCGGGGTAAACGGCTGGTTCATAACCATCAGGGCTGAAGGCAACCCTGAAGCCCCTGTCAGGAATGATTATCCGAACCCGGAGAAAACGCTCCGTACACTAACCGGTTCTTCCCGTGTAATTAGTACAAACGTAGGGTATCCCTGATCGTTGGTTCACCGGCAACTGATCATTTCACCCGGGTGAAATTTTCTTTTAACGGAGGTTAAAAGTTCTTTTAACACCCGTTAAAAATAATTTTAACTCCCGTCAAATGATCAACGGTTAACCGCCCTTACAGTAAACGGTTATGGGCCATACCGTAATACAACGTGAGTTTAATACTAATTCATCCAGCGTAAGGGTGAACGATGGGTGACAGATGAAAAGGCCATATCCTTCACCCCTATCCTATTAGAATACAACCGGTTAACCCGACAGGTGACAGATGGGTGATATCGGACGGAACTCCTGTTACTGTTGCTTTTTTTATCTTTAAACGCAATTTACGGCGATAAAAAAGAGGGTTTAATGGTTGGTTCCTTCAAACAGGTCGTGTGTCTCTTTTCTCTGTGCGGACCGGGCGTTGAAATTATTGAACGTATAACTCAAAGTCAGGGTGATCAGCGGGTAACTCGGACGGATCCGGGTGATGGATTGCAGGTCGGCCGTATTGATCTTGCTGACGTACCTTGCCGAATTGAAAACATCGCGGAAAGCAAGGGTGGCATTCAGTTTCCGTTTCAGCAACTGCTGCCTTACAGCCATATTGACGTACCAGAAAGCATCTGTACGGCCCTGTGTGGTGACAGAAGGGCCTACAAAGTTGCCGTCGAGCTGGATACGGGTATATTTTCCCACATCAAAACCATTGTTTAGCGCTATTTCATAATTGGTGCTCGTCTCATCGCTGTTCCCTAATTTGAATTCATTTTCAACCTTATAGTGATACACACTTCCGTTCAGGTTGACATTCCACCAGCGGGTAGCCTGTACCTGCGCGCTAAGTTCCAGGCCCGTTGAATAATCGTGCCCCACATTGGCCATCGAATCGAGCGTTACCCCGGCTTCATACGGGATACGCAGGCGTTCGATCTTGTCTTTCCGTTTGCGGTGAAAGAAGGTGGCGGATATGGAATGTATGTCAATATTCTTTTTGTAGTTCACTTCATACGAGTTGATGTATTCCGGGCGGATATCCGGATTACCTATTTCCGCCGAATAATAATCACGATAGGTTATGTAAGGTTCCATATAGTAAAGCTGCGGGCGGGTGGTACGGCGCGAATACGATGCCATGACCGTATGCCCGTGAGGGAAATTATATCCTACGTGTACCGACGGGAAAAACTCGAAACGGTTCATCACCCTGTTAGCCCATTCTTTGGAACTCCGCAACACCCGGTGCGTATGTTCGGCACGGACGCCGGCCTGGAAGTCAAAGTTTTTATAACTATCCGCCAATATGGTGTAAATAGAGTTGATGCCCCGTTGAAAGTAAAAGGTATTGTATATGTCGTCGCGCCAGTAAAAATTCCTGGTGCCCGGATTCCAGAACTCCATGCTGTAGTCGCCGTCTTCCAGATAGGAAAAGTATTGGTAACCGGCTTCTATCCTGCCCGTCTCGCGGTAAGGAAACACATAGTCGAGGTTTCCCCTCACGGTCCACCGGTGCTCGTCTTCATACGCCCGGTGCCCCTGTTGCCGCTGTCCCTGGCGGTCTGTCAGGTCGCTGGAAAAATATTCAAGGGCATCGCCACCGTATTTCAGGTAAAAACTGCCCGAAAGGTTATGCCCCTTATCATTGAACTTATGGGCAAAGCCTACTGTTCCCTGAAAATAGGTTTCATCTATTTCGTAACGGTCGTGGCTAAGGTAATCGCCTGCTTCAAACACTTCGCCTTTCGCCGTCCGTTTTTCGGTATAATCCAGGTTCCCGTTGCGGGTGGTTCCCCCGTACCCTCCTTCAATATCCATATTCAGCGTGGTGTTGGGTAAAGAGTACATCCATCCTGTTTTCAACGAATAATTAAATCCCCGGCTCCGGCGTGGCCCGTCGGAATGCGAAGTGGTTGCCGTATCGGCTACGATGGTTGTCTTTTCCTGGTTAAAATCACTTTTCCGCACACGTTCGGTATACGAACCGCCCACGTACCACCGCGAACGGTTATTTTGCTGGGTGAGCAGAAAATCCATAGCCCGCGAATAAACAGTGCTACCGCTCAGGTTCACCATCCCGCTGAATCCCTGCTGCGATTCTTTCTTGGTAATGATGTTTATTATTCCCACATCGCCGTCGGTATCATGGCGTGCCGAGGGTGTAGTGATTATTTCAATATTATCAATATGTCCGGTCGGTATCTGTTCCAGCGCCTGCGTACCGGAGAACACACTGGGTTTGCCGTCTACATATACCGCGAAACCGCTGCTCCCCCGGAATGTCACATTCCCTTCGGCATCCACGCGGATGGAAGGTGTATTTTCCAGTATATCCACCGCCGAACCGCCGCTCGACAAGAGATTACTGGAGGCTTCAATCACTTTTTTATCCAGTTTGTAGATAACCTGCCTTTTCTGTGCCACGACTTCTACTTCCGCAAGGCCCACTTCAAGCGGTTTCATTTCAATCACACCCAAATCCAATACGGAATCGCCGCCGTTCATCACAATGTCGGATTTGGTATATACATCAAAGCCCACCAGTTTGATCAGTAACGTATATTGCCCGCTTTGCACATCCGTTATCACGAAGGTACCGTCGGTTTCCGGCAACGAATGCGCCACCGGATTTTCATTCCCCTGCCGGAAAAGAAGGACATCAGCAAAATCTATGGGTTTACGGCTTCCCGCCTCCACCAGTTTCCCTTTTATCCGCGGAACAGGGGCGGCATGCACAGAAAAAACAAGACACAATAAGGTCAACACGAGAAAAAAACACTTCTTCATTTTTACATTCATGGATTAGTAAGGACGCACAAAGTTAAAATTATTCAAATAAGTATCCGCATAAATAGTTTTAAACATTTGTAAAAAGAAATGAATAGCTTGCTGTACAAACCGTATGATCCGTATTAAGCGGTGGAGGAGCAAAAGGTGCTATGCATATAGAGGTTATCAAAGCATTGGATTAAAATAATATATCTATTGAATATTACTATAATTTCAATCGACGCCATTATAGGAAATTTATATGCTATGAAGTATAAACTTGACGAAATGTCGAAGCTACTTTTTCCGACAAATTCGGATAGAAGTGGTAGTGGTGAAATATTATTTCCTTAAAATCGAAAGGTTTTAAAACAAAATCATAAAAGGAGTAATATAAAAAGCCTTCCGAATCGGAAGGCTTTTTATATTAAGTATAGATATAACTTATGACTTCATTTTGAGATAAAATGAACAATTAATCATAAACCAGCAAACGGTGTCCCAGTAAATATATCATTTTTAAATACAGCCTGAGATAAATCTAATTCAGGCTTTACTGCTAAAGAACTACAATTATAAAACATTTTATCAAATGTAGTTCCGTTAGAAGTACTTAATTGGGGAATACTTATTAATGAAGTGCATTCATAAAACATTTCAGAAAAAAATGTACCATTAAATGTATCCAACTTAGGTATTGTAATTATTAAACTACACTCTCTAAACATTCCAGAAAATTTTGCACCTTTTGATGTATTCAATGATGGTATTGAAGTTATTGCAGTACAACCCGAAAACATTCCATAAAATTCTATACCTTTTGATGTATTCAATGATGGTATTGAAGTTATTGCAGTACATCCCGAAAACATTCCAGAAAAAATTGTGCCATTTGATGTATCTAATTTAGGTATTGTAGTTATAGAGGTGCATCCACGAAATATGAGTTGAAAATTAATTCCTTGAGAGGTATTTAGTGGAGGTATTGATGTTAATAGGGAACAATTGCTAAACATTTCAGAAAAATTAACGCCTTTAGATGTATCAAATTGCGGAATAACTGTTAATGATGAACAACCACTAAACATTCCCCAAAAGTTAATCCCTTTTGAAGTATTAAACAATGGAATTGAGGTTAATGAACTGCAACTAGAAAACATTCGTTTAAAATTAGTCCCTTTCGATGTATCAAATAGTGGAATTGAAGTCAGGCGCCAATTAAGTTCGAACATATGACTAAAATCAACTATATTTGAAGTGTTAAATTTTGGTACTTTTTTTAGTTCTGTACTTACAACAGCCGAGCTTCCCCACTCATCAATATTGTATAGAGTAAACATCCTATGTGCACTATTTAATTGTTCTCCATCGCACACATTCGGTAAGTATTTTTGTCTAGAGCCTAATATTGTCATTTTAAGTGCTACCATTCCTGGTTTCCAAATCATTGGAGAATTTTCTTTTGTAACCCACTCAAAATAACCCGCGTCCACCCATGCCTCCTGAATAGTAGGCAGCGATTCTTTATCTCTGGGATATAACTCTCCTATAAAAACCTTATCCGTCTGGGACAATTCAAAATTAGCAAGCAGGTTTGTTGTTTGGGTTCGCGTGTAATACGGCCATGCCATTACCGACAGTTCGTCTACCTCATAGGTCAGGGTGGGATAAATGGCATTCTCTCCGGTAAGTGGTGTAAATACATACTCCCGAATCTCTTCCCAATTCATATGCATTCCCTCGAACATCGACTCCCAGTAACGCTCCAACTGGGTTTCGCTTCTCCAGTAAGACCAGTCCTGATGGCGCTGTTCATATTCCAATCCAAGTATCTGACCGAACACGCGTAATACATCACCCTTGAACATATCATCGTCCTGATACTGTAATCCCCCGAATACGGCGGTTGGTTCACTCTGGTTACGAACAAACTTGGCATCCGTCCCGGTGTAGGACCAGGTCAGCCAGTCGTTGCCGTTCCAGTCGAAAGCAATGCGGACATCGGCATTCCGGTCACTTTCTACAAAATGGAATTGAATACCCGCGTAAATTTGCCACTCCGAAGCAATCGACTTTATCTTGTCTATCATACCTGCGTCAGAAGGCTCGTTGATAAATTTAACGTAAATACCTACTTTCTGATTCCATAGTTTTCCCTCGTCCGCAACCCCTCTTAATACCGGGGCATCCGGATTTTTAAGCCCATACCATCTCACTTGCTGAGCTTTAGAATTAACTACGTTTTTATTGATGGTATAATCGTTTTCATTACATCCGGATAGCAGCATTACTATGCATACTAAAAAAAACAACGATTTTTTCATAAAATAATGTGTTTAATAAAGTAAATGTGTTCAATTAATAAGAAAGAGATAAATACATAAAATGGCAACGGTATATTCCTGAATGATATGCTAATATTCAGTGGTATAAAATTGAAGTTATGTTAGTACAGATCCTTATTCGATACAAATATATAAAATAAATAATTCTAAATATTTTTAATAGATTAAACCGCTGTTTTTTGCAGTTAATTTATCTTAAAATCATCTATTTTAGATTATAAATAAACTTTCATTTATATCAATCCGGATAATGATCCGGCGTTTCGTTTTTGCTTACACAAGTTTTTTAATCCCTGTTTTTTATGGCGTTTTATCTTTCATATATTTTGCCGGTTTAACACGTTGCATTCTCTTATGCCCGGCCGAAAGATGAAAATAAGCGGTAGGGAAGGCGCGCAACGTTTGGTTTATTCAACCCAGTATCCGCATAAATACTTTTAAACATTTGTAAAAAGAAATTGTTCTGATATAGGTATTTTTAGAAATAACCATTATTTTTGGTAGTCGTAAACAAGTATGCACATGAAGAAGATTGCCTTTGTTACAATCCTCTTTCTATTACTAATGCAATCCCTTCCTGCACAAAGAGTAGGATTAGTATTAAGCGGTGGAGGAGCAAAAGGAGCTACGCACATAGGGGTTATCAAAGCATTGGAGGAAAATAATATCCCTATCGATTATATTACCGGAACTTCAATCGGCGCAATTATAGGAAGTCTGTACGCCATGGGCTATACGCCCGACGAAATGCTGGAACTACTGCTTTCGGACGAATTCGGATACTGGCAGACCGGTACGGTTGAAGACGAATATATCTATTATTTCAAAAAACCGGCCAACACCCCGGAAATCGCCCATTTCTCCATTACCGTATCCGACTCCATGCAGATAAAAACAAGTTTTCTGCCGAACAGCCTGATCAACCCTATCCAGATGAACCAGGCGTTCATGGGCCTTTTTGCACAGGCTACGGCAAAGGCGGGTTGGAATTTCGACAACCTGTTCGTCCCGTTCCGCTGCGTGGGTTCCGACGTTTACAATAAGAAAGCGGTCGTATTCAAGAATGGGGATTTAGGCGACGCGGTACGGGCTTCCATGTCTTTCCCGTTCGTTTTCAAACCGATATGGAAAGACAGCGTGCCCCTGTTCGACGGGGGTATCTACGATAATTTCCCGGTTACACCGATGAAAGAGGCTTTTAATCCTGACTTTATCTTTGGTTGCGCCGTTGCCGGAACGAAAAACGAACCTTCGGAGAATATTTACAACCAGCTGGAAACCATGATCATGCAGAAAACGGAATATGATATTCCCGAAGAGGAAGGCATGATGCTTAAATTCAGCTTCCCGAATGTTTCGTTACTCGATTTCCCAAAGGCTAAAGAACTGATGGATGAGGGTTATAAGCGTACTATGGAACTGATGGATTCGATTAAATCGCGCGTTCCCCGTGAAGTTACACCGGAAGCGGTAAACGAACGGAGAAGGGTATATAAAGAAAACCTTCCGCCGCTTATTTTCCGCAACATCCACGTTACAGGCGTAAACGAATCGCAAAGAACATATATTGAGGCGCAGTTGCACCGCGATATTAACGGCGATTTTACCATGGAAGAATTCAGGCGGGCTTATTTCAAAATGCTTACCTATTCGAAAATCAAGGAGATCGTTCCCCATGCTGTGTATAACAGGAAGGATAAAAGGTTCGACTTATACCTGGATGTTTCGACCACGGACGAGATTACGATCGCTTTCGGAGGGAATGTTTCGTCGCATCAGGCCAACCAGTTGTACCTTGGTCTGGGATACCAGAATATATCTACCTTTGCCACCGACCTGAATGCCGATTTCCAGATGGGAAACTCGTTCGACGGCGTCTTGCTGAACAGCCGCTTCTATCTGCAGACGCGTATTCCCACCTATATCAATGTACAGGGTGTCTTTTCGAATAAGAAGTATTCGGAGAGCCAGTCGCTCTTTTATGAGGATATCGTACCGTCTATTATCAAACAAAAAGAATTATATATGAGCCTTAAATTCGGTTTTCCTTTCCTGAATAAGGCAAAAACCGAGATCGGCGTGGCTTACGGCAGGCTGAACGATTATTATTTCCAGACCTCCAACATATCGTTTCCCAACGCTTCCTTCGACCGGAGCTGGTACAACATATTCAGCGGGTCGCTCAATATCCAGCGTAATTCATTGGACTTTAAACAATATGCCACAAGCGGACGAAGGCAATCGCTGACGGCCATATATGCTTTGGGTACGGAAAATTACAGTCCCGCGCCGGGTTCGTACCAAAAGTCGTTTTCAGAAGCCAGGCACAGCTGGCTCCAGGTGAAAGCGCATTGGCAGCATTACCATGTCATGAGCAGCAGGTTTAATATGGGATTCCTGGGTGAACTGGTTCTGTCCAGTAAAAACCTGATGAATAATTATACGGCTACCGTATTACAGGCGCCGGCCTTTACCCCTACTCCGCACAGCGAAATCGTATTTAACGAGGCTTTCCGGGCCAATCAATATGCCGCCGCCGGAATTTCCCCGGTTTTTAAAATCAGCAGGATCGTTCATTTACGGGCGGATTTATTTGGCTTTGCGCCTTTTAACGAAATTAAAAAAGAGAATCCGGCTGATGTAGACAAATATATGGATGTGCCCTATTACGGCAAATTCCTCCGGTCGTTCGAATTCATGGGCGAAGCCGCTTTTGTGGTACAGTTGCCTTTTGCTTCAATCAGTATCTATGCTAACGGATACAGCTATCCGAGTAAAAATTTCAACTTCGGCCTGAATATCGGATACCTTATATTTAACCCGAAAATGTTGGATTAACGACAAAAAAATAAGCTAAACATTTGCAACTTTAAAAGAATGTACTACCTTTGCACACGCAATCAGGCAACAATGGCCGCGTAGCTCAACTGAATAGAGTAGCTGACTACGGATCAGCCGGTTACAGGTTTGAATCCTGTCGCGGTCACCACCAAAGCGTTAGAAGTACATTCTGACGCTTTTTTTATGAAAAACAGTATGCGGCAAAATTTTATGAAGCCGTAATCGTTTAATAAATATGTACCCGCAACATAAGAACTTCCATATGAAAGAACAGCTCCAGAACGTAACCGCCTGGTGTATCTACTTTTTTGTCAATATCGTTTTTTGCGTAAAATACAATCCTTTCCCGTCTGTAAGCCCGTTTTATTTTGTGATCGGATATCCCGTAATTGTCTGGAGTATTTATAAACTGTTTAACTACCGGAAGCTTACGTCGAAAACTTATTTTTATATTACTTTATCAGTCGCAATAATTGCTTTCGCGGCTTTCCTGATGCAGTATATCGACAAATATTCGGTGGATGTGGACCGGTGGTCGGCTTTGTCTTTCTGGAGTGAAAACCTGAAAAACGGAAAATTCCCCTACGGCACGCCTACGCATATGGGAGGTTATGCGTCTCCTTTCCCGGTATGGCAACTGTTTCATTTCCCTTTTTACCTGTTGGGCGACACGGGCTACGGACAATTGTTCTGTCTGGCTGTCTTCTTCATTTTCCTCTATTGTAACCGGGAAAAGATCCATGCGGGTTCATTCCTGCTGCTGCTGGCGCTTTCTCCGGGGTTCTGGTGGGAAATGTCGGTAAGGAGCGATTTGCTGTGCAATATGCTGTTGGTTTATATTTTCCTGTCGTCTATGTTTTATTATAAAGGATATTGGGACAGGCACATATATTTGTCGGCATTTATCGTCGGCCTTTTTCTTTGCACCAAGCTACTCGTTACCATTCCGTTATTTATTTGCTTCTTTCCGAAATTCCTTACGCTTGAAAACAGGCGCAAAGTATTGTTCGCACTATGCGTTGCGGCAGGGCTGATCCTGCCGTTTATACCTTTCTTAACCGGGGAAAACAGCCTGTTGAACCATCCCGAGTATAACCCTATGCTCCAGCAAACCCGCCAGGGAAGTATATGGATCGTATTCATAGGATTTGTATTGATTTTAATCGCTTCGCTGAAAAGCAAAGTGATGCGGGATTATTTTTTCACATCGGGGTTGTTCCTCTTTTTACTGATACTGACGGTAGGTGTTCGTATTATGCTTGCACATGATCTTCATTATGTGTTTTTCGGTGATGAGTTCGATGTCTCTTATTTCAATGTATCTATACCCTTCTGCTTGTTTTGCCTGAACGAAATCCGGACGGATACGTCCCGGTTAAGGTAAATCCTAATCTTAAAATTAACACAAAAACGTTGAAATGATTTTTTATCTTTTTTACCTTTGCCCCAAATAACACATTATGTCGGGTAAGAAAAAGACACGCATTTCCTATCCATCGTCGGAAAAAATATATATCCCGGGAGAGATAAATAAGATACATGTGGGAATGCGTAAGATAAAACAAACAGACTCTATCAGTATGGATGATAAAGGTACACCGTACAGGAAATCCAACAATGCGGTTATCGTGTATGACACCACCGGCCCTTATTCCGACCCGAAGGTAAGTATTGATTTTTCACAAGGTATTCCACGGATAAGGGAAGAATGGAGCAGCCGCAGGAAAGATATATCGCGGTTAGATGCTTTTTCTTCGGATTGTGCTGTCAGCAGGAGTCAGAACGATACGTCTAACGGCATATGTTTTCCCCGACGCCATTTACCCTACCGCGCTAAAGAGGGAAAAAACCTCACCCAGATGTATTATGCCAAACGCCGCATCATCACTCCGGAAATGGAATATGTAGCGATCCGTGAAAATCAACAAATTGAGGCTTTAGGGCTTAAATCGTATATTACGCCTGATGTGGTAAGAAAAGAAATTGCAGCGGGCAGGGCTATTATACCGGCTAACGTAAACCATCCCGAAGCCGAACCTATGATCATCGGCAAAAAGTTCCTCGTTAAAGTGAACGCTAATATGGAAAGCCAAGGTCATCCTGCGATGATAGAGCAGGAAATTGAAAAGATGATATTAAGCTGCAAATGGGGATGCGATACGGTAATGGATTTATCGACAGGGGAAAACAGTTACATCAACCGCGAGTGGATTATACGGAATTGCCCCGTTCCTGTCGGAACTGTTCCCCTTTATGAAGCATTGGGAAAAGTGGAAAGTGTGGAAGACCTCAATTGGCCTGTTTACCGTGATACATTGATCGAGCAGGCTGAGCAGGGCGTCGACTTCTTCACCGTGCACGCGGCCATGCTGAAGAAACATATCGATTTGGTTTTCCCGCGGCTTTCGGGTATCGTGTCGAACGGTGGTTCCATTATGAGCCAATGGATGCAAATCCATAAAAAAGAAAACTTCCTTTACACGCACTTTGCGGAAATATGCGAGATTGCCAAAGCATACGATGTGGCTCTTTCCATTGGTGACGGACTCCGTCCGGGTTCCGTTTACGATGCGAATGACTCCGCGCAGTTTGCTGAATTATATGTAATGGGCAAACTGACAGACATGGCCTGGGATCAGTTTGTACAGGTTATGACAGAAGGGCCGGGGCATGTTCCTATGAATAAAATCCATGAGAATGTGAAAGAACAGCAATATGCCTGCCATGGAGCGCCTTTTTATACGTTCGGCCCCATAACAACGGATATTGCGCCGGGATATCATCATATCACTTCAGCCATCGGTGCTGCATTAACCGCCTGGTACGGCACGTCTATGATCTGTTGTGTAACATCGAAAGAACACCTCTGCCCGCAGAAGAAAGAAGATGTCCGCGACGATATTATTGCCTACAAAATAGCGGCGCATGCTGCCGACCTGGCAAAGGGCCATCCCGGCGCGCAGGTACGGGATAACGCTCTTAGTAAAGCCCATTACGAATCGAGGTGGAAAGACCTGTATAATCTTTCCATAGATCCGGAAAGGGCGATGAAATATATGCAAAAATCATAACAAACGCTGAATATGAAAAAAATCTGCATAATCGTTTTAGCTTCGTTTTTCTTCACTACCATGGATGCCCAATGGAAATGGTTTAATCCTTTGGAAGCAACCTGTCCGGTCATCCAGAACCAGGGTTGGACAGAAGAAACAGGAAAAACATTCTCCCGTTTACCCGAAAGAGCAAAAAACAAGGTACCGGAAACGGAATGGGATCTGTCCGGGCAATCGGCAGGATTGTCGATACGTTTTTATTGCAATGCCCCGGAAATAAAAATCCGTTATGCCGTGAACGGTCCGTTACAGTTGAATCATATGCCTGCCACAAGTGTTTCGGGAATCGATCTGTATGCTGTGGACAGCGACGGCAGATGGAATTTCTGTTCGGGCGATTTCGCTTTCAATGATACGATTGTGTATCACTACAACAGGATTCCAAAAGACACCTACCATGACTCTGGATATGAATACCACCTGTATCTGCCCTTATACAACAATGTTTCCTGGCTTGAAATCGGTATCCCCGGTAATGATAAAAATACATTGGAGTTCGTGCCGGTATCGTCTGAAAAACCCATTGTAGTATACGGTACTTCTGTTGTTCAGGGGGCTTGCGCAACACGTCCGGCTTTAGCATGGACATCCATTATCGAAAGGTTACTGGAATATCCTGTAATTAATTTAGGGTTTTCAGGAAGCGCTAAAATGGAAAAAGATGTTATAGGGTATATCAGTGAACTGGATGCACGTCTTTTTATCCTGGATTGTATGCCTAATTTATATGATTATGATAAAAAATGGGTAGCAGGCCGTATTATGGAATCGGTAAAACAAATCCGTAAGAAACATAACGCACCGATATTGTTAGTCGAACATACCGGCAACAGCAACATTCAAACGGACTCCATGCGTTTGAAAACCGTAACCGATATAAACGAAGTTGCTTTATATGCTTATCAGACGCTTCAATCCGAAGGTTATAAAAATATTTATTTCCTGTATAGTGATGAATTTAATATACCTGCCGACGGTTGGGTGGATTATATCCATTATAACGATATAGGAATGAATGCGCATGCTTATACGGTTGAAAAGAAAATCCGTGAAATACTGGATATTCCCAAAGGAAACGGCAAAACGACCATCCCTGTCACTCAACGCAGGGAACCTTATAATTATGAATGGGGCAAACGCCACCGTGATATTTTAGCTTTAAATAAACAGAGTTCTCCTAAATCCGTTATTATCGGCAATTCGATCACTCATTTTTGGGGAGGTGAACCCGCCGGACCAACAAAGAATGGTCCAAAGAGCTGGGATACTTTTATGGAACCGGCCGGTTTCCGCAACCTGGGATTCGGATGGGATAGAATTGAGAATGTATTATGGCGCGTTTACCATGATGAGTTAGACGGTTTCGAAGCAGAAAAGATTGTTTTAATGATCGGAACAAACAACCTGGATACCAATAGCGATGGAGAGATCGTGGAAGGTATCGGTTTCTTGTTGTCGGCTATAAAAAAGAGGCAACCGAACGCTAAGATTAAAGTGGTGGGTATTCTTCCGCGAAGGGATCGGGAGGAGCGGGTGAATACCATCAATCAACAACTGGAAGAGATGGCAACAAAAGATGGACATTTCTTCCAGTATGCGGGAAATATCTTATTAGATACCAATGGCAGGATTGATGAAACATTATTCAGCGACGGCCTGCATCCCAACGAAAAAGGATATGAATTGTTAGGTATGTTTATCGCAGAAGAGTTTTAATCCGCCAACGACTGCTGAAGCAATTACTTGTCTTAAAAACATTTTTTTGATAAGACCTGTTATTATTTCCAACAGTGATGATAACATGGATAGAGAAATAGAAATATATAAGTCGAAACGTCAGGCGATTACGATCATAATAATTTCATTAGCCATTTTAGTAACCGGCATTTTACTATTAACTGCCACGGATAAAACGGTTGCGGGGTGGAGTATTATTATACTAGCTGCACTTGGCCTCCTCTTTAGTATCAGTTCCGTATCCGACAAAAAGCCACAGATTAAAGTAAACGAGACGGGAATATCCGACCGAACGTTTCCCAATGAACTAATCGAATGGGGGGCTATCCGGAATGCGACTTCCATCGATTTCAGGGGACAGCGTTACATACGCCTTGTAGTGGATAAAGACTACAAACCATCCTTACCCGGTAACAGGTTTTACCGCCTGGATTACCTTAACAATAAAGCCGGTATTAAAGCGGTATATATCAAAATGAGCATGATTGACGCCGATCCGGCAAAACTTATCCTGTTCACGCGCGCTATGGCCCAGTCCAATCCGGCCAAAAGGCATCAACTAATGCAGGAAGTTCCGGGTTTCCAACGATGAGAAATAAAATACAATTCCTTAAACCGTAAGGTCAGATATAAAAAAAGGAATAGAATTTTTGATTCTATTCCTTCAACATATCCAGAGGTTCCTGGCGGATTCGAACCGCCGTAGACGGTTTTGCAGACCGGTGCCTAGCCACTCGGCCAAGGAACCTTTTGAGAGTTATATACTCTTCGATTTGCGAGTGCAAAGTAAACGAATCTTTTCCAATTGCACAAGCCTATGGTTCCTTTTTTTGAAATGTAACTTTCTTATTCATTATGAAATTGACGGCACCATATACAAACAGTCCTATAAACTGGGCCAGGTATTCATTTACACTTAACAATTCTACCATAAATAAAAGGGCTAAAAATTGTGCTCCGTACGCACAGGCAAAAGCGATAAGAAAAAGAGGTATTTCACGCCAAAAGCTACCGGCTTTAGACGTAAATATCCAGTATTTACTCCAAAAGAAATTATTAATAAGGGCAGCTGCATATCCCGCAACATTTGACCATACATAATTAATGCCAAGCCCATTCATCATCACAAAGATTACAACAGCTGTAATCAATGCATTCAATGAACCGATAATAATGAAACGAATGATTCGGGTAGATTCTTTCACTCTTTGCTACCTGCTCAAATAATAGAATGCCTTTTTGTAAATTCGATTATTTCATCTATATAACCAAAAGACAGTCCGGTCACCGTATCGGCACAACCGTAATAAATAGCAATCCTGCGGCTTTCAGGATCGTGCAGTGCAGCACATGGAAATACTACATTGGGTACGTCTCCCATACATTCGTAATCTTTTTGCGGGGATAAAAGGTATGGTCCCGAGCGGTATTTTACTTTCCAGGGTTCATTCAGATCCAGAATAGCGGAGCCCATGCTATATACATATCCGTTACAGGAACGCAAAACCCCGTGATAGATCAGCAGCCATCCTTCTGACGTTTCAATGGGTATAGGGCCTGCACCGATCTTCATACATTGCCATGCACTTACTTCAAAGTCGGCCGGAGCCATAACATGGCGGTGCTTTCCCCAGTAGCACATATCGGGAGACTCGCTGTAAAAAATATCTCCGAAAGGTGTATGCCCGTTATCGCTTGGGCGGCTTAACATCGCATAATTCCCGTTTATTTTACGGGGAAACATCACCCCGTTACGGTTGAAAGGAAGATAAGCGTTTTCCAACTGGTGAAATGTTTCGAAATCATAGGTATAAGCAACACCGATAGTCGGACCATGATATCCGTTACACCAGGTCACATAATAACGGTCGCCGATAAAACACACACGTGGGTCGTAACCATATACCCATTTTCCGATTTCTTTATCATCAGACTGGAATTCAATCTTTGTTTCTTTAATATCCCAATGGATAGCGTCCTTACTGAAACCCACATGCAATCTCATCCTGCGATTGGTATCATCGCAACGAAACACTCCTGCATATCCGTCCTTAAAAGGAACAACAGCACTATTGAACACACTGTTAGACGTTGGGATGATATTACGGGGAATAACCGGATTCTGTGAAAATCTCCACACAATGTCCGTACAACCGGACGGACGTTCTTCCCAAGGCATATGGGGTAGCGAATCACCTATTATTTTTAAATCTGACATTTTTACTTTTTATTATTAACTTGTTTCCAGAATTTAAAATTATTTCTTTTCTTCCAATTTTAGTTCATCCATCAATACATTGTATTCTTTCTCCTCTTTATTCATCTTATCGTACCAGTTCTTTTTAAGAATAAGGGTTGTAATGCCCAGTATCACGACAGATGTAATCAAAGGAAATCCTTCCTTAATAACAATATACATCGGAATAAGGGTAAGACAACATTGCCACACAATGCCGATACCCACATTAAACATATCGCGTCTGAAATTAGTATTTCGTTTCACCTGCGGATAACGGGCCATTGCTTTTTCTGCTACAGGCTTCCATAACCCCCATGGACGAACGCGAACATAAAAATTTATAAGTGTTTCCTCATCTGTAGGTTCAGTCAATAAAGTCCCGGCTATACACCCTATAAACGATACGATCATCAATACCGGGAAATAGTATAAAGGCAGGGTATTTGGGAAAAACTGCGGAACAATCATCGCAGCCAGTATACCAACCAGCATACCCCAGAAATAACCGTTACCATTGAATCTCCACCAATGCCATTTGAGGAAATTTGCCGCAATATAGCCTCCGTACAGGGCGGAAACGATCCATTGTAAAACAGAATTAATATTTTCGACAAAAAATCCGATCACCGTACTTATTACCACAACTAAAAATGAGATCAGGTAGCTGGCACGTATCTGGGTTTTAGCAGGAGCGCCGGGATTAATATATTTCAAATACACATCGTTTACAAGATAAGCCGGAGCCGCATTAACAGTGGAAGCAAATGTAGACATAAAAGCCGCCAGTAAACCGGCTAATAAAAGCCCTGCCAATCCTACCGGAACAAATTCACTGATAGCGCGGGGTAATATGGTTTCAAAATCAATAGCCGATCCCATCGCGTTAAAATCTTCGCTGAAGAAAACGATAGCTAATACAGCAAATCCCATAATCATCAAATAACGGGGAATCAAAAGAATAACCGGAACGGAACCACTCATAAGGGCGGCCTCTTTCGGGCTTTTACAAGCCAATATCTTTTGCATATCATAATTGGGAGCCGGACCCGCCATACTCAGGAATATTCCCTTAAAAAGCATCATCATTACAAAAATGGCAAACAATCCGTATTGGTCGGCTGCAATTTTATCCATAACCGATGGTAAAAGATTGCTCCAGTCAAGGTCTAAATTCCATCCGAAGAAAGGGGTGTTCCATCCTTCCGGTACATGCGCAGCAAGCATCTCCGGGCTTACCTTCATCATAGCAATAACGGCTATAACAACACCGGCAACCGTCATAATTCCAAACTGAACCACATCTGTCCATACAATACTCAGCATTCCACCCAGCATCACGTAAAATGTGGCAATGGTTGTAAAGAATATTCCGTAAACGTGCGGTACATATTCCGGAGCTATATCAAAAGGCACATATTGTGATACAATTTCCCATGGAAAAAATATCTCCATAAATTTTCCTATACCGATAAAGCCATAACTTAAAAATCCCAATACTCCGATTACAGCATATAATATGACAATCGTATGCGAGAGGTTTGCCCCCCTTCCATATCCAAACCGGGTACGGATCCATTCGGCACCGGTCAACACATTGGAACGTCGTAACCAGATCGAAAGGTATATCATGAGGAATATCTGATTAAATACAGGCCACAACCAGGGCACCCACATACTTTTAAGCCCGTATACAAATGCGAGGTAAACCATCCACATCGTACCGGAAATATCGAACATTCCCGATGCGTTAGACAGGCCAAGCATATAAAAAGGTAAAGTTTTACCTCCTAAAAAATAAGAGTCCAGATTTTTCGATGCCCTTTTCTTGAGCATTAACCCGATAACAATCATCGCTACCAGATAAGCTGCAATGATTAATACATCAATCAGTTGTAATTTCATGGATTAAGATATTCTTTATTTTCAAGATGCAAAGATAAAAAAACATTCAGTCTGTCAAACCGTTTGATCAGGCCATTTGGTATTTATCGGGATTGTGCGTAAACATTTATCTTTTGTGTATGTTTGTATATTAAAATAATATAATTCATATAACGATGAGACTTGACGGCAGGCGGGAAAGTACAAATGTAGACGATCAACGCGGAAAAAGAATGACCGGTGCTTCTTTAGGGATTGGCGGTACAATAATAGTTGGTTTGATCATATGGCTTATGGGAGGAAATCCATTGGCTTTCTTCACTCAACAGGCAGTACAGAGCATTTCAACCGAAGATAATTATACACCCTCGGCTGAGAACGAAGCGGCGGCTACTTTTGCGCGGCAGATCCTTGCGGGAACGGAAGATGTATGGACACAAATATTCGAACAAAACGGCTCAAGTTATACCCCTCCGCGCATGGTATTGTTCAGTGGCGCAGTCAGGTCGGGTTGCGGATCTGCTTCATCATCCACCGGACCCTTTTACTGTTCAGTGGATCAAACGGTTTATATCGACCTTACCTTTTTTCATGAAATGGAAAACCGGTTAAATGCGGGAGGCGATTTTGCCTATGCCTATGTTATCGCACATGAAGTCGGACATCATGTACAATATCTTATGGGGACTTTAGAGCAGGTCAACCAACAGCAACAACGAGTCAATCAGACCGAAAGCAACCAGCTTAACGTAAGACTGGAATTGCAGGCCGACTTCTATGCAGGCGTTTGGGCCTATCATGATAATCAGAACTTCAATTCAATAGAAGAAGGTGATATTGAAGAAGGACTCAATGCAGCTACACAGATTGGTGACGACCGGCTGCAAATGCAGTCGCAAGGATACGTTGTTCCGGACGCTTTCAATCATGGCACGTCCGCCCAACGTAAACGCTGGCTTAAAAAAGGTCTCCAAACGGGAAATATAGCCGATGGAGATACCTTTTCCATTCCTTATTCGCAGTTGTAACTATAACTTTGCAGAAAAATTATAATTGCCCGACGGGACTTTAAATATGGCGTATTTTCCCTGTACGCTGATAAATTCGGCACCCTGCCCTGTTATTTTGTTTTTATCCTTATCACTTATTCCGGATTCACCAAGTGGAATATGTACCAAGGCTGAGGTATTACAGGGTATGCTAATCTCCCAGCTGAAATTCTCAGCATTCTTTTTCCATGAACTTTTAATGAGTCCGTGAACCGAATGATAGGAGGCGTTTACATAAGATAAGTCATCAAACAGGCAAGGCTTCATTTCTATTTCTTTAAAACCTGTACTTCCCGTCATATTGCGGATGCCTCCGAGATATTCATAAAACCAGACTACCAGGTCGCCCAGTAACATTACATGATTTGCCGAATTCATCGCCGGGTCAGCCGTATCACCGTTCCATAGTTCCCAGATGGTCGTTGCGCCTTTTTCAACCATATAACCCCAACTGGGGTAATCCCGGTTTGTTGCGATCTTCCAGGCAATCTCCGGCCGGCCATAATCGGAGAGTCCCCGCATAAGCCACTGGATACCTACAAGTCCGGTGCTGACATGTCCGTTAAATTCACCCATTGTCTTCTCTACAATATTCCGGAATACCCCTTCTTTGTACGCATCCGGTACCATTCCATAGCACAGAGGCAGTAAGTTAGCCGTTACCGTATTATTACTGTACTGCATGGTCTGCTTATTTAGAAACTTTGCATTAAATGCCTCCCTTACGACAAGGCTTTGTTCATTGAAATTCTTTGCTTCTTCCGGCTTATCCAGTATGTTGGCAAAACGTTCCAACAGGTGTAACATCCGGTAATAAAAGGTCGTTCCCAACACTGCGGCTTCCGTTTTACGGGCAGGATCCTGCGAATGTATCATTTCCGGCTTTTCGGGGGGCATACACCAATCTCCATAGGTATCTTTCGTCATTATATGATCAACCATATACTTATCGCGCATGTAATTCATCCATTTCTTCATTGATTCATAATGTTTCACAATAGGTTCTTTATTCCCGTATTGTTCATACAGCATGTTTGCAATAATAAGGTAAGCGCCCGGCCAGGTCATATTATCGGAATATATACTCCAATAATTAGGGGCTACATCCGGCACACTTCCGTCTTCCCGCTGAGCCTGTTCAATATCGTCCAGCCATTTAGAGTATAAAACGTTATTATCGAAAATAAAGCTTTCTCCGTGTGAGCCTACCGCACGGTCGCCCAGCCAACCCATGCGTTCGTCGCGCTGCGGACAGTCGGTGGGCATACCGCGGTAATTTCCCCGTATTCCCCAGTACGCGTTTTTATAGATCTGGTTAATGGTAGGATCAGACGTTTCGAAATGTCCCGTTACTTCCATTTCATCATAAACGACCTGTCCTTCGAAGTTATCCAAAGTTGGCTTTCCCGGAAAACCCGTTATTTCCACATACCTGAAGCCATGATAAGTAAAAGACGGTTCCCATATCTCCTCCTTGTCGCTTTTCAGCGTATATTTATCTGTTACCAATGCACTTCTCAGGTTATCCATATATAAGGTTCCGTCTTCTTTGAGCAATTCGGCGAAACGCAGTTGTATCTGGTCGCCCGGTTTGCCATTCAGCTTCATGCGCAACCAGCCCACCATATTCTGTCCCATATCCAAAATGAACACTCCCGGATTTGTTTCGTGAATAGCTACCGGTCGCAAGACTTCCATAACTTTCATATTACGGTTTAATTGCGCTTCTAATCTACCTCCCGGCGCATCCACCAATTCAGCCGCCACCCATTGTGAATCGTCAAATGACGGGGTATTCCATCCGGGCATCTCCATCCGGGCGTCATATTCTTCTCCGTCGAACTCATTGTTTGAGCGAATAGGTCCCCGGGCTGTTACCTTCCAACTGTTGTTAGTTGTAATCGTTTCCGATGTCAACCCGTCAGCATAGTCTATTTCCAATTGAAGAATCATTTTAGGATATCCAAAATGCCGGACACCCGGAATGCGCATAGAGAAATAACGTCCGTTACCTAAAACCACCCCTATGGCATTATTTCCCCCGGATAATAATCCGGTTACATCGAACGTATTATATTTAACGACCTTTGTATAATCTGTTGGTGTAGGTGAAAATACATGTCCGCCAATACGTTTCCCATTGATATATGCTTCATAAAAGCCAATCCCCGAGATATATAATGTGGCTTTTTTTATTTCCTGTTTTTCCAGAGTGAATTCTTTGCGCAGGTAACGTGCCGACAACCGGGTTTTTCCCTCCAATACATCATCAGGAAAACTTTTGTCTAAACCAATCCATTTAGCTCTCCAGTCATCGTCGTGTAACAAACCCATTGTCCACACAGCCGGTTGACTCCATCCTGATATTCCTTTATTTGTGGTAACTTTTACTTTCCAATAGCATTCCATACGGCTTTCAAGTTTACTGCCGGCATAGACAACACCTATCGAGTTATCGGAATTTACTTCTTCAGAATCCCACAGGTCGCCTTCATCTGCATTAAGTTTTTCTAATGACGACGCAATCAGTACGTGGTAAGAGAGTTGCTTTACATCTTTGCTTTGTGATGTTATTTCCCAGCTTAAAACCGGCAACAAAGAAGCTATACCTGTCGGATCGACAAGTTTTTCACAACGAAGATTTTCTATCGCAATTTCTGCCTTTTCCTTGCATGATGACAATAAAAGGCTTATAAACAGATAAATAAATAATAGCTTTTTCATTATACAGACTTTAGATTTATGTTTAAAGAAACTGATTTTTTGGTTTGAAAACAAATCAAGTTGCCTTAATTATTATCGGCAACTTGATTTTGTTAGTTTCTATCAGGACCAGCCATCATTATTGGGGAATCCGTTTAGCCGGCATTCACGCTCAGGAATCGGAAATAATAACTTATATGGTTTGATATCATATGCTGCGTCAATCAAATGACACACCTGTCCGAGTTTGCGGGCTGCTTCCCTTAACCGTTCTTTTTCTTTTTTTCCATGTTCCGTCATAATTTCAATTGCACGTCCGGTTCGTAATAATTGATACCAGCGGTGATTTTCGAAAGCAACTTCCACACGTATTTCCTTAAATATAGCTTCACGAAGGAACGCCTGGTCGGAGTTTGTTATTTCATCGAGCCCGGCCCGTTTCCTGACATCATTGAGCAGAGGTAACGCTTCGCTTCCTTTTCCAATTTCATTCAGTGCTTCGGCTAAAATTAATTTTACGTATGCATAACGGTATACGGGAAAATTCTCGTCTGCACGCCCGTTAATTGTATAAGGTGGATGATAATACTTTTTGATGTATACGGCCGAATCTCCTCCAATTGACAGGTTTCCTCCAAATGATTCCTGATACACCCTGTTAGCCGGATCAACAAAGAAATCAATGGATGCCTCTTTCCTTAAGTCGCCGGGCTCGTAAGCCAAAAGCATATCTAACGTGGGAGTGTTTGTTCCCGCCATGGCACCGGTCCATGCCGGATTGATTAAAGCCGCCCTCGAGTCACGCGGAGCAAAGCTGAATATATAGCTTGAATTCTCACCATCCAGTGAAGCACTGAATTGAATTTCAAATATAGATTCAATATTATTTTTATTCTGCGTATCGAATACCCGCGCATACGCATCCTCTCCTCTTACCAGATCATAACCCAGTTTGGTTACTTCCGTCAACGCCGCTACCGCATTCTGATAATCATGTAGCGTCAGATGTATTTCCCCCATCAGTGTATACGCGGCTCCTTTTGTCAATCTGCCCTTATCGGCATCATTATCGTATTTCACCGGAAGATTTTCAATAGCAAAATTCACATCACCCTTCATAAAGGTGTATAATTCATCTACGGATGCTTTCTGTGCCGTAAAAGCATCGCCGGGTCCTGAGGTGTGTTTATCACGGAGAGGTACCTCGCCATACAGGCGAACCAAATGGAAATAGAGGAAAGCACGTATAAATTTTGCTTCTCCTTCATACTGTGTACCTTTTTCCGGCGTAGAGAATTCAACGTTTCCAATATTATCAATAACGGCATTGGCCTGCTGGATGCCGCGATAAAGCGTATTCCACACGTCCTGATTATAAATATTGGATGCTGTCATCAAAAAGTCGTTGATATCCTCCCGTTGCTGTACTCCCCTGTCTGTCTCGAAATACTGGAAATCCGTATTATCCGACCTCATTTCAGTCAGGGTATAAATAGCATTATTACCCGAACTATTATATAAGGACTGAAGTACATTGTATATGCCATTAACGGCGCTACCAATTTGTTCTTCCGTTTTATAATATGTTTTATCACTTGCGAAAGTATGCGGGTCAACATTTAATTTATCGCTGCAACCTGTTAATATGATCAGGATAAGCAGCAGCATATGTTTAATTATCTTTTTCATATAGCTCATCGTATTTTTAAAAAGTTAAGTTTACTCCTAAAGAATATGTTCTCGGAACAGGGTATGCCGTGTAATCAACTCCCGGAACCATGGTTCCCGATTTTGACCCGCTCGTTCCATAATTGGTTACTTCCGGATTACCATCGTAACCTGTGATAAGGAACGCATTCTGAATACTGAAATAAACACGCGCATTCGACAAAATCCGCCCTATTCCATTACTGAAAGTGTAACCCAGTGTAATATTCTTTACCCACAGGTAATCGTTATCGATTACCCAATCCGAATTCACATCACGATACATTACCCGTCCTCTGCTCGTACCCGATGCCGTAGGTATACGTCCGTTACCCGGCTGGCTCTCCGAACGGTATCTGTTTGCCATATCTTTTGTCACATTGAAAATACCGTCGGTATTATGAGTATATTCATACTGGGTTTTCAGCAACTGTCCGCCTACCGCACCCGTCATCTGTATCCGGAGATCAAGGTTTTTATAGATAAGCGTATTCGTTATACCAAAGGTAAAATCAGGATATGGGTCGCCAATAATATCGAAATCATTTACAGCTGTTATGTCCCCGCTTCCATCGACGTCCTTTACTTTCAGGTTTCCGGCAATGGCGCCCGGGAATTTCGGCACGTTCGGATCGTCTATCTCCGCCTGTGTGTATAAACCTTCCACTACATAGCCATAAAATAAACCTAATGGTTTTCCTACCATCGTAATATGCGTAGGGTTTTGTTCGCCACTGAAACCGGTTAAAATAGGCGCATTATCACGTCCCAATGAAATCACCTTATTTTTATTAAATGCAATATTTGCATTCGTAGTCCACATAAAATCAGAAGTGCGGATATTACGGCTGTTCACACTGATTTCAAGCCCGGTATTCTGTAAATTTCCGTTATTCTCTTTGGCAGTAGTGTAACCGGATGACGCAGGCAATTCTACGTCGAGGAGTAAATCCTTGGTATTTCTTTTATAGAAGTCGACCAATAATAAGACACGGTCATTCAATATTCCGAAATCAATACCGGCATTCCATTCGTAAACTCTTTCCCAGCCCAAATTCGGATTCCCTACTTTTTCCATCTGACGTCCTCCGGCCAGTGAATTATGGAACACATAATTGGATTTGGTAATCTGGCTCATATAGGTATAATTACCAATCTGGAAGTTGCCTGCCAACCCATAGGATGCTCTTAACTTCAGGTCGCTCAACCACTTTACATCCTTCAGGAAATATTCTTCGGAAAGTCGCCAGCCTATAGATCCCGACGGAAACATACCCCAACGGTTATCCTCTCCAAAACGTGATGAACCATCGCGACGGATTGTAGCCGTTAATAAATATTTTTGCTTATAATTATAGGTAGCCCTTGCCAGGTACGATATCAACGACCAGTCTTCAATCGATGTCCCCCAGGTTCCGATCCGGGATGCCGCATTCATGGTATGTACTTCATCCGATGTATAATCATTCCCTGTAAAATCTCCGCTTTGGTTGGTTTGCGTCTGATAGGTAAATCCTAAAAGCGCGGTAAAGGAATGATTGCCTATTTGTTTGTCGTATGTAAATGTATTTTCACTTGACCAGTTAAGATAAGATTGCTGGTAGTAGCGGCTCCAGGGAATAGTAGGGGGAGACTGGTTCGTTTCGCCTATTGTGGAAGGCCTGAACGATCTGTAATTACTTCCCGACCAGTCGGCATTAAATGCTGTTTTGAATTTAAGCCCCCTGATAAATTCGTATTCTGCGAACAAGGTTGCTATCAGTCGTTGGGCTTCCGTATTCTGGTCGATCTCCTTCATGGATTGAACCGGGTTCTGATAACGCCAGGCTACTCCCGCCCCGTCATCGATCATTTCATTATATGATCCGTCCGGCTTGTATACCGGGGGGATCGGATTAGCTGCCGCCGCCCATCCTAATTCGGTAGAGCGTCCGTCGCCTCCCATCATGTCACGGGTCTTTTTAGTAAAGGTTGGTGCAAGGCTTAATCCTAAGTTCAAGCCTTTCAAAAGGTTAGCATCTACATTTGCCCTGGCAGAGAAACGCTGGTAATCCGTATTGATCACAACACCGCTCTGATTGGTATAGCCTGCCGAAACATACGACATGATCTTTTCATTACCTCCGCTCACACTCAGGTTTATTTCATTTACAGGAGCTATACGGGTGAGTTCGTCAAACCAATCCGTGCCTTTACCTAATGCTTCCGGATTCCTGTACAATTCAGGCACTTCCAGTCCGTTGTCTTCAAAACGTTCTTTCTGGAACTGTGCAAACTCCTGCGCATTCATCATATTTGGTTTTTCTTGTGGTATCACCTGTTGCAATCCGGTGAAAGCGCTTACCTGTACGCGCGGCGCACCGGTTTGGCCCCTGCGCGTAGTGACCAGTATTACACCATTTGCACCACGTGAACCGTAAATAGCTGTTGCCGAGGCATCTTTCAGAATGGTTATGGATGCAATATCCTGGGGTGGAATATCATTGATCGGATTGGATTTTTGCGAAGAGGTGGATGGCAAGGCAAATCCGTCGACAACGTATAAAGGCTGGCTATCTGCTCCCACGGCACCAAGCCCGCGTATCTGGATCTGTGGTCCGCCTCCCGGTATGCCGTTCGAGCTATTGATCATCACACCGGCAACCTGACCGGATAATGCCTGGTCTAAACCCGTCACAGGCATTTCTTTTACATTTTTCATACTGATATTAGCCACAGATGTTGTCACATCACGAGCACGCTGAGTACCGTATCCTACAACCACCACTTCGTCGAGTGATTGAGAATCTTCCGTTAACCGGAGTGTTAAAGCTGTCCGATTGTCTACTGCGATTTCCTGTGTGTTATAACCGATATAGGAAACCAGTAAAATGGCTCTTTCTGCAACAGCCAACGTAAATTTACCGTCCATATCCGTAATGGTACCATTTGTGGTCCCCTTTTCGGATATGTTAGCCCCGATTACCGGATCTCCTCTTTCGTCAATGACTACTCCGGAAATCGTTTTCCTGTCCTGCCCGGTTATTCCCGCTATAGATGCGGATCTGTTCTGACTGCCGGTTTTCGCTAACAGTATATATTTATTTTCTATCTCATAACTTATATCCGTATTTCCAAATGCAATATCCAGCAATGAGGTAATTTTTACTGTTTTGTCCTGTAAACTGACCTGTCTGTCGGTGTCTACGTCGCGGTTCCTGAATAAAACCAGATATTCGGTTTGATTCTCGATTTCGGAGATAATATCCCGTATGGTAGGCCGGTCCGTACCTATTTTTATAAAAGTATTTTGTGCTTCCGTCTCAACCGCAAGCAGTGGGAAGACACATACGAATAGCATGAAAAGTGATATTCTCATAATTCTAAAATATTCCTTAATGATTTTATGCACACTAAAGAGTAGTAACAAAGTTTTAAATTTCATATCTTTGCTAATTGTTAAGTAAGTACTAAGTATATTCTCACTGGTATTTTCTTTCCATTTTTAACGGCAGATGTTCCAGCATTTGCCGTTACTTATTATAAATTGTTTCTCATAGGCATTTCATTTTTCGTTAGACATGTTGTTTACTAAGGGTGATAATATTTTTTTCCTCGTCTTTTTCTATTTTAAATTTATGTATATGCTGTATCATGCGTAATATCTCGTCTATGCCATCCCGTTGGCGAAATTTCCCCGTGTATTCCCACTGGAAAATTGAGGGGTCGTTTACGATAATTTGAACATCATAATAGAGTTGCAGTTTTTTTAGAATATTGATAAGTAATTCATTTTCGAAACTATATATACCATCTTTCCATAAAAAATAATCCCGGTGTGTGATCTTTCCCACACACATCTCTGTTGCTGAATTTAGTTTTTCGGCATCATTCCCTGCACGATCTTCGCCATTGCTATTGGATTGCCTCATCTGGTCTCCTATAATAGTTACCTGTTCATCCGGTTTTAATAAAACACCTTCTGATTTTCCCTCCGACAGATAAACATGCAGTGCTCCTTCAATCAGACTGGCCTGTACATACCCTTCCGAGGGATAGCTATACACATTAAACTTAGTTCCCAACACCCTCATTTCTACCCCCTGGCTATTTACTATAAATGGTTTTCCGGCATCTTTTGCCACATCAAAATACCCTTCTCCTTCTATAGTTACCCGTCGTTCATTTCCGTTAAAGACAGAAGGATATGTTAATTTTGTCTGCGCATTAAGCCATACATTCGTCCCATCATGCAAAGTCAGATTAACGCGTTGTCCGGCAGGAACGAATAATGTGTTGGTGGTATCTGAAATCAACGGTTTTGAAAAGTAACGGATAGTAATCATATGAGTGCAGATAATAAGCAAAGCCACCATGGCGGCATAACCGGCTGTTTTCAACATGATCCGGCGGATCTTCCTTTTCCTTACAACCTGATGGAATCTTATATATGCCTTACGACTTTCCTGTCCGTTATCGACTATGTGCGACACAGACAGTAAAGCATACATATTTTTACATTCGATAAATTGCTTTTGTAATTCATCATCAGATTCAACTTTTCTTAAAAACTCCAGCTTTTCGGATGGAGTTAATTCATCATGAAAGTATTTCTTTATTTGTTTTTCCATAGGATGTCTTTCTGGTAAGTAGACACCCCAGATGAAAAATTCCGCTAAAAAAAAAATTTTTTTTTTTGATATAACCGCGAAAATTAACCGTATAAATAAAAATTTCCCTAGGGGAAAAGCAGTCAATCCCTGGGGAAATCAAAACAATACAGGATAAGTTAAATCAGCTGTAAGTTTACTTTTTATTTCTGACGTTGAAGGTGAACGTATGGGTGCCTGCCTCCAACGATTGGTATTGTTCCCCGTCTACGTTTTCCGGCTTATAGAAAGTAGCGCTGCTATTTGCCGGTATTTTTACTGTATAAATTATTTTATTTTTTTTCCGTTCCCATTTAGATATTATCTGCCCGTAAGGACTCTCATACGTTGATTCGAAATTTGTTAAACCCGATACAAAGTTAGGGCGGAGAAGTATATTCTTAAAACCTGGTTGTTGCGGATCCGGCTTGATCCCCCCCAGTCCTTTATAAAACCACCCACCTATCTCACCGAACATCATATGGTTGTCGGAAATATCGCGCGGAGCATTCAGGTCCCAGTTTTCCAATAAAGTAGTTGCACCGTTCACGATCCACCACCCCCATGACGGGTATGTATCCTGCGCTGCTACTTTATATGCCGTTTCAGCCTGCCCATTTTCACTCAAGGCATTCAGTATCGCTTTCGCACCCAATACACCTACATCTAAGTGAAAGCCTGCTTCTGCTACTTTTATTGCCAGGTTTTGAGCCACTTTTAATTTTAAAGATTCGGGTACAATACCCCATTGCAGCGGTACGCTCAATTCCGTCTGTGTTCCGCTGGCATATATTCCGGTTTCTTCATTCAGGTATTTAGCATTAACGGCATCTTTTATTTTCTCTGCCAAAGCCGTATAATACACATAATCTTCCTGTTTACCGAATAGTTTTGCTGCATCTGCCAGTATACGGGTATCCACATAATAATAAACAGAGGATGTCAACTCCAGGGATGATGTTGATTTCACCGGCACCCAATCGCCGCGTCCCCATGATGTTAATCCGTCGGGGCTGGTACGGTCTACATAGTTTACATACCGTTTAATGTTTTCATAACAATCGGCAAGCAGCTTGCTGTCTCCGTAAAACAGATAAATATTCCAGGGTATGATTGCTATTGTGCTGGTCCAGTCCAGACCGTTATGGGTTCCGTATCCCCATCCCCCTGTAGGTATAATATCAGGTAAAACACCATTCGGTTGTTGTTCATCGCGATGGTCTGCCAGCCATTTTTCATATACTGTAATACCGTCGAAATTATATAAGGCTGTTTCAATAGCAAAGTGCCCGTCTCCGGTCCATCCGTTCTTTTCCCTCTGGGGACAGTCGGTTGGGTAACCCATCAGGTTTGATAAATAAGCATTGTTGGTGGCCCACCACAGCTTGTTTACCAATTCATCTGATGTCTTGATTTGCCCGGTTGGAGGTACATCAGAGTGCATAAAGTAAGCTGTCAGGTTATCATCTGTAAATTTTAACGGCTTGTCTGTTATAACTTCCACATACCTGAATCCTTTATAATTGAACCTGGGCATAAATTCATCTTCACCTTTACCGCTTAAAATTACGATGTCTGTTTGGAAAGGATCCGTATCATCCACCGGCCGATAATACACATCAATATTCGATAAATCCACGTGTCCGTTATCATATAAGCGTTCTGCGTGCCTGAGTTTGACTACGGTTCCCTCTTCTCCTGAAACACGGAGTTTTGTCACACCTGAAATATTTCGTCCAAAATCGAAAAGATAGGTGGTATCATTGAGTTGCTTTACCGTTTTGGCCGGAACAGTCTCCACATTCCGTATCGGATGAAGTTGCTGGGAGGTAATATTTCCGGATGGTGCACCACGGTAACCGACATTCTTCCATTGGCTGTCATCAAATGCCGGGGTATTCCAGCCTTTTTGTTCCAACCGCGCGTCATAATGTTCGGCTGTATAAATACTGTTGAATATTATGGCTCCGTCAGATGTTTTCCAGTCAAGGTCTGATTTTATCGTTTCGACACTTCCGTCCGTATAGGTAATACGTACATCCATACAGAATGCCGGACGGTTTCGCCACGGCGCCCGGTCGAAATTCCATACAGCCAACGACTGATGATTATACCATCCGTTACCCAATATCATTCCAATTGCATTATCCCCTTTCTGTAAATGTCCGGTTACGTCATAGGTAACATACATATTCCTCCTGTCGAAACGGGTATACATCGGATCCAGCCGGTGATTGCCGACTTTTTGTCCGTTTAACGACAGTTCATATAGCCCTGCAACAGCTACATAAGCACGAGCCGACCGTATCTCTTTTGTAACGTTAAAAACTTTACGAAAATAAGGCGCAGGCTTATAATGAATATCGTTCCGGTCGCTGATCCATGCTCCCTGCCAGTTCTCAATACCCATCATTCCCGTTTCAAATGAATGTACAGCGGAAGAAGCTTCCCTGCCATCTTTGTCCCAAAGAGTCACTTTCCAATAGTAACGGCAAAAAGATTGAAGTTCTTTACCTTTATAAGTAACCAGAATATCACGTGATTCAACCTTTGAAGTATTCCATATATTGCCTTCTCCGTTTTGAACGGAAAGAGAATCGGTACCGACCAAAACCTGGTAGGCTGTTTGTCTGGCATCCGGCCGTGTATCTTCCAACTGCCAGGTCAGTCTGGGATAAGGATTATCTATACCTAACGGGTTGTGCAGATGTTCACAGCGAAGTTTTACCGGAGCAAATGCATTGTTGCCTCTAACAAAGTTGATATTGCAGCAAAACACTGCAAGAAAAATAAGTAATAGTATTCTTCTCATTTTGTTTTAAATTATGGTTTCAGACTGACGAGGAAAATACAGAGTTTTATTATCTGTGCAAATATAATTTATTATCCATAGCTTTTCTAACCGGATATACATTTTATTATTCCTATGACTACAAATTTTATTCCCGCCAAATCCATCACCGCCAGATAACTACTTATTTCCGGATAATAAGTTACTTAGCTGGAATTAATAAACTTATTAGCTACGGCTAATAAATTACCCATTGGTCAGTTGACATAATGTTCTTCGTTTTTCCTGTGTTTTCAGTTTCCCGTATTTTAAAGAGAAAACAGAAAAAAGAACAGCAGCATATAGTCTTTTAATTCCCTCCGTAGCTTTTTGTAGGCTATTCCCATTTGGGTTTCTACGGTGTTAATTGAGATATTTAGTTCCGCCGCTATTTCCTTTTGCTTTTTACCTTCAATTTTACTCATGATAAAGATCTGGCGGCACCGGTCCGAAAGCGAGTCTAAAGCGCGGGAGACTATCTTATCGATATCCTTTTCGGTAAATAATGTTTCATCGAACGCTTCGAGCGAATTAAGGTTCATTCGTAAGGTAATGGCATATTCTTCCTGCATCTTGCTCGCCGTTTCGCGTATAATTGTTTTGTGCCTCAAAAAATTAAGACATTTGTTCCTTACGGCAGTAAAAAGAAATGCAATTAAATTGGAATACGAAAAAAGCATCATCCGCCTTTCCCACAATTCCAGGAATACATCCTGCACGATATTCTCGGCGTCTTCATCGGACACCACATATTCTTTTGCAAAATACTTCAGCTTTGAGAAATAATTCAGGTAAAATTTCTCAAAATCTATATGTTTTTTATCCTCTTTTGATGATACTTCCTTCATTCCAGAGCGGCTTACAAGGTGTAAAAATAGAACAAAGTATTCATAACCTGAATATATTTGTTTATTATCTTTGCCACGGAATGAATCATAACAGATAAAACTCAATAGTATGAAACCTACTTTATTTGTATTAGCTGCCGGTATGGGTAGCCGGTATGGGGGATTAAAACAATTAGACGGACTCGGTCCTAACGGCGAAACTATCATGGATTACTCTATATTCGACGCTATCCGCGGAGGATTCGGCAAACTGGTATTTGTTATCCGTAAATCGTTTGAAGAAGATTTTCGCAGTAAAATCATATCTAAATATGAAAATCACATTCCGGTAGAAGTGGTTTTCCAGGAACTGGATAACCTTCCGGCAGGCTTTAAGGTGCCCGAAGGACGTGTGAAACCGTGGGGAACCAATCATGCGGTGCTTATGGGAAAAGACGTCATACATGAACCGTTCGCAGTAATAAACGCGGATGATTTCTATGGACGCGACAGCTTCGCTACACTGGGTAAAGAACTTTCGGAAATGCGAGGCAAAGAGAACTCCTATTGCATGATTGGTTACCGGGTAGGCAATACACTGAGCGAAAGCGGATCGGTAGCACGTGGCATCTGCGAAACAAATAAAGAAGGGTATCTGACAGGGGTTGTTGAACGTACGGCTATAGAACGTATCGACGGTAAGATACGGTTCACAGATGAAAACGGAGAGATCGTAGTTTTAGATGATAATACACCTGTTTCAATGAATATGTGGGGTTTTACTCCGGATTACTTCCGGTATTCGGAAGATTACTTTATAGAATTCCTGAAGCATAATATGGAAAACCTGAAAAGCGAATACTTCATTCCGTTAATGGTAAACGAATTGATCACTACAGGAACGGCCAAAGTAAAAGTTTTAGACACTACCTCCAAATGGTTCGGGGTTACATATGCTGAAGACCGGCAGGGCGTAGTCGACAAGTTAAATGCTTTAGTAGATTCGGGAGAATATCCGGAGAAATTATTCTAATTAAAAACCAGATATAATAAAAAAGGCTGTTTCATTAATTGAGGCAGTCTTTTTTATTACTTTTGCATGGTTAACAAATGATAAAGAGATGAAATGTTCTAACTTATTACTGCTGATACCGGTATTTGTTTTACTTGCATTTTCCCTTCATGGGCAAGAGGCTGAGAAGCTTGTTATAATAGATACAGATATGGGTAAAATAAAGGTAAAGCTATTTAACGATACGCCTTTGCACCGGGATAACTTTCTGAAAAATGTGGAAGATAAACGGTATAACGACCTGTTATTTCACCGTGTTATCAAGCAGTTTATGATACAGGCCGGTGATGTTACTTCGAAAGATGCACCACTCGATAAGCAATTAGGCAGTGGCGATTTAAGTTATACCATACCTGCTGAAATTCATTATCCCAAATATTTTCATAAGCGTGGAATGCTTTGCGCCGCACGTACCTCGGATGAAGAAAATCCGGACAAATCGTCATCGGCCACCCAGTTTTATATTGTGACGGGAAAGCACTACACCGAAATGGAACTGGATAAAATGGAAAAGACCAATAATACACCTTTCACACCCCAACAAAAAGAAGCGTATATGCTGGAAGGTGGGGTTCCGAGCCTGGATGGTAAATATACTATTTTCGGCGAAGTTGTAAGCGGCATGAAAGTGGTGGATAAGATACAATTTTCTCCGACCAACGAATACGACCGCCCACTGAAGAATATTAAAATCAAATCAATGACAATCACTTCCAAATAATTTTGCAATAATGGAAATTCAGGACCCAATAATAGTAATGCATACATCCTTAGGTAATATCAGGATTAAATTATATAATGACACTCCTTTACACCGTGATAATTTTATTAAGTTAGCTAAAGAAGGAACATACAACGGACTACTCTTTCACCGCGTAATTAAAGAGTTTATGATACAGGGCGGTGATGTCACTTCCAAAGATGCACCTATCAATAAGCAACTGGGAGCAGGCGATTTAGGGTATACTGTTCCGGCTGAATTTATCTATCCCCGGTATTTCCACAAAAAAGGTGCTTTGTCCGCAGCCCGCACAGGCGATGAGGTGAACCCGGAAAAAGCATCTTCAGCATCCCAGTTTTTTATAGTTACGGGAAAAGTATATACAGATGCCGAACTAAATCAAATGGAGAAACAAAAGGAAGCCCGCCTAAAGCAAACAATATTTAACCGATTGCAAACTGAAAACAAATCACAAATAATGAATTTGTACCGGAACGGCGAAAAAGACGAGTTGACTATCCTGAAAGATACACTTATTGGTAAAGCCGAAATGGAAACGGAAAGACGTAAAGATGAAGTAAAATTTACACCCGAACAACGCGAAATTTATAAATCAAAGGGGGGCGTTCCATTCCTGGATAATGAATATACGGTTTATGGTGAAGTGATTGAAGGATTAGATATAGTTGAGAAAATTGAAAATGTAAAAACGAATTCTTCAGACCGGCCTCTTGAAAATATTGTGATTACATCGGTAGAGATCGGGTAACAGAATAGTTATTCCTGTCCTGCTGTAATTTCTTTCCAAAGATTATCGCCGGGAACAGGAGCCGTAATCTTTATTTCTTCTTTAGAGACAGGGTGAATAAATTCGATCCGGCGGGCGTGAAGGCTAATTCCTCCGTCGGGATTGGAACGGTCGGCCCCGTATTTAAGGTCGCCTTTGATCGGACAACCAATTTTAGACAATTGGGAACGTATCTGGTGATGTCGTCCGGTCTTTAAATCAATTTCCAGTAAATAATAATTATCCGACCTCGCAATTAACCTGTAATGAAGGATTGCTTTTTTTGTACCTGGACGTTCGGAGTCGTGGGCATAGCTTTTATTCTGACGCTCATTCCGGTCAATCCAGTGTATCAATTCATCTTCTTCTCTGGGGGGTTGATGCTTCACAATAGCCCAATATGTTTTTTTTAGTTTTCTTAACCGAAACATATCGTTAAGGCGGGAAAGCGCCTTACTGGTTTTGGCAAAAACAACCAAGCCGCTAACCGGACGGTCAAGCCTGTGCGTAACGCCAACAAATACATTACCCGGTTTTTGATATTTCTTTTTCAACCAGTCTTTCACAAGATCGGAAAGAGGAATATCACCGGTTTTATCACCCTGTACGATCTCGCTGCAAGTTTTATTGACGGCAATAATATGGTTGTCTTCGTAAATAACGTTCATTTGAAATAGTAGTTAGTAGTTGGTAGTTAGTGGTTGGTAGATGGAAGAAAATCCGGATTCATTTTTGACCTCTTTCTACTAACTACCAACTACTAACTCCCGCCTACTATTCGATTACATATTCATTCCGCCGTCGCAAAGAATGGTTTGTCCCGTAACATAAGCGGACATATCCGATGCAAGGAAAGTTGCTACATTAGCTACGTCTTCCGTGGTACCTCCACGACGTAACGGGATCTGTTTTGCCCAGTCGGCTTTTACCTCATCTGAAAGAACGGCCGTCATTTCTGTTATGATAAAACCGGGAGCGATAGCATTGGCACGAATATTACGCGAGCCCAATTCTTTCGCCACACTCTTGGCCAAACCAATCATACCGGCTTTAGACGCTGAATAGTTCGCTTGCCCCGCATTACCCGAAACACCTACAACTGAAGCCATATTAATGATACTTCCCGATTTCTGTTTCATCATGACCGGAGTTACGGCATGGATAAAATTAAATGCAGATTTGAGATTTACATTGATTACCATATCCCATTGCTGTTCAGACATCCGCATCATAAGTCCGTCCCTTGTGATACCCGCATTATTTACCAATATATCGATACGTCCGAAATCCTTAACGATTTCAGCAACCACCGTATGGGCTTCTTCGAAGTTAGCCGCATTAGAAGCATATCCTTTTGCTTTAACTCCAAAAGATTCGATTTCATGCTGGGTAGCCAGTCCGTTTTCGTCGATTGAGAGATCAGTGAAAGCAACATTTGCTCCTTCAGCAGCAAATTTCAACGCGATAGCCTTACCGATTCCACGTGCAGCTCCGGTTACAATAGCTACTTTACCTTCCAATAATTTCATAAGATTAGTTTGTTTATTTATAACTTAGCATTTTATTAAACAGGCGCCGGCTGAGTATCCACCGCCAAATACAGTGATAGCTACCAGATCGCCTTTCTTAAACGCATGATCGTTTTGAGCATATACTAATGCTGAACTTACCGAACCTGTATTTCCTAATTCTTCAATATTATGAAGAAACTTTTCATCGGGAAGATTCAATTGTTTGGCTATATTAGCCATAATACGCATATTCGCCTGATGGCCGATGAAATAAGAGAGTTCGTCCAGTCCATATCCGTTTTTCTCCAAAAGATAAAGTACATTTTTAGGCATATAGGTACACGCCTGTATAAATACATCCCTTCCTTCAGGCATCATAATACCGCCATCTCGGGGACGTAGCTGTACCCCTTCAGGCCCTTTGCTTATATGACCGAGCCCTTCTGTATAAATATCCAGGATTTCCTGATCTTTTTCACTTGCCTGTTCTTTAGATATAAAAAAGGCAGCGGCGGCATCTCCCCAGAGATGGCCGGACTTCGGATCCTCTTCATTAGAATAAGCAGAATTTTTATCCGCAGAAATAATCAAGGCTTTCGATGCCTTATTTATAGCAAAATAACCTTCTATTATCTCCAGTGCGTTTATAAATGAAGAGCAGGCGGAAGAAATGGAAAAGGCCTTTGCTTTTTCTATACCGAATTCACGCTGGGCAATATGCGCCGCAGTGGCAACCGTGTCAAAAGGAGAATAGGAAGCCGAGATAATCAGGTCGACCTCTTTAATATCATAGGGTAATTTAGGTAAAGCATCGCGTATAGCCTCCAATCCCATGGTAGAAATATTTTCTTCCGGCTTTGCTTTAGATCTGGTTACGATACCGGTACGCTGTTCAATCCACTCGCTTGTCAACCCATTCACTTCTAAGAAATGATCGTTATGTACCCGCTCTTCAGGTACATAAACTCCTGTAGCATTAATAAACATCCCTGTTTTTTTACTTAATCTTAATTCCGTTGAATATTAAATTCATAACATTATCTCTGCGCCTGATGCGCTGACTGATCGTATCTCCCATTTTTCCACGGATATAAGGTACTTCCAATCCTTTAAGCGCATAATGCAATACAAGCGCTGTCACTTCTACATCAGGCATTTGAAAAATACCTTCTTTTACTCCGGCATCTAATATCCCTTTTATTATTTCTATTTCACGCAGATCGAATCCTTTTCTTACCTTTTCTACCCGCCAGATATCACGGAAGAAATTTGCCCGTAATGTTCCATTCCTGAACACAAGCGATTTTACGGCGTCTAATCTTGTATATATAAAAGTTATAAGTTTCTCGTCGGCTGGTAAATCCTTGGCAGCTACGTCCAGCAGCACCTTGTATAATTTATCCAGTTCTGTTTCTATAACAGCCTGGTAAATATCGTTCTTACTTTTAAAGTAGGTGTACAAAGTCCGCCTACCCTTGCGCGAAGCTTGTGCAATGTCATTCATGGTCGTATTGTCTACTCCCATACGAGCAAATAACTGCCTGGCTACGTCTACCAACATGTCACGTGTTTTTGATACGGTCATTGCCATTCTTATTGCACATTTTCATTAAAACTGTGCGCAAAGTACCAAAAAAAGATTGTATTTAGCAAGTATATTATGTAAAAACTTGTAATTAAATTGGTTGAAACGACCCCTTTCATAGTATCCTACATCCACCAATTTAATGGTAAACAATACTTTTAAATACTCGTTGATTTAATAAATGCTATAATTATTTTTCAAAAGTTATAATCAGACATTGTACAAACTTTCATTCCTAATGATTGTTATAACCGTACTATTTTCATATTAATAACACAAAAAGAAAAAAAGTATGTTTTATCACGTAAAAGATTTACAGTTTAATGCTAGGGTTTCAAAACCCGATCCGCGTTTTGCAAGGTTACTACTCGAGCAGTTCGGCGGAGGTAACGGCGAATTAAAAGCAGCAATGCAATATTTCGTACAAGCATTTGCCTGCAAAAATACGTATCCTGATAAATATGATTTATTGATGGATATCGCATCAGAAGAATTAAGCCATCTTGAAATTGTTGGCGCCACTATCCAGATGTTGCTGACCGGAATCAACGGAGAACTTAAAGATGTAGCGGATAACGCCGAAATCAACGGAATGATGAAAGGTAAAGCTGCAAAAGAAGATTTCATCCATGATGCAACGATTAATCCACAGTTTGGTGTATTATCAGGAGGCAGCCCGATGGTAACAGATAGTAACGGGATACCCTGGTCGGGCGCTTACGTGAATGCCAACGGTGACCCAACTGTTGATTTCCGCTCAAATATAGCAGCAGAGTCAAGAGCTAAGATCGTATATGAATATTTACTTAAATTTACAGACGATCCTTATGTAAAAGAAACGCTTATTTTTCTCATGACCCGCGAAGTAACTCATTTCCAACAATTCGAAGCCGCATTGAATACAATTGAGCCTAACTTCCCTCCGGGTATTCTGCAGAGTGATCCACGTTACAGTAACCTTTATTATAATATGTCAAAAGGTGAAGATGCAAAAGGACCGTGGAACGAAGGTGAAAGTACACAACTTAAAGAAACCTGGCAATATATCGACAACGTAAATGAACAGGTCCGTTCAACAAACGGTTTATTAGATGTAAAAGCTGAAGGAACAGACCGGACAGAAAAATCAGTTCACGAAACCGATAAAAAGCTCAGTAAAATGCGTAGTGAACAAATTAAAAAAGCAAACCCGGAAAAAGATCAGAAATGGTGTGAGTACAAAAGTACAAAAAAATAAGAAAACGTTGTTTTCATAATTTCCTACGTTGGTTAATGAGCCGCTTTAGCAATAAAGCGGCTTTGTTTTTTAACTATTTTCTAAATATATCATGAGGCACTAAACAAAATTCACAGGAAAGAGGTAAATATACTCCTGTGCAACCTTAAATATTTTAATATTCTTAGCTTATTGGAAAATCATTTTTGCGTTTTAATTGTTTTTACTAAATTAGCATAGTAATAACATACATATATATGGCATATATAGATTATTATAAGATACTGGGAATTAGTAAGGATGCATCCCAGGAAGACATCAAGAAGGCATATAAGAAACTGGCGCGTAAACACCATCCGGACTTAAATCCTAATGATACCGATGCACAGCGTAAATTTCAGGAGATCAATGAAGCCAATGAAGTATTAAGCGATCCTGAAAAACGTAAAAAATACGATCAGTACGGCGAGAACTGGAAACACGCGGACCAATTTGAATCGCAGCAACAACAATACGGACAATATCAGAGTGGCGGTGGAGACTCATTCTGGTCAGCTTCTGATGACGGTAGCGGATTTTCCGACTTCTTTGAACAAATGTTCGGTTCGTCAAGAAGTAGCCGACGGGGAAGTTATGGTTTCCGCGGACAGGATTACACGGCGGAAATGCATTTATCGCTAAAAGATGCCGCACAAACACATAAGCAGGTGATTACTGTAAACGGAAAGAACCTGAGGATTACTGTTCCCGCCGGTATTGCCGACAGACAAACCATCAAACTGAAAGGCCAGGGGGGAGAAGGTGTGAATGGAGGACCCGCCGGGGACCTCTACATTACTTTTATCATTGCTGAAGATAATAAATTCAAGCGTGTGGGCAACGATTTATTCCTTACCGTTTCGTTAAATCTTTATACCGCCATATTGGGAGGAGAACAAATGGTGGATACGATGGACGGAAAAGTAAAACTCAAAGTAAAACCGGGTACACAGAATAATACTAAAGTACGGTTAAAAGGGAAAGGGTTTCCGGTATACAAAAAAAATGGAGAATACGGTGACCTGATCGTGACCTACTCCATAGACATACCGACTGACCTGAATGACAGGCAGAAAGAACTTTTCAGGGAAATCCAGCGTCTCAACTAAAAAAAGAATTTATGGAAGCAGATTTAATTATAGTAAGCGAATATTGCCGAAAAACAAACATCGACCCCGTATTTTTCCATCAACTGGAAGAAGGCGGGCTGATCACGATATTTATTGAAGATGGAGAAAAATACTTCCCGTCATCCCAACTACCGGATCTGGAAAAATACGCGCGTTTGTATTACGACTTATCCATCAACATCGAAGGGATAGATGTAATCCGTAATTTACAGGACAGAATCAGGGAATTATATCAAGAGATTAATCACCTGAAACATAAACTTACGGTTTATGACCGGGGTTTCTTTGATGAATTGGAATAATTATTACATTTGTTTCTTCACCAATTAATTATTAATCATATGAAGAAGCAAATCTTACCTTTCGTTATCCTGTTCTCTTTATGTATGATGATTACCGGATGCCGTTCGGAGCAAAAACAGCAAGCCTTTTCGTTATCCTATGAGAAGTATGTACTCGATAATGGTCTCGAAGTGGTGCTGCATCAGGATAATTCCGATCCGATCGTAGCTGTAGCCATTCAGTATCACGTAGGTTCAAATCGTGAAAAGCCGGGAAAAACAGGATTCGCCCATTTCTTCGAACATATGTTGTTCCAACGTTCGGAAAACCTGAAGCGTAACGAATATATAAGCAAAATAAATGATCTGGGCGGAAGTTTCAACGGCGGAACATGGAAAGACGGAACCATATACTATGAAGTAGTACCCAATGACGCTCTCGAGAAAGTATTATGGATGGAGTCAGACCGTATGGGCTTTTTTATTAATACGGTAACTCAACAGGGCCTCGAAAGAGAAATAGATGTTGTAATCAATGAAAAACGCCAGATGGTTGATAACCGCCCGTACGGTTATACCGACGAAGTGATCCATAAAGCTTTATATCCGGCCGGACACCCTTACAGCTGGACAGTGATCGGGGAAATTGCCGACCTCCAGAGTTCAACAGTAGATGATGTGAAAGAATTTTACCACCATTATTATGCTCCCAACAATGCTACCCTTGTGATAGCCGGTAACTTCAACCCCGATGAAGCGAAACGATGGGTAGAAAAATATTTCGGTGAAATCCAATCGCGTCATAAAGTGGAGGAATTACCCGTCCAAATAGCCGTTTTAGATCAGGAAGTACGGCTTTACCATGAAGATAAGTTTGCCAATATGCCTGAACTCACCCTTACCTATCCTGCTCCGGAGTTATATAATAAAGATATGTATGCACTCAATGTATTGGTTAAACTATTGACAGAAGGTAAGAAAGCACCTATATACAAAGAGGTAGTAGACAATGCCAAACTGGCGCCATCCGTAAGGATGTATAATAACTCGATGGAAATTGCAGGCGAAATTACCTTGACCGTTCGTGCGTTTCCGGGTAAATCATTGAATGATGTGTACGCTGCCATTCAAAAAGGGATGAATGATTTCGAACAGGCCGGAATAAATGCCGAAGACCTGCAGCGTATCAAGAACATGAACGAAACATCATTCTACCAGAGCATCAGTTCTGTTATGTCAAAAGCATTCCAGATTGCTTCTGCCAACGTAGCTGGGGGAAGTCCCGACATGATGGAGAAAGTTATTGAAATGATGAATGCTGTAACCGCCGAAGACGTTATGAGGGTTTATAAGACTTACATAAAAGAAAGGCCCGCTGTGATCACCAGTTTTGTCCCGATGGGTCAAAAGGAGCTGATATTAACGGGATCTGTCCAGGCAACGGTAACGGAAGAAAAACTGGAAAACCAGACATTAAAATCGGAAGCCGGAGCCATACAAGACGAGGATTACGAACGCACCCCTTCCAGTTTCGACAGGACTATTGAACCACCATTAGGTAGTCTTTCCGACATTATACTCCCGCAGGTATGGAATACAGCAATGGGTAATGGCATAAAAGCATATGGTATTGAGCAGAATGAACTGCCGTTGGTATACTTCAACCTGGTCATTCCTGTGGGTTCGGTTAGCGATCCGCAGGGAAAATCAGGGCTTGCCAACCTGACTGCCCTGTTGCTCAGGGAAGGAACACTTACTAAAACTCCTGAAGAATTTGAAGACGCCGTCAAAAACCTTGGTGCGTCTTTACATATATATGCAAACCAGACGACTACTACCATATCCGGTAACTGTTTATCCAAAAACGTGGCTGCACTTGCCGGACTGATAAAAGAAATTCTGACTGAACCACGATGGGATGATAAGGAATTTGAGCGTTTGAGACAACAAAATATAACAAGGCTTGAAGAAAGTAAGGTACAGCCTAACAGTATTGCACGGAATGCATTTTCTGCCCTGCTTTTAGGTGATAACGCTTATGCCATACCGACCTTAGGAAAAATAGAAACGGTAAAAAATATAACGATTGAAGATGTAAAAGAATTTTATGCTGATTATTACAACCCTGCAGGCAGCAATTTACTTATAACCGGAAATATATCGAAAGCCGAAACAGAAAAAGCATTTGCAGTAATAAGCGAAAACTGGACGGATGCAAATGGAAAATCACCTGTATTACCTGTCACACCCGATGCAGTTAAAGAAAACAAAATATATTTTGTTGACTACCCTGACGCTAAACAATCGGTTATTATGATCGGTAAACGTGCTATGAACAGGGTTTCCCCCGCCTATTACCCGGCCGTAATAGCCAATTATAAATTAGGCGACGGATCAGGCTCTGATCTTTTCAGGGTATTACGGCTTGAAAGAGGTTACACGTATGGAGCATATTCTTATTTCGACTCCAGAAAAGACTATGGAATGTTTATCGCGTCATCCAGTGTACAAACTTCAGTTACAAAAGAAGCTATCGAAGTATTTAAAGATATGATATCAAAATACGGCGATAATTTTACACAGGAAAACCTGGAAACTACCCGCAACGCCATGTCACGCCAGAAAAGCGGTCAATATGAAACGATCTGGTCATTGTTAAGTGTTCTCAACGACATTGTGATTAACGGACTTCCATCCGATTACCTGAAACAGGAAGATACAGTTTTGAAGAACATTACCCTTAATGAAATTAAAGAAGTGATTTCAAATGAGTTAAACTTTGATGATATGATAATAGTAGTGGTTGGCGATGCAAAAACACAACTTACACGTTTGAAAAGCCTGGGCCTCGGAGAACCTGTTCTTACAACAGCAGAAGGTAAAATCAAATAAAAAAAGGATTAAAACGATATAAACACTTATCCATTACCGGATAAAAAAGAATAAACCCGGTTTTCTACCGGGTTTATTCTTTTAAAAGCTATACCGTAGCTTATGTTAATAACTTGCACATAAATAATTCAGCGGAATATCATCGGAGAGCCGGTAATAAATATTTCCATACCAGATTCAATTCTGCCTGCATATCATTGATTTGTGCTGTGATAGCTATCACGGTATTTTTCTCTGGAAGGATTAAGATATACTGTCCTCTTGCCCCGTCGGCCCGGAAGGAATTATGACGGCTTCTCCACATCTGATAGCCGTATCCCTGCAACCAGTCACTGTCTTTCGGTTTCATTTTCAGATCCTCACGTTTTGTGCCGGCAGGAAGAGAAGCGATATGCGACCGGGTAGCCTCATCGAACCATGATTCAGGAAGTAATTGTTTGCCGTTCCATTTTCCCTTTTGCAGGATAAAGAGTCCTAACTTTGCCATATCTTCCGTCTTTACGTATAATCCCCATCCCCCGATATTAATACCTTCCGGACTTTCTTCCCAAACAGCACCGACAATTCCCAAAGGACGGAACAACCGTGGATACAGATAATCTATTAGTTTCTCACCGGTTACTTTCTGAATGATAGCCGAAAGAACGTAGGTCGCCATACTGTTGTAAAGGAACTCTGTCCCCGGTTTATGTACAAAAGGTGAAGCAAAAAATGTTTTCAGCCATTCATCACCATCCCTTCCGGGTTCAACATCATGCCCGGACGACATCGTTAATAAATGGCGGATCTCCAATGCTCTCAGATTATCGTTTACAGTAGCAGGTAATTTATCAGGGAAGAAAGAGATTACCTTGTCGGTAACCTTCAGTTTACCTTCTGAAACAGCAAAACCTATTGCCGTAGCAGTATACGTTTTACTAACCGAGAACATTACGTGCGGTTTATCGGCCGCATTTTCGCCAAACCAATTTTCATATACGACTTTCCCGTTCCTCACAATCATTAGGCTGTGTAAATCCTGACCGCTTTTCTTTACAGCATCCAGATAATTTGTAATTCCCTTAGCATTTACTTTTTCTGCTTCCGGCGTGCTGCGGGGTAAAGCCTTTGTCAGTTCATTATAGTTGATCAGTTCAATACCCCTGTCTTTTATTATCTGTTTTACTTTTTCGCTGGTGAAAATATCGGTAACACCCTGCCGGTCCATAGCCACGTCTTCATACCCTATATGCCCTATAGTTTCTATTTCAGGATTGTCTAACGCCGGATGATCGAGAAACATATACGTTTTTCCTTTCTCGAGACTATTCAGGCGTTTGATGAATGAGGCTTCTTTGTCGGCAGGTGTCTTACTGGGGCCGTCGTATCCGACATACTCAAAATTATATTGCTCCACAGCCCCTGTCCGGTCCATGGCCGGAAGATTATATTCATCCGCCAATCTTTTTACCAACTTTACTACTTCCGGATCAAAGCCTGTAGAAAACATATGTCCGGAAAGATGACTGATCTGAGGTACATTCTTTAATCCTAATTCAATCTGAGCGCGGAATTCCTTTTCTATTTCTGAGATATCCCATTTGTTTTCTACTACAGATTGTCCGGGATAAGCAGGGTTGGGCGACATCATCGGATAAAAATAACCATTCTCATCTGTAAGGCTCGGACAAGGTGTCAAAGGACGCCACTTCATATTTTCCCATTCACTCGTAATGGTCAGATGTAAACCCACATCTAAACCGGGATTTTCTTTAAGCATCTTAACCGCTTCAGGAAACCAGGGAGTTACAACCATTAATTCTACAGATTTCACAATGCCGTCTTTATAGGTATCAATACATGCCACATTCACGGAATGAAATGCTCCCAGATCATCGGCTCGGACAATTAACCGCGGATTGGACTGTTGGCTAAACAACGGTAAGGTTACAATACAGGCAGAAAAGCCCATAATCAATTTTCTAAAATGCGATGTTTTCATAATAACTTTATGTTATGGATTTAGTGTTCCCTTTAATATTATAGCAGAATCAGGTTCAATGCTATTAGTTATTTCCAACCGGATCTCCGATGTGCTAAATGTACATTTATATGTTTCATCCTGAATATCCGTAATATACAACAAACGAAGATTCAACTGGTCTTCCGCAGTCCAGCTGCCGTAACCCGCTATCTGGAAAGGGGATAGTCCGGTAGGATTTCTTCTTGGATTAAGAAAATAAGGGCCGGGCTTTTCCGTCTCGCCATAACGCCAGATATCCAATCCGAAATTAAAAGAATAAGAAATGTCGGATTGTTGCAAGGTCATAAGACACTCGCCATTTTCATCAAAGTTGAAAGAAACATATTGAATATTCCGCTGGTTGGGTTCAAACGTATATGAGCGTGTCGTTTCCTTAGGGATTTCAATATAATCAACAGAGCGGAAAGGATCCGGAATTTGCAGCGATATCAATTTGGAGGTCAGCAAATCTCTGGCAAGATCATCAGGCTTAATCGGACCTTCCATTATAGAAGGAAATAAATGTTCCCACAAAAGCCGTAATATGCTATGCATATCCGGCACACGCGCCGTTATAGCAATTACTGCATCCTGATCAGGCATTACAACAATATATTGCCCATGTGAACCATCTGCCCGGTAAGCATTATGCGTAGTACGCCATATCTGGTATCCGTATCCCTGCGCCCCTTCGTCATACATTTCCTGCTCAAAAGTCGGATCATCTACCTGGTATATATGCACCGACGTAGCTTCCCTGATCCATTCAGCAGGAAGTAACTGTTTTTGACCCCATTTCCCGTTCTGCAGATAAAACTGCCCGAATTTAGCCATATCACTTGTTTTGATACGGAGTCCCCAACCTCCGCAGGTAATTCCCCGCGGATCGGTTTCCCATTGAATGTCTGTTATTTCGAGAGGCTCAAACAAACGGGGTTTCAAATAATTAAAAGTAGTCATACCGCTTACTTTCTGAACAATAGCAGAAAGCATATACGATGCATATGAACTATATGAAAAAACCGTACCTGGTTCATTTACTATCGGCGTAGCAAGATAAGATCTTACCCAATTCCCGTCGGCAACCGTAAATACCGGAGGCGTTTCGTGTCCTGCTGTCATAGTGAGTAAATGCTTTATCGTAAGCTTTTCCAGATTAGGAGATACTACAGGAGGCAGGTCATCAGGAAAAAAAGAAATTACTTTATCATTAACGGTAAGTAAACCCTCATTAACAGCAAAACCTATAGCCGTAGATGTAAATGTTTTGCTAACAGAATGCATTAAATGATTTATTTCCGGCCTGTACGGATACCACCATCCTTCAGCAATCACTTTACCATGCCGCAAGAACATGAAACTATGAAGTTCGAGTCCGTTGTTATCTACTTCTTCAATGAAGTCGAGGATGCCGTGGGAACCTACTCCTTCATTTTCCGGTATACCCCGCCTCAAGCCGTCAGCATACCGTTTGACTTTAGGTTGAGCACAGGATACTATAAAAATAAGACTCAGAAAAAAAGTTGATAACCTCATATAATTTGTAATTTGCTTCATGCCTACTGTTTTTAAAATAGAAAATGGAATAAAGAGAAACTATACCTGTGGATGAACTACGCAAAAAGTTCCGGATGCTTTTGCAACCTGTTTATCATCGCAAAATATTTCGCATTCGCAAAAGTGTACATTACGACCGGGTTTGATTACGTATCCTATGGCCCTTAATTCTTTACCCCATGCCGCACGAAGGAAGGATATTTTCATTTCAGCAGTCAGTACGTCTTTATCCAACGGAGTCATAGTATAAGCGGCAAACCCTGCGATGGTATCTGCCAATGCAGCAAGCACACCGCCATGACTAACACCGCTGTATTGTTTCTGGTAATCTGTCAACGGCATACAGGCCTCTACCCTGCCCTCTTCAATCGACAGCAATTCCACACCCAAAAAATTTACATAAGGATTTATTTTAGTACGTTCCCTTAGTCGTTGCTCTATTTTTTTATCCATATTTATAATTTTAAATCTAATAATGATTCACCTTTTGTATTAAGTACCTCTAAACTCATCTCCTGCCCCCTTTTCCTTAACACCATTACTGTAGCCGTTGCCATCCGTTGGCTTCCACCTATTACAACAGGAAAATTATTGCCATGTTCACTACCTTTCGGATGATAGGCAAATCGATGCGTATGGGCACTGAGGTTAATATCAAAAGAAGCATGTTTAAGTAATGGAGACCATAGTTCCGTACACGGTTGATAATCGTCGCCGTTACCATAAATGGGTATATGGTTCAACAATACCCTCCGGCTTGCCTTTTTAAATGCTTCACAGGACAATTCCTGTTGAAGGAAATCAACCTGGTCTAACCGTAATTGAGTAAAATCATTAAGTCCGTAATACACCGGTGTCGAGTCGGATTTATCCTCTCCGCAATCAAGCATTACAATACGCGTATCTCCCCAGTTGAATGCACCGTATGTTTTATCACCTACATAATCAAATAAATTACGTAGCCCGATAGAATAAGCATTCCGTATTTCATGGTTCCCCCTCAGATAAAATACGGGAACATTTTCCGCTCCCACTTTTTCACACTGCATCTTCAAGTGCATCAACGCTTCATGTTCATTTGCAGGATCATCAATACAATCACCATTAAAAACCACAAAATCATATGGAATATTTTTCACCTGATCATATAGTGCGTTCAAGGTTGCTTCCTGTTTATGAAGGTCATTAAATATAATGGCAGTGAAATCCTTTTGACCGGGTTCGGGTAACGAAAATGAATAAAAAGGCGACATAGCCGTTTCGCCGAATTCCTTTTTATAAGCCTGATAAAGTGTTATTTCTTTAGAGCATACCCGGTAATAATATTTCTTCCCCGCCTGTAACCCTTCCAGTCGGATATTTGTATGTAAATCGTTACAGATCACCTGCCCGTCAACTAACTTATGTGCTTTTTTCAGATTTACAGTATCCGTACCGTATTCAACCCAGCTATACACCGGAACAGTAGTTTGCCACATAACGGTGATACCATTATCTACCGGATTCTGCAAATACGGCCGGTTATAAAATATTTTGTCTCTTTCAGCTTTTAAACGCACATCCGCCATAACAGGTCGATGGTCCGAAGCCACTGGTTCATCGATAACCCGGTCGGACAATTTAGTAAAACGGTTTGCATGCGGTTTGTAAATAGCTATATAATCGAGGCATACGGTAGGAGTATCTGACGGGAAAGTATGTTTTTTACTGTCGGTTAAGAGTTCGAAATCCGTATATAATTTATCCATGAAAGGTGAACCCGGCACATCATTCCAATCACCGGTAAGGATAAACGGTTTATCATATTTTTCCGCTTCTTCGCGGATAATACTGAGTGACGCTAAACGATCAGATTCTGTGAGTGACAAATGGGTACATGCCACGATGTATCTTTCAAACTCTGCAATCAACAATACACGAGGCTCTTCGGCTCCGGGTAATGGCCTGTAATACGTGCGCAAAGGTTGTTCTTTTGTCAGCATGCCGACTCCGTATTTCCCTCCGTCAAATGCTATAGCAGGTGCAAAAACGGGATACATCAGTGTTTTCCTGGCCAGTTCCTGTATTACATCTGTATTCCCGCTCCTTAATGTTACACTATCTATTTCCTGTAGTGTTACGATCCATGGTTTATTCTTATTAATAACATCCGCCACACGACGATAATCTATCTGATTATCCATTCCTCTGGCACTACGGATATTATAACTTATTATCCGCAGAGTATTGCGTCCTGTTTCAGCAAGCATTATCGGAGCCTGTAATATGCCGTATAAAAGTATTAGAAGGAGTAGGCATCTTTTCATGACAAACTATTTAATTAGAATTACAAATGTAATTATTTTTAGAGTCTATTTCATACATCAGTACCGTTAGTTTATCATCTCTAAATAATAAAGGCTGCCCCGGTAAACGGTAGCAGCCTTTAAACAGGTAAAAAAGAGGATTACTTCCAATTCACATTCTGAACAAGCAAGCCATCCATAGTAATTATTTCAGCATGCGGGATCGGCAAGGTAACCCATTTTTCATTATATATTGAATTCCTGAATTTTACCAGGTAATTCTTTTCATAATTAATGTAGTTATTTAATTCCTCATGAGCGATTCCCCAACGGGCCAGATCAAACCAGCGGTGTCCTTCCATCGCCAACTCAATCTTCCGTTCGAAGCGTAGCGCCTCCATCGCTTTCTCTTTTGTAGCGAATTGTGATTCGGGATATAACCCTATGCGGTAATTAGCAGCAGCGTTCTCTGCTTTCTTATTATTGATCTTATCATCGAGTACATAAGAAGAAGCCGACGGTTCCATTGTTTCAGGATCAACAGCCTCAACATACGAATTAGCCGCACGTGCTCTTATTTTATTTACATATTCTCTGGCAGCTTGATGATTGCCTGTTTCTATAAGGGCTTCGGCATACCATAATAATAAATCGGCATAGCGGATAAGATGGAAGTTTTTGGCCGTTGAAGCAGAAGAAGTACCTACACTTAAACTACCCTGATCCGCTTTCTTAGGTATATTTTTCTTATTAAGGTAATAACCGCCATTAGAAGCTTCACGTACCCAACCATCTATTTCGAGTGGTACAGACCAATCCCAATAAGGTATCTGGAACCGGCCGGTACTATAATCAAGCCGTGGATCAGTATATACATCTAAGGCCGTTTTAGGAGTACCTTCTACCGCAACTGTTAACGGCTCTTTTTGCTGGTACGACTTATCTATTAAAGGTAAGCCGTTATCATCTACAATATGTGAGTTTACCAGATCATAGGAAGGTTGATAAAATCCCCAACCATTCGTACCCAATGCACCACTCATCCCAATATGCGGACCTCCGTTTATGGCATTTGTCAACGTTTGCTGACCGGATATGGCCATTTGAATATCGAATATAGATTCACCCGTCCAGTCACTTTCTCCCGCTGTATAAAGCTGCTCGTAAGAATCGGCAAGTTTATATTTTGTTCCGTTACTGTCGGTCCCCGAATTCATAATCTCCTCCAGAAGTGTTTTCACTTCATTCCAGCGGTTCACCGTATTATTGGTTCCGTTATAAGGGGACGACTGATACATCATAACTTTAGCCAGCAACGCACCTGCGGCCCATTTGTTAACTTTTCCGCGGTCGCTGCCCCAGGTTTTAGGCAGGTTATCATAAGCAAACTGAAGATCTTCTATCACTTTATCCCAAATATAGATATAGTTTCCACCTTCATCTACATTGGAAACTTTAGGGTTTACATCCGACAGATACTCTTCAGTCCCTACATATGGTACGGCTGCTCCAAACAACTTAATGACTTCGAAATGCCAGAACGCCCTGAAAAAACAGGCCTGTGCAACTGTCTCGGTATAATAATCTTTCTCCATGCCTTTAAATTTCAGTTCACCTTCTATTTTGCTGGCCATGTCGATTACCACATTTGCACTGAATACTCCATTATAAGCCCCGCGCCATTTACGGGTAGTATAAAGATTTTCCGTCGTAATGGTGTATAATTCAAGATTTGTAAAATCAGGCTGATCTGCAAAACTCGATCCCTTGTTGGCCGAGCCTCCCATAACATCCCCAAAGGCATAGTTGCTAAGAGTCGCTTCAAAATACCATTCTCTATCCTGGTATAATTTCGAATACATACCGGTAACGACCATTTCAATCCCTTCTTTATCTAAAAGATTCGTTTCGGCTACAGCTCCCACTGGGCTCACATCAAGGAAATCCGAGCAGGCATTAAATGTAATTGCTGTTATAATAATAGATGATAATATAATTATTTTTTTCATACCAATTTAAATATTTAGAATGAAACATTAACGCCTAACAGGAATTGCCGGGGCATACCATATGAACCGAAATCAATACCCTTATTAATATCACTGCTACGGCCGTCGCGGATACTTCTTACTTCAGGATCAAGACCCGGATACTTTGTCAAGGTAAACACATTGGATATCTGCCCATACACGCGTATCCTTTCCAGTTTGAGTATATTCATCAGGCTCTTCGGTAATGAATAGCCCAGTGTAAGAGTCTGCATACGCAGGTAAGAACCGTCCTCCACATACATTGAATTCGATTGGTTTCCTGCCTCCGGACCTTCATTATTCGTGGTAGCCCATAAAGGATATTTACCGTTGGGATTCAATGTCGGATGCCATGAATTATCGCGCCTGTCTTTGGAATAGTTACTTTGTAACGCTCCGTAATGTGTATAGAACATATAATGTTTATATAGATCGTTTCCTACGGAGAAATACATATAAGTACTCAAATCCCAGTTTTTATAAGATAAACTTATATTTAAACCACCGGTAAAATCAGGATGTGGATTACCGATGAACGTACGGTCGTTGGCCGTAATTTTTCCGTCTCCATCGACATCGGCCAATTTATAACGTCCGATAAATACATCCGGATCCAGACTACTCAGATCAGATACACCATACGGTATAATGGTATTACCGTCGGCTGTTTTATGATTAAGCACGTCCTGAGCACTTGTATAAACGCCATCTACCTGATAACCGTAGAACATACCTACCGGTTGCCCTTCCGTAGTAATACTTACGTTATTTAAACGTGTATCATAAAAGATGTCGGATGATCCGAGTTTGGTCACCTTATTTTTATACATCGTAATATTTGCATTTACATTATACCGGAAATCACCGATCCTGTCGCGCCATCCGATACTAAAGTCTATCCCTTTATTCTCCATATCACCGATATTTATATTCGGTTTATTAGCTGTTCCGGCAAGAGCCGACCAGTTGGCAGGTACAAGCATATCTGTTGTTTTCCGTATATACCAGTCAAAACCAAGCGTCATACGGTTATTCAATAAAGTGGCATCAAATCCCACGTTGAACATACGGTTTGTTTCCCATTTTGCATTCGGGTCTCCAAGGTTTCCAATGTGATAACCGTCCCTTAGGCTTGTATCCGAACCAGTCATATCATACGAATATTTTGTCCCGGTAGCATACTGGAACGCATAATTATAAGCTCCGATATTGGAATTTCCGGTGGTTCCATATCCGGCACGTAATTTCAGATCATCCAACCATTCCCTTTGCGGTTCAAAAAAAGTTTCATCCGAAATACGCCATCCGGCAGAAAATGAAGGGAAAGTTCCCCAACGGTTATTCTTACCGAATTTTGAAGAGGCATCCCTTCTTACCGTAACGGTGGCAAGATATTTACCCTTATAAGAATAATCTCCGCGTCCGAATAGTCCGAACATCGTCGTATGGTTATTCATACGGCCTTCAGCTTCCGCCGTTGCAACCGAACCGTTATTTATGATCCATGTATTGGGGTCGTTTTCGAAAATATAATCTTTCCGGCGGGCCATTAATTCCCTTCCTATATCTTCACTTAATGCTTCCGTACCCAATACTACGGTCATATTGTGGTCTTCATTGAAAGTTCTTGTATAAGTAGCAGTATTCGTCCATTGCCAATGCAACCACCACTGTGCACGTTCGGTCAGTTGATTATTAGAACGCCCTTCTTTATTACCCATAATAGTGATAGGAAGAAATTCCCGGTTCCAGCGTCCGTTTAGCCGGGCGCTGAACTGGCTTCGTATACTTAATCCCTCAATAGGTTTCAGTACGGCAAAGATAGCGGCCTGCCCCCTGAAAAAACGATTCCAGTTATCTGCCTGCTCGTTTGCCAGATAAACGGATGATACATCACGCCCGCCCAATGGGGCCTGCGATCCTGCAAAATCTCCTCCAAGGTTATAAATTGGAACCCACGACTGCATGGTGTAGGTTTTGGCATATACGCTACTTTCTCCACCTTCTCCGCGGTCGCCGCCCATTTCCATAGCAGACAAGTTGGTATTCTGTCCGATGGTCAGGTATTTAGTCGGGTTGAATGTCGTATTGGCGCGTAAAGAATAACGTTCAAAATAAGATGACTTTAATGTACCTTCACGGCTTGTATAACCTACCGACATAGAATAAGAACCTTTCTCTCCTCCACCCATTACAGAAAGCTGATGGTCTTGTACAAAACCTGTACGTACAACTTCTTTATACCAGTCGGTACCTTTTCTTGCTTCTTCTTCAGAATAACCGTCTTCCAGCATCTGGTAATAAGCCGATCTGGCCCATGAATCCGACCCGTTAGGTTTATAAGACGCTTCCCATGCTTCTATACTACCGAACCGGTTGATCACCTGTTCCCGGGATAAACCCGACGGTTTAATGGCATAAGGCATCGTCAGTTGGTCGTTAGCATCCAACGACCCGAATTGCTCATGGGATAACCCGGTGGTAACTCCACGGATATCGCGAAGGTTAACCAATCCCATTGCCTGGAATTCCATCGATTCCCATGCATTCAGTACATCATAACCGTCATTAGCCATTTTTGCCATACCTACATATCCGTTGTATGATACTTTAACCCGTTGGTCTTTCGATCCTTGTTTAGTAGTAATGATGATAACACCATTCGCACCCTGTGCTCCGTAAATAGCCGTAGCCGATGCATCTTTCAAAACCTGCAACGATTCAATATCATTGGGGTTAACCGATTCGATACTTACGTTGGAAACCCCATCCACAACGATCAGCGGATCTGAACCGTTTACCGAGCCTACCCCTCGGATACGTATACTCGTTTCCGAACCCGGTGCTCCTGTAGATGAAATGTACACACCCGAAGCTTTTCCCTGAAGCGCTTCGGCAAATGTGGCCACAGGTGTTTCCTGCAGAGCCTCAGCCGATACGACAGATACTGAACCCGTAATGTCTTTTTTAGCCTGGGTTCCGTACCCTACCACTACGACTTCATCCAAGGCCTGACTGTCTTCGGCTAAAGTTACTTCAACAGTACTTCTCCCGCTTACGGCTACCTCTCTTGTAGTATAACCGATATACGAAACTACCAATACCGCATTATCGGGCACACTTTGTATAACGGCACGACCGTCCATATCCGTGATTGTACCTAAGGTCGTACCTTTCACCATGACATTGGCACCAATCACAGGCCCCGTTTCATCCGATACAATACACACTACCGTACGTCCCTGCTGCAGGACGGTGCTCACGCCAGGAGATGTTCTATGCATCCCATCCGTTGCCATAACTATACCGCTACCGGCCAACACGAATGAAACGCCTAAAATCATCCTCTTCAAATAATCTGCTTTACTCATGCGATTAGATTTAAAAGTTAGTAATAGATTAGAAATATGGTTTACATACTAAATAAGCAGAGCTATATCACACTCTCTGATAAGTAAAGCAATTCAAGTAAAAAATGTACTAAAGGATTTTCAAAAAAAATAACAAAGGGAGATAATCTTTTAATTCTTCACGCAGGACTTTAAGGGTTTGGGATATACGGTAAGCTACGGTTTTAGATGATACACCCATGCGTTCGGCTATCTCTTTATATGTAAGGTTTTCAAAGCGATTCAGGCTGAAGGCCTCACGGTATTCCTCCGGCAAATTCAATAAGGTTTTATGCAGTAAACCGATTAATTCCTGTTCTTCGTAAAAGTTGGGATCATCAAATAAATGATTATATTTTTTATGCAAACTTTCAAGAACCCTGTTCCTTATCTGCCGGTGGGTATTCTTATTGATACATTTATACTTTACCGCTGCAAAGAGGAATGATTTCATCGATGTGTCCGGAGCGATCATCTCACGGTTCTCCCATAACCATACCATTACCTCCTGCACTACTTCCTCACACTCCGCAAAGGGTATATATTGTAATGCAAAAGCACATAACCTTTTATAATAATGTAAATAGATACAGTTAAAGGCTTGCTTACTTCCATCCCGCAATTGTTGCACTAAAACAGGCTCGTTATTCACACCCCTACGTATTAGATTAGCACAAATTTAAACAATATTTTCATTTAAACAACATTTATTTCCAGTCGTTTTTCATATGTATGACATATACCGGTATACCGCGTGGTGATCTACTGATAAGCAATAAATATACAATCCATTGCAAAAAAATGAAAAAACGTTTAGTACATTCGTACGCAGAATTGCTTAACTAATCAAAGAGTGTTACGAATGGATTTCATTAACAAAAACAAACTAATACAATATCTGTCCGGTAGACTTTCCGTAAAAGAAGAAGAGGAGGTTGAACAATGGATCGAATTTTCGGAAGAAAACAGGAAAATAATTGAGGATATATTCATAGCGTCCAATATCACCGACCGTTTGTTGATGATGAAGTCAATAGATGAAAAGGAGTCACTTTCCAAACTGGATAATATAATCATTCGCAAACAGAAAAAAAGGAAATTACGCAGATTCTTGACAGTCTTACAACGGACAGCCGCTATCCTTTTTATACCAGCCCTTATATTAGCAGCGCTGTGGTATCCCCGACAGGAAACCGGAGGACTCTCTTACGTTGAAATCAAGGCAAACCGGGGAACAACATCATCTTTTATATTGCCTGATAGTACGAAAGTATGGTTGAACGCCGGAAGCAAAATACAATATCCTTCATATTTCAGTTCAAACAACCGGACAGTTATATTAGAGGGAGAAGCGCTTTTCACCGTCAAAGAAGATACGGATAAGCCCTTTATCGTGATAAGCGATACAGCTTATTCAGTTGAAGTGTTGGGCACCATATTTAATATTTCTGCTTACACCGAAGATGATCATATCGAAACGACATTGATCAACGGACGGGTGAAAGTAAAATATCACCCAGCAGGAAAAAAACAATCGGATCTGTTGTTAAAGCCCAATGAAAAAGCAATTTATTCTAAAAAAGACGGACATATGGAAGTCAAAGAAATTGACGGACTTTCAGTTGCAGGCTGGAAATACGGACAGCTCACATTCAATAACCACCCGATGAGCCACGTAACAAAGATATTGTCGCGCCATTACGGTATAGAATTCAGGATACTCGATCAGCAGGTACTGAATTCCGCCATCACAGGAACATTTAAGAATGAACAATTACCGCAGGTGCTGAAATATATAGAATTAGCTACAGGAATCAAGTACCGTATGATTGAACAGGAAAAGTGCCAATCCGTAAAATCAATCATCGAATTATATATATGACATAAAAATAAATATTTCATTCTACTTAAAACATGAAAAACACGCTTACCTTAAATATACTGAAAAGAACACCTTTTTCCTTTAGAAGGGTTAGCGGTTTTTTATGGAATATCTCTATCTTTTTTATTATCAACTTTATCCCTTTAACAGGTTATACGCTTCCCCCACAGATCATATTGGATTTTCAGGACGAATTGCTTGAAAAAGTCCTTAAAGCCATAGAAAAACAATCGCCTTATACCTTTGTATTCGATAATAACGCTATAGATACGAAACAACGCATAACCGTATCTGTAAATGAAATACATATTCAAAAAGTATTAGATCATATCCTGATCAATACAGATATCGTTTATAAAATTATTGACAATAAGATAATCCTCACTCCTCGAAACAATCAGCAATGGAACACTCCGGTATCCCAAAATACCGTAACAGGAATAGTAGTTGATGAAAACGACCAGCCGCTTATCGGAGTCAATATTAGTATAAAAGGCGGAAGTACAGGGACTATTTCCGATCGCAACGGACAATTTTCGCTTACCTTGCCTACAAAAGACGCAGTGCTTACACTTTCCTATGTAGGTTATATAACACAGCATGTTAAAGCATGCGAGTCGATGAAACTCCGCATGCAGGAAAATATTCAGAGACTCAAAGAAGTGGTTGTTGTAGGCTACGGCTATCAACGCAAAAGCGACCTGACGGGTTCTATTATAAAAGTATCGGCAGAAGATTTCAGGAATACCCCCCTCAACAACGTTGAACTGGCGCTTCAGGGACGTGCCGCAGGGGTAATGGTAGTCGCAAACAGCGGTTCGCCCGGTTCGCCGGTATCCGTGCGGATCCGCGGTGTAGGAACAGTAAACGATGCCAACCAACCCCTTTATGTGGTCGACGGCATTCCGGTAGATAATATCGATTACCTCAATCCTTCCGACATCTCGTCGATTGAAGTGCTGAAAGATGCTTCATCCACAGCGATATATGGTTCGAGGGCATCCAACGGAGTCGTTTTAGTGAGCACCTTACGGGGTAATTCTGAAAGCGACGTGTTTATAACACGTATAAAATTCGATATGTATTACGGGACACAACAGGCCATACGTGTACCGGAAATGCTGGATGCCGCAGGATACGTTGAACTGAACCGGATAGCCTACCTCAATAATCCCAATGCCCTTCATACCGATTTCCGCGATCCCGGAGCATTCCTCGGAATTGTGGAGCAAACAACCGGTAGCAGAGAAGGTACAAACTGGTGGGATGCGGTATTCCATACCGGCCAGACACAGAATTATAACCTGAATATAAGAGGAGGAAACCGGCGTATTTCCTTTTTGGCAAGCGGTAGTTTTTTCAAAAACGACGGAATCGTCCGTTTCTCGGGATATAAACGGACCACTTTACGAACAAACATCGACTTTGAATTATCACCTCATATAAAATTATCTGCTAACATAAGCGCCACAAATTCCGACCGCCATACAATCCCGGAAAACAGCCTTGAAAGCGGTACCGTATTCGGAGCCCTCACATACGATCCTACTACACCCCTGTACCGTCATAATTACATCGGTATTCCGGGTTGGGAAGACCGGTTGGAAGGATATGACCCCGAAAATAAATACAGTTGGTTCGGCACCTCGAAATACACGAATAAACCCCAACCCTATGCCAGCGCTTTCCGGCAGGGTACACTTCGTAACGAAAATATTTTCCGCTTGGTGGCTAATCTCATTATCGATGTAAACCTGTTTCCGTGGCTGATGTTTAGAACCAATCTGGGGACCGACCGGAAAGATACGACCAATGACAGGTTTGATCCGAAATTTTACCTGGATGCTGATGATAAAAATGATAACACCTTAATTAGGAAAGAAAGGCGCGACTGGACAAGCTGGACATGGGAAAATACATTAAGTGCCAATACCAAAATAGATAAACATTCCATAGCCGCTGTAACCGGTTTTACAGCGGAAGGATTCGATTATAAACGAACCTTATCTTCCAAACAGGGCCTTCCAAGTAATGACGAGAACCAGTGGATTATAGATGCCGGAACATTTAATCCCGTAGCCGAAGGAACAATGAGCCATTACGCGATGATGTCGTATCTGGCCCGTATAAATTACGGATATGATAACAGGTATCTGTTGACCGCTTCAATCCGTTCGGACGGATCTTCAAAATTCATAAAAGAAAACAGGTGGTCTACTTTTCCCTCTGTTTCCGCAGGATGGAGGATTTCACAGGAAGATTTTTTTCTAAACTGGAACCAGCAGTTTATTTCCGATATTAAAATAAGGGCCGGTTGGGGACAAATAGGTAACCAGATGGGCTTAGGAAACTACGACTATATGAATACCATTACGGCTACAAACGATAAAAAATACACCTTCGGGCAAAATAAAACCCAGTTCACAGGTTATTCCCATAATAGCATGGGAAACCCTTCCATTAAATGGGAAACATCCGAACAGACCAACATCGGACTGGATCTGAATTTCCTCAATAACCGCCTGGTCACTTCTTTTGATTATTACATAAAAAATACGCGTGATATGCTGCTGCGTATTCCCCTGCCCCGGTATCTCGGCTATCAGAACGATATGTGGTCGAATCAGGGGAAAGTCAGGAACAAAGGATTTGAAGTTCAGGCCGACTGGCAGGACCAGATTGATGAATTCACATATAATATTTCCGGCAATCTTGCCATACTCCATAACGAAGTGATCAGCCTTGGAAACAGTGGATCGATTCCCGGAGGAAGCGAACGTATCGGAGATGTCACACTGACAAAAGAAGGGTGGCCTATCGGTTCATTTTACGGATGGCAGGTAGAAGGCGTTTTCCAGAACCAGGAACAGATCGATGCATCGCATATGAAAGATAAAGAACCCCGCCCAGGCGACCTTATTTTTAAAGATGTCGACAACGACGGAATTTTAACTGATGACGACCGGGTTAACCTGGGAAGTCCTATTCCCAGGTTTGTGTATGGGCTTAACCTAAATGCCGCTTACAAAGGATTCGACATGTCGCTCTTTTTTCAGGGACAGGCAGGAAACAAAATATTTCACCTGCTCAAATACTATACCCACCAGAAAACCGGGTTCTTTAATTCGTATGCCGATGTGTTCAAAACGTCCTGGCGCGCTCCGGGCACGTTAGGGGTTGATGACCCAGGCAACCCTTCCGATTCTGAATTCCAGATCAATTCCGATCCGCGATTAAACACCAAAGCCTCAGACTACTATATTGAAAACGGTTCGTACATCCGGCTAAAAAACATACAGTTGGGATATACCTTTCCGGCAAAATGGATAAAACCTTTACACATAAGTAACTTAAGGATATATGCCGGTGCGCAAAATTTATTTACTATAACCGGCTATAAAGGTTTGGACCCGGAGTTGGGGGGCGACGGTGAAAGCCGCGACCCAACCAATTTCGGCATCGACCGTTCAAATTATCCACAGTCGCGAAGTTATTTGGTAGGAGTCAATCTAACTTTTTAAAATGACAATTATGAAAAAACAGCTCGCTATATATCTTTCCATTATATGTATTCTTGCCGGTTGTGGCGACAACCTGCTTGAAAAACCACCATATGGTATACTGACAGATGAGAACTATTATAAAACAGAAGAAGATGCCTTTAGCGCTTTAACAGCTGTATATAGTTATTTTGGCGGAGAAGAAGGCGGTGGTAGCCTGGAAGTGATGGGATATGAATTTGCGGACATTGCTTCCGACGATTGCCTGAAAGGAGGAGAAAGCGATAACGACCGTCCGTTTGTTAACGATATCGCCTTTTACCGTGCCTTGTCTAATAATCAGAATATCGAACGGTGGTGGATGTATATTTACCGAGGTATTTTCCGGTGCAATGCGCTTCTGGATCGTTTGCCCGGTATACCGTTCCGTGACCCGGAAGTAAAAAATAGGTACGGGGCGGAAGCCCGTTTTCTACGTGCCTACTTCTATCTGAAACTCGTTAGAATATACGGAGGAGTACCTATCGTTAGTAAAGTGCTCATTTATCCCGACGACGATATTATGCTCCCCCGGAATACCAAAGAAGAAGTGTACCACTTTATCAGGACTGAACTTAAAAGCTGCGCTACCGATCTCCCGGAAAAAAATGAGATAAATATGGCAACCGATTGGGGACGCGCCACCAAAGGCGCAGCATTGGCTCTTCTTGCGCGTACCGAACTTTATTTCGGAAACTTTACCGAAGCAAGGAAAGCCGCCAAAGACGTAATCGATTCGGGTAATTACTCGCTCGAAAAACAATTCGGCGATCTTTTCTTTAAGAACGATTATATCAGTAATGAATCGATCTTTGAAGTGCTCCACAAAAATACGGACGGTAACGGCGATGAAACCATATTACCCACTTACTATAGAAGCCGGGGAAGCGGAGGCTGGGGATTCCTCTGTCCAACACAAGACCTTGTTGACGAATTTGAAATTGGCGATCCGCGCCTGCTTTATACCATTACTGAAACCGGCGATAAATTTCCTAAAAAAGACGGAACGGCGGAAATACAGAACCATACAGGATATACCTGCTACAGCGGTTACCATGCACGGAAACTATTTTATCCTGAAACCCGGCGGGCTAACAGGAACCGCATGGATACCAACCAAAAGAAAATCAGATATGCCGACGTGCTTTTGATATATGCTGAAGCTTTACTCGAAGAAGGTGGCGACCTGAACGAAGTATGCAAATATATAAATAGGATACGGGATCGCGCCAGGAATACTTATAAGTGGGATCCGGAAGCATATGGCGATACTCCCGAAGAGAAAAAGAGATCGCGTAAGCTGCAAATACCGGAAGACAAACATATACCGGATGTAGAACCAACAAGCGTCGAGGAAGTAAGGAGAGCTTTGCGCCATGAAAGGCGTGTGGAGTTTGCTACCGAAAGCCAACGACTGTACGATCTGAAGCGATGGGGAGTAGAATACATGAAAGAGCGGATCGAAAAGGCAAAAGAGTTTACAATACCGGGAAACTACAATTTGCGTCTGCCTGCATTCCCTATACCGCAGACCGAAATAGACAGAACACAAGGATATATTATACAAAATGATGGATGGTAATATTCCACTAACTTAAATTTAATAATATGGAAAAAGTAAAAAAAGATCAGAAAACGGGAATTAGCAGAAGGCAATTCTTAGGTTATTCGGCACTGGGATTGGCAGGGTTGACCATATTACCCAGTTGGAGTATGGATGGCGTACGTATATCCCCGAGCGACCGGGTTGTACTTGGGTTCATCGGTCTGGGACGCCAGGCGTTAAGCGACTTTCGTGGATTTGCAGGTTGCCCCGGATTGCAGGTTGCAGCATGTTGCGACGTAGATACCATGAAGGTGGAACGTTTCCGGAAACGCGTTATGGATTGGCAAAAAACGAAGGGAATGAGCCAAAGGTGCGATCCGTATGAATTTTACGAAGATATGTTGAACCGCAAAGACATTGATGCCGTGGAAGTGGTCACTCCCGACCATTGGCACGCCCTGATGGTAATCCATGCCTGCCAGGCAGGAAAAGATGTCTATTGCCAAAAGCCGTTGGCTTACACTATTACCGAAGGGTTAGAAATGGTGAAGGCTGTACGCGACAATAACCGTGTATTACAGGTAGGTAGCCAGCAACGCTCGAGCAAGGAATTCCAGAAAGCTATCGAACTGGTACGTAACGGAGATATAGGCCATATTGAAAAGATATACGCCCGCGTAGGTGAACCCCCTACTCCGCTGAACTTACCCGAAGAAGCTGTGCCAGATAACCTGAATTTCAACCAGTGGATGGGCCCGTTAAACGATCCGAAGATTCATTACCATCCGGATCTTTGTCCGCCTATATCCCTCAATCCTGAAGTAAATGAAAAGCTGTGGGGAGCGTGGAGATGGTATCAGGAAACAGGCAACGGGTATACTGCCGACTGGGGAGCGCATATGTTCGATATTGCACAGGCCGCGATCGGAATGGATGGTTCGGGCCCGGTAGAGTATTATCCCAAGGGAGTAAACGGCGCACAATACGCAACAATGAAATATGCCAACGGTATTGTAATGACGGAACAACCTTATCTGGATGATAACGAAAATGCACAGGGCATTAAATTCATTGGTGATAAGGGTTGGATTGAAGTGGCAAGAGGTTACTTAGCTTGTTCGGACCCCTCAAAAGTTCCGTCTGAGATAGCAGGCAGACGCCCCCTGACACCGGCTCAACGTGAAGCACAGCGCGCGCAGACTGCAGCCCAACGCTCACAACAGGGCGAGCGTAACCGCGGCAATGCCCTGCAGTTTGAGATCAGTTCCCCTCATATGCAGGACTTTATCGACTGCGTACGTTCACGCGAAAATCCCATAGCGCCCGTAGAAGTAGGTTGCAGTACCAATACTTTGTGCTGCCTGGCAAACATTGCACGGGAATTGAACCGCAGTGTAAAATGGGATCCCGCTACACTTAGTTTCGTAAACGATAAAGAAGCGGAATCACATCGCCTGTATTATTATGAATACCGACGTCCTTATTCACTATATTAAATAAAACAACATGGAAAATAGAAGAGATTTTTTACGTAAGGCATCCCTGTTTACAGCAGGGGGCCTTTTAGCCGGTAAAACAGATATGCTGTCGGCAGCAAATACAGCATCACCCGTGGTAGTAGAACAAAACGCCTCTAAAAAGATCGGATTACAAATATATTCGCTTGGAAAAGAACTCTACGAAGATGTACCGGGCGGATTGAAAAAGGTGGCTAAAATGGGTTATTCCACTATTGAATTAGCCGGTTACCGCGACGGTAAAATTAACGGTATCAGTATGGAAGATTTCAAAAAGATGTCCGACGATGCCGGATTAAAGATTACGAGTACCCATGTAAATCCTCCTGCCAGAGAATATACCAAAGAAAACAGGCAGGAGATCATGGATTTCTGGAAGAAAGCGGCCGACGATCATGCGAAGATTGGAGTAACATACCTTATCCAGCCCGGACAACCGGCTACGAGAAGTACGGAAGAGGTAGCGTATGTAGGAGAAATTTTTAACGAGGCGGGTAAAATTGCAAAGGCCGCCGGACTGCAATTCGGATACCATAATCATGAAGGCGAATTTGCCCGGGTAGTTCCAGGTGGTACAGACTCCGTTTTCGGCAGAAGGGCATTCGGAAGAAACCCACCCGCAGGATTGGAGATCATTTACGACGGAATGCTAAAACACACCGACCCTTCTCTCGTCTTCTTCGAAATGGATGTATACTGGACGGTTATGGGGCAACAGGATCCAGTTGAATATATGAAAAAATATCCTACCCGGATAAAGGTGCTTCATATCAAAGATAAAGCAGTATTGGGACAATCCGGTATGATGAATTTTGAAGTGATTTTTAAACAGGCATACGCTAACGGCATAAAAGATTATTTCGTAGAACTTGAAAACTACGCAGGAGGTACCCAGTTTGAAGGTGTAAAAGGTTGCGCAGATTATCTGCTCAAAGCACAATTCGTAAAATAGACCAATGTGCTTCCGGGGCTCCCGTAACCCGAAAAGGTGCGGGAGCCTATTTTTATCCAAAATATATTTAAATCACTAATAACTAATCTCCTACTCTGAAAATTTTATATCCGTTTAAGAGGTTGTTAAATGATTGTCAAATACTTTCAAAAATATATTATTGACTATCAACGCTTTAACTACCGTTTTTCAAATTACTTTCAAATTCAAATCAATTTCCTACATTATAGTAATAAAATATAAATAAAATAAAAGGGAGATTTTAGGTTTTTATAAAATTACATCAGTTAGTTATCCATACTCCACTTCGACCCCGAAAAAAGGGCAGTGCTTGAGATACGCTCTCTTACACCACCCTCTTATTTATTCTCTCTATGTCCGGTTAAATGTTAACCGCGGTCATTCGGCCTGTTAGAAGCTGAAATACTTTCACGCATCAATGCATTATCCATCTCTGGTAATTCCGCAATGGATTTAACCGTTTCAATCAATTCATCTACCTCTTCTTTATTATTATAGATACCGAAACTCACCCGCACCATGCCATCAGGAGCATCCCTGCCGCAGGATTTATCCATGTCGGACAGCATCTCACCCGTCAGCCTTCTTACATACGGATGTGCGCAAAAAGCTCTGTTCCTTACAGCAATCGCCCGTTTTTCGGCAAGTTTTTTAGCAACAAATGTATTAGATTTAGAATTAATATTAAAACCAACCGTACCTACCCTGTCACTATAATTCGTTGAGTCACCGTAGAGAACCACATCCGGAATCTTACTTAAACCGTCAATAGCTTTTCCAAGTAATTCCTGTTCATGCGCCTGAATATTATCGAAACCAACTTCCATAAGAATTTCCATTGCCTTCAGCATGCCTACCACACCGGGATAATTGGGCGAACCCGCTTCAAAAACTTCATGACTATCCGTATAAATGACATCATCATCAAGAACGGAATCAACCATTCCTCCACCATAAAAACTTGGAATATGCCTGACAAGAGAATAATTATTTATCCATGCCGTATCCTTTTTTTCTCCCGTAAGCAAATCCTTTAAACCTACTACAGCGCCACCTCCGAAAGGCGAATACATTTTATGGGCAGAGAAAACAAAAAAGTCTATATTTTCATCAGGCTCTTTACCGATCATGCTGAATTTACGGTGAGCAACAATCTGGGCGCCGTCGACTATAATTTTGGCACCATAATAATGTGCGATTTTAGCAATCTTATGTACATCATTTACATAGCCGGTTACATTCGAAGCAGCCGTTACCGTTACATACTTCACTTTATTGCCAAATTTTCTCAAAAGGTAATTATATTCCCCCATATTAAGTCGTCCATCCTCGTCTACATCTACGTAATAAACCTTTGCCCTTTCCCTCCAGGGCAAATCGTTGGCATGATGTTCCATACGGGTTGAAATAACGATGTCACTCGGGCTCGTTATCAATGCAGATGCAAGTTTATTCATGCCATCCGTTGTTGAATTGACATAAAACACGGTATAATCATTGCTAACTGCACCTAAAAACTTTTTAACGGTATCATATCCATTGGTATAAATATCTGATGTTATCTTAGATTTTTGTCCGGTGCCCCGACCAATTGAACCGTAGTATAACAACTTATCCTTTATCTCCTCCATAACCGCTTTAAACGGAGGTGTGGTCGCCCCGTTATCAAAGTTTATTGCGGGCACTTTCTTTTCCCCTTCTACTTCGAATTCTACATTTAACCCATATATGGCATCTCTGATATTGTCAATAGTATACTTCATAAACAACATTTTTTTAATTAATAGACATTACAAAAGTATTTACCGGATACACTGGCAAACGTGAGCAGGTTTTTCTTCCGCTGCCGACATCATCAGATCCGTACCGCAATCATGATTATCGTCAGATACTTCCTCATTCATTTTTTGTAAAACATCTATCAGAAGCTCTACAATCATACCTACAGTCTTTGCCTCAAGAGATTCCTTTATGGTATGTGCACCGGTTATCGTCGGACCGCATGCTATCATATCCATATCTGTAAATGTACGGGCAAAATGACCACATTCCAGACCGGCATGGATCGACTGAAAGACAGGGTCTTTACCAAAAACATCATTATAAGATTTCCGGAAACGTTTCACAAGGTTTGAATCCGTATCCGGTTGCCAATTTGGAAAATCCGCATCAACCGAAAAGTCTGCACCGATAAAACCTGCCAGTATTTTCATTTGATCAACAACATACTGTTTCTTACTCTCAAAAAAGCTCCTGATAAATGAGACCATTAAAATACGCTCGGAATCCAACGACAAAACACCCAGGTTACACGAGGTTTCTACCAGGTCTTTAATTTCAGTATGTTGTGCCAACACATCATTCGGAATTAAGACCAGTGCCGATACAAGCTTTTCCAGCGTTTCATCGGAAAGCACTTTTTCGAAATGCTTGTCTACTTCTTCTGTAGTGATATTCATATCAGGCTCTACGCCTGCATATTCATTTTTAAAAGTAGCCAGACACTTTTGTACCTCATTTTCCAAATCCTGTTTATTTTCAGGATGTATACCCACGATAACGCTTGCCTCTAAGGTGATCACATTCTTGGCATCTCCGCCTTTTATATCGGCAATAGAAAAAGGAGCTTTTTGCTCACTGAAATAATTTACGAGCTGATATAAAATCCTTCCTAACAGTTTATGCGCATTCGCATGTTTCTGATCAATCTGAACCCCCGAATGTCCGCCCTGCAGGCCCGATATATGGATTTCGTAGAATTCTATTTTATCGGGTGTAGGAACGTACCTGGCCGGTAAATCAAAATTAGCATTAATACCTCCCGCACATCCATAATAGAAAACGCCCTCGGTTTCGGTATCGATATTGATAAGTTTGGTACCCTTTATGTGTGTGTTTTTCACTGCCATAGCACCTGTCATATCTTGTTCTTCATCAGAAGTAAACAAGGCTTCCAACGGGGGATGTGATATTTTATCACTTTCCAGGATAGCCAGTATGGTAGCCACACCTATTCCGTCGTCAGCTCCCAGGGTTGTCCCGTTTGCTTTTATGATTCCATCAATCTCACTATACTCAATAGGATCTTTAAGAAAATCATGGTTACTTTCAGGCGATTTCTGGCATACCATATCAATATGTGCCTGAAGAACTACTGTTTCGCAATGTTCATACCCTTTGGTACCGTCAACAGATATGATGACATCATGCGTTTGCTTACCTTCAACTTTTTCTTCTATTCGTTTTACCACCACCTTTTTCTTAAGGTTTTCTCCAAATTTTACCAGGTAATCCGCAATAGCGGTTTCATTTCCGGATCCTCTTGGAATATTGCTTACTTCCCTGAAATAAAACATTACTCTTTCAGTAATGTAATCTGAAATCTCTTTTGATTTTGTGATCTCCATTTTTAACACCTCCATTTTTAGTTAATAGTAATCATATTGAAAAATTTGGTTCTATGTTTGGTTTTTCTGTGATATTATTACCTTTTATGTATCCGATTATAGCAATTAGATTATAAAATGAAAACCAGACAATCAATCTAAGGCCGATTATATAAATAATTTAGAATTATGTGCAAGATATATTTTTTTATGTTAATCAGAAGAAATATTTTACTATTTTATTTATAATAACTTAAAAAAAGGTATAAATTATGTAATTAAGAGGAGTTTATCCACTAACTTTAAAATACACATATGAATTACGGATAGGACTTAATAGTATCAGAATTAAGTCACTTATTAGCTACAAATAATAAGTTACCCGTTGACGGCTAATACGTATATTAACGGGCAACGGGTAGTTAGGTAAGTTTGCGTATATTATAACACTTCCTTCAGTGCTTCTTCCAGTTGGCAGATATCATCTTCACTGGTATCCCATGAAGTAACAAAGCGTACTTCACTTATCTCCTCATTCCAGAAATAAAAGAAATATTTTTCCATCAGTTTATTGGCAGCTTCTTTTGGCATGGTGAGGAACAGCTGGTTGGATTCTACTTTTTGTGTGAATTGTATCTGCGGATAGTGCCGGAGCGTAGCAGCCAGGCGAGCAGCGCTTTTATTTGCTTTCTGCGCATTTTCCAGCCAAAGGTTGTTTTCAAGGTAGGGGATAAACTGGGCAGACAGATACCGCATCTTTGAAGCTAACTGTGCGGACTGCTTACGATAGAACTGCAGGTTTTCCGTTATCTCTTTGCGGAACGAAATAACCGCTTCCCCCATCATCATCCCGTTTTTGGTGCCGCCGAAACTCAATATGTCGACTCCCGCATCCACCGTCAGTTCTTTCATGCTGCAATTCAGGTAGGCGCAAGCGTTTGCCAGCCTGGCGCCGTCCATATGCAGGTACATCCCGTATCCATGGATCAAATCGGCTATTGCCTTTACTTCCTCAATGGTATAAACCGTTCCTAACTCGGATACCTGCGAAATATAAACCGCTTTGGGTTGCGGATGATGGCAAACGCCAAAATGACGCAGATAAGGGCGGATCAATCCGGGCGTAAGCTTTCCGTCGGTTGTCGGAACAGCCGTAACCGTACATCCCGTCATACGCGCGGGGGCACCGCATTCGTCTACATAAATATGAGCGGTTTCCGTACAGATAATGCTGTGAAACGAACGGGTAACGGCCTGTAAAGCTACCGAATTGGCCCCCGTACCGTTAAACACAATGAAAGGGGAAGCATTCTCCCCGAAAATATCTTTTAACTTACCCACAGCTTCACGTGTCCAGGGATCGTCGCCGTATCCTACCGCGTGATCCTGATTAGAGGCTACTATGGCGTCCATTATTAAGGGATGGACACCCGAATTGTTATCACTTGCAAAACTTCTCATATGTTATTATTCAATTACACCGATTTCGCGGAACCAGTCTTCTGCCCTGTCGGGCCATTCATTTACCCTTGCACCTGTATCCCTCAGTCCGTAGCCATGCCCGCCTTTACTGTATAAATGCATCGAAGCCGGCACTCCGGCCTCTTTCAACGCATAATAATAAAAAAGGCTGCTATTGATATAAGACTTATCATCTTCCGTCTGGATAAGCATCGTAGGCGGTGTTAACTCAGATACTTTGAGTTCGGGAGCGATCCCGAAATTACCTGCATCCAGATAAGCCGGATACACCAGTAAGCAAAAATCAGGGCGGCAGCTTACTTTATCGGCATTATCTATTGCCGGATAGGTGCGTTCCATAAAATTGTTGCTTACCGTTGCCGATAGATGAGCGCCCGCAGAAAATCCCATAATCCCGATACGTGACGGATCAATAAAATAGGTGTCAGCATGGGCACGTACATAGCCAATAGCCCGTTGTACATCCTGAAGCGGAGCTTCATGCTTCTCCCTGCCTTCACGGCGCGGCACCCGGTATTTAAGCAATACGGCAGTTATTCCCAGACTGTTCAGCCATTCGCATACCTCATCGCCTTCCATATTGTATGACAATATATTATATCCTCCACCCGGACAGACAATTACAGCTGCGCCACTGGCAATCTCCTCGGGAGAAGGGTAAATCGTAATCGTGGGTTCGCTGACATTGGATATACGTAAAACCATTTCACCGCCTGTTTTACCCCCGTCTGTATCTGCTTTCTCTGTTAACCTTACCGATTCGCCGGGTGCACCGTCAGGAAATAACAGGATAGGTTCATTCTGCGCCATAACCGGAATGATCAGATAAATAAAACCTAAAAAGATCAATACGCTTTTTTTTAACATAACACATAAGATTAGAGTTTGTTACCTATAGATTCAGAGCATACAGGAAAGTGCATGCCTGTTTAATATCTTTACTTTTCCTTGTGAGATACTGATATATCCCTCATCCACTAATTTACCGATCTCTTTTGCCAAAGCAGGGCGCGTAACACCGAAATATTCGGCCAACTGCACCTGGTTATGTTCGAGTTCTACGATATCCGATCCCTCTTTGGCATGATCGAAAAGATAATATATAAAACGGTTACGGATGCCGCGAAAAGTCAGTACACGCAAACGCGTCATCGTACATTTATTGCAGTTTGTACTGACACAAAGAAAGTTCTGAAGAAAAAGCGGCATCGAATTCATCAGGCTAAAAACAGATTCTTTGGTAGCCCGCAAAAGGGTAACTTCCTCAACTACTGTAAAAGTGGCCGGGAAAAGGTTTTTCTGTGCAAAGATATGAGGGGTGGCAAAGGTACGGGGGGCACGGATCGTTTCTACACGGACTTTACTTCCGGAAACATCTACCACATCTACATGCAGTTTCCCTTTCATCAGGATATGCAGGTAGTTACAAACGGTTCCCTGCCTTATAATCACTTCACCTTTAGGGTATTGGTCGATTTGGTATTCTAAGCGTTCGAGTACTTCTTCCTGCATTTGTTTCGTGAAATTCTGAAACAGCGGGATAGTAAAAATATCGGTCAATTCCATTCTTATCAGGCTGAAAAGTTTCACATCTTACAAATGTAAAACTTTTCAGCTACAAAATCACCACTTGGAAATAAATACTTTGGGGTTTATATTAAGCGACAGCCATCCCCAATCCTGCCAACTGTCGGAATTACCTCCCTTAACGGACTGCATGGCATCCCTTGCCAACATAGTCGAGTAACCGGCGGAAAGGCTTACGTCTTTCATGATATTCCAGTTAACCTGGAAGTCAATTTCAGAGCCCAGGCCCCTGCTTTGCTCCTCAGTTCCGACAAATACATCTGTGGTAGTAAGGAAATAATGATAATTAAGCAGCAAAGTCACTTTAGGAGAGGCTTTAAAGTTAATACCTATCTGATTATCCCATAATCCGGGATTCAATCCGTTGATGAAAGAAGTGGCATAAAAATAATCCATCGTCCCGTAAAACTTATGGTGCGTACCATACAACGGATTGAACGCTTTATACTTGTCATCACCGTTTTCCGTTCCGCTCAGGTAATCGCTGGCCAGCGTTATTTTCCATGACGGATTGATTTGGTAACCGGCATTAACAGCCCACATAAAAGCAGAGACCTTCTTATCCGTTATCGTTTTCCCTGCCTGGTAATAAAATGTCCCATATAAGGAAAAATCACCCGGATTGTAAGAAATATTCGTACCTAATGTCTGCAGGAATTTGGTATCCGCTTTCATTTCCTCCAGCGTACCCGCTTCCTGGCCCAGGTTCATCAAAAGAAACGAGATATTAAACTCTTTATTGGCAATATGCTGGTACCACAACGTTTGCATATTCTTATAAGGCTGGCCCCCCGGAGCATAATAAGTTCCGCCGATTATCCTCTCGTCGTTTTGATTGAACGATAAAATAAGGTGCAGTTTGTTTTGTTTTTGTTCATAACCCAATTTCAACGCATCATGGAAACGTCCGGATACGTTCCAGTCGAGACTACCCAGGATACGGTCATCATCATACACAAGCGACTGGCGCCCTAACTTAGCAAAGAATCCACCTCCCAGGTCAAGGTTAGTCCAGGCTTCATTCAACATAAACCTCCCGTTTTTATCGATTTGCGGATCTTGTCCCCACACCCCTACATGCTGTGCGGATAATCCCAGTGAAAGCCTTTCGCGCGCATATCCCATAGAGATGCGTGCCCGGTTATTGATGAATCCCGCAGCTTCCTCGCCTTCGTAACGCGGAAACAGAACACCGTTCCGGTATTCGGCACGCGGACGGAGTTGTACGCCTAATGAAAATTCATTGTCTTTTGATTTCCCTGTGTCGTTACCTTCGGCAAACCCGTGGTTACCTATCAGTAAACCGGCAAAAATGATCATCCATTTTTTCATACTTTTACTATTTAAAGTTTATTATTCAACTATAAACATGTACGCTGGCGCCTTGTGCGGAAGGCAGGTAATTCACCCCGAACCAGCATATCTGCAGTAATACAAAAGAAAAAACAAGTATCCCTAAAGCTATAGCATAACACGTTTGCTTATGTAAACGGAAGTGTATATAAATTAAATAACCGAACCAGGTTGCCGTAGCCCAAGTCTCTTTCGGATCCCAAGCCCAGTAATGCCCCCACGCTTCTTTTGCCCACAGGGCCCCGAAAAGCATGCCGATAGTCAGGAAAGCAGTTCCCACATATACCAGGTTATCACACAAAGACATGACCGGTTTGTCTATCGTCATTTTATTCCGGCGGATAAGCAGGTATACGGCAATAATAGCTGCTGCTCCGAGCATAGCGTACGCAAACATGTAAACGATAACATGCGGCGCAAACCAGGGACTTTGTAAAGCAGGCATTAATGTCTTATTATGTATTTCGGGCTTAAACAGGTTCACACAGATAAATACAAACGAAAGTAACGTACTGAATGAAAGTATCCACTTATATTGCCAGCGTACATAGGTGATCAGCCCGGCTAAGGGCAGAAAGAACGAATACCATAAACGGGTTTCGCCCATCGTACGCATAGGAGGCCTTTCCAACGAAATCCACATACCGGTTATATAGATAAAAAACACCGTTAACCCCAGTATGGTAAAGAGAAGTGTTTTCCGGTAACTGTTCGGCTTATAAGCAAACCAGGCCCCCGCCCCCCAACATAAGACGGCAGGTATAGCAAAATATAGAAAATGATCCCAATTCATGTTATTCGCTTTTTTTAGGTGCGGATACAAATAAATAAACTGCTCCGGCCAACATCATAAAAATCCCCGTATATACAACCGGAAGCCAGGGGTCTTTTACCAGTTCGAAGACACTTATACGGCTCCATTTACCCATTACCTCGTCATAACTCAACTGGTATATCTTCCATCCGGCAACAGACAGGGGTTTGTTTACTTCAATGGTATAATCTTTGGTTTCACCTTCCTGTGTAAATACGGAAACCTCGGAAGCAAAACGTTTGGGTTCGCGCTCAGGCATGATGAGGCTAACGTTTTGATTCAGCCGCAATGCCTGGTAGGGAAACATATAGTTACCACAACTCACCCACCCTTCACGCTGCGTACCGTCGTGCACATTACTGGCTTTTACATATACGGCGGAAGTGGCTCCTTCCGACATATAAGGACTGAATAATACCGTATCTTTAGTTGTCATCGACGCAGCGGAAGAAAGATAATCCGTAACTTCAATCTCCCAGTCTAACAGTTTACCCGTCATAGGATATTCTTCCACCAGCAAAGTAGAAGGCCGGTCTTCCGGCAACGCTTTTCCTGTGGCATTATCCAAAAGAAGCAGTTTAGGAGGATATTCACCAATGGTAAACGATTTTAATTCGATAGCTAAAGGGAGTTCCACCATTTCCCCTTTTTCGTCCGTAGCCCTCCATTCCGGAGTATCCAACGGAACGGTCATCCGCAACCGATGCAGATCGCCGCTACCTAAAACAGCTGAAAAGAGTGCGATAAATAATCCTGCATGGTTCAGTATAAAACCGGTATCCCGTTTCCACTTAAAGCGGCTGATCCGTTTCAAAACGACCAGGCCGAGAATCCCCAGGAAATAAAGGAAAAGCAGGATAAATGGCCAGGAAACTGTCATTTGTGTAAAACCCAACCGTACAAAGCCCTCTTCTGCAGACAAATCTGCAGAAGGGGAACTTTGACGGGTAAGGCCCATAACAATAATCAAAAATAACAGGGAAGCAAGCGAAGTAATGCTTGCTTCCGGACCGGAAAACCATCGCAATAGGGCAGTTTTCCGTTTGTATATATGCAAAACCAGTAGAAGCAATATAAACAGGATTCCCGAGATCAGGTTAGCGGGATAATGAAATACGTCAACCTCAACAACTCCTGTGGTAATTTGCAGAATAAGTCCTGTTATAAACAAACCGATACAAATTGTCCATCCCTCAGCATATCCCCATGGTTGTTTCCACATATTTTCAACTCCTGTCAACCAGACGGTTATTTGCCTTGGCTTCTTTCAGCCATTCGGGTACGATGGTATTTAAGAATTTCTCTTTAGCCGCTTTTTCAGCAGGTATATCCAGACCGATATATTTCTGCGCCTTTTCTTTTGTTGAAATATCCGGCATTGGTACATCGTCTGTATATCCTAAGTTTGCCAATACTTTAGCTGTTGCCAGGCGAGCCTGTAACGCCTTGTCAGCCCATTACCCAGGATACGCTGTATTTCCTGAGGAGCATGGAACGATCCCCCGTGGGAAGCTACACCAAAGTCCCAGCGCCATTGTGCCTGGCGAAGCAGTTTCAACACATCTTTCATTTGAGCGTCGTTCGCACCTTTTTCCCATGCGAAAGCTGCTTCGATGTGCGCCCTGGCCAATTCGTCTTCCAGACGGTTACGTACTTCATTCGCTTTTATCTGACGTTCGTAAACGTTATTACGTAACGTTTCCTCGCTCTCACGATGGCATACCTGGCATGTACGGTCGATCATATTGAGCGGACTCTGGATATGGTGGTCGCTGTACTTGATCCCGCCTTCACTTTTATATGGCATATGGCAATCCGCACAGGATACGCCACGCTGGCCGTGGATTCCCATTTGCGAAATTTCCCAGTCGGGGTGTTGCGCTTTGATAATCGGGGCCTTGCTTAACTTATGAGTATAATCGGCAAATTCAATATTATCATAATATTCTTCCATATTTTCCACCGTCAGACCACCGTCCCATGGGAAGGTAACATATTTGCTGTCTCCTTTAAAGAAATACTCAACGTGGCATTGCGCACAAACCAGTGAGCGCATCTCCTGCTGGCTGGCATTTTTTATATCTTTTCCCTGACGCTCGAAAGCCTCAATCAATGCCGGACGGCTGATTTGCAGGTTCATATTCTCAGGTTCATGGCAATCGGCACATCCGATAGGATTTACAATTTCCCTTCCCATAGAAGCCCAGGTAGATTTATAGAAATTTTCCACACCAACACTTTGCATCATACGCGGAACATCCGGACTTTTACAAGTCCAGCAGCTCGACGATTGCGGTCCTTCCGCATCCGTCATGGGAGCGCCGGTACGCAGGGTTTTCCATATATCTTCCACGGCATGCATATGTCCACGCGGTGTTTCATAATCTTTGGCAAAAGCATATCCGGCCCATAATATAACCATGTTCGGACGGGCTTCGAGTACGTCTACAGCTATACTGCCGTTAAAAAGGGTTTGTGTGTCCGATTGCTCAGTTTCTTTCCAGGTTTCATATTCACGCGGATAATTATCGGCGAAGATTTCATTTCTCGGCTCAATTCCTTTAATATCCACCTTTTTGTTATTGTATACGCTGGCTATTTCCGCCCTTCTTTCCGTAATCGAGGCGGCCAGCATGCCTAATACAAAAACAACGACCATTGTTCCCAGAAACAATAGCCAACCTTGCCATTTCTTCAACTTCTTTTCCATATTACAGTATTATTTATTATTGTTCATTTGTTATGTAAGTTTTTTAACCAATCCGGAACATTGCTCTTGGGGTAAGGGATTATAGCCGAAGGGGTAGATGATAAACCATTGGTACCTCCGTGCGGTACATCACGGTGGCAATCCCAACAGGCTTTTCCTTCACCTTCTTTTACCATAGGGTAGTTTACCTGCCCTGTCTTGACAAACTCGGTATTCAACTGCGTATGGCAGCGGATGCAATTGTCCATAATGACAGCGGCACTTTCGTCGATAGCCTGGATAACCTGCGGTTCGCCACGCATAGTGAACACTGCTGCATGACGCATTCCGTCCATCCCTTTAAAAAACCATTTACGCGCCACATTATCCTGCGGCACATGGCAATCGTTACAGGTTGCATCACGGGCATGCGAACTATGACTCCACGTAGCGTAATAGGGCGCCATAATGTGACAGTTTACGCAGGTCGACGGTTCGTCAGACAAATAACTCCATGCCCTGGAAGCATAGACCGTATAAGCCCCCAAGCCAACAAGAATTCCTCCGGCGATAATGGCGAACATTTTCCATCGCCCGGAAGGAAGGATTAAGTCTATGATTTCTTTAATTTTCATATAAGATGATGTAGTTTGGGTTTTTCATATGCAAATGTCATAATTTAAGAAAACATAAATTGTAATAAATATTACATCCTTATCTTTTTAATACGATGTTTATATATAACTTTCATCATTAATCGATAAAGTTCACGTGTCTATTTTATATTTGTTTTTACATATGGGGATAAAGAGGGTTTTAATAAAAAGATTATTTTTGCCTCATCAATCACATAGTTGTTAATTATTAAAAAGTAAAAACTATATGAAATCACTATTATTTATCAACTCTTATATTATATCACTATTAATATTCGCGATATCGGTTACATCGTGTTCAACAAATAAAATATTTGAACACGCCTCAAACGTTGGTAATCCTAAACTCAAAGGAGAAATGAATTATAATAAAGCCGATGGGATATATACGCTTACCGGTGCCGGAACAAATATGTGGGGTAATTCGGATGAATTTTTTATGGTATGGGAAAAGGTGACAGGCGACTTTACACTGTCAGCTCAAATTGATTTCGAAGGTGCAGGCGTTGATCCGCACCGGAAAATGGGACTAATTATACGTGAATCTTTAGAAGGTGATGCTGTGTATGCCGATGTTGCCGTACATGGTGATGGCTTAACTTCTTTACAATACCGGGATAGCAAAGGTGATGAAACCAAAGAAGTGGTATCAACACGAAAAGCCCCGGATTATTTGGTCTTGAACCGGCAGGGTAATCAGATCACTATTGGGACAGACAACGGCAAATATCCGACCTGTACGGATGCGGCTATCACCATTAACCTGCCTCCCACATGTTATGTAGGTCTATTTATCTGTTCGCATAACCCCGATGTGTTGGAAACGGGGTATTTTTCATCTGTAAAATTGAAATAAAATCATCCCCATAGCATAAAACAAAGATAAATCATTATTTTTGTTAGATGATGAATTATAAAAACAGTACGGCATGAAAATTAAAGTTGAAAAAGGAAAAGAAACAATCATATCATTAGCAGGGCAGTTAGATACGCTTACATCAGTAGATTTCGAAAAAGAGATACAGAAAATACTGCAGGACGATTCAATGGATGTCATCCTGAATGGTGAAGAGTTAACTTATGTAAGTAGTGCCGGCCTAAGGTTATTACTGACCTTGCAAAAGGGAATGAAAGCAAAAGGGGGCAAGCTGCGTCTTAGAAACATCCGTAAGGAAATTATGGATATCTTTAATATTACGGGCTTTTCTTCTATACTCACAATCGAATAAACGACGTATCAACCCCGGAGCCAATGACAAAATCTATAGATATTAGAAACGAAATCAATGAACTGAATCGTCTTAACGACTTTCTCGAACAATCAATGAGTGGCTTAGGATTAAATGAAATGTTGTTCATGAATTTAAAATTGGCAATAGAAGAAGTGGTTGTTAATACCATTACCTATGGTTATCCGGAAAAAAAGAAAGATTTTATAAATATTCGGTTGGAATACGACGTTAATCGGCTGAAGGTTGTTATAACCGATTCCGGTATTGCTTTCGACCTGACAAGTAAAAAAGAGCCCGATGTCTCCCTTCCGCTTGAAGAACGCCCTATCGGCGGGTTAGGCACATATTTGGTGAAACAGCTTATGACAGAAGTGTCTTATAAACGTGACGGTAACAGAAACATACTTACAATGATAAAAGATATTTAACGGATATGCCGGACTTTAACATTAAAGATATTGAAAAGTTAAAACTTAAAATCCAAATAGTTGAAAAGTTTTTCATCGCTGGCGTTATTTTAATTGTTTTAGCTTTTTATTACGACTGGAACTGGGTAGCAGGAAACGCTATATGGATTATTATTGTCCTGCAAATCATAAAATGGAGACTGAATAAAAAGCTCAAGCAAAAAGAGTATTTAGCCAAAATAGTAGAAGAACGAACCATTGAACTGAGGGTTCAGCGGGACCAGGTAATGCAGGAGTCAGAAAAACTATCGAATGCCCTTGAAGCTTTAGCTGAGGCGCAGGATGAGTTGGTACGTAATGAAAGACTTGCCACAGTCGGACAATTAACCAAAGGATTGGTCGATCGTATACTGAATCCTCTTAACTACATTAATAATTTTGCTACTCTATCAGTAGGGTTAATAAAAGACCTTGAAAAAAATCTACGCAATGAAGAAGCTGTTATTTCCAAAGAGGTGTACGCTGATACCGTTGAAATATTGGATATGATAAGCAGTAACCTGAATAAAATAACCGACCACGGGGCGAATACGGTACGTATTGTTAAAGCTATGGAAGAGTTACTCAAAGACCATAAAGGGAAAATGGCATCGGCCGATATTAATAATTTATGCAAGGTTAATATAGATGTTATCCAAAAATTATTTGCCAGGGAAATTCAAGAGAAAGGTATAATTATATCTTTTGAGGGGCTTACGTTATCTTTAATGATCGATATGAATATCGAACAAATGAGTAAGATGCTCCTCCACCTTTTCCAAAACAGTATGTATGCCCTGTTAAGAAAAGCAGAAAAGCAAACATTTACGCCCCAGCTTATCGTTACATTAGAAAAAGACGGCAGTGATATAATTATCAGCATAAAAGATAACGGGATAGGTATAGAAGACAGTATAAAAGAAAAAATATTTGAACCTTTCTTTACCACTAAACCCACGGCGGAAGCATCCGGTATAGGTTTATACATCAGTCGTGAAGTTATACTCAATCACCGAGGCAGCATATCTGTGGAAAGCGAAAAGAATAACTTTACCAAATTTGTTATAAAAGTACCCATACATCAAAATATTGAGAATAATGGACGACCTGAAGAAGAAGATTGAATACCTGAAGAAACAAATTAGTAATCAGGAACGGCTGGCATCCCTGGGAATGCTCAGCGCCGGTATTGCCCATGAAATACAAAACCCTTTAAACTTTGTCATTAATTTCAGTAAATTATCTCTTAAACTGTTACAGGATATGGAAGATATACTTTCTGAAATAAATGATATAATCCCGCAGGATTCCAAAGATGAAATTGAAGATATTATGAATGACCTGAGGGGAAATATGGGTAAAATTGAAGAAAACGGCAACCGGGCATCCAGTATTGTCAGGGGTATTCTTCTTCATTCCAGGGGCAAAGATGATGAGTACCTTCCAACCGACTTACAGCAGCTTGTACATGAATACATCTGGCTTGCTTATCATGCTGTAAGAGCTAATAATAAAAGTTTCAATGTAAGTATACAGGAACACTATGCTGAAGATATTCCACAAGTGAATATCATACCGCAGGACATAAGCCGTACCATTATAAACTTGATGAATAATGCGTGTTACGCCGTATTCAGTAAGTCCAAAGAAGCATCCGATACGCCTTATGATCCCATCATCAGAATTGAATTAAAAAAAGAGGGCGATTGGGTAAAATTAATTATTGAGGATAATGGTACAGGTATATCCGAAGAGGTAAAAGAAAAACTTTTTACTCCTTTTTTCACGACCAAACCTGTTGGTGAAGGTACAGGTTTAGGATTATCCATCAGTAAATCCATTATTGAAGAAAAGCATCACGGAAGGATAGAAATGGAAACCAAAATAAATGAGTTTACCCGCTTTACTATCTCATTTCCCATTCAAAAATAAATGTAAAAGTTATGCCTGTTAAGATATTAAGCGTTGATGACGAACAAGATTTGGAAATATTACTCACTCAATACTTCCGTAGAAAAATTAAACGGGGAGAATACGAATTTTCTTTTGCCCATAATGGTGTGGAAGCGCTGCAAATGCTTCTTGCCGAACCGAATTTTGATATCATATTAAGTGATATTAATATGCCGGAAATGGACGGGCTTACGTTGCTTACCAAAATCAACGAAATGCGGAATCCGGCCTTAAAATGTATTATGGTATCGGCTTACGGTGATATGGAAAACATACGGACGGCAATGAATCGCGGTGCTTTTGATTTTACAACCAAGCCTATCAACCTTGAAGATATGGAACTCACTATTGAAAAGGCTGTTGAACAAATTAAATTCATAAAAAATGCCCAAAAGGAACATTCGCAGTTAAAGTCAATACAGTCCGATCTTAAAGTAGCGAAGGAAATACAGGAAACGATCCTCCCGAAAAACTTCCCTCCATTTCCCGAATGGAATACATTTGATATCTATGCTTCGATGAATTCCGCAGCATATGTCGGAGGAGATTTTTATGATTTCTTTAAGATAGATAACGACCGTTTGGGATTTGTTATTGCCGATGTTTCCGGTAAAGGAATATCCGCAGCTATCTTTATGGCTATTAGCCGTACAGTCGTCAGAGCCATTGCCATCACGGAAAACTCGGCTGCCCAATGTATGAATCGTTCAAATAAAATCCTTTGCCAGGAGAGTGTGAATGATATGTTCGTTACCGTCTTTTATGGAATACTGAACGTAAATACCGGAATTATAACCTATAGTAATGCCGGACATAATCCGCCTGTTTTGATAACGAAAGAAGGTGGAGCATCCTTTATTCCAATAACGAATGATCTTGTATTAGGGATAATGGAAGATACGGTTTATCATGAAAAAGAACTCAAATTAAAACCGGGTGAAAATCTCTTTTTATATACGGATGGAATAACGGAAGCTATGAATCCGGCCAATGAATTATATGGTGATGAACGTTTGCTGGAAAACTGTAAATCGTTTGCGGGTAGTTCTCCAAAAGAGATGATTAATAAAATAACGGAAACGGTAGGTGATTTTACTATTGGCGCAGTACAATCAGACGATATTACCTTATTATCCATTACATATAAAGGGGAATAAATATTTATTCCTATTGTTTACACCTATATACTGTTGAGTTAGGAAAAAGTTTCTAAGCTCACCTTGTTATTGTATAACGCATAAATACAATATCACCTGTTCATTCTCACCCTTTGTTTGATTTATGGTTACAAGGAGGTTATGTTTGTATTGTTGTTGGTTTGTATTGTTGGTTGAGTGGTTGTTGTTTGTGTGGTTGTTGTGTGTATGTCCTTTATGTATGTATATGGTATATA
>DFXE01000021.1 GCA_002381645.1 Bacteroidales bacterium UBA4116
GAATACACCTGAAGTTCCGCCGATAAAACTTACCGGGATAAATACGGCCGACATAACCAGTGTGATCGAGATGATTGCCGGGGCAATTTCACCCATGGCCTTCAGTGTGGCTTCTTTGGCGTCTTTAATTCCCGCATCCAGCTGTGCATGGACCGCCTCGACGACCACAATGGCGTCATCGACCACAATACCGATAGCGAGCACCAACGCAAAGAGTGTCAACAGGTTTACCGAGAACCCGAATAACTGCAGGAAAAAGAACGTACCAACAATAGCTACCGGTACGGCAATAGCAGGAATAAGTGTTGAACGGAAATCCTGAAGGAAAATAAATACAACAAGGAAAACCAGCACAAAAGCTTCGAGCAACGTAGTTACCACCTTATTGATGGATGCGCTTAAGAATTCGTTTGCATCCATTACATAATTTACTTTCAGTCCCGGAGGGAAAAGTTTTTCGGCTTCCGCCAATTCGGCTTTAATGCTATTGATTACCTGTTGTGCATTGGAGCCTGCCGTTTGATTAATACCGATCGCAACGGATTCCCTGCCGTTCAGCTGTGAGAATACGGTATAACTTAATGCTCCCAATTCTACGTCGGCAACATCTTTCACCCTAAGTATCTGTCCGTTTTCGGAACGGATAATTACATTTCCGAATTCTTCTGCCGAAGTAAGGCGGCCTGTGTATTTTAGTGTGTATTGAAATGTCTGGTCGCTATTCTGTCCCAACTCTCCCGGTGCCGCTTCAATATTTTGCTCCTGTAAAGCGGCTATTACTTCCATAGGCGTCAGCATATAAGTGGCAAGCACATCGGGTTTAAACCAGATACGCATGGAATAGTCCTGTGCGCCGTATACATTGGCATCTCCCACACCCTTAACACGTTTGATCTGGGGAAGAATATTAATATTCGCGTAGTTTTGTATGAAGATACGGTCGTAATCCGGGTTATCCGATGATATGGAGATCATCATGATGTTACTGCTCTGCTGCTTACGTACGGTTACACCCGACTGTGTTACTTCCTGCGGAAGCAGGGAGCTTGCCCGGGCAACCAGATTTTGCACATTCACCGAAGCAATATCGGGATTAATACCCCTTTCAAAGAAAACAGTAATTTGGGCCATACCGTTGTTGGATGCCGATGAAGTCATATAAGTCATACCTTCCACACCATTGATGGCTTCTTCCAAAGGTATAACCACACTTTTCATTACCACATCCGCGTTCGCACCCGGATAAGTGGCCGATACATAAACAGTAGGAGGAGCAATGTCAGGATATTGTTCAACCGGAAGGGTTAACAGCCCGATAATACCTAATACCACGATCACAATGGAGATCACGGTCGACAATACCGGTCTTTCTATAAATGTTTTTAGCATTGTCTTATTCTTTAATTCACTTTAATTTTTCTACCCTGGAATAATGTTGCCACCCCGTCGGTCACAATCCGGTCGCCTTCCTGCAGACCCTCTGTCACAGCATATTCCCTGCCGTCGGGTGTAGGTACAACTGAAATAAGATTCTGAACTACGGAATCAGCCTGAACCTTATATACCAGAATTTTGTCCTGCTGGGCAAAAGTAGCTTTCTGAGGTATTACGATTACATTTTCGAGTTGTCTTGGTATAGATATGGTTCCGCTTGTACCGCTACGCAATACTCCTTGTTTATTGGGAAATTCAGCACGGAAATTGGCGGTTCCGGTAGTAACATTCACCGTACCCGTGATTGTTTCGATCCTTCCCTTCTCGGGATATACCGTACCGTCGGCGAGTGTCAATGTTACTTCGGGTGCGTTACTGATCTTTTCGGCTTGTGTTCTCCCTTCCAACGTATTGAGGAATTCCGTGAGTGCTTTCTCATTCAGCGAAAAATAGGCAAATACATTGCTTACATTGGCAACCGTTGTCAGCACATTCTGGCTGTTTACCAGACTACCCTGCCTGTATGGAATAGCTCCTACCACTCCGTCTACCGGACTCGTCACATTGGTCCAGCTTAACGTAGCCTCCGCATTTCTAAGCGACGCCTCCGCCTGTTCTTTAGTTGCCACAGCCGCCAGGTAAGAATTCCGGAATGTCTCAAGTTGAACCTGGCTCACAATTCCTTTTTCTGCCAACGGGGCGATACGGTCGACATTCAGTTTTGCCGTATTTACCTGCGCCTCTGCCGAATTTACGGCTGCCATAGCTGTAGTAAGCGCCTGTTCGGATTGTGGCGAATTGATTTTAAAGAGGGTTTGTCCTCTCCTTACTACCGAGCCTTCATCAATGTAAATAGCATCGATAAAACCATCGATCCGGGGACGGATTTCAATATCTTCCTGTCCACGGACTGTTGCCGGATAAACGGTTTGTAATTCTACATTCTGCCGGCTCAGAACCTGTGTTGGGTACTCCTGTAAAGTTGTATTCGTGTTAGTGCCTGTGTCTGACTTTTGTCCACAAGAAGCCAGTAGCAGGAGAGCCGCTGCTCCCCATACCGTTTTTTTTATAATCATATACCTACTGTTTTTATTAAATACTGTATTATATCTTTTTACCTTGCGGATGCAAAAGTAATTATTTTTGATCATTATAAGTTCAACCTGTCTTTTAATAATTTATAACCCGTATTACTTGCCCTGAGGCTTACACCGTTTGTGAGTTTAATCTGATAGCTTTCCTTCCCGAACAATTCTACTCTTCTTATAAAATTCGTATTGACTATAAACGAACGGTGGATACGAACAAAAACGGTGGAAGGTAAATGACTTTCAAAATACTTCATCGTTTGTTCTTTTACATACTGTCCGTCAGCCGTGATCAGGGTAACATAATCTCCACATGCCTGAAGATACAGCAATTCATGGATATGTACGATATGGATACGTGCACCGTCTTTTACCGAGACGCGGTCTATCGTTTCATCCTGTATCGGTTGTGGCAAGGACTCCACAGGTTCATGTTCCATATCATCTGTTTCGGTCAATTGTCTGTACCATTGGATCAGGATGATCCAGCAAAGAAGTCCGAAAATAAAGCGTAGCGGCAAACTCCGCACAAACGCTTCCGTATTTTCCATACGAAAAAGAGCAAGTAAAGAATAAGCAACTGCAAGGCATATGAGCTGTATCAAAAGTGCTACGGATACCTGTGCCTGCCAGGCTTGTATGTACTGTATAGAAAACCACCCTGCATATCCGGCCGCCGCCAACATTCCTACAGAAAGTATACTATCGGTCAAAGCCGGTATAACAGGTACCTGCACATATAATATAAGCAACCCCCATTGTACAGCAATAGCCGCCAGAATAAGAATACTTCCTGTTACCTTATTGAATGTCGAATTTGTAAACGGGTGTTCCAACATGTTCAACTTTTTATTTCAACACCGCTGAATGTCAGACTACCCCGTATAATAACTTTATGTGATTGATCAATTTGTGGTGAAAGGAGTCGCTTATCCTGCACTCCGCTCAACGTGGTGCCAGCCTCTACAAGTATATTCCAGTCTGAAGGAGCAAATATCTCTATTCCACCAAATGAAGCATCTACATCGATATACGTAATTTCATCTTCAAGCTTTGTCCTCCTGAGGTCAAGAACTATAGAACCGAAAGAAATATCCAGATCGGCTCCTTTAAACACCGGATCGAGCACTATATGCTTGGCTCCTCCAAAACTTACATCCGACTTCACATACCCGTCGTTTCCTTTCACCGTAGATTCCATATAGTGGTCTATGTGATGGCTGTGGCTATCTTTTCTTTTACCCAGTTTGAAAAGAATTCCGATACCGATCAATATGAGCAGAACCGGCCAATAGGTGCCTAATCCGTAACTTGCAGGCAACAGGAAGTAACTTCCTATGGCTATCAGGATCAACCCTGCCATCAGGTTTCTTTTCAGCAATTGTACAATACCTATTACAATAAGTAACATCTGCCAAGAGACTAATGTATGGAAAGTGTGTGGATCGACAATCCCCAAGTTGCGCCCGAGAAACAAGAGCCCGGCAATTATAAATACGGCGGCGGTAACAATGGTATTCAGTTTGTGTTGCCAGCCCCGGTGTACGTGAAATGCATTCATGATTTATTTGATATTGATTTTAGGACAAATGTATGGAGTAAGCCTTGTTTTTGAAATAGAAAATCGTCTGTCGGCACTTGTTTCCCGACGAAACGGCGAATTTTCCCGATAAAAAAACTCCCCCATAGGTATACTGTGGAGGAGTTTTGATCTTTATTTATTCATTTTTTTAGTCTTTCAACTTAGCCTTAATAAACTCACGGTTCAGACGCGCTATATTAGATATGGATATATCTTTCGGACATTCGGCTTCACAGGCGCGTGTGTTAGTACAGTTACCGAATCCTAATTCGTCCATTTTGGCAACCATCGCTTTGGCACGGCGGGCTGCTTCTACCTTACCCTGTGGCAATAAAGCCAGCTGGCTCACCTTTGCGGAAACGAAAAGCATTGCTGAACCGTTCTTACAAGCCGCGGCACATGCTCCACAACCGATACATGCCGCTGCATCCATAGCTAGGTCGGCATCCTTTTTAGGAATAGGTATAGCATTGGCATCGGGTATACCACCGGTATTTACGGAAACAAAACCGCCTGCCTGAACGATTTTATCATATGCATAGCGGTCGACCATCAAATCACGGATAACCGGAAAACCTGCAGAACGCCAGGGTTCTACTGTAATCGTAGCGCCATCTTCGAATTTACGCATATGCAACTGGCAGGTCGTAATGCTTGTATCCGGACCGTGCGCATGACCATCGATATACAATGAACACATACCGCATATACCTTCGCGGCAGTCGTGATCGAATACAACCGGGTCTTTTCCATCATTGATCAACTGTTCGTTGAGTATATCAAGCATTTCAAGGAAAGAAGTACCCTGTGAAATGTCTTTCAGCTGGTACGTTTCGAAAGCTCCCTTTTCTTTCGGACCCTTCTGACGCCAAACTTTCAGTGTGATATTTATATTTTTATCCATTGTTTCTATTTTTTTAGTAGATAGTAGTTGGTAGTCGGTAGTTAGTAGGAGGTGGAATTAGTATTTGAATCATTTCTTCAGCTAATTACCGACTACTATCTACTAACTACTCTAATATTTTAGTTCTTATAATTCCTTTGTTGACGAACTATGAATTCGTAGTCGAGCGGTTCTTTGAGCATAACAGGGTCTTTGTCTTCGCCCTGATATTCCCAGCAGGATACATATGAGAACTGATCATCACGGCGAAGCGCTTCTCCGTCTTCTGTCTGGTATTCTTCACGGAAGTGTCCACCGCAGGATTCCGCCCTGTCGTAAGCGTCGTGCGCCATCAGCTCGCCGATTTCTATAAAATCCGCCAGCCGAAGCGCTTTTTCAAGCTCAACATTCAGGTCACCGGGATTACCGGGTATACGGACGTTGCTCCAGAACTCTTTTTTCAGTTTCTTCAACATTTCAACAGCTTCTTTCAGGCCTTCGGCATTCCGGGCCATACCTACGTGATCCCACATGATATGTCCTAATTCCTTATGAATGCTGTCTACCGAACGTTTTCCCTTAATGCTCATTAAGCGTTGGATGCGATCGTTTATCTGTTTTTCTGCCTCAACGAATTCGGGAAGATCGGTGCTGAAGCGAGGCACCTGTATCTGATCGGCCAGATAATTCTGGATCGTATACGGTAATACAAAGTATCCGTCTGCCAGACCCTGCATAAGTGCAGATGCTCCCAAACGGTTTGCACCGTGATCGGAGAAGTTGGCTTCACCGATAGCAAATAACCCGGGTACGGAAGTCATCAATTCATAATCCACCCAAAGGCCACCCATTGAATAATGTAAGGCGGGATAAATCATCATCGGCGTTTCATACGGATTGTCGTCTACAATCTTTTCGTACATCTGGAACAGGTTTCCATAACGTGCTTCTACCACATCGCGTCCTAAACGGTTTATCGCTTCGGCAAAGTCAAGATATACGGCCTGTCCTGCTCCTACCCCATAACCCGCATCACAACGTTCTTTCGCAGCACGTGAAGCTACGTCGCGGGGAACAAGGTTACCGAAAGCCGGATAACGACGTTCCAGGTAGTAGTCGCGGTCTTCTTCTTTGATCTGGGTTGGTTTAAGCTTTCCTTCGCGGATTGCTTTTGCATCTTCAATCTTTTTAGGAACCCATATGCGTCCGTCATTACGTAACGACTCCGACATCAGGGTCAGTTTCGACTGGAATTCCCCGTGAACCGGAATACAGGTAGGGTGTATCTGTACCATACAAGGGTTTGCAAAATAAGCCCCTTTCTTATAGCATTGCCATGCTGCCGAACCATTGGAAGCCATAGCGTTGGTAGACAGGAAGAATGTGTTTACATAGCCACCCGTTGCTACTACAACGGCATGGGCCGAGAAACGTTCCAATTTACCTGTAATGAGGTTACGGGCAATGATACCACGGGCACGTCCATCTACTTTTACCACATCCACCATTTCGTGACGGGTATACATTTTTACTTTATTCAAACCGATCTGACGGCTCAATGCGGAATAAGCGCCCAGCAATAATTGCTGGCCCGTTTGGCCCCGTGCGTAAAATGTACGTGATACCTGTGCGCCACCAAAGGAACGGTTATCCAGCAAACCGCCATATTCACGTGCAAAAGGAACACCTTGTGCCACACATTGGTCGATAATGGAATTCGACACTTCTGCCAGACGGTAAACATTTGCTTCGCGTGCACGGTAGTCGCCCCCTTTTATCGTATCGTAAAACAGACGGTAAACCGAGTCGCCGTCATTCTGGTAATTCTTTGCAGCATTGATACCTCCCTGTGCAGCAATGGAGTGAGCACGGCGGGGAGAATCCTGTATACAGAAATTCAATACGTTGAATCCCATTTCGGCAAGAGAGGTGGCAGCGGAAGCTCCGGCAAGTCCGGTTCCCACTACGATTATATCCAGACGACGCTTATTTGCGGGATTCACCAGTTTCTGATGATCTTTATAATTTTTCCACTTTTCAGCCAATGGGCCTTGTGGTGTCTTTGAATTTATCTGAGTCATATCTATTTATTTTTAAAGGCTCTTCAAATAGAAGAAGATGGTTACAAAAGCAAAACCTAAACAAATAACTGTAGCAAAAACATTGGAAATCATCTTCCAGCGGTTCATCCACACATTATTATTCCAACCTATTGTATGGATAGCACTCCAGAAACCATGAGTCAGGTGAAACCATAAGGCCACATACCAGATGAGATACAGAATCACAATAATAATATTACTGAAATAATAGCGGATAAATGCCGCACCATCCTGCGGAGATACCATCACACCGCCTAATTCAACCTGATGATGCCCCATTAATTCGGCAAACATCATCTTATACCAGAACTGGGAAAAATGCAAAACCAGAAAGCCTGCAACGATAATCCCCAGAACGAGCATATTCTGAGAAGACCATTCTACTACTTTCGGCTTCACGCTTACTGCATACCGGTCGTTACCGCGCGCTTTGCGATTTTGCAGGGTAAGCACGATCGAATAACAGATGTGAATCACAAAACCGGCAGCCAGAACAAGCGTTCCCACGACTGCATACCAGTTGGCACCCAGAAAGGCAGAAATCATGTTATATGCTCCTTCCGAGAATACCGCCGTAATGTTCATCGCAACGTGAAACAGTAGAAACAAAATAAGGAAGATACCTGATATACTCATTATCAGTTTCTTCCCGATTGAAGAATTAAGTAACCACATAAGATAAATAGTTTAAGTTATTTACTTGTATTTATAAATTCGTTTTTTTCAGATTTATCCGCATGCAAAGGTATGTTAATTACATATATCGTACAACAGATTAAAGAAATTTTTCGCCAATAAAAATTCAATTTCAAAACAATCTGGTTTTCTTTATCTTAACATAAAAAAAGCAACCCTGTGCGAATTTAATATTATTTTTATTCATTAAAATTAAAAAAATAGTATATTTGCGTCAAGTGTTAATCTTTTTTGGAGTTCAGCAACATGAAAATGTGCAAACATATAACCGTTATTATCCTTTCCACCCTGCTGCTTACCGCTTGTGACAAAGATAATCTGACGGAATTTCTGAATATTGCCGAGGCCGGTTTTATTTTACCTGCAAATGAGTCGGAACCGGGTGACGATACTTTTTCCTCATTTCCATTCGGTGAAAATATAACCTTGTATTATGGTATGGGTGAAAGACAAAACTTCCAGGAAGGCGTCATAGCAGGCGATACGATTCTTTTCAATTATCCGGTCTTGTTAAGCAGGGATTATCCGGGAAGGTTACAGGCTAAGTATGTCAGAAAAAGGATAACGCCTCCACGTATTTATTCCGGACCGGAAATATTAGCGGATACCCTTTATGTTGACAGCGACGATCCGGCAACTATCGATATCGCTTATCGGGAGAACCGCTATCTTATCCAGTTACTATTTAAGCATAGCAACGCCTTGGTCGACCTTACCCTTTTGGAAAACGACCGGAACATAACCGGCAAAATAAGAAAAGTCAATATTACAATGGTGAACGGGGACGGACAGCAAAGAGAGTGCTCCGGCACGGGTTGCCGTGTAATCGTACCGGCCGGATATACCCCAACAGAAGCCCTTATTATCTTAAATGATTCAGTACAGGTTCCTGTCAAAAAAATTACCGATCTTGTTTTCGAACGTAATAAACGTTATCCTGTAGAAATAAAATTCTCACCTGATTCCACACAGTTAATCGTGGAAAATACATTCAAGGTTGAAGATTGGAACTGACCACTTCGGTAAATCTGTGGGTCGGTTGCGGGCGACCGGGCTGAAGATACTTCCATGCAATTACTTCAACGTCATACTTATCGGAAACGGATTGCTGTAGTGTTTCGCGCACGATAGCATCCAGATTTTCCGGAGTAGTCTCAACCCTTGCGTTTATAATCAGTTTTATTTGTTCGTCTGTTCCTGCCGATCCGCGAAGCAAAAGTGTTTCTCCATTGCCTGTAATGTTTCCTGCAATAAATCGTTTCCCGTTTTCAGCTATTACCTTTACGTGTCCCACGGCATAATTATTCTCATCAAACACCTTAGACAAATTCAATAAAAAAGTACGGGTAAACATATCCCAGTCCGTCGGTTCACCTCTTAAAATAAACTCATAAGCAGAAAGCATTTTTAAGCAGAGTGTAGCGAATTGGCTGAACCAGCGTTCGTTACGCTCTGTTTTGCTTTATAATGCAAAAGGCAGAAATGCATATTTAGGCAGAACACAGCAGGAGTTTCGTTACCATCCCGTTACTTGGATAATGATGCAAATTCTTTGCTAATGGATTTTTATTCAGTGCTTTGCGTAGTTTTGCATACCGTCAGATAACTCAATGATAACTAATTTTGTAACCAGAAAAAGCATTGAGTTATGAGGTCAACATTCAAAGTATTATTTTACGTGAAGAAAGGCAGTGAGAAACCCAACGGAAACCTGCCTTTGATGTGCCGTATTACAGTGGACGGCGAGGTTAAACAGTTCAGCTGTAAAATGGACATTCCGCTCCATTTGTGGGATGTGAAGAATAACCGCGCACCGGGAAAGAGTGCGGAAGCACAAAAAATCAACCGCGCCATAGACCGTATCCGCGTGGATGTAAACCGCCGCTATCAGGAACTGATGCAGACAGACGGCTATGTTACCGCCACCAAGTTGAAAAACACCTATCTCGGAATCGGGGTAAAGCAGGAAACGTTGTTAAAGCTATTCGAGCAGCACAATGCCGAGTTTGAGAAGAAAGTCGGTTATAGCCGGGCGCAGGGTACTTTCGCCCGCTATCGTACCGTCTGTAAACATATCCGGGAGTTTCTTCCCTCTACTTATCACAGAGAGGATATACCGCTCAAAGAATTAAGCCTAACGTTTATCAACGATTTCGAATACTTCCTGCGGGAGGAAAAGAAATGCCGTACCAATACCGTGTGGGGATATATGATTGTATTGAAGCATATTATTTCTATCGCACGGAATACCGGATTATTGCCGTTCAATCCATTCGCCGGATATATCAACAGCCCCGAAAGCGTGGACAGGGGATATCTCACGGAAGAAGAGATACAAACACTTATCGAGGCTCCGATGAAAAACAAAACATACGAACTGGTGCGCGACCTTTTCGTCTTTTCTGTTTTCACCGGTTTGTCGTATGCGGATGTGAAAAAACTCACCACCGACAACCTGCAAACCTTCTTCGACGGCAACCTGTGGATCATTACCCGCAGACGGAAAACCAATACCGATTCCAATATCCGGCTATTGGACGTTCCCAAGCGGATAATAGAGAAATACAAAGGCTTAACGGGCGATAACCGTGTTTTCCCCGTTCCGAGCAACAGCAGTTGCAACGAGAAATTGAAAAAGATAGGCAAGCAGTGCGGTATCAAGACACGACTGACCTATCACGTAGCACGCCATTCCGCGGCTACGACTATCCTGTTATCGCACGGCGTACCTATCGAAACCGTGAGTCGTATTCTCGGACACACGAATATTAAGACCACGCAGATATACGCTCGGATAACTAACCAAAAGATAAGCCGGGATATGGAAACCCTGTCGCATAAGTTGGAGGGTATGGAGAAGAATATTTGTGAAGCTATCTAAACCTGTCGGCACGCTATACCCGCTATATTTATTGTAGCGGGTATTGCTGCTATCAGAGTTTAACCGCAGCGTCCCCAATGGGCTTTTAAAGAAAAGCCGTAGCTTATTAGGGCATTTTCTTAACGCATCCGTTTCACTACTGCTAAAAATGCCCCAATAAGCCAAAGGGTAAACCCTCTGGACACCCTTAACGGTTTTGCAAACCGTGCCTTTCGGCATCGCCTCCTAATCCATCAAATTTATGGGATTCGTCGTCTTACATATTCAAAAGCCGAAAGGCAATGATAGCGGAACAACCGCCCACATTGAGCGGACGGTTAGCCCAGCTAATGCTGACCCGGAAAGAACTTATCTAAACAAAGAGTTCATAGAGTTTCCTGACGGAGTAGATAATCGTACCCAAGCGATACAGCACCGTATAGAGAATGCCGGGATAAAACGCAAGATAAGCCACAATCAAGTCCGGGTGTTGCAAGTTATGTTGTCCGGTACGCCGGAGGATATGTGGCGAGTACAGGCAGAGGGTAGGCTCGATGAGTGGTGCGGGGATAATATCGAATGGTTACAGGATACGTTTGGGAAAGAGAATGTTGTTTCAGCCGTCCTGCACATGGACGAGAAAACGCCGCATATTCACGCTACCGTCGTGCCTATCGTTACCGGTGAAAGAAGAAAAGCGGAAGCCGAGAAGAACAACGGTAAGAAGAAATACCGTAAAAAGCCCAAAGATACTGTCCGGCTATGTGCCGATGATGTGATGACACGAGATAATCTGGAACGGTTTCAGGACACATACGCCGAGAAAATGCGGAAATATGGATTAGAGCGGGGTATCAAAGGTTCGGATGCAAGGCATATCTCCACACCTCAATATTACAGGGAATTGTTCGCCCAAAACGAAAACCTGAAAGAAAGTATTGGTTATCTCGAAGAAGAAAAGCAGGAGGTTTATGAGAAAGTACGGGATATGTACGACCGGAAAGACGAAGCCCGGGAGAAGTTCCTGAATATGCACGAATATACCCAGCAAAAAGAAACGGAAATATCCAATCTTGAAACCCGCATAGAACAACTCAAACAGGATTATGAGCCTTATAAGGCGCAGGATGATATAAATTTGCTACTTGATGTATTCCCGCACCTACCAGAACGTTTACGGATAGCACAGTTGTGTAAAGCCGTTGGATTGACGATAGACACCATTAAGCAGCTTTTTACGGGTGAAGCGGTAACGGTTACGGGTAAGCTCCATTCGCCCGAACATAATCATTCCTTCAACGTGCAGGATGCCAAATTGCAGTTACTTAAGGAGAGCAAGGATTCCAACAGACTAAAACTATCTATCAACGGACAAAATATCCTCGACTGGTTCAAACAACAATTCGACAAAATCCAGCATGCGATAAAACCACATATCAAACCTATCCCACCCACACCAAAGAAAGGTAGAGGAATATAAGACCTACAATATCGGAACTTAATAAAGGTAAAGGTTTTAAAAGATAATCATGGCTGGGTTACAGATATTTGCTAAATTTGCATCCAAATTTACATGTGAATAAACTGGTATGGAAGAACAAATAAAAGATTATTATCTGATTCTAGAAATTTCAATTAATGCAACTGAAGAAGATATAAAAAGAGCATTCCGAAAGTTAGCTGTAAAATATCATCCTGATAAAAATCAAGGTGATGATTATTTTACTAAAAAATTCATTGAAATAAAGGAAGCCTATGACGTATTATCTGATGCTAACAAAAGAGTTGAGTATGACATTTTATATAAGCAATACTTTAACCAACAATCTGAATCAGAAAGGAAAGAATATAATTTTCAACAAGCGGAAAAGAAGAAAAAAGAACAAGAGCAAAATGAAAAGTATTACTACGAACCATTTAAACCATTTTATTCAAATAGAGATAGAGAATTACAGGATACACCACAATATAATCCGATTTTTGACCTTTTAGGAAATAAAATCCCAGACAATATCGATTTCTTCATCTTACCAAAAAGAATAGGAAAACTAATAGGAGGTTTTTCTGACTTCATAAAAGGGACAGAGCCTAGTACTGCAAAACAAAAAAGAATTTGGACATTAAAATGTTTAGGAGTTGCAGTGTTGCTTAGTTTGCTTATTATTTTACTTGGCAAACCCAATGAAATTTGGACTGTAATCTGGGCTGTAGCACCAGCTTTATTAGCTCTCTTTTTTGCAAAAGCGGGCAATGTATTTCTTCATAAAAACTATTTTGTTGGAGTTAATGGTTTTGCTGAATATGAATGTCGAGATAATAAAACAAATTTGACGGAAAATATAGAAGTAAATTTTAATGATGTAACAGATTTGTATGTTTATCAAGTCGAAAGACGCCTAAATTACAGTTATCAGGGAACCGATTTTTTATATATGTTTTTAGATACAAGAACTGATAAAATACCTTATGCAAAAGAAGGCTCATATAACAAAAAAGATGATTTTAAAAATCAACCTGTAGATTTGATATTTTGTAGGAGGGTGGAACAATATTGGACCATTTATCTTCTTGATAAAATGGAAAGTATTTTGCAAGAAAAAGGTTATGTACCATTTAACATATACATTAAGGATAAAAATATATATGCTCCTTATATCAAGCTTGGGATTGGGTATATTACTTTCATAAAAAGCGACACAGAGGAGTTCACATACAAATTCAATGAAATAAAAAGGATGTATTCTAAAGGAAGTGAATTACATGTTGAACATAATAACTTTCAGAAGAAAATGTTCTTTTTCAAGTCAGGTAATGAGGATGTTATACCAATGCTACATCTGTGCAATAGACAGTTTTTTTATAAAGCAATGGAGTTGCTTTTAGGATATAGAATCAATTAAATAGCAACATGAACAAAAAAGATAAAATAACCGTACAAGGAACGGAGATAGCTATTGTCTCGGAGAAAAATGCCGACTACATTTGCCTTACCGATATGGTAAAAGGCCAAGAGGGGGAAGACCATATCCGCAACTGGATGCGCAATCGCAATACCCTTGAGTTTCTGGGTGCTTGGGAGATGCTGCATAACCCCGCCTTTAAAGGTGTCGAATTCGACACCTTTTTGCACGAATCCGGAGCAAACCGTTTTAATATGACACCCCGCAAATGGGTTGAAGCGACCGATGCCATCGGTGTCATTTCCAAAGCGGGGCGAAACGGCGGAACTTACGCCCACAAAGATATTGCGTTTGAATTCGGTTCGTGGCTAAGTCCAGTGTTTAAACTCTATCTAATTACCGAATATCAGCGACTGAGAGAGGCCGAAAACAATCCGATGCTCGGCGAATGGAATGTAAAACGGGTGCTTAGTAAAGTGAATTATACGCTTCACACCGATGCCGTCCGTGATTTTATCATTCCCAAAATTGATGTTGTTCGTGAGAAAGCATACGCCTATGCAGATGAAGCTGATATGCTTAATCTCGCTTTGTGGGCTTGTACAGCAAAGCAATGGCGGGAGGCAAATCCTGAATACGCAAAGAAAGGGTTGAATATACGCGATACTGCAAGTATTAACGAATTGGTCGTATTAGCAAATCTTGAATCATTTAACACGGAACTTTTGAAACGTGATATGGATAAGTCTGCCCGATACGCCTGTCTGCGTGAAATGGCAGAACGGCAACTAACACGGCTCAATGTCATAGATGCAGAAAAAGGATTTCGGAAATTAGAACCTAAAAAATAAAAATGCTAAATCGTTCTTTATCCGAACACAAAGATATATTCCAAGAATAAAACGGCAACACCGAGCCGCAAGCGGTTTTTGCAGATTTCTTCCTTTTCGTTCCGAAAAGAGTAAATCTACAAAAAGTATTGCCTAATTCATTCTTTCCATAAGAGAGGTGTTTACCGGATAAAGAAAGAGAAAAAATATGTGTAGAGTTTCAGAAATATTGCTTATTTTTGGCGTGAGTTATTTGATAGTATAGCACCGCAAAACGCTGAAATACGCACGGTTACTAAATCGTTACTTCTGAAATTCAAAAACTCTGCGAAAAGTTTATTCCTCAACCGGTTAAGTCAAACCGGTGATAATCTAAAATAATAGTACCGTTCAGCCACCCCAAAACAGCTTCACCATTAGCATAAATATCATAATCAACGTCGATAAGGCGCTTACCTGAATTCTTGCTTGTTGTGACTTCCTGCAACCATTCATCGAGCCCTTTACCGGAAAGGGCGCTTACCGGATAAATTTTTGCGGAAGGATACGCTTCAGCCGTATGTCGTATCAGCTTTCCCAACTCTTCGTCACTTAATAAATCAGTTTTATTAATTAATATGATATCGCTCTCTTCCAATTGTTTATGATAAATATAAGCCGCGTCGGGATGCAATCCGCCGTTTTTACCTTCAAGAACAGAGTTCAGCCGGAATGGGTCTGCCAGTACAGAAAGTGGCGATACAGTAACTTCTCTGTTCCAGTATTGCTTTAAAGGCTGGATAATGGTTGCGGAAAGATCGGTGCAACTACCAACCGGTTCGGCAATGATAATATCTGCCGCTACTTCTGACCGGATCTTTTTTATAGCATCTGTAAAACCGTTGAAATTACAGCAGAAACAGCTACCGCTTACTTCCGCCACCTGTAAATCATTCATTGAAAGTAAAGCGCTGTCAACTAATTCGGGAGCCTGGTCGTTTGTGATCAATCCTACCCGAAGTCCTTTTCGCATTAATTTTTGGGCAATATTCCAAAGTAAAGTTGTTTTACCGGCTCCTAAAAATCCACCGGCCAAAATAAGTCGTGTTGTCTTCATTTTCTCACATTCATTATTTATTTTTAATTGCAATCACAGGGTTTCGAATCTTTTTTCATAACAGGTTCGAGAATATACATAAAGAATAAGGCGGCTATTGTACCTCCTATCACTGGTCCTGCTATATAAACCCAGAAAAATCCCCCGCTGCTATCGGGAAAAGCAGCACTTCCCCAACCAAACAACCATGCAACGATACGTGGTCCGAAATCACGTGCCGGATTCAGTCCAGCCTGTGTCAGCGGAGCAATCAGGCATATAACGGATGTAACCGTCAACCCTATGAATACGGGAGTAATCGCATCAGTCGGCCTACCGACATTACAACCTTCTGTCAGCGCAAAAATGAACAACACCAGTAAGAATGTACCGAAAGCTTCGGCTGCAATGGCCAAAGGCATGGAAACAACTGCCGAGCTACAGGGAACCGTATAATACTCACCAAACATTTTCGCGGTTGCTATTGATTCTGCAGACCCCCTGACAATGTTATTTGTACTTTCATACGCCTCTATGGAAGGTGAAAACAACATATAGATAACGAGCCCTGCAATAAATGCACCTAAGAACTGGGCTACAAGATAGCAGGGAAGCTTACGCGCTTTCATACGCCTGCTTATTACCATTCCAATACTTACAGCCGGGTTTAAATGTGCACATGACAGATGTCGGGTAACATAAATGGCAAGCATAACTCCAAATCCCCAGGCAACTCCGATCTGTAAAATACCTGTATATTCACCAAATAGTACCGATACGGCTACCGATCCACAACCAAACAGCACCAGAATAAATGTACCTAAAAATTCACCTAAAAATTCTTTTGCATTCATATAAATTTTGTTCGTTATAACATTCTTCTTATCTGGGTGATAGTAAGGCATTCATCATACAATATAAGGTTAAAAGGATTTTTGCAAACTTGCAGAAAAATAGGGTCAACCTGATGTTTTACGGGATTAAAACGAAAAAGAACAGGCTGAAAACGAATTATTTTATACTTGTTTTAGTTTAACGGAAGGTGAATCTGTTGAACCGATAATACGCATTTTGACAAAGCTATCCGGATAATTATCATTAATATACTTTACCATTTTTTCCCGGACATCTACCTGTAAATCGAAATTTGTACCTGAATCACTTCCACTGAGTAAAATACGGAGTTCCATATAATTCTCTTTGGAGTCGGTTACCTGTATGTTCGCCAAACGTTTATCCCATTTAGGATGGTCTTTCAGAATGATGGATAAATAATTCCGCAGGTCATTCACCGGAAGATTATAATCCACATATAAAAATACCGTACCTAATACATTGTTGGAATTTCTGGTCCAGTTCTGGAAAGGGTTGTCCAAAAAATAGTTTACCGGCAGTATCAGTCTTTTTTCATCCCATAGCCTTACCACAACATACGTCGTTTTTATTTCTTCAATAATGCCGTTTTGTCCTTCTACTATTACCTGGTCGTCCAGCCTTATCGGTTCTGTAATAGCTATTTGTATACCGGCAAATATAGCCCCAATACTTTTTTGAGCCGCCAAACCTGCAATAATGCCTGCAATTCCCGCGGATGTAAGTAAACTTACGCCGATTGAACGTACCTGGTCGAAAGTCATTAAAGCGGCCGCTATGGTCAGTACAGTAATCAGTACGGAGACTATCCTTTCAAATATCTTGAGTTTGGTCAGATTTTTCCGTGAAGTTTCATTCGAACCTACCCCGAGTTTATGTTCCAGATAATAAAACAGTGCCTGTACCGCTTTGATCAGTATCCACCCGATCGTTGCGATTAATAGAATATCCCCTATTTTTGATAATGTTCCGTAAACAGAAGTGGTGGATAAAAAGGAATAAGCGGTAAATATTTTAAAAATGATCCAGAATAAAAGCCATAACACAGGCACTCTTAACAGGTCGATAATAAAATCATCCACCAGTGTCTTAGTCTTTGATGCCCGGATCTGCAACCTGTTCAATACAAATTTATAAATCAGGTAAACACCGAGTAACGCTACTAAAAATAAGCCTATACTGAGCAGATCATATGCTATTTTTCCTTGAAAAAAGTTATCTGTCGTTTCCATATGCCGATATTAGCTTCTATATTACTAATAAAACAGCTGTAAAAACGATAAGTTTATACTTTAAAAAGAGACATGGTGTGATCCTTTAACAATTTCTTTATTTATAAAATGTTAAAGTTATATGATTCCGTATCTATCTTTGACAACTATTTGTTTAATGCGCAGATACAATAAAATACCTAAAAGATGAAACAAATTTATTTAATCTCTTTAATCGTTATGTCATTATCATTTAATTCCTGCAACAACAGAGGTTCTTCAGACAATACATTCTATGAAGGTTCGGATATTTCGGGGATCGCGGATATCACACGCGACAAGAATACAAGAGAAACTATATTTACGATTGAAACAAATGGAAAATGGAAACTATATGCAGGGGATGAAGTGAAATCGATCGATCATAATAATCCCGTATTGGAAGGAGAAGGCAGCGGAAGATATTCCGTTCCCGTTTCTGCTACCAGAAGGAATTATTTCCAATTGGTAACAACCGACGGAAAAGCGATCTTGGCTGAGCGTCACTTACCCATGAACGGAGGATTCAACTTCAGGGACCTGGGAGGCATCAAAAACAAAGACGGCCGTTTTACCAAATGGGGGAAAATTTTCAGGGCCGACGATCTACACTCGCTTACGGATAATGATCTTGATTATTTATCAACCATACCCTTGATAACAATCGTTGATTTTCGTTCCGAAGAAGAAATAAGACAGGCCCCCGACCGGGTTCCTTCATCTGTAAGAGAAGATCATGCCTATTCGATCACACCCGGAAACCTGACGGCATCCGCTACGGACTTATCTTCCCTCAGCAATCTGAACCTGGATAGTGTCATGATAAGTATCAATAAATTATTGGTTACGGATTCTTCGGCAATCGCCCGGTACAAAGATTTCTTCGGATTATTACAAAATAAAGACAGCATACCTTTATTATTTCATTGCACGGCCGGAAAAGACCGTACGGGAATGGGAGCCGCCCTTATTTTATATGCCCTTAATGTAGACGATAATCGAATTATAGAAGATTACCTTTTATCCAACACTTACCTTAAGGATAAATATGCAGCATATATTAATCAGTATCCGTCGCTGGAGCCTTTGTTCGGCGTAAAACCAGCATATCTTCAGGCAGGTATCGACCAGATAAGAGAAACATACGGCAGTATAGATGATTATCTTCAAAACACTTTGCAGGTCGATCTGGCAAAATTCAGGGAAATGTATTTATATTAATCATATATATTTAACTTTGTCTGCCTAATTGCAGACTTTATGGGCATAATACTACATAAACCTGTTTTACGAAAAGGTATATTGTTATACAGGCGAATTCGCCACCGAAAAGGATACGGGGTGCATTCGCCTTTTGTATATCACTTAATAACTAAGGTGATTGAGGAAAAAGCCTCTTATTATCGTTATAATGATATTGAACGGATAAGAAAGCAACTGCGTTATAAGGAGAAACTCTTTGATATTCCGGTAAAGACTACGAACCGTACGGTAGAAGATATTTTGAAACAAGAATCCATTCTGCCGAAGTATGGGGCTTTACTTTTCCGGCTGACAAACTATTTCAGACCGCAAAATATTTTACAGGTTGGTCCCACTATAGGATTGTCGACATTATACCTGACATCGTATGCTCCGGGACTAAAATGTATTTCCCTGGAAAATATACCTGCCTATACATCAATTTCGAAATGGGTATATGCAAACTATGCGCGAACGCCTATCGACCTGCGGACAGGGAATTTAAAGGAATCTCTTCCCACTGCATTACATGATCTGGGAAATGTGGATTTTGTTTATTTCAACACCCCAAATGAACAAAATACCAATATAGGATTGTTCAACGAGTGTATTAAATTTGCACATAAAGGGACCGTATTTGTATTTCAGGGAATACAAGCCAACCGCTATATGAGAGAATTATGGGAAATGGTTTGCGCACATCCGGAAATAACGGTATCGATCGATTTATTTTCAATGGGAATAGCATTGCTCAACAAAAAAATACATAAACGTAACTATACGGTTTATTTTTAATCTTAATAATAAAAAACATGAAGAAAAGCGCTGTTTACACACGTACGGGAGATTCGGGCACAACGTCCCTTGTCGGAGGAAAAAGGGTATCCAAGGCGGATAAACGCATTGAAAGTTACGGTACGACTGATGAGTTGAATGCGTTTACCGGACTGCTGATGACCGAACTTTCGGACAGGGAAGACCTGGAATTTATGCGGTTCGTCCAACACAAACTCTTCACGATCGGTTCTTATCTTGCCACCGATCAGGAAAGTACGGAACTGAAAATGGAAAGCAGGGTTTCACCGGAAAGTATTATCCGCATCGAGCAGGAAATAGACCGTATCGATAATAGTCTGCCGAAATTTAAACATTTTATCCTTCCGGGCGGTTCACGTTCTGCGGCCCTGGCGCATGTTTGCCGTACGGTTTGCCGGCGGGCCGAACGACAGATCTACCGCTTGAAAGAGACCAGTATGGTAGAAGAACCGGTACTGGTATTCATTAACCGGTTATCTGATTATTTTTTTGTACTGGCACGTAAAGAATGTATAAAAAATAACGGAGAAGAAATAATTTGGGATAATACTTGTATCTAACAAATAAAGTTTTATTTTTGCGGAAAATTTCAAAACCTAACCACTTGTGGTTAATATAAATGCTTAACGACTATGTATTGGACTTTAGAATTGGCTTCGAAACTTGAAGATGCGCCCTGGCCTGCAACGAAAGATGAGTTGATTGATTATGCGCAACGCTCGGGAGCGCCGTTGGAAGTAATTGAAAATTTACAGGAAATGGAAGATGAAGGAGAAATTTACGATTGTATGGAAGACATTTGGCCGGATTATCCAAGCAAGGAAGATTTCTTCTTCAATGAAGAAGAGTATTGAAAAGTGAGACGAAAAGAACGCAGGTTCTGTTAGGATAAGAACGAGGTAGCGGCCTTCCGGGGTCTACTGCCTCGTTCGTTTTTTTGAGTACGGATACAATTTATCGCTTATCGGCTCGTTTCGTATGTTAGGGATCTGAATCCCCGGATACGGAACTATTAAAAATGAAGAAAGCCCTTCTTTCTATTATAATCCTGATGACACTCTGGAGTACTGCCCGGGCGCAATACGATGCGCAGTTCAGCCAGTACTTTATGGCTATGGGTTACTATAATCCGTCTTATGCCGGCGTATCGGGCGACCTGAATTTCTTCGGGCTCCACCGCCAGCAATGGATCGGGATGAAAGGCGCTCCAAAGTCTTTTTTCGTAAACGCCGATATGCCTCTCAATATACGAAAAGTACAGATCGGAATTGGAGCCGTTTTATTTACAGAAAGCATCGGGCTTTTCCGCAATTCCCATTTCGGCGCACAAATCTCATACAAACATAAACTGTTCGGCGGTACGTTAAGTATCGGACTACAGCCGGGCATTGCCAATATTTCTTTCGACGGAACAAAAGTTGATCTGGGAGAATCGGATGAACATGAACAGGAAGACGAAGCTATTCCTAAGGTTGAAGCTAGCGGAATGGCATTCGATATGAATGCGGGTATCTACTATACCCATAAGCATTTTTATTTCGGTATCGGAGCCATGCACGTGCTGGAGCCGGAAATGGAGCTGGAGGAAAATATATTTACCTTTATCGGCAGATCATATAATTTAACAGGCGGATACAATATTCAACTCCGCAACCCGTTGTATGAGATACAGCCTTCCGTTTTTATGAAAACCGACCTGCAATCGTTTCAGGCGGATATTACCGGACGGGTTGTGTATAATAAAATGTTTAACGGGGGACTTTCCTGGCGGGTTAACGAATCGGTTGTTTTGATGTTAGGCGCCACGTTCGGCAATTTCCAAGTGGGTTATGCCTATGACTTCCCGGTCAAACCGGCTTTACTGAGGGTAAGCAGCGGAAGCCACGAAGTATTGGTAAAATACCGCTTGAAATTAGACAAATCGAAGTCGGGACAATATAGACATAAAAGTGTACGTATATTATAAACAGTATATGAAAAAAGTATTTTTAGTACTTGCAGTAATGGCCTTATTCTCTTCCTGTGGCAGAAATATGCGCAGCGGAGGTGAAGTAACCGGTGCAAGATCAGTAGCAGTAAATGAACCTGCACCTTACGGCATGGTGCTGGTCAAAAGAGGCGCTTTCGAAATGGGACCTTCGGATACGGATTCATTATGGGGCATTATGCCTGAAACGAAAGGGGTTTCCTTCGATGCTTTCTGGATGGACCAGACGGAAATAACAAACGCTAAATACCGCCAGTTTGTCTATTGGGTGCGCGACTCTATTATCCGCGAACGGCTGGCCGATCCTGCTTATGGAGGAAACGACCTGTTCAAAATCACAGAAGACCGTTACGGTGAACCTATAGAACCTTATCTCGACTGGAGCCGGCCGATCCCCTGGAAACGCGCCAGTGAAGATGAAGAACTGGCTATCGAGAGCGTTTACACCACACATCCGGTAACAGGTGAAAGACGCCTGGATGAAAGGCAAATGTACTTTAAATACGAATGGTACGATTATACATCGGCTGCACTCAGAAAACACCGCCTTGATCCTACGGAACGTATTTTAGATACAGATATTGAAGTAGACCCGAATGAAATCATCATGATCTCCAAAGATACAGCTTACATTGACGACGAAGGACGTATCATCAATGAAACGATTACCCGTCCGTTGGGCAGCGAATGGGACTTTTTACATACACGTATTGTTAATATCTACCCGGATGAAACCGTATGGATAAATGACTTTAACAATGCATACAACGAACCGTATATGCGTATGTATTTCAACCATCCGGGGTACGACGATTATCCGGTTGTAGGAGTATCCTGGGAACAAGCTACCGCTTTCTGTGTATGGCGTACCAACTTATTCAAGCAGTCGATCAACCTGCCGCCCGGTCAACCTTTCGAACCTTTCCGCCTACCGACGGAAGGAGAATGGGAGTATGCCGCCCGTACGGGGAAAAACGAATATAAATATCCCTGGGCAACAGACGAACTCCAGAATAACAAAGGATGCTTTCTGGGCAACTTCAAGCCAGGTAACGGAAATTATACGGAAGACGGCCATTTGATTACCTCCCGCGTTGGTTCGTTTGCACCTAATGAATTCGGCTTATATGATATGGCGGGTAATGTAGCGGAATGGACTTCGACGGTATATTCCGAATCCGGACCAAGCCAGATGAATGATATGAATCCCGACCTGCGGTATAATGCAGCGAAAGAAGACCCTTACGCGATGAAGAAAAAAGTGGTCAGGGGCGGTTCCTGGAAGGATGTCGCACAGTTTATCCGTTCGGATATGAGGACTTTTGAATACGAAAACGTACCGCGCTCGTATGTCGGTTTCCGCTGTGCCCGTACGCAAGTCGGTTTCTCACGGTCGAAAGGTAAAAAATAAAAAATCAGGCAAAAACAAGAATGATATAATACTTCAAAAAAATGGGAAAGTATAGAAGATATAAGAACAGAGTGGAAATGTACCTTTCCAGCGATAAAGGTAAACGATTACTTAATTTCTGCTATAGCTGGGGTGCCTCCATTGTGATCCTGGGCGCTATGTTCAAAATATTACACCTGCCTTACGGCAATACGATGCTTGCGGTAGGTATGATTACCGAATTTTTTGTATTCTTTATTTTCGGATTTGAAAAACCGACCAGGGATTACCATTGGGAAGATGTATTCCCGGTATTGAAATCGAAGAATCCGATGGATCGTCCTGATTTCACCGGTACGCCTGTATCGGCGATTATGCATTCGAATGCAAACGTTGAAGACGACGATATATCTTCGGCTCCTAACTTAGCCGGTGCTCAGGTAAACTTGGGGGGAAGCGGGGTTCGGCAGGTGAACCTGAAAGGTATGGACATATCTTCTCTTGACGTAACGGAAGAAGATACACAAAATCTTTCTTCAAGTATCAAAAAATTAAGCAATGCTGCAGAACAAATATCCAAAATGGCTGAGCTTACCGAAGCTACCCAGAAGTACCTCGACCAACTTTCAAACATGTCGGATAATATGGACCGCTTCAGTAAAGTAACGGATTCGTTGACCAACGTTTCGGACACTTTACTGCAATCCTACCAGAGTATTACGGATAACTCAGACGGTATTACCCGTAATTCGCAGGGATATGTGCAACAAATGGAATTGCTGAACCGTAACCTGAATGGACTGAATACTATTTATGAAATGCAATTGAAAAGCATCAGTTCACAGATCAATTCCATCGAACATATCAATGCCGGCCTGAACCGTATTAAAGATTTATATGACGGATCGTTGACGGACAGTTCCGTTTTCCGTACGGAAACGGAACGGATGGCTCAGCAGCTTACCCAATTGAATCAGGTATACAGCCGTTTGTTAAGTGCGATGACGGTGAATATGGGGCCGCTTCCGCAAAACCCGTACCAGCAACCGCCTCAGCAGCAACCCTATCAACAACAGCCGCAAGGCAATCCGTATCAATCACCTTATTCTAAATAATGTAAGATGGCAGGAGTAGGAAATAATCCTAATTCACCACGTCAGAAGATGATCAATCTGATGTACCTGGTGTTTATTGCAATGATGGCACTCAATGTATCGTCGGAGGTACTTGACGGCTTTGGATTGGTTGATGATACGCTTCACACGTCTATTGATAATACGTCGAACCGGAATGAGATTATCAGTAACGAGTTGCAATCCTATTATCAGGCCAACCCGGCTAAAGCTGAAGAATGGTATAACAAGAGCCTCCGTGTAAAAGGCGCCTCGGATGATATATACAATTATATAGAAGAACTTAAAGAACGGATTGTAAAAGTTGCCGACGGAAAAGACGGCGACCTGTCAGATATCCGTAATAAAGACGACCTTGAAGCGGCTTCAAGGGTTATGCTTGCCCCGATTAACGGTGAAGGCAAAAAACTGAGGGAAGCTATCGATTCTTACCGTACCGCAATGGCAAATCTGGTGGATGACCCGGGTAAAACGGCTGTAATTGAAGCAAGCCTCAGTACAAAAGCCCCCAAACAAGTGGGTATAAACCAGCGTAACTGGGAGGAGTCTTTATTTGAAAACATGCCTGTTGCCGCGGCGATAACATTACTGACCAAGCTTCAAAGTGATGTCAGGTATGCACAGGGAGAAGTGTTGAACAACCTGTTAAGCAGTGTGGATGTTGGCGATTACCGCGTAAACATGATTGAGGCACAGGTGATACCCACCAGCCAGATCGTAATGAGGGGCAGCCAATACAGGGCCAATATCGTATTATCTGCGATCGACTCCACCAAGCGCCCTACGGTGTATGTCAACGGACAAAAGCTTCCGGAAGAAAACAACGGGTTGTTTACGGTTAACACCGGTTCAACAGGAACATTCCCGATAAAAGGATATGTGGAAATGCCAAACAGTGACGGAAGCATTTTGCGCCGTGATTTCGAGAGCGAATATTATGTAACGGAACCTGCCGCAACGGTAGCTCCTACCCTTATGAACGTATTGTATGCCGGCATTGTGAATCCGATACGTATCGCCGTACCGGGTATTCCCAGCGGAAGCGTAAGCGCAACTATGACAAACGGCACGTTAACACGAAACGGTGATGTATGGGATGCTCGTCCGAATACGGTAGGTGAGGAAGCTGTGGTTTCCGTTAGTGCAAGAATGGCGGACGGCCGTTCCGTGCAAATGGCAAATACCTCTTTCCGTGTACGCGCCTTGCCGGACCCGCTTCCGTATATCGAGTACAAAGACCAGAATGGAAATACACGTAAATTCAGGGGCGGTAATATAGCTAAACGCAGCCTGCTCGAATCTAACGGTATCCTGGCCGCTATAGACGATGATATACTGAATATTGCATTTACCGTGTTGCGTTTTGAGATTACTTATCCGGATTCTTTCGGGAATATGATAAACGAGCCTACGGAAGGCGGTAATTTCTCAGAACGCCAGAAGAATTATATCCGTAATTTATCACGGGGTAAGCAGTTTTGGATCAACCGCGTGGTTGCGCGTGGCCCGGACGGAATTGAACGGACAATTCCCCCCATTGAAGTAAGAGTAAATTAAGATAATTGAGAATATATGAAACGCTTGTATTGTATACTGGCTTTAATAAGCGCCCTGATAGTACCCGGCGTAGCAAATGCGCAGGAGGAGGGTGGCAATAACCAACAACGGAGAGCTCCCCGCGCACGTACTGGCGGCAGGGAAGCCGTGAAAAAGGAAACCGGACTGCCCGAACTTACCGTGCGCGCACAGGATATGAACGAACGCATGACGCAGGAAATCGGTAATGCCCGTTGGATGCGTGTCATCTATCGTGAAATAGATCTTACCAAAGAACAGAACGCGCCGTTATACTATCCGGTCAGACCCTTGAACGGTAACATGAACCTTTTTTCTACCATCTTCCAACTGATGTGCGAAAATATGCTTACTGCCTATAGGTATGAAGATGGTTTCGAAGCATTCGATGAGGATCATGTGATTAACTTTAAGGAGGATGTACTTGACAGGGCTTATATCTATTATGAAGAATTACCGGGACCGGGAGGAGAAAATCCCTCATTCATCATCAATGAAAGCGATATTCCTTCGGCAGATGTCATGGCTTATTATGTGAAAGAGGCATGGTATTTTGACCAGAATAATTCGGTATTCGATGTAAAAACCCTTGCGTTATGCCCTATCCTGACTACCTCCGGTGACCTGGGAGAACAAACAACCCCGCTTTTCTGGGTTCCTTACGAAAATATCCGTCCGTATATTACAAATACGCTGATTATGACGTCGAACGTCAATAATGCCAAGACATTTTCTATCGATGATTATTTTCGCCGTCGCATGTTTGATGGCGAAATCATTAAAACGGAGAATTTAATGAACCGTACGCTGAGGCAGCAATACCCCGAACCCGATTCATTAAAACTGGCACAACAGCAGATTGAAAATCAACTGGCTACTTTCCAGCAATCCCTTTACTGGCAGCCTGACACGACCCAGGTAGCAGATACTAAGGAAGCGAAGAAAGCAGCGAAATCGGCACGTGTAACAAAAACAGCAACGACAAAAGAACCCAAACAACAGAAAGTATCTGCCCCGAAAGCCGAGAAAAGTGCGGCCCCGGTACGCAGTGTCCGCAGAAGAAGATAATGTACTGGAATTTGTTTTGGACATTCACCCGGATAGGAGCCTTTACTATTGGTGGAGGCTATGCTATGTTGCCGTTAATCGAGCGGGAAGTAATTAATCGCGGTTGGATATCCAAAGAAGATTTCATCGACCTCTTTGCCGTGGCACAATCGTTGCCCGGCATTTTTGCTGTAAATATCGCCATATTCCTCGGATATAAGCTCAAAGGAGTAGCAGGTAGTATCGTGTGTACATTAGGCACCATTTTGCCGTCATTCTTCATTATACTTGCCATCGCGTTGTTTTTTACCAATATAAAGGATAATATATGGGTGGAAAAGATATTTAAAGGGCTTCGTCCTGCTGTGGTTGCCTTGATTGCTGTTCCTTGTATTACCGCTGCCAAATCGATCGGACTCACCTGGAAAACGGCTGTTATTCCGGTTGTTTCCGCACTTTTAATCTGGCGGTTAGGAGTTTCCCCTATATACATTATTATTATAGCGGCTATTGGCGGCCTGGTATACGGATTGAAAATAAAAAAAGATTGACATGCTGTTTCTGCAATTATTCTGGGTGTATATTAAGATCGGCCTTTTCGGTTTTGGAGGCGGGTATGCCATGCTATCTCTCATACAGGCAGAAGTAGTGGATAAATATAACTGGATCAGTCTTCAGGAATTTACTGATGTCGTGGCTATTTCCCAGATGACACCCGGCCCTATCGGTATCAACAGTGCCACTTATATCGGATATACAGCCGTTCTTAATGCGGGTTACTCTCCATGGATAGCCATGCTGGGTTCGTGCCTGACAACCTTTGCGGTATGCCTTCCGTCTTTTGTACTGGTACTGATCATTTCATACTATTTTCTCCGGTTCAAGAAAAATAAATATGTGGAAGCCGCTTTTACCGGTCTTCGTCCGGCAACCATCGGATTAATTGCTTCTGCCGCTTTATTATTGATGAATAGTGAAAATTTTATTGATTATAAAAGTTACCTCATTTTTGCCGCGGCTTTCCTTCTTACCTGGAAATTAAAAATACATCCTATCCTAATGATTTTCCTGGCAGGTATAGCCGGTTTAGTGCTTTATTGGTGATCTGAATTTTACCCGTCCTAAAATAAATAGCTCCCGTCCAAATAAAAATTGGACGGGAGCTATTTATTT
>DFXE01000024.1 GCA_002381645.1 Bacteroidales bacterium UBA4116
ACAATGCAAACCTAAGGTTTTCCATGACTTCCACAGGCTGACGGGAAGAAAAAGTAACAAAAAGCCTTAAAAGAAACAAACCGAAGTCATACATGGCTTCGGTTTGCTTTTTACTGTATCTGTTCGTTTATAGACTTCTTAAAGCGAAACGGTTTGGCTACAAAATAGTAACAGTTCGTTGCCCCTCCGGTAGTGACCACAAGTGTACCATACCCGAATATGCGTCCTAAAATATCCTGAGTTACCTGAATACCTTCACATTTAGCGAGTACAAGATCTACTGTCCGACGGCTGATTACTCCTGTTTTTATAATTACTCTTTTATTCGTCACAGCATATACAGAGCCTACTTTTACCAAAATACGCTGCACCAGTGACACTAATCCCAGGAAGAGAAGCGTAAGTCCTAAATACTGAGTTATTCTCACTTCGTCAAAATAACATAAGCAACCGATGCCCAGTAATATGGCAGGTTGCAGAAACAGGAAAATATGTATTCTTGCCCGGTAGCATATTTTTTCTCCGGCAAAAAGGTTGTCTTCAATCACTTTCATAAATAAATCTCTTTAAAATTTTATTCCGTTGCCTTTTTGGGGAGGCTTTCGACTTTTATCAATTTGTTTATCTTTATGCAATCCTTTATCCTGAGCCGGAACCGATTTGATATTCAGTTTCCCGTTCTGTTTATCAAATCGTAATTCCCCATTTTTAACCATTCCTTTAGGCGTATTTACATCATTAACCCTGATGCTTTCTCCCCCATATAACTTTTTATGTTCATCGTAGGAAAGCGGTTTATTGATGATTGCCTCAATTTTCTTATGTGCGGAATATATATTCTCTCCCTTTAGTATTTCATCCGGGATATAGATATTATACTGTGGAATGGCTTTCATCGTGTAAAGAATCAGGTCGGGAGTTCGCAAGTCAGGAGGAACCCATTGTAACATATTGGGTTTATTTTTCACGGCGATTTCAGCTACTTCACCAGTGACACTTTCCTGTGGTATTTTAAATAAACTGGATGCCTCTTTTTTCATGGCTTCCAAAGCAATTTCGGGGGTAATCATCGCTTTACTGACAATATCCAAAAGAAAGTCCGTTTTTTCGGCAGAATCATGTGCTTTAAAAACTTCTAATAACAGAGATGGTTCATTTACCCCACTTACCACAGACAGATCATTTATATTTTTTCCAAAAGTATTATCCAGCGCATTTTTACACATCTCATAGGTTTTGTCTTCATCGGGAATCCCTCTCAGATTTACAGGATTATCCTTTACCATTTTCAGATAATGTTTTTCCCCTTTCATTTCATCCAAAATATAGGGTATCGCATAAGGACAGTTTTCGATAGCCAGCTTACACATCTCTACGGTCTTTTTGTCTTCAGGAATAAGTTTAAGATAATAACCGTCTTTTTTTAGAGCTGTTTCACATAATTCCTTCGTTTTAAATTTATCAGGTATATTGTAAAATAGTTCCGGCTGTTTCTCAAAAATCTTATTTGCCGTGCTTTGCTGCATATATTCAGGATTCATATATTCCAAAAATTCACGGGTGGTAGAATAATCGAAACACTTCTCATTTAAAACCTTATTATGTAGATCCGGGAATGGTATGAATAACAATATTCGGGGATGTTTTGCCTCTTTTAAGGCTTTCTCACAGGCTTCGTGCGTGAGTTTATCCGCAGGAAAATATTGAATAGCAAATGGATGATTATCTAATGCACGCATACACAGTTCAGATGTTCTCTGTTCCTCCGGTAGCAGTCTTAAACTATGGTAATTTGAATCAATGGCGGTTTCTGTAATTTCTTTCGTGCGGTGTTGTTCCGGTATATTGTACAATGCCATCCCATCCTGTTTGACGGCTTCTAAATACATTTCAGTTGTTTTCAATCCGTCCGGAACTAAATTTATTGTTACAGCATCCAGCTTTACCGCATACATAGCCATTTCCTCTGTCATAAGTTTAGGGTTAATACTTCCGAAAATCTCGAAGGGAGTTGCCATCGAGTTCTTAAAATATTTCAATCCCTCGAAACATATATCCGAATGAGGAATATAAGCAAGAACCTGATGATTTTCACCGCCCAGATCGTTAGCACTCATGTATGCCATCCGACATATTTCTTTTGTCCTTAATTCCTCCGGAACAAACTCTAAGGCAAACCCATTATTCTTAACAGCATCCATACAAAGCTCAGGGGTTCTTTTTTCTTGCGGCACTAACTGCAACGCACCCCCGTTCTGATTCACGGCGATAGAATAAATTTCATCGGTCAGTTTGCTTGAGAAAGCGTTTTCTATGGCAAAACCATCTTTTGTAGCCGCCATTTTTAATATCGCTTCATCCATGTGATGATACGGAACGAAAGCGAGATTAGGAGGATATGTTTCAACTGCGTGCCAGGAAACATTATAAGTTCTCCTATGCTCCGGTAAAGTTGAAAACAGATGACTGTATCTTTTATCTTGTACGAAGAGTATATCTTCTTTTTCTTGGGGTTTCATTACACAGTTTTGTTAAGTTGAACATCTATAAGCTCACGGGCTTTTAGTACACCATACAGGCACAAACACCAGTCGAGCGGATTAAGGAATAATTTACCTTTCCTCACTTCATAATGCAAATGGCTTCCTGTAACTTTTCCACTGTTACCCACGCAGGCAATCTGATAACCAATCTTTACCGAATCTCCTTTGTTTACCATCGTCTTGCTTAAATGGGCATAAAAGGAACGGAAGCCGCCTGAGTGCTGAATTTCCAAAAAATAGCCATAGCCGGTATCGTATCCCTTTCGTGTCACAAAACCGTTTCCTGTGGCATACACAGGAGTTCCTTTTACTTCCGAAAAATCAATTCCCCTGTGGAATTTTTGAACTTTATGGATAGGATGCTTTCGTCTTCCATATCCTGATGAAATGCGAGGACTTATGACAGGAAATAGTACAGGATAATCGGTTATTTCATTCACGGATAGTAGTAACGAATCAACCATCTGCCTGAACTCGTTGACCGTATAAATATTTTCAGTCAATATCTCAATATCCGCTTTATTATAAAAAAGCGTTTTCCCCTGGCAATTCGCTGATGCCGGCAGAAACAGAAAAGCGGATATAAATACTAATATATATTTCATGGTCTATATCAAATTAATAGCAGGAAAAAACGCCCGTAGCAATTCGGGCGTTTTTCCTTTAAATACCATTTGCTAAGGGTTATATTTAATTTTCGGGTACCGTATGTATGGTTCTTCTTCCTCCGGTTCATCATCCCCTTTATTATTCTGAAAAGAAAATGTTTTCTGAACTATCTGACCAAAATTATCTTCAATGTACACGTCGATTACCTGCTGGTCGGTACTGTGAGAAGTGTAATACAGCCTGAAAGTCGTTTTATTCAATGGATAAAGATCATTCGGTTTAAAAACCGTTCCATCATCCATCCGCAGCTCGCCGACACCGTCCGGCTGAAAATACCTGATGAAGAAACGGGCATTTTCATATTCACCCTCTTTCACCAGGTTGCAGCGGATTTCCGCCGTTTCTCCCTGAACGATTTTTTTCTGAACTGGCATAGTAACCAAATCAAATGTGTAATCCTGACGAATATCCAAGTCGTCAGAACAGGCACAGACTATTGCACAGAGCAATAGCGTGTATAAAAAGTATGCTAAAAATTTTTTCATTGTGAATCCGAATTTAATTGATAATAAATTTTAAGCCCAGACCAAATTGGGTATGGAAACGTCCCGTCGATGTTCCCCACAATATCCGTTCACGGGCAGTCAATAACAACACAATACGGTCATGCAGGTAGGTTTCCATTTCCAACGTAATAGCACCCCCGTAGATAAATTTGTCCTTATTTTGAAGCGTAGAACCATCGAACAGTGTTTTTTCTCCCCAGTTGCTTGTTTCATATCCGGCAAGTGCAGATCCGCCCAAAGAAAACAGTACAATCTTATTGTGGTCGGATAAAAACTTCAGGTAATAACCGCCCTCACCCGTAAACTGGCTGACCGGTATGCGGTCATCTTTATAAGGGTAATACCTGTTCAGAAATTCTGCACCGAATACCCACTTATTTGCATTTTTGGTATAAGTGGCCATCGACAGACCGAAATAATACCCCAGTTCATTCTTTTTGTCGGATGTGTGAAAACCGTCCACCATTCCGCCTGTTACCTGTATGCCTTGCATACCGGGTAACGCACGTTGTGCCTGTACCGTCCCTGATATACCGAAGCATAAAATCAGGGCAAAGCACAAAGCCAACGTGAGATAAAATGAATCCCGTTTCATTATTTCACTTTTAATTCGTTGATAACTTTGGCACGCACCAGGTCAGCGTTATTCACGATGAAGGATTGATGCCGCCCGCCCTCTTTCTCATTCAACTCAATAATGAGGTGCTTATCATCAGGGATGGTGAATTTTGGCAACGTAAACACTACCCGTTCCGTTTTTTTACCACCTATCCAAGTTAGGTTATTATGTGCCCGAAGCGGCATAATTACCTGTTCCTGAATAGCTGTCCGCTTAGCCAGTTTTTTATCTACAATCTTGAATGTGATATAATCCACATCAAACGGCACGTTGGACGAGTTCTTCAGTTGCATATGGAAATACAGCAGCCCGTTGTGCGTGTAAATCCCCTTCAGGGTATATTGGATTCCGAAACGTTTGGAGCCGATATGTTTTATCTCTCTGTTATCATTTTTATAGATTGACTTCATTATCAGTTTGACCAGTAGCGGCGATTCGCTTCCCAGTTCCCTCATATATATTTCCATTGCATTATTCGGTCGGTTTACCGCTTCACCGTCATGGATAAAGTCGGTCATTTCAACTGAAAGTTTAACCGGCTCATCAGCATACTTCACGTTGAAAGTGTAATATGCACCATCTTCGGTGATAACTGCCAGATTGCTTTCTTTTGAAAAATCCCGCATGGCAGCTTTCACACGCAAAACATTTTCAGCTCCGTCCGCTTTGGCAGCCAACAGATCGGCAGAACCTAAGTCAACGTACCTTATGGCGGACGGGAAAATAATATGCACGGTTTTGGAGAATGTCACCTCCAGGGCATACGGCGGTATCATCCGGTTGAAAGTTAGCGGACGTGTCAGTCCTTCAAAATAATCACCAGTAGACGGATTAGTTCTAACCGTTTCATTTACGGTTGTTTCTTGTGCATTGGCGGTAAATATGCTTACTGATACCGCAATCATTAAAAGAAATCGTTTCATACGAAAATTGTTTTTAATTATTATTACTTTGGATTTTTTAGTGGCAGGCTTTCGCCCTGGTTGTTTTATACTTTTGGAAGCAGCAAGAGCCTGTGATTTGCTTTCAGCGTTACCTTTATTGTCCGCATTTTTTTACTCACATACTGCGAAACTCCCTGAATGGCACTTCGGCCCAGATCGGCGGCAAGTTGCGAACCTGCATCATCGGTAATGGTGATGCTGCTCCCCATCGAAGTACCCATATTGGCGGCTATCTCTTTGGCAGCGTTCAGTTCTTCTGAACCCGGAACCGAAACGCCCTGCATACCATCCATATCATATACCGCCAGTTCTACCGGAATCACATTATCCGCATATTGTATGGAGTTAATGACAATGTTCAACCGTTCTCCACTTAACCGGGCACTTCCCGTCAGGATTGTATTTTCCGGTATGAGGATGTCCCCGGCTCTCATTGGCTCCAAAAGACGGAGTTGCAGTTCTTTCCCGTCTGTCAACGTTACGGTTTTATATACACAGGCCCGGATGCTGTTTTTATCCTGTACGGTTTCATTTCCGGCAGCCGTTACAAATCCCATGTTACGGGGTTTGCTGTATTGTTCCATAAACTCGTCATCATCCATCGGAGCCGCAAGCAGGGAAACCACCGACTTGTGTACCTGCGAAACAGGCTTCGGGATAACCTTTTCCCGCAAATCAATTTCTTTCACCGCAGCATCCTGTTTCTGCCCGTCCTGACCGTTGGGCATATACTTGGCTGCAATGGCATAGGACTTCTCAATCAGTTCAAGTTGCTGGTCGGTGGCATTTTTTTCTTCCAGTTGTTTTTCCAGTTCCTCGATACGTGATTCCAATGCAAGCTGCGCCTGTTGGTCAGGTTGCGATGAAGGCTGATTATACCAGCTATCCAGTTCTTTATTGATATTCTGATAGGCATTTGCCGAAGATTGCAGGTTGCTTCCGGTTTTCGGAGTGGTTATTGGACTTTCCTGCGGATCAGGAGATACGGGAACGACCGCTTTACTGTCCGATTCTTCATCCAGCATGAAAGCGAAGTCCTGAAGGCTTTGCATCTTCTCGTTTTTCTTGTTCCTCATGGCTTCCTGCTCGTAGGCAGTACGTTTATCGCCCACAATCCCTTCATCTTTCGGAACAGGTAATTCCGGGTTAAAGCCGTCCGGCTGCTTTTCGTCTTTATCGCCTGACGGAGCAAATATCAGCCACATCGCCCCGACAAAAATCAGGATGAAAATTGGGAAAATCAGCATCTTTTTTCGCTTCTGAATTTCCTGCGGCGTAAGCTCCTTTTTCGGCTTGTCCTGTTTGTTTTCAGCAACATCTTTCTTTACTTCGTTGCTTTCTTTTTCATTACTCATAATTCATATTTTTATTAAGTTTTAAACTGTCTGCCTTTTGTTGGCGTTCCAGTTCCAGTCGTTCTATATGCTCAATCTGCATCTGCTGTTGAGCATTTTTCTTTCCCATATTATATATGGAAGAAACCGTCATGTAAATGGAACCTGCACCAAAAACCAAGAGCAGAATAACGATTGTGATAATCCTTCCGTCGGGAGTGATACGACCTAACAATGACCGTAAACCGTCTTCTATCCAGTCGCCTATGGCTGTCATTTTTTTCTTTATCATGGCTTATCGGTCTAAGGTTCGTAGATCTCTGTTTTCTATTATCTCAAAGCGTTCCATAGTAAACCCATGCGGGTTATTGTCTGAACGCACAGAGTTAATCAGGTCGCATCGGGTTACCATGCTGCGCTCCGTTACATTGCTGGCACGGATGATACGCTGCTTTGCATAGGTTACAGCCTTATAGGGATAAGTATCGAAATTAAATGCAACAGAATCGACCTGAATAACCTGATTGATATTACCCGAAACAACCCGGTTATAGTAACCCTTTTCCGACATATCCTGATAATAACGGAAAGCACTTTTGTCCACCAGAAAGAGCGCTCTGTTGATATTTGATTCAATGGCTTGCTTATCCGGGGCAAGGGTGAAGAACAATTCGTGAAATCGCTTGATATGCTCGTGAGCTTCCACGGGTCGGTTTTGCGACAAGTCCTGCGAAAGAGCCAGCATCAACGATTTTCCATCGTCCAGTACATAGATTTTCTGCCGTTGGGCTTCGGCGAATGTGTAGGAACTATAAACCGAGTAGCCGGTTATTCCCGCACAAAGCACCACAAACACAATGGCAATAATCCGTATCTGCTTGAATGAGGTTTCAATATTTTTTAATGACTTAAATTCCATTCGTTTTTTGTTTTAATAATTAATTGCCTGCGGTGGCTCACCGCTTATTTGCCGAGAAGACGACCGCCGACATTACCTGCTACCGACCCGGCAAGACCACCTGCCATACCTCCGGCTTTAGCTGCTGTTTTATTTACTGCACTACCATAATTACCGGCTCCGCCTGATTGAATAATCCATCCGGCAACGGTCGGGATAGTGAAATACCCGATAATTCCGATTATCAAAAAAACTATGTACACACCATTGGAGCCGTCGGGGATATAATTCGGATCTTGAAGGAGTGCAACATCCTGTTCAAGCATCAAGACCTGAATGCGTGCAAGAACAGAAGAGAACAGATCGGAAATAGGCAGCCACAGATATACGCTGATATACCTTGTTAGCCATTGGGTAAGCGTTGCCTGAAACCCGTCATAAATGGAAAAGGCAAATGCAATAGGCCCCAGTATAGCCAACACAACAAGGAAAAATGTGCGTATGGTATCTATTACAAGTGCTGAAGCGTTAAAGAGCAATTCAAAAAAATCCCTGATTACCTGGCGGAACCATGCTTTGATATCATACCAAAGACGTTCTCCCCACATACTGATTATTTCCGGTGTATCGGTTATGCCGAGGTCTTTCATCTTCTGGTCGTACACTTCATCGTCTACAAGCCACGCTTTACCCTCACGCACCCGTGCCTCATATTCCAACTGGTCTTTTTGTTGCTGATAGGCTTTCATATCCATTGTTTGCGATTCCAAAATGGAATGCGTGTCTTTTACAATCGGACTCATTACCGCATTGATTGTTCCCAACACAATCGTCGGAAAGAACATGATGCAAAGCCCGATGGCAAACGGACGGAGCAATGGAAACACGTCGATAGGCTCCGCACGGCTTAATGCCTGCCATACACGGTAAGCAACATAAAACAGCGCACCTAGTCCTGCCAATCCTTTTGCAACCCCAATCATGTTGCTGCATAAAGGAATCATATCCTGGTATAGATTCGCAAGAATCTGATGTAGGTTATCAAAATTCATAATTCATTCATTTAATTTTGATTACCAATACCTTTCGGATGGACTGCCGTAAAGTGATAATACCCTGTCTGTGTCTTTCTTTTCTTTCGCACGGATGAAGGATACGGAAATGCTTTTCTGTGTGTAGTATTTCGTCAGATTACGATATTCCAACATCTTGTTATAAATTTCGTCTATCGCATCCATTCTTTCCTTATCCGATAGGGAAAGACCGTTGCTTCCTGTAACGATGTTCTTCAGGTCGGAAACCAAAGAACCGCCTTCACCCAACAACTTTGCATACCCGGAGGAAATGGCAGCCAGTTCGCCAGGTGTAAAATTGGGGTCACCCACCATTTTGTTAAAGCCGTTCACGTATATATCCGTGATTTCGCTTACCATTTCAATAGTCTTTTTTACTTTTCGGGCATCCTTTATCAGATTGTTGACCGACTTCAGCGCATCGTAATACTCTTTTCCCTGTTTATAGATTTTAATACTTTCATTCAGGTTGTTAATCATATTAGATGCGGTAGTTGTTCCTTGTACCGCACCGATGATATTCTGAACGAGGTTGCTCGGATCGGTTACCACCCATTGTGCTTTTGCCTGAAAAGAAAACATAGACAGCGCTATGGTCAGGCACATTATTATTCGTTTCATAATTTTTACTTTTAATTGTGATTATTGATTCTCAGGCTTTACTTCAGCCCTTGTATAGTTGCCTTCGATTGAAAGCGTTAAGAGGTCTTCATCACCGTTATAAGTGAGAAGCATTTTCCCGTAGTAGTCGAAATAGGTATTTCCCCGTGAATCTGTACGGAGAAGGAAGGTAAACGCCGTGTCGGGAGCATACTCATAAACCAACCGGAAACGCCTACCGTCGTAATATATCCGTAAGTCCGGGGAACCCCAGCCGCTTACCCATTTTCCGCAGATGTTTCTGAGCGGAAAACAGGATGCTGTTTGAATACCCATTTCATTACTTCTCATGGCTACTTCGATTTCTCCCGGCGCATTACGGCCAGTTGCTTGATTGCCAGTTCGTAATCTCCGCCCAGTTTTTCGGCAAGCTGCATCACTTCCACCTTTTCCGATTCTTCCGTAGTGTACGTCAGATATTCTTCGGTCGAAACTTCCGTAGCATATACCGCAGACTGTACACCGCCCAAACCAATCCAAACCTCTTTATAAAGCCTGCCGGGGTCGTTGCTCATGTTGATGGAGAGTATCTGTGACTTCTCTTTTTCCGTCAAGCCAAGCAACGCCTGAATGCTGTCGAACTTATTCATGTACTTTCGCTGGTCGAGTAGTATTTTACAATCGCTGTTATTGATGATGGATTCTTTGACAATAGGCGATGCAATGATATCATCGACCTCCTGAGTCACGACAATGGCCTCTCCAAAATACTTTCTGACGGTTTTATACATATACTTCAGATATTCCGCCATGTTTGCCGAAGACAAGGCTTTCCACGCTTCTTCCACAATCAACTGCTTGCGAACACCCTTTAAACGCCTCATTTTGTTGATAAAACCCGCCAGTAGAAAAGCCAATGACGGACAAATGAAGCAACTCTTTGTAAATCAGTGCTGATTGGCGTTTGGTGTCTGTCTATCAGGACAGGCAAAAATGCCAAAAACAGACAGTTCAGGACGGAGTTCCGTTACCAAGTCATTACCTATTTTGAATTAGGTAACTTGCAGTAAATCAAAGAAAATCGGACGAACTTACACTGATGAAAAGAAAAAGGTAACGAATAGGTAACAACTGTCATTGTTAGACGCTGACTGTCTGCGTTTTCCATTCTTCAAATAGCTCACTAAGGAAATAATTTTGTAACCAGTAAAAAGTGAGTAAAATGAAAGAAGATTTGAAAGTTCTGTTCTACTTAAAAAAGAACCAGTCAAAAACAAACGGGCTGTGTCCTGTTATGGGGCGTATCTCCATTGGTCGGACAATGGCACAGTTCAGCGCAAAACTCGAAGCCGATGCTTCCAAATGGAACGCTAAAGCGGGGCGTATGGACGGCAAAAGCCACCATGCATTGAACGTAAACCGTAAGATTGATAAAATCAATCTTAGTATTAACAGGCATTACAGGGAATTAGTACAGAACAAGGGACGGGTAACTGCCGAAGAAGTAAAAAACGCCTTTCAGGGTATTGCATCCGTTCAACAAACACTTATGAAAATGTTTGCCGAACATAACGAAGTCTACAGTAAACGTGTCGGCATTGACAGAAAAAAATCATCCTACAGAAAGTATCGTGATGCTTACCGTCACTTATCGGAGTTCCTATTGAAGAAATATTATGTAAAGGATATGTCTTTCAGGCAACTGAACTTTGCCTTTATCGAAGCCTTTGATTTTTACTTACGGATAGAACTAAAGATGAAGCCCAATACCGTATTGAATTATATCGTACCGCTTCGTAAAATTGTCCGTATAGCTGTCAATAAAGGATATATCCCCGCAGATCCGTTTGCAGAATATAAACCTGTAAGGGGTAAAAGTGTACACCGCTATCTGACAAATGAGGAACTAAAGAAAATCATGTCAACCGATTTTCATACTTATTTCCGCAACCTTACCCGTGATTTGTTTATTTTTTCAGCATTTACAGGCATAGCGTATTCTGATATAAGGAAGTTGACCATAAAAGAACTTGTTACTACCGATGATGGTAACCTATGGATAGTTACTGCACGGAAAAAGACAGGAACGGTTTCCCGCATCCGCTTGTTGGATGTGGCTGTACAGATAATCAGGAAGTATGAAAAAGAACGCACGGGCGAAAAAGTGTTTCCCCTGCTCAAATACACGACTGCAGATATAAACCTGAAACGGATAGCCGAAATATGCGGAATAGAAAGAAGCATCTCATTTCATCAGGGCAGGCACTCGTTTGCCTCTTCGGTCTGCCTCTCACAAGGTGTTCCCATTGAAACCGTCAGCCGTATGTTAGGGCATCGGGATATTCATACCACGCAGATATATGCTACTGTTTCCACACAGAAAATCACAAACGATATGAAAAAGCTATCCAAACGAATAGCTGGAAAATTCAGTCCTATCAAGCAATCCGAAGAAACGGCAGTAAATCAATAATTATCAGTAATAACAATAAAAATCAGAATACAATGCGCAGTACATTCAAACACCTGTTCTATATCAACAGGAACAAAACAAAGAAAAACGGATTATGCCCCGTAATGGGTCGCATCACGTTAGACGGTGGTATCTCCCAATTCAGTACAGGACTGGAAACTGCTCCCGAATTATGGGATGCAAAGGCGGGACTTTCCACAGGAAAAAGCCTACACGAACTAAAGGTAAACAGGGAATTAAAGGAGCTATCCGAAGCAATCGAAACACATTATGCCCGAATGGTCGAGAAGGACGGATATATCACCGCAGAACGGGTTAAAAACGCTGTTCTGGGTATTGCCAAAGAACCGACTACATTACTAAAGGAATTGGAAGAAGCAACCGCAGAAATAGAAAAAAGCATCGGTATAAACCATACCATTGCTACATACAGGTCGTATGTAAATGCTTATATGAACTTATCCCGCTTCATTAAAACGAAGTATAAAAAAGAAGATATTCCTTTTAACCAATTGGAATACTCGATTATAGAGGATTACGATTTGTACCTGAAAACGGAGCAACGTATGACAACGGGTAGTGTAATGCAACATATCGTTTTTTTACGGAAACTGATAAAACGGGCAATGAACAAAGGAATCATTTCACGGAATCCGTTCTTCGGCTATGTTCCCGACCAACCTGTAAGCAAACACAAATGGCTGTCGAGTGAAGAAATAGAAAAGATAATGACTACCCCGATAGATAAACCGAGTGTCGATTTTGTACGGGATATGTTTATTTTCGGGGTATTTACGGGATTATCCTACTGTGATATAAAGAGTTTACGCAAAGAGCAGATATTGACGGATAACAAGGGTAATCAATGGATAAGTATTCAACGGAAAAAAACAAATACGGAATCTATTGTACCACTGTTGGATATACCGAAAGAAATCATTCGTAAGTATGAGGGAACTGGCGAGGGCGGTAAAGCGTTCAAAATGCTTTGTATGAATGTGGTTTGTTCCTATACCAAACAAATCGGAAAGCTCTGTAAATTAGATAAAAAGCTCACATTTCACATGAGCCGTCACTCGTTTGGAACGACTGTTTGCTTGTCGCAAGGTGTTCCGATTGAAACACTTAGTCAAATGATGGGGCATCGGAATATCAAAACGACACAGATATATGCGGAGATTACAGGGGCTAAGATTGAGGAGGATATGCAACTGCTTTCCAAAAAGATTAAGAATGATTATTTGCTGGCGGGTAGCTAATCGGGTAAATGCTCCGATTTGCAGACAAAGCCGTTCCCGAAAAGGACGGCTTTGTCTATGTCAGTTTAGCCCGTCAAGAACTTTCATCATTTCTAAAATAGTCCCCTCCGGCTTTACTTTTCCGTCCGCTAAATCACTTACTTCCTGAACAATCGCTTCGCCTGTATATACGGTCTTTATCTCCCTGCCAAAAGAATATTCTTCTTTCCCTTTCTCGTTGAACATACTTTCAATGACTGAAATAAACTTGTCTGCTGTTTCAGGTTCGTCAAAGATTAGGCTTGTCAAGCGTTGCATCTTATAGTATATTGTTAGTTCTGCTACGGTTTTACTGTAATTCATTAATCCTATTTTCTACTGAATAATTCATTTGGTCTTCTAATTCTGTCCATAGAAGCTTATATATAAAGTCTGGAATTAATGGACTTAGAATCCGATTTTGGAATATTCTATCTTGTATATTACGTAACTCCTCAACTTCTATTGTGTCATTTACTGATAATGAACTTAATCTTGTCTCAATTATTTCTCTTAGCTTTTGTAGATTATCTACTGACTCTAAGTTTGTACTTATTTCTTTGTATGTAAAATTAAAAATAGGTATTGAAGGTAATATTACTTCTATAATAAATTTCTTCAATGAAAAATCATTTGATAGAGCAAAAATAAGAAGAGTTGCAAAAGTTATAATTGAAAGTGTAATAAGCAGTAGATTGTATTTCTTTTTTATGTTTTGATCATAACAGATATTCATTCTTTGACAAAAAAGTATTGCAATATTAGTTTGAAGACTCTCGATTTTTTCAGAATACCAATTTGTAACTCTTCTTACTTTTTTCGTGTTGTTTTTGTCTTTCTTTGAATATTTCCTTATTATATCATGATCCACAAAAACAGAATTAAGTAGCTCATTTTCTGAAATTTCAAAAATATTGATATCAAATTTCTCCTGTATAGAAGCGGCCGTTTTTTTATTTCTATCAATGAAAATTTCCAGTATCTTTTCTCCGAATATAACTATAATAGCATAAATAATATAAATCCAGCTTTTGTCATCTATTTTTAAACTTGAAAAATTAGTAACAAAAGCGATTAAGATTGGGATTATCACAGTAATGCCAATGAGAATGTATTGCATTATTTTTGCATTAGAATACAATCTTCTTTGTGCTAGCAACTTATCTATATTGGCATCTAAATTCTGTTTATACAATATGTCTTGACCTTTATTCATATTTTGGAAATTGATTACCGAAAATTTCACGCCATTTATTTATAGCCTTTTCTTGATTTTTTTCATCAGTTTCAGCGGATATAGCTTCTACCGCTTTATTATATGCCCATTGAGCTTTATCTGAAATAGACTTCTTTTGTTCATAAGTTAGACTGTTTAAATTGCCTTGTATGCCTTTAGGATCATTTACTGCATAGTATATATGCGTTGACAAGTAATTAAAGAAATCTCTAATATTAAAATCAATCCATTCGCTCAATTCGGTTTTACTTTTAGCGAAATTTATTACAATTTGTTCAAACATGTATGACGCTATAGTACAAGAAGAATTGTGCCTGTTCCAATATTTTAAAGTTCTAATCAACTGAAGAACCCTTCCATTATAATTCTGATTAGTTTCTGTAACTAGATTCTGATCAATTCTTGGATCTGTTGCTTTCCAGTTTCCATTACAGTCTGGAATTAAATATAATCCTGTATCTGTGTAGAAACAAGGAACAATATCAAAGACCCATTCATAAGTTTGAAGATTCAATGTTGCTGCTTCCCCTCGACTATGTAATTCTGCAGATTTATAATGCTCAACTTCTGATAGTGCTGATTTTAATTTATTGACAACTTTTCTTGAATTTAAAATATCATTATCTGACATTTTTTTTAATCTATCCCCAGCATTAGGTGTATTTATGTAATACGTAGAGCCTGATAAAGTGTATGTAGCCCCATTTGCTGTCAAGCAAAACATTAAATCAATATCATCTAATTCTCTTATTTTTGTTTTCCGAGCAAAAGAACCAAATTTTATATGCTTATCTTCATATTTGAAAGGAAAATTTAAATCTTCTTTTGCATCTAATTTATTTAATTGCCCCCAAAGCCAATCTCTACTCGAATTGGCTTTACTTGTTCTGTCAGGGTCTAAATTAACAGAATCTTTGTTAAATTCACTAAAAGCAGAATTTACTGATGTTGCCATATATATGGTATGTTTTAATAATGCATCTGCAAATTTAGTAAATATTTGAAAAACAGCTACAATTATGCCTAAAATACTTTTTAACAGACCAATAAAACTATTAATAGCTAACCAATCCCCAGCATATATTTTTCCTTTTTTTATCTGTTAAACACCTCTCTTATGGAAAGAATGAATAAGGCAATGCTTTGGGGGAATTTACTCTTTTTGTGAAGCAAAAAGGAAGAAATTCTTCCAAACCCGTAGGGCTTGGCATTGACGTTTCATTCTTGGAATATACCTTCGTGTATAGATAAATAAAGGATTACCTTAACTCTAAAAAGAAATAAGATTATCTATTGATACGGCATAGTTAAAACCGTCTATCGAATAGAAACCTAATTTCTCGGCAAATGAACGGCTTTTCTCGTTAACGGATTCTATTCCGATGTACCTGAAACCATATTTCAAGGCTATCTGTGAAAGAAAACTAACGAAATGAGTTCCATTCCCTATACGCTCTTTTCGAAAGCCGATTCGGGCTATAATAAGGCAATCAGGGGGAAATATGCTTTCTACTCGGCGGATGCGCAAATACAAATCTACCCGCTTGTTTCTTCGGGTAACTATGATATTATCAGGGGTGAGATACACAAGGGGAAGACGGTACTTAAACCGCTTCATCAGGTAACTATCTATATCTTTTCGCGTTTCTTCGTACTCGTTCATATATCTGCGGTTTATGATTGCCTGAATCCTCGCTTCGGCTTCTTCTTTATTTTCTTTTTCACAGGAATTTGTTCTTCCTCTTTATTGCTCACTTCAGGAGTAAACAAGCCTAATGTAGAGGACAGACCTAAATCGGGGAGATTGAAACTTTGCTTATTTTCAGTATTGTTTGAAAGGTTGTTATCTTGTTTATATGCAACATTGTTTTCAGTCAGTTCGTTCTGCGTATCTGTATATAAGCCTGTTTGCATATCTGTATTTTTTCTTTCATTGGAAATCTGGCGTTCCTGTATATTGAGTTGTTCGGAGATACTGCCGTTCTTCATCGTGTTGCAGTATTCAAAAGATTCGGTTAGTTCCCGTTTGTAGCCGAATAGCTTGTCAAATCCCTGTTCCGCTTGTTGGAACAGGTTCTTCCTGTCAAAACCGCCTTTAACCGTCCCTTTCTTGGTATTCTTGTGGTTGGTAAGCGGAGATATTTTTTTCTTATTGGATTGGTCTTTTCGGCTTACAATCAAATGGCAGTGCATATTTAGTTCATTGCTCGACCTGTCCCGACTGAAATGTATTTTTCCATAGAATTTTATGTCCTTTGCCGATAATCCTTTATTAAAGTTCTTGGCATATTCGGGAATAACCACTTCACGAATATACCGTTTCATGGCTTCGGCTTGTTCCTGTTCGGTATTGCCCATTGCCCGAAGTTCCTTTTCTGACGGGCTTACATGGATAGCGTAAAACTTGGAATCCGTTTTTAGGAGTTGACCGATATTACTGTCTATATCTTTTATAACCTGTGATTTGAAGATATTATCGTCTGTCAGATTGAAAAAGCCCTCTGTATAGATTCCTTGCTCCATGCGTTCCATATCTTCATGTTCGAGATAATTACATAGCTTTCGGCTACTGCCTGCGTTATTATATGTGCCTTTGGACGGTGGCGGGAAATCTATATTCATGGGTTACTCGTTTATCAGGTCATTAATCTCGGTTCTTAGGCTCTCTTTGCGTTTGCCGTCCATTACTCCGCAGGTTGCCAGTTCCGAATAAAGGGAAATCAATTTCAATAGCTTCTGATTGTCCCTTTGCTGTGTTTGGGTTTGCTTATTTATAGTAACAGATAGTTTATCAAGGCTTGCGGACTGGTTGTTTATTACTACTGCTATTTTGCCGAAATGCTCATCCAGCTTTTTCAGTACATTGACAAGGTTCTCTTTTGAGGTGTTTATTTCTGAATTTACTTTTTCCGTCAGGATTCCGACAGCCGTATCGAACTTAACGGCTATTGAATGGCTTGCTCGTATCATCGGGTTGAGTTGTTCTTCTTCGTAGTGACGAATGAAACGGATAATATCATCCTGCCGTTTGTTAATCTTGGCAAGTTCCGATTTTACCGATTCGGGAGCATCGGCAGGGTTGATATGTGTTTTCTCCAAATACAGGAATGCCAGTTTTACAACTTCACTCTTTTTCAGCGAATAGCGTTTACATATCTTTTCTACTAAACGCCCTGTTTCCTTGTCTATGGAAACAGTAGTATATATAATCTTTTGGGCTTCATCTTTCATGATAATTACTTTTTAATCGAATTTCATATTGTTAATAGTCTGATAATTAGCGATAAGCACAAAATGCTAATTATTGGACTAATTATAGCGGTTTAGCATAAACCGCTAAAGCCGAAGGCTTTGCCCCGCAGGGCAAGAGGAAGAACAGGACGAAGTCCGGTTCCCTCTTGCTTAATTTAGCAAAACAAACAGAGCCATGAGGCGAAGTTGTTTCTGCTAAATGCGGAGCTATTTACAGGAGGCGTAAACCAAAAACAAGCCTCCTTCATTTACTCTATTCTGCTTAAATCATACAAAAGCAGAATCATTCCTCTTTTTCGTCTTTTTTATCCTTGTCTTTGGGCTTTGGGTGCTTCTTTTCAAAGTCTTGATAGGTTTGAAAATCCATGTGAGAACGCACAAACTCCCGCACATCAGAAGTGCGGTAATAGGTTTTGTGGGCTATCATAAAGAAAGGTAGTTTTTTACTGGAACGATACCGCTGTAATGTTCGGTAAGATACTTTCAGGAGAAAGGCTAAATCTTGGTTATCGAGCAGTTTCTCGTCTTCGTCAAATACCTCTTTGGTGTTGATGAGCGATTTCAGGTCTTGACCTATATCGTTCAATTTCTTGGATAACTTTTGCATCCACATTTCAAAATCTTCATTATTGATATACATGATTTGCTTCGTTTTACAGATTAATACTTCTTATGTCCAATGCATTGACGAAGCAAAGCTCGGCAGAATGGAGAAACAGAAAAAGAGGAGTAGTTAACTACTCCCCCGAAAGTTTTTTGTAATAAGCTTGTATTTAAGCCATTGCAAAACGGTTATTTTTCATCTTGTTTGTTTTTACCTTCTTTATCCTTTCGGATTATAAGGCTACGCAGGAAGTCAAGTGCTTTTGTCCGATTGAATGGTTTACGGTCGAATACCTTTTTCTGTTGGTCATAGATACTGCCAAAACTACAATTAAAAATCTTTTCAAAAGCATCTGCAATTTGGTTCAGGTGTGCGGGTTTTCCGTTCCGTTGAAATATTTTCTTTGAAAAGAAAAGAGCAACTACAATCTCCCCTAAAGCAACAATCCCCAAGTCTTTCGACTTAGGGAGTATATACAGGTCGGATTGAAATGTTAATGTTGCTTGCTTGGATTGTTGGAACTGTTCGGGATAGCGAATTTTGAGATTTAGTAGCTCTAATTCTGAATCAACAGAGGCCAACGCTCTTTGGATATAAGCAAATTTCAGGGCATTTTTCCCCCTGCCCGTACCGATAAAGCGATTTTAGGAATGCTAACTCAATACGAGTAGTATTAAGCATCCGAAAGATTTCAGAATAGTGTTGTTCGGATTGACCCACTGTTTTTACTTGTTCCGTAAAGCATCCATAGGCACTTTGCATTTCTTCGTTTGTTACTTGTGAAGTATCAGACAATAGACTGAATAACTTCTCTCTTAATAATTCATCCATAAGCATAAAATTTTAAGTGAATATTTATAATCAGACCGAAGTCTTACTTTATGCTTAATGATTCAGAATACCCTTCTAGCATTATTGTTTCATTAAGGGCTTTGCGTTCCATAGTGTGACGATTTACTTCTAAAAATCCATTCTTGGGATAGCCTAAAATAAGCAAGGCTGTTGGCTCAATATAATCAGGAATAGCAAACTCACTTTTTATAATTTGAGGGTCGAATAACCCTACCATAACACTGCCGATACCAACTTCTCTCGCTGCTAACATCATATGGTCTGTAATAATTCCTATATCTAAATCCCCTGAACATTTGTTATCAAATGGTCTTATTAAAGCATCCCTTGTATCTCGGCAAATAATCATCACACATTGAGAACCAAATGTTTTATATGCTTTTTGAATTTTAATTATATTATCAGGCTTTTGAACGACTATAATACGTTGAGGCTGTTTGTTACATGCGGTTGGGGCAACACGTCCGACTTCTAATATATAATCAAGTTTTTCTTTTTCAATAGGTTGTTCTATAAATGACCTGATTGTACAACGGCGTTTTGCCAAATCTAAAAACTTCATATTTCTTACTTTAGTTTTATTATATCAATGTAATTAATGTAGCCTTGACCAATAGTCTATCATGCATTTAACTATTAGTTATTGTCGCAAATTTACTTAGGAAGAAGTATGGGAATACTGTATAAAAACGACTTTTACGATTCGAAATAGATGCGCGTATCTATTTTTGAAGGCAACATTAAGAAAGAGGAAGGACTGTTGCCTGACAATCGTTTTATTTCTCTTGAAAGATGAGGAACATCGTAGTATCCTGCTAACACAGCCGTTGACAGTAAATTATCGTAAGATGTATTTCTTAATAAATCAATGGCATTCCAGAATTTAACTATTCGACTATATTCTTTAGGCGAATATCCTGTATATATCTTAAATTTTCTCTCAAAATGGCGTTGACACAAACAAATATCTGTCATCAATGAGTGTATAGAGAGCGTCCCTTTCTCTCGGTTTATCTTATCTACGGCAAAGAGAATTTTTCTGTCTATTTTGGGGTTATGCTTACTTAGATGATGTATTAGAAGCTCGTCGATGATTTCAGTCAACCTTTTGGGGTCACGTTGGCTACATAATCTTTCAATAAAAGAGTTGCTAAAGATGTTCGTTAAATCACTGGCACTACACCTATGATTGACTAATTCGTTCAAAGGCAATCCCATAAAGCGATATAGCCCACATGGTAAAAAGCGAATACCAAAAACATGTACACTGTTTGTAACTGTAACTAATTCCGTATACGTATTCATTGGACCTACAAAATATGAATGGAACGGCTGCATTTTCAAGTTGTTGTTTATGTCATTAACAGCTTCTCCGAGAGTTAAAACAAAATCAGTACATCCATATGGAGGAATACTGATTTTCGTTCCATATTCCGGTTGTCCTTTATATTCCCAATACTTGTCAATATAAGGAGATAGTATATCGCATGGCAAATATTCTTTATACATGTTACACAAGCGTAATAGACTACAAAAGTAACGATTTTATGTGACTGGTTCTAATTTATAAGGCGTTGTTATTATTAGTTTAAAATACTTTTTTATCTTTGTCGGAGAGTTATTTGAAACAGTGGAAAAGTTAGGCAAATCAAAGAACTTCGCTCGTTTCTAAATCATTACCTATTCTACTTTTGCGGTTTGTTAAGTGCCTGTTAAATAGCGAAATAGCAAATAAACGCATCTTCTTGATAAAGGCTTCCATGATAATGATAGTGACCACGGGGAAAAGCTCTTTGTTCTCCTTGATACTATCAATTTCAAAAACGATAAAGGATTTATTCAACAAGTCGATATTCTGTTGAGAGTTCAGCAGGAAGTCGAAACGCCCGCCACGGTAATATTGGCGTAGGGTGGTCAGCATATTGTCGATATTAAAATCTTCTTTGCTTACCTTGATTTCCCTTTCGTCCAGTTCCCGGCGGTAATCATCCCGCATATACTCATAGAAAGTATTGAATGAAGGCACAATGCTCCGGTCATCCTGAATCCGTTGGATATAGGCTGAAACGGCACTACCCAACTCACCCGATTCGGTCTTGCTTACCTTGTCATCTTCCGACTTCCAAAGGGTAAGCAATAACGTTTTGATACTATCTTTTTTCTCCACATCGAACTTGTAATCGTCCGTATAAAAAGGATTGAATGAGATGGGATTTTCTTCAGTATAGGTAAAATAGATTCCGTCCTGACCTTTGGTTTTCCGGCGCACCATTTCACACAATCCCTGATAGCTGTTTCCCGTATCGACAAGAACGACGTGTGTGCCCTGTTCCCAGTATTGGCGGACAAGGTGATTCATAAAGAAAGACTTGCCTGAGCCGGAAGGCCCTAACACGAATTTGTTCCTGTTTGTGGTAATACCTTTTCGCATCGGCAGGTCGGAAATATCCAAATGAAGCGGTTTTCCACTAACCCTATCTGCCATCTTAATACCAAACGGACTGACCGAATTGCGGTAGTTCGTTTCTTCAGTAAAGAAGCAGAGAGCCGGTTCGATGAATGTATAGAACGATTCTTCCGAAGGAAAATCACCGGCATTTCCCGGCATCCCAGCCCAGTAAAGGGTAGCAGCATCGACGGTGTTGTGGCGTGGTTTACACTCCATAAGTGCCAACTGGCTGCCTACGTCGTTGCGGATGTGCTTCAGCTCTTCGGCATCTTCACTCCAAGCCATTACGTTGAAATGCGCACGAATGGAAGTCAGCCCGAAGCTATGGGCTTCGTTCAAATACTGGTCTATCCATTCCTTGTTAATCTGGTTTCCCCTTGAATAGCGGGAAAGCGACTGCATATTCCTGGCACTTTTTTCAAACTTCCTCAGATTTTCAGCACTATCTTCTATGAACAGGTATTGATTATATACATGGTCACAGGATAAGAGCAAACCGACAGGGGAAGCAAACGATAAAAGACAGTCGCTTCGGTCGGTGGAGAGCTTTTCGTACCGCATTTCCGTACCAATACGTCCGGGCAGATCTTCGGCATCAGACAAGGTGTGTAGACATATCAGTTTATTGCCTACCCGTAGCCCATCCGCACCCAGTTCCATATCCTGCAAGCAAGTAGTGTTATCCAACGACAGGGCGAAGTATTTTTCAATCAGTCCCGGATTGTCGGCGGTTCCGGTAATTTCATCCGATTTTAAGCGGGTAAGTGTAATGAAACCGCTATCATTTACGATGCGCTCAAATTGTCCGACCGCTTCCAGAAATTTCACGGAACTGTCTTTATTAACTTCTTTGGGAATGATATTGCCCCGGCAAAGTGATGAAAAATTGCTTTGCATCCGCATACGTTCCTTTGTAGTTTTAGTCAGGAACAGGAAACAGGAATGATTCAGGAATGGGCGTTCATTGAAATGGGTTTCAAAACTTCGGGATAAGAAACTCATATCGTCCTTATCTGTGGCCGGTTTATAATTCTCCCGAACAAACCAGTCCTGTTTATGTACCACACAATACTCCGGCAGCACTTTTACGGCTTTTGCCCAGGCAGAGTGAATGGCTTCATATTCGGCACTGGTAACGGTAAACAACTCCGGCAAATCGACTTTAAAAGCTACGGTTATATCCGCATCTTTGCTGATTATACAGTCATGTTCTACCGCCAGTAATGGGAACTTACTTTCGATGGTAGCCGCTTTCATTATATTACGCATGGGCTACCTCCTTCCTTTTACGATGGAACAGGCGGTGCGGAGTTTTCCGGTTAATCAGGTATCGGGGATGCTGCTTTACTGCCATCAGCTTCATCAGTCCATGCTCCCCATACTTGGCATTCAGATTAAATGTCAACCACACGAGTACCGATGCAGCTATTACACCGAAGCCAATACACACCCACTGATCCACGCCTGCCATGTACATCACGACAAAGACAATAAATACAGCAAGCAAGCCTGCGGCGAAAATGAAAAGGTACTGGGCTTTCAACCCTTTAAACTCTACGCTTTTGCCTATTCCTTTGTTAATATTATACTCCATATCAATCTGTTTTATGGAGTGGATTACAGGAAGAAAGAACGTAGAATGGTAGCAGCCACGATAAGAAATATACAGGCTCCGAACCACGAAGCAGCAGTCTTCGACGTATCGGGGTCGCCGCTTGAAAACTTGTTATATACCTTGATTCCGCCAATCAGACCCACTACGGCACCGATGGCGTAGATCAACTTCGTTCCGGGGTCGAAATACGACGTTACCATGTTGGTAGCTTCGGTAATACCACCGATACCGTTACCTTGCGCAAATGCGGAAGACACAGCAGCCACGATAAAGGCTGCCGACAAAAGAATTTTTTTCTTTGTCATAATAAGAAATTGTTTTTAAGTGGTACCAGGGTGGATAGTCCCGGCACCGATGATTATTTACTTTGGATTTTTTAGTGGGGGTCAAAGACCCATTTGTTACTGCTCAGGCACGTTAACCATAATCTCTTTCTTTCATATTCCTTCTTTTACATTATTATATATATGTACTAAGCGAAATTCCGTATATCGAAATCGGCTGGTACTTTCTTTCCGTTGTTACCACCTGATTCAGTATTCCTTTCATCCAATCGGCGGTAAAATGCTGAGAGGTGGGCATCCATAAATTCCGTTACGATATTTGCCCTGTCCGGCTTCCCTGATACAAGCTGTTCAAACATATCTGTCTGGCGAATTTCCAATAGTGTCCGTCCCGCTTCTTCTTTCTGCTTTTGGGTAGTTTCTTCTTTATTGTTTACCGCCCTTACAGCATTTCCCAACTCTTCAAAACGGACACCCGATGCGAGTGCTGCCTGTGCCGCTCCTTCGACTTCTTCTTCCTCCGGTTCCGGTTCTTCCGGCTCATTGTCCTCATATTCGAGAGGTACATCAATATCCATCGGCTCGTTTTCTTCATCGGGTGGAGTTTCGGAAAATGCTGCATCCATTTCTTCAGGTGGCACTTCCGCAGCGGGTTGTTTTTCGCTTGACGGAACAAATATATCGGGATTTTCCGTTGTATTTTCAGATTTCAAAGTGGTGGTAGCTTCTGGCAGTGAGTGGCTTAGATTAAACTTACTTTTGCCTACAATATCATCTGTCCGCCGGCTTAAATCTGTCAGATTACTGCCGTTACCGACAATATCTTTTTTACGTCTTTTCCGTCTGTTATCTCCGATAAAGAAGTAAACTACATAAATGCAATAGAGGAAAATCAGGGTTAATATTATCTTTACCATAATGACTTGTTTTTATTCGTTGTTATCATTATCCGTATCTTCCCTTTTGCTGCTGTCTTCTTCATCGACAATCATCATAACCACATCATCGGTTTTGTCCTTTTCGGGTTCTTCCGGTTTGGGATGTTCCAGCATACGCTTTCGGTATTTGAGAGCTTTAGGTATGAAAATCACACCCAGCACGATTAATCCTAACAGGACTACACTCAGGGTTATCCGAACTTCTGTCGGCATAGGTACGGGCGGTAATAAAATCTGTATCATGTTCTTTGATTTTATGGGTTAAAAAATACTTTCGTTATTCTTATTATATAGCTCAGTGATCTCTTCCTGATAGCTTGAGAGGTGATGCGACAGCACATTGTCAATGTAGCTGAATAGGGATACTTCGTTCTTCCCGATTACCTGTACAATTTTCATAATCTTATCGTGATGTTCCTTTCGGATATACACCGATTTTCCGGAACGGGCCGTGATATTTACTTCCTGAATAAACAGGCTTTCGTAATCGGGAGCCTTATTTTTTTTACGCTTTGTTTCTTCCCGAACAGGCTGCGCAGGTTCTTCGATATTTAGTTCCTTTTCTTCAGGTGGAAGCAACGGACGGGGGTCAGCACTGGGATTGTTCCGCCTGTCCTTGTTTTTGAATGAGGCAATAATAAAATTTTCGTCAATCTCATTCAGGTTTACGTCTTTATCTTTCGGCATAATGATTTATTTTAAAATTTCCAGTAATTCATCTATCATGGTGTCCAGGTTACTACCCCTGACCAGCGATTTATCCGCTGGAAAAAGGGTCGAGCGGAAGAGTGCCTTATGGCTGATGGATTGCTCCCGGCGGAAGCGTTTACTATCGGGCAGGAACGTATTGAAGACAGGGAAGCCGAGTTGCTCAATAACTTCTTCATATACCTGATAGAGTTCTGTTTTCTCCCTGCCGTCCACAAGGTTCCATAACAAGTGTATAGACTTGATTTTCGATTTTCCGGTAGTGACAAGTGTATCGTTGATAACTACCACATATTGCAGGGTACTTTCCAGAACTACCCTGTCTGCACTGATAGGTGCAATAATGTAATCCATCTCTTTCAGCGTGCGGATCACCGCCGGATTGTTGGCTGTTCCAGGCAAGTCGAAGAAGATAAAATCGGGTTGTGTTTCCTTCAGCAATTCGGCGGCATCTTCCAGCGCATTTTCAGGGCTGCTCTCGATTACAGGATAGGCTTTTTTACCCAGCGATGTAAACTGCTCATACGCCATCAGCTTATAGAACTCGTCATCCATAGCAGTTTTTAAATCTCGTTCACGCATCTCGGCGATGGAGTGCTGCGGGTAATCGCAGTCGATCACGGCTACATTATAGCCTTTCACATAGTGCAGATAGCTTGCTACCAGCACGGTAAGGGTTGTTTTTCCGGCTCCGCCCTTTTGGGTGGAAAATGCCACGTTCAATGTTTTCTTTTCCATGTTTTGAAATTTTAGTGTTTATACTATTTGTATGTTCGGCCAGCCATCTGTATAGCCATTCGTCCGTACATCTGTTTGATTGAGTGCATTTCCAGCTATCCGTCCGTTTAGCTGTTTGTCCGTACAGCCGTTTAGCTGATTAGCCGTTGTTACGTTGAGCTGTTTGGCTGTTGGAACGTTTAGCCGTTGGAACGTCCGTTTATCCGTTCAATCATATATCCGTCTGTTTTTACATAAGGATGATTGTCTGTTTTTATATCCGTTCAGCTCTTTGTTGAACTGTCCGTCTGTCTGTACATACAATCAAATACGAAGGCAAATAAACACACTAAAAATGGTGTGATTATCACTTTTTACGTTGGTGGTAGCGAGTTGCGTCGATTTGGAAGCGAGTGGCTAATTAGGCTATTGTACAGCTTGTTACTTTACCCGGTAACTTTGCTGCATGAAATGTCGGCAGGTTTTCAGCCTCCTTCTTAACGGTTTTTCGCTCACTCAAACATCTGTCCCTGCGGGCAGATTTTATTTGCGTCATGGCAAATAGCAAGCTGTGTTTTTTGCTGCACGAAACAAGTTCTGCTGCAAAAAACGCTTGCCCCTCCGGGGGGCGCAACCTCCGAAGTCGGTTGCTTATAATGAATCATTCGGGCGATGATATTAAGGGACGGCAAGGATGCCTGACGACGGATTCTACCACTAAAAAATCCGACGTATGAAAGAAAATCAAATTAAACCCCAAAAGCGGGGTAAAGGGGGCAGAAACCCCAAGAATGACCCGGCGAATTTCCGTTATTCGGTAAACTTCACCGCAGTGGAACACGCCAGGTTCCTGACGATGTTTGAGCAATCCGGTGTGCAATCGAAAGCCCGTTTCATTGCTGCCCGTGTTTTCGGCGACGAGTTCCGTGTCGTAAAAACCGACCGTGCTGCATTAGAGTATGCTACAAAACTGACTTCGTTCTTTGCACAATTCCGTGCTGTGGGCGTGAATTATAATCAGGTTGTGAAGGAACTTCACTCTAATTTTTCGGAAAAAAAAGCACTCGCTATGCTCTATAAATTGGAAAACGCCACTAAAGAACTGGCGGAAATCGGGAAGAAAATCGTAGAATTATCTGAGGAATTTAGGGAAAAATGGTCGCCAAAATAAACATCGGAAGTAACCTATACGGCGCATTGGCTTACAATCAGGAGAAGGTAGATGCAGGTTTGGGCAAGATTTTGGGAGCCAACCTTGTCTTCCAACCGGCAGACGGACAATTCAACGTGACGGATTGTATCAATGATTTTATGCAGTTTGTCCCGGCACACTTCCGCACGGAAGAACCTGTTTTCCACGTTTCCCTGAATCCCCATAAAGATGATGTGTTGACGGATGAACAACTGGCGGACATAGGTAAGGAATATATGCAACGTTTAGGCTATGGCGACCAGCCGTATCTGATATTTAAACATGAAGATATTGAACGGGAACACCTGCACATCGTTTCCTTACGGGTAAAAAGTGATGGACGAAAAGTTTTCGACGGGAAAGAGCATGAACGTAGTATGGCTATAACCATAGAATTAGAACAGGAGTATAATCTGCATCCGGCAGAAGGTCAAAAGCAGGGTGAACAATGGGAGCTTACCCTGGTGGATGCTTCAAAGGGAAATCTTAAAAAACAGATTGCATCGGTTATCAAGCCGTTGACATCCATGTATCACTTTCAGTCGATGGGAGAATATAAGGCAGTTCTTTCATTATATAATATACACCTGGAAGAACTGAAAGGGGAAGTTAAGGGAAAACCATATAGGGGATTGTTATACTCTGCAATGGATAATGACGGTAATAAGGTCGGCACACCGTTAAAGTCTTCTATATTCGGAAAGACAGTCGGATATGACGGATTGGAGAAGCGGATGGCAAAATCTGCTGAGAGGATTAAAACCAAGAATCTTAAAGCCCATACCCTAAAATTCGTAGCTGAAGCTAAAGCAAGCTGCCGGAGTGAGAGTGAGTTCCGAGCGGAACTGCGGAAGCAGGGTATTGATGTTTTCTTCCGGAGAAACGAAGAACACCGAATCTATGGAGCCACATTTATAGACCATACTACCCGTACTGTATTGAACGGCTCCCGTCTGGGCAAAGAATTTTCAGCGAATGTGTTTAATGAAATGTATGGCGGTAAGCATCCGGAAGTGGAAGAAAACAAATCAACAGCGGTGAAAGACTTCTATCAGCTGGTAGAAAATGAAACACCCGATAAACAACAGGGATACAGTCATTCATCGGATGATAGTGTTACGGGCGGAATGTTTTCAATACTTATGCCGGAACCAGGGCAACATTCCGAAGATGAAAAACCCTTACCACGGCGTAAGAAAAAGAAAAAACGGAGGTATGGAAGGCAGATGTAATTATTTTTTCTCTTCTTTTGACTTATTATATTCTTCTTCTGAAATTTCAACGAAGTTATAAAATTCATGGTGAGCCATAAGACTTTTCCGTGTATCCAAACGACGAATACCAAACATAATACCTGTCAATCCTTCTGGAATTTCCTTTGAACCGGTATATTTCTGTAATTTAGGCTCTAAAGGTCTTGCAGGTGGTACTTCTTTATATATAAATAGGCTCTGTAATTGTGAATCATCTTCAAATAATTCTCCTTTCATTATATCGAGAACACATTTTGCGATATTATCTACATCTACGTTATTATATCTTTTGGCAGACATCTTGACATTCATAATTACTTCTAATGGTATATCTTTTTTGTAAGGATGCTCATCAGTCTTTACTCCTTTAATTATATCCAAGAATTTAGCTTCAAAATCTTTAATAGACTGTTTGACCTTATGATTCATAAGATAAACATTTTCTAATTTATCTTCTGTCCCGTCATTTTTCCTTGCAATAACTTCCACGTCCATAACGGGCTTAAATTTATCTTGTTTGGTTGGAATATCTTCAAATCCTCCGATAAACCCACCCACAACATCAAATTCCTTATTTGTAACTAACTTCAAATATTGACCTTGTTCCATAATTATATTTTTAATTTCTATGAAGTAACTTCATTCATAACTGCTTCTTCAGGTGTATTGCCAATTTCATCGGCAAACAAATGATGAGTGTCAACCCAATGGTGAGAGATGTTCCCATCTCCATCAATAAAACCTTTAGGAGATTGAGGTTTAACTGGGATTTCAATAGTTATCCTTTCTCTGTTACCCTCTTTGTCTATTTCGATCAGATTACACCGTTTAACCTTATTACTTCCGAAGCTGACAAAGTATTCTTTGCCGATTAGCAATTCGACGGGTTTTCTGTTTTTGTAGTGAATCGGTTTAACCGATTTATCTACTTTAATGGTATCCCATTTTTCCATAATCATATTGACTTTTAAACTTATAGTAAACAAAAATACAATTAATTAATAAGCGTAAGAAGATTTTTATGAATTAATTCTGAACAAGTTTTAAGCAACATACTTCCAAACCAAAGCCACACACTACCAGCAAATTAAAAACCGTACAAAGTACCCTGCACAGCACATAATTTCGCTTCTCAATCATTTAATTTTTAATAAAATGCAACAAGAAGACGATTTAAGAGGGCTGGCGAAGGTCATGGACTTTATGCGGGCATTAAGTATTATTTTCGTAGTGATAAACATTTACTGGTTCTGCTATTTTGCCCTGCATGAATGGGGAATAAATGTATCGGTGGTGGATAAAATATTGCTGAATTTCGACAGGACTGCCGGACTGTTTGGCAATATCCTTTACACTAAATTTTTTGCGGTTGTTTTCCTTGCCTTATCCTGTTTGGGTACCAAAGGAGTAAAGGAGGAAAAAATTACATGGGCGAAAATCTATGTATTCCTGGCTATCGGTTTAATCCTGTTTTTCATGAACTGGTGGATATTGGCTCTTCCTCTGCCTTCAGAAGCAATCGCAGGATTTTATATCCTTACTATGGCGGTAGGGTATCTGTGTTTGCTGGCAGCCGGTGTATGGATGAGCCGTTTGCTCAAAAACAACCTGATGGACGATGTTTTCAATACCGAAAACGAATCATTCATGCAGGAAACACGATTATTACAAAGCGAATATTCTGTCAATCTGCCTACAAAGTTCTGGTACAAGAAAAAAGAATGGAAAGGCTGGATAAACGTAGTAAACCCTTTTCGTGCGAGCATTGTGTTAGGTACTCCGGGTTCCGGTAAATCATATGCAGTGGTAAACCAGTATATAAAACAACAGGTAGAAAAGGGATTCTCCATGTATATTTATGATTTCAAATTTCCCGATCTCTCCACCATTGCATATAATCATTTACTGAACAATCAGGGAGGATATAAAAAGGTACCGACCTTTTATGTTATTAACTTCGATGACCCGGCACGTTCCCACCGATGCAACCCGATCAATCCTGATTTTATGTCGGATATCAGCGATGCTTACGAAAGTGCCTATACCATTATGCTGAACTTGAACAAAACATGGGTTCAAAAGCAGGGCGACTTCTTTGTGGAATCTCCGATAATCTTATTTGCTGCTATTATATGGTATTTGCGTATCTATCAAAATGGTAAATATTGCACCTTTCCTCATGCCATCGAGTTTCTGAATAAGCGATACGAAGATATTTTCCCCATTCTAACTTCCTATCCTGAGTTAGAGAACTATCTTTCACCTTTTATGGATGCGTGGCTCGGTGGTGCGATGGAGCAGCTTCAGGGGCAAATAGCATCGGCAAAGATACCCCTATCTCGTATGATTAGCCCACAACTCTACTGGGTTATGAGCGGCGATGAGTTTTCTCTTGATATCAACAATCCCGACGATCCGAAGGTATTGGTTGTGGGTAACAACCCCGACCGCCAAAACATCTACGGGGCAGCTTTAGGACTTTATAATTCACGCATCGTTAAATTAATCAATAAAAAAGGTCAGTTAAAAAGTTCCGTTGTTATTGACGAGTTACCCACTATATACTTCAAAGGCTTAGATAACCTGATAGCCACGGCCCGAAGCAATAAAGTTGCCGTTCTGTTAGGCTTTCAGGATTTCTCACAGCTCACGCGTGATTATGGCGATAAGGAAGCAAAGGTCGTGATGAACACCGTGGGTAATGTCTTCAGCGGTCAGGTGGTAGGTGAAACTGCTAAAACATTATCCGAAAGATTCGGAAAAGTTTTACAGAAGCGGCAAAGTATGAGTATTACCCGAAGCGACAAAACAACATCTATCTCTACTCAAATGGATAGCCTGATTCCGGCTTCCAAAATCAGTAACTTGACACAGGGAATGTTTGTCGGAGCCATTGCGGATAACTTCGATGAACGTATTGAACAGAAAATTTTTCATGCGGAAATTGTGGTGGATAACGCAAAGGTGGCTGCCGAAACGAAAGCCTACAAACCTATCCCGGTGATTACCAATTTTGTTGACGAGAACGGAGAAGATAAGATGAAAGAGCAGATACAGCTTAATTATAACCGGATTAAGGAAGAAACGAAGCAGATTGTAACGGATGAATTAGAAAATCGTAATATTAAAAGAATCCAAACAGATTAGATTATATATCAGATATTTAATATTTTACACTTTCATTTCTTTGGATTTTATATCTAACTTGCCAGTCTGTTTTTAACTTTAATAAAAATAAATCTCATGGACTTGCAAGAATTAAAAACCAAGTGTCCTCTTCTTATTTCTTATATGGAAGACCATAATTACAGTCTGCAGTATATAAGACATATTAAGAATGAAAGCCTATGGATTCTGAGGGAATCTAAAAATTATGACTGGAAAACATACGATGATATCTATCAAACGTGTGTCGAAAAATATACCAACAGATATACGTTAAATTATAAACGTAAAATGTTGTTGGTTATCAAACGATTCATTTTAGAATCTGTAGTACCTGACGGTTCAACACATACACATAAGCTATCGTATTACGATGGCTTATGTGTTGAATACAAAAACTTTATAGACACATATCGTAATGTGATAAAATCGAAATTTGCTAAACCTTTTCATTATCATAAAAGCTATGAATGTTCGGCATGTTCTTTTTTATCACGATTGCAGAATCAAGGTATATATTCACTTGAGGATATAACTGAAAAGAATGTGATAGATATTTTCGCCAGCGATGCCAGGCTTTGTCACAGTTATCACTTCAAAAGAGAGACAAGACGCGTATTTGATATCTGTGCCCCGTTTTATCCGACGGGAATATGCTCAAAAATCTCATCATATCTGCCTGAAACACGGAATACAAGGAAAAACATACAATATCTCACAAAAGAGGAAGTCAAAAAAATCAAGTTTGTGTTGGAAAGCGATTCGTCCCTCTCACTGCAACATAGAGCTATAGGTTTGCTGGCTTTTTATACGGGATTGCGCAGTTGTGATATTGGAGCGCTAAGATTAGACCAAATTGACTGGGAGAATGATTTAATCCGTATTACCCAGCAGAAAACCCGAATGCCACTGGTTCTTCCATTGCGGGCGATTGTGGGTAATGCCATTTTCGACTATATAACAGGACAAAGACCTAAATCGTCTGAAAACACAGTATTTTTAACTGTAAATGTTCCATATAGAAAACTACAAAGCCCTAATCTATATGCAATTTGTGTAACTATTATGAAGAAAGCAGGCATCCGAAATCATCCGTGCGACAAAAAAGGTTTTCATCTTTTCCGGCATCATTTAGCAACATCACTATTGGAAAAAGGGGTGGAACAACCTGTCATTAGTCAAACATTGGGACATCAGTCTCCGGAATCTCTCAATACATATCTGGGAGCTGATTTTATTCATTTGAAAGAATGTGCGTTAAGTATAAAGTATTTTCCTGTAAAAGAGGAGGTGTTCAATGGAATTTAAATCCTTTTTATCAGACATCCTTGCTGGTTACGTTGCCTACAGAAAGGCCTCTGGTCGTGATAGCATCAGTTATTTGTTGAATGTTCGCCATTTTGAACGTTATTGTGAAAAGGAATACCCTGCCGCAAAAGAACTTTCCCAAACAATGGTTGACCAATGGTGTAAAAGAAGGGATACAGAAAACTCTAATTCTTGTATTTCAAGAATATATCCTGTTCTTAGTTTTTTGCGTTATGCCAGGGCCAGAGGACTGATAAATATTCAGATACCAGCAGCGCCCCGTTCCACTTCAAGAACCTATATACCGCATGCTTTTACAGTAGCGGAACTACAAAATTTCTTTCACTCATGTGATTCTATCAATGCTAAATATGGATTGATCGGGAAAATACAAAAAATCACAGTCCCTGTTTTCTTCCGACTATTATATAGTAGTGGAATGCGAACTACTGAAGCGAGACTATTGCGTAAAGAAGATATAGACTTGGAGAATGGAATTGTCAACATTAGATTCTCCAAAGGCTATAATCAGCATTTTGTTGTACTTCACGATACGATGCTGGATTTAATGAAAAAGTACGATGTCGCCATATCAAAAATAATTCCCAATAGAGTTTTCTTTTTTCCTACAAAGTCAAATAAGGGTTATCCTGGTAGCTGGGTAACCCGTATTTTTAGAAAATGCTGGTATGAAAGCAATAATGCAGCAACAATAGCTTATGAATTGAGACATCATTATGCGGTGGAAAACATTAATGGTTGGATTGGTCAGGGATTAACGACTCATATGAAACTTTTATCATTAAGCAAAAGTATGGGACATACTAATGTTGAAAGTACCAAATATTATTATTCTCTGGTTCCGGGTCTCTCAGAAATCATTGAGAATGCTACGGGAGATACGTTTAACCAAATAATACCAAATCTACAAAACGATGAAGAAAGTTACCAATGAGGCTCTCCTGATAGCCAAATACATACATGACTGGATTTGTGTATATACTACATCAATACAGTCAAACAGCCCCCATACTGTAAGAAGACATATGATTACACTGTCATTGTTTGTCGACTTTTTGGAAAAGGAAAAAAAAGTCAATTCTTTATCTCTGACCGGCAAATGCTTTTCACGTAGTTACATTGAAGAATGGATTTTATGGATGAAAAATATGCGAAATTGCAGTGGAGAAACATGTAATGTCCGTTTAGCTTCTATCAGGGCTTTCTTGAAATACCTGGCAGGTAAAGATGTCTCATACCTTTCACTCTATCAAAGTTCAACGCTGATTCCAAGACAAAGAGTTGTCAGGAAAAAAATAACAGGTATGAGTAAAGAAGCTATGAAAACCCTGATGTCTATACCTGATGTTTCAACAAAAACAGGACAGCGGGATTTGGTTTTATTGGTTGTCCTTTACTGTACTGCGGGCCGGATTGATGAAATTCTATCAATAAAAATGAACCAGTTACATCTTGAGGCAAGTAAACCTTATATTACGGTTATTGGAAAAAGACGTAAAATAAGGACTTTGTATATTCTGCCGAAAGCGGTGGCACATTTGAAAAAATATTTAAAAGAATTTCATTCGGCAGAGCCAAATCCGGAGGCCTACTTGTTTTATTCAAGGAATAAAGGTGTAATGGGGAAAATGACACCTGAAAGCGTAAATCAACAGTTGAAAAAGTATGCAGCCTTTGCACATCGTATTTGCAGTGATGTTCCGATTAAGTTACATGCACATCAAATCAGGCATGCAAAGGCTTCACATTGGTTAGAAGATGGAATGAATATCGTACAAATCTCATTTTTACTTGGACATGCAAGCTTGGAGACAACAATGACTTATCTGGATATTACGACTGAGCAAGAATCGAAAGCATTAGCCACGATGGAAGATGAAAACAAACAGTATATCCCTAAAAAATGGAAAACTGATTCCGATAGTCTTGCTTCATTATTGGGACTTAACAAAATCGTAAAAAAATAAAATATATTCCGATTTCAAAGCTCATTTGTGAAAATCTCTCAAGGCAGACTAAACTTGACACAAAAAAAGTATCTTTCTTGTGTTAATATAAAAAATACTGCTTATATTTGCAAATTACTAACTCTATAAGTGAAATTTTATAATAAAAATGAAGAAGGTTATATCAATATTTCTGTTGCTACTAATGCTGGTTATCGGGATGCATCCCGTACTTGCCATGCATTTCTGTGCAGGAGAATTATATTCCTTTGGAGTTTTAAGTAATGATATAGAAAAGTCCTGCTGCGAAGATATGGAAATGCCGCAACAGGAAGACAATTCCTGTCATACTACCCCAAATGCGCAGGAAAATAACGTTTTGCCATCACATGAGAATTGCTGTGACATCCAACAGATAGAACTCTCAACGGACGACTATCAGCATCAGGTTCAGCAATTTAACCTGAATAAACTATTGCCGTCATATGAAAATGTATGGTTGGTTTTGAATATGCTTATACCCACAGAGAATGATGGCATTACAAAAATTAGTCAATACTTTCCGCCGGGAGGTCTCAGTTTACAGAACGTTGACCTTCTGACCTATATTTGTATCTACCGTATTTGATTTGATAAATCCGTGGCTACCCTGCCATTGGTTTGAATTTTGTGTATATCCTAAACCGGATGTACGTTAAATTGTTTATATCTAAAAACAAAGATTAACAAAATATTCATCAAATCAAAGAACAATGAAACCATTTTATTTTCTGATTGGTATAGCTATGTCCACCGGCTATATCACAGGACGTTCCGTATATACTCATAATAGTACGGAAACAGTTCCTATTGATTCGGTTGTTCCCCAACCGTCAGTACCCCAATATACCCTTATCAAACATCTGATAGAGGATAAATCCGCTATTATACTTGATGTACGTACAGAGCAGGAGTATAATAAAGGTCATATAAGAAATTCTGTAAATATTCCACTGGATAAGCTGAATGATTCTGTTTTTTTCTTGCAAAAGGAAGAACCTATTGTAATAGTTTGCCGTAGTGGAAAAAGAAGTAAAGAAGCTAAAACATTTTTAACACATAAGGGGTTTATAAATGTGTATGACGGAGGAGAATGGGAAAACCTGAATAAATTACTATTGGTAGATAAATAACAATATTACTATGCTTAACAGAATCATTAAATATTTTCTTGATAACAGAGTTATAACATTACTGTTACTCGTTATCGTTATTGTCTGGGGATTATCGACAGCTCCATTCAACTGGCATGGTGGCCTATTGCCACGCGATCCCGTCCCTGTGGACGCTATTCCTGATATAGGAGAAAATCAGCAAATTGTAGCCACCGAATGGATGGGACGTTCTCCGAAAGATATTCAGGAACAAATCACGTATCCGTTATCTACCTCGCTATTGGGAATACCCGGAGTAAAAACCATTCGTAGTACCTCCATGTTCGGTATGTCGTTTATTTATATCATTTTTGACGATAATATTGAATTTTACTGGAGCCGTTCACGCGTACTTGAAAAGCTGAACTCTCTGCCTGCCGGAACATTACCAGAAGGGGTACAGCCCAGCTTGGGGCCAGATGCCACTGCTTTAGGACAAATATTCTGGTACACCCTTGAAGGACGTAACCCCGAAACAGGGGAACCAACCGGCGGATGGAACCCAGATGAGTTACGAACTATTCAGGATTTTTATGCCAAATATTCGATTTCAGCAGCCGAAGGAGTATCCGAAGTAGCATCTATCGGCGGTTTTGTGAAAGAATATCAGGTAGAGATAAATCCCAATGCAATGCGCGCCTTTAACGTATCCATCATGGATGTGATGAATGCCGTGCAAAAGAGCAATCTGGACATAGGTGCGGAAACAGTTGAAATCAATAAGGCTGAATACCTTGTCAGGGGATTGGGATATATTAAAAATGTTTCCGATCTGGAAGAAGCCGTTATCACTGTCCGCAACGGAGTACCCGTTAAAATAAAAGATGTCGCTTTTGTTAATCTGGGCCCGGCTACCCGTCGTGGAGGTCTGGATAAAGAAGGCGTCGAAGCTGTCGGTGGCGTTGTAGTTGCCCGTTACGGCTCAAACCCGATGCAGGTTATTGACAATGTAAAAGCTAAAATACAAGAAATGGAAGCAGGGCTTCCTCAGAAAACACTGGCGGATGGTACCGTGTCAAAAGTTACTGTTGTTCCTTTCTATGACCGGTCAGGACTGATACAGGAAACTATCGGCACATTGGAAACAGCCCTTTCCCATGAAATACTGATTTGTATTATTGTTGTAATCGTATTAGTATTTAACCTGCGTGCATCGGTTGTAATTTCTGCCATGCTTCCTATAACGGTGCTGGCCACCTTTATCATTATGCGTTATACGGGGGTTGAAGCCAATATTGTCGCGCTGTCGGGTATTGCCATCGCTATCGGGGTCATGGTCGATGTCGGGGTTGTCTTTGTCGAAAATATTATCCGGCATATGGAAATGCCCGAAAACAAAGGAATAACCAAAGGTAAAGCGTTTGTAAATCTGATACATAAAAGCGTTAGTGAAGTTTCGGGAGCAATTACCACAGCTATGCTTACCACCGTTGTGAGCTTCCTGCCTGTCTTTGCTATGCAGGCGCAGGAAGGGAAATTATTCCACCCGCTGGCATTTACAAAGACTTTCGCATTGGTATCAGCCCTAATATTAGGATTGAGCCTATTGCCTACATTGGCTTATTTTGCATTCTCTATTAAAATAACTTCTGCACAAGTACGAAAAACAGCCAATATTATCCTGATAGCCGCAGGTATCCTGTTGTTTATCTTTACAGGCGTATTTGCAGCCCTGGCACTTACCCTGTTCGGACTGAACAACTTCCTTGCCAACCGTTGGACGAATAAAAAGATACCTACCTATATCAATATAGGCATCGCCATATTGGTTGCCGTCTATTACCTGACTGTTGAATGGCTGCCTATCGGGCCACAGGAAGGATTCTTCCTGAACCTTATATTTGTCCTTGTTGCTATAAGTGTAATTTTAGCCTTGCTATGGATATTGGTTATTTATTACGAACGCATCTTACGCTGGTGCTTGGCACATCGTTGGAAATTTATGCTTATACCATTAGTTACCGTATTTTTCGGTATCATGATATGGTTGGGATTCGATACAACATTCGGCTTTGTCGCCAAGGGGTTTGAAGCCGTCGGCTGGAAAAATTTCAGACAGACTGCTTTCTGGCAGGCTTCAAGTGAACGTTTTCCCGGTATCGGTGAAGAATTTATGCCAAGCCTGAATGAAGGCTCGTTCCTTTTGATGCCTACAAGCATGCCCCATACGGGTATAGAGCAGAACCTGCAATTTATTGAAACGCTTGATAAGCGCATCTCCAATATTCCCGAAGTAGATATAACCGTAGGTAAGTGGGGACGTGTCAATTCGGCACTCGACCCGGCTCCGACCCAAATGTTTGAAAACACAATTAACTATCGTAGTGAATATATTCTGGACGAAAATGGACACAGGCAACGATTTAAAGTAAACCGTAATGGAGAGTTTCTATTAAAAGGAGGAGGAACTTACAATCCGGAAGATGGCTTTCGCCTGTTACCTGCCGATAGCCTTATCACGGATAGCAAAGGTGATTACTTCCGCCAGTGGCGTCCCCATATCAAAAAAACGGATGATATCTGGCAGGAAATCGTCAATGTATCTCACATGCCTGGACTTACCTCCTCGCCCAAACTACAACCGATAGAAGCCCGATTGGTGATGCTTTCGACAGGTATGCGCGCACCGATGGGATTGAAAGTATCAGGGCCCGATCTGGAATCCATTGAACAAGGTGGAAAAGCATTGGAAACGGCCTTGAGAGATATTCCGTCTATTCTTCCATCTACGGTGTTTTATGACCGTGCCGTCGGAGCACCCTATATTGAAATAAAACTAAACCGCCGGAATATGGCGCGTTATGGTATTACCGTGGCTGATTTACAAGACGTAATCAGTGCGGCAGTGGGAGGAATGCCCCTGACCACAACCGTAGAAGGACGTGAACGCTTTCCTGTGCGTTTAAGATATCCGAGGGAATTGAGGGATAACCCGGAGGAACTGGCTAAGCTGATTGTACCAACAGCAACCGGAGCTCAGATTCCTTTAAAGGAAGTAGCAGATATAGAATATACCAAGGGAGCGCAGATGATCCAGAGTGAAAACACGTTCCTGTTGGGCTACGTTATATTCGACAAAGTAGCCGGAAAAGCCGAAGTAGATGTTGTTAAGGAAGCCGATAAAATACTCAGAGAGAAAATATCATCCGGACAGTTGGAATTACCCAAAGGTGTATCTTATAAGTTCGCCGGAAATTATGAACAACAGGAACGGGCAGCTAAGCGCCTGCTGGTTGTTGTACCGTTAAGTTTATTGGCAATTTTACTCATTTTGTATTTTCAGTTCAAGACCGTTACAGCATCGCTTATTCACTTTTCCGGGGTAATCGTAGCCTTTGCCGGAGGATTTATCCTGTTATGGCTTTATGGCGAGCCCTGGTTTATGAATTTTTCAGTTGGTGATATGAACATGCGCGACCTGTTCCAGATGCATCCGATCAATCTGAGTATTGCCGTATGGGTAGGATTTATCGCTTTGTTCGGTATCGCCACTGATGATGGGGTTCTTATGGGGACATATATCCATGATACTTTCCTTGAACGCAACCCACAGACCAAAGATGAGATAAGAGAAGCTGTAGTCCATGCCGGATTGAAACGTGTACGCCCTGCTGCGATGACTACCGCAACCGCACTTATTGCATTACTTCCTGTACTTACATCGACAGGTAAGGGAGCAGATATTATGGTTCCGATGGCCATTCCCACTTTCGGAGGAATGCTTATCCAGTCAATGACCATGTTTGTGGTGCCGATACTACAATGTTGGTGGCGTGAATCAGCAATAAAGAAACACGGTAATATAAAAGAATAAAAACAGAAAGTATTATGACAACAATAAGAATCAAATATTTAACAATGCTGTTGTTGATGATAATGGGTACCGGTGCAGTTTCAGCACAAACCGCTGATTCACTCAGCCATTACCTCAAAATAGCTGCCTTTAATAATCCCGGAGTTAAAGCAGATTTTATGGTTTATAAGGCATCTTTGCAAAAAGTTCCACAAGCAGGAGCTTATGCAGATCCCGAACTTGAAATGGGCTTTTTCCTTGAACCGATGGATATTATCGGAGGGAAACAGGTTGCCGAGTTCAAATTGATGCAGATGTTCCCTTGGTTCGGTACAAAGAAAGCGGCACAGACCGAAGCCACGCATATGGCAAAAATGTCATTTGAAAAATTCCGTGAAACCAGGGATAACCTTTATCTGGAAGTTTATACCCAATGGTATCTACTTTGCAGCTTACAACAAAAACTGATGAACAACAGGGATAATAAAGCCCTGCTGACTCAATTGGAACAACTGGCGTTACGTAAGTTTTCATCGCCATCAGCAGGTGCAGGTGCAGGATATTCAATTTCCGCCCCGACCCCACCAACCAGTACACCTCCGGCAGGAAACGGAAGTGGCATGTCATCCATGTCCTCAATGGGAAGCAGTGGTGGCTCTCAGCCAACTACTCAAAATGCAGGCATGTCTTCGATGGGCAGTTCCGGTAGCGGTATGTCGTCAGGCATGAGTGGTGCTGCTTCCGGCGGTATGTCTGATGTGCTGCGTATCCAGTTGGAGATAGTTGAACTGGATAATAACATAGAAAGTATCCTTTCGGAAATAAAAGCGGAAAAAGCAAAGTTCAATACTTTATTAAACCGCTCCGCTCTCAGCGAAATACAGATACCCGAAACCTTTGAGCAACTTCCGTTCCTTTTCGATCCTGAAACTGCCATGACAAAGATCAACGATCAGAACCCTATGTTGAACATGATTACCGAAGAAGGGCTTGCTTACAAAGCTAAAGCAGAAATGGATAAAAAGATGAGTTATCCGATGTTGGGTATAGGGGTGCAATATATGCTCAATAAGAAAACAAGCGATCCGATGTTCGGAATGGGCGATATGAACGGAAAGGATATGATTATGCCAATGGTTTCCGTTAGTATCCCCCTCTATCGCAACAAGTACAAGGCCCAACAGCGCGAAAGTAATTTCTGGTGGCAAGCCAGTAAAGAGAAATATACCAATACGTACAATGCGCTGGAATCGGAATTGTATAAGACAAAACACCTGTTGGATGACGCTTCTCGCAAGATTTCACTCTATAAAAAGCAGTCGGAACTTGCTGAAACAACCTATAATTTGGTCGTACAGGAGTTTGTTGCAGGGAAAAGCGATCTAACCAATGTTATACAGGTTCAACGGCAACTGTTGGATTATCAACTCAAAAAAGCCGAGGCAGTCGCAAGTTACAATACGATGGTGGCATCTATTCAAAAACTGATTTCATTTAAGGATACAGAACAAAACGTAAACAGCATATATTATGGAAACGAATAAATTAAAAAAGATTATTAATAATAATTATATCAAGTACGGATTGATACTCATTGCCGGGCTGTTTATCGGCTGGCTGATATTCGGAGGTTCATCCAATAATCAGAATGAATCAACTGAGCATGTTCACGAAGAGGGAGCGGAACAAATTTGGACTTGTGCCATGCACCCTCAGATAAGACAAAATAAACCGGGTAAATGCCCTATTTGCGGTATGGATCTGATACCGTTAAAAACATCCGGTAGCGGAGACGAAGCCGTTGACCCGAATGCGATTCAACTGTCTAAGGAAGCTGTGGCACTGGCTAATATACAAACAACCGTTATCAGCCGTCAGAACCCCGTAAAAGACGTACAGTTATATGGTACGATACAAGCTGATGAACGATTGTCACAGTCACAGACATCCCATGTCAGCGGACGGATTGAAAAACTCTTTATCAACTTCACCGGGGAAAGTGTAAGGCAAGGACAAACGATTGCCACTATTTATTCCCCTGAATTATTAAGTGCGCAGCAGGAACTACTGGAAGCAGCTAAAATGCAATCGGTACAGCCTGCCTTAATTCAGGCGGCACGGGAAAAACTGCGCCTGTGGAAATTGACGGATGAACAGATCGCGAGGATAGAGCAATCAGGAAATGTATCTGCACTGGTGGAAATAAAAGCCAATACCGGTGGTATTGTAGTGAGTAAAAAAGTAAGCCAGGGAGATTATATCAATCAGGGAAGTGTCCTTTTTGATATTGCCAACCTGTCACAGGTATGGGCTATGTTCGATGCCTATGAAATAGATCTGCCTTTCCTGAAAGTCGGGGATAAAATTGATTTTACTTTGCAGGCTGTGCCGGGCAAAACATTTACAGGACGAATATCCTTTATTGATCCGATATTGGATAGAACAACCCGTACGGCTAAAATCCGGGTGGAAACAGCTAATTCCGGCATGCAATTAAAGCCTGAAATGTATGCTAATGCCATTATCAAAGCCCCGTTGAAACAATTCAACAATGAAGTTGTCATACCAAAATCATCTGTATTGTGGACTGGAAAACGTTCGATTGTATATGTGAAGCAACCGAATACACAATCTCCGGCATTTATGTTGCATGAAGTTGTACTCGGCCCGTCGCTCGGCGATTCGTATGTAGTGCTTTCGGGTGTGAATGAAGGAGATGAGATTGTGACCAACGGAGCCTTTACCATTGATGCCAGTGCGCAACTCGAAGGAAAACGTAGTATGATGAATGCTGAAGCATCCCGTCCCGTAACAGGGCACGAAGGTCATAATATGTCGGGAAGCTCATCAGGTACAAACCAATCCGAAACATCAACCGGGCATGAAGGACACGATATGTCCTCCATGCAGGGAGATTCAAAACAAAGCATGACTGCCAAAACTGAACATGCCATGATAAATGTGCAGGGACTGTGCGAAATGTGTAAGGATCGTATTGAAAAGGCCGCTAAAGGCGTAAACGGAGTTACATCTGCTTCATGGGATCAGAAGTCTAAACAACTGCATTTAAACTTTGACCCGGCAAAAACCAATGTGGATGCTATCAGCAAAGCAGTAGCAAAAGTCGGACATGATACGGACAAATACAAAGCAGATAAAGCCGTATATGACGCATTACCAGATTGCTGCAAATACAGAAAATAGAAATAATAGTATATTAACAATTTAAAATCAGAGTAAAATGAAAAAGTATGTTTTAGTTATGGTATTAGGATTAGGTATCCTGTCTTTTAGCGCGTGCAACTCAAAAAGTGCATCAAGTAATGATACAGCCCAAACGGAACCGACAGCTCAATCAGCCACAGAACATCATCAGGATGAACATGCCATGTTGGGTGTACAGGGACTGTGCGAAATGTGTAAAGAACGGATAGAAACTGCTGCAAAAGGTGTGGAAGGTGTCTCTTCGGCTATGTGGGATATAGAAAAGAAGGAACTACATCTGAACTTCAATCCGCATCAGACTAATCTGGATGCAATCAGCAAGGCTATTGCCAAAGCAGGACATGATACGGATAAGGATAAAGCTGACCAGGCAGCATATGATGCATTGCCCGATTGCTGCAAATACAGAAAATAAAAGAACGTTTTGTTTATAGCAATAATAACCTCTTACCGGTAGATTGCTTAATTGCTAACATCTGAAATGTCTGGGGCCGGGGTACGCTAAAAGAAGTGAATCATTCACCCCTTAATAGCTCCCCGGTCACCCGGTAGATTGATTAAACCCGGTAAGTTTTTATCTAAAAGTTTAAAGTAGAAACTTTTCTCTTAAAGATATGTTATATAATAAAATAACAGGTTTGGTATGAGAATTTTAAAAACATTACTCATTAGCTGTATGTTACAGCTTTTTATACTCAATATGGCAGCGCAGGAACGTGTCGTTTATGATTTGTTCGTCAACGACACGACGGTCAACTTCACGGGAAAGCAAAAACGGACCTTAGCTATAAACGGGCAAATACCCGCACCTACATTGCAATTTACAGAAGGGGATACGGCAGTTATCCATATCCATAACCTGATGAATGAAGAAACGTCGTTGCATTGGCACGGTATATTACTACCTAACCAGTTCGACGGGGTTTCCCATCTTACATCCGCACCCATTATGCCCGGCACAACGGTAACTTACGAATTTCCCATCGTACAAAACGGTACATACTGGTACCACTCCCATACGGGTGTGCAGGAACAGATGGGGCTATATGGGGCATTGATTATCCATAAAAGGGAGAACGATCAAAAGTTCCGCCACGAAGACCACCTGCCGGAATTTACGGTATTGCTGAGTGACTGGACCGATATGGGCGCCGGGGAAGTAAACAGGAAACTGCATACAGCTAACGACTGGTTTAAGATACGGAAAAAGAGCGTGCAAAGCTACGGGGAAGCCATCACGAAAGGCCACTTCGGTACTAAATTGAAAAGCGAATGGAAACGTATGGACGCTATGGATGTGAGCGATGTATATTATGAAAAGTTTCTGGCGAACGGACAAGAACAAATCAGTATTCCCGACTTAACACCCGGTTCACGTATCCGGTTAAGAATCGTCAACGGGGGAGCTTCTTCCTATTTCTGGCTCAGATACTCAGGGGGCAGGATCACTGTTATAGCCAATGATGGGATGGATGTCGTTCCGGTGGAGGTAGACAGGATGATAATAGCCGTATCGGAAACTTACGACATAATAGTTACCGTTCCCGAACATGGTTCGGCAGAATTACAGGCGACAGCCGAAGACCGGAGCGGCTCGACCTCCGTATGGATTGGAAACGGGATGAAACACCCGATCGAGCCATTACCGAAACTCGATTATTTTGCCGGTATGAAGATGATGAACGACATGATGAAAATGAATGGGGATATCACCGATATGGGAATGAAAATGGAACTCCAAAAAATGGATATGAACGAAGCGATGTATCCTGAGATTTCGTCTATGTCCCACAGTAACCACAGTAACCCGTCGGGATCACCTGATAAGATGGAGAAGGAAATGAGCCACGATGCCCATTCCGGTCATTCTATGGATATGGGAAATGATAATAATACATCGGCTCCCGTGACACTAAATTACGACATGCTCCGTTCTCCCTATAAAACCACTTTGCCCGAAGGCGCTTTCCGGGAATTGAGGTTCGAATTGACCGGCAACATGGATCGGTATGTTTGGACACTGGATAACAAAACCGTTTCGGAAAGCGATAAGATACTCATTCGCGAAGGCGAAAACCTGCGCATTGTGCTTTATAATAATTCCATGATGCGCCATCCGATGCACCTGCATGGACATTTTTTCCGTGTGTTAAACAGCCACGGTGAATATTCACCCCTCAAATTCGGTGTGGATATCATGCCCGGAGAAACGGATACCATTGAGTTCCATGCCGGAGAAGAAAGCCGTGGAGACTGGTTCTTCCATTGCCATATCCTTTACCACATGATGAGTGGTATGGGACGGATTTTCAGCTACGAGGATTCGCCTCCCAATCCGCAGATACCTCATCCCGAAAAAGCGATCAGGCACCTTTATCACGAAGACAGGATGTTTTATTTCACGGCTGAGAATGATTTTCTTTTCAACGGGAACGCCGGCAGTGCCGAATACTTCAATACCCGGTGGAGTTTTCAGGGAGAGTGGCAACTGGGATATGATTCTGATAAAGGCTACGAAGCGGAAATACGGGCGGGACGATACATCGGACGCATGCAGTGGCTGATGCCTTTTGTCGGAGCAGAATGGAAAAACCACAGGGGTTCCTCCACTGAAAAAAATATATTCGGTCAAAAATTGAAGAAAGACAACCGCTTTGCAGCCGTTGCCGGTATCCGTTACACTTTACCTATGCGGATAGTAGCAGAGGCCCGTATAAATTCTTATGGAAGAGTACGTTTGCAATTGGAACGGGAAGATATTCCGCTAACAAACAGGTTGAGAATGAATCTGATGGGAAATACCGACAAGGAGTACAATATAGGCTTGAACTATATCATAACGTCCTGGTTCGGAGTGTCTGCTTCATACAACAGTGAGATGAAATGGGGAGCAGGCGTGAAATTAACGTATTGAAATCATTTTAAGAAAATAAAGCATTATGGAACACAAAGAGCATAATCATATTCACCAACCATCGGAACAAAATGGCGGTCATGAAATGCATGACCACAATCATGGAATGCCGCAAGACAGCCTTCAGGAGCATAAAAACCATGACCATCAGAGCCATGACCATGCGGGCGGGCACATGGCGCACATGGGTAACCTGCGGCAGAAGTTTTGGGTATCACTGATAATAACCATACCTATCATTATGCTGTCGTCTATGATGGGCCTGAAACTGCCTTTCCAGTTCTCTTTTCCCGGTTCGGACTGGGTAGTACTGATATTGGCTACCTTTCTGTTCTTCTATGGCGGAATGCCTTTCCTGCAAGGAGCTAAAATGGAATTGAAAGGTAAAAACCCGGCAATGATGACTCTGATATCTATGGGTATCACCGTTGCCTATATATACAGCCTGTACGCATTTATATCGAACCATTTCTTCCATACGTCAGGCTATCGGATGGACTTTTTCTGGGAGCTGGCGACATTGATCGTAATCATGTTGCTCGGTCACTGGATTGAAATGCGTGCCGTTGGTAATGCAGGCAACGCCTTACAGAAAATGGCGGAGTTACTGCCCGGAAGTGCCCACCTTGTAGATGATGACGGCAAGTTAACCGATGTTCCCCTACAACAAATACACGAAGGGCAATATGTGATAGTCAAATCGGGAGAGAAGGTGCCAGCCGACGGAAAGATCATATCGGGGGAAACCACCGTTAACGAGTCGATGGTAACCGGCGAAGCAAAAGCCGTAAGCAAAAGTATAGGCGATAGAGTTATCGGCGGTTCGGTAAACGGAAGCGGAGCCATTACCGTTGAAGTGACGGGAACAGGAGAATCCGGATTTCTCGCGCAGGTGATGAAACTGGTCAGTGAAGCACAACAGGAAAAGTCCCGCTCCGAAACATTATCGGACAAGGTAGCCAAAGCCTTATTTTATATTGCCGTTACTGTAGGCATTGTCGCTTTTGTTGTATGGTTCGTGCTGACGAAAGACCTCAATGTAGCTCTCGAACGCTTAGTGACCGTGCTTATTATAGCCTGCCCCCATGCTTTAGGGCTGGCTATCCCGCTTGTCGTGGCCCGCTCAACATCGCTGGGCGCACGTAACGGACTTCTTATACGCAACAGGAACGCCCTTGAAAAAGCAAAGGCGGTTTCTGTCGTTACGATGGATAAGACAGGCACGCTGACGGAAGGCAATTTCCGTGTTTCCGCCATCGAGAGCCTTTCCCCGAAGTGGAACGACGAACAGGTATTAAGTATCCTGGCGGCAATGGAAAGCAATTCAAACCATCCGCTTGCCATAGGTATTCTCGAAGAAGCGAAACACCGTAATACGGCTTATCCCAAAGCCGGGAACGTTCATGTTATCAGCGGGACAGGACTAAGCGGAACGGTAGAGGGAAAAGAGGTAAAGATCGTAAAGGCGTCATATCTGGACGACAATAAACTCTCATACGAAAAAGAAAAGTTCGATGGTCTGGCCCGTAAGGGTAATTCGGTAAGCTATCTTTTGGTGGATGGCGAGATTGCAGGATTGGTTGCTCAGGGCGATGAGATCAAACAGGAAGCAAAGGAGACGGTCGAAGGTCTGAAAAGAATGAATATCGACCCGGTAATGCTGACGGGCGATAATGAGGGTTATGCACGTAGCGTAGCCGCCGAGGTCGGCATCGGGGATGTTCATGCGGGATTATTGCCGGAAGATAAGGAGAAAGTGATCTCTTCTTACCAGAAGGAAGGAAAATCTGTAATGATGGTCGGCGACGGTGTGAATGATGCGCCTGCGCTGGCAAGAGCGGATATAGGCGTGGCAATCGGAGCGGGAACGGATGTGGCCATCGACTCGGCCGATGTGGTATTGGTAAAGAGTAATCCGTCGGATATCCTGCATTTCTTTTCGCTTGCAAAGAACACTACCCGTAAAATGGTTCAGAACCTTTGGTGGGGAGCGGGATATAATATAATCGCCATTCCTCTGGCAGCCGGAGTATTGGCACCGGTCGGCATTATTTTAAGCCCTGCCGTCGGTGCTATACTGATGTCCGTTAGCACCGTGGTTGTGGCAGTTAATGCAATGACTCTGAAAATGAAATGAGGCTTAACGGATTGAAAGCGTATGTTTCATACATAATATTATCTGACTGAAAATAATAGCGATGCAAATGGTAATGAAGTCTTGTCCTTATAGAAAATAAATTTATACTTCATACATCAAAATTCATGCTTACGGAGATAGCTGATCAGTTGGATTTTCCCAGTGAGACCTTGCTTTAGTTGCTATTATTGGTGGCATACAGAGGTATCACCACGGAGTACAGGGCAAAAGTATAACTGTCCCAAAAGTTGAATAAACAACAAAACACCCTCATTACAACAAGCTGTAATGAGGGTGTTTTAATAAATCAGTACTTTTGAAACTATTTGTGAAATTAATTGTGTTTGGTATCTACTTATGTGTCAACACACGTTTGATAGATATCATCGTATGTTTTCCAGTCATAATTTTCAGATTCCCTCAGAATCCATAGGCTTTCATTCTTAATATGTCTTATATACTGCAGACTGTAATTATGGTCTTCCATATAAGAAATAAGAAGAGGATACTTGGTTCTTAATTCTTGCAAGTCCATGAGATTTATTTTTATTAAAGTTAAAAACAGACTGGCAAGTTAGATGTAAAATCCAAAGAAATGAAAGTGTAAAACATTAAATATCTGATATATAATCTAATCTGTTTGGATTCTTTTAATATTACGATTTTGTAGTAAATCCAAACTTTTGGATTTATTGGAACGGATAAAGAATGATCCGATACTTTGTAAACTATTACCTGAGCAAGAATAAAAGGGAATGCCGCTACTTCGATAGCGGCATTTTATTTTTGGGACGGGTTCTTTCGTTAGCCTTTTCTAACTTATAAATATTCAAACCATCAGGGTTATCTTCTTTTTTTAATTCATATTCAATTATCATTTCCTTATATGGAAGTTTTAAGTTGTCGAATAATAATTGAGAAAGTACATAATAGTCCCCGAAAATATTTCTTATATCGAATGTTTCATCATCGGCATTTTTACATAGTATGATGTATAGGACATCATTGTGCTGTTCGTCATGAGCAAATTTAGCTGCACTGATACTTCTTAAATCCAACGCACGAGCAGTATCATTCTCAAACTGCAAATATCCGCTTTCATTAATAGTCGCCTGTAACTTTATAGGTGCAGGTTCTTCTTGATGAACTTCTTTTTCTTGATTTTTCGCCAATTCTTTAGCATTAATTATTTTGATTCCCATATATCCTATGTTAGATTATCAAAAATAGAAAAATAAGCCTACGAATCAAAATTATAAATCCAATTTTTCCTGTGTCGGAACTCTGTCGATTATCGACGGATCAAACGGGTTGCCCCGGTCAAATTTATTTCGGACGGGCCATGCCACTATTTCGCTGTCCATATCCGGTGTATTAAGAAACCTTTCAATTTCCGGCTGCTTCATATCCGGTAGCAACCATTCCTTTGCCTGTTCATATGTAAGGATAAGAGGCATCCGGCAGGGGTTATTTCCTCCATTATGTATTTTACATAGCTTAGGGCTGGCAGGAACGGTTATCATTACGAATGTTTGATACAGCTCACCCGTTTGCGGATGCTTCCATACATCGTAAAGACCGGCAATAGAAATCATTTCCCTATCTTTTCGTTCTATGTAATACGGCGTTTTGCTTTTGTCGTTATTTTCGTGCGGTTCAAAATATCCCTCGACAGGTATTATGCAGCGGTTTTTGGTTATACGCTTCCACAGCCGGGAATTAAACAGGTTTTCACTCCGGGCGTTTACGTACATACTTTGTCGCATATATCGTTCAAAATCACTGATACTGGAATATGAAGGAAGTAAACCCCATTGCATCACCTGAAGCTCATCGCTTTCGCTTACGATAACCGAATAAGGATGTGCCCATCCGGGCGAAACATACATACCGTCGTTAAGACGGGTTTCGTAAACATTTACATTACCGTTTTTATTTAACTGTTCCGCTTCCTGCTCGGCGAGTATTTGCCTGGCAGCTTCAATTATATCCAGCCGCCTACCGTACCTTTTGGCAATATCTTTCGCATTTTTGCGCTGTGACGTAAAAAAACACATACGATCTTTTCTCCTTTAAACACAATCTCCGTGCATCCGGTTCACACCGCCCGTAATACGGTAGGATATATGCCCGGTAAAGGTTTCATGTAAATAAACGGCACGATTTCTCCTATTACATCTGCCGTAGAGTTCTGCGGCCAGTCCTTTACTACCGGAATATCGGTAATACGTGTACTCCAATATGGCGGTAGTTTTTCCTGTCTTATATGCCAGGGGCGTTTACCCATTCCGATGGCGGCAGGATAAACCGTATTTGCTCCCCAGCGTTCATTTATCTTATCTTTTGCCTGCATTAACCTATCCTCTTTCTTCCTGTCACGCTTATCCATAAGGTGAGCTTGCAGTGCTTCTTCTCCACAAAGCCGCATTGCCCTGATTCCGGTTTTTTTATACCTCAGTCCTTCACGGAACATGGCTTTTATAGCTAATCGTGCATAATAGCCTATTTCAATATCCGAACTGCTGGCAACCGGCAGCTTGATTACTATTTCATCATCCGCCTGTTCGTCCTGTTCCCTGAAACGGTTGGTTTCCAAAAAAACATATATCGCCTGCGCCTTAGATTTCTGCTTCCGCAGTTTTGCCGTTAGCATAACTACATAACTCGATAGAGCTTCGGCAATCAGGTTGGGATCGGTAATATTCTCTCCGAAAGACCTTGATACCATGATGCTTTTCTTCTTCTTCAAAAGCATATCCAGTTCCAGACAGGAAAGCCCTTCCAGTTCACAGTAAGTACGTTGAGCAACTACACCGCCCATCGTTTTACGGGCAGTAGCGGAAGTCATTTTATTGAGCCAATCAAGAGCGGTAATAATTTTACGACGATTGAGTTTCTTTTTGTGTTCTTTACCGATGCCCCATATATCGCCGATAGAAGTAAGCGATAACGCTATTTTACGTTGTTCATCCGTATTAATAGCACATACGCCTTCATATCCCGGATGTTTTTTTGCGAAGCTGGTTGCCACTTTTGCCAACGTTTTGGTATGGGCAACTCCTATACTAATGGGCAACCCCAAACCTTTGCCTATCACCCGGCGTACTTCCCGGCACATTTCCATTACCTGATCGAGTGGCGCATCTATTTCGCAGAAAATCTCGTCGATTGAATAGTCCTCTATATTGATGAAAAACCGCCCCAATATGCTCTTTACACGTAGGGACATATCGGCGATGAGAGGAAAGTTACAGGAAAAGACCTCGATACCGTATCTTTTTACCAATGCGTCCGCCTGAAAGATAGGCGTACCCATTTTTATACCTATATCGTATGTGATGTAACCCGGTTTAAAACAGATATTACAGCCGTCGTTATTTGAAAGGGTTATAGTAGGGGTAAGGGAAAGCCAGGGCATAAACGTATGGATTATGCTCGAATAAAATTTATTTAGGTCTGCATGAATGAAGTACCTCATAATTTTTCAGGTATTCCGTTACCGTTCCGGTCAATACTCCCCACGGTTCCAGCCGGGTTCCTTTCTCTACCCGTATATGCGGGAAAGCAGGGTTAGAGCCTACCAGTTCTATATAATCTTTATGTTTTACAATTCGTTTCAGTGTATAATTATTCTCTATCAGAAATACCAGTATTGAATCGTTATACGCTTCGGCCAGCTTATCTACCACAAGCAGGTCATTCTTTACTATTCCGTCACCGGACATACTTTCACCGTCCACGCGGAGGTAAAAATGGGTTTCCCAATAACCATCCACACCGAGAAAGTATTGGTTATAATCCATCCCCTTTTCCATATACCCCGCAGCATCGACCGGATAACCGCCGTACTGCCTGCGGTAGTTGGAAAACTTTTTGAGCCGGTGGGTAAGCACTGCCACACGTTCAATAGTTTCTCCCTCATTTACCTGAATTTCCGGCACGTCCTGGTTCGGTGATATGAGTTGTATTCCGTCCGCCGTCCGCTCGATCCAGCGCAGGTGATATTCTCCATCAATCATGTAGAGGCAGACTACCGAATCATTTGTCGGGTTCATTTTGGTATCTACCACAAGCAAATCCCCGTAGCTGATGCCCGGCGCCAGTAGTTCCCGGTTCGTAACCCACAGGCAGCGATTTCCCGATTTATTACGGATTATCCGCTTATTCAGGTCGATACGATCTTCGATGTAGTTGTAAGCCTCGGCAGGATATCCGGCTTTAATCGTCCCGTACAGAGGAATCTCCACTGCGGAAAGTTCCGCTGTGGGCTGCATTAACCTGTTATATTTTACTGAATCATTGCCTGCCATATACCATTCGGATTACCAATCGCAAATACACACGTCTGGTCAATCCTTATGCCACAACAGGGGTGAGAAAGTACCGCAACGCAGTATAACTGCATTGTGTATAATACTTTTCTACGGTAAAATGTTCAGGGAATTATTTTGCAGGCTTGCCGCAAATGAATTTTATATCCTTAATCTACTTTTTCTATCCTCCTTTTCTTACCCCAAAATTATGGAAGAAATTTCGGATTTTAAATATGAGTGCGGCTGATTTTTTTGTTAAAAATGACTTTCCCCTGCATGACAGGGATTTAAAGAAGTATGGCGACCATTAGGTCGCCATACACATAATAACCGTGAAGGCATTTTCTTAAAATGAGGACTGTTTTACCTTATCATCTCAGGCATACATCTTAATAGTTCTTCCCGCTCTATGATAGTCATTTTTTTTCTACCTGTACTATCCGCATTGCTACTTCTTCTTTCGTGCATACGTTCAAAACGTCTAAATTCCCGCTCATGCCATTCCCGTTCCCGTTCTTCCCTTGACCGTTTTAATTCGTTTGCTTTTATTTCGGCAGCTTCCCGTGTCAGATGCCTGTCGATAATACCTTGCAGGTCTTTTGCGTGCTTTGTTTCAATAACCGCAGTGGTCACACTGAAAACAGTAATACAAAATAATACTACCATTATTACTGAACTGAATCTCTCTAAAACATCGTCTAACCAATAAAATAAGTTGGTGAATAAACGCTTCATAAATTTCAATGATTTTAATTCGTGAATGAAAGACACAAAAAAAACGTGCCTCTTCATGTAAGCAATGTAATCCTTGAGGTCGGCAAAACCCAGCACATACATATACATACAATCTAAGGCACGCCATATCTTTAGATAAGCGTCCATAGAAAATGTATCGTCCAGTCAGGTGCTAAAAATTTGCCGTTTCAAGGCTGACTGAACTATCGTGAGAATCGAAACTAATCGTTTCGGCTACAAAGATAATTTTTATTTTCGACCTAACTTGTTAAAGGCATGAAAACCTTACAAGTCCGGCTGTAACAGTAACAGCAGATAGTTTGCTGTTTACTTGTAAATTATCTTTTCAAAATTACTTTCTTTTTTTCGGGGAGTAAGAAAGTAATAAAGAACCCCAAATGTAAAATTAATCACCCGTTACAGATGCCATATATTCCGCAGCAGGAACATTTAACTCAACCAACTCGTCAAATAATGCCTGTAATCCCCTGCAAAGCATTCCGACTTTTGTTTCGATTAAGTTTAAATCGACTTTCGCATCAATTAATGACTGTATTTTTTCTGCTAAGTCTTTGAAAGTTCTTAACCGGAGCATGAGTTGGTTCCTGCGATGGCTTTCCGCTTGTTCGTTCAGGTCATTCTCGATCAGGCGAATAATTTCCAGCTCTTCCTTAATTGATACCATGATTCTGTGCGATTGCTTGTAACCATAATTGTGTACTTTGTTCCAATTCGACCATCAGGAAACCGATAACATACCTTTGATTCTGGTCGTCATAAAAATAGCTGATAATACTTTTATCCTTATTATTTATCCAGCTATTTTTCTCTCCTGGTAATTGCTTGTAAGTACGGTCAATGAGCCGCCGGTAATTTTCCGCTTTCTCTTCGTCCTTTACATAGATTGCCGACCATTCGCACACATCCTGATCTTCAAAATAACAGTGAACAAGTGTGTCGAAAACCTTAACAACAACTGAACTTTGGAAGGATGATTCCGGGTGATTTTCATTTTCCGTTGGTTCAGTGAACAATAAAGCATTTACAACTTTACAATACTCCGTTTCGGCCACCTGCGGATCTGCGATAATTTTAGACCTTTGCTTCCCCAACAAGGTTTGTGCGATGTGAATTGCGAAAGGAACTTCCGCGAGATTTGAACTTTTTGCCATAGTTTCAAGAATTTTATATGTGCTTACTGCCCCCGGCAAGCGGATACATAAAAAAAGCGTGGGGCAAAACTTTATTTCGCAACCGGAGGTACTGGAAATACCTGTATGCACGAAAACAAAGTCAGCTCCACGCCATATACTATGACGCAAAGCAATTTAACTTGTTTACCCCGTGCGCAATTCGTCAAATTTCCAGTTTTCCGGCTGACGGGTAAAGCTAAACGCTTTTTGTAATTGTTATTCCTAACGTATTCTACTGCAAAAAATTCGCAGCAAAAATACATCTTTTTTGTTTATGGATAATTATTACTTCTACTATTAATTTCGCTTTGAAGCAATTATTATACCATAAGACACTATTCGTGTCAGAGCAATAACAAAACTTTTTACGTCATTGTTCAAAAAAAGTTTTACTTTTTTTTAAAAAATTCTTTTGATGTTCAATAAGCCGGCAGCAATTAATCAATATTCTGAAAGCGTTCCTATACCAGCGTGTTATATGTGACAGCTTACGAATAAAATGTTAATTTTCACCTCTAAACCATAGAAGAATATTATCTTTGCCTAAATTAAGATATATCATTTTTTATCCGGTTCATATATGAAGAAATCCCTGGCGCACTTACCAATGGAGAAAAGAGAAGAATTAACTGCCATCGTACAGAATATTCTTATCCAAGTACCCGAAACGCAGGTAATTATCCTGTATGGTAGCTATGCACGGGGTAACTACGTGGATTACGATCAGCGTACCGAATATAGCGTGCGTACTTTTTTTAAGTCTGATTATGATATTGCCGTCCTTACGGAAAAGTCCGAACACAATCATATTTTGCGAAGGCTTGAAAATGCTTCTGAGGAATTTTCAAAAGGGCACCATTACACCAATGTCACCCCCATTCAGTTCATAACAGAAAATATCGAAAGTTTTAATCAGGCTATTAACGAAGGGCGATATTTTCATAATGATATAAGGGCTGAAGGAATAATGCTTTATGATTCCGGCAAATATGAGATTGCCAGTAAAAGGACGTTGAATTATACTGAAATCAGTAATCTGGCGAAAGAGTATTACGAACAGAAATTTAAAAGTGCTGCCAGTTTCATCAGGAGTGCATCACACGCATACGATGATGAAGATTACAATATGGCGGCATTTCTTCTGCATCAGGCTACCGAAAACTATCTTTGTGCAATACTTTTGACCGGTGAATTATATTGTCCGAAAGAACACAGTTTGATGCGGCTTTTCAGCCATACAAAAAGACTAACACGAGAAACACTTGAAGTATTCCCCTCCGATAGTCCTGAAAATGAAAGGCTACTTAAATTATTAGAAGAAGCATACATCGAGGCGAGATATAATCCGGATTATAAAGTTACGAAGAATGATATTTTTTTGCTCTTTCAGCGGATTGAACACCTGGCTGAAGTATCAGAAAAATTTTGTTCAGCCAAGATTGAAGACTATACAAAGCAGATTAAATAAAACAGATATGATGAAAACGTCGGTCGATTTTTTGCCACATGAAAAACAGGAAGAACTTTCTTCTCTGGTAGATTGTATCCGTGAGAAAGTTAAGGAAGCACAGTATATAATTCTTTATGGTTCTTATGCTCGCAATGATTATGTGGATTACGACCAGCGCATCGAACACGGTTTAAGAACGACTTTCCAATCGGACTATGATATTGTGGTGCTTACCCCGAAACGAAAAGCCGGACATTTATCGGTCATGCGAAGACTACAAAATGCCCGGACAAAATTTAACGAGGGACGGCATTTCAGTACCGTAACCCCTGTATCATTTCTTCACGATACCATCGAAGAATTTAACAAAGGCATTGACGAAGGACGTTATTTCTTTACAGATATAGCGATGCAGGGAATTATTCTCTATAATTCCGGGATTTATGAAATATCTGAAATACGGGAACTGAATAACGAAGAGATCTTGTCGCTGTCAAAAGAGTATTATAATGCCAAATATAAAAGGGCAGAATCTTTTCTGAAAGGTGCCAAATTCTATTATGAGGATGAAGACTATACCATGACTTCATTTATGCTGCATCAGGCTACCGAAAATTATATCCTTGCCATCATACTTTCCGCTTCTTTGTATTCTCCCAAAGGTCACAGCCTGACACAGATTTTCGAGGATAGCAAAAGGTTCACAGATAAAGCGGCTTTGGCTTTTCCGACCGATAACGAGGAAAACGAAAGACTTTTTAATCTATTGGAGGATTCCTACGTCCAGGCAAGGTATAATAAAGATTTTAAGGTGTCGAAAGAAGATATAGACAAACTCTTTCCAAAAATCGAACAGATCAGGAAAGAATCAAAAGAAGCCTGTTTATTATTCATCGAACAGCATAACCAAAGAACACAAGACAGCTCACAAAGTACAAATAATTAGTTTATCTGAAAACCGATGAATATTACATTTTCAGTTGTGAAGTAATAATTTTATAAAATACTTTTAGCGAATCTCTCTCATCTTTGCCCACATAGCTATTATGAGCTACAAGACATCTGATTTTATATAATTCATCAATCATTACGTTTAACCAGTGTTCATTCTCTTTAGGGAAGAATTTTCCGAAAACGCCCCAATTTCCTACCATTATTTTACCAAGCTCAATGAAGTCGCAATAAAATAAATCATTATTGCCACGCAGGGGAAGATACCTACTTTCTTGCTCACTCTTTTTAAGTTTATCAATCGTGTCCTGTACTCTTTTTGGTATATTGATTGTTTCGGTTTTCATTACTTCCTCAATGAATATCCTGAAGGAATTTTCAATGCAATACAGATATAGATAGACTTCGGACATTTCCCTCCCTTTTTCCTGAATATCAGCCGGCAATAAATTCAGATGTCCGAAATTGATTCTCTGTTCAATATCCTGTATTGAATCGAGTAAAGATTCTTCTTCATTCAGTAATGGGTAAAATATTTCATTGATGTAATCTCGTCTGGGAGCATAACCTCCTTTCTTTTGCATCTCTCTTCTGAAATCCTCTAAAGTTGCACATATTTTTATTTCTTTAGGGATAATCAATTTCAGTCTTTCGGTTGAAACTAATTCTTTTCTTAGCTGACTATATTCTTTTTCTTTGTCACTATCAATAGGAGAATTAGTTGAAATCCCGGTAAGGAGTATTTTAAGTCTTTCTATTTTTTCATTATCGTTCATGTCTGTAATATTTTAGCCGATAAAAATACGAATTATTTAAGTAACAGGAAGGAAATGCCATATATACTTTAAGTACATTTTCAGCTTCCATGAAGCCACTCAATTCCAAACCGGTTCCACACACTGCCACCAAACCCACAAACAACTTTTAACCAGCCGAATCCCCTTACTTTTATTCTGCATTAATAGTGATGCAGAACTAAAAGTATTGATAAATGGATGAAAAATTAAATCCGAAAGACAAAGTCCTCTTGATGAGAGAAGAGGGCGGAAACGAACTCAAAGTAGTGAAAGGCATCAATAAGAAAGGACAGATTGATGCCGTCGATCCCATGAAGGCGAAGCAAACCGATTTTCTCACTATCGACAAGCACGCCGACCCAATCGAAAACTTTTTCAAAAACTTCATTCGCCAGGCAAAGAACCCATCACATACGGGTTTTTTCGCTGTAACTGTGGATATGCTCGACAAAATCATACAGATAAAAGATGAAGATTTGGAGAAGTACCGCATCAATCCGAAAGATTTTATCGAAAAGCAGGAGCAATCACGGAAAGCAGCAGATAATCAAAAAGAAGTAAAAACCGAAGAAAAAAAAGCAGACATGGAACAGAAACCAGCAACAGAACAGCAAAACAATTACAAAGAATACGACACCAGCCGTATTCCTGAAGGTGAATATCAAAAGTACGGTATTAAGCCGGAAGACTTAGTAGGCGAAATGAAAGCCATGAGTTACGGGTATAAATCTCCGCACCTCGTAGATATCAGTCCGAAAATCGAAGGAGTTGAGTATCCTATGAAAGCACGTCTTTCGTTGGAAGAACAGGCGGATGGAAGCCTGAAATTCATTCCGCATCCCTATCAACAACAGGTCGATTTGGATAAACCTTTTCAGGGCGTTATGCTTCCCGATGACGTAAAAGAGAACCTACTGGCTACCGGTAACGGCGGCAGGGTTGTGGAACTGGAACCTACTCCCGGAGAGAAAGTGCCCGCACTTGTTTCCATCGACAAGATTACCAACCGTCTGGAAGCTGTTCCGTTGGATAAACTGAATGTTTCCCAGAACCTCAAAGGCGTGGAACTTTCCCCCGAACAGCAGCAGGATATAAAAGCCGGTAAGAAAGTATTGGTGGAAGCCATGACTTCCCGCAATACCAAAGACACTGAAAATCCTTTCAAATTCGATGGTTACGTTCAGTTCAATGCGGCAAAAGGCTCTTATGATTTTACCTACGACGGACTTGACCGCAACCGTTACCGGCAGGACAACAAGCAGGAAGCCAACCAGGAGCAGAAACAACAGCCGGGCGATGAGCAAAACAAAGTCCGCATCCCTAAAAAACTACTCGGTGTTGACCTGAACGATACCCAACAGGATATGCTTCGTAACAATAAGGCAGTATATGTTCAGGGTATGCTCAAAGACGGGCAAGACCAGCCATTCAATGCCTATGTAAAGGTGAATCAGGAAAAAGGCAAACTCGACTTTTTCAAATGGAACCCCGACAAAGCCAAAAAGCAGGGTGCGGATGTGAAAGTTGCCGAAGGCAATAAAACACAGGTAGCCGTCAATTCGCAGGGTAAAACCAACGAAGCTACTAAGAACGTAAATGAACCTCTTAAACAAGGTCAGCAGGCACCGACTGAACAACAGAAGCAGCAACAGCAAAGCAAAAAGCCTGTAAAGAAGTCATCAGGAGTTAAAATGTAATATCCACTAAAAAATCCAACGTAATAATGAAAGTAATAATAGCAGAAAAACCCAGCGTAGCCCGTGACATTGCAGCTATCGTGGGAGCAAATAACCGCAAAGACGGTTATCTCGAAGGCGGCGGCTATGCCGTTACGTGGGCCTTCGGACATCTGGTAGGTCTGGCAATGCCCGAACAGTATGGTTTTACAGGTTTTCAACGTGAGAACCTGCCCATACTTCCTTCACAGTTTAAACTTATTCCCCGTCAGGTAAAAGACGGAAAAGAATACAAACCCGATCCGGGAACCATGAAACAACTCAAAGTCATTAAAGAGTTGTTCGGGAAATGTGATAAGATTGTTGTGGCAACGGATGCCGGTAGAGAAGGTGAACTTATCTTCAGATACATCTATAATTATCTGGAATGTTCACGTCCTTTCGACCGTCTTTGGATAAGCTCACTCACGGATCAGGCTATCCGCAAAGGCATGGAGAACCTGATACCGGGGGAAGACTACGACAATCTGTACGCTTCGGCGAAAGCCCGCAGCCAGGCGGACTGGATTGTCGGTATAAATGCTTCACAGGCTCTTTCCCTTTCTGCCGGGCACGGGGTATGGTCACTGGGGAGAGTGCAGACACCCACGCTTGCCATGATATGCAGCCGTTATCTCGAAAACAAAGACTTCGTACCACAGCCGTATTTTCAGCTCAGGCTTCACACCGCCAAAGATGCCACCGCATTTGCCGCTATCTCCGTAGAACGATACTCTGCGAAAGCAGAAGCGGAAGAACTGTTATCGCGCGTGCGGTCAGGAGAAGTAAAAGTCGCAAGCGTAGAAAAGAAAGAAGTAAGGCAGGAACCGCCCTTACTCTACGACCTGACGACCTTACAAAAGGATATGAATAGCAAGTATGGTTTTTCGGCGGATAAAACCCTGTCAATCGCACAGAAATTGTACGAGGCCAAGTTAATCACTTACCCCCGTACCGGAAGCCGTTTTATTTCGGAGGATGTGTTTGAGGGTATCTATGACCTGATTTCTACGCTTTGGGAACATCCGGTATTCGGTTCTCAGGCTGTGGCGGTCTGCAATTCCGAACTTAACCGCCATTCGGTGAATGACGGCAAAGTAACTGACCATCATGCGCTCCTAATAACCGGTAATGAACCGAAAGACTTGCCGGATGATGAACACAAAATCTATGAACGGATTGCCGGACGTATGGTTGAAGCGTTTTCAAAAATCTGCATCAAAGATTCCACCACCATTAAACTGGAATGTGCCGAAGTTCTTTTTGAAGTCAAAGGCTCCATTATTAAAAGTGCCGGATGGCGTAAAGTCTGGGGAGAGCAGGACGAGAAAGAAGAAAACGAAGCAACTGCACTTCCCGATCTTTCCGAAAATGAAATACTTACCGTCCGGGATGTGGAACTGTTGGAAAAGCAAACCAAGCCCCGACCGCTACATACGGAAAGTAGTTTACTTTCGGCTATGGAAACCTGCGGTAAAGAACTGACCGACGAAGCGCAGCGGGAAGCACTCAAAGAATCAGGCATCGGCACTCCCGCCACACGTGCTGCCGTTATCGAAACCCTTTTCTCACGGGATTACATCAAACGTGAAAAAAAGAGCCTTGTTCCAACCAATAAAGGACTGGTCGTATATCTGGCTGTAAAGGAGAAGAAGATATCGGATGTCGCCATGACCGGACAATGGGAAAGTGCCCTGAACAAAATTGCCACAGGTGAAATGGATGCAAATACTTTCCACAGAGGTATTGAAGTGTATGCAACCCAAATCACAACGGAGCTGCTCGATAATAAAATTGAAGGCGGTGACAACCGTGAAAGCTGCCCTTGCCCTAAATGCGAAAACGGTCAGGTAACTATTTATCGGAAAGTAGCCAAGTGCAGCAATGAATCATGCGGGCTTACCGTGTTCCGGAGTAAATCTGAAAAGGAACTGACGGACGGACAGATAAAAGATTTGCTTACGAAGGGCAAAACTGCTGTAATCAAAGGTTTCAAAAGCAGGGAGGGCAAATCTTTCGATGCTGCCGTAACATTCGATAATGACTTTAAAACCGTTTTTTCGTTTCCACCTAAAACGGGAGGGAAAAAGAGAGGTAAATAAAAAAGTGCTATCTTTGCCACTGAAAATACGTCTGATAACTAATTGTTTTACGATTATTTACGGCGGATTTTTTAGTGGCGGCACTGGGGAGGGATACCCCGGTGCCTTTACTTTTCTTCCATAGACTAAAAATAAGTTTCACCACTAAAAAATCCAACATTTATGATTCGTAACAATAATAATTTAGAACCTGCGGAACTTTCTTACTTCCGCCTTAATCTGCTTTCATATCTACGTGATTCACATCCCGACAAAGCTGGTGATCTTTCATTCATCGCCGGACGGGGCGACCTGGCAGCCGAAAGTTACAGCGATGCCATTAAAAGCGGTTTAGACCATATTCAAGCTGCCGAGATTGCCAATGAAGTTCTATTCAATGGCTTACACTTCTCTCCATTAAATACCATAGTGGAAATTCTCTGGAATGAATTTTCCGAAGAAATTCCACCGGGAACAGCCCAGCAGAAGGCAGCGGAATTGTTGCCAGACTGCAAAGCGGTTTTTATCAAGTACAACCTTTCTGACGATTATGCCGAATCATCCGAGTACCAGATGCTCTATACAGAGTTAACCGGCACAATCATGTTATTGCTCGAAGATGAGTTACAATAAAAAAACTCATTTGCGTGATAACATCGACGCAATTAAGTTAGCGTTAAGGCTCGATAAGGATAAGACAAAGGCAACCCCCGAAGAACGGGAAATACTTGCCCGATATTCAGGGTTTGGTGGCATTAAAGCCATTCTCAGCCCTGCCGATAAGCCGGAAGATATAAACCGGTGGTCAAAATCCGAAGTCGAGCTTTTTCCTTTGGTCAGCGAACTTCACGAGGTACTCCGTGAAGCATCCGCTACACCGGAGGAATACAAACGGTATATCAGTTCCCTGAAAAGTTCCATCCTGACGGCTTTTTATACGCCCACACCTGTTATTGATGCTATATCCGAATCCTTGCGGGATAGTGGTATAACCCCGGCACGCTTTCTCGATCCGAGTGCGGGAGTGGGTGCTTTTGTTTCTTCTTTCAAGGAAACCGCACCCCAATCGGAGATATATTGCTTTGAGAAAGACCTGATAACGGGTAAGATTCTATCACAACTCTATCCTGAAGACAAAATCAGGATTGAGGGTTACGAAAAAATGGAAGGACGTTACTCACAGTTTTACGATCTAATAGCATCGAACATTCCATTCGGTGATACTTCCGTATTCGACCCGTTGTTATCCAACCATTCCGAGCAGGAAGTAAAACAGTCTACCCAATCCATTCATAACTACTTTTTTGTTAAAAGTGCGATGTCAGCACGGGAAGGTGGACTGATTGCCTTTATTACTTCGCAGGGTGTTCTTAATTCGGAACAAAATAAGCCTATCAGGGAACTTTTGATGAGAAGCTGCGATTTAGTATCGGCTATCCGGCTACCGAATAACCTTTTTACAGATCATGCAGGAACAGAAGTAGGCAGCGACCTGATTATATTACAAAGGAATAATAAGAACATCGAGCCAACCAAAAGGCAACAGGATTTTATTGAGAGCCGAAAACTATCTAACGGTATATCCATCAATAACCTGTTCCGTGACTTCAACAGGGTGGTACAGACCAGCTCAAAGGTTGATACCGACCCTTATGGAAAACCAGCGATTGTCTTCGATCATAACGGTGGTATCGAAGGTATTTCCAATGAAATCAAACGGATGCTGAAGGAAGATTTTGCACAACATCTGGATATTCAGCATTACCAAAATTATTCACAGAACAATCCTGCACAAGCGGTTGAACAATCTTCACCTGTAATATCAAAGGAGATTCAGCAACAGCTACCCGAACAGGAATTGCAACAGCAAGGTGCATCTGTTTCACCACCCGATAAAACACTTTTTTCGGATAATACACTGTTACCGGAAGATTCCGTCGAAAAAGTAGCAACGGTCATTTCCCAACAAACAGCCGTTAAACCGTCCATCGCACCCGGAAACTTTGCCGGCACATTGTTCGATATGGACGATCCTGCCATTAAAAAAGAGCCGACTATGGAGGCGAATCCTCAATCCATAACGCAGGAGCCGCTAATAACGCTGTACGACCTGTTCGGCTTTACACAGGAAGAACGGAATCAGGCAAACCGACCGAAACGCCGTAAAGGTAAAAAGAGCAAACAACAGGCTGCTAAACTTGACTTTATGGATTGGCGGGAGGAATTGGCTCATAACACCGCTATCGAAAAAGAACGGCAGGCCCAAGACGGGATTACAGACAAACCCGTATATCCCGTATTCGATGCCCGGAAAGAAGAACACCAGGAAAAGCTAAGAGCTTTAGCCGAAGAAGAACGGAAAGAACGGCTTAAACCTGTTCCCTACATAGCCGAGAACATTCCGGAACATTATAAAGAAGGTTCTCTGGTCACGGACGAAAACAACCGTGTCGGCTATTTGCGGGATTTAGAGGGTTTTCAACCGATGTTCCATCCGTTGGAACTCACCGATACACAGAAGATGAAAGCATCCCTTTATATTGAGATACGGGACACTTATCATCACCTGTATAGGAATGAAGCGACACGATTAGAAGAAAATCCCGCACTGCGTGAGATGTTAAACAGGCTATATGACGATTTTACCCGTCGTTTCGGAAATATAAATGATGCCAAAAACCTGAGCCTGATTAAAATGGATGCAGGAGGCACTGAAATACTTTCCCTGGAGAGGTATGTAAACGGCAAAGCCACTAAAGCGGATATTTTTCAGCAACCCGTAGCTTTCAATCCCAATGAGATTACTCATGCGGACACAGCAAAAGAAGCACTCGTGGCATCCTTGAATAAATATGCAGGAGTAGACCTTGAATATATGGCAAGTTTGACAAACCGGGAGCCGGATGATATGTTGCAGGAACTCAAAGGCGATGTGTATTTCAATCCCATGATTTCTGAATATGAAATTAAGGATAAGTTTATCAGTGGTAATGTCATAGCTAAAGCCGATTATGTAGAAAATTATCTTGAAACGCACCCTGATAATGAGGAAGCCAAAGAATCGCTGGCAGCGTTACGGGAAGCCACGCCACGCCCCATACCTTTTGAGGATTTAGACTTCAACTTCGGTGAACGCTGGATACCGACAGGAATTTACAGCAAATTTGCTACTTATCTTTTTGATACGGATGTTTCCGTACAGTATACTGGCAGCCGGGATGAATTTAGTGTAAATGCCAAGAGCAAAAACGTGAAAATCACGGAACAATTTGCTGTCAAATCTCAAAGCAGAAATTTTGACGGTATAGCTTTGATGAAACATGCTATGCACAATACTTCGCCCGATATAACCAAAAAAATTATGGTTGGCGGTCAGGAAACAAAAGTGCGTGATACAGAAGCCATACAGCTCGCCAATACCAAAATAGACGAGATACGAAACGGCTTTAACGAATGGCTCAGCGAACAATCGACGGAGTTTAAAGAACGGCTGGCAGATAAATATAACCGTACTTTCAACTGTTTTGTCCGTCCTAATTATGATGGTAGTCACCAAACCTTCCCCGGACTGGATTTAAGAGGACTGGGTATTCCCGATCTGTATAAAAGTCAGAAAGATGCCGTCTGGATGGATATTCTCAACGGTGGCGGTATTATAGATCATGAGGTCGGCGGTGGTAAAACCCTTATCATGTGTGTCAGTTCCTATGAAAAGAAACGGCTGGGATTGGTAAATAAGCCAATCATTACCGCACTTAAAGCCAATGTACATGAGATAGCACAGACCTATTGTACCGCCTATCCTAACGCCAAAATTCTCTATCCCGGTAAAGAAGATTTTACCCCTGCAAAGCGGATGCGAATCTTTAATGAAATGAAGAACAACAACTGGGATGCGATTATTTTAACACATGAACAGTTCGGCATGATACCCCAATCACCCGAAATACAGCAGCAGATCTTACAGGCTGAACTCGATAGCGTTGAAGAAAATCTGGAAGTCTTGCGGGCACAGGGTAAGGAAATTTCCCGTGGCATGGAAAAAGGCTTAATAAAACGGCAACTCAATCTTACAGCCAAACTGGAAAACATTACTTATCAGATTGAAAACCGAAAGGATGATACGGTGGACTTCCGCCTGATGGGAATAGACCACCTGTACGTGGATGAAAGCCACCGCTTCAAAAACCTGACCTTCACAACCCGTCACGACCGGGTAGCCGGACTGGGCAATGCGGATGGCTCACAACGTGCCCTGAATATGCTGTTTGCTTTGCGCACCATTCAGGAACGCACCGGAAAAGATTTAGGTGCTACATTCCTGTCGGGTACAACTATCTCCAATTCATTGACAGAGTTATATCTGCTGTTTAAATATCTGCGACCGAATGAACTGGAAAGACAAGGTATCACCACCTTTGATGCCTGGGCAGCCATATTTGCAAAGAAAACCATTGATTATGAGTTTTCAGTAACGAATCAGGTGGTACAAAAAGAACGGTTCCGGTATTTTATCAAAGTACCCGAACTGGCGGCTTTTTATGCAGAAATAACCGATTATCGTTCTGCGGAGGATATTGGTATCGACAGACCTGCAAAGAATGAAATTCTGCATAATATTCCACCTACGCCCGATCAACAGGAATTTATTCAAAAATTGGTAAACTTTGCAAAAACAGGTGATGCCACCGTTTTAGGAAGATCGAAACTGTCCGATAGTGAAGAAAAAGCCAAAATGCTGATAGCAACAGACTACGCCCGTAAAATGTCGCTCGATATGCGGCTTATCAATCCCGTGAAATATGGCGACCATGTGGATAATAAGGCATCTCACGTAGCAAAGATGGTTTCTGACTACTATCGCAAGTACGACCAGCACAAGGCAACCCAGTTCGTTTTCTCCGATTTAGGTACATACAAGCCCGGAGAATGGAATCCATGCTCCGAGATTAAGCGAAAACTGGTGGATGACTATGGAATCCCCGCTAACGAAATACGCTTCATTCAGGAAGCAAAAACCGACCGTGCCCGTAAAGCCATGATACGGGATATGAACGACGGTAGAATCCGTGTATTGTTCGGCTCTACTGAAATGTTGGGCACCGGAGTTAATGCACAGAAACGGTGCGTTGCTATCCATCATTTGGATGCACCGTGGCGACCGTCCGATTTAGAACAACGGGATGGTAGGGGAATACGCAAAGGCAATGAAATAGCCAAACTGTACGCCGAGAATAAAGTAGATGTAATTATTTATGCAGTTGAAAAATCTCTCGATGCTTATAAGTTCGGATTACTTCATAATAAACAGCTTTTCATCCGGCAGTTGAAAAACAATTCACTGGGTAGCCGTACCATTGACGAAGGCAGTATGGATGAAAAAGGCGGTATGAATTTCAGCGAATATGTGGCTATCCTTTCAGGTAATACCGAATTATTGGAAAAGGCACGGCTGGAAAAGAAAATCGCATCCCTTGAAAGTGAGCGGCAAGCATTTGTACGTGGTAAATCATCCTCACGTTATAAATTGGAGAATATTATTGCGGATGTTGATAAGAATAACGCTTTTATAGGTCGCATTTCAAAGGATATAGATGCGTTCAATTCCCGTGTTCAAATAGCACCCGACGGCAATAAACTCAATCCGATAGAGCTTTATGATGTGAAGGGTAGCGACCCTAAATTTATAGGTGCCAAATTGAACGAGATTGCAGAGAAGGCCCAGACCTATGGACTGTATGATAAAATCGGTACGCTGTATGGGTTTAATCTATTGGTAAAGACTGAAAACGGTAGCAAAGAGGGATTTGATGTCAAACAAAACCGATTCTTTGTAAAAGGAGAGGGAGAAATTCTTTATAACTATAATCACGGAGTTATGGCCACCGATCCGAAGACGGCATCCCTGAACTTCCTAAATGCACTCGAAACGATGCCCCGGCTGATGGAACGGTATCAGGCTGATAATGCAAAGATAGAAAAGGATATACCGATACTCAAAGAAGTAGTTGAAAGTACCTGGCGAAAAGAACCGGAACTAAAAGAACTCAAAGAGGAACTGATAAAGCTGGACAGGGAAATACAACTATCCCTGAAGCCGATTGAAGGAACGGAAGGAGTTACGGAGCCGGAACAGAAACAGGGTGTTTCTTCAGCTACGGTTGAGCCGGTTAAGGTTAGTTCACTACCTCCGCAAAACGGTACAACCATTCAGCAAGATGCACCTTTGCCCGGTACTTTGAAAGAAGTCAAGGAAATAATGGGCGACAGGCTTGTGATTGCGGGCGTAGGTAGTTCTAACAAGATCGAGAAGAAAGAGCCGACAAAAGGTTTTAAACTGTAAAAGAATAAATCCCGTATATAAATTTTCTGATATTACGGGATTTATTTATTCTACATTTTACCACAACGCAGTTCCATCCTGTATAATGCCGTCCTCCAATGAATATTGTTCGAGTGAATTTTCCTTTGATTGAATAACAATATAAATCATTGGTTCATCAGAAGTATTGGTCATTCCCCGAAGTCCGGTTGTTGCCACACGGATAACGCTACCTTCAGAAATATCAAAGCATTTATCGTCAACCTGAAACTTTCCTTTACCCGTGAGGATCAGATAAGTTTCTTCATTTTGTTTGTGCAAATGAAAAATCGGAAGATCCGTTTGAGGGGGCAACACACTAATTGATATTTCTGTTCCTGTTGCTTTCGTTTGTTCATTTAGAAAAATTTTCCCATTTCCATTTAGTAATACATCTGTCAATTTTCCAAAATTTACTGCGGTAAAATTATCACTTTCTGCAATTTTCTCGATAATACTCATAGCGTAACTTTTTAATTATTAATAATGATTCCTATTAGTAAGTTTATTACTTTTGTGTAGCAAAGTTAAGGCGATTGTTCCTATCACACAAGAAGGAACATTGAAGTGGGTTACTTACTTTTAGATAACTATTTTTAGAAAAGAGAGAGTTATGGAGGAAAAAAACTTTAAAAAATTTGAAGCCAGTGAAGATTGTCCTGTGCGTAATATTCTCTCACGATTAGGAGATAAATGGTCAATATTAGTATTATCATCCTTAAAAGTGAATGGTAAAATAAGATTTAGCGATATTCATCGAACCATCGGTGACATATCGCAACGTATGTTAACCGTAACTCTTCGTTCAATGGAAGCCGATGGAATAATTAAACGTGAGATTTATCCTGAAGTGCCACCGAGGGTTGAATATGAGCTTACCGAACTGGGAAATGAATTATTTATACATATTGATGCCTTAATAAATTGGGCAAATGAGAATAACAACACAATCATGGCTTTTAGGAGCAAATTCAATCCTAAATAATTCTTTCCTTGAATGATATTGTTAAATTCCGGCAGAGGATGCTTACAAAAAACCTTTCTGTTTAACAGAAAATTATTTTATGTGCATCCAAAATTATTTTTTACTGCATCAAAAGCAAAAGTCCGTGCCTGTCATCCCGACGGTACGGACTTTCTCATTAACAAAAAATCAATAGCTATGAACAAAAAAGAAAAAAGGAAATTTCTTACGGTTTCTTATTCCGGTTGTTTTTCTTTTTATTGAAGTTCTCCCGGATGAATGTATGCACATCACTCTCTTTATAATACGTTTTATGGTAAATCATCTGGAAAGGGAGTTCTCCCAAACTACGATACCGTTGCAGGGTGCGTTTACTTACGTGCAGTAATTGGCACAAGTCCTGATTGTCGAGCAGCAGTTCTCCATCCAACATATTCTGTCTTTTACTCATTTTATCAAGGGTTTTATCCTGTTTGTCGAAGCGATCCATGATGCGTTCCATCCATGCTTCAAATACTTCCTTATCTATATACATAACATTCGTATTTTAGATGATATGCCCTATCATAAAGTAATTCTGATTGGACGGGTCTTTTATGATAATTTCTTTCTCACGCATATATTTGATATAGCTTTTCGCCGTGCGTTCCTTTACATCCATTGTCTGCTGAATACGGTCGCACAGGTCGATATATGTCAGGTGCCTTTGCGTATCGAATATCTCACGGGCCACGTTAGCCAGTTCCTTTTCTTTCCGCTTTTCCTTTTCTTCCCGTGGCTTTTCTCCCATGTAGATGTGCATACCCATTTCTTTGTCCCAGGAGAATTGCATCAATGGAACGTCCAACGGGCTACCGTCCCTTACTTTGAGTGCCTTAACTACCGATACAGACGGTTCATTATCCAATTCGATGCTCATTATGGCAGCCGCTTTACGTTGCAGTTCCGAGCCGAGGTGCCCTCTCAATTTCAATCCGTTGGGCACATAATGAAGTACGCAGACAATGCAAGTTCGGTATATTCCCGCCAATCGGTATAGTTCATCTACGATGCGGATACTTTCTGCTTCATCGTTTGCCGACAGCACCAGATCGGCTATACCGTCGATAACCACCAACCGGATTCCCTCATACTCATAATGGTATTTATCCATACTCTGAACAATAGCTTGCAGCCTTTCTTTGCGTGACATTCCCGTAAGGGAGAACGCCCGCAGTTCTTCCGGTTTTTCGTTCAGTTGGGCACGATTTAAGAGGTTAGAAACATTTTTAAATAGCTGTACTTCCGATTGTTCCGTATCATAAAGCAGTACGGCTTTGCTGTCGGAATTATCCCGGACATTAACGCCTAATGTGTCTATGGTACGATTGTCTTTGATAATTGAGCCGGCGATCAACGCGGCAACATAGTTGCTTTTTCCTGTGCCTTCTCCGCCCGTGATGCACAATATATTGCCTTGCGTTCCCAGGGGAACATCGCCGGCAGAAATAACTTCCTCTGCTTTTGCCGGAGGATTGTTAAAGTCGATTTCGCAAGATTTCAGCATGGTCATTGTTTCGCTGTAAAGGTTATCGAGAAAGTCGATGAATAATTGCCGGAAGTCTTTTCTGGTATTTCCGTTACGGAAGAAGTCTGTGATATCTTTGTCGTTCTTTTCGCCGGAAAGAGGGAGGACAAGCCGTTTAACCCCATATTCCGATAATGCCTTTTCATGCCTGATAGCCGCATCTATTCCTGTTTTATCGGCATCATATAGCAAGACAATATGCTTAAAGCGAAAACTAAGTTTATAAATGATGTCTGTCGGTATGGTCGAAGTTTCACTGTTGAAACAGATAGCATGAAAGCCATGTGCAGCAAGTGTCATCACATCCTTTTCTCCGCCTGTGATGAACAACGTATCGCCTTTAGCGGGCAGTTGTTCCAACCCGAAGCAGTAATTTTCCCCGATAGTGCCACCGTATAAGAAACGGACATCGGAAAATGGTCGGTAGATTTTTACATATCGTTTCCCTATATACCCGAATATGGGTTCCGCCTCAGTAGATGTGAAAAAGAAAGGCTTGTTATCCTTATTTTCGCTTCTGAACTCTTTCAGGGAAACTGTTTTGTATAATTTCAGTATTTCGGGTGTAATACCTGACTGCATCCAAAAGTCCAACTCACCGGACGAGAATTTTTGTTGTATGATATTATACGGTTTCGTTTTGGCAGGTTCGGATATGACCGGTTCTTTTTTCTGCGGAGTAGATTTCGGCACAGTCGGTATATAATCCGGGCTATCCAAACCCAATGACATATCTCTGTTTATGGTCTTCAGTATTTCAACGAAGTCAGCACCATTGTTGCAGTTCAGTCCTTTCAGATTGCCGACAAAGAAAAAACAGTCACCGCTATATCCGTCGTTACCGAAGTCTTTAATGCGATATACACCGCCCCGACGGTCAAAATAAACATTACAGGATGCTTTACGGTCGTCGTACAACGGATTGAGAAAATTACGCCCTGTTTTCCATTGTCCGGGTATATAATGCTTGAAAACATTAAGACCGTTATTTGTGTGTCTGAGTATCTCTTCTTTGTTGAGCATGGAGTTGATGATTTTTGATAAGATCGTTCATACATTCATCGGTGCTGCGGATTTTCTTTTCATTCAGCAACCGCTTTATTTCCCCTATCGTGTAATAAGATTTCCCGGAAATTATGGAGTAAGATATTACCCGGTTACTGCGGAGGCGTTGCAGGGTACGCTCGCTAATTTTTAAGAATGTGCATACTTCGTAGCTATCCACCCACATCTCATCGGGGTCTGTGGTATCATCATTCTGATGGTCTACCACAAACTTAGCTATGGCATTAATTTTCGTAACTAAATCTTTGTATGCTTCAGATTCGATTGTTATGACATCCATGATTGCAACTATTTGATTTGCTGCAAACTTCGGAATTTACAAAAAGGTTGATTGACAAGTTGCTATAACTTTTTTTGAAATTATAGCCTAAACAATTAACATTCAGCTAATTTTAATTTTGGTTTTTTATTTGCTTTAACCTCACATCTTTATACTCTATGATTAGTATAATAAAAAGCATAAAAAAGCCCTGAAAAACCACAATTTTCAGGGCTAAAAATGAAAAAATAAGATAGGATAATCTTTACAACATCTTTACACTTACCGAATTTCAATTCATTGATTAATAGTTGTTTACTAAAATTGTTTTATGCCTGTTTCGGATGACCACCTGACAATTACCTGTTATCGTCATCATCCATCTTTTTATTGAGGTTATCCCTCAATGAATCGAGGTATATGGTTCTGCTATCTTTACGGTTTCGGATGTTTAGATAAATGCGGTAAAATTCGCCGGCATCGGTATTGAATACAATGCAAAAGTAGTCTACCAATTCTTTAATATCTATGTTCCCGTAGTTAATGCTTCCTTTGGCATATATAGCATAAATCAATTCAACGAGTTCTGTTTTTGTTCCCGTCCAGGTATGTTTTATTCGTGGAAATCTCGAATTGTCGAGATCTGCTTCCGGTTGTTTTTCAAGTTTATTCAATTCTGCATTAAGATAGATGCGGAGCATCTCGTTAGCTAATATTTTGGAAACCTTAAAATCAAAACTGGTAGAGAAATTATTATCCCTTTCAAAATAGAAACAATCGACTGTTAAATCAATATCAGGTTCCACCCTGAGAAAATAATATCGGTCAAGATGGGTTCTTTCCGTCCTGTAATACTGATAGAAATCTAAGTTTTTATCGAAATAATCTTTTATTCTATCCAATTCCTTTAATATATAGTTTTTCTGTGCCGTATCACTCCCCGTCGGGCGTTTGGTTTCGATTTTATATATTTCAGAATAATATATTAACTTGCTGAAAAGTTGGGGTTTACACTCTTTGAAGAAGCAAATTTCTTCTTCTTCACTTTTAAACTTATAATCGGTCAACTTTGCTTTCAAATCCTGCATTATGCCTTTAAGGAGGTTTATCGCTTTTTTAGCTTTCCTCAAAGAAGTCACTTCTTCTAATTCAATGGCTTCAAGCTGTACATTGACAGTTTCGATAATTGAGTGGACGTGTTTATTCATAAGTTTGCTCTGAAGTGTAAACCCCAACCGGGCTAATTAAATTTCATGCGCAATATCCTGATAGCATTCAGAATCGCCAGCAGCGAAACTCCAACATCTGCAAAAACCGCTTCCCATAATGTCGCCACACCCAAAGCACCGAGAATAAGTACAACGACTTTAACAACCAATGCCAGGCTTATATTTTGAATGACGATGTTGCGTGTTGCCTTCCCTATTTTAATAGCCGTAGCAATGCGGCTGGGCTGGTCGGTTTGAAGAATAACATCAGCGGTTTCGATGGCAACATCGCTACCTAATCCGCCCATCGCAATACCTACGTTACTCATGGCAAGAACAGGAGCATCGTTTATACCGTCACCTACAAATGCTATGTTATTTGCAGGGTCGGATTTTAACTGTTCCACATATTCAACCTTTCCTTCAGGCAGAAGATCTCCATGTGCCTGTGTGATATTCAATTCTGTGGCAAGCTGTGAAACGATAGCCTGTTTATCTCCCGATAGCATTACTATATTTTTAATACCCAATTCACGTAAAGCATTAATCGCACTTTTAGCATCTTCTTTCGGTGCATCAGCTACAAGAATATAACCGGCGTAATTACCGTCAATAGCACAAACCACAATCGTTTCGGGTATGGTGGCAATCTCAGCCGGAAATTCCACACTGTTTTTTATGAGTAGTTTAGGATTACCCACCAGCACAATTTTTCCGTTTATGGATGCCTGTAATCCATGTCCAGCAATTTCGTTGACAATTTCCGGCTTTACAATATCAATATTCCGGCTGTTGGCATATTCAACGATGGCTTTTGCTATCGGATGGTTGCTTTGTGTTTCGATAGAAGCTACAAGGTTCACGAGGTCAGTTTCAAGCAAGAAGTTCGCAGGAACAATCTTTTGAACCTGAAAAACACCCTGTGTCAGTGTTCCGGTTTTATCCATAACTACTGTATTTATCTTGGTAATTGCTTCCAGATAATTACTTCCTTTGAACAGTATTCCTTTACGGCTTGCAGCACCGATCCCACCAAAGTAACCCAGTGGGATACTGATTACCAATGCACACGGGCAAGAGATTACGAGAAATACCAATCCTCGATATACCCAGTCGTACAGCACAAAATCGAATCCCGGATTTATAGCCGAATAAATTAAAGGTACAACCACGATAAGAGCAGCCAATGCAGCTACTATCGGCGTATAAATACGTGCAAACTTACGGATGAACTGTTCTGCCGGAGCTTTCTTTTCGGTAGCGTTCTGCACAAGGTCGAGTATGCGTGCCAGGGCACTCATGCCAAATGGCTTGGTGACTTTGATACGTGAAACGTTGTCGGTAAGTATCATTCCTGCAAATACTTCTTCGCCACGCCGAATTGTCCGTGGAACACTTTCACCTGTCAATGCGGAAGTATTAAAGGATGCAGATTCATTAATCATTACACCATCAAGCGGAACACGGTCACCCACCTTAACTTCCACAATATCGCCCACATTTACACTTTCGGGAGATACCGTTTCAGTTCTGTCCATCCTTATAACATTTGCCGTTTCGGGACGAACATCGAGCAAGGCACTGATACTCCGTTTTGCACGGTTTACCGCAGCTTCCTGGAAGAGTTCACCTACCGCATAGAAAAGCATGACGGCAACGCCTTCAGGATATTCACCGATAAAGAACGCCCCGATGGTGGCTATACTCATTAAGGTAAATTCGCTGAATATGTCCTTTTGCTGTATGCTTTCAAACGCTTCTTTTATTACGGGTAGTCCTACGGGCAGATAGGCAACAATATACCATACCAGTTGCACCCATTTTTCACTAAACAACGGTAAACCCGTTGCGGATAATATGATGCCTGTAATCAGCATCACAAAAGAGATAGCTGCACGGATGTAACCTCTTTTCTGGGAGGAATCTATTTCTTGTTTGGTCTTGTCAATAACACAAGTACCGTCATTGCAATTTCCCATAACTATTTTGTTTTACGATTATATCTATATGTTTTACCTATATCTTCATTCAAGAATATAAATGGTGCGATAGCGAAGAATGTACCGGACACGAGAACTTCTTTAAGAGGCCAATAATGGAAGAAGCAATGGTCGTGCATACATCTTGAAATAAAGAACCAGAATAAACAGCCTGCAATAATACCAAAGGCTGTGCTGCCAGCTACAATCCACCTTTTGGCTTTTTGGCTCAACCTTTTTTTAGGTTGAGCCTTAGCCTTACTTTTCTTTTTGTTTGCCTTTCTTTTCATGGCGCATACCTTTTACAGTTCTACGGCTGATAGTTCGGCAAATGCCAGTTGGTAATCCCTTTCGGCGGCAAGCGTTTGGTTTACATTGTCGTAATACAATCCCATTTCAACCATGTAATCGAGCAGAGATATTTCACCTGCATCGAGGGCTTTTTTCAACAGCATGGTATTGTTTACGTTTGCCAATGAACTACGATATTTATCAGCAGTCGTTTTCAGCCCCATTGCTTTTGTATATTGAATCTGAAGCTGACTATAAAATTGTTGCTTAGTATCGGCTTCACGGCTTTGAGCAGCAGATACGGCAGCTTTTGCTTGTCTTACCTGGTTCTTATTTGACCACAATGGTATGGAAACACCTAACGAAATACCCTGATATCGTTGTCCGACTACTTTTTCACTCATGTATCCGGCTGTTATTTTAGGGAGATTCATGGCTTTACTAAGTGATACCTGCTTTTGGCTTACTTCAATTTCATTACGCACGTATGCCAATACAGGATTTTTATCTTCTGCCTGCACATACCAGTCATTAAAGTTCAGCGGCAGCTCACGATTACCATAGCCTGTATCGTTAAATGCTACATCAATACCGCCATTCAGCCGTTTTAGCTGCGATAGAAGTGCATTTCGTTCTACTTCCATCCGGGATATTTCGCCTTCTATGGTTGAAAGATTGAGATTTACTTTATTATATTCTATTATGCTGATGTCGCCTCTGTCCATACGGTCTTTATAACCCTGTGCAATAGTCCGGGCATGCTCCAATCTTAGATATAGTTCTTTGAGCAGAGAATTATAATATATCAACTCGATACAGTATTGTTTGGCTTCCAGCATGATGTTCATACGGTCTGCCTGATATTGCCATTCAACGAGGTTGTTTCTACCATTCGCCAATCGACTTTTCATACCTGTTATTGTTGGTATATCAAATGTCTGGGTTACACTAAAGTCAGTACGATTACCTATATCTGTGGGATTTCCCCACAGATAATTGAAGCCGACTTCCGGATCATCAAGGAAGATTCCGGTTTTGTTCTGCAACTTGTCCGCCTCCGCTTGTTCACGGAGAGCTTTCAGGGTGGTATTGTTCTCTTCAATAGAAGACAATACGGGGTCAATGTTGTTCTGCGCACTTAATGTTACGGTTGCGAAGATAGCCAACATGGTTATTATGATTGTTTTCATTCTAATTCTAATTTAGCGTTGTTTACTTCAGGTTCGTCATTGTCCAGCACTTCGTTTTCAACAACTTTCCTGTTTGTTATCAAATACATGATTGGTATTATAAAACCGTTCAATAGGGTAGATGTAAGTAATCCTCCCAGGATAACCTTTGCCATCGGACTTTGTATTTCGTTGCCCGGAAGGTCGCCACCCAATGCAAGCGGTATTAACGCAAGACCTGATGTTAATGCAGTCATCAGAATAGGGTTCAAACGGTCTAACGATCCTGTCATAACAGCATCCCATTTGCTATATCCTTGTGCAACAAGGTCATTATAACGGGATATTAGCAGCATACCGTTACGTGTGGCAATACCGAACAGGGATATAAAACCAATAATTGCCGGTATGCTTAAAACGCCGTTTGTAAAGAATATGGCAAACACACCACCTATCAGAGCAAGCGGAAGATTTAACAGGATAACTACCGATTGATTAATGCTCTTGAACTGTGCGAACAATAGCATGAAAATAGCAAGGATAGAGAAAATTGAGGTAATGAGCAGGGTGCGTGATGCTGCCTGTTCACTCTCAAACTGTCCGCCATACTCAATATGATACCCTTCGGGTAGTTCAATCTGTTCATTAACGATATCCTGAATATCCGTTACCACGCCCCGTAAGTCACGTCCGGCAACATTGGCAGAAATTACAATCTTGCGAGAAACGTTTTCCCTGTTTATTGTATTCGGGCCTGTGGCTGAAGTTATCTCGGCAATGTTGCTCAACGGAACTTTACGTCCGTTGGCATCAACGATAAGGTTCTTTATCCTTTCTGCTGTTTCACGGCTGTCGTCGTTTACTTTCAGCGTAAGGTCGAAAGAACGGTTTTCTTCATACACTTGAGATACAACTTCTCCCGCAAGCATAACATTTACAATCTCCGCAAATTCGGGTAGTGTTATACCGTATTTTGCCATGACTTCCCTTTTGGGTTCAATCTTTAATTGCGGACGTTCTACCTGCTGTTCTACATTCAGATCGGCAATTCCCTCTATATCCTGAATGGATGATTTTATCTGGTTGCCGATGGAGAACATTTTATTGAGGTCAGTCCCGAACAGTTTAATAGCGATATTTGCACGGGTTCCTGAAAGCATGGCATCAATACGGTGAGAAATGGGTGAACCTATTTCAATATTCACTCCCGGTAATACTTTTATTTTTTCACGTATTTCAGCCAGCACTTCATCTTTAGAACGTTTATCGAGAATGAAGGGTGCTTCTATTTCCGAAACGTTTACACCAAGTGCGTGTTCGTCGAGTTCCGCACGTCCTGTTTTTCGTCCTACGGTTTGTATTTCGGGTATGGATAGCAGTATATCTTCTGCTATTCTTCCCATCTTGTCCGATTCCTCCAATGAAATACCGGGTACGCTGCTTATATTTATTGTAAACGACCCCTCATTGAACGGTGGCAAAAAGCTACGACCTAACGAAAAGAATACAATTACCGCAGCAACAAGTAAGGCACCCGTTCCACCAAGCACCCATTTTTTATATTTAAGTGTCCATGTGAGAGCTTTTTCGTAAACGATTTTCAGTTTTCTAACCACGTATGGTTCACGTTCAGGTTTATCTCCTTTTCGGGGTTTACCCAACAGATAACTACACAATACCGGAGTAAGCGTTAATGCAACGATGGTAGATGCTATCAACGACATTATAAACGCTACTCCCAGCGGTGCAAGCATACGACCTTCCATTCCTGACAGGAAGAACAAGGGTACAAAACTGGCGATGATGATAAATGTGGAATACAAAATCGGCATACGCACTTCTTTAGAAGCCTCAAACACCACATTGAGTACGGTCTTTTGTAGTTCCTTCGGTTTCTGTCGGTTCTCCCGTAATCGCTTAAATACATTTTCAACGTCCACAATGGCATCATCGACCAATGATCCGATGGCGATTGCCATACCTCCCAGGCTCATGGTATTTATGGTAAGCCCCATAAATTTAAGTGATAGAATAGCAAAAACTAATGCCAATGGAATTGTAACCAGTGATATAACCGTTGTACGGGCATTCATCAAAAAGATGAAAAGCACGATTACCACGAATATACCTCCTTCGTATAGTGATTTTTGGACGTTACTTATTGAGTTATCAATAAATCGTGCCTGACGAAAAATATCGGTTGTTATTTTAACATCTGACGGAAGTTGCTTCTGTAAATCAGCAAGTGCAACATCGAGTTTGTCTGTCAATTCGAGTGTACTTGTTGCAGGTTGCTTGGTGATGGTCAGCAAGACGGCGGCTTTGCCATCGTTGGATGCCATACCCAGTTTCGGTGCCTTATCCCCAATTTTTACTTCGGCAATATTCTCAATCAGAATAGGAACGTCGTTTACAGTTTTAATAACGGCTTTTCCTAAAGATGGTATTTTATTAGTTGAAAGTACACCACGAATGATAAATTCATTACCGTATTCGTATAGCACGCCACCTGCGGCGTTCTGATTCATTTCAGTTACCACTTCGATAACTTCATTCAGTCCGATATTGTAATGCTTCATCTTTCCGGGGTCGAGCAATATCTGGTATTCCTTGATTTCCCCACCAAGAACGGTTACCTGTGCTACTCCGCCTGTGGCAAGTAAGCGAGGGCGGATTGTCCAGTCGGCAACAGTACGCAAATCCTGTAAAGATGTTGAATCGGCAGTAAGTCCAATAATCATCAATTCCCCAAGAATCGAAGATTGTGGCCCCAACGTTGGGTTACCAACATTGGATGGTAACTGGTCATTAACAACAGCTAATTTTTCAGATACAATCTGACGGGCAATGTAAATGTCCGTTCCCCAGTTAAATTCAACCCATACGATTGAAAATCCGGTAGTAGAAGATGAACGCACTCGGCGCACATCGGTAGCTCCGTTCAGGGCGGTTTCGACGGGGAATGTAACAAGCCTTTCAACTTCTTCGGGAGCCATACCGCTTGCTTCTGTCATCACCACAACAGTGGGTGCGTTCAAGTCGGGAAAAACATCGACTTCCATGTTTACGGCTGTATAGGTTCCTGCCAGCATAAGCAGCAGGGATGCCACTAAAACAACAACACGGTTGTTCAGCGAGAATTTTATTATTTTGTTCAACATACTGATTCGTGTTATTTGAATTAATGACTATGACCTTCGGGCATAACAGAAGATGTTGCTGCCAGTTTAACCTGATACACGCCTTTGGTGACAACTTTATTTCCTCTTTGCAGACCGGAAAGGATCTGCACCCTTTCACCGTTGTTCTGTCCGACGGTTACTTCCTGTTTTTTGTATTCTTCAGCTCCTATTTGCAGGTAAACGAAGTTTAGTCCCTGTTCTTCAGTAATAGCTGATATTGGAACGGATATTACGTTTTCCTGTAAAGTAGAAAGCAGATAAACTTCTGTATAGGCTCCGGGGATGATGTCGCCCACGTTATCGAACTCGAATGTTACAGGAATATAAAAAGACTGGTCTGTTGATGCCTTACCGAATGATAACAGCCTCCCGTTAAGGTCGGATAATTTATATACCTGATTGTCATAAGCAGGCTTAAAATTCGCACTGCTGATGCTTTTCAGTATTCTGAAATTATTTTCCGACACTTCGGCTCTTAGCTGCAAACGCCTGTTCTGAGATACGGTTGCGATAGGTTGACCAACAGAAACATATTCGCCCTGGGCAACAAGCCTGTTCTTAATATATCCGGCAATAGGAGCCGTAACACTAACTCCGGCGGCTGTCATGTTACCTGCCTGTGCCTGATAAGCAGTTTTGGCTGTTTCGTAACGCAAACGAGCCTGTTCAAAGTCTTTAGCAGATATTATCTGGTCTTTTACCAATGATTCGGCACGTAGAAATTCTTTTTCTGCGGTTTCAAATTCAATCCTCGCTCTTACGGACGGGTCACCTTCCAACAGCTTTTTTGCTGAAATAGTAACAATGGATTGTCCGGCTTTTACGGGTGTACCGTCTGTAATGGACGGATTGGTAAATGATACGATACCGTTGGAGGTTGCTGCAATAACTGCTTCATCACCCTGCGATGCCTGTATTTGTCCGCTGGTTTTAATAGAGTTATAGAAGCTACCGGGGGCAATGGTTTCTGTCTTCAGGTCAACAAGCTGGGCTTGCTGACGGGTGAACAGAATTTCGTCGGTATGACTGTCTTCGGTTGCTTCGGCTCCGTGGTCGTGTCCGTCACCTTCGGAATGTTGATGATCTTTTTCGTTGGCGTGGTCGTGACCATCGCCATCAGTATGTTTATGTACTTTATCGTTTGAATGGTCGTGACCGTCACCCTCCGAATGATTGTGGTCTTTTTCGTTGGCATGGTCGTGACCGTCACCGTCTACGTGTTCGTGTTTTTCTTCTTTCTGATTTCCTGTTTTCTGATTTGAGTTACAAGCTGTAAATAACATAGCTGTAACAATGAATAATCCTATAATGTACGTTTTCATTTTTTTTGTTATTATGTTATGGAAGCACGGTACAGGTATCGCTGCACAGGTATTGCCCGGCATCTGATTTACCGATACTTCAACTTGAAAAAATTGAATTTAATTATCGAAATTCGGATGTATAAGAAATAGTACGGTTTGCTTTGGACACACGTATGCGTTCAAAACCTGTACTAAAAAATAAAAATGATTAAACGTGTATAGGAGGCGCACGCAAACCATTGAAGTGGTTTGCTTCTGCGGATGTATAGAAAACAATGTATTCTCCGTAATCGGCAAATGAGCCGATAGCATCGGCATCGAAAACAAGGTTATCCGCAACTAAATAAAAGAGTGGAAATAAATGGATGATATGGTTGTCAGTGCAGGACGTTACCTTACACTGGTTTTCCCTGTTAGACTGTGGCGTAGTATATTCCGAATCAGCAACACAGGTTTCTGACTGGTTACTGTCAAATGGTATGTTATTATGGGATGTATGTTCGTCATTAATGTTGTTATCTTCATCGCATATCTCCATAATCATGCACGCCAATCCTTTATGATGATGATGGGGCACGATTGCCAATGCCAAAAGCACAAGGCTTGACAGAGAGATGAATGCTATGGAGATAAACTTTTTCACTAACGTTTTTTATTATCTGCTGCAAATATAATATAAAAAGGAGTGCAACTAAGTTGCATTTCTTGAACATTTTCCGCAATAACCTTTTATAACGAAATTTACGTCTTCCATTTCCATTCCTTCAGGTAGTTGTAATTTCGGAATGACTACATCTTCGAGGCAAAATGCTTTTTTGCAATAATTGCAGTAAAAATGTATATGACTATCATCAGCACTACAATCACAGTCATCCTGGCATACGGAATATTTCATGGAGCCGGAACCATCATCGAAGTTGTGGATGATTTTTTTTTCGTGGAAAAGGTTAATTGTTCGGAATATCGTTGATTTGTCGATATCAAGTAAATCTTTTTCAAGGTCGCCCAGACTGAACGCACGCTTATATCCCAACATAGCGTTTAATATAAGCATACGGGGAGTTGTAGGTTTTATGTTATTTGCTTCTAATATGTTTATGACTGAATTATCCATTATTCAAATTTAAGAAATACACGTTTAATAAGATAACAAAAAGGAGGTACAGATAGTTAATTATATAAAATGACCGGCACATCCTTTTTGTTTATCGGGCAATGTATTAATGATGATTGCCTTTGTTGTGTTCTTTATTCCCCGTACCGTGATTATGGCTCTTATCCTGACAGTTAGCCGCATCATGATTTTGTCCGTTGTGGTTATGGGTAGGGTCTGTGCAGGTGGTGGCATCATGTGATTGACCGTTGCTATGGTTGTGTGTCGCATCGGTACAAGTCGCCGGATCGTGCGTTTGTCCGCCGTTTGTTCCGTGGTCATGCGAGGGGTCGGTACAGGTTGCCGGGTCATGTGTCAGACCGTTATTATTACCATTATCGTTTATGCCATGATTGTGTGTTTGGTCGGTGCAAGTTGCCGGGTCGTGATAATTATTGCCTGTATGTCCGGCTCCATTATGATGTGTACCGTCATGCTTAGTTCCAGAATGTTGGGTATTCGTACAAACACGATGCGTACCATCGGCAAGAATGTCGCAGTTTTCGTGGTTTCCTGCGGCACATTGATTCAAAACTGTATTTTTATATGAATCTGCATTTGTGTATCCGAGTGCGGATGCACGCATTTCCATACTTTGATCGCCTTGCGGCGAGTTAATACCTTCATCCTGGCTGCATGATGCAAATGTAACGGCGAAAGCCACAATCGCTAAGAGATAAAATACTTTTTTCATTTTCTATTCATTTAATTATTGTACTATTTATATACCGCATGAGAGTTAAAATACCCTACCATATAAATGAAATAAATTTCAACAATCCATGATTTAAAATTGCATACTTAGGGATAAACCGCCCTGCTGACCAGTGTAAAAGGGATAAAAGGCAAGATTATTTTTTTTCTTTTTGTTATTTCCCCCGTTGAATATTTTACTTTCTACGGTCGGGTAAAGCCAGTAGGCAAGTTTGGTGCTAAGTATGCCCAATCCGGCACCGAAAGCAACGTCACCCACCCAATGTTTATTATTATAAATACGGAAAGCTCCGGTTCCGGCAGCAATGGTATAACCGGCTATACCGTACCATATCGACACGTCTTTGTATTCCTGCCAGAGAAATTCGGCACCCATAAATGCGATTGCTGTATGTCCTGATGGAAAGGAATTTCGGGCTGACTTATCGGGTCTTTCTACCCTTAAAGAATATTTCAATCCGTTTACTGAAGCTGCGGTAAACAGACTTGCCATTCCCAGGATAATGGTTCGGTCTTTAAAGTTATGCTTTCCTTTTATTCCAACTAAATTCAAAGCATAAACGCTGGCTGCGGGAACGTACTGGGTGATGTCGTCTATCTGAAATTTTTCAGGCTGATGGGTAATCACTTCATGCCCGATGGCATAGTTCAATAAACGGTTCTTCGGTGCAAGTGTAACTTCAATAGTCCCGTAAAGCATTAAGGCACCCGGAACAATTAGTTGCTTGTAAGAGAATGTGTGTTCGTCAGAAGCAGGAATACTATCACTATTTATAATTTCTGTTTCTTCGGTATCGGCCAACGCTTTTACCGGAATCAGGGAAAGTGATATTATTGTAAAAAACGAGATGATTATTTTTATCTTTTGATACATAGCTGTTAATTTAAAGTGTTGTTGATTTTAGATGAAATAACCGACGATAAACTTTCCTGATAGTGCTACGAGAAACATATAGCTTGCTATGGCTGTCGTTAAAATGTTTATCCGTCTGGTCGGGTAATGTTTTGTTATTAAGTTGGATTTATAGCTAACGGCTATTTTGCGCTCAGCAACCTGATAAATTTTATATATTATTGTTCCTATAATTATTCCGCTGATTGCTCCTGCGGTTATATCTGAAATGAAATGTACACCCAGATATACCCGTGAATAGGAAATAAGGGCTGCCCATATCAGGATAACGATAGTATAATACCTATTTCTGAAAAGCAGCAGGGTGAACATGGCAAAGCCGAAACTATTGGCTGCATGACCTGAAATAAAGCCGTATCTACCTCCGGTATATCCGTTTAGTGTTCTTACGGATTCCATAATGCCGGGGTAATGTGTAGGGCGTGCCCTTTCAAACAGCGGCTTTATCAAATGGCTTGAAAACTGGTCGCAAAGTACAAATACGACGGTTATTGCAACCAATATCGAAAGCGATTTTATCCATGATGTTTTATATATAAGATTTATAATAAGTACAAGTGCTATCGGTATCCATATTTTCAGATCGGAAAATAGCCACATGGTATTATCAAGAAAATAAGAGTTTGTTCCATTTATAAGGAAAAAGAGTTTTTCTTCGTATGGAAGAATTTTATCAAGCATAGGTCAGTTAGTTTAATGTTGTATAAATTGTTTATCTGCCCGCAAGGGAACACACCTATTGCCTGTGATTCCATAAGGAACCATCACATCGGGATACTACAAGGAAGCACACTTCAGCACGCCGTCGTACTTGCAGCTAACATTATATGATATTTATAAACAGAAAATGCTTCAACCCGTGTGTATCAGGCGAGCAGATAGGGAGGGGCACGTAAACCATTGTGCCGGGTTAACTGAACGGATTTATAATGCGATATATTTTCTCCGCCACCCGTTTCAGTGGTAGTTACTTCAGTCAGAAAAGAAGCTACCGGAAGAATGAATAAATCTGCCAGGGTAAAATTGTCTTTACCTGATAGTATTTTATAAATTATTTCATGGTCTGCAACCGGAATGATTAAATCGAGTTCCGTAATACAGGAGTTATCGTGTGAATTTTGTTCCGGAGTTTTTTCGTGATGGGTATGTTCATCATTGTAGGTATCGTCATCTTCGCATAGCTCTAAAATAATACAGGCTAAGCCGGCATGATGGTGATGGGGTATCACTTTTAATACCAACACTAAAAATGTTGCTATTGACAAGATGGATATAATGAGATACCGTTTCATACCTTTATTAACTTCGTATTGTGCTGATTATTGTTTCGACTTCTAAAAACCGGATTTTTTACAGCGGATTCAATAAAAGACGTTGACCGTCTTTTATCGAATCCGTGCTGTGAGGAAGTTTTTTAATGATGGTTACCGCTTCCATGTTGGTGTCCATTCTTATCGTGCGTACCGTGGTCGGTTCCGTTATGATGGGTTCCGTCATGGTTAGTACCTGAATGGTCGGAGTAAGCACATGCTGAATGTGTTCCATCGTTGTAGATGTCACAGTTTTCGTGGTTCCCTGCTGCACATTGCTCGGCGACACTTGCCTGATACGCTGCTGCATTTTCAAAGCCTAAAGCGGTTGCACGGGCTTCAATGTCCTGCTGAGAGGTCGTTCCAAAATCATCGTGATCGTCGTTGTTACAGGCAACAAATGTTACGGCGAATACTGCTACGGCTACTAAATAAAACAATTTTTTCATCTTCTTCTTTATTTTAAAATTATTACTGATGTTCATTGTGAAGCGCTTTCATTTATATACCGCACAAGTAGGACTTTACCCTACCAACCAATGAAAAATAATTCTAAAATAATAGCCGGGCTGCCGTCAAGTAGCTTTATTAATCTTTATCCAGGTATTCGCAATCGGTTACAGAATTGTCAAACTCTATCGTAACATGAGGAATGTTATATTTTGAACTTATTTTGCGTATTTGATCTTTTAAATTTTGTTGTTCACTTGTCGTTACGTCGTCTGATGTGACTACGTGTAATGTTAATATATTACGTTCACCATCAAGCGACCATAGGTGTATGTCGTGCAGGCTACTGACTTGCGGTAATGCCTTTATATCGTTTTCAAAGCCTGATAAGTCTACATCCTGGGGTGTACCTTGCAGCATCACTTTCAAAGTTCCTTTCAGATTTTTATATACATTACTTAGTACCCATATACATACGCCGATGGATAGAAGTGGGTCAAGGACGGGAACATCAACAAACTGCATTACTATACTAACGATAAGTACAGCTATCCATCCGAGTACATCTTCCATCATGTGCAGGAATACAGCACGCTCGTTGAATGATTTTCCTTTGTTCAAACGTAGTACCGCAAAACCATTAACAACTATACCTAAAATAGCAAGATACATCATTCCCTTAGCATTTACGCTTTGGGGGTCGAGTATGCGTTCAACAGATTCTTTTATGATTATTGCGGAGCCTACCACAAGAACTATCGAAATAAAAATGGCACCCAGCAATGAGAAGCGTTTATATCCATAGGAGTATTTCGCATCCCTGCCTTTATTGGATTTTTTTTGCAAAACCCATGATACAGCCAATGATATACTATCACCAAAATCGTGAAGAGAATCTGAAAGGATTGCCACACTGTTAGTATATAGACCTCCGACCAGTTCGATAATAGCAAAGCCGAAATTAAGAAAGAAAGCAAGTACAATATTTTTTGTTGCTTTATCGCCTGACTGGTTTGAATGATTATGTGCCATATTATATAAAATTATTGCTCCATTGATGTAACACTTCCGGTTAAGGAATGTTTTATATGGAAATATATTATTGCAGTTATTAATTAAAACGTGACTTCGAGGAATACGGTCGGTGTAAAAGGGGTTGCTTTAGTAAAGATATTCACAGCACTGTTTTGGCCCGATACCTGATAATTGTATTTGATATTTTTTGTGCCTAAAACATTCAGGAGAGAAATACCTGTCTGTAAACGGAATTTTTTGAATTTTTTTCGATATGTAGCACCAATATCCAAACGGCTGTAATTTTCATTGGAAGAATCAGAATGTTCGTGCGTTTCGGTATGCTCGCCTTCTTCACCTCCCTGGCCATGCCCGTGTCCTCCGGTAGAAATGTAGGAGAATCCGGTTCCATATACATAGCTAACGGAAAAATAAAACGGATTGAACGAACCAATGCCGCCTATTTTTATTTCGTGGGAAAGTTCGTTTTGCGGTTTTCTGATATTGTTAATAGAATAAGAGCCATAAAGAGTATGATTATTTATTTGTTTTTTAGCAAATAAATCGGCACCGAGAATGGTGTTGTCTAATTTGTAAATAGTATTGTCGAGGAAATACTGTCCGTTTTTTGTCTGTTTGTGATAACCTTCCAGACTAATAAGCAATCCGTTATTGCTATATGCGATTCCCGCTGTGGTGTGCATGGCTTTCGTAAAGGTGCTGTCTGCCATACTCCAAACGGTTTGTAGACCTGATTCGTCATACCTGTATGCAGTACGGGTAAGGAATTGATTATACATCCCCCAGGAAGCAGTAGCAGTGAACTGTTCTGAAATCTTATATCTTCCTGACAAGCGTGGCTGTATGTATGCTTTTTTATTGAGCGGTAGATCTACACGTAATCCGGCATTAAGGGATAATTTGCCGAGTAAAATATTATCGTTTACATAAAAAGTAGGCTTATCGAGTTCACCGCACAGCTCGTTTAGGCTTACACGGTATTGCTGCCATTCTCCACCCACTTGTATTTTATTACGGCTGCCGATATAGAAGTCGTGATTCAATTTTACTGAAAATTCCTGCACGACGTTATCCAAATGATTTACATCGGCAGGTTGTGGTTTTCGGTCACCAACGATAGTAAGGTTATCGAGCAATGAAGTGAGCCGTGAAAATGTAGTCAGGATTTTGGTGCTTGAACCATTGCTCCAAACTCTTTTATATGAAGCCGCTCCGCCGTATTGCCTGTTCTTTTCGGCAGCGTTTACATCATATTCATCAGGTTGGTTAACCGAAAACTTAAAACGGTCATCCGCACCGTATAGGGTGAGGTAGTAGCTATCATCGGTAAATGCTTTACCGGATAACTTAAAATTTCCATCCCTGAAGTTATATTTCGGTTTGATGTAAATATCGGAGTAGGAAAGAGTGCCTTTATCATCTTTGGGTAAATCTACGCCTGTATTATTGTAAAGGTTATAAAATGTCTGACGATAAGCAGCAGAAATATTTATATTTTTGGATAAGGGTACAGAACCGAAAATGTTTGCTGTGTAATTACTTACAGTAGCTTTCACTGAAGGAGCATTGAAATCTCCGTCAATGCCGGTTATTTCGGCTATGGCTCCGATGCGTTCCCCCTTATTAGCACTATATCCGCCTTTTAATATGCGTATGTCTTTTACCATATAAGGATTGATAGAACCTATATGATCGTTATAACTTTTGATACCGAAAAGAGTAAAACCGTCGTAGGTTACCTTACTATCTCCCGTATTACTGCCCCAAACAATAAGATCTTCGGAGGGTTCGCCCGAAGCCCTGATACCTGGCATCATACGCATAAGGTTAAAAACAGAATTGTCGATGCTGCCGGGAATAAACTTTGCGACCTGATGATTAATACGAATTTCACCAGGGTTACCGCCGGATTGTATCATCATTGTAGAGGGAACCGAATTGATTACAACTTCATCCATTGTGTATGCCAATGGACTCAAAGTTATTGTATTGAATCCGGCATTAAGCACTGTATCTTGTTTGATATACCCCAAATATTGTGCCTGTATGTTCAATGTGCCCTTTCTTTCAGTACGGAATGTAAAATAACCTGTTTCGTCTGTGGTTAAAATACCATCCGGGGTAGTAATATACGCATATGGTAAACTTTCTCCGCTCTCTGCATCCGTGAGATTGCCGGAATAGGTATAATACCGCTTCTCTTCAATTATGGGGGTAGATTTAGCCTGTATAACATACGGGCTTATAACATACACACCGTTGATATTCTCGTATTGTAAAGGCTTGTCTTTAAGCAAAAATATAATTGCCTTTTCGGGATTCTCAAACCGCTGGTTGATTGTGATACGGTACTTTGAAAGGGCGTTATCGTCAAAAGATAATTCAACAGAAAGACTTCTCAATACGTCATTTAATGGTTTGTCATTAACAACTAAATGCAGCTCCTGTGCGGAAGCTGCAATAGTATTCATCAGAATTATAGCGAGTATGAAAAGTATTTTCTTCAATTATTTCATTTTAAATTCGATACCGAAAGGCTTACCTACGATTTTCAATACATCGTCAGGTTTTTGCGTTTTGGTAAAATTACCGGAGTAAAGGTAGTCTAAATTTGAGTTAGGTTGAACGTTTATATCGTATTGTCTTTCAATCTCCTGTATAACTTCTACCAACGGTACGCTTACAAAAACGAATTTCCCTTCTTTCCAGTTGACGGTTTCTTTTGCGTTTTCAATATCTGTGGTTTTCAGTTGATTATTTATGAGTACAGCTTGCATATTTGGAGTAAGAGCTACCGAACTTACTTTATCGGCTACATTTACTTTCCCAGTGAGGCAGGTTACAGCATATTTATCGGCCCGATAGAAGATATTGAAACTGGTTCCAAGCACACTGACAGTATAATCCCCGGAATGAACGTCGAACTTACTTCCTTTTTCAACTTCAAAATATGCTTCTCCCTGAAGCTCGATGTTTCGTGAAATATTCCACCATAACGGTTTATATGTGATTTTGCTTTCGGCATTTAATTCTACCTTTGAGCCATCAGGCAACACAACTGCCAGATGTGATCCTCTGCCGGCTGTTTCACTTTTTGTATAAAGAAAAGCGAAGCCAGGCAAAAGTATGACGATTGCTGCAACGGCTGCCGCAACGTAAAGCCATACGGGTTTCTTACGGGGTTTCATTTCGATAACCTTCGGGCTGTCTTCCAACTGCTCGAACATATCGTCCCAGATTTGTTCTTTGCTTTTACTCCATCGGGGAGTTATTTTAATGTCTTCCGTTTTCATATCATCCTAAATTATAATAATTGAGTCCTCAGATATTGCAATGCGCCACTCATTCGCTTTTCCACAGCTTTCACACTTAATTGCAAACATTCGGCAATCTCCTGATACTTCATTTCATCGTTTCTGTTCATAAGGAATACAACACGTTGTATTTCCGGCATCTGTTCCAGAGCTTTTGCATAACTGGCGGAGAGTTCCTGATAATTTAATTCTTCTTCAGCTGATTGCTGTGTTTCACTCTGCATCGCCATGCTTTGCTCGTAATCCATACGGGTGTTATTCTTCCTGTAACTACTTATGACCATATCGTTTGCGATTTTATAAAGCAATGGTTTCAACTCCACCGTGTTTATTTGTTCCCGCTTCTCCCATATTTTCATAAATACATCCTGAGCCATATCGGATGCAGCATCGACATCGCCACAGCGATAAAAGATGAAACTTCGTATCGTATCGAAGTACCTGTCGAATATCTGTTTAAACTCTGCTTTATTTAACATCCTGTGGGACTGTTTTACTTATAATCCGTGCGAAAGGGTGCATACCCTACCGGATATTTGATTTATTTTTCTAAACTACAAAAAAAGCGGAAATTACCTAACACTTTTCCCAAAAAGTTAAGCTGCCATTTATAATCAACCCCTTTATTTTGATGCACTTGTTAAGGGGTGCTTATTACCGTTTATTTTCTTTATTAGGGTATATGTAGAGCCAACTTTTAATTTTGAATTAATGCGGATAGGTATTCTGTTTTCATCATTTGTTATGTAAATCTTCATAGCTTCTTTTTGATTTTCAAAAGCACTCGTATTTATAACAAGTGTCAGAACAATGCAGTCATATTTTTTACCGTCATTGGCTTCAACCTTTTCTGTGCCGTGATACTTTATCTTCATATCAACCTTTGTCTTATCCGTGATGAGCATGGAGCTTTGCGAATCACCTTTTTTCATCTGCCGATAATCAAGTGTCCTGGCATAATAGATAATGGTCATCATATCATACATACATTCAGATGAAGATATAATAGTATCGTGACGTAATTTATCGTTCCGGGTAAGTTTTGTATGAACTTTCACTTTACCGGAAGAATAATCGTAGGTGATATATTCCTGTGTATGGTCGCTTCCTTCATGGGCATATTTAGTATATGATAGCGGTTCGATATTTTTACTCATATAGCAGAACATGGTATCAGATAGGGTGAATATCTTTTTGGCTAAACCGGTAGAATTTGCAATCATCGTCATACGGTAAGCATCCCGGCTCCGGTATGTGTCATTTTTGATTTTAAGGGTAGCCAATCCTGCTTTTTTGTGTATAAGCCCGTATTTGAAATATACATCGTATGTAAGCTCTTCGCCTGATTGAAAAGCATTGTTCGTTATTCCGCACTGTGCACGGATATTCAAACTCAAAATCAGTAATGTTACTATCGGCAATATAAATTTTCTCATAATTATAGGATTAAATTTCTTATACCGCCGGATAGGGTGGTTTAACTTGACTATTATTATAGTTCCGTATGAGATAGCTATTACCCTACTTATAAATATGCTTTTTTTAGTGCAAGGTGCAAGCATCTATATATAGATGGACTTGCACCTTGCACTAAAGCTAAATATTTAAGAATTAGTATAGTTGGATATTTGAAAAGATGTTGTATCTTTGAACCCAAGATATAGGCAGACAAATAGCAGCCAAGAGAGGAAAAATGAGGTTATTTATAACCTTTTGCTAATTCGTAACCTATGGCTTTATACAAAATATAAAATTCTGATATTCAAGGCATAATGAGAAAGGTTCATAAGCCTCTCTCTCCGCATTTAAAGTCGCCATTTTAGCGACTTTTTTATTTTATACAGATTCTAATAAAGTATCTAACCCCTCACCATTTCACATAAGTAATCCATCTTAAACTATCCTTTCGCACTTTTTTAAATAGTGATATGAAGATTGATGAGAAGATTTTTTATTCTTTTTTCATTTATTTACACATGTAGATATGATATACCTAAAATCTTCTGACACATTCAAAACTCTCACACACAAAAAAGCTGAATCAGCATCTATAAAAACAGATTACTGATTCAGCTCCAATCGAAATCCGGCATTAAATCAAAGTCCTGATTTAATTACCTTACCGGGAGTAGTCCGGTGTTATCTTAAACCCAGTTTATTTTTGATTGCAGAAGGTATGGCATCTTTATGAACAACGATACTCATTGTTTTATAAGCGGCGAACGGCTCTGATACATACCATGTACCTTTGTATTTGTTGTCTATACCCCATGAATTCTTGATCATAAAAAATTCTTTACCGGTCTGGTCTTTAGCTAAGCCGTATATCAGCATTCCGTGGTCGTCGGTAGTTTGATAGTTGTCATAGGCTTCCTGACGCATTTCCTGTGTGATGGTCAATTCCTGTACCGGATTTTCAACCAACCTGCGGATTTCTTCATCTTTCTCGCGTTTACTAAGACCTATCCACCTGTCCTGGTCAGAACCCGATGTTTCAATAGCCTGAACGTCCGGAACAACCGCGATACCATTCCGTGTAAAGCCGACTTCGCTAACATCAGACGCCCATGCAATTGTATATCCGGTGTTGATGGCATTTTTCATGATCTGCATCAGTTCATTCAAAGGAACATTATAAGACAGTCCCCAACGCCAGTTATCGGGTACTTCCAATGCAAAAGCAGAATAGAACGGATGATGCGTATAAGAAGTAAGGGATACATAATTATCCATATCCAAACCTAACTCATCCGCAAAGCTCTTAGGAGTATATTGTTTTCCGTTATAAGTAAATTTCTCCGGTATTTCTCCCAGATACGCGTCAATAATGCCGTCGAAACCTCTTTTCCAGGCAGTGGAAAGCTTACCGTTCGGATTTTTTACGATCGCCTTTACATAAGCCGAGGCTGCATTTACCAATTCGTTGTGCACATGCATATCTTCACCGTAGTTTAAACCATTCATTACCGACTCCGGCACAATACCATAATGTTTCACAGCATACAGGACATCTTCAAAAGAGCCGCCCTGTTCAAAATTCAACGAACCGTTTGCGCGGATAAACTTTTCAGCTTGGTCTTTGTAAGAATGGCTTACGATAAACATTTCAGATAAATCGTATTCTCCTTTACCCATTCGTAACAGCTCCGACTCTAAATGGGCTATGCCCGAAAACGACCAGCATGTACCGGTACGGTTCTGATTCTTTACTGATGTAACTTTCAGTTCTTTTACCGGAGTAAATACATACCCCTCGTTATTTTGCGCTCCTATTGTAGAGAACGCCATTACCATCAATAAAACGGTAATCATTTGCCTTTTCATATTCCTCAGTTTTAAAATTTTGTATTTATAAGGCAAATATACGATAAGCAATTCAGACGTCCGGTTAATTTTACTACTTTTGTGGCAATTACGTTTAAAACAGGGAAGTCAACATTATGAAAATTACTATTATCGGAACCGGAAACATTGGAGGAGCTATTGCCCGGGGCCTGGCAAAAGGATCGACTATCAACGCATCAGATATAACCTGTACGGATCATTCGCAGAGATCGCTCGACAGGATAAAAGCATTCAACGAAGCATTTCAGACAACTACCAATAACACCGAAGCAGTAAGCAAGGCAGATATTATTATAATAGCTGTAAAACCTTGGATGGTAGAAAGGGTAATTGATGAAATTAAAACCGTTCTCGACTTCGACAAACAGATCATCGTATCCGTTGCCGCAGGCGTATCTTTTGAGCAGCTTATGGCCTATCTCACCAAACATGCAGGTTTTGATTATATGGCTACTCCTACCCTCTTCCGGGTAATTCCCAATACCGCAATTGAAGTATTAAGCAGTATGACCTTTGTATCCGCGTTCAACGCTTCAAAAGAACAGTCAGACCTTATCCTGCAAATATTCAATGAACTGGGATATGCCATGTTGGTCGAAGAACGGTTAATGATAGCCGGTACAGCATTGGCTTCAAGCGGTATCGCTTTCGCGCTGCGGTATATCCGCGCATCAATCGAAGGAGGAGTTGAATTAGGTTTCTATCCCCATGAAGCCCAAGAAATTGTAGTACATACGGTAAAAGGCGCCGTCGACCTGTTGTTGAGCAACAAAAGCAATCCGGAAATGGAGATCGATAAGGTCACCACTCCCGGAGGAATTACAATTAAAGGACTAAATGAAATGGAACTTTCAGGCTTTACCTCTTCCATAATACGCGGATTGAAAGCCAGCAAATAACATTACTTTTTTTTCCTTCTTTCCATTTCAATTTTAAGCATACGCAGTTCGCGGCCTGTTTGTCCGGCTACAGATGTGTTTTCTTCCGCCCTGCGAAGAAGGTAGGGCAGTACATCCCTTACCTTTGCATAAGGTACATACTTGGTTACATTATAACCCGCGTGCGCTAAATTGAAAGATATATTATCACTCATTCCCAATAATTGGGAAAAATATATGCGCGGATCATTTTTCTTCAGGTTAAGCCTATCTATTAAGGCAGCCAACTTATAATTGCTTTCTTCGTTGTGCGTACCCATAAAAAGCTCCATACGGTCGATATGTTCTACGACGAACTGCACACCCGCGTCAAAATTTTCATCCGTTGCCTTTTTATCCTTACATATCGGATCAGGATATCCCATCAATGCCGCGCGGATACGCTCCTCTTCCATATAAGCCCCGCGCACGAATTTTATTCCGGGATAATACCCTTTTTCCACCGCATCATCATAAATCCGGCGCAGGTAAGGCATCCGGTCATGACGATACATCTGTAACGTTGCAAATACGATCGGACGTTCCTTGTTATATAAACGCATCGCCTCATCCGTCAGGTCGTCAATCGCATCCTGGAAACAATAATCCTCCGCATCCACAAGGATACGTACATTATTATCGTAAGCGCGCTTGCATAACGCCATAAAGCGTTCTTTAAACTCACGGTATTCCTTGATTTCTTCGATGGTCAACTCCTCCCGTTTCTCAGATGCTTTCGCAAACAGATCATCCCTTGTAAGCGTGGAAGGTTTAAAAACCGCGTACGCTATATTCGGATTTGATTTAGCAAAATCAATAGAACGGATCGTTTCCTCAAAAGTGGCCTGAATGCCCTTCGGCGTTTTTACACTTTCGGCAGAATAGTCTAATGTCGATTTTACATTGAATGGCCTGAGGTAGTTAATGGATTTAGTGGTGTCTTCCAGTGTTTCGCCGCCAACAAATTGCTTATATAACGTAGGTTTTACAATCCATCCCAGGGGAAAGTGTATACTTAAAGCTATTTTACTGGCATATTTTCCGAGCTTCACAATGCCCGGATGCTTCATTACATTAAACAACAATAAAGCATTTCTCAATTCAGAATTAGATTTTGACGAGAAAGCGATTTCGGTATTATTAAAGTCTAACACGGTATCAGAATTGAAAGTTGAAAATAATAAAAATGTTTTTCACCAAAAAATAAGTGCCGGGAGTTGAAAACTGTGTTCCGGCTTTACAACTCCCGGTATCATTCATTATAAATATTACTTTTCACCCAGGAAAGGATACTTATAATCTGTGGGAGGAACTAATGCCTCTTTAATGGTACGGGCATTCGTCCAGCGGATAAGGTTCAGCGGTCCGCCTGCTTTGTCGTTCGTACCCGAAGCTCTCGAACCGCCAAACGGTTGCTGCGCAATTACCGCACCCGTAGGTTTATCGTTGATGTAGAAATTACCGGCCGAATAACGTAGTTTATCCATAGCTGTCTGCACAGCATACCGGTCGCGCGCAAAAATAGAACCGGTCAACGCATACGGCGACGTTTTGTCGCATATTTCCAACGTTTCTTCAAATTTATTATCGTCGTATACATAAATCGTAATCACCGGGCCGAATATTTCTTCAGTCATCGATTTGAATTGAGGATTAGTAGTTTGAATCACCGTAGGCTCAACAAAATAACCCACCGATTTATCCCCTTTACCACCGAAGATAATTTCCGCATCCGATGCCTCTTTCGCATAATTGATGTAACTCATGATATTATCGAAAGACGCTTCATCAATTACAGCATTAAAGAAATTAGAGAAATCCTGCGGATCACCCATTTTGATTTCTTTCAGCATTTCGCCAACCTGTTCTTTAATCTCATTCCATAACGACTTAGGTATATAAGCGCGCGAACCGGCCGAACATTTCTGTCCCTGGTACTCGAATGCGCCCCTTACGATAGCCGTAGCCACTTCAAGCGTAGGAGATGACGGATGAACGAAAATATAATTTTTTCCTCCGGTCTCACCTACAATCTTAGGATAGGATTTATAGGTTTCAAGATTATTACCCATCTGGCGCCATAAAGTATTGAACGTTGCCGTTGATCCGGTGAAATGGAAACCGCCTAAATCCGGGCTTGCCGTTATCACTTTACCGATCACGCTTCCCTGTCCGGGAATAAAGTTCACCACGCCGTCGGGCAATCCGGCTTCCCGGAATACCTTCATCAATAAATAATTGGAGTGTATAGCCGTAGTGGAAGGTTTCCATACCGCAACATTTCCCATCATAGCCGGTGCCATATTCAAATTGGCAGCGATAGACGTAAAATTAAAGGGGCTTAATGAGAAGACAAACCCTTCAAGCGCGCGGTATTCCATACGGTTGATTATTCCGATTTCGGAATACGGTTGGTCTTCATATATCTGTCCGGCATAAAAAGCGCTGAACCGTAGGAAGTCTATCAATTCACAAGGTGCGTCAATCTCCGCCTGGAACGGGCTTTTGCTTTGTCCTAACATAACAGAAGCATTCAGCAGGTAACGGTATTTTGTAGAAAACAATTCTGCGATACGCATCATAACGGAAGCACGCTCAACCCAGGGTAATTCCGACCATTCTTTATGAGCTTTCATAGCCGCATCGATAGCCATTTGCACTTCCTTCTCGCCTGCTTTATGATAAGTTGCCAAAACATGTTTATGGTCGTGGGGCATTACCACTTTACCCGTATTTCCCGTACGGACCTCTTTTCCACCGATAATCAAAGGAATATCCCACTCTTCGGATGAAACTTGTTTCAATGCACTTTTCAATGCCGTTTTTTCCGGCGATCCCGGCGCATAAGCTTTTACCGGCTCATTGATAGGTTTAGCAAATCTAAAAATTGCGTTATTCATGATGCTTATAAAATTAAAATTGTTATTATGATATTATATAAGGCGTAAACTTAACGAAAATTCTTCAAAGCCAAATGATATAGGCGTTAAATTAGTTTTATCCTGATAATCCGATAACGTATTTCATACACTATTGTTCTCACAGAAAAGAAATTGATACTGATTACCTTGTACATATAATAAATTCATTATTTTTGTTTTCCATAATATTAAAGAGAAAAAACCGATGTTAGACAATCAGAAAAGAGCCTTCATCGCTATTAATGACGATACCGAAGTTTGCCTTATTCCTAAAATGGCTAATCGCCACGGATTAATTACCGGAGCTACGGGAACAGGTAAAACCGTAACTTTACAAACATTAGCGGAAACGTTCAGTGAAATGGGAGTACCCGTATTCGCTGCCGATGTAAAAGGAGACTTGTCGGGCGTTGCCGCTGAGGGAGGCAATAAAGAAAGTGTTACCCAGCGGGTCGAATCCTATCATCTGCCCGAAAAAGGATTTAAGTTCCAGGCCTTTCCCGTACAATTCTGGGATGTATTCGGAGAACAGGGCGTACCCGTCAGGACCACCATAGCCGATATGGGGCCTTTACTGTTAAGCCGTCTGCTGTCGTTAAATGATATACAATCGGCTGTGCTCACCATTATATTTAAAATAGCAAAGGATGAATCCCTTGAAATTATAGACCTGAAAGACCTCCAAAAACTATTGGAGTATGTAGGTAACAATTCGTCACGTTACACAACAGCATACGGTAATATCTCCACAGCCAGTATAGGCGCCATACAGCGGGGACTGATAACCCTGGAACACGACGGAGCGGATAAGTTCTTTGGTGAACCCAACCTGAATATAGACGACCTGATTCAAAATATCGGTGAAAAAGGAGTAATCAATATACTTGCCGCCGATAAGCTGATGAATTCACCCCGGGTTTATACCACTTTCCTGATGTGGTTAATGACTAAACTGTTCGAAGTGATGCCCGAAGTGGGCGATCCCGAAAAACCCAGGCTCGTATTTTTCTTTGACGAAGCACACCTGCTATTCAACGATTCCTCAAAGGCATTACTCGAAAAGATCGAACAGGTAGTACGCCTTATCCGTTCAAAAGGCATCGGTATATACTTCATTTCGCAAACCCCAGCCGATATTCCCGATTCTGTATTAGGCCAGTTGGGTAACCGGATACAACATGCCTTACGTGCCTATACGCCAAAAGACCAGAAAGCGGTGAAAACAGCGGCGCAAACATTCAGGGCAAACCCCGGGTTCGACACGGAAACAGCCATTACCGAATTAGGTACGGGCGAAGCCCTGGTATCATTCCTCGATGAAAAGGGGCGCCCCAATCCGGTAGAAAGGGCATATATCCTTCCGCCTGAAGGACAGATCGGCCCGCTTGATCTATCGGCAAGAAACTCCATGACCAACAGTTCACTGCTGTACCGCTTCTATTCCCAGTCCATAGACCGCACCTCGGCCTACGAAATACTGACCGAAAAACTAAAAAACACCTTAAGCGAAAAAGAATTGGTAGCCAAGGCCAAAGCCGACGAAAAAGCGCGGAAAGAAGAGGAAAAAGCACTTAAAGAGCAACAGAAAGCCGACCAGAAGAAGGCAGCCGAACGAAAACGCATTTTCAGCAGGTTAGCCACAGGTATATTTATCCCCATAACCCGTCAGATAATCAATTCATTTATAAAAGGAAGCGGAAAGAAAAAATAAGATCAGTGCTGATAATCTTTTCCTTTGCTCCCTACGAACTAGTGTATTCGTAGCGAACTACTAATGGGTTGATCCTATATTTTTGATCGGCCCACCCGGGTGGGTCGGTCGCCTCACCTGGGTGGAACGATCGACCCACCTTGGTGAAACGGTCGGCTCACCCGGGTGAGCCGATGAAGAGTTAGCAAGCTATCTAACAAAAGCTCCTTACTTTTGTATTAATATATGCAGGGAAAGCCAATAAAAAAGTGACGGAAAAGTGAAAGATAAAACGAGCATCTTCCACTCATATTAAACAGTAATTCAATTTATAAACCGCAAATAGTGGAAGGTGGAGGGAGTATGGTTAACCCTGGTCTTACCAAGTAAAATAAACCACTCTCACATATAAATTACAAGAATTAAAGGGTTTTTAATTATGATTTAAAAGAATCTGCCGCTTATTACTTTTTCTTTATATCTTTGGGCATAATTTAATACTTTAGCAAATGAACGAACAAATAAAACAAATAGCCGAACGCCTTGCGGGACTAAGGGACGTATTGGAAATTACGCCCGAAGAAATGGCCAGGGCATGTAACCTGTCTACCGACGAATACCTTAAACTCGAAAGCGGAACGGTGGATATATCCGTAAGCGTACTTCATCAGATTTCCCAGGCTTATGGGATCGAATTAACAACATTGATGTTTGGCGACGAACCGAAAATGAACAGTTATTTCGTTACGCGTAAAGGAAAAGGAGTGGCAGTAGAAAGAACCAAAGCATACAAATACCAGTCGCTCGCCGCAGGCTTTACCAATCGGAAAGCCGATCCCTTTTTAGTTACCGTTCATCCCAAACCAGAAGACGAAGCTATATACCTGAACGCACACGATGGACAGGAATACAACCTGGTTCTGAAAGGGAGGATGCTTTTACATATCAATGGTAAAGACCTGATACTGGAAGAAGGCGACAGCGTTTATTTCAATTCGGAATTACCTCATGGGATGAAAGCATTAGATGGAGAGAAAGTACGTTTTTTAGCAGTCATATTATAACCCTTTGAAAAATGGTAGAAAGATTTTTAGATAAGACCACTTTCGAGTCGCAGGAAGATTTCATTGAAAATTATAAAGTCAATATACCGGAAAATTTCAACTTCGGATATGATGTAGTAGATGTGTGGGCGAAAGAAGATCCTGATAAAAAAGCGATATGCTGGACCAATGATAAAGGTGAACACGTTGATTTTACGTTTGCCCAGATAAAGGAATATTCCGATAAAACGGCATCCTATTTCCAGTCATTAGGAATCGGGCGCGGCGATATGGTCATGCTTATCCTTAAACGAAGGTATGAATTCTGGTTTTCAACCATAGCCCTGCATAAACTGGGTGCCGTAGTTATTCCGGCAACCCATTTATTAACACAAAAAGATATTATCTACCGTAATAATGCGGCCGACATCAAGATGATCGTTTGCGCAGGCGAAGATATCATTACCCGTCATATCAGGGAAGCCCTGCCCGAATCGCCTACGATTAAAACACTGGTTTCCGTCGGTCCGGTTATACCGGAAGGATTCGACGATTTCCATAAAGGCATTGAACATGCCGCGCCGTTTGTACGCCCTGCTGAAACAAATACCAACGACGACATATCTATCATGTACTTTACATCCGGTACAACGGGCAATCCGAAAATGGTAACCCATGATTTCACTTATCCGTTGGCTCACATTTCGACCGCAAGTTACTGGCATAATTTACATGAAGGAAGCCTTCATCTGACCATTGCCGATACCGGGTGGGGAAAAGCCGTATGGGGCAAGCTGTACGGGCAATGGATTGCCGGAGCGACGGTTTTTGTGTATGATCACGAGAAATTCAATCCGGCGGATATGTTGCAGATGATCCAGGATTACCGCATTACCTCCCTGTGTGCGCCTCCTACTATCTTCCGTTTCCTTATACGTGAAGACATGACTAAGTACGACTTGTCGTCGCTGGAATATTGTACGATAGCCGGTGAGGCTTTAAACCCTGCCGTCTTTGAATCGTTTAAGAAATTAACGGGAATCAAATTAATGGAAGGTTTCGGCCAAACCGAAACTACACTTACGGTTTGTACCTTTCCCTGGACAGAACCCAAACCCGGTTCGATGGGTAAAGCAAATCCGCAGTATGAAGTCGACCTGCTCCGTTTAGACGGAACGCCGGCAGAAGACGGCGAACAGGGCGAAATTGTGGTACGTTACTCCAATGGACGGCCACTCGGTCTGTTCAAAGAATATTACCGCGATCCGGAATTGACGAAAGAAAACTGCCACGACGGGATATACTTTACGGGAGATGTAGCCTGGCGTGACGAAGACGGCTATTTCTGGTTTGTAGGCCGTACGGATGATGTTATAAAAAGTTCCGGATACCGTATCGGCCCGTTTGAGGTAGAGAGCGCGTTAATGACGCATCCCGCAGTTGTGGAATGTGCCATCACAGGAGTTCCGGATGAAGTCAGGGGGCAAATCGTAAAAGCAACCGTTGTGCTTTCAAAGGAATATAAAGATAAGGCGGGTGATGCATTAGTAAAGGAGATCCAGGATCATGTAAAAAAGGTAACGGCACCTTATAAGTATCCCCGCATCATTGAGTTCGTAGAAGAATTGCCGAAAACCATAAGCGGCAAAATACGCCGGGTGGAAATACGCGATAAAGACAATCAGTAACACGAAGGCAGAACGCAACAGGCAGCAGGCAGTACGGGAGATTAAGCTTACTACGCATGCTGCATTCTTCCTGTTGCTTTCTGCTATATATAAATGAAAAGAATAGCTGTAAAAATCGGTAGTAATGTGCTGACGCGTCAGGACGGTACATTAGATATTACCCGTATGTCGGCGCTGGTCGACCAGGTAGCGGAATTGCATAAAAAGGGTGTGGAGGTGATCTTAATCTCTTCGGGAGCCGTTGCTTCAGGAAGAAGCGAAATAAAAGCGGAAAAGAAACTGGATGCAGTTTCTTCGCGCCAACTCTATTCTGCTGTCGGGCAGGCTAAATTAATCAACCGCTATTATGAGTTATTCCGCGAACATCGTATAGTCTGCGGGCAGGTGCTGACCACAAAAGAGAATTTCAGCAGCCGGACACATTACCTCAACCAGAAACATTGCATGGAAGTGATGCTGAAAAACAACGTGATCCCGATCGTAAATGAGAACGATACCATTTCCGTCACCGAATTAATGTTTACGGATAACGACGAATTATCCGGACTGATTGCTACCATGATGGGAATGGATGCCTTGATCATACTGAGTAATGTAGACGGTATTTATAACGGAAACCCTACCGATCCGCAGGCAAGCGTAATCCCGGTAATTGAAAAAGGGAAAGAAGATATATCGGATTTTGTACAAACCACCCGGTCGGCATTCGGGCGGGGAGGGATGCTTACAAAATGCCATATTGCCCGGAAAGTAGCCGATGAAGGTATTACCGTTATTATTGCGAACGGCCGGAAAGACAATATCCTTACGGATATTTTATCGGAAAATGCTTCCGTTGTATGTACACGTTTCACGCCTTCTCCCAAACCAACCAGTAATGTAAAGAAATGGATCGCCCATTCCGAAGGTTTTGCGAAAGGGGAAATCCATATCAATAAAGGGGCTACGGAAGCATTACTCGAACCTAAGGCCACCAGTATTTTATTAGTAGGTGTAACCCGTATTACGGGAGAGTTTGAGAAAGACGACATTGTCCGTATTTTCAATTACAAAGGTAAGCAGATTGGTGTAGGACGTACTTCTTACGATAGTTCGGAAGCCGTATCGTTAATAGGCCGCCGCGATCTGAAACCATTGGTACATTATGATTATTTATGTTTAGATTTAATTTAGTATGAAAACTATCGAACTCTTAAAACAAGCGCTTTCCGCATCCCGTTCTTTGCATACGATCAATGATGGAGAAATAAATTCCGTATTATCACAAATAGCGGAAAGACTAATGGAACGTCAGGAGTATATCCTTGAAGAAAACAAGAAAGATTTAGCTTTAATGGATGCTGCCGATCCTAAATATGACCGTTTGAAGTTAACGCGACCCCGCTTAGAAGATATAGCCGGCGATATGCGTAATGTAGCTTCACTCCCCTCCCCCCTTGGGAAATTAATTTCCCAAGTTACCCGTCCCAATGGAATGACTATTAAAAAGGTAAGTGTTCCGTTCGGTGTTATCGGCATTATTTACGAAGCCCGCCCGAACGTAACTTTCGACGTTTTCTCCTTATGCCTGAAAAGCGGAAACGCCTGTGTATTAAAAGGGGGATCGGATGCCACGTATTCCAATAAAGCACTGGTATCCATTATCCATGACGTATTGAAAAAAAACAATATAAATACCGGCATATGTACGCTACTTCCCCCGGACAGGGAAGCTACAACGGAATTATTGAATGCAACGGGAATAGTCGATTTAATTATACCGAGGGGAAGCAGTTCCCTGATCAATTTTGTACGAAATAACGCGCGCATTCCGGTGATTGAAACAGGGGCCGGCATATGCCATACCTATTTTGATAAAGACGGGGATAAAGAAAAAGGCATAGAGATTGTAAATAACGCTAAAACAAGAAGGGTAAGCGTTTGCAACGCGTTGGATTGCCTTATAATACATAAAGACAGGCTGGACGATTTACATTACATCTGCCGGAAACTAAAGGACAACAAGGTGATCGTCTATGCAGATGAACCGGCTTATGCGGCTTTATCCACCCGTTACCCTCAGGAATTACTGAAAAAAGCTACGAACGAAAGCTTCGGTACCGAATTTCTTGATTATAAAATGAGTATAAAAACCGTAGAATCGATCGGGCAGGCCGTGGAACATATCACAACCTATAGTTCAAAACATAGTGAGTGTATCATCAGCGAATCACATGAAGCTATTAGTTATTTCCAACGAAATATCGATGCTGCCTGTGTATATGCAAATGTATCGACTGCTTTTACCGACGGGGCGCAATTCGGAATGGGTGCCGAAATAGGTATCAGCACCCAGAAGCTTCACGCCCGCGGGCCTATGGCGTTGCATGAATTAACTACATATAAATATATAATCGAAGGCGACGGGCTAATTCGGTCTTAATCCAAAGGAGTAACCGTTACCGTTGAAGTCACTTTAAGGCGGTGTGTCCGTTTAAATTTTCCTTTTACAACCAGCGGATCACCTTCAGGTGTAACCAGTGTCATTTTATAGGTAAAAGTGAGATATTCCATATCCTGCAGCATTTCAAACGCCAGTTTACTTGCCGGTGCGATCCCGAATGTTTGTGTTCCTTCGGAACGGCTGTGTTCAAAATAAACGGGTATATTCTCTTGATAGGAATGACCACTAACGGTGTAGACAATTTCATCATTCTCAATATTTTCAGGAATTTCCATCCGATAAGAATAATCGGGAGGAAATGAAAACGAAACAGTTGTTTCAGGTATAAAAACAAACTCCGAACTGGAGGACGATGTATCCGGCACTATGAAATCCTGATACTCATCTGTGTCATTAACAAAGATACCAGAAGATAGCTTCGCTTTATCTGTTACCAGGCCATCGCCCTCTTCAAGGGTGAACTCAATATTTTCAATCCAATAATATACCGGTAATTCTATTTCAGCATCAGAATTATCACAGGCAAATAAGAAAAGGGTACATAGTGTAAGTAACAGAATCTTTTTCATGATTTTTTTTATTTTATATAACAAAGATAGATAAAAAGCAATGGAGTGTCCTGCCGGATATGCCAAAAATTAATAATAATCGTAAATAACGGAAGGTGGCACCTATCTATCAATCCCTGCATCTTCGTGATCATTGCATAAATTACAACGGCACTTCTTCTATTTTTGTCGCGTTTCTTGCGAATATAGGGCATTCTTTCTAACTTGCCGGTCATTTAAAAAAATAAATTTATCATGAGACATTTTACTTCTGTACAGGATATAGGCGATTTAAACCAGGCATTAAAAGAGGCCTTCGATATTAAAAAGGACAGGTTTCAGTTTTCCGGTCTGGGGAAGAACAAAACACTGTTGATGATCTTTTTCAATTCAAGCCTCCGTACACGGTTAAGCACCCAGAAAGCAGCGATGAACCTGGGAATGAACACGATGGTATTAGATATAAACCAGGGCGCGTGGAAACTGGAAACCGAACGGGGGGTAGTAATGGACGGCGATAAACCAGAACATATGCTGGAAGCTATTCCCGTGATGGGAAGTTATTGCGACATCATTGGAGTACGGTCGTTTGCCCGGTTCGAAAACAAGGAAGATGATTACACGGAAAAGACGTTGACAGAATTTATCAACTATTCGGGCAAACCCGTTTTTAGCATGGAAGCGGCTACCCGCCACCCTTTACAAAGCTATGCCGATTTAATTACTATTGAAGAATACAAAAAGACCGAACGCCCCAAAGTGGTGATGACCTGGGCTCCTCATCCCAAATCGCTTCCGCAGGCCGTACCCAATAGTTTTGCCGAATGGATGAACAAAACGGATTATGAATTTGTGATCACTCACCCCGAAGGATATGAGTTAGATCCTTCTTTTACCGGCAAGGCAACCATCGAATATGACCAGAAGAAAGCGTTCGAAGGAGCAGATTTTATCTACGCAAAAAACTGGGCGGCCTATACCGACCCGAATTATGGTAAAGTGCTAAGTACAGACAGAAGCTGGACAGTAGACACGGAAAAGATGGCTCTTACCAATAACGCGTTTTTTATGCATTGCCTGCCTGTACGGCGGAATATGATCGTTACCGACGATGTGATCGAAAGCCCGCAAAGCATCGTTATCCCGGAAGCCGCAAACCGGGAGATATCGGCACAGGCTGTTCTGAAAAAGATTTTGCAGAACTTATAATGTACCGGCAAATAATGAAATGACTACGTAGAATTTTAAATAATCAGTCATGTAACGAGCCTATAAAACGGTTCATGCCGAAGGCAATCCATAAATATACCGCGAGTTCCATAGCTACCTTTTAAAAATTTATTCATATGAAAAAATATCTATTGCTTTTATGTCTTTTACCATTCATTACAGGACTTAATGCCCAACCATCGCAAAAACTGATAACGGTTATTGTTTCACCGGATCATACCGACTGGAAATATAAAACCGGGCAAAATGCAACATTTACGGTACAGGTATTAAAAGACGGAAACCCCGTAAATAATGTAATTGTGGATTATGAGTTAGGACCGGAATTCTTTCCTACCGAAAAGAAACAGGGTGTTGTACTTAAAGAAGGTAAAACCACTTTAAAATCGTCAATGAAAGTACCCGGTTTTCTTCGTTGCAAGGTAACCGCTAAAGTAGACGGTAAAAACTACGAAGGCATGGCAACGGCAGCTTATGATGAAACACAAATCCGGCCTACCGTAGCCCAACCTCAGGATTTTGATGCCTTCTGGTCAAATGCTATTGAAGAAGCAAGGAAAATACCGCTGGATCCTAAAATGGTACTCCTTCCCGAAAAGTGTACATCCACTCAGAACGTATATGAGGTAAGTTTTCAGAATAACGGGTACGGTTCGAGGATATACGCGATATTGATAACGCCTAAAAAACCGGGTAAGTATCCTGCTATCCTGCAGGTTCCCGGAGCGGGTATCCGCCCGTATAACGGAGCCAATTACGGGGACGATGTGATCTCTCTGGAAATCGGAATTCACGGTGTGCCGGTAACTATGCCGCAAGAGGTTTACAACAACCTGATGGCCGGTGGATTAAATCATTATTGGAGCGTCAATAAAAACAACCGCGATTCGCATTATTACAAACGGGTATACACCGGATGTGTACGGGCTGTTGATTTTATATATACGTTACCTGAATTTAATGGCGAAACGGTGGGTGTTACAGGCGGAAGCCAGGGTGGCGCTTTATCTATTATTACCGCAGGTTTAGACAAACGTATTAAATTCCTTGCCGCTTATTATCCGGCCATGTGCGACCATACGGGATACCTGAACAACAGGGCAGGTGGATGGCCGCATTATTATAAAGATCAGAAACCTGCGCCGAATGAAGTGGAAACACTTGCCTATTTCGATGTGGTAAATTTTGCGCGACGCGTGAATGTACCCGGTTGGTACAGCTGGGGGTACAACGACGATGTTTGCCCTCCTACATCCATGTACGCCGCCTATAATGTGATACCGGGCAGTAAAGAACTCGAACTTTACCTCAACACCGGACACTGGACTTATCCGGAGCAAAACCAGGAATGTGTGAAGTGGATGAAGCAACACTATCAAAAGTAAAACTTACTTATTATATTTGCAGATATATGGATATTTAAACATTTGGTTTTGTTCAGGTGTTTACATATCCAATATCTGTCCCAATGAAATCGAAAACAGAACTGAATAACCGTGAATTAAGTTGGCTTGCTTTTAATAACCGTGTATTACAGGAAGCACAGGACACAGGCGTACCATTAATGGAGCGGCTACGCTTCCTCGGTATCTTTTCTAATAACCTGGATGAATTCGTTAAAGTCCGCGTTGCCAATGTTATGAGGATGACGCGCATCAAAGACGATAAAATACTAAAACTTACAAACGGATATTCGGCTCCCGAATTATTGTCGCTGGTAAACGAAGGAATCAACATCTCCCAGCAGATATTTTCCGAAACCTATGCAACTGTGCTGACCGAAATGGAGGCACACAAAATATATGTTGTAAACGAAAAACAAATCAATAACGAACAGGAAACCTTTTGCCGCGATTACTTTTCAAACGAAATAAGCCAATGGCTTATTCCGTTGATCCTCCGGAAAACAACCAGAATGCCTTTCCTTAGCGATAAGAATATTTACCTGGCTGTAAAAATGACCCGTCACAACTCCAAGCAGGTACGGTATGCCATTATTCAAATTCCTGTAAACAGCACTTGTCCGAGGTTCATTCAGCTACCTTCGGAAAAAGGGAAACAATCTATCATATTTATCGACGACATCATCCGGCTTTGCCTGGATGAAATGTTTTTTATGTTCTCTTTCGATGTTATCAGTGCGCACTCTTTTCAGTTTACCCGCGACGCACAACTGACAGTAGACGACGATATTTCCAAAAGTCTTATTGAAAAAATGGAGGAAAGCCTGGAGGAACGTTTACGTGGTGAACCTGTACGGCTTGTATATGATAAGGAAATGCCTTCTGATTTACTGGAGATCATTAAGACCAAACTTAAACTTGCAGACCAGGATACATTAGGCGGCGGAAGGTATCACCGGATGCGTGACCTGATGAAATTCCCGAAAGTCTGCCCACAACTTGAAAACAGTAATCCGGCTCCTTTACAACACCCTTATATTAAGCATAATTCAAGCATTATTGACGTCATACGCAAAAAAGATGTATTTTTAAACTATCCGTACCACACATTCAATCATTTGATCGATTTCCTTCGTGAAGCGGCTATTGATCCGAAAGTAAAAAGAATCTCCATCACGCTTTACCGCACCGCAGAACGTTCAAAAGTTATCAATGCGCTCATAAATGCCGCAAAAAACGGAAAAGAAGTGATCGTGCTGGAAGAACTGATGGCACGGTTCGACGAAGAACAGAATGTGGAAAATTCCGACCGGCTTCAGAAAGCAGGAGTCACCGTTATCCACGGATTTAAAGGGATGAAAGTACATAGTAAACTGATTTTGGTGGAACGTAAAGAAAACAGGATGCATAAAGGATACGTTTATATCGGAACAGGAAACTTTAATGAAACAACCGCCCGTATCTATAGTGATTTCGGATTGTTTACCACCGACCAGAAAGCCGCGACTGATGCAAAAGCGATCTTCGACTTTCTTCTCAATACGCATAAACATTTTACATGTAAACGCTTAATGGTGTCGCCCTATTTTATGCGAAAGCAGTTTGAATCAATGATTGAACGGGAGATAAGAAACAAACAAACCGGAAAAAAAGCGTTCATTTATGCCAAATTCAACTCGCTGACGGATACTAAAATGATACGGATGTTGTATAAAGCAAGCCAGGCAGGGGTGGATATCCGGTTGATCATCCGGGGGGCCTGCTGCCTCCAACCACAAATCAAAGGACTGAGCGAACATATACGTGTTGTTAGTATCGTTGATAAATTCCTTGAACATGCGCGCCTGGTTATTTTCCATAACGGAGGTGATGAACAAACCTATATTCTCAGCGCCGACTGGATGACGCGCAACCTGGATAATCGTGTGGAAGTGGGAATTCCCATCCTTGATACGGAAATTAAGAAAACCATTAAGGATATTTTTGAAATCCAGTGGTCGGATAATGTGAAAGCCCGTGATTTAACCATCCTGGGTGAAAATAACTATGTGAAAAAGAAAGCCAAGAAAGCAGTCCGCTCACAAACCGTTTTATATGATTATTATAAAGATAAAACCGACAAAAAGAAATTGAATAACACAATATAATCGAATAAATTATGAAGAAGGATATATTAAAAAAAATCGTTGCTTCACCCGGAGAAAAGCATAAAGTTGCCGATTTCGACCCGGCTTATACCGCTAAGTTGACAAAGCCGGAAGCGCAGGAGTTATTAAGGGAAAAAATCGGGCAAATGCAAAAGTTACAAAACAAACTGTATGCCCACGACCGTTACGCTATACTTATCATATTCCAGGCTATGGATGCGGCCGGAAAAGACGGTACCATAAAACACGTCATGTCGGGAATTAATCCACAGGGATGCCAGGTGTTTTCTTTTAAGCAACCTTCGGCTGAAGATTTAGACCACGATTATTTGTGGCGGATATACAAATGCCTACCTGAAAGGGGAAGAATAGGTATATTCAACCGTTCGCACTATGAGGACGTACTTGTACAGAAAGTTCATCCCGAATTTGTATTGGGAGCAAAGTTGCCGGATATCAACAAAGTGGAAGATATTGATGATAAATTCTGGGATAAACGGTATAAACAGATCAATAATTTTGAAAAACATTTATCGGAGAACGGGACGGTTATTATTAAGTTCTTTTTGAATCTTTCTCATGAAGAACAGGAAAAACGGTTTCTTTCCCGTCTGGACGATGAGTCAAAGAACTGGAAATTTTCGGCTTCCGACCTCAAAGAACGTGCATTCTGGGACGATTATATGAAAGCCTATTCCGATATGCTGACCGAAACTTCAACCGAAATCGCGCCCTGGTATGTGATACCGGCGGATAATAAATGGTTTATGCGTGCCGCCGTTGCCGAAATAATATGCGATAAGCTGGAAGAACTCGATTTGCATTATCCCCAATTAACTGATAAAGCAAAAGAAGAAATTGAAAAAGCACGGAAAGTGTTCAGTGATTCGATTGAGAAAGAATCTTCTAAAAAAAGGAAGAAATAAAATTCCGGATATGGAGAACCGGAGGTATCCCCATATCCGATTTATAATGAAACGCTTTTAACCGACAAACCTTAGTTGATCAGGCTTCTAATACTGATCTTGCTTCCCTGTCGGGATCATTCTCTACCTTGATTTCATTATTCAATATAATTACTTCACCTTTTTCGCTGGTATATTGTGGCCAATGGGGTAAATTACCTCCATTCGGATTACCGGTACGAATAAAATTCAGTAAAGCATCCGACATTTTATCAGAAAGTAATCGTGGTATTTTACCTCCACCCGTATGTGTAACCATCCGGTCGGTATTGCGGAACCAGAAACAGATATCCAGGCAATGGAAAGCCCGCATACGGTTATTAAACAAAGGAGGTTCCCATCCAAACCAGGCCATATACACCGGTTGCCCTTCCTGAAGCTTGGTATTAGCCGTACGTACCACCGATTGCCGCGACGAAAGGATCAATGCCCATATCTCTACCGGACGTTTATCCGGAAAGTTTTTCGCATATGCTTCCGTTATCGCTTTGGATTTATCACCATACCGTTGTTTCAGTTTTTCGGCTACATCATTTAACGTCATATTTTCAAGAGAGGCATCCCCACGGTTCGGATTCCATTCGTGGAAAGTGGTACATATCAACATGGGAACTTGCGGACTCTGCGACTTTGTTGCCGGAGAGAAAAACGTACCTTTCGGAATATGAATGCCATCTGCCACCGGGCCAAACCCTCTGCGTGTATTGGTTCCTAAATCCGAAAAACATTTAGAAGCAGCTCTATCTGCTAATTTAAGATAATCATTCCAGGGTATCTCCTGTAGTTTGTCTATAGTTGCCGTTGTCAATCCGGCTTCTTTCAATATATATTCTCCAATTTTACGGGTAATTTCCTGATCGGAGGCTTCTATCGCTGAACCACTTAAAGGCACCGCCTTATGCACCAATCCTTTTGCAGCAGGCATAGCCGCAATGGTGCACACCTTGGCTCCCCCACCCGATTGACCCATTACGGTAACATTCCTCGGATCGCCTCCGAAATTTTGAATATTATCCCGTACCCATTCCAGGGCAAAAACGATATCGAGCATACCTACATTTCCGGAATCTTTATATTTATCGCCTCCAACTCCCGACAGGTCGGAAAAACCAATTGGCCCTAACCGGTGATTTATCGAGACAAATACAATATCGCCATACCGGCTGATGTTCTCACCATGATATCCGTCCTGTTCAATTGCGTTTCCGTTGGTAAAACCACCTCCATGCAACCATACCAGGACCGGACGTTTTTTATTGTCGCTGATGGCAGGCGTCCATACATTCAGGTACAGGCAATCTTCGCTTACATCAAAGTAATTCCAGTGATCGGCGAACGTGCCGTAATTGTTTGGCCAGCGGTTTTCCATGCGCTGTGGTGCTGTATTGCCATAGAACACAGCAGGCCGGATAGTATTCCAGGGTTGTGGTTTTTGCGGCGCCATAAACCGGTTTTTACCCGATGTGTCCGCTCCGTAAGGAATCCCGAGGAAAGTATATACATTATTCATAATATATCCCTGTACTTTCCCATAGGTTGTTTGTGCAATAGCAATATCATCGCCGATGAAAAGTATCTGGTCATCATTACTGTGTGACGAGCTGTTTTCGGAAGCTCTTACCGATGAAGTACATGAGGCAACAGTAGTTAATCCTCCTACGCTAAGCGTTGCAGTCCCTAAGCCAACATTTTTCACAAATTGTCTTCTATTGATCTTCATAGGATAAATATTTAATAAGTAGATAATAAGGAAATCATACTAATACAGACGCAACACAAAAATAATAATTTACATATATTATATATGACTTAGGATAAAATTTCCTTTTCAATGAAGCTTTATTGAAAAGGAAATTTCCGGTTGTATAATCGTAAAATATGTATTATTTTCTTCAACTGTTTGAATGCCGGTTTGATAATCTGAAATGTGAAAACACAGCAGGCTGTTCAGGATCGCCTATATGAATTAATCCCGGACGGGCTACCCTGTCCCAACGAACAAGTTTGCTCAAATCAGTTTGCGGAACATCTACCTGTTCCCAGTTTGTTTCATCTTCGCTCCAGAAATAGGAAACCTTACAACCCTTATCAATTGCTACTTTCAGAGACAATGAATTTCGGGTTGCAGGTATTCGTTTTAAAATAGTTTCTTCCCCGTCAAATACAGTCTTAACTATTAATTCACCATCGGCCAATGCCCATACCATAAGGTTCTTGTTATCACCATACATAGTCAAACCTCTCATACCGGAAACAGAATCTTCTATCCGCGTTTCATAAGCATAAAAAGGAGAAGAAGGCTTGAGGCACATAACTGTTCCATAGTTATTATCCTCTTTGGGATAACCGGAAAGCATGAGCTTACCACCACCAGCTTGTGCTTTTATGTCGGAATAGACATAATTCCAGATCCATCCCAAACGGATATTTTCTGTATTAAAGTTGTCTTCAAAATCGGGTACAGGTTGCTGGACGGTATTTTCAAAAGGCATCGGTTGTTGAATTTTTGTTACATTTCCGGTAACAAATTCAACCCAATTATCGTCAGTCATCCGCATTTCCTGTAAAATAGGCTGACGGCCACAGTAGAATCCTTCACCTGACAGATAGCCGTGACACATATAAAACATCCGTCCATCAGGAGTTGTAACCACCGTACCATGACCGCTTGAGATAAATTCTCCGCCATCACCATGCAATATCGGATTGTCCTTATAAATTTCATAAGGTCCTTTGAAGCTTTTGGAACGGGCGACATATACGTCATAATCGCTTTTCGGACCGCAACAACTATTTGGGGAATAGATGATATAATAGTAATCCCCCTGTTTGAAATGATACTGTCCTTCCATACCTATGCCAATTTCATCTTTCAGTAAAGGGAAAGGTTCGCCGATCAGTGATAAGCCGTCATCCGATAATTTACTTCCTATGATTTCAATCGGGCGTTGATCTAATCCATAGGCTTTCCAACTGATGTACAACTGTCCGTCATCGTCATATACAAATGCATCAATCGCTTCTGTACCAAACTCCACCAGCAAACCGTGATCTGTGAATTCGTCTGTCGGATGATCGGCTGAAGCTACTCCTATATAAGAAACGCCGTCACTTTGCCTACGCGCGGTATAATAACAATATACTTTATTGTTATGATAGAAAAGTTCGGGCGCCCAGAAGGAGGAACTTGTCCATTCAGGCTTCTTATTAAACACATATCCCGTTTGCGTCCAGTTTACAAGATCCGTCGACGTAAACATTGGATAGAAAGGAGCCCATTCCGACGATGTTCCGGTTGCGTAATATGTATCATTAATCCGTATAATGGACGGATCAGGCATATCGCCGCGAATCACGGGATTTGAAAAATACTGAACTGTTTTTTCAGATGTGCAGCTGCTAAACAGCAGGCTGCAGAAAATAAAGGTCAAAAGTTTATTCATAAAAATATAGTATTACTTTAATTAATATTAATCCCAAAGACGCAGTTGAATATTAGATTCTTTCTTATCCACCGGTTTTTTCGCATCACCGAATACTGTTTTACCGCCATATTTATAAGAAGTGTCTTTTTCATGTTGGACCCAATCGTCAAAATAATTGCCGGGTGTATATTTTTTTTCAATTTCCTGCGATATTTTCGAAAGGTTTTTCAAAGCAACCGATTTATCCGGATTTCCCAGTTTAGATTGTTGAATGGCCTTATCCAATATTTCAATTGTTTTATCATATGTTGAAATAGGCACTGGAAATGGATTCCCGTCTTTACCACCATGTGCAAATGAAAACCTTGCAGGATCGGAAAAACGTGAAGGTGTACCATGTATCACTTCACTCACCAAAGTTAAAGACTGAACGGTACGTGGACCGACATCTTTCAGTAAAAGCAACGATTCCATATCTTGTACATGGGTTTCATGCGCAAGAATAAGGGCAGCGCCTAATCTTTTCAGGTTAACATCTTTTTCCCTGACCTCATGATGACGGGGTAATATTATGGAAACTTCATTCATTATCTTATCCGGAGATTCCTTCGTTAATTGCAATATACCCTCTTTTGTATTCCCGGCCAACTTATCAGTCAGATTCAAAATCAGTCCCTGATTTTTACCGCATACCGATGTATGCGGTTCCTCCAGAAACGACTTTAAAGAAGTTGAAAGCCAATGATACCGCCTCGCCATTTTATTAGCAGGATTCATCCCCTGCTGGATAACTGTCCACTCGCCTTCCTTTGTCAGAATAAAAGAATGTAAATACAATTGATAACCATCCTGCACGGCATTATTGTCAACCTTTGCTGTTAACTTACTATACCGCACCAATTCATCTCCGTTCAATCCGGTTTTATCAGCAACAGAAAGTAATTCCTGTGGAGTTTGTTTTGACGACTTTCCACGACCTCCGCAAATATAAACACCTAATTCAGATGAACGCACATTAATGGCTTTTTTCAAAGCATTCATAACAGAAGTAGTTATTCCTGACGAATGCCAGTCCATTCCCAACACACATCCCAGCGATTGAAACCAGAAAGGATCGCTTAACCGTTGAAGTAACATACTTCTCCCATATTCGATAATGATTGCTTCGACAATAGCACCGCCGAGCAAACTCATACGCTGAGCGAGCCAGGGCGGAACAACGCCATAATGTAAAGGTAAATCGGCGGAACCTCTTTTCATTGGTACGAAGATAAAATAAAAACATAGTCTGTCAAAAATAGATTAACCTAATAATTTAAAAACAAATAATAAGCAGTCTCTGTTTTAACTTCAAATGTAGATTTAACTTGCCTAATAATTAAATTATGGAACTAAAGATTACCAATAGGGATCATTTTCAGGGATCAGCGTCCGCCCCAGTTGAATTAGTTGAGTATGCCGATTTCCAATGCCCGTATTGCAGCAAAGCATATTATATTATAAAACAGATCCGGGAAGACCTGAAAGACGATTTAAGATTTGTATTCAGGAATTTTCCCATACCTCAATTACATGTAAATGCCGTACATGCAGCTCTCGCTGCAGAAGCAGCAGGAAAACAAGGAAAATTCTGGGAAATGCACGACTTACTTTTCGAAAATCAGGAATATCTGAATGATTACAACTTATGGGAATATGCGGAAGAAATTAACTTAGATGTCTCACGGTTTGAAGCGGATTTCACCAGTAAAGAGTGTTTCCAAAAAGTACAAAATGATTACGATGGTGGTTTGGAAATGGGTGTTCAAAGTACTCCTGCATTTTTTATAAACGGTGAACGTTATGAGGGGGACTGGACAACTTATGAGTTTATAAGCCACTTAAAATCATATGTTTAATAATTAAAAGATTATATTGTGATTGATCCGAAAGAATTAAGACTGGGTAACATAGTTAAATGTACGATACATTTGCCCATAGGGTATTACAGGCCTATGCTTTCTATGACTGATATTACCGAAATACGTCAGGGTAGCCTCGAAACCAATCATGGTACGCATAAATTGAAAGATGTGGCACCTATTCCGCTGACAGCAGATATTCTTTTAAAAAACGGAGCGGAGAAAGTAGATGATTCCCTGCTCATATTTAAGGAGACAGAAACCGAACGTCCCGCTTTTTACATATTAATTTCCGACGAAAAATATTATTTGAGCACAGAAGACAAGAAAAAAATAACAATTCCAATCGAGAGTGTACACCAGTTTCAAAATCTTTATTATGCTGTAAGAAGTAAAGATGTTAATATAAAACTTTAAACTCGTCAAGTGTTAAATAAGATTAATTTAAACCAATATACTTATTTACATTCGTAATATGTAAATGTTGATTAAAAATTAAAAAAACTACACTAATATTACACCAATAAGCTTATATGCTCATGGATATACCTTGCTAAATTTAAACGACCGTTTGTTTTTTGCAAATATAATAATCTTTTTCTTTTTTCGCTTTTTTTTAAAAGAACTGTTTTTCATCTGACCCTCAAAATATAATAGATCTTACATGCAAGATATTGTATTTTTCATAACATTCCTATAACTAATAAAACAAACGGTCGTTTTACTTATTCATTTCTGTTAACCAACGTGTGAGATTTTATAGTACATATTGTTAAACTTAAATTTATTAATTTTATGAGGCTACACCTTAAGTTTATTTCCATGAGGAATAAATTCATGGAAAAACCTTAGGTTTGCATTGT
>DFXE01000011.1 GCA_002381645.1 Bacteroidales bacterium UBA4116
CAATCTGATTTATGGAATTGTCGGTGATCGTATTGGCTGGCAGAAAACAATCATTTGGTTTGGAGCCATTAGTGCAGCTGTCAGCGTAGTGTTGTTTTATTATGCCCCTCAATTTTCAGGTAACCTGTATGTCGTGATGTTTTGCGGTATTTTATGGGGAGTTTCTTTAGCAGGATATGTACCATTAAGTGCTTTAGTTCCTTCACTGGTTAAAGAAGAAAAAGGGTCGGCTGTTGCCATTCTGAATTTAGGCGCCGGATTACCTGTATTCGTTGGTCCGGCTATAGTGGGATTATTGTTTAGTATTATCGGAAGTGGCGGCATTATTTGGGTGTTTTTTGGACTGTACATACTTAGTGCGATCCTTACAAAGTATATCACCCCGATTGAAGATGAAAGCAATGCAAAACTGCCGGAAGAAACCGGCATACAATAAATAAGAATTCATACATATAACATATTATTCATCAATTTAATATCAAAAGATATGAGCATTTTAGAAAGATTTAGATTAAACGGGAAAGTTGCATTCGTTACCGGAGGAGCAAGAGGAATCGGTAAAAGTATCGCAACTGCATTGACAGAAGCAGGCGCTGACGTAGCCATAGTAGATATTGATCTCGAAGAGTCGAAAAAAACAGCCTTGGAATTACAGGCGAATGGTACCCGTGTTACAGCTGTGAAAGCAGACTTAACAAAACCGAACGATGTCGACCAAACAATCGCCACCATCGTAAAAGAATTCGGGAAAATTGATATCGCTTTTTGTAACGCGGGCATTTGCCTCAATGTTCCTGCCTCTGATATGACTTATGAACAATGGCAAAAAGTGATAAGCATCAATCTAACCGGTGTTTTCCTTACAGCCCAAGCCGCAGGAAAACAAATGATAAGGCAAGGAACAGGAGGATCAATTATAAATACTGCCTCTATGTCGGCACATATTGTTAATGTACCTCAGCCTCAATGCTCATACAATGCATCAAAAGCGGGTGTTATTCAGTTAACAAAATCACTGGCTATTGAGTGGGCTGATAAAAACATTCGGGTGAATTCCATCAGTCCCGGTTATATCGGTACTGAACTGACGCTTAACTCTCCCAGCCTGATTCCGTTGATTGAAAAATGGAACGAAATGGCACCCCTGCACCGTTTAGGTAAACCCGAAGAACTGCAGGGAATAGCTCTCTATTTAGCAAGCGACGTAAGTTCGTTCACTACAGGATCAGACTTTATTATTGATGGTGCTTTTACTTGTTTTTAATTTAAAAGGAGAGAATAGTTATGAAATATTTATTAGGTACAGATATAGGCACATCAGGAGTTAAAACAATACTGATGAACTTGAAGGGGGAATTGATAAGCTGTGATTCGCAAGAATACAATGTGCTTACGCCAAAGCCGCTGTGGGCGGAACAATGGGCAGAGGTATGGTTGGAAGCGACTAAAAAGACAATAGCCCATACTGTAAAAAAATCAGGAATAAAACAGAAAGACATAAAAGCAATTTGTATCAGTGGCCTATATGGAGGCTCGGGTGTGCCCTTGGATAAAAACATGAAATCAGTTCGGCCCTGTCTGATATGGATGGATAGAAGAGCCGGGAAAGAGAGTGAATGGGCGCTGAAAACTATTGGGGAAAAGAAACTGAAAACCATCACACACAATGGTTCAGACCCATATTATGGTTTTACCAAGATGCTTTGGATAAAAAACAATGAACCCGAAAACTGGAAAAAGATAAAGCTTTTTCTCCCTCCAAAGGATTATGTCATATACCATTTGACAGGGAAAGTCGCAACAGATTATTCTTCCGCCGGGAATATAGGTGGTATTTTTGACATGAACACACGTTCCTGGTCTAATGAATTATTAGATGAAATGGGTATCCCGAAAGAAATGATGCCGGAGGCTATTCTGGAGTCAACCGATATCGTAGGCGGACTTACATCCGAAGTCGCAAATGAATTAGGGCTGGAAGAGGGAATGCCGGTTTGCTCGGGAGGTGTTGATTGTGGTGCAGCGAATATTGGTTTGGGAATTCTTGAAGAGGGAGTTTATGCGGCGACTCTGGGTAGTTCCATGTGTGCAGCTTTGATTTCCGACACGAAAGTACGAGGCGAAAACCTGATCATCTGGCCCTATTTATATAAAGCAAAAGAACTCTCATACAATTTTGGAGGAGCAGCTACAGCCGGAGCAATCGTCAAATGGTTTCGCGACACTTTTGGACAAGAAGAGTTGGTTATTCAAAATAACGGCGGTATGGATGCTTATAATCAATTAAACCAACAGGCTGAAACCATACCTGTTGGAAGTGAGGGATTGATTGTATTGCCCTATTTTATGGGCGAACGTGCTCCACTATGGGATTCCGATGCTAAAGGTGTGATATTTGGATTGTCTTTAGCACACACTAAAGGACATGTCTATCGTGCCTTTTTAGAAGCAGTAGCCTATTCATTACGACACGCAATGGAAAGTACCGGAAAAGATTTAGGTGAATATATTTATCTGGCAGGAGGTTTGATGAAGTCAAAACTATGTAGACAAATCTTTGCAGATGTAACAGGCTACCCCATTGTTTGTCCGAAATACGATGTGGAAGCCAATATGGGAGATGTTATTCTAGCCGGAATAGGCACAGGGCTTCTAACATATGAAAACGTTAAAGAATGGCAGGTGTTTGACGAAAAAATATACCCAAACTCCGTAAATCAGCCTATTTACGACAGTTATTATAAATTATACCGGTCAATTTACAAAAGCCTGAAAAGCAACATGAAGGAATTATCTGCTTTAAGGGACAAATAGGCGTTTATGTTATTGTGGCAGTTTCTCTTTGTTTTGTATTACTTTCTTTCCATTTAAGAGAAACTGCCATTTTTCTTTGATAAAAAAACTTGTTAACCATGAGTAAAACGATATTGCTTTTATGTTTACTCTTGCCCATAAGCATCCATGCGCAAGTCCATTTTAATACCGATATTCAGAATATGCATTTATGGCGAGGTATTCAGGTGGCCAATGGACTCGTAGTCATTTCGAACATAAGCATTACTGATGTAAAAAGCCATTTCAAAATTGGACTATGGGGAGGAACGAACACTGCTGGAACATATAAAGAGTTTAATTATTATGCCTCATATAGCCATAATGGATTTTCTCTCTCATTTTGTGATACCTATAATTTTTCGGATGGTGCGGCATACAACAACAAAGAGTTCTTCAACTATAGTGCACACGAAACAGGTCGATTTCTTGACGCTCTTGCTTCTTACCGATTTCAAGGAAAATATCCGTTGTTAATATCCTGGTCTACTATTCTGTTTGGTCGAGATAGAAATATATCCAATACATCCAATAAGTATTCAAGCTATTATTATGCCGAATACCCTGTCTACAAAAAGGATAATTGGCGGGTAGACCTGGGGATTGGTGGTGCATTTGCTTTAAAAGAGGGAGGAGACAACGCCCATTTTTACGGGAAACATCCAGGTATTATAGAAGTCAATTTAAAAATTTCGAGAAATATTATCCTTGGCAACTACACGATTCCCGTATCTATTCTCAGCATGTGGAATCCGGAAGAAAACAGAGCTAATTTTCAAGTGGCATTGACATTGGTCTCGTTATAGTTAAACATATACGGTGAATTTATTTGTTATAGTTCACATCGAAGAATGATTTTATTATAATTTGTTTGATATATGAAACATTAGATATATATTTGTGTAAAATATAAATCTACATGAAGAGTAAAGGAATGACATTATTACCCCGCTTAGGTAAAATCCTTGAAGAGACCGGTGAAAATATAAAATTAGCACGTCTCAGGCGAAATCTTACCATGGAGCAAGTTTCAGAACGTGCAGGAATCTCCCGTTCTACTCTTTGGCAGGTAGAGAAAGGACAACCTTCTGTTTCTTTTGGTGTTTATGCTCAGGTATTGTTTGTACTTGGTTTGGAGAAAGATATACTTAAACTAGCCGGAGATGATATACTGGGAAGAAAGTTACAGGATGCCGAATTGCTTTTGGGCCGGAGTTCCTCAAAGAAATAGTTATGGGAGATTCGACAAAAAATATATATGTATATGCTGATTGGGTAGGTTTAGACCATCCACATTTTATGGGAACCCTGACTGCAAATCAGATAAGGGGAAAAGAAATATTTTCTTTCCAGTATGATGATGAGTGGATAAAATCAGGCAAAGCAAAAATTCTTGATCCTGACCTGTCGCTTTTCTCTGGATTTCAACATCTACGGGATGAAAAACTGAATTTTGGAATGTTTCTTGATTCCTCTCCTGACAGATGGGGGCGTGTCTTGATGAAACGTCGTGAAATAGCTTTGGCAAAACAAGAGGAGAGAAAGGCAAGAACCTTATTTGAATCGGATTTTTTACTTGGAGTTTATGACCCTCTCCGCATGGGAGGTTTGCGTTTTAAAACGGATAAAGAGGGAGACTTTTTAGATAATAATAAAGATTATGCTACTCCTCCATGGACATCTATAAGAGAACTTGAAAGTGCCAGTCTTGAGTACGAAAAAGGATTAGAACAGGATAATCCGGAGCTATTGAAATGGCTGAATATGTTATATGCTCCCGGTTCCTCATTGGGCGGAGCACGTCCCAAAGCAAATATTCAGGATACCGATGGGTCTTTATGGATTGCAAAATTTCCCAGTAAGAATGATGATGTGAATATAGGAGCGTGGGAAATGGTGGCCAATTCTCTTGCTCAAAAAGCCGGAATAAATTGTGCTATTGGGAAAATTGGAAAATTCAATAGTAGATATCACACTTATCTGACTAAACGGTTTGATAGGGATAATGAAGGAAAACGTATCCATTTTGCTTCCGCCATGACTTTACTTGGGTATACAGACGGAACAGGAGCAGATGAAGGAGTCAGCTATTTGGAACTTGCCGAATTTATCATCAAACATGGTTCCAATGTAAGTGAAGACTTAAAAGAGCTCTTTAGGCGTATTGTATTTTCGGTTTGTATCAGTAATACGGATGACCATTTACGTAATCATGGCTTTCTACTAAATGATAAAGGTTGGCGGCTCTCTCCTGCGTATGACATTAATCCGAATCCAGACGGAACGGGGCTGAAATTAAACATAAGTTTAGAAGATAATTCTTTGGATTTAGAATTAGTACTAAGTGTTTCTGATTTTTTCAGGCTTGAAAAAGAAGAAGCGCAAACAATAATTGAACAGATAAAGAAAGTTGTATCAAATTGGAGGCAGGAAGCTAAAAACTATCAGATTTCTTCTTCCGAACAGGATCGGATGGAAAATGCCTTTTCAGTAGTTGGTTACTAACGGAATTTTATGTATATTTGTAATACGGAAACTGGAGAAATCATGACCCATTCGGGGACAGATGTCCGTAAGCGAGACGTGAGGTTTTTACCTTGAATACATTCTTACGAGTTGATTATCAATTAGATATAATGGTGCAATCGATTCCTGGTGGCACCACTTTTAAAAGAAGCAAAATCAAGTAAACCCCTGAATTTCAAAGAAGTTCAGGGGTTTTTCATTTCTAAGAAAACGCAAAAAAAAGGTATCCTAAAGCATGTTTATCATTGCAAATTCGGTGGCTTTTTTTTGAACCCCTGAAAAAAGCCACCGATTATGTATTTTATTCACTGATTCACAGTGTTTTGCGTAGCAACGACTTGCCTTCGATTTCATAGATTTGTAACACTAAAAAATGGGATTATGAAGCAAGAAAAATTGAGTATTTTGTATTTTATTTTAAAAGGTAGAACTTTAAAGTCAGGAGAAGCTCCAATTCTATTGAGAGTGACTGTTGGTGGGGATTATGATGAAGCTCGCATACAACGGAGTGTACTCCCTTCGTTATGGGACCGGGCAAAAGGATGCTGCAAGGGAAAAAGCAAAGCATCTAATGAGCTGAATGAATACATTCGAGAACTGAATGTGAAACTTCTGACTATTCATAAAGAACTTGTTTTGGAGGAAGCATATATTACACCCAAACTACTCCTCAGAAAACTATTCAGTCTGGAAGAAAAGCGAACTGTACACCAGTCATTCCTTGAACACAATGACGAATGTCGCAGGCAGATTGGTGTTAACTATGAAGCTGTGACAATAAACCGCTATGATAACTGTGCGAGAAGTCTGGCTACTTTTATTCAACAGGAATTTGATAAGGAAGATATTTCTTTTACGGAACTTAACGGAGTACTAATCCGACGCTTTGAGGTATTTCTAAAGGTGGAGAAACAACTGTGTCAAAACACAGTCGTTCGTTATATGAAATGTTTTAAGAAGTTTGTGAATATGGCTCTAGCTAATGACTGGATAAAGAAAGATCCGTTTATCGGAATAAAGTTTAAGCAAGAAGAAACAAATCCGGTCTTCCTAACTAAAGAAGAGCTGGATTTATTAATAGCTAAAGAATTCTCGGTAGAACGTCTCACATTAGTACGGGATTTATTTGTTTTCAGCTGTATGACCGGTTTGGCGTTCGTAGATGCTAAAGAATTGAAACCGGAACATCTATTTAGAGATAACGATGGTAACCTTTGGATTCGTAAGGGCCGTCATAAGATGAAAAGAAACAAAGCTAACTGTACCAGCAATGTTCCTTTATTGGAAACAGCACAGCAGATATTGGAGAAATACAAAGATCATCCTGTTTGTATTCAAAAAGGCCTCTGTCTTCCTATATTAAGCAATCAAAAGATGAATTCATACCTCAAGGAAATCGCCGATTTCTGTGGGATAACGAAGAATTTAACGACTCATGTTGCCCGCCATACTTTCGGAACAACAATTACTTTAGCCAATAAAGTTTCACTGGAAAATGTCTCCAAAATGTTAGGACATAGTTCAACTCGCATGACCCAGCACTACGCACGTGTTCTCGACCAGAATATTCTGGAAGATATGATGACCGTGGAAAAACGGCTTGCCGCTAATGTTTAACGCTAAATCTCAGAGTTATGGAAAGAGGAAAATTAAACATAGAATCAATAACAAATACTCATCAAATAATAATATTCGAGCCTGCCAATGGAACAGTTTGGATGAACAAGAACGAATTGTGTGAATTATTTGCGATATATCTCCGTCAGTTGAACGGCTGTTTGGATGATATTTTCAAGGCCAATACATTCCATATCGAAGAAGTCTGCATGTATCACAGAATCGTAAAAAATAACAGAATATGCTATGACATTACCGACGTTAATCTGGATATTATAATAGCTTTAGCCTTTCGCTTAGAATCCTCCAATGCGAGGATTCTAAGGAAATGGTTTATGACGAAAGTAGTAAAGCCGGAGAATAATTACACTTCTTTAGCAGATATACATTCCTATTCATTGAATTGAAACATCTATATTTGTATTATATGAGCTATTTCGAATACAATCAGGAAGATTGTGCGCCTCTGACAGAAGCCCAGAAGAAAATAAAAAGGAAACAAAACGCCCGAAATAAGAAAACCACTAAAGACAATTAGAAAAATGCTTAAGCTACCGCCCATTGAAAAGATTCCCGAAGCATACAGTGCCATTGTAGATAATCGGGTTGTAATGTCAGAACATTCAGCCCTGGTCGATTCGTCCGACTATACCAAAAGGTACACTGTGACATGGGATGGAGACCTTTATACCGCCAATGACAATGCATCCATCTGGCAGGGATACGCCGGCTATCCAATGATCGCTGTATTGATGTTACAGGACAAGTTATCGCTTGACATACATATTGCCGCATATTTTAAAGACATAAACTGGAAGGCGCTGAACACAAAGCACAAAAACAAATATGATAAGGCTGTTGCCGAAATATTGGACTCACTCAAAGAAAAAGGAGTGGATACGGATGCAATAAATGCTGAAATCAACAAGGTTTATGAAGACATCAGCACATTGGATATCTCGACGAAACGAAGCGGTATAAAACAGATAAAACTCCCTATGGAGGGCGGTTAACGTCTTTGCCCCCATGCATCATTATAATGCTTTTCCAACATTGCCTGAATATCAGATAATTTATAGAGTATTTTTCCTTCAATCTTATAAAAGCCGATTAATCCTTTGTCCCTATAATCCTGAAGAGTACGGGAAGAGATATGAAGCATCTCGCAGACTTCGTTATTATCCAGAAAATATTCTCCTGAAATGGATGATTTTATTGTAGAGGTATGGTTCTGTATATTTTGACTAATCTGATTTACTGCTTCAAACAAGTCTTTTAGTTCAGGAGAACGACTATTCAATATATCATTTAGATCCATATTTGCCCAGTCTTTACTTAGTTACACTTTTAACTTTATTCTTCTCGATGAATAGTTGAATATCTTTGGCCTTATAATAACATTTGTGGGCTACCTGTGAGTATGGCAATAATTTCTTGTCTCTGTAGGTTTGTAGTGTTCGAAGTGAGATACCCAGAAGTATGCATACATCCTGATTGTCCAACCATTCTTTTTCCGTACCGGATGAATTTAACCTGTTCGTTTTCTCAAGTAGTTCTTTTACTGCTTGAATAAGTTTTTCAAAAGCTCTACTGTCAATTATTTTTAATTCCATATTCTATGCAAACAAATCGTATTTGATTATTGCGGAATTTCCCGCGGAACAAAGAAATATGAAATTATTTATAATACTATTGATTCTCAGTTTGCTGGCAGTGTTTGGCTTTTGTTTGGTAGTATGTAAACCATAATCTTTGAAAAATAACAGTTCATTAATTTATTCTTAAATATCGTTCCTCCTTTCCCATTCCTCATTATTGAAGCACCCTAATCGACAGTTTTTAGTTCGATTGGCAAAGGTATCCCAGAGCTGTGAATCGAAAAATTCGAGCACTAAAGTGTTTTGCCCAAAATCTTCCTCTTTCCCTCATGCTTCGGACGAGCGTATTTTATGCAAAAAATTTTGTCTGTATCACCTCTCTGACCTTTTGCCGCCAATACGAAACAAAAAACAGCCGATCTGACGGATGCCGCAGAAAAAAAAAGTCATGGAAAAGAGAAACGATAGAACGAAACAAAAGAACAACCTCACCTCTGGAATTAACATAAAATTGGTGCTTAAATTAGTGTGCATAATAGTGTGTATATGGTTATTGACAAAAGTCAGTCCTATCCTATGGTCACTTATGGGACTGGTGGTTATATACTGCTTTGTACGCTTTCTGATTAAATGCGTATTCAGACTTATAGGCATACTCATTTCTGTTTTTCTTTTCCTGCTTATCGCTTCATTAATCGTAGTATTCATATTCTAAAACTTACCATTATGACAACATTATTATCAGATAAAAAAGACATTCAACAATCCCCAACTCTACGTTTTGAGATAGTTGATTATTCGAAAAAAGCAATTGCCCTATTCGGAGATACTAAAGAAATCAAAGACTTACTTAAAGCTATGGGAGGAAAATTCAATCCCCGATTAACCTACAATGGAGGTAAAAGAGCAGGGTGGATATTCGGACTATCAAAACGAGGAGAACTAAATACAATCATCAACTTAAAATAAGAAACGCCATGAAAGGAACAGATATTTTCAAGAGAACAATACATACCTATTTAGTGAAACGTGCTGCAAACGATGAACTATTTGCTGAAAAATACGCCAATCTCAACAAGAATATAGATGATTGCTGTACCTACATCCTTAATCAAGTACAGAAAAGCGGTTGTAATGGTTTTGCTGACGATGAAATCTACTCAATGGCGGTACACTATTATGATGAAGATAATATCGAAGTGGGTAAGCCGATGAACGCACATGTAGTAGTTAACCATGTTGTAGAACTGACCGCAGAAGAAAAAGAACAGGCTCGCAAAGATGCCATACAAAAGGCTCAGGATGAAGCATACAAGAAAATGACACAGCCTGTAAAGAAAGCGAAGAAAGTAACACTTAATACCCAACCCAGTTTATTTGATTTTTAATCCATTGACTTATGAAACCGCAAAATAAATTTCAAGCACAAGTATTAGAAGCCAGTAAAACCCTACCCAAACTCACAAAAGAGCAGATAGAATGGGGATACAAGAACGGTATAGACCATATCGGACACCGAACCGAAAAAGGCGTAATTACCTGCACAAAATGTGGTCATGCATGGCAGAGTGCAGGATATTTGATATCTATACTCACTGATTGTACCTGCCCTGAATGCAATACAAAACTAAAGGTAGAAACCACCAGGAAACGAAATTTCAACAGCCGTTACTACATGACTGTGATAACAGCACACAAAGGGTATCAGGTATTGCGTACCATAGTCTTGTTTTGTTCGGCAAAGGTCGGAGAAATCGCCAAATATGACTATTCAGAAGTTATGCAACGGTGGATAGAACCAAGCGGAAAGAAGCATTGCACATTTGCAAAACTCCGTCAGACAATGGGGAATTGTTACATTGATTCGTGGATATACGGCACTCCGTTGGAATTGCGAAGCGAGAACGCCAATAACAAGTTTTATATGAATGTCTATGACAAAATCCACACAGGTGTTATATATCCACGTCAAAAACTTATTCCCGGACTAAGACGAACAGGTTACAAAAAGGCATTATACGGGCAAAAGCCATTAGACCTATTCTGTACCCTACTCTCCGACAGTAGAGCAGAAACCTTGTTAAAAGCAGGGCAAAACCAGCTGTTGAAAAGATTATTCGATATGGGTTGGCAAAAGAATATCGATAACTATTGGGCATCTATCCGCATCTGTATCCGCAACAGCTATAAAATCAAAGATGCTACACTTTGGTGCGATTATATAGACTTCTTACGTTTTTTCGGGAAAGACCTGCATAATGCCAAATATGTATGCCCTGCCGACTTACACGCAGAACATGAAAGATATATGAGAAAGAAGGCAAAAGCCGATGCACAGCAGGAACTCGAAAAACAACTTGAAAAAGAAGTTGAGTATAGGAAAGCAAAAGAGAAATTCTTTGGATTGATGTTTTCAGACGGACTTATAAATATCCGTGTGCTTGAAAGCGTTTCAGAAATCATATTGGAGGGTAAAATGATGCACCATTGTGTAGGAGGTTATCATTCAAAGACTGATAGCCTTATCTTATCCGCTTGTATTGGAGGTGAACGGATTGAGACCATAGAAATATCCCTCTCCCAACTACGGGTAATCCAATCCAGAGGTGTATGCAACAAAAACACACAGTACCACAATCAGATAATAGACCTTGTAAACAGGAATATAGCTCTTATCAAACAGAGATTAGCAGCATAAATTTAAAAGCTGCTGACATAAGGTTGTCGTTCCTATGATATATCTTTGCAAGGTAACTAATAAATATCAGACAATATGAAACTTACATCTTACCTTATTTTCAATGGACAAGCCGAAGAAGCGGCTAACTTTTATGCTAATGTTTTGGGTGGTAAAGTGGAAAACCTTTACCGATACGACTCCATGCCCCCTTGCCCGGAAATGCCAATCCCCGAAGAATGCAAACAAATGATTATGCATTGCTGCATCATCTTCCCCGGAGGCTCGATGAGTGTTGCCGATACCTTACCACATGATAAACGTGACTTCGGAAACAAAGGACACATGATGACACTTGATTGCGATTCCATTGCTCAGGCCGAAGAAGTCTATGCGAAATTAACGGAAGGCGCACAAAAGATAGAATGCGAACTTGCCGAAGCCTTTTTTGCAAAACGATATGCCGAAGTAGTTGACCGGTTTGGCGTGCTTTGGGCGATCATGTACGACGAGAATTAAGCCAAATGCTGATAGGACTAGATAAGTTGTAACAATAAAATAAGGATTGTGCTTTTTTACGGGGCACAGTTCTTTTTTCCGTAAAATGCACTTATTCCTAACCCGATGAAGCCGCTTTATAACCTGATTGAGTGGACATTGGAGAATGTAGATGAAATAACAGGTGTCTGAAATCAAACTCATGCAATTTTTTCACATCCCCCCTTTAACTGTTCCAGCGATTCCTCCATTCCCCTTTCCAAAACCTTATAGAATGTCTTTTTAAATAACCCCACTAAAAACCCCTCCAGGCTTTCCTGCACAAAAACCTCTGTTTTGCCATTCATATCTTTCAATGTCCAGTTGTGGATAGCGTAAGAACCGATAGTTTTTCCTGTCCATCCGAAACTGGTGAAAGGCTCGACTGTATGGAGAATCGAGTGGAATTTCAAACCTCCCGATTTCCAGTCGAAGCTGGTTCCGGCAGCGAGGGCTCCATTGATCTTTGAACAGGATACGGCCGTTTGCCAATCCGGCCAGTGATCGATGTCGGTTAATACCGACCAAACCTTTTCTATTCCCGAATTGATGATAATTTTGCGGCTACATTTCACGGGGGCTTTGGCATTTATCTTCTTCATTTGCAATTACATTTTAATTAATACACTGCAAAATTAGAGCGAAACCCACCCCTTTGCTCTTGATAAAAATCAAGAATTAAACGCCTGTCCTGTTTCTTAACCTGCTTAATGTTTCGGGAGTCATGCCCAACATGGAGGCAATATATTGCAGCGGTACCTGATTAAATAATTCCTTGTTGGCATTGAAAAAGTGCAGATACCTCTCTTCCGCACTCATGGAGAGGTGCATCATTACCCGGTCTTCCAGTATGTTGAAGCATTTAGCAATAAATTTGCTCTCCAAATCCTCCCAGTCAGGTATGGCTTCTTTAATTTTGCGGTAGTCGGCTTGTTCAAGCACATATATTTCGCAATCGGTGATGGCTTGCAGACTCCATTTGGCGGGTTGGCGAAAGATAAAGCTGGAAATATCCACCACAAAAGAACTTTTTGTGGCTATCCATTTAGTGACTTCTTTATTATTGACGCTGGTATATTCCCGGAGTATCCCGGTTTTAACAAATCCCAGTTTGTCGGCATAGCGGCCTTCTTTCTGAAAGAAACTTCCTTTTTCGAGGGCGACCAACTTAAAGAAAGAGTTAATCAGCTTCAATTCTTCAACCGTTCCGCCAAAATATGGTCTGATGTATTTTTCTATTTCAGTCATTTATGGAGTTTAACCGTCAGCATTATTATTTAATACTCACCCTTACCACCTGCTCTGCACGAGGCATATCATTTCCGGAGATACTTATATCCGAGGTGATATTATTCCTTTGTAACGCATCAACGGGCGTATTATTTTGCATGATGGAGGAGTGCCCCATCATGGCCGCGAACGCTATCTTTTCGCCCGGCCGGGCGTTATAAGAGGTTTCGGCTGTCTCCCCGGGTTTGGTGAACGATGAGATTGTATGTACACTCTTTACATCCGGATTATTCTCCATGGCCTTTTTCAGGTTATCCAAGTTTCCGGATTGCGCCCAGTCTTGCGTATTGGTATTCATTTCGTTTGCGATGGTTGCCGCAAGAGGATTCCGGTCGCCTTTATAGACAACGACGATAACCGGCGAAAGGGCTGTGAAAGCACCTGTGTTGGCGGCCAGCTTATCGGCCAAGGGCTGGTTATTGCCTCTTTCGGCCAGGGCGACCAGCTCGGTGCCTGCCTTCTGACCAGCGTCGAAAAGGGGTTTTTCATTTACGGGTTTGCCGTCGAAAGCATTGGATACGGCCCATACTCCGGTTGAGAATGGCGTCTGCACCTTTGTGGCATTCGTATTGTTGCGCATGGTGAGTGTGAAGCGCGAATCGGCAGCGTCATACGCCAGGTTCAGCTTCATCATTTCGCCTGCCGAAGGGTAATCGTAAGTTCCGTCCTTACCATTTATTTCCGTCACCTGCCAGTCTTCATCTTCGCGAGGCTGACCTTTTTTACCTCGGCGCGGGTCGTTATTCTTTTTTGTTCCGGCATCCCATAGTTTCACCTGGTCGGAGATGTCGCCCGTAACGGGGTTTCCATTGCTTTCGAAGAGCTTAATGCCGGGATTTTGTGGCGCGAAGAAGAGGTCCCAGGAGTTTCCGTACATGGTGGCAAACATCAGGGTTTGTCCTTTCATGGCGTTGAAAGTGATTTGTATCTCTTGTCCGGGCATTACTTCGACGTTGCTTCCCTCGGCCTGGAAGGTACCGCTTTGCGCGTAATCTTTCACTGAACTGATGTTCTCAAAGGTGATGGTTCTTTTTTCTCCTTCGCTGTTGCACGAAGCCAGCAGCGCGCTCAGGGCGGCAAACAGAAGGAGGGGTAATGTTCTTTTTTTCATTGTTATTCTTTTTTTATTGTTGTATAACAATGGCTCGGGATGGTTTGTTTAGGGAACTATTCATACCGTTTTTATGTTATCTTTTAAAGAGCATCTGTTTTGAAAATTAGTATTCAGCCAATAGAATAAGATATGTACTGGTCAATCGTCATCAAACTCATCATCGGCATGATAGGAGTATTATTATTCCTGCGCATGACCGGCAAAACGCAAATGGCAAACCTCACGCCACTCGACACCGTAAATACCATCGTACTTGGAGCCTTGGTGGGTAGCATCATCTATATGCCCGATACCCGTGTGTGGATTCTGGGCTTTGCCATGCTCGTGTGGTTCGTGCTTAATATGCTGGTCAGGCTGTTATTGCGTATAAACTTCTTCAGTAAACTGATTCACGGCGAACCTGAAACGCTGATTAAGGATGGCAGAATAGACCTTCAAATGCTCAAACGGAACAATCTGGGTATAGACCAGTTTCGGGCGAAGTTGAGGGAAAGCGAAATCTTTTCACTGCTGGATGTTGACGAAGTGGTGTTTGAAACGGATGGCGAATTTACCATCATCAAAAAGAGCAAAGGTTCGGAGTCTTACCTGTTGATTAGTAACGGCGATATCGTAAAGGAGGAACTAGAGAGTTCGGGACATGATGAAGATTGGCTGAATAAGCATCTGGGCGAGTTGGGCTATGAAAAGTATGACGAGTTATTTGCTGCCGAATATACCCCTGAAAGAGGATTTTACGTGATTGATAAGGAAGGAAATATTATGAATAAAAATAAGGAGGGCGAAGTAAATAAGGTGGATGAGGTGGATAGTATTGTCGGCTAAACATGCCCTCGGGCAACCTTGCAGAGGGGGTTGCAAGCTTGCCCGGGTGACATTTTGATAGTTCTTTCATGAGAAATCACTTACAAGTCTTTCAAAACATTCATCCCGTTGATAGCTGCCGGAAAACCTGCATACACAGACATAAGCAGCATCACTTCCTTAATTTCGTCAGCGGTCAGTCCGATATTCAACCCTCCCCGGATATGAAAATTCAGTTGGGAAGAAGCATTTCCCAGCGTTGTTAATGCTGCAATGATGGCTATCTGGCGGTATCTTTTATCGAGGCTTTCCCGCGAATAAATATCTCCGTAGCCGTATTCGATAACAAAGCGCACCAGTTCGGGAGAGAAATTATCGAAAGTTTCTTTCAATAGCTGCTCTTGATTTGCGTCTAATTGGGAAAGATATTCCGAACCTTTTTCGTAGCGTGAAAGACGATTGGTTGCGATGGTTTCTTCTCCCTGCGTATCATTTATGCCCTCTGCTTTCCGTTCTATTAATACTTCTTTGAGGGTATTCATGGCGCAGATGGCTTTCGGGAAGCCTACATAAACGGAGATATGCAGTACCAGCTCTTTGACTTCGGTAACGGTACAACCGGAGTTTAACGCTCCGTTGAAATGAACTTTCATTTCGGGAATGGCACGCTGGGCTATCAGTGAGGCGACGGCGGCTACTTCTTTGGATTTGTTATCGAGCAATGGCAGACTGTAAACGTCTCCGAAGGAATATTCTATAATAAACCGTCCTAAATCGGGGGAGATATCTTTTAATCCGTTGACTACTCTTTCTCCGGCTTCGCCGTCTATTTCCTGTAATTTGCTCCAGCCGCGGGTGTAGCGGTCGGAATTGGTTTGATGGGATTGTGATTGCATATTTATTGAATTTATCAGAATTGTTAATGCTAAGATATATTTCTTCATAATGCGTTATGATTTAAAAAGGCTGTTAGTTCATTGGTAAACAACTGTGCTGCCTCTATCGGTGCATGGTGTCCAACTCCGGGGATGATTGCTAACGAAGCATTCTGAATCTTGCTTTTCATTTCTTCGGCAATCTCTCTCGGGGTAGCATGGTCTTCCGTTCCGACAACAATCAGCGTAGTACAGGTTATGTTTTCTAATTTTCCGCCGACATCTGTACGGTTGATTACGGCGGCTTCTGTTGCTGGTATCATTGCCTGAAAGTTGTTGCTTTTCATTACCTGCAATTCTTTTTCACGCAGTGCCGGATGATTCTCAATAAAATCTTTTCCGACGATTGCTTGTTGGATTCCTATAATCATAGCATCAATCTCGTTTTTATGTCCCTTACGGAATGTTTCTATTCTTTCTTTCCATAAGGGTATCCGCTCAGGATATTCGGTGAGATGACTACTTCCCACCAATACCAATCGTCCGATGAAGGAAGGATTACCGGCGGCAAGGCGCATAAATATCATTCCTCCCTGTGATAAGCCTACAAGTGTTGGATTCTTGATATCATTGTAGATTATAAATTGTTTGAAATCTTCTGCCATATCCTCAAGCGTCCAGCCATTGGGATTAAACGTTGATTTACCGTGACCGGGCAAATCGAATGAATAGCAGGTATAGTTCGCCTTTAAACTTTCTACCTGTGATTCAAAAATGGTATGATCGACAAAAAGACCGTGGGCAAAGATGATAGCTTCGCCCTTTCCCTTCTGTTCGTAAAAATAATCGGCTGCTTTTCCTTTGTATATAGGCATAAGTTTAGTCTTTTAAGAATGAGAGGTAAAGGCTGTAAGAATCTTCGAGGATTTTATAGCCTGTGATTTTGCTGTTTTCCAATGTAAATTGAATCATCCAATCGCTGGTTATCAACTTTTGGGTGGGTTTTACGAAGTGGGTAAAGTTGCCTGTAACGAAAACTTTATCATTTGCCGGAAAGTAATGGATGATATTGAATTCTCTGGGTTCAAAGTTTTGTGCGAAGCGGCTGAAAAACGCTGCAATTTGTTCTTTACCCTCCCATTGCCCTACGGTAGGAACATTATCAGAACCTTTTATTGTCCATACGGCGTTATCGCTTATCAGTGTGAATGCTTCCTGTGTTTTACCTGCCAGGAACAGGGAAAAATACTTTTGTACGATTTCTAAATTATTCATCTTTTTTGTAGCTGTTTAATTACAGGTACAAAGTTAGAGGTAGATGCAAGGGTACGGGTAGGACTTTTTATAGCTGTTTTCTGTACTTTTTCAGAAAAGCGGAAGGTGAAAGGTTGGTTTTCTTTTTAAATAAGCGGGTGAAGTAAGACGGATCTTCGAAACCGAGATTAAAGGCTATTTCGTTGATATTGAACTGCGAATAGATTAGCTGCCGTTTGGCTTCGGTTATTTTCAGGTCGAGGATATATTGTTTGGCTGATATTCCGGTGTGGGTTTTCACCAATATATTGAATGTGTCTTCGGGAAGGTTCATTTTTCGAGCATAATCTTCGACTTTGTGAAGGGTGTGGTTTTCATAAACGAGTTTCTTGAATGTATCTATGGTTTGGTTTTCGGCCGGATAATGAGGGCTGTTATCGTTGGCAATGCGTGCGAGTACAGTGTACAGATATGAAATACCTGATTGTATGGCTTTGGAAGAAAGAGTATCGTCCTTGTTGCTTTCATTGAGCAGGTTAGTGAATAATTCTTGCAGAAAGGAATTTTGTGTGGTAATATCTACATAAGGATAATGTGATTCGAGTTGTAGTTGCCGGGTAAACGTAAGATCAATCATCAATACATAGCCACGGCTGTTTTCGGAATAATCCCAGTTATGCACTTGCTTGGGAGTTACAAAAAATATCCGGTCTTTCCTGATTTCGTATTCCTGAAAATCCACCACATAAAAGCCGGTTCCTTCGGTGAACCATACCAGCGAATAAAACGCATGGCGGTGAGGCCACTCGATGTCGGGGTCTTCCGTTCCTTCGAAGGTCCCTGCATAATACGGGATATGTTGTGAGGGTAAGGCTAATATATCAGAGATGGAATATTCTTTTAACATGGTGCAAAATTACGGAAAAATATATACGTACTGTTATTTCTATTTCAATTCCAGTAATTCCTTCATCCTCGGACGGAAATCATCTCCCCATTTCTCAATTTGCTCGATTATGGGTAACAGGCTTTTTCCTGTATTCGTTATTGAATATTCCGAATGGGGTGGCAGTTCAGGAAAAATAGTCTTCTTTATCATTCCATGAAATTCCAGTTCTTTCAATTGCTGGTCGATAACCCTCGGACTGGCATCCGGGAAATGCCGGTGTAGTTCGCTTGGGCGCTTAGCCCCCTTTTCCAACTCCATCAGAATACAGCTTTTCCATTTGCCGCCTATCACTTCCATTGTAATTTTTACCCCGCACTCAATATCGAATGGTATCTTCTTCTTGTACATATCTTGTTTTTAACACAAAGATAGTATAATACGATTTCTTTGAGGTATATAGGGGAATTTATCAGTATATGAATAATTTAACCGTACTTGTATATAGTGCTGCATTGATTTAATTTTGCATAATAAACAATGAGTATAATAATTATGAACAGAATCTTGTTTCTGGTAGTTTTTGCTATAATAAGTCTCACCGCTAACTCACAGATTAATAAAAAGAATAATATGGATAATAAAGAAACTCTCAGGTTGATATATCCCCAATGGCAGGGCGGTGTTATAGACCGTTTAGTAACAGAAATTCCTGCTGGTGACGCTTCTCGTGGATACTTTTTAGGTGCGCATCTGCTTCATTTTCTTGCACCGGATAACGGACAGAAAACGGCAGAAGTCCCCGTTTCGCTCGACATCAACGACCGTGAAGTAAAGAATGGCATAAATTCGTATGATGCCATCGTCAGGCAGACGCAGGCAGCACTCGATATTTTGAATAAAGAAGAACCGAAGCAGATAGTTACTCTTGGTGGCGATTGTGCCGTAAGCGTGGTACCATTCGCTTATCTTCTGTCGAAATACCCCGATGACGTTGCCGTCGTATGGATTGATGCACATCCTGATATTACCCTGCCGGGTGATGAATACACCGGGTATCATGCCATGGCATTGACTGCCGTTATGGGTCTGGGTGACAGTAAGATTATGGAAATGCTTCCGGCAAAAATAAAGCCTGATAAAGCACTTATTGTCGGTTTACATGCGTGGGATGAAGAAGTGATACCGGAAAGACAAAAACAACTTGGATTGAAGTCGGTTTCTCCTGCTGAAACGAGAGAAAACAGCCGGGCTGTGTTAGATTGGATTAAAGCGACAGGGGCATCCAAAGTCGTTATCCATTTCGACCTCGATGCGCTCGACCCGTCAGAAATTATTGCCGCTGTAGGCACTGATCCCGATGGTATGAAGATAGCGGAAGTTGTAAGACTTATCAATGATATTGCAAGAGCGTATGATGTGGTAGGGCTGACAGTTGCCGAGCCGATGCCAAGAACGGCAATCAAAATCAGGAATATGTTGAATGAATTGCCTTTGATGAAATAAAAACAACACGAAGCGATTACTTGGTATCAAAATCAGGCCTACGGAGGGGTTTTGTGCAGGTCTTTGCTGTTTCTACTATTGTTTCCAATAGCTTTCCGATATGTTTAGCCGTTGTTCGCGGATTGAGCAATGTTACTCTTAAATAAACATTCCCACCCAGCGAAGTCTGTACAATATAAAACCTGCCTTCGGCAGTTAATCGCTTTCTTATTTCAGCATTGACTTCATTCGGGTTTTCGCAATCCGTATAACGGAAACACAGGATATTCGAATCAGGCTCATGCGCTACTTCAAAGTGAGGATTTACTTTTACCTGTCTTGCAAATTCCCGTGTCAAATCGTACTGATAATCGACAAACTCCTCGAAAATACGGTCGCCAAACTGCTTGAAAAGCGTATATACTTTAAGGATGCTCATGCTCTTGGTACACTCGAAGGTGCTTTTACCGCCGTGTTGCCACTCGAAATCCTGCTTTTCCCACAAGTATTCGGCCTCCTGACGGAAAGTGTCGAAAGCATCAGCCCTGTTACGAAGCAAAACGGCAGTGGAGATGCCCGGTGTAAGCATCATCTTATGGAAGTCCATTACGACTGAATCGGCAAGCTCTATCCCTTTGAGCAGGTATTTATACTTTTCTGAGAATATGGCAGGCGCGCCGTGTGCCCCGTCGGCATGAAACCATACACCCTTTGTGTGGCAAAAACGACCGATTGTTTCCAAATCATCATACGTGCCCGTTGAAGTGGAAGGGGCGGAAGCTACGATACAGAATACTTTCTTGCCCGCCGCGGTTGCCGCCCGGTAACTTTCTTCAAGCACATCGGTACGCATACGGAAGTGCTCGTCCACCGGAATTTTTATTACCCTGTCAGAAGAGATACCCATTGTCAGGGCGGCACGCTCGATGCAGTAATGAGATTGTTCGGAAGTAATAATTGCCAGTTTATCCTTGTCTGATGGACCTTTTGAAAGATGGTGCATATAGTGCGCGCGGGCGGTGAGGATAACGGTAAGCGTGGCAAGCGTACCCCCGGAAGTCATAAACCCTCCGGCATCTGTACCCATCCCCAGCTTTTGGCAAAGGTGTTCGCACACCACTTTTTCCATAGTGTTACCTACCATGCCGACTTCGTACACTCCCATGCCGTTGCTCAGGAAATCCACTACAAGGGAAGCAAGTACAGCAGGCAGTGCGGGCACTGCTGTCTGATGCCCCATATAGTGAGGGTGGTGGTAAAGGATTGACTTATCGACCACATCTTTAAAGAGGTCGAGAGGATTGCCTTGCTTCCCGAAATCTTCTTTCCAGTACCGGTATTGTTCTTCGGGCGTTTTATATGGAATAACGGTACGTTGGTCGGCATTGGTAAAAGTATCGGCTAAGAATTTCACAAGCGCTTTGCCTGTTTCTTCAAAATCCCCGGCATCGAAAGCACGTGATAATGTGTTTGGTTTCATTTATCGATTCTTTTATACTAAAATAGGCCGGGATTGCCAGCCTATCTAATTGAAAGTGTTACTTATTTATGCTACCGCATAGATTTTAATCTCAGGCGCTTTGTCGAATAACGGTGAAAGTTCTTTCACCACATCGTTATTAAACAAGTCTGTTTTCAGATATGCATTTGCTTCTTCTACGCTGTTGAAGCCGTGAAGCACCTGAACGTCTTCGTCCCTTATAAGAAGGTCTTTAGATACCGCTCCTTTAATCTCATCAAGGAAAGGTTGTTTGTACTTGTTGTATACACCAGCCGCTGCAGGACGGTTATTGTTACTCACATACATGGTAATCTGTAAATACGCTTTTGCCATTTTTCTTTTCATTTTAAGTGAATACTAATTGTATGGCAAAGGTGCAGGTAATTTGGAAACCGGTCGTTGCACAAAAAAGAAATAGAATGGTAAATTTGGGAAATACTACATTTTACTCCTGAATTCTCCCGGCAGCATCTTTATATGTCGTTTGAAGAATTTCACAAAATAAGAAGGATCTTCAAACCCTAAATCATATCCTATTTCATTGATATTCTTTTCGGAATACGACAACATTCTCCTTGCTTCGAGAGCGATGCGTTCGTTGATGATTTCGAGCGGTGTCTGATGCGATATTTCATTGGTGCAGTTCGTCAGGGTTTTAGCCGACACATTCAATAGCGCGGCATATCCGGCTACTGTACGCACCCGGCGGTAATTTTCTTCAAGCAGTTTGCGAAATTTTACAAACAGGATGTGCGAAGGGTTGTTCATGCTGAGTCCGTTGCAATCTTTCCTTACCCCGAACCGCTGAATAACGATAAGAAAAAGGTGCAACAGTATTTTGAGGTATTCGGCATGGGCAAACTGGTTCGGAGTCCACATCTCTGCTTGCATCTGTGTAACTATATTTAAGAGTTCTTTTGTATCTGATTCCTTTATATGAAACAAAGGTTCTTTTTCAAAAGAGTGGAATATATTGTGTTTGAGAAATACATGGATGTAATTTTCGTTATCGGCAATGAATGATTCATTGAAATGGATGATGCAACCATCGTATTTACTTTCGTCGAAGTGATGTATCTGCCCTTTGGAAATAAAAAACAAGGTATTTTCTTTTACTTCGTATTCATTGAAATCGACATAGTGTTTGCCCTCTCCCTTCATAAACCAGATAATCTGGTAAAAACTATGGGTATGGGGTTTTTGTGTGCTACAATCGTTGCCCGGCAGGTAATCTGCCAGCGGGTAGATTTCGAACTGGAGCTTATCGGGCTCGTCAGGGTGCAGGTGGTATTTCTTTATTTGGGTATCAGACATGATATTTTTATTTAATTCTCCTGATTGATGTAATATTATCCCGCATCCTGCCTACACATTGTACAATGCCTTCCTCGTCCTTTCTGTCAATTAAGAACAGCATTTCCATTAACGGCAAGAGTTGTCGTCTGATGACTACCTTTTCTCTTAAAACTTCGTCGCCGCCATAAGCTACTATTGCAGCGTCTAACATCGTATCATCTTCGAGTCCGGTAAAGTCATACGACTTCTCGAAAATGCCGGCATCACCAAAATCTATTATCCCTACCTTAAGGTCATCGGTTAACAGAATATTATTGTAGCCTAAATCACAATGGCAGAAAACGTATTCTGTGCCGAGATTTGCGGATTTTTGAGGCAGACTTGTTACGAGTTCTTGAATAGCATTAAGTTCATTTTCATTAAAATGCTTTTTTAATGTGCGCTTTTTCTTAAAGAAGGATTTTTGGAATGATTCTATTTCGCTGCTTTCATCCGTCGGACTTTCGCCTTTGTAGTCAATTGTGTGGAGCTTTTTCAGGAATAAACCTATTTGCGTACCTACTTCTCTTTTCTGTGTTTCGCTTAATCTATCTATGGATTCTGCCGTCATTGATTTTCCCTGAACGCCATGAAAACCTGCGTAAGAAGTGTCCTCACCAAGCCATTTAATTACCGGAAGATTTACATTGAATTCATATTCGCTGATGAGTTTTAAAATGCTAAATTCGTGTTCGCATTCTTCCTTATATTTTTTGCCTCTTGGGAATTTGAAAACAAATTTGCCATCATCAACGATATAGACGCGGCTTGTCCATCCAATTTCATTTAAAACAATACGCTGTTCGTCACCTATTTGGGTTAGCTTTTTAACGATGGCTAATTCTTTGGTCTTATTCATGATATCTGGATCGATTCAATTAATTTTCAAAGACAAAGGTATTTGTTTTATTCCTTTTCTTATAGTATATGGTTATCTTTACCGGAAAATTAATTATGCCACTGAACAAATAAAAGACTAAGAACATAATGAGTTATACTATGAAATTTCCATCAGCTGATAAATGGGTAACCAGCCCACAGAGAAACGGTATTAAGATAGAGTTAAATGCATCGGTCGATGAAGTGTGGCAGTTTGTGGCCAACCCGGCAAATGTTTTTTCTGACTGCTGCGGTGTAAATAGTGTCGAATCAAAAACAAACGATTCAGGTAGATGCACCGAATATACTATCAACTATGAAGCCGAGGATGGTGGTGAGGATATGGTTGCTCGTTCCGCAATGGTTTGGTATGAATCTAATCAAGGCTGGGCTTCTCTTGATGAAGAACCACATCCTATGGGTTTTGAACAATCACTTTTATTGGTAACAATAGAAGAGAAAGAGGAAAAGACCGTATTGAACTGGAATATGTATTATGACATTGCAAACGATGAAATGCTGCAAATGTTTATCACAGGATTGGAACAATCGCTGAATGAAGAAGTAGCCCGGTTGTTCATTCAGAAATTTGGTGGAAGAATGATATGATAAACTTCATAAAGCATCAAATATTTAATTAAAAAAAATAAACCGGACAAAAGAGATTTCCTGCCCGGTTTTATTTGCACACAATTATATATTTCGATGCAGTGAAAAAATAATTTCACTGCATCGAAATGTTTTTTCGTTAAGTATCATCATCGCTTTACTCTTTTTCTCCCTGCTCATTATTAAAGGTAAAAGAAAGAGTAAACTCCTTCCCAAACGAATCAAAAAACACCACCTCTATATTATGCGCATCCTCTGATAGCGAGCAAAAGTAAAGCCGGAACGATTTACTATTCAATTCATAAGTATCGTTCGGCAGAAACGGATCCCCGTCATCCATCCATAACTGACCATCCCCATCATATTGGAAGTAACGCAGATAATACTGGGTATTATTATACTCCCCCTCACGCTGCAGTGTACAACGTATTTCAGCGACCTCATTTACTTGCAACTTTTTCGGCACAGGTAAGTGAGTAACCGTGAATTCATAATCCTGCTTAATATCAATATTGTCGCTACAGGCACACGCTATTGCGGCGAGCAATAGCGTAAATAGTATGTAAGAAAAACATTTTCTCATCTTTTTATTATTTTATTCGTTAAACTTCTAATTAATAATGAATTTTATCCCTACCCCGATTTGGGTATGGAACAAATTAATGGAAGAACCACCCAGAATACGTTCCCGAACATTAAGCAATAACACCATACGGTCGGATAAATATGTTTCAATCTCAAAGGTTACTGCTCCACCATACAGAAAATTATCATCGTCTGTAATGGTCGAACCGTCAAACAGCAGCGACTCTCCCCAATTCACCGTTTCGTATCCCGCCATAGCCGAAGCTCCGACAGAGAAGAAAAATATCTTACGGTGATCGCTCAGGAATTTATAATAATATCCTCCTTCCAGTGTGAATTGAGCAGTAGGTATCAATTCTGTTTTATACAGGTGGGATTTTTGAAGATACTCTGCACCGAATACCCAGCGGTTGCCATTTTTTGTATAAGTAGAAAGAGCAATACCTCCCGAGAAAGCTTGTTTATCACCTTTTCCCAAATGAAATCCGTCCACCGCACTGGCTGTAAATTGTAGTCCTTTTTGTCCCGGCAAATAACGCTGGGCATGTGCCTGCCCGATGAGGGCAAGACACAAAATCATAAATAATCCTATCCGCTTCATTATCGTACTTTTAGTTCGTTGATTTGTTTAGCTCGAATAAGGTCTGCGTTCTCAATGGTGAAAGTTTGATTCCGTCCACCGTTCTTTTCAAACACTTCAATAATAAGTAGCTTGTCAGCAGGAATGGTTATTTTGTCCAAAGCAAAAACCGTTCTTTCCGTATCATTGGCTCCAACCGTAGTTATAAAATTGTAGGCACGAAGCGGATAGATAACCGTTTCCTGAATAGCGGTACGTTTGGTCAGCTTCTTGTCCACGACTTTCATGCGCACAAAATCAATATCAAATGGTACGTTGGTTGAATTTTTGATCTGAGTGTGCAAATACAATAAATTATTATGCGAATAAATTCCTTTCAGCGTGTACTGGATTCCAAAACGTTTCCCTCCGATATGTTTGATATGCCGCTTATTATCCTTATAAATGGCACGATTTATAAGATATACGACACGAGGAGATTCACTACCGAGTTCCTTCAGGTAGATATCAAGCGAATTGTTGGGGCGGTTGGTTGCAATACCATCGTGCATAAAATCCCGCATCTCAATATTGAGTTTCTCCGGCTCATCCGCATATTTTACATTATAGGTATAATAACTTCCTTCATCCGTAATTACGGCAAGGTTGGTTTCCGATTCAAATCCCCTGACAGATGCTTTCACACGAAGGATATTTTCCGAGCTTCCCGCTTTGCCTGCAATAATATTGGATGAACCAAGGTCCACATAACGGATAGACGATGGAAAAATAATATGTGTGGTTTTATCAAAAGTCACTTCCAGCCCGTATGGAGGAATCATTCGGTCAAAGGTTATTTTCTTTGTCAGACCTTCGTAATAATCACCGAATGTCGGTTTTAAGACTTGTTGTAGTTCTCCCTGCATATCTTCGGGTGACTGGTTAACCGTTACAACCTCTTCATTTACAGTTTGTGCATGAATAGACAGCACACCGCTCGCTATAATAGCGAATATTAAAAAATACTTTTTCATTTTACTTTGAATTAATATGTGGATAAAATATGTTTGAAAGTTAGTTCTGCTTAGGCAGCAGAAGTACCCTGTAACCACTTTTCAGATGGACTTTGACCTGACGGATTTTCTTCTGCATATACTGGCTGACACCCTGTATTGCTCCTTTGGTCAGATCCGACGTTATCTGTGCTCCGGCATTGTCGGTTATCGTAAAGCTTGAGCCGACCGAACTTCCCATGTTGGCAGCAATCTCCTTGACTGCATCCAATTCCAATGAGTTCGGAATAAAAATTCCCCTTTGTCCGTCCGAATCATAGACAAGTATTTCCACTGGAATAATGGCTCCACCTATTTCTATGGAGTTGATAGAAATACTGAGCCTCTCACCTTGTAATGCAGCCGTTCCCGTCAAAAGAGAATTGGCGGGAATCACCGTTGTTCCAGCTATCATCGCTTCTGTGAGCCGTAGCCTCACACTTTGACCGCTTATCAATGTCTGGTCATCGTGGATTACCGCCGATATGGTGTTCTTCTCATTTACTCCGATAGTAGCATCCATTGTATGGAAACCCAGATTACGAGGTTGATTGAAACTTGCTATAAATTCCGAATTGGGAATATGCTGAGCCAGAGCCGAAACCGTTTGCTCATGTACCTGTTTAATGACAGAAACCTGTGCCTTATCATTCCTGCCACTATTATTGTAGGAAGAATTACCTTTGGAACCTCCCGCTTCAAGAGTTATGTCGTCTTCCATTAGTTTGCTTTGCGATGCCTGCTGTCCGTTTGGCATATACTTGGCTGCCAGTTGGTATGATTTCTCCATAAGAGCCAACTGGTCATCAACGGCATTCTTCTTTGCAGCTTCTTCTTCCAGTTTACGTTCCAATTCCTGAACACGCCACTGAAGTTCAAGCTGTGCCTGTTCATCTATTTCGGTGGCAGGCTGTTCATAAAAATTACTGAGTGTACTGCTGATATTCCGGTAGGAAGAAGCAGAGTTTCGAATAGCATCATCATTACGGCTTGCCTTCTCTTCAGTTATCTCAATCACATTTTCTTTTATCACTTCTTTTTCATCCCCAATAAGGGAAGAAAAATCCTCCAGCGATTTACGCTTATCATTCCTGTTACGCATTAATGCTTCCTGTTCGTAGGCTTTCTGCTTGTCGCCGATGATTCCCTGATTGTTCGGGTCAGGAATTTCTGTGTTAAAGCCTTTTCCCTGTTCCTCTTTTTGCTTATCCGAAGAAGACGGAGCAAAAATCAGGTACAATGCGCCCAGGAAAATAATCCCAATCAAAGCAAAGAAGCCATACTTTTTGAGTTGCTGCCTCTGCTTTTCTTTCTCCTGCTCTCGGGCAGGATCTATTTTTTCATGTTCTTTCTTCATTGTTTATTCCGAAATTGTTGTTTATACTATCCATGTCTTGTAGGTAGATATCAATCGGAGTATCTATCCATTCAATATACTTTGTTGTATCGTTCTCAATATCATGTCCCATAATACCCCAACCTTCGATATGCTGTACTTCGGGCATCTCTTGCTTTCCGTCTTTGCGTCCCCAATTATATATGGTGGAGATTGTGAAATAGAGATTCCCAACCGTGAAAATCAGCAGCATGGACAGGATGACGGTTAAACGTGCATCAGGAGAAAGCCCTCCGCAAATTCGGCGTAAGAAGTCACTGATGCTATAGCCTATCTCTTTCAAAATGTGCCTGATATATTTCATCATTTTATAAAATATTATCGGTCAACAGTCATAATGTCCTTATTTTCTTTTATGTCGAAATTCTCCATAAAGAAACCGTGAGGGTTATCGTCCGACCGTGATGTATTGAGAAGTTGGCATGTCGTAACAAGCGAACGTTCCGTCAGGTTACTTTCCCTGATGATGATCTGTCGGGCATAAGTCGCTACCTGATATGGATATACATCGTAATTACATCTGATACTGTCCACAATTACATTCTGAATGATATTGCCGGATATTATTCGGTTGTAATACCCCTTCTCCGCCATATCTTTATAGTAATTGAAGGCGGTCTTATCGCAAAGCACCATTGCCCGTCTGATATTGTTCTCTATCGCATTCTTATCCGGTGATAGCGTAAAGAACAACTCATGAAAGCGTTTGACGTGTTCCCTCGCTTCTACCGGACGGTTTTGTGACAGGTCTTGCGAAAGGGCAAGCATCAATGACTTTCCACCGTCCAGCACATAAATCTTCTCCCTTTGTTTCTCGGCAAAGTCGTAGGCACTCCATACGGAGTACCCTGCGACTATGGCGCACAAACAAAGAAATATGATGCTAAAAAGCCTTATCTGACGAAAATTGGTTTCGATATTTTTTAATGACTTAAATTCCATTTTCTTTTATTTCTTTTGAATGTTTGATTTTTGAATTAATACTCATGATTTAAGTAGTTCTACCCGAAGAGCCGGAACTCCCGCCTCCTGTGGAGTGGTTCCGTCCCCGGGGTTGGCTTCCATTTCCACTATTATTGTCAGAGTTTCCGCTACTTCCGTCGCCGCCATTTCCTTTTAATCTTCCCATGATATTGCCGGCTGCCGCACCTGCGCCTGCACCTGCCACAGAAGCACCTTTAGAAGTGGCTTGATTAACGTTTTTACCAAAGTTCCCCATTCCTCCTGCCTGGATAATCCATCCGGCAACAGTCGGAATCGTAAAGAATCCCACAATGCCAATTAGCAGGAAGACTACATACACTCCGTCCGAAGCATCCAGTGAATAAGTTGGGTCGTTTTGCATACGAATAATATCACTTTCCAACATACGTGATTGCAGACGTGCCATGATGGAACTGAATAAATCTGATACGGGAAGCCATAAATACACGCTGACATAGCGGGTGAGCCATTGCACAAGTGTCGATTGGAAGCCATCAAACACAGATATGGCAAAGGCTATCGGTCCGAGAATCGCCAAAACAATCAGGAAAAACGTTCGTATCACATCCACAATGAGGGCAGCAGCATTGAAGAGCGTTTCTAAAAATGAACGGAAGAGGCTCTGAAACCATTTTTTCATGTCATAGAACGCACGTTCTATATACATTCCCGCCATTTCCGGTGCATCCATAATGCCGAGTTCTTCCAGCTTTTTATCAAACTCTGCCTGATCAACCAGATAAGCGGTTTCATTATTCTTCTTTTTCTGTTCGATTTCAAGCCTGTCTTTGGTTTCCGCCAACTGTTTCATATCCAGTGTCTGTTGCCCGAGTATCCCATGTGCACCTTGTACGACAGGATTCAATACACTGTTTATTGTGCCTAATACTAATGTGGGGAAGAACATAATGCAAATGCCGATAGCGAAAGGACGAAGCAACGGATACACATCAATCTGCTCTGCCCGTGCTATGCTTTGCCACACACGGGAAGCGACGTAAAGCAACGCACCGATTCCGGCAATCCCTTTGGCGACCCCGATAAGGTCGCCGCAGAGAGGCATCATGTCATTGTATAGTTCACGAAGTATCTGATGAATACTATCAAATTCCATAGTTTACCAGTATCGTTCGTTTTCGGTTCCGTACAAATCCAATACACGTTGGGTCGAGTTTTTTTCTTTTGCCCGAAGAAGTGATACCGAAATGTTTTTATTGGTATAATACTTTACCAGACTGCGGTATTCCGACATTTTACTATAGGCATTGTCTATAACTTCCATACGTTCCCTATCGGATAAGGAAAGTGTACTGGCATTGACAACACCTTTAAGTTCCTGCAAAACATCGTCCGATTCGTTCAGCAGTTTAGTATATCCGTTAGCTATGGCAGCCAGCTCCTCCACCGTAAAATTGTCATCGGTGAGCATTTTTTCAAAGCTGTTCACGTAGATGTCGGTAATATCGCCGACCATCAAAATAGTCTTCTGAACCTTTCTTGCATCTTTCACCAGATTGTTTACCGCCTTCAGCGCATCGTAATATTCGCGGCCTTGATTATAGACCTTTTGAACCTCCTTAAAATTGTTCAGCATATTACTGGCGGTACTCGAAGTATGCACAATGTTTTTTGTGGCATTGATAATACCCTGTGCCAGATTTCCCGGGTCGGCGACAACCCACTGGGCTTTCGCCCCGGTTACGGCAAGCATACAGCTCACGCATAACATGAAAATTTTTATCTTCATATTCATTCTGAATTTTAATTAATAAATTACTGATTGATAAATACTTATTTTTCTTTCTTCATGGAGAGCCGTTTGATGGCGAGTTCCAAATCTCCACCTAATTCTTCAGCAAGTCGGAAGACTTCTACTTTTTCCGTTTCTTCGGTAGTATATGTGAGATATTCACTTCGTGAAACCTCTGTCGCATAGACTGCGGATTGTGCACCACCAAGTCCAATCCACACTTCTTTATAGAATCTTGCAGGGTCATTTGCCATGTTAATGGAAAGTATCTGCCCCCGTTCTTTGTCTGTCAGCCCGAGCATATTCTGGATACCATCGAATTTATTCATATACTTTCGCTGGTCTAACAGGATTTTACAATCGCTGTTCGTGATAATGGCTTCTTTGACAATCGGGGAATGGATAATATCATCCACTTCCTGTGTAACAACCACTGCCTCACCGAAAAACTTACGAACCGTTTTGAACAAATATTTCAAATACATGGCCATAGAATCGGTAGCGATTGCTTTCCAGGCTTCTTCCAGAAGTATTACCTTTCTGACCCCTTTCAGGCGACGCATCTTGTTGATAAACACCTCCATAATGATAATCGTGATGATGGGGAAAAGAACGGGGTTATCCTTCACTTTATCAATTTCGAATACGATAAAGCGTTTGTTCAGCAAGTCCAGTTCCTGATCTGAGTTCAAGAGATAATCATATTCACCCCCTTTGTAGAACGGTTCAAGGATAAAAAGGAAATTGTCAATATCAAAATCTTTTTCCCGTACTCTTTTGCTGTCAATACTTTTGCGATATTCATTACCAATGAACTCATAAAACGTATTGAATGAGGGAACAATGTTCTTGTCATTTTTTATCAGGGTGATGTACTCGTTTACAGCATTGGACAAAGCCACACTTTCTGCTCCCGAGGGCTTTTCATGTTCCTGCTTCCAGAGTGTAAGAATTAGCGTTTTGATAGATTCTCTTTTTTCAATATCAAAAATGCCATCCTGCGTATAAAAAGGATTAAATGAAATCGGATTTTCTTCGGTGTATGTATAATAAACTCCATCGTCACCCTTTGTCTTATTATGAATCAGGTTACACAAACCTTCGTAAGAATTACCTGTATCTACAAGTAGTACATGGGTATTTTGCTCGTAGTATTGCCGGACGAGATGATTGGTGAAGAAGGATTTTCCCGAACCCGAAGGCCCCAAAATAAACTTATTGCGGTTGGTAATGATTCCTTTCTTCATCGGTAAATCCGAAATATCCAAATGGATAGGTTTACCGTTTCTGTCAGCCATCTTAATACCGAACGGAGAAAGAGAATCGCGATAGTTGGTTTCCTCAATGAAGAAGCACAAGGCTTGTTCTATAAAGGTGTAGAACGATTCCTCACTTGGGAAATCCCCCTGATTGCCTGCGATCCCCGCCCAAAAGAGAGTCGGAACATCTATTGTGTTATGGCGTGGTTTGCATTCCATCAATGCCAACTGGCTACCCACATCGTTTTTTATACGTTTTAAATCTTCATGATTATCTGCCCATGCCATCACATTCACATGGCACCGTACCGAAGTCAATCCGAAGCTGTGGGCTTCGTTCAGGTAATCTTCGATCCACTCGCGATTGATTTGGTTTGAACGGGAGTACCGTCCGAGTGAGTGCATATTCTTTGCCTGCTTCTCAAACTTTTTCAAATTCTCCGTATGGTCATCAATGAAAATATACTGGTTTACCACATGGTTGCAGGAAAGCAGTACTCCAATTGGGGCTGCGAACGATAAACGGCAATCACTCCGATCAGTTGACAAGCGTTCGTAACGACTGTCGGTATATACCTTGCCCGGCAAATCATCTGTATCGCTCAAGGTATGAAGGCAAAGGAAGTTGTCTCCGATTTTCATTTCTCCCGCTCCAAGCGATATATCTTCCAAAGAAGTATTATCACCCATCAGGGAAAAATACTTTTCGATAATACCAGCATTTTCATCGGTGCCGACAATCTCATCCGTTGTCATCCGTTCAAGTGTTATGAAGCTCGAATCATTCATGATACGTTCGAACTGATCGACCGATTCCAGAAACTTCTGTGCCGTCTCCTTATCCTGCATTTTCTTTGGGACAAGAAAACCACGGGTCAGAGCCGTATAATTGCTTTGCTGCTTTGCTCTGTCCTTCGTCGTTTTTGTCAGGAATAAATAGCAAGTATGATTCAGGAACGGACGTTCATTGAAGTGACGTTCATAGGATTTACTCAGGAAGCTCATATCTTCTTTATCGCTTTTTGCCTTGTATGATTCTTCAGTAAACCAATCCTGTTTGCAGACAATGGAATAGTCCGGCAGTACCTTGATTGCCTTTACCCAAGCCGAATGGATGGCCGTATATTCTTCCGATGTCACCGAATAGATTTCAGGCAGTTCCACTTTGAAACCAATCGTTATATCCGCATCTTTGGAGATAATGCAACCCTCTTCAACAGAAAGTATGGGAAATTTATTCTCCAATGTCGTTATCTTCGATGTATTCCTCATTCTTTTTCCTCCTTTCTGATTATATGTGTGAAAAGACGCTGGATTCGCCGCCGGTTACTGATATATTGCGGATGGTTTTTAGTTGCCTGCACCTTCATAAGTCCGTATTGACCATATTTTCCATTCAGATGGAAGGTAACCCAGACAAGGACGGAACCGGAAACACCACCGAAACCTACACATATCATTTGGGGAACACCAATCATATAAATGACTACCGTTACCACAAAGACGGCAAGTAGTCCGCCGACGAATATAAAAAGGTATTGAGCAATCAAACCTCGAAATTCTGCCGGACGGCCAATGCCTTTATTGATACTATATTCTACCATATAATTACAGGAAGAATGAACGAAGAATAGTCGCGGTAACAATCAGGAAAATACAACCGCCGAACCAACTGGCAGCAGTTTTTGATGTATCGGGATCACCTGACTGGAACTTGGAATACACCTTAACACCTCCCACGAGCCCCAGCACCGCTCCGATGGCGTAAATCAATTTGGTAATCGGGTCGAAATAACTGGAAACCATGCTGGTGGCATCATTGATACCTGCCATTCCATTACCTTGTGCAAAAGTGTTAGCTGCCATGAGAACCAGTGCAGCGAGTGCGAAGAACTTTTTCTGAGTCTTGTTTTTTATTTCTTTAGACATAAAAGTGTTTTTAAGTCTGGGAGAAGAGGAACTTATCTTTTTGCTCCTCTGTCTCCCGGACATAGTTTAACCTTGAATTAATTTGTGGATAATCATGAAGATTGCCTTTGTGCTTTTTATTGGGGTGAATAGTCCCAACACAAAAACATCTTTCTCTTTTGGGGCATATCATTATGCCTTGTTACATAGTTACTTTCTCATTTTACCTCCTTTCTTTATAGTTTATGAAATCTCGTCAATATTGAAATTTTTAAAATCATCGGATTCATATAATTTCTGTTTCTTACGGCTTGTCTTAACTTCCCTGTTTCGACCTTCCGACAGTTTTTTATCGTATCTGTCCATCAGTTCTGTTATTCGTTTGGCATATTCGGGGCGGGCATCCTGCATTGATTTTACCAACTGGGTATATTTATTTTCGCTTAATACCTTTCCCGCTATATCTTCATCCATCGGGCTACTGCTCTCCGGATTACTTACCGTTTTAGCTGTTTGTCCCAATTTATTAAAGTCGATTCCGCTGGCTTCTTCGGGGATATTTCCGGCTCCAATATCTTCGCCTTCATCGTTCAAATCAACATCGGGAACGTCTTTATCTTCTTCCGGAACTTCAATGCCTTCGCCTGTCTCATAATTGACAGATTTATCTTCCGGCTTTTCAGTTTCGGGAGCAAATGTATCTTCTTTTCTCTTACGATTTTCCGTTTCCAAATTGCTGGAAGCATTAGGCAGAGGTTGGCGTAGGACAAATTTTGATTTTCCTAAAACCGAAGGGAATTCCTCCTGTTTTTCGGGTTGTTTTACCTTCTTTTTTACCTCTTTTTCTTTTGTACCGATCTGAATGGAAATGGAGATTCGGCGTCTGAAGAATTTCTTTAGGATGGGATAGATATAAAAGATGGCGAGCAATAGTATTGCTGTGTAAACAACCAGTATTAATATGAAATTATATGTTTCAATCATCATCGCTATTATTTACTATGTTTTTAAAAATATCCCCCTCTTCCCTGTAATAGATGGCTCGTAATTCGTCCATGTGCTCCTTTATATGCTGCGTCATAACAGTATCAATGAATACGCCGACAGTCATATTTCTGACTCCGAGCTTCTTTACAATTTTTGCAATAAACTCATGTACATCCTGGCTGATATAGACGCTTTGGCGTTGTTTCAATACTCTGGGCTTTAGAAAGGCATCGATATATTCGCTGTTCTTCTTTTTCTTATAGGTCCGTTTGGGAGCAGGATCTCTTTCTTCCCGTTCTTCCGTTTCCTCCTCGGGTTCTTCTGATTTAGGAGAAGAAGTATCATTATTTTTTGGTAATGCAGAAGGAGTCGCCCTACCGTCCAGAATACTCAAAAGTTCCTTTTCGTCTATATCATCGAATTTCTTTATTCCATCACTGCGTTTTGCCATGCGGTTACTGTTTAATGTTTATGAGTTCTTCTATCTCATCGGCCAGCAGGTCCAGTCGGCTTCCTTTTACCAATCGCTTATCTACCGGGAAAAGAGTACACCTGAATATCGGTGCAATCAATTCGCTCATCTCGTGTCGGTAACGCTTGGTATCAGGTAAGACATTATTCATAACAGATAACCCCAGTTCCCCGATGCCTTCTTCATATATTTTATACAAATCGGATTTTTCACGCGCATCGACCATGTTCCATAAGAGGTAAAGACCTTGCAAACGGCTTTTTCCGGTACTGATTATCCTATCATTAATGATACCGGCAAATTCCAATGTAGATTGCAATACCATCTTATCAGCAGAGATAGGGGAGAAAATATAATCCAGCGAAGCCAATGTATGGACAATTCCTTCACTGTTCAGGGTTCCCGGCAAATCAAAGAATATAATATCCGGTGCATCCCCGATATACTCATCAATCATCTTTTTTGCTGCGTCTATGGCTTCAGGAGCAGGGGCCTTGTCTATCGGATAGTTGCGTTTACCCAATGTCTTAAACTGGTTGTACGATTTTTCTTTGTAATGAGGCACTTTGCTGACGATTTCTTTATCTCTTTCCCTCATCTTATAGGTACTGTATTGTGGATAATCGCAGTCAATTACTCCAACGTTGTAGCCTTTTACATAATGAAAATAACTTGCCATAAGCACTGTTAAGGCACTTTTACCAATTCCTCCCTTTTGGGTGGAAAATGCAACCAATAATGTTTTCTTTTCCATGTGTTAAAAATTTATTTCAGTGAAACATTCATTTATTATGGAAACAGGGAAATGGAGAAGTACTTCTTTGTTTTATTTATTCTGTACTTTGCTGTGGATTTTCTTCTTTCCTTCATCACTCATATATTTCTATACTTCCTTATAAGCGTATCCCAGTAGAGATATATGGAAATGCAGAAAGAGGAAAACACTTCGGTACTGAAAAATTGATTTGCTTTTTCAAAGAATGATTTTGATACACCAATAAACCAGCAAACCAGTAAATCAATAAATCAGTAGAACAGCAAATCATTCGTTTTCCGACAAACGAACTCTTTGTTTCAGCACTATTAAAAAATAGTGGTTCCGTAAAAAAGCAACTCTTTGCTTCCCTGTTTCTTCGACAAAGTAAGTAGGTGGTTTTGTATAAACCTAAGAATCAAAGGGCTGTGGTAGTCGTTGGCATTCCATTGGTAGGGTGTGGTTTTTTCCAGGTATATTTTTTAGAAGGATATCCCTTCTTTCATTTCTCATTACAGATTGGATTTTTCTCTTTCTTCTCTCTCGAAAAACTTCAAAAAACAGCAACTTTTTCCCGAGTGGTAGTATTTGGCACTTGTTGGCTTAGGTTGCAGTTATCCATCTTATTATCAATGAATTTAACTTTGCATCGGGAATATTTACCCATCCCGAAACTTACTTTTTTAGTGTGCGTAAGTTAGCCCAAATCCGCGCACGGATGTGGGTGGATTTTGATTGTCGTCAGACAATGGCAAGGTATGTTTTGAGCAGCTTGAAATAAATTTCAGCATCTCAAAACACCTTGCCCCTGAGGGGGAAGAATTACTCCGAAGTCATAATTCAGTAACGGTTTTCAAAAACGATTTTCAATGGATGAAACAAGAAAAAGGAAGGTTGGCAGGCTTCCGAAAAAAGACCCTGCCGTTTTCAGGTACTCGATTAGCTTCAATGCTGTAGAACATGATAAGTTCCTCTCGCTATTTGAGCAGTCGGGGCAAAGGGTAAAGGCTCATTTCATTACTGCCTGCATATTTTCAAAGCCGGTAAAAGTCGTGCAGATTGATAAGGGAATGCAGGATTATTACATGCGCCTGACAACTTTTTATGGGCAGTTCAGAGCAATAGGTACGAATTATAATCAATGTGTAAAGGCTTTGAAGTCTAATTTTTCGGAGAAAAAAGCACTCGCTTTACTCTATAAATTGGAGAAAGCAACCGTTGAACTGGTCGAATTGCAACGAAAAATCTCTGCCCAGATTGACGAATTTGAACGTAAACATTCCGATACATGGTTGCAAAAATAAATAAGGGGAATAACCTTTTCGGTGCATTGATCTATAATAATCAGAAAGTCGAGAACGATCTTGCCAGGATAATTCACTCCAATAAAGTGATGCAGGATAAGAACGGAGAACATAATATGTTTCTCTGCAACCAATCATTTGCACCCTTTCTGGCTGCTAACCGGAAGACGGAAGAACCGATTTTGCACATATCTATCAATCCGCATCCCGATGATGTGTTGACAGATGACCAGTTGATAGACATTGCTGATGAGTATATGCAGAAAATGGGATTCGGTGAACAACCGTATATTGTATTTAAGCATGAAGACATAGAAAGAAAACACATCCATATCGTAAGTGTAAATGTGGATGCAACAGGTCGCAAGATCAACGATTTTAATAATTATCGCCACTCTAAAAAGATTATGCAGGAATTGGAAGCAAAATACAACCTGCATCCTGCCGACAAAATAGATTATTCGGAAGATGTACCCCGGTTGAAAAAAGTAGATTACGAGATAGGAAACGTGAAAAAGCAGATTGGGAATAATGTGAAAGCCCTGATGCAGTCCTATCGTTTCACTTCCTTACCTGAATTTCGTGCTTTACTTTCCTTATATAATATAGGTGTAGAAGAAGTAAGCGGAGAAGCCCGTGGCAAAAACTATCGGGGGTTGGTCTATTCTGCTCTTGACAGCGAAGGAAATAAAGTAGGCACTCCTATCAAATCTTCTTCCATCGCCAAAAGTGTGGGCCATGCCGCATTGATAAAAAAGGTTTCGTCGTCAGCAAAACTAATCAAAGAAAATGGACTGACTAAGCGGGTAAAACCGATTCTGGATACGGCTATTAAAAACTACCAAAACAGGAAGTCTTTTGAAGCAGAACTTTTACGTAGTGGAATAAGTGTCGTTTTCCGGGAGAATGAAGGAGGACGGATTTATGGTGCGACATTTATCGACCATGAGAATCGTGCTGTGTTCAATGGCTCAAAAATCGGGAAAGCTTATTCGGCGAATGTATTTCATAATCTTTTCCAAAACACCCAGGAGAACGAACCTTTGCTTACCAGTCAGGAAACAGATAGTAAGGAAGAAACTGAGGCAGTTCATCTTGTATTGGAGCCGGATGTTACAACACCACTAAAAGAACGGGAAGATCCGGAAACACCAATCACCGATTTTTCAAAGAATATGGATAGGCAAAATTCTGACGATGCTGATTTTGGCGGTCTGCCTTCACTATTGGAACAACACAGAGCAGACTATGAGGCAGAAGCCTTCGCACGTCAGAAGGAAATGGAAAGTAAACGCCGCAAACGCAAAGGAAGACGTATGTAAATAATTCAACATATAATTTTTATTCATTTTAAAAACAAGATTTTATGCAAAACGAGGATGATTTGAGAGGACTCGCCAAGGTGATGGAATTCATGCGAGCCATTAGTATTTTATTTGTTCTTATCCACATTTATTGGTTTTGTTACGAGTATATCCGTGAACTAAACTTCAACCTGTCGGTAGTGGATAAGATACTGTTGAACTTTAACCGCACAGCAGGTCTTTTTTCCAATATATTATGGACAAAACTATTTGCGGTGGTTTTCATGGGGCTGTCCTGTTTGGGGACAAAAGGAGTAAAAGAAGAAAAAATAACATGGACGAAAATATCTGTATTCGGTATTGTTGGCTTTATGCTCTTTTTCCTTAACTGGTGGATACTGGATTTATTTCTCCCGCTTGCAGCAAATACCACCATTTATATTTTCACCTTGTCGCTGGGGTATATTTGTATGTTAATGTCGGGCTTATGGATGAGCCGTTTACTCAAAAATCGCATGATGGATGACGTTTTTAATATGGAGAATGAGTCATTCATGCAGGAAACCCGTCTGATGGAAAACGAATATTCGATCAATCTACCGACCCGTTTTTTCTATAAGAAGAAATGGAATAAGGGTTGGATAAATGTTGTAAATCCATTCAGGGCAACGATTGTACTTGGTACTCCTGGCTCAGGAAAGTCTTATGCAGTGGTAAATAACTTCATAAAACAACAAATTTGTAAGGGTTATAGTCAATATATCTATGACTATAAATATCCGGACCTCTCTACGATTGCTTATAACACGCTATTAAACAACAGAAAAGCATATAAAGTAGAACCGAAGTTTTTCGTTATTAACTTTGATAATCCAGCCGGAAGTCATCGGTGTAATCCCATTAATCCCGACTTTATGACCGACATTTCGGATGCTTACGAGAGTGCCTATACAATTATGCTAAACCTCAATAAAAGTTGGATAACCAAACAGGGAGACTTCTTTGTGGAATCTCCGATAATTTTACTCGCGGCTATTATTTGGTATCTAAAAATCTATGAAGGAGGAAAGTATTGCACATTCCCTCATGCGATAGAATTCCTGAATAAGAAATACACTGATATTTTCCCTATCCTGACCTCTTATCCACAGCTTGAGAACTACCTTTCTCCGTTTATGGATGCTTGGCTCGGGAATGCGCAAGATCAGCTCCAGGGCCAGATAGCATCGGCTAAAATCCCTTTGTCCAGAATGATAAGTCCTCAACTTTATTGGGTGATGACCGGTAATGATTTTACGCTGGATATCAATAATCCGGATGAGCCGAAAGTTCTTTGTGTAGGGAATAATCCTGATCGGCAAAATATCTATTCGGCGGCTCTGGGTTTGTATAATTCCCGTATTGTGAAGTTGATAAATAAAAAGGGGATGCTGAAATCTTCGGTTATTATTGATGAGTTACCTACGATTTATTTCAAAGGTCTCGATAACCTGATAGCCACTGCCCGAAGTAACAAAGTCGCTGTCTGTTTGGGCTTTCAGGATATGAGCCAATTAACAAGGGATTACGGTGATAAAGAGGCCAAAGTTGTGAGCAATACTGTCGGGAATATCTTTTCCGGTCAGGTTGTTGGTGATACTGCGAAAACGCTTTCGGAACGCTTTGGGAAGGTATTGCAGAAACGCCAGTCTATGACTATCAATAAGCAGGATAAAAGTACCACTATTAATACTCAACTGGATTCTCTGATTCCTGCATCAAAGATTAGCGGACTGACACAGGGAATGTTTGTCGGCTCGGTTTCGGATAATTTTGATGAACGGATAGAACAGAAGATTTTTCATTGTGAAATTGTAGTTGATAATGCGAAAGTGGCTGCGGAAACGAAGGCTTATCAGAAGATACCGGAATTTACAAATTTCGTGAATGAGGATGGAGAGAACATGATGCAGCAGGAGATTGAGCGGAATTATTATCGCATTAAGGAGGAGGCCCAGCAGATTGTGGACTTGGAGCTGGCGAAGTTGAAGGATGATCCGAAGTTTAGGGATTTGATAAAGTAGGAAACAAAAATATCCCACTTTATTGTCTCAAATAGAGTGGGATATAGGAGGTTAATCATCAGAGAATATAGAAATCACCCTGTGTAATTCATTTTAGTTGGGGAGTACGCAGTTGGGTATATATACATCCTTTCGGTATTTCAATTTTTAATTAATTCTCATGCCTCCACATTTTTAAAATCCTATTCTGCGTTTATCTCTGAAAATTTGGTAAATCCGCTAGATTGATCTACCCCGAATCCATCTATTTACAGAGGGTTTTGAACGGACAAGGGTTAAATTAACCCTAGTTGTATAGCTAAATCCTGTGTAAACTTGGCTAGGGGACGTTTATGGATATCCTCTTCTTTGCTATAGTTCCCTAATATAAGTCTATTCAGCATAGATTCGTCACATATAGCAGACCCGAAAGATGTTAAAAGGGATTTTTTATAGGCAGGTGTATATATATCACTCTTTATTATAATTTCTACTGCTAAATCCTGTTGGGTTTTGTAAATGCCTTCTATGCAAAATATTTTATTGTGTCCTTCTTTTAAATCGTTGTCTCTGCTGTTAATTGCCTCAAAGCCAAATTTTAAAACGCTACATCTCTTACAGGTTTTATAACGCACAAGGGATTCATCGTCTATGCGAAAGTTAAAAGTGTTGAGGTTTTGAACTGTATTTTCTGTGTATAACTCAAAGAAAATTTCTTCACTATCACTTTTTGATCGGTTACAGCTACTGCAAACAGGATATAGATTAAAAAAAGAGGTACATAGAAAAGGGTAAACCGATTTAGGGTAGTAATGATCTAATTCTAAGAGTGCCTTTCGCTCCCTAACTTGTTTCCTGATCTTTCTCTTTTTAGTGTATCGATAGTAAATATTTTCAACGGTAAGGGCATATTGTGAATTGCAATAGACACAAACTCTTATTCCCGAATTTTTAAGATATGGAATACTTTCCTTATCTCTGAGAGCATCATACCTCATCGCAGAGACTATCGCCTCATAAAATTTTATTTTTTTGTTGGGTATTTTTCTGTTTACATCTACATTTAATGCGTCAAACTCCCTGATTAATGTTCTCATCTTATCTGGAGTAGCAGAAAGTATAGGCTCATACTCCGTTATTATTTTGTCTACATATTGACGATATTTTATTTCTTTGGCAGGAATATCATCATGAAGTTTGGTCAGTATTGCCAAAGGTCTTTGAAATTCATCATCTCTTGATACAAAGAGTTTTTTGGCATACTTTTTTGCTATCTCTCTCAGTCGGTCGTCAATCAATATCTTTCTCATCTTCATTATGCAATTTTGATTTCAGGTATTCTATCCTTTCCTTTATATATTCCTGATCTTTCCACTTAAACTTCTTATCATAAAGGAACTGTAATCTTTCTTGTAAAACGGGTTCGGCTACCATTCTTATTGTTTGCTTCGCCTTTTGGGGATTCCAATAGGTTTTCGGAATTGCTATATTGGAAATATCTTGTCTATCGTCCTTGGTAAGAAGGTATTCAATGAGATTCTCTATTATATGCCTAGCAAATTCACCCATAAACGAGTCACAGAGGAAAAATTTATTTGCCAACAATTCGTGAATGTTTTCACCGAATGTTTGTTCTTTTACTATACCGTTTTCTTTTTCAAGAATGGGCCAGCCCTGACCTATTTTCAGAATGTTGTTTGATGGGATGTCAGACAATATAAAGGGCGAGTGGGTAACAAAGCAAATATTGATGCTTTCTAGGTTATTCAAATCAGCAGCTTCTATCTGGCTTATCAACTTTTTTACATATTTCTGTTGGTATTCAGGATGAAAATAAAGTTCTATCTCTTCGAAAATAAGATTTACATATTTGTATTTTATCATTTTATCAATCTGTTCAGTAGAATTTATATTTTTCAAATGATAAATTACAGAACTGATGCTGTTTAACTCTTGGCGTTCACCTGAGCTCAATTCGGACAGGAGGCTTACTTCTTCACTTTCTTTCCGACCGACCAATATATCCACATTAAATACCGGAGGTGGTAATAAGTCCAATATATCTATTCCTTTTCGATTTTGAATGATATTATTTGTACGTTTTTCATATTCGTGTAATTTGATAATGGCAACTTCACTATCGGAGGAAGTAGCGATTTTTCCCTTTATTTCCTTGTGCGTACAGTTATTAAAGTCGGTTTCAGTAGCGATGTAATGATATTCGTTATTTAATTTGATAAAATGAATGGTTTGCCTGATCTTTAACGATATATGACTCGGATCATCAAGAATTGCATTTACAATATTTTTACAATACTCCTGGATGTTATCAAAATATGTATTTTCGGTAAGAAATTCTATGAGATAGAAATCTTTCCTAAGATCTTTATACTTCTGGTATTTTTCAACTATGGATATGGACTTATATATTAGGTAGTCATAAGCTAGGTCTTTAACAGTATCGTCTACTACATAATTGTTATACATTGATTTCCACTCTTCGTGGAATGCGACAATCACCATGCACCGAATGATTTGGATAGCATTCAACTGTTGTATGATTTGGACCTCTTCCGACTCAATAAAAAGATGGTAACTATCGTCGTTATCTAACATGTTACCAATATTTGATAGAGTATGAAATACTTTTTTTATATCGGTTTCTACAGGAAGCCAGTTTGGTTCGTTTCTTTCTTTCCTAATATCATTTATTAATCTGTTCTTTACATCAATAGCTCTTCCGAATAGCTGTTTTTCTCTTTTTACAAATTCGGTCAACCTTTTCAAGTCGGATATTATCTGCCGGAATTTATTCTTGTAATTAATTTTATCATTTTTCGCATTATGAGCTATCGTATTACGTAAATATTTTATATTAAGTTTATCCTCCATGTGGAGGCTAATATCGCTATTCATTGTGTCCTTAAAAAAAAGATACAGGGATTTATTCTCTAATTTGGAAGACGAAAATGTCAGGACCAGAGAGTCGGCATCTTGTTTATCGTTTATTTTCCTGAAATCGGTATCTGTTACAAACAAGCTTGTGAGTCGTTGCTTTACCAAGCTATTTTCCTTGTTTATATCAATCACACCCTCTTCCCGCCATGGGTTAAGTACAATAGGAGTCTGATAACCGTCGTTTTTATGAAATATACCATTGATCCAATTCTCATTTGTCGCTGTATTTTCTTTATAAAAATCGCGAGTATTATAGGCATACAAAGAATAATTGGATATTTGTGTATAAAATAGAAAAGGCTCTAATTCCTTTAGCTTTGCGGATTCCTTTAATGGTTTTGTAATATCGAATTTATATTTATCATCCTCCCAATCTTCGGATAATAGCCTCACTTCATTTCCTTTGTTTTCAATAATATAGATCTTGTTTCCTATCGAATAAAAAAGTCTTGCGAAGACGCCTTCCACACCAAAAAGATAATCATGCTTTTCGAGGTAACCTGATGCATAGGCAAAATTGCTAAGAATCCGCATTAAAAGTTCAACCACTGAACTTTTCCCATCACCATTTTTCCCAACAATAGCCGATATATTTATTAATGGAATGTCATCTTTACGATTGATAGAGAAGAAGTCCGATGGTACTTCTGGATAATTCTTCTTTTTGCGTATTTTTTCCTTATTTTCAGGATCTTCTTCATAATCATTATAGAGAAAATAAGTAGTATTTACTTTCAATATTTTTCTGATGTGGGGCTCGCATCCTGTTAGGGGTTTGACAGCAATGATTTTTAACTGTTGCATTCTAAAAAAAAATATTTAATAATATTTTTACAATATAAGTTGTATTAATCGGTATTACTTAATTTTTTGTGTTTAAATCCTCCTCAAATAAAATTTCTTTCTCGAAAAACCATTCATTTTTAACAGCTATTTCTTTTAATTTATTTATATCGTCTGTATATGCTATTAAAGCTAAACTTTTTTTTGCCCTACTACAAATAACATAAAATAAACGTTTGGTTCTCTCCATGCTTGAATCTTTATCTTCTGCAATATTTTTTTTATCTGTAGCACTTAAATCTTTAACTTCAAATAATTTTTCATAACTAAAGAGAGAGCCCCTAACTTCTTCATCGCTTAATATTCCTATAACTCTATCAAATTCCAAGCCTTTTACCCCCTGATGTGTTGCAAATTGGGTTTCGTCAGAAATATAAGTATTATAATTTTCAATTTCTTCAAATGAACATTTTAATGCATTTTTCCATGCATCCATTACAATATTATTCTCATCAGTATCTTCAACTATAACATCCTCTTCTATAGCGTTTTCTTCTGTGGTAGGAGCGACAAACTCTTCTGCAATTTGCAATAAAGGGGGCGGTATATTAAAAAGCTTTGATTTATAGATACTTATCAATATGTCGGCAATTATGGGAGATTGCTTTTCCCATAATTTTAATAATTCCTGTACTTTGATATTAACTTCTTTCAATAAATCTAATTGATTGCCTTCGTAAAATTTTAGTATTTCAGCATTTAATAAAGGAGATCTTGAAGTAATGAGTTGTGAAATTTGTAACTTGTTTTTTTCTTTATGAGCTTTTATTAATGGGATTATATTTTTTGTAAAGAAATTCAGCGAAGATAATGTACCGTCCTTAAGGGAAGTGCGATATTTTTCAACGGCATTTAAAGATGTGAATAAAATATTAAATTTCAATCTAACAGCTGCCATGTGATGCTCTAGAATAAGGGTTTTTACACTATTTGGGGCTTTATCCAACCAAAGAGAATCGCCTGTTATTTCAGACATTTTTTGTTTTACCTTAAATTCTAAAACTTCTTTGTTAGTTGAGGTCGGAAAAATAAATAAACGTACAATTCCCTCCATTTTTTCTACTCTTGACTTTTGCTCTATTCCGTCTATATCATGTCTTATTTTATTTATCAAGTCAATTATTCGTTTTTCACTCCTATGGTTCATTTCTTTGAAAGGCTTTTCCCATGTAAGTGGAATATTTTTTGCCAAATCTTCTTTTCCATCCATATATATTCTTTGCATCATATCGCCGAAGAGTCCTAATGAGAAGTTTGACATTCTTTTTTCTAACTCAAAAAAAGATTCAATTAATTTTTTCTTTGTGTCTTGACTTTCATCTATAAGGATTATAGGATATTTTTGAACTATTATTTTTTGGAATAATGGTTTATCTTTGAGAAAGAAGGCACATATTGAAATTACATCTTCGTGTTGCAATGAATTTTTTTCAGTATTTTCTCCGTTTGGATCATACTTGAATTTTCTGATATTATCTATTTCTTTTAGTTTCTCTTCCCCTTTTTCTATGTTTTTTATTCGTTTTTTTGAGGCATCGGTTCCTTTTCTGCCCTTTGCCTCTTCTTCTTCCCATTTTAAAATTTTCTGTTTGATGTCAATTTTCAACCATTCTTTTATATCAGAAGTGTAATCTTTAATGATAGTCCATGCAAAACTGTGAATTGTTGAAACTTCGAATAAAGAAACATCTATAGTTTCTTTTCTTAATCTTTCCACGATTTCATCACTGGCGGCATTTGTATATGTAATTACTGCAATTTGTTTATTTCGTAATCTCATAGTTCTGCCAAATTTTTTCCATATCTCTCTGAGTGTGTTAATCAAAGATCGTGTTTTACCTGACCCCGCACCTGCAAAAAGAAAAAAACTCTTAGGATTTTCAATGTTCAGACATTCGATAAGAGTTTTATCTACTTCATTATCTATATCATTGTTGTATATTGGCTTTTCACTCATTCTTTAGACTTTTTATTGTTATAATCTAAGGCATTTAATAGCCAGTCCAAACCATCTTTTATGTATTGAGGTGGTTTTAATCCGTCCAGATAGAGTAAATCTAAAGCAAACTCAGCCTTTGGAAAGTTACTATCTGATATAGCATTATATATATCCTGTTTAATAGCTTCTATAGTTGGCAATTTTAAGATATCAATTATTTTTTTTATGGATTTTTTGTTTTTATAATCTTCTAATTCTTCCTCACATATCTTTATTACATTATCCAATATATCTTTCCTATCTTTAGTATCCTCACCTTTCAAAGTTTCCAATTCTTCCCTCATTTTTTTTAATTCTTCATCTTTCTTATCAAATCTTTCTCCATATTGTTTTAGAGCAATAATATTTTCATTTTCAAATATAAGTGCGTCCTCAAAAGTATTTGGTAAAACTTCAGTTTGAGTTGAATTAAGTTCTACTGTTTTAGGATATTGATAAGCAACTTTAACAAGTAGAGTTGCTTTGTCTTCTTTTTTAATCACAAGCAACTTGTCTATTTTTTCTTCTTTAGGCAGCCATTTTTTTAATGTGGAGCTTCGTGTATGCAAATTTTTTCCTTTTTCTACCTTAGCTTTTACTCGCTTGTCTGTAGATAAAACGGCATCTATATCTGCAACGATTAAAGTTATAATACCAAGTTTCTCAATAAGGGGGCGTAATGTGTGTGCGTGGCTACCGCCAATCTCCAATAAAGAAATATAAGCCCAATTTAGCGACGGATAATACTCTTTTATGAATTGAGGAATTAATAGACGTTCTGCTTGTCCTTCGACAAGGATCACAGCGTCTGCAAAAAATAAATCGGCATGTGCTAGTTTTAAGTATCTTTTAGCAAATCGAACAGTATCTTCTGTACCGCCAAAAACATCTGACAGATTAACAACTGTTGAGGTTGGAATAGTATCCGTAGTTAGATTCCGTTTAAAATACCGTAAAGATGAGAATTCAACTTGTTCAACAATGTGATTTGAATGCGTACTTACAATTAGTTGTGTACAGAAATCGGGTTTATCTCCTAATTCCGAATGATCTCTCAATCTATTGTAGGCTTCTTTTATAAAAACTTGCTGTACTTGGGCATGCAAATGAGCTTCGGGTTCTTCTACCAATACTATGTGCAATGGTTCAAAATCTTTTTCTTTGGAAGAGAAGCCTGCTTTTCCAACCTTCATCCAAGCATCTCTAAAAGCCATTAACTTGAAAGTCATAGATATTAAGTTTTGATACCCTAATCCATTATGCTTTTCTGACAGTTTTAATAGATTATGAATCTTTTCTCCAAAAATATCAAATACTACAGCTGAATCATGATTGTAACTGTCAATAGGATTTACTTTACATTCGATGTTTATATTAGGATTACCAAGTGCCGGGTAATTCAAATTTTTAAGTTCACCTAATGGCTTTTCAAAACTTTCACCAATTTTTTTATCAAATTCTTTTCTTGCATCTTCTGAAGCTTTAATTGCTTCTAAATCCGAAGCCTCGATGAATTCGTCAGAGGTTAAATGTCTTTCATAATATTTTCGTAACTGTTTTGAAAGACTCTCATATCCTGTATCTCTGTCGTTAGCATCTCCAAATCCTCTTTGAGCATTAATACAGTCTATTCTTACTAATCCTTTAAATGGGTCAAAATCTAATGGAAAGGCTGTTAAGTTGTTATCAATATCTTCATTTTCAAATAATTCAGATGGTAGTATATATGCTTTAATTCCAAAGTATTCATTTAATTTATTTCCTTTTTTTAAGAAATCCAGTAAGGAGCTGGGCCATAATTCTAAATCCTCTCTGCCCAGTTTCTTTATGTGTGTTCTACGTTCACGATAATCGTTCAGTAATTTGGAAATATCTTTAGGCTCAAAACGGAGACGTACTCCAAGTTTACCACCTTCCCAATCTAAAGATGGTATGATTTTGTTTACATGATGTAGTTCTTTTTCTGATATTTCTATCCATACATCTAAGTGAGGTAGCAACAAATCCCATTCTGAGAGCAATTTGGTACTATCTATAGGCTCATTTACTTCTATACTTTCCCAGACTTTTCCTATTTCATTGATTTGAAGCCAATTTGGTAAGGTGAAATCAGAAGGGCTAAATGAATGTAAAGAATTGTCATCTATGTTTTTACAAAAGAAAAGCATCAAACAATTCATTGCAGAAGTCTTACCACTATTGTTTGCACCTACAAAAATCGTTTTATTATCCGCAATATCTATTCTGCATTTTTTCAGTTTTCTGAAATTACTAATATCAAGACGTGATAGTTTCATATATCATATTATTGATTTTAATTGTGAATCTTGGTAAAGATACTGATTATCACAAAAAAATCCTTAAAAAGTGCAAGTTTTAAACAGATATATTACTAATTGACTGTCACTTGTTTACCAATTAGTGCTCGAAATTATTATTTCATATTTTTTTCACAAGTTTATCTATACTATGTATTAACAATAGTATAAACCTTCAAAAGTTAAACTCATGGGATTAAAGTACGTAGTAACAAAACAAGTGTTCGGATTTGACAAGACAAAAACTGCCAAATTCGTACCCAAACAAATCATTACAGGTCAGGTAACATTCGGCAAACTTTGTACGCAAGTCGGCCAAATTTGTGGTGCACATCGAGGTACCGTACAACTTATCATTGCCGGATTGGTAGATGCACTAATAAATAATCTGGATGATGGTAAAAGTGTGCAGCTGGGCGAGTTTGGTATATTCCGACCGTCAATCAAAGCAAATGCCTCCGATAAGGAAGAAGAAGCGGATGCAAGCAAAATCTACCGACGGAAGATTCTTTTCACTCCCGGGAATGCTTTGAAAAGTGCAATGAATAATACCAGTATTACCCGTTATGCTGTACCGGATAGGGATTACACAGATGGAACAAGTGATACAGGTACTGGCACAGGTAATAAAGACGATAATGATTTTGTCGATCCATCAGCTTAATTGACTGAAATTATAGGTCTAAAAGAAACCGGACATGTTTTAAACATGCTCCGGTTTTTATTTGATCTTTTTTCTGATGCAGCGAAATTTTATTTTCAGTGCAGTAAAAATATATTTTGGATACAACGACTTTACCTGCACCCTACCATTCAACTGCCAAACCCTACCACCCCTTTTAAAATCAGCATTTTACTCATTTTTCCACCCTATTTTCGTCCTCAAATTACATTAATGTCAATGTAATTATCAAACAATTATTTTAATATGGATGAAAATTTAAATGACCAGGAAGTATTACTGGTAGTAGAAAAAGACAGTAACGAGCTGAAAGCCGTTACCGGATTAAATGAAGACGGAACACCAAAGACCGTCAAACCCGAAGCGAAGAATGAACCGGATTTCCTAAAGGTGGACAAACACGGCGATGTATTGGAAAACTTCTTTGAGAACTTCATGCGGCAGGCGAAAGAACCCACCCATTTCCATTTCTTCAAAGTACCCTTAGAGAAAATGGAGAACATGGTTATCGGCTTGCAGGAATTATTGAAGAATCCCGAAAATCCGACCAACAAACAGATGCTGGACGAGCAGCGGGTTATGCCGGAGAGCTTTGCACCGAAACCGTATCAGGCAATAGATGAATCCCGCATTAATTGGGAACAGCTGGAAAGTATCGGCGTTACGCGCGAGCAACTTGTTAAAACCAATTCATTGGACAAGATGCTCAACTGGCAGAAATCTCCGGTACTGTTTCCCATACAGGGAGAGATAAGCGGTATCCATCTCCAAACCGATGCTCGTTTGTCTTTTCGGGAAAATGCTGAAGGAGAGCTAAGCCTTCGTGTACATTCCGTCCGTCAGCAGCCGGAGCTGGATGTTCCCCTGTATGGCACCCAACTTACGGAAGAAGATAAAAAGAACCTTCTGGAAAAAGGGAATGCCGGACGATTGATCGAGTTTAATGTGGGCAACAACAAAACAATCAATGCATACGTATCAGTAGATAAGCTAACCAATGAATTGGTAGTCCTGAATGCTGATAAGATAAAAATACCTGATGAACTCAAAGGAGTAAAACTCACTGAGCAGCAGAAGCAGGAACTAAAGGAAGGTAAAGGAGTATATATTGAAAATATGCTTTCCAAAAACCTGAAACCTTTCAATGCGACCGTACAGGTCAATGCCGATAAGCGAGGACTGGAGTTTCATTTCCCCGATACACAACAGCAGTCTCAGAATCAAAATGAGAAAATCAAGCAGGGAGAACTCCCCAATACTTTCCGCAAAGTTAAATTGAGTGAAGACCAGAAGGACAGCTTGAAAGAAGGCCGCACTGTTTATGTTTCCGGCTTAAAAGACAAGAAAGGCAGGGATTACAGCGGGTATATGACCTTAAACAAGGAACAGGGTAAAATAGATTTTATGTTCCCCGGCCAGTATAAGGAAGCCCTAAAAGCAGGTCTTGTCGTTCCCGACAACCGCCATAAGACACAGGTTGCCGCTAACAACGACGGAGCAAAGGCAGAAGTGAATAAGGCGGTGAATGAACCGATGAAGAAAGGGCAATCCGAACCTACCGAAAAGCAGCAAGAGAAACAAGAGAAGAAAGAAGAACAAACGCAGGAGCAAAGTGCGCCCAAAGTATCGCGAGGGCGTAAGATGTAATTCTTCTTTCTAATCCAATTATCCACAAATTAATTCAAGTCAAAAAATGAATGATATAAAAATTGCTATCCTTGCCGAGAAACCATCTGTTGCAAGGAGCATTGCCGAGGTAGTCGGCGCAAAAACAAAAAAAGATGGCTATCTGGAAGGTAATAATTACCTTGTAACGTGGGCTTTCGGACATTTGGTGCAACTCGCACTACCTGAGCACTATGGTGCAAAAGGATTTTCAAGGGATCATCTCCCAATTATCCCTCATGAATTTATGCTTATTCCCCGTCAAGTCCGCGCGGAAAAAGGATATAAAGACGATCCGTCAGCCCTCAAACAGTTAAAGACTATCGAACACGTATTTAAACAATGCGAGAAGATTATCGTAGCAACTGATGCCGGACGCGAAGGAGAATTGATATTCCGTCTAATCTATGACTATCTGGCCTCAGATATTTACTTTGAACGTCTCTGGATTTCTTCCTTAACCGAAAAATCAATTAAAGAAGGTTTGATAAAACTAAGATCGGGTACAGAATACGACAACCTTTATGCGGCGGCAGAAGCCCGAAGTCAGGCAGACTGGCTCATTGGTATTAACGGTTCCCAGGCATTGAGTGTTGCCGCAGGCAATGGTGTGTATTCCTTGGGCAGAGTTCAGACTCCAACATTGGCAATGATATGCAGTCGTTATTTGGAAAACAAAAACTTCAAATCTGTACCATTCTGGCAAATGCAGTTTGTAACTTCCATTGCAGGAAAAAATATAACGGCAACGGGAAAAGATAAGTTTTCCGATCATGCAGAAGCAACAAGCATTTATAATAAGGTACGTTATGCCGATACAGTTTCTGCCGTAAAAGTAGAACGCAAAGAAACAAGGCAGGAGCCACCACTCCTATATGACCTGACTACCTTACAGAAAGAAGCCAATAGTAAGCATGGCTTCTCTGCTGATAAAACCCTTTCCCTTGCACAAAAACTATATGAGTCGAAATACCTGACCTATCCAAGAACGGGAAGTAGGTATATTTCGGACGATATTTTTCTTGAAATCGGGGGATTGATTAATAAGCTAAAAGAATATAATCGTTTTACTACTTATGCGGAAAAACTGTCTGACATGAGTCTGAGTATTCGTCCGGTGGATGACAAAAAAGTAACCGACCACCATGCTTTGCTTATCACTGATAATTTACCTGATGCCTTACATTCAGATGAACGTATCATTTACGAAATGGTAGCCGCCCGTATGTTGGAAGCCTTTTCTTCCACATGTATTAAGGATGTAACTACAGTAGCATTCGGTATATATGATGTATCGTTTGAGGTCAAAGGCTCTGTGATGAAACGGAAAGGATGGCGTGAAGTCCTGAATGAGAAAGAAGAAGGTATAGAAAATAATACAGAACTTCCCGAAATACACGAAGGAGCAGTCTATCCTGTATCATCCATAGATTTACAGGAAAAGCAAACAAAACCCAAACCGCTTCATACGGAAAGCTCCTTACTTGGAGCGATGGAAACCTGTGGCAGGGATTTGGAGAACGAAGAACAACGGCTTGCCCTAAAGACTTGCGGAATCGGTACGCCTGCCACCCGTGCGGCCATTATCGAAACACTCTTTTCCCGTGATTATATCCGTCGGGAGAAAAAATCATTGGTTCCAACTGACAAAGGGCTTTCGGTATATGATATTGTCAAAAACAAACGAATCTCTGATGTTGAAATGACCGGCTATTGGGAGGATGCATTCCTGAAAATTGAACGGGGCGAACAACAAGCCGACAATTTCACCAAAGGTATTGAAGTTTATACCCGGCAAATTACAGAAGAATTGCTCAATCTCGATTTGCCATTTTCCGCTAATTCTTACTCTTGCCCCAAATGTGGTAAACAGGGATTGAGATTTCTTACTTCCGTTTGCAAATGTTCCGACGACTCATGTGGCTTTGTGATGTTCCGAAACTGTGGCGGAAAGAAACTGACAGATGATATTTTCATTGAGCTGCTATCCGAAGGGAAAACCCGCCTTATCAAAGGCTTTACCAGCAAAGCCGGAAAACGCTTCGACGCATACCTAACACTCAATAGTGAATGTAAAGTTATCTATGAGTTTCCCGAAAGGAAAGGTAATTATAAACGGGGAAAATAAGTATCTTTACCACAGATTCTACAAGAAGCATAAAACTGTTTATAGTTTGGCTTTGAGTTAATCTGTGGATAAGGCATCTGGGCTTGAATAACCCGGATGCCGTTTTCGTTTCTCCCTTCCTATTCAATTTTATCCACAAATTAATTCAAGTCATATATGAAGAAAAAAGATAAACAGGAGTTATCCTATTATGGACTTCTTTTGCTTTCCTACTTAAAGGAGAGCCATCCCGATAAGGCAGGAAATCAGGAATTTATCAGGCTCCGTTCGGAACTTGCCGCCGAGAGCTATGCGGGTGCCATTGCTAACGGATACACACACCAATCAGCAGAAGAAATAGCATCTTCAATTCTTTACGAAGGACTGTTGTTTTCTCGATACGATACTATCCGCAACGTATTAATCAATGAGTTTACCATTATCCCATCGGAAAGGATTAACAGCCTCGCAATGGAATTGCTCATCCCTTCTGAAGAAGTCTTTTCCGAATATCCCATTGACGACTCATTTGCAAACTCTCCCGAATATCCTCTATTATACACGGAACTGGTTGGATTTATAGATTTATGGAGGGAAGAAAATGAGCTATAATAAAAAGGCTCATTTACGGGCCAACATAGATGCTATCCGAATTGTCCTTACCCTTGACCGGGAAAACCGTCCGGCAACAAACGCAGAATTGCAGGTATTGCGGCAGTATAGCGGGTTCGGTGGATTGAAATGTGTATTAAATCCGGCCTCAACGCTTGCCGATACTGCTTCGTGGGCAAAATCGGAACTGGAACTTTTCCCGCTTGTTTCCGAGTTACACAGCGTACTTCGGGAGAATACGGGCAATGAACGCGAATACCGCAATTATATGTCGAGTATTCAGAACTCTGTCCTTTCCGCTTTCTATACTCCTTCGCAGGTTATCGGGAGCATCAACAATGCTTTGCAGGAAAAAGGAATTATTATCGACCGCTTTCTTGACCCATCAGCAGGTATTGGTGCTTTTTCATCTCAAATTAAACTGGCGGATGGAGCCGAAAGTATCTGTTTTGAAAAAGACTTGCTTACGGGAAAGATACTTTCTGCTCTACATCCCGAAAGTAAAGTTAAGATTGAAGGCTTTGAGCGCATTGAGGGACGTTACAATAATTATTTTGATATAGTTACATCCAACATTCCGTTCGGAGAAATGAAAGTATTTGATGCAGAATACAGGACGAAGAAGCCCGCTGTATATCAGGATTCCACGAATTACATCCATGATTATTTCTTTCTCAAAGGTCTGGACTCGGTAAGAGAAGGAGGACTTGTTGCTTTCCTTACTTCACAGGGAGTTGCCAATTCTCCGAAAGGTTTGTCGCTCCGAACACACCTGATGAGCCAAGCGGACTTGGTTTCGCTTGTTCGCTTACCCAATAATCTTTTTATAGACAGCGCAGGTACAGAGGTTGGTAGTGATTTAATTATCCTGCAAAAGAATAGCAGAAAGCAAATCATGTCGGATCATGAACTAAATTTTGTGAGTACACATAAAAACGAAAAGGGTGAATCTGTAAACAATTTATTTGCGAATAATAGACTCGATAGAATTATTCATACCCGAATTGTTGAAGATACCGATATGTATGGCAGGCCCTCTTTTGTATATCTGCACGATGGAGGTACAGACGGGATTGCTACCGATTTACAGAAAATACTTGCGGAAGATTTAGCCCAAAACCTCAATACAGAACTGTTCCATAGCAATTCCGTTAAACCGCTTATCATTGAGCCAATTCCACAATCGGAAATACCAACAGAAGAAGAACTTCTGGAAATGGCTGCGCATTTTGACCAGCGAGATAAAGAATTCATGGAGCAGCATCCACCAACTCCTGAAGATTTTGGAATAAGGGAAGAAATTCCGCAAACGGATGAATCGTTAGAAATCAATGTATCTGCTCCAGTTATGTCATTATATGATTTGTGGGGATTTTCAGACGAAGAACGCACACAGGTGCAACCAAAGCGCGGACAAAAGAAAGCAGCGACAAAGCCTCAACCCATACAAAAGGATTTATTCGGTAATCCGGTAGAAGAACGGAAAAGAAATCAAGCTAAGCCTAAGAATGAGTCAACTTCCACACAGGAAAGTCCGACAAAGCAAAATATATATCCCATTTCTGATGCCCGAAAAGAGGAAGCGAAAAAACAGTGGGAAGAATATATGAAGCCTCGTCCTTATTCGGGCGAACTTAAAGATTTCCACAAGGAAGGAACATTGGTAAAAGAGGAAAACGGACAAATAGGCGTTCTCAAAAAACGTTATTCAGATGGTGCAGAATTCCATCCGTTGGATATTCCGCAATTACAGAAGGGAAAACTTGAAAGATATATTGAGATACGTGATACTTACAATACCCTGTATAATCACGAGGCAGAACATCTGACGGAACACGCTTCTCTTCGGAGCAACCTGAATCTGGTTTATGATTCATTTGTGAAGAGATACGGCAATCTGAATGACAAGCAAAATATCAACACCCTGAAAATGGATGCAGGGGCAACCGCTATTCTTGCTCTTGAACGAAGCATTGACGGCAAACTACAAAAAGCAGACATTTTCGACCATCCCGTAGCATTTAATCCCAACGAAATTACATCAGCTAACACTTCAGAAGAGGCATTGATAGCTTCATTAAACAAATATGGTGAATTTCACATGGATTATATGCTTTCCCTGTTGGCAGATAAAACACCTGACGAATTAATTCAAGACCTGGAAGGAAGAGTCTATTTCAATCCTATTATTCAGAATTTTGAGATACGGGATAAGTTCATTGCCGGAAATGTCGTAGAGAAAGCGGAAAGGATTGAACGTTACTTAGCTGACCATCCCGAAGACCTACAATCGCAAAAATCACTTGCTGCCCTACATGATGCCAAGCCGCAACCTATCCGGTATGAAGAACTGGATTTCAACTTTGGAGAGCGTTGGATTCCGATGAATGTATATGAAGAGTATGCTTCCCGATTATTTGATACCCGTGTTCAGATAGACTATTATGCATCCCGCGACGATTTCAATGTGTCAGCCCCGAGTCCGAACCTTATCATTTATGAAAAGTTCGGCGTAAAAAGCGAATCCCAATTATTCAATGGTATCCATCTGATGAAAAATGCCCTGTTGAATACAACCCCTAATATTACTAAAACGGTGGATGTACTGGATAAAGTTACCGGTGAAGTTAAGAAATCCAAAGTTCCGGATGCAGAAGCCATACAGCTTGCCAACAGCAAGATCGATGAGATAAGGAACGGATTCTCCGATTGGTTGGACGACCAACCACAGGAATACAAGAATAAACTGACGGATTTATATAACCGAAAATTCAATTGTTTTGTACGGCCCCAATATGACGGTTCACATCAGAAGTTTCCTGATTTGGACCTGAAAGGATTGGGCATTCCTGATTTATACCAATCACAAAAAGATTGTATATGGATGCAGAAACTTCTCGGTGGAGGCATTGCGGACCATGAGGTGGGTGGCGGTAAAACCCTTATTATGTGCGTATCTGCTTATGAAATGAAACGTCTGGGAATGGCAAACAAACCTATGATTATCGGGCTCAAAGCCAATGTACATGAAATTGCCAATACATTCAAAACTGCTTATCCCAATGCGAAAATATTATATCCGGGCAAGGAGGATTTTACTCCGGCCAATCGACAAAAGATTTTCAACGAAATAAAAAATAACGATTGGGATTGTGTAATCCTTACTCACGATCAATTCGGAAAGATACCCCAATCTCCGGAAATACAGCAGGAGATATTTCAGGAAGAATTGGACAGCGTAGAAGAGAACCTCCGCATACTTGAAAATCAGACGGGTAAAGCCGCATCTAAACGTATGAGGCGGGGATTGGAAGTCAGGAAAAATAATCTGGAAGTAAAACTGTCAAACCTATCTGAGCAAATAAAGGACCGTACCGATGATACAGTCGATTATAAACTGATGGGGATTGACCATTTATTTGTGGATGAGAGCCACCAGTTCAAGAACCTGATGTTTACCACACGCCACGACCGTGTAGCAGGGTTGGGTAATCCCGAAGGTAGCTAGCGGGCAATGAATATGCTTTTTGCACTTCGTACCATGCAGGAGCGGAAAAATAAAGACCTGTGTGCAACATTCCTTTCGGGCACAACTATTTCCAATTCGCTGACAGAACTATACCTATTATTCAAATATCTACGTCCTAAGGAATTGGAACGACAGGAAATACGTTCGTTCGATGCATGGGCAGCCATCTTTGCCAAGAAAACCACTGATTTTGAGTTCTCTGTTACTAACCAGATTGTTGCAAAAGAACGTTTCCGCTACTTTATCAAAGTACCTGAACTGGCAGCTTTCTATAATGAGATAACGGACTTTCGTACTGCCAAAGACATTGGTATTGACCGCCCCGAAAAGAATGAGATTCTACACAATATTCCTCCAACTCCGCAACAGGAAGTCTTTATCGGGAAACTGATGCAGTTTGCCAATACAGGGGATGCTACCATTTTAGGCAGACCGCCACTATCGGAGAGCGAAGAAAAGGCCAAGATGCTCATCGCTACGGACTATGCCCGCAAGATGGCATTGGATATGCGCATGATTGATCCGGCTTATGATGACCATGTGGATAATAAAGCATCGCATTGCGCCGCTAAGGTAGCGGAGTATTATAATAAATACGATGCACAAAAAGGAACGCAGTTTATTTTCAGTGATCTGGGGACATATAAACCGAATGAATGGAATCCGTACAGTGAGATAAAGCGCAAATTGGTAGAAGACCACGGTATTCCTGCCCATGAGATACGATTTATTCAGGAAGCAAAAACAGAAAAGTCCCGTAAAGCAATGATTGAAGCCATGAATGAGGGACGAATACGTGTTTTGTTTGGCTCCACATCTATGCTGGGAACAGGCGTTAATGCGCAAAAACGGGCGGTTGCACTTCATCATTGTGATATTCCGTGGCGACCGTCAGATCTGGCACAGCGCGATGGCAGAGCCGTTCGTAAGGGCAATGAAGTAGCCAAAGCATTCGCCGGAGATAAAGTAGATATTATAATCTATGCTGTAGAAAAATCATTAGACTCATACAAATTCAACCTTCTCCAAAACAAGCAGACATTTATTAACCAGTTAAAAACAAATACGCTTGGAAGCCGAACAATCGATGAAGGAAGTATGGACGAGGGGAGCGGAATGAATTTCTCCGAATATGTTGCTATCCTTTCCGGCAATACCGATTTACTGGAAAAAGCCAAGCTGGAAAAGAAAATCAATGCATTGGAATCGGAAAGGCGTTCTTTTGAGAAAGGTAAATCTTCGGCTATTTACAAATTGGATGACAGCACCCGGGCATTAGATAGTAACAATGATTTTATCGCACGAATGACACAGGACTGGTCCGTTTTTTCTTCACGGGTACAAAAGGATAAGGATAATAACTATCTCAATCCGATTAAACTATATAATTTCGATAATACAGATCCGAAAGCCATAGGTAAAAAGCTCAATGAGATTTCTGATAATGTGCGTACAGAGAAAGAATATTTTAATATCGGGGAATTATATGGTTTCAAATTGTCGGTAAAATCAGAACCCAGCCAAAAGGAAGGTGTTCTTTTTAACGATAACCGCTTTTTCATTGTTGGTGATAGCGGTGTGAAATATAGCTACAACAACGGGCATCTCGCTGTTGATCCGCTTATCGCTTCTAAGAATTTCATTCATGCGTTGGATAAGATACCTTCCATTTTAGAACAGTATCAGGAAAAGAATAAGAAAATAGAAGCGGATATTCCTATCCTGAAAGAAGTTGTCAGTTCTTCATGGAAGAAAGAACCGGAACTCAAGGAATTAAAATCAGAACTGGCAGCATTGGAACGGAGAATACAATTAACGCTTACTACTAAACCGGATGCAGTTGACGGAGAGGTTATCAGTAAAGAGGAAGCGGCTAAATTGCAACAAGAACAAACTGGCCAAAAAGAATATCCCGAAGATTGGCAACCACCCAAAATAGAAGTTCCTCCGGCTCCAATACGTCAAACGGAGAAACCTGTTACGATAAGTATTAAGGAGGAAATGCAGAAAATAAGAGAACAGAAAGAGACTGTTCTTGTAAATAGTCCCTCCAGAGAATCTTCTCCATCTAACGGCACATATAATATACGGTCATCTCAACCTCAGTCAATCAAAGAAATTTTAGGTTCGGCTGACAACAGGCTGATTATTGCAGGGATAGGAAACCATATAAAAAGTGAAACTGCCGAAGCGATAAAAGAAGAAGTGGCAGTAGAACAGCCAGTACAACAATCCAGAAGATTCAAATTATGACATGGCTTTATTTATGGGTAGTAAAGAGCCTCTGCATTTCATTTTTTGCAGAGGCTTTTTATTGTTTATTATATGGAAGTTATCCCATAAAATCATCCCGTCCGGTGTTGTCTTTCGTCAAATGATCTTTAATGAATTTCTTTACATCAGATTCGTAGTACAACGTTTTCTGACCAACCTGAATGTATTTTAATACTCCTAAACTCCGGTAACGTTGCAAGCTGCGTTTGCTCAGTTTCAACATAAAACATAAATCCTGATTATCGTATAATCTCTCACCATTCAGGATATTACGCGCTTTCACACACGAAAAAATATCGTCCAGTTTAGATGATAGTTTTTCCATCCAACCAGTAAATTCTTCATTTTCTAAATGCATACTGCTTTCTTTTTGAAATTAATAATCCAATTAATTCCAATCGATTGGTGATGCAAAGGTCGTTATAACAATCCAAAAAAATAGGGAGGACGGTACACCCGTTCCCCCTGAAATAATTTGTAACCAACTGAAAATCAAGTTGTATTTTTTGCTTTTTTTTAGCTCTATGTTTGGGAATACCCCTCATCTTTGCTTTTTTGAATAAGAGCTTTTTTTAATCTGTCCAGAAATTCTGTTATATTTCCAGGTTTTCGTTTAAGCACTGCTTTTTCCTTTTTATAAATATCACCGAATTCTATATTAAATATTTTTTCAAAGCATTGAGAAAAATCACTAAAGAATATTTCTTTCCGGTCCATACGGTATACTCCATCCTTTATATTAAAAATACCAGAGACAATCTCCATAATATCTACCAGTTTAATAATATCCTGATTCAGATAAAAGGGAGATTTCCAGTCGGCTTCTATATTGATAAAATATTTAGGATATTCCATTTGCCGGTAGAGTAGTTCCAATTCCATATTAATGAGGGACATTAATTTATCAAGGAATACTATTTTCAGATGTCCATTATCTGTTGGTGAAGATTCTTCCATCGCTTTAAGGGTAACAAATTCTATGTAGGTAATATTAAGTTTACGGATCAATAATTTATTGTCATTCTCTTTGTTTAGAAAATGAAATAATTCTTCTACAAATTCCTGATAAGCAATAGTCATTTTATCTGCAAGTGATTTATCATCCTGATAGGGGTGCTTCAGCAACTTATAGATAACTTTCTCTGTCAATTCCCATTGAGCCATAACTTATAACTTGTTTGCAATGAAACATTTTTATTTGAAGCCAATAACCAAAGACTTAAAATTGTTATGGACAAATATATAGGATATTGTTCCTGAAAACCTTGATGTAGGTCAATCCATAAGATTAAAATTATCCAATGTTCCGTATTTTTCGTTTTATAACGGTTGACTGATATGTAAGATCCTCTATCTCAAAATTGCTTACCTGAAATTCCTTATCATCTAAAAACTGTTCGATGAATGGAAGCGCAGGTGCATAATGAAAAAGTCCGCCGGGTTTTAAGGAGTGCAGTATACTCATATATTTCTTAGCATACGACACATAATCTCCGTCCTTCCTTAAATGATTATGATAAAATGGTTTGAGAATCCGAGGTTACTGATTATTGTACCCCACCGGTTTTTCCCATAATCATATTCGAGCCAGTTGGCATTCTGTATGAAATCTAAATCATAGGAAAACCGGTCAATACCGTAAGCATCCAATCCCTTCTCCCGAAGAAAATGAACTAACAGACCTTTTTCTCCGCAACCAATATCAAGAATAGGTTCAGGTAAAAGGTTCAGGTCTATATGTAATAACTTTATTTGAAGGTCTGCATTATATTCGGAGCAACAAACCGCTTCCAGGTATCTACCCTGATTGGAATAGAGTTCTTGTACAAATGGATTGGATTTTATTAGCCAATCCCTCACGTTCTGATAATGTTTTTCAGAAAGTGCCTGAGGTGATTCTTTATTCTCCCTGACTTTGTGAAATAACCATGAGTAGCATCTTGAAAGCGATTTTTTATCCTGATCGTTAAAAGATAGATATTGGTTTATCCTGCAAAATTCCTGAAGAACTTTTTGGACAGTATAGTTTATTACCAATTCCTGATTCTGATCATTTATTATGCGCATCAGGCTCATATTGACAATAGTTTCCGGGGCAAAACTGAGTACATCCTTAATAGATTTACAAAGTAAGTTCTTGCTCCTATTGTATTTGATCTGTAAATCAATGATGTGTTTAGATTCTATTGCCTGTTCCATTCCAATCCTATTTTTATTTTAGAATCTCCCTGCGATATATAATTTTTTGGTTTGGAACATCATAAATTTCAGTGACAGGACTTTCCTTTAAGTTATTCTCCTCACTATATTTCATTAATGCGGGGTAGACTTTCATTGCACCAATCATGAATGATAAGCCTCCTTTCATTGGAAATTCACTAATGACGAAATTTCCTTTCGGAAGTGTTTTAAGCTGGTATTTTGCTGATAATCTGGCAATAGTTGAATCATCGGGATTATCTAATATACAGCCTACATCGGAACGTAGCTTTTCTTTATCTACAATTCGTGGATTATCATAATATATCCCGATTCCTTTGGTCGTTTCTACCTGGTCATTATTCAATAACTCATAATAGATCCTGTCGGTATATTGTGCCGAATTCTTGTAATCTCCGATAGCATTTTCATAAACTATAACTTCCCCTCCCTGGTTTTCAGTATAGATATTTATCGTCTTAAAACCACCATAATAAGCATACGCACTAATAAGCAATGCTACTAAAACACCAATAATAATTAATACTATTCCTACCATTTTCATATTTTTTGTTTTTAAAATCTCTTTGTCTCCATGTTTCTTTATGTATTTCACTCAGGAAGTTTGTTATTTGGCTCAATAGGGATGTATATTTCTATCAGAGATTCATGCTCTCCAAGTTTATCAGAATCATTTATCCATTTTTCAAAATGAAAAGAATCTCGCAATGTGTATCCGCTTTTTGGAATCCAATAACGGTAAATATTACAATAAAAAGTATCTAAGTCCGTATAGGAGCCTTTAAATTTGAATGTTGCATATTTGCCAGCCTTTACTTTTTGTATGCTGTATTTCCCATAAGGTTTTATGTTTTCCGGAATATTCACACACGCGTAAATTCTACATTTATCAGGTGCCGTATGGGTGGAGATATCATGACTGATGCAGAAATATTCTGTTATCGAACTGAGAAGCTTTTGTTGCTTTACGTAGCCAAGCAGTTCTGACCATGCGTTCGTAAAAGAATGGTTATCCGTATAGGCATTCTTTACAGGTATGCATAATAATTGCTTTTCCTGTATAATCCTTATTTCGGGTTCTGCTATTAAACCTGCAATGGGCTTATTCATTGGCATCGTTAAATCAGATGGACTTGTTCTGTATTGCCTTGGGCTGAGTCCGTATCTTTTTTTAAATGCCTTATTTAAGGACTCCGGTGTTTCATATCCTGTTTGTGCCGCAATTTCTTTTACTTTCATTTTTGAGGTATGTAACTTAAACGCTGCTTTTTCTAATTTTAGCCGTTGAATATATTCTCCCGGACTTTCATTTAATATGGCTTTGAAAATCCGGTGGAAATGGAATTTGGATATATGACCAATTTCCGACAATTTGCTAAGGTCTATACGGTTTGTTATGTTTTGGTTTATATATTCTACAACCTTATAAACAGAATGATAATATTCCTGATGAACCGAGTGTGCTTTCCAACGTTTTAGTTGTTGCAATTTGATGGTTTCATTCAAAATTAATTCATAGTTGCTTATTGGAAATTTTAGTTCCTCCGGTTCTGTTGCGGATGTTTCCGGAATATTCTCCGTTGCAAATTCGTAGAGGGACAAATTATCCGTAAATTCTCCGTTTTTAAAACAAAAACAACAGTATTCCTTTTCGGGAGTACTGTTTGCTTTTGTACCGAAATGCTCGGATGTCATTGACATTCCACAACTTTGACATATTAAGGTTGATAGGTTATTTTCTTCGTTTTGCATATACAACGGCTTTTGTTTTCCAGAGGGCTGTAAAAAACTCATTCATAATGTATCTTATTTTAGATTGCTCGACAAAGTAAGAACATTGGGCTAATATAAAACTGTCCATTCTTGCTTTTGTCTGTCTAAGTTGAATAGATTCCAATATTTCCACAATATTTTTGCAGAATTTTGATTGTGCTGTTATCATCATCCTACCAGATATATGGAATAAGCCTATATCTCACTTTATACGAATACTCCAGATACCCTTCCAGTTCCCTTTTCAACATACTGTCTTCCAGATAAGTCCGGACACAAATCAGTATGATGATAATTGCTGAGGGAATACATGTATATATCGCTCCGGTGAGCAAAGGAATGGACAATGCCCATAGGATAATGGAACTATAACCCGGATGGCGGACAATGGCATATACTCCTGTGGATATTACCGTTTGATTTCGTTCGGTTTGGATTCGTGAAGATGATTCGAAGTATTTATTCGTCAATAAGGATTTCGTACTGATAATAGCTGAAAGAATGTACAAAGTCAATCCGATATACATATAGTTGAAATTAATATGCGGCCATCCGAGGCGTATATCCATCCCTATGAAGACGTTCATTACAACAAAGGTGAATATCACATACAGCGACAACAATATCTTATCCCATGATTTTGTACCGGATTTGATATTCTTCACCCGCTCATTCAGTACTTCGGGGTTGTGACGGGAGATTACCCATAGTTGGGTGATATAGCTTCCGGTGAGGATACTGAAATAGATCAGGAGTTGCCTGCCGATGTGGAAAGTTCCCGCCGCAATTAGTATAATTCCGATTTGAAACAGTAGTTGCATGCACATCCGTAGGATGTACCTGATTCCATGTATGGATAATTTGGATGAATTCTTCATACTCTTTACATTTTTGTCTGGTAAAAGTAAAGAGGCTGAAATTATTAATTCTTGACTTAGGTCAAGCCTATGTGTTTTTATCTAACTTTTTTCTTATTCTGCTCAGTGTTTCGGGAGAAATGCCCAATGTTGATGCGATATGTTTTAAGGGAATCTCTTTTTCTATATCGGGATAATCGTTTAATAATTCAATGTATCTTTCTTCGGCGGTATTGAAATGCAGCGCCAGGGCAATACTACGCCAGCCAAACATGGAACGTTCGGCAAGTGTAGCCCTGAACCTTTGAGTATCCATATTCATATCGAATAATTCCATCATCTGTTCATAATTAAATAATACAATCTCATAATTATCTAATGACTGAATATTGAGTTCAGCACTTGTTTTCTTCAGGAACGAATGGTAATCTCCGATAAACGGAAACGATTTGTTAAACCAAAGGCTGCGTTCGTTGCCTTCCTTATCTATTTTGTAATACTTGAATTTTCCCGAATCTACATATCCCATATATTTGGCGGGATCTCCCTGCATCTGAAAGTGTTCGCCTTTCTTTATTTGCATGCGTTTCAGGCGGTTGACGTATTCAATCGCTTTTGCCTCGTCTATATTCAGGCTTGTTAATAGGTGGATTAGATTGGACATTACTTCACCGTTTTATAGATGAAATTAATTTGATATTTTCCAGTGGAATCCAGCCGGTTTCGCCTGTTAATTTGTTTTTCGACAGTAACCAGCCATTCATCTCCTCAATACCTTCAACTATTGCACCTTCTGCGATAGACAACTCTTTTGCGGAATAATCTCGCAGAATAATTTCTTTTTCATAATCTATAATTTGTTTGGGAACCCAGCCGGCATTTGAATTGTCTTCTTTTATGCAGTACACCCAGTTTTCCCAATTTTCGCCTTCTACAGGCTCATGTTCTTCTCCTATAATCACTTTTTCGCCTGCCTCCAGCGTTATTGGATTGGGATATTCTGTTTCATGGTCTTTTATAACTAAATAATCCATATTCGACTATATTTTTTAACCGTATCCTTATATTTATTATTTCACTGTTTTATGGATGAAATTAATTTCATATTGCTGTTCACCGTATTTTCTTTCGTTATCAATAATCGTACCTTCTGTGAGAGTAATGCGCAGAATGATTGAATCCGGGTTATCTTCGTCGCCTACCTCATCGAACCAGTTAAATACTTTTTTAAATTTCGCTCTGATTTCCGAATTTTTCTCGTCTTTTACCCAGCCGATATTTTCAGCAATACCATGAAATGCGAACCAATCTAAACCACAGACAGAAACTTCGTTATTTTTCTCGATTTGCAATGTTTTATTCTTTTTCGCATCCGTCGAAACATAGAATACTCCTTCTTCATAATAAGCGCACACCATGCGGGCAGCAGGGCGGGGATTGCCATTGGCATTCGTGGACAGTGAGATCGTTGCAAGGCCGATAAGTACTTCTTTGTCATTTCCACAACGTTCCTGCATAATTTTAATTGCGTCGTCGTATTTACTCATTTTTATTTTCCTCCTATTTTTTATAATATGATTTTATTATCTTTCTTTTTCTATTTGTTATAGTTCTGATGGGGTTTTGTTTGCTAAATTTTTAGCTTCTTTTACAAAATGGGAAAAGTCGGTATAGAGTGTAGGATTTGACACACCAACTTCCTTACTTCAAATATGACTTTACCCTTTACCATTCCTCGTTTATTTAGTTAGTTAATTGATATAATATCTGAATACCAAGCCCGAAAGTCATCATTCTCTCTTTTTTATTGTTTAAAAGCTGTTGTGTCCAATCAAGCAATCCACCGTCAGCAATTTCAATAGTATTGCTGCCTATCATTATTTGTTGCTTTATTCTGAAACCATGATAATAGTTATTATCATGTTGCGGTTCGACAATTACAATCTTTAGGTTGCTATTCTTTTGCTGAACGTATGATACCGATTCAGTTATAAGCGTGCTTTGTTTGTCATACCCCTTGCACGGGATAATCTCATAATATATTTTCTCCACCCCAAAACTTTTACATATTTCATACGATGTAGTCAGATGTTTTAATAGTTCTTCTTTTTCAAAAGTGAAACTACCTGTATCTCTACCACATGAAATCAAAGCAAGAACAATGAAATGAGGAGTGAAATTAGGATTATCAAACACCTGTGTCCTTATTACCCGTGAAATATTGCTGTAATTGTGGATTTTGTTATCCAATTCCCCTTTTTTCTTTAAAGAGGCATAATGCAGTGCTATCGCATTGGTTGGATCAGCTTGTACCTCTGTATTTCTCAAAGCGGTAAGGACTTTCTTTTGGTCAACGGTAGCCATAACACTACTTGTCCCCAATTGTGCAACCGGGGAAAGTTCTACGGGTTTAAATCCTCTACCTGCTATTAATTTATAAGTCCGCAATTCATTTTCTTTGTAGTCTAAAACATCTTCTAATGGGGCAGGTTTAACAAGTTTGTTATTCTCGTATTTCTGTAATAAAGACGATGGTGTTTCCTGCTGAACACGCCTGTTAAAAACATCCAGTAAAACCGTGTTTAACTCTGACCCACTTAATTCGTTGGCAAGTATTTTGTCTATATCCTGCAAATCTAATTTGCTGATAATATGCCCGCTTATATCTTTTTTCATATCTTCCTAAAGTATCCCGAAGATTTACAGCGATTGCATGATTATTTGCCAATTGCTGTATCTCTTCGAGTGGAGTTCGTCTTATATCTTGTAATTTTTATATTCTTAAAACCTGCTTTTTTCGTAATTATAAAGAATACTTGTTCCCACAACTACATCTTCGATTTTCTCGATAATCAACCAATCATCCATATTTCCCTGATGTTCGAAATCAAGGGCGGGATCAATCTTCTCTAAACCGGAAAACTCTACCAATATCAGGCATTTCTTATGCCAACGCTCCTTCTGTTTGTCTGTCAGGTCGAGTTTGGGATTATTCAGTTTTTCGATAATTTCCGAATCGGTAAGTTTGGTGTAGTTGTCCACATGGGTCACCGTGGCTTTAGCAGAAATCTTTTTCGAGCCTTTCTGCATGAAATAGAGTATTTCGCCTTCGTTCACACGGCTATGTGGAATTTTTCTTCCTGCCGCCCCACGAACAATCATTGTTTTACTGCCATTGAGTATTTTATCTAATACTTTGGCTTTGTCATCACAATAGACTAAGTGTACCATTTCATTTTTTTCTTCAAATATAAGTATTTGGAATCAGATGGGTTGAGTCATTTGATTAGAAGTTTTATCTATTGGGCACTATTAGCCTTCCGTCTTTTTATATGGCTTATTATCAACATATAGATTGCATGAGGTAGCATTATGATTGTCATCCCTGAATTTGGAATCATGTAACTTCCAGCAAGTACAAATATTAAATAAGATACAGTAAAGGAATAAGGTAATATTCCTTTATTTTTTTCAATGGAATGCACCAGTAAGCCCAAAGGAATAAGTAATAACCCAAAGTAAAAGAACCAGAAAAAAGCCAGCATATCAAGCCCTGTTTGTCCTGTTTCTAAAGGAAGCTCATCACTACCGCCGCTAATATTGAAAAAATAAGACTTTGCTGCATTCAGAAATTGTTTTTCTCCTCCTTCCGGAGAAACTGCTAAACTGGTATGAAGCAATCCTATTAAAATGAGGAGGATACCATTGGTGATTTTCTTTAGAATCTTCATTGTGTTAATTTTTTAGCTATCTCATCATAACTATTAAAGATTGCATCCGCTTCCATAAGTTTTTCCGTTTTGAATGAGGTCGTTAGTGCAAAGACTCGACATCCGGCTTCTTTAGCAGACTTAATCCCATTCGGAGAGTCTTCGATTACAATTGTACTATCTACTGAAGCGGGTAAGGTTTGTAAAGCTTTGAGATACGGGTCAGGGAAAGGCTTATGTCTTTCGGTATCTTTTTCAGTGATTAATAAATCGAATAAATCGGCAAGATAGAAATGTTTATCAATCAATCCGAATGTATATGTCGATGTAGAACTAACCAACGCGGTTTTTATATTTTTCTTTTTAATCTCATTGATAAAAGAGGTGAACCCTTCCACGAGTTGCATTTCGGGTATCAACTCAAAGAACTGGTCATTCTTTTCTTGTAAAAGTGACTGATAAGGATTTCTTTGTTTATCGAGTTTTTCAAATACATGTTTAAAGAAAACCTCATCCGGCTGTCCTATAAAATCGTCAAAGATTGAATCGGGATATTGGATTGAATACGCATCCAAAATCATTCTTTTCGCTTTTGCATGGATTGGTTCTGAATCTACAATCACACCGTCTAAATCGAAAAATATTGTGGTTATCATTCTACTTGGTTTTAGTGTGTATCATTCAACAATGCATATAAATATTCTTTTAAAGAGCAGACACTCTGAAATGTATATTCTTTATTATATTTTTCCAATTCTATCAGATCGGCTGATTTTGCCCAAGCCGCCGACAAACATCTGACTCCAACGAATCGACAGCACGATATGTCGGAAACCGTATCACCGATATAAACCATCTCATCTGGTTTTAAATCATAATCAGCCAGCAAATTTCTCATTGCTTCGCATTTTCTGTTCCTTAGGGGAGAGCCGGTTTCTAATCTGTCAAAATATCCATCCAATCCGAATTGCTGCAAAGTGATTTCGCAGCTCCTCTTTCCTTTACCAGTGATAAGGACAACAGGAACTGATTTATTCCTTAGTTCGTAAATCAATTCAGGTATGCCCGCAAAAGGCTGGGGACATAGGAAGTGCATCTTCTGGTAAATGATATAAAAATCATTTATCACAGCTTCCAGATTGGCATTATCAACAAAATGTTTTATCATACCCTCTTCGTCTAAACCGAAAGTTTGGGAAACATCTTCGTCAGACAGTTTATATCCAATATACGGTTCTACCGCACTCTTAAAGGCTTTCAGACACATTGGAATGGTATCTCCAATAGTACCATCAAGATCGAAAGCAACTAATTTAACCATTATCGTTACTCTTATTGATTGTACGGATTACCCGGCATGGGTTTCCCACCGCCAGACTATTTGCGGGAATATCCTTTGTTACGACACTGCCTGCTCCGATAACACTCCCTTTGCCAATAGTAATTCCGGGTAGTATAATTACTCCGCCACCAATCCAACATCCATCTTCAATGGCTACAGGAAGGGCATAGGTATGGCGGATAAGTTCAGTTCCATTTTCTGTTTCGACAGGGGTAAGCCGCTCATCTAATTCAATGGGATGGGTTACTGTGTAAATCTTCACATTGGGGGCTATCAGTATATTGTTGCCAATAATGATTTTATTGCAGTCAATGAATGTACATCCTGTATTGATTGTAACATTGTTCCCAATATGGATATTACAGCCATAATCGCAAATGAATGAGTGGCCGACAGAAACTTTTGTCCCTATACTGCCAAACATTTCTTTTAGGATCTTATATTTTTCCTCCTTGTTATCATAAGGCAGTGAGTTATACTTCATCAGCAAATCAATGGTTTTACCTTTCAATTTAAGGAAAACCGGATCGTGACAATTGTACCATTCTCCTGCCAAGCATTTTTCCATTTCTGTTTTCAGAAGTCTTTCATTCATATCAATCATTGTTTTTGGATCATGACAAATTTACAACTTCAAACCAACATAAAACTGTCCATTCTTGCTTTTGCCTATCAAAGCTAATCTTTTCAGAAACATTTCTATTTAGAACTGAATCTTATAACTTACATTAAATATACTCACCGCTTGCCTGTCAGGCTCTATTATATTCTTTTTAGTATTATACCTGTGGCCGTAATACTCCTTATATCCTGTAGTATTTGCGCTCTGAACAGCAAATTCATGTGATACTTTATTCCGGTTTATTTTATAACTGGCAGAGACGTTAGTCAGGAACATTGGAGAGAATTGTTTGGAAAAAGCCTTTGATTCATCATACTGCACTTCCTTATCAGGATGTGACAAAGTTGCCGCTTCATCTACAGGCGAATACCTGTCCCCTCCCTGCAATGTCAATTTCAGATTTAACCCGAGTACATTCTGTTTGTTACGACCAAATGTCCATTCCTTACCAATAAGCCCGTTAACAATGAAATTGCGGTTATATCTGCTGTTATGCCATACACCGTCGCCTCCACAATATCTGGAGTCGAATACAGAAGCTGTAACCATATAGTATAACCCTCTGGTCAGGTATTTTTCGAAAGTAATATCAACTCCTATATTTCGTCCTTTTCCTTTGTTTACCAAACCATCTTCAACATAGAAATTTTTACGGTTGAGTACCGAGTATGAACTGTCAGCCATTACCGGAACGTTGTACAGGAATTGTGCGTATGGTTCTATTTTGAGGTGCATGTCATCTCCGATTTTATAGTTACATCAGGGCATGGTTATTTGTTTAACAAAACAGGGTGTCTCCATTAAACGGAAAGAGCCTCTCCATTAAACGGAGCACTATCATTTATTAAACGCTTTTTTTCTTTTTCCACGGTTTGAAAACCGAAATAACAACCAGCGCAATCAGTATTCCGGCCTGGAAAAATGAACCGTACAGGCTAATTTGCGCGTTCGAAATCAATTCGGTATTGCTGAGGGCCGCGTCGCGCGTTTGATCCGCGATTTCGATGCACCGGTCGAGTTTCGGACTGAAATAGAATGTTCCCACAATAATTACGGCGACAGATACGATCCATTTGACTATTATCCATCTGTGTTTAAAAAATCCCCAGTTTGAAGAGACACCGTATATGATTGCGGTAATTACGGTTAATATCGCTCCAGGTATTACTAACGCGTCATCAATAAAGCGATTGACGAATAAAGACATATAAAGTTCATCTCCTGATTGTGCTTCGATCAGGTTGATCACGGCCATTGCCATAACACCTACTGCCCACGTCATTGCAAATATCAGATGACAGGTTTTTAATACCTTCATGCCCTTAGCTCCTAATTTTTTCATGGTCTATTTTTTTTCAAGATTTGTATATATTCTATCCAACATTGTCTTTAATAGTTCGCGGTTATCGGGTTCAATGCCGCTCAAAGCTTCGTCTATCAGGCCGTCGGCAATGTGTATTACTTTGGGCATCAGTTCCCGCCCTTTGTCGGTAATGCAGACCGAATTCTTGAGGGTCCTTACTTGTTTCCGGACAACCAGTCCTTTTTTTTCTAAAAGATCGACTGTCCTTTTAATAGCCGCCGCATTCTTAAAAAGCAGGTTGGCAATTTCAAGCTGACTTAATTCATCTTTAAAATAGAGGCAGCGCATAACCGCGAATTGCGAGTTTGGCAGATCGATATCCTGCGCGTCAAGGCTCTTATTCAACGATTTAGCCAATGATACTGAGGCCCTGTTTACTAACAGTCCTAAAGAGTAAAAATCATCCATTGTATATTGTTTTATTGGCAAAGATAGGAAATATATATTGATTAGTCAATAGTTGATTAACGCCGCAGACGTTTAAAATGCTTAAGTTGATGATACGGGGGCCTCCAATGACATCAACATAATCTCAATACCATCAACTTAAGCCCACAAATATTTAGTATCTTCGCTGAACTTAATTTCACCCAATCCATTTAGAAAGTAATATATGAATCGAAATAACATACTATACCGTAAGGCGACAATATGCGATGTTACTTTTATGTCTGAAATATTAGTAGACGCTGCCGCGGCTTCCGGAGTAGAGATTCTTGTTTGTGACCTCCCCGATTACCCGGATACGTACCAGTATGTAGAGGCATTTCCTAACGGTTCTGATGTAGGAGTGATTGCCGAAACAGCCGACGGGGAAAGGGTGGGTGCCGCATGGGTAAGGATGTTGGCCAACGATGCGCATGCTGTTAATCAGCCTTTGCCGGAACTGACTATGGGAGTTTTGCCGGAATACCGGCGCATGGGTATCGGCGAACGGCTTATGGAAGAGCTTTATAACGCGGCATCAGTAATGAACATTCCAATGATATCTTTGGGGGTTCATAAAGATAATCTTCCGGCAATCAACCTCTACAAAAAACAGGGATGGGTGGAAGACGGTAGTTTTAAGGAATATATAATGATGAGTCGGGAGGCGAAGTAGAAATTTCCGTGTAAATCCTTTAAATAGCGTAGGCGATGTTTGATATATAAAACATTAATACTATATTTGTGTAAAATATAAATCTGTATGAAAAGTAAAGGACTGACATTATTGCCCCGCTTAGGTAAAATCCTTGAAGAGACCGGTGAAAATATAAAATTAGCCCGCCTCAGGCGAAATCTTACTATGGAGCAAGTTTCAGAACGTGCAGGAATCTCCCGTTCTACTTTATGGCAGGTAGAAAAAGGACTTCCTTCTGTTTCTTTTGGTGTTTATGCTCAGGTATTATTTGTGCTTGGGTTGGAGAAAGATATTCTTAAACTTGCCGGCGATGATATACTGGGAAGAAAGTTACAGGATGCCGAATTGCTTTTAGGCCGGAGTTCCTCAAAAAAATAAGTTATGGGAGATTCGACAAAAAATATATATGTATATGCTGATTGGGTAGGTTTAAACCATCCGCGTTTTATGGGAACCCTGACTGCAAATCAGATAAGAGGAAAAGAAATATTTTCTTTCCAATATGATAATGAGTGGCTAAAATCAGGCAAAGCAAAAATTCTTGATCCTGACCTGTCGCTTTTCTCGGGATTCCAACATCTACGAGATGAAAAACTGAATTTTGGAATGTTTCTTGATTCATCGCCTGACAGATGGGGGCGTGTATTAATGAAACGCCGTGAGATAGCTTTGGCAAAGCAAGAAGAAAGAAAGGCAAGAACCTTATTTGAATCGAATTTTTTACTTGGAGTTTATGATCCTCTCCGCATGGGAGGTTTGCGTTTTAAAACAGATAAAGAAGGAGACTTTTTAGATAATAATAAAGGTTATGCTACTCCTCCATGGACTTCTATAAGAGAGCTTGAAAGTGCCAGTCTTGAGTACGAAAAAGGATTAGAGCAGGATAATCCGGAACTTTTGAAATGGTTGAATATGTTATATGCACCAGGTTCTTCATTAGGCGGTGCACGCCCTAAAGCAAATATTCAGGATACCGATGGCGCTCTATGGATTGCAAAATTTCCCAGTAAGAATGATGATGTGAATATAGGAGCATGGGAAATGGTGGCCAATTCTCTTGCTCAAAAAGCAGGAATGAATTGTGCTCTTGGAAAAATTGGGAAATTCAATAACAGATATCATACTTATCTGACTAAACGGTTTGACAGGGATGATGAAGGAAAACGTATCCATTTTGCTTCTGCCATGACTTTGCTCGGATATATGGACGGAACAGGAGCAGATGAGGGTGTCAGCTATTTGGAACTTGCCGAATTTATCATTAAACATGGTTCCAATGTAAATGAAGATCTGAAAGAACTCTTCAGACGTATTGCATTTTCAGTTTGTATAAGTAACACGGATGACCATTTACGTAATCATGGTTTTCTATTAAATGATAAAGGTTGGAGGCTTTCTCCGGCTTATGATATTAATCCGAATTCTGACGGAACGGGTTTGAAGTTGAATATAAGTCTGGATGATAATTCCCTGGATTTAGATTTGGTATTAAGTGTTTCTGATTTCTTCAGGCTTGAAAAAGAAGAGGCGCAAATAATAATTGAACAGATAAAGAAAGTTGTTTCAAACTGGAGGCAGGAGGCTAAGAATTATCAGATTTCTTCTTCCGAACAGGACAGGATGGAAAATGCCTTTTCTGTTGTTGGTTATTAATGGAATTTTCCTTATCTTTGTTTCACATCGAATAAGCAAGGAAATTGCTGGAAAAATGCTGAAAATCAATCATTGCAAATTCGGTGGCTTTGAAATTTATAAGTTTATAAGATATTGTTATATAGGCGGTTGCCAAAGGAGTTCGATTCCTGGTGGCACCACTTTTAAGAAAAGCAAAATGAGATAAAACGGTGAAATTCAATGATTTTCACCGTTTTTCTTTTATGTCGGCAAAGAAAAATAGTGCATAATATAACATATTTCCGTGTGTTTATCGTTGTACTTTTTTTCGAGCCGTAAAAGTACAACAAACAGGAGTATTTTTCGCTGTTTATCAGTATTTTGCATAGCACTTCATTAGTCGGTAATAAGTAATTTTACACCATTAAAAAACCGATTAAAATGAAGAACGAAAATTTTAGCATTCTTTTCTTTATTGCGAAGAAAAGACTATTAAAAAATGGAGAAGCACCTGTTTATCTGCGTATAACAATAAACGGTGTATGCGATGAAACAAGAATCAAAAGAAGCGTTCCTGTAAACCTTTGGAATCAGGCAAAGGAATGTTCCAGAGGAAAAGACAGAAACTCTTTAGAACTGAACGAATATATTCGTTCCCTAAACCTTAAATTGCTAACTATCCACAAAGAACTTACCTTAAACAATGTTCCTGTCACCTCAAAGCTGTTATTAAGTAAATTGTTCGGCAAAGAAGATGAAGGTATGAAGCTACTTGCAATCTTCAAAGAGCATAACGAGAAATGCAGAAAGCTTATTGATATTGATTATGCGGATATTACTGTCAGAAGATATGATAACTGTCTTAAATATCTTGGTGAAGTAATTAAACTCAAATACGATAAAGATGATTTGCTGTTGAAAGACATAAACGGTGAACTTATCCGTGAATTTGAGTTTTATATGAAGACCGAAAAAGCCTGTAAACAGAACACAGTGATCCGTTATATGAAATGTTTAAAGAAAGTGACTAATCTTGCTTTGGCTAATGAGTGGATGACAAAAGACCCCTTTGCAGGAATAAAGTTCAAAGAAGAAAACGTTACCAAAGAATTTTTAGAAAAGGAAGAACTTGAAATCTTGATAAAGAAAGAGTTTGAACTTGAACGGCTGAATCTGGTAAAAGATGTATTCCTGTTTTGTTGTTTCACCGGACTTGCTTTCGTTGATGTATCAGAACTAAAAGCGGAACACATCTTCAAAGATAACAGCGGTTCAATGTGGATACGTAAAGACAGGCATAAAATACGTAACAGGGCAAACTGTACCTGTAATATCCCGTTATTGGATATTCCCTTGCAGATTTTAGAGAAATACAGTAATCATCCTCTTTGCACCCTCAAAGGCATTTTGCTACCTGTAACAAGCAATCAAAAGATGAATAGTTACCTGAAGGAAACAGCATACATTTAGGAGAGGGAAATCAAAAGAGGGTAACATGAACGTAATCAGCAGATTACACGCATGGTTCTTTTTGAAATATTGGGAATAAAAGCATAAAAAAGCAAAGTTGACGGTGATTTCAGTTACCAAATCGTTACCTGAGCATCTTTTTGAAATTCTTTTTATAGTGCTATTATTCAGTGATTTGCGTAATTTTACAAAGTGCCGGATAACTCTAAGTAAACTAATTTTGTAACATTAAAAACGATGAGTTATGCGAAGTACATTTAAGGTTCTCTTTTACCTGAAAAAGAACAGTTTGAAACCGGACGGTAAAGCTCCCATCATGGGCAGAATAACCGTCAACAGTTCCATTGCCCAGTTTAGCTGTAAGCTAAACATAAAGCCTGACCTTTGGGATACCAAAGCAAACAAAGCTTCCGGTAAAAGTATAGAAGCGCAGAAGATTAACCAAAAGCTGGATAATATCCGTACACAAATCGGGAAACAGTACCAAAGCATCTGTGATAAGGATAATTTTGTGACAGCCGAAAAAGTAAAAAACGGTTATCTGGGTTTCGGAGAAGAATATCGTACCTTATTATCCGTTGCTGATGAGTTTTACGAACAATTCAGTAAACGGGTAGGGAAAGACCGGACAGACGGCTCCTATGAACAACTTCTTATCAATCGCAAGCATATTGAAAGTTTTCTCCGTGACAAATACAACCTGTCCGATATCCCCCTCAGAGAGATAGAGCCCCAATTTATTCAGGATTATTATTCCTACCTGCTTGAAGAACGTAAATTGGCAGGAAGCACATTGCTGACAGCCATTACCAAACTTAAACAAATCATGCTGATTGCCCAGCGTCGTGGTTTCGTTCGGGTCAACCCATTTGCCGGATTTCGTTTCTGTCTTACTTTAGAAAAAGTTGACTTAATGAAAGTTAATTTATTATGGGTAGAAAATCTACTGTTCGTAAGATTTACGACACCGCTTTTAAATTCGCCGCCATTGAAGAGTATTTTTCGGGCGATTTAAGTTTTAGTGATTTCTGTAAGAAAAATTCTCTTGACCGCACGACATTTCGATTCTGGCTTCTTACCTTTGCCCCTGAAGGACATTTAAGTTCCAAAGACATGGGCAAAGAAAAAGAACGCAGTGATTCCGAAGAAATTCGTGAGTTCAAACGCCAGCTTCGCCAGAAAGAGCTGGAACTGAAAAAAGAGAAGATGCGTGCCGACTTTTATGAAACGATGGTGGATGTTGCCGAAGAACAGTTCAACATTGATATCCGAAAAAAAGCTGGCACCAAACCGTAAAACGGCTTGCTGGGAAGACCGGTGGACACTCAGTCACCAGGCTGTGCAGACTGTTTAGTGTAAGTAAACAAGCCTACTAAAAACATGTAGACAACGTTTTTGCCCGGCTTGTCAATGAACGCTTCCTTTTAGAATACGTCCGCAGTGATCGTGAACTTGATCCCGGCATAGGCGGTGAGAAGCTTTGGCTGATGTATAAAGAATACTTCAAATCGACTCACTGCTTAGGTCTTGATACCTTTCTGGCTGTTTTAAAAGAGCATGGCCTGATGCTTCGTAAAGACGTAAATGCTGTCGTACTACAGACTCCAATCATGGATTGCCGGTATATCCCGACTTGGTTCGCAATCTGCATTTTACATGCGCTAACCAGATATGGGTGAGCGATATAACTTATATCCTGACAGATGAAGGCTTTTGTTATCTTTCCATCGTCACGGATGCTTACACTCACGAAATTGTCGGCTGGTTTGTAGGACCTACTTTAGAATCTATCTACACCCTGGAAGCTTTAAATATACATTTGATTCATCACTCCGACCGGGGAACCCAGTATGCCAGCCTGTTGTATACTTCCCACCTTAAAGGTCTGAATATACAAATCAATATGACCCAGAGGAGATCCTAAGGATAATGCTGTGGCCGAACGTATAAACGAAATACTCAAGGCAGAGTTCGTGAACAAGACATCACACTGGTGCGCCTTAGAGTGGGTCAGGCTATCGAATTTTACAACAACCACAGGCCGCACCGAAGCCTGGATGTGATGACACCCGTGCATGTCATGGAAAAGACAGGGCAAATAAAGAAATGTTGGAAGAGTAATAAAGATAACTACAGGGAAGAATATGTTCCCTGAATTTTCAATCTTTGTTCTGGAACAAAAGAGCTCCCCGTGGCGCAAGTAAAAAGAAAAGGCCGAGCCTAAAAACAAGGTCTTTCTTGTTCAAAATTATGGTTTAGAGAATAAACCGTCAACCCGTTCCCGGGATAAGAAAAATAGGGGTAAACATCTTTTAAAGATAACATATAAAACGGTCAACCCCATATAGTTTTAATTGTTAAATCCAGTCAACTCACGTCAGGGTTAAGACAAAAAACAGTCAACCAAAATCAGGTTACTACAATTCCGCATTGACATGATGCTGTTTAACATGGTGACCTTCGTTGTTTAACAGAAGCATATTTGTTGTTTAACAAGACAGGTCGTATTGTTAAACAACAAGGGTCGTGCCGTTAAACAGTACAAATAGCCAAACATTTTAGCGCATACAACATCAGAACCACATCGGCAGCCGATAAATATTTTATATAATTCACATTATTGGTAATCTAAATTAATTAAATTTGAAAATCCTTAGTAAGAACTCATTAATATCTGTAAAGAATGATACGCAAATGTTTACCCGCTGAAACCGGCACGATCTTCCCAATCATCAACGACGCCTCCATCGCCTGTGAAGGACATATCAACCCATAAAACAACATCCCGGAAAAACTCAGTATAATGAATAAAAAATAACTGACAATGGATACCAACATAACCGAAGAATTACGTACTAAGTTACTCCAAAGCGGGGCTACCCTCGTAGGATTTGCCGATATGCAGTCTGCCGGAGCCGGTAACCTTCCCTATGCAGCCTGCGTACTCATTCCCCTGCCCCCCGCAGTGGTGAACAATATCAGCGAAGCCCCCACCGTAGAATATTGGAATACCTATAATTCCGTGAACACCCTTCTGGACGGAATCGTTAACGCCGGAGCCGCTTTCCTGCACGAAAAAGGATATTCGGCCCTGCCCGTCACCCGTGAAAAAGCCCGGTGGAATACCAGCACAATGCGCACCGGTTATCCCTATAAAACCGTAGCCACACGCGCCGGATTAGGATGGATAGGTAAAAGCTGCCTGTTGGTAACACCGCAGTACGGCTCAGCCGTCCGCATAGCCACATTATTTACAGATGCCCCTTTGAAATGCGACACCCCGGTAGAAAAATCACGTTGCGGCAACTGCGACATCTGCCGGGCAAACTGTCCCGCCGATGCCATTCACGGGGCCACATGGGTTCCCGCGATGGAGCGTGAAAAGCTGGTGGATACAACCAGATGCAGGGGAACCATGAAGAAGCGGATGAAGGAGATTAACGGGTTCGAAGCAACAATATGCGGCAAATGCTTTGCCGTTTGTCCGTATACAAAAAAGTATCTCCGCAGGAATGGATATTAAGAAATCAGAACCGGTCATTAGCTTGTATGACACAAATATTAAATTATGATCGACCAACTTTATCAATATTATGTGAATCAGGAAGAACCGCAAAAAAGCTGTTTGTTTACACTGCGAGATATTATCCTCAAACAGGACAAAGATATATCGGAAACTCTAAAATACGGAATGCCCTGCTTTTGTTACAGGAAAAAAATGTTTTGCTATCTTTGGACGGACAGTAAGTCAAAAGAGCCTTATATTCTTTTTGTGGAAGGTAAATTACTCCATCATCCCCAATTAGAAGCAGGTAGCCGTTCACGGATGAAGATTCTGCGAATAAATCCAACTGATGATTTACCAGTAAAACTTATTGAGTCTTTATTGAATGACGCATTGGATTTATACCGGAATGGAATAATTAAAATCAGGTCATGATCAATCTATACATACTTACGGTTTGGGAAATATTTATCCACCAATTCCTTCACTTCGTCCAACCATTGCATTCTTATTTCCGGGGTACTATCCGCTATTATCCTGAACATAATTCTGTCAAATACAGTGATTCCGCAAAAATCAAAGATGCAATCTTTCCAGATGCGCTCCAAAGGGTCGCCAAATACGTTTTCTTCCCTTTCCTGTGGAGTATTGGATGTATTGATTACCAGTCCGGTCTTTGCTTTCAACAGCCCGGTAGGTAGTCCGCCACCACTATCACCGGCAGGGAAAGTGTACGCTACATTCTCCCGCAAAACACGGTCAATCCATCCTTTTAATATGGCAGGCGGTTGTCCCCACCAATTAGGATGTATAATGATAATACCATCGGCTTCCTTAATTTCCTGTTGATGCTTCCTGACCAAATTATCGTCGGAAATATCGCTTATTAATTCATTATCAGGTATAACAGGATTAAATTTCTCCTCATATAAATCATGGAAATATACAGAATGCCCGTTTTCTCCTAACTTTTTTACTACCGTTTGAGCTATCGCCGAATTAAAACTTTGAGGGTAAGGATGCCCCAGGATGACTGATAATTTCATATTCTGGTTATTTATTTAAATAAGGTTCAAAAGTAACAAAATAGCTTAGATATTATTCCGGCATTCCACGCATATGTGATTTTTTAATATCTCCTTGCATTCTCCTTTTTAGAAGCAGGAATTAATTTGATGAGCGACATTTCACTACGCGTTCCCAAACGGACAGGGACGAAAATAGTGCCGCTACCCTCCGAAACATAAATATTCATTGTTTCGTACCTGTAAAGACCTCTGTTATAACCAAACATCAGTTTGGCAATGAAAATAAAAGGAAATACCTGTCCCGCATGCGTATGCCCTGCCAGTAATAACTCTACATCCTTTCGCTGCATATATTCCACCCCGTCCGGACGATGGTGCAGTACGATTGTCGGATAATCCTTACTTATCACCAGTCCATTCAAAACCTCCTCAATTGTTTCAGGATCCTCTGCCGTGTGGATATCAAAAGAATGGCGGTCAGCAAGCATATTATTCAGTCCGATAATCTGCAACTCCCCGAAATAGGCCACTTCATTCAAAAGGACAGTGGCATTCGCGCCTCTCATTTGCCGGATCACTTCCTCTGTGCCCACATGCTGGTCGTGGTTGCCATAAACAAAATAATGCGGCATACCCAATGTGCGGAAGGCCGCCAGCACATCATTATCCTTGCCGAAGTGTGCCTTACTGTCGAACATATCCCCCGTATTAAAAACCACATCTGGATTTATTTCCTTTATCTTTCCGACAATCTTATCCACTTCCCCCTTACCACGGAAATTACCCAAGTGAACATCCGTAATATGAACCGCGCGGATTTCCCGGGTCAACCCATTTAGGGGGATAGTAATTTCCTTTACCCTGATGGTATAAGCATTCCATATACCATACGAAGTAAGCAATAAACCTAACCCTATCGAAAGACCACGCCTGACAAAAGGACTGAAATGAAAAACCAGATGCAGCAAGTCCACAAACATCACAGACAACAAGGAGAACAGGAACAGGGAAATCCCAATCCCCCCGGCGATAAATACAGCCTTTGCGAGTGGATTGGCTATAGTTGCGAAAGCCGTCATACACACGAAAGCAACGGCAAACAAGGCGACAAAACTCCACATCCATACCTTTCTAGGAACAGAAGGGAAAAATAACGCGTACCTGCCCGACATATAAATAATTGCCCCGGCTACCAAAGCAAAAATTACAACTAAGAATACAATCATACCCATATATTTCATGCAGACAACAATTAATTTGCGTTACGGAATTCAACAGGCGTTTGCCCCGTTTTACTTTTAAACAGGCGGCTGAAATACTGCGGATACCCAAACCCAAGCAAAAAAGCTATTTCGTTGACCGAAAGCGAGGTTGTCATAAGCAGGGCTTTAGCCTTTTCAATCAGGTGGGCATGAATATGCTGTTGCGTATTCATCCCTGTAAGACTCCGGAGCAAATCACCCAGATAATGAGTGGACATCCCCAACACCGTAGCAATATCTTTTGCTGTTATCATTTTCTCTCTATCCCCTTCAAAATGATTATAAAGTATAGATTGAAAACGTGCCACAATATCCGCCTCCACACTGTTTCTTGTGCGGAACTGGCGGGTATAAAACCGTTCAGCATAATTCAGCAAAACATCCAGTTGCGATACAATTATATCCTGCGTATGCTCGTCGATGCTGCGTTTATATTCAGTAACCATACTCTCCAGCAGTGCCTCAGCCTGTACCCTTTCCGCATCTGAAATATGCAAAGCCTCACTCGTTTCGTAAGAGAAGAATTTCAGTTTACCGATTTTCGCCCCTAACGCATATTTCCTGATAAAATCAGGATGAAATACCAGCATCCAGCCCCAGCCGCCGGGTTGTGCATGTTGCTCATTCCACAAATGAATCTGCCCCGGAGCAAAGAAACTCATGGCACCCCTTGCAAAATCATATTCCCGCCAGCCGTATTTAGCCGTGCAGTGGGTTCCATCCTTTATTACAATCAGATAAAGATTAAGTAGCACAGGTTGGTCGATAGGAACATACACTTTAAAATCCGTTACCCGGCAAATGCAGAGTAAAGGATGATGAGCAGGCGGACAACCCAACAAATCCGTAAACTCCTTCACCGTGTTTATTTGTATCCTATTATCATATTTCATAAGCCGACTATTAAAGTTATACCGCTGTTAATTCAGCATTTATGCAAATGTACAAGCGATTCCTGTTCCGGCAACTATACAAAACGGAGAATATGCTAAACAAAACGGAATGTAAATCACTTTCACAGATTCTGGTCTTCCCCTACCATCACTTTTGCGGCAGCCTTCGCCCGGCGTTTCGCCTCGATTCTTTCGCCGCCGCAAATCACCCTCATTGCAACTTCCCCGAAACCCTCCGGTAATACTTCTGCGTCTTAACCTTATTCCCACACGCCTTCATGTTGCACCACCGGCGGGTATTACTTTTCGTCTTATCCAGAAACAACCAGCCGCAATTGGGGCACTCTTTTACACTCTTCAAATCCCTGGAAATCAACAGTTCTTTAGCCGACCTGATAATGGGCAGCAGGTAATCATCGGCCGATTGGCTGTTAAATACCAATTTCTCAGTTATTTCTTTTCCTTCTGATATAAATTGCAGGTGTTTATTCATCCAACCGACTTCCCTGTTGAAACTAGACAATATCTTTTCCTGAACCACTTCTCCCCTTACATAAGAGGTAAAGAGTTTATAAAGTGTTTCCCTTACAGACAGAATCCTGTTGCTATGGAATGAGTCTTTTTGAAACCCGCAAAAATCCTCCCCGACCAGTTCCACACGTTTCAGCCAGGTAAGCCATTCCCCTTCACCCGTAATATAATTTACCGGCACATCCTCCGTATAACCCGATACCGTATTGATAAAATCAAGGCACAGCAATCCGCCGTCCAGACTTATGCATTTTAAATGTTCCGTATGATTCATAATACAAATATAATTAAATTAATAATACCACCAATATTTATTTTGATGGTGTGATTATTATTATTAGCTTTGTGATAAAAGATAACTGATTTAACTTACAAGCATATGAAAACGAAGTTAAAAGAAAGTTTCACATATAAACCACTTACCACCCAAAACTGGACAGATTTTGAAACCGTTATGGGTGAAAGAGGTGGCAGCGCAGGATGCTGGTGCATGTGGAACCGCCTGGAAAAAGCATCATTCGAAGAAGGAAAAGGCGAAACCAATAAGTGCCGGATGAAAGAACTCGTAAAGAAGAAAGTTCCCGGCATAATCCTCTATTACAATGACGAGCCCGTAGGATGGATATCCATTATGGAACGGAATGAAGCAGTGATATTTAACCGTTCAAAAACTTTACAAAAAGTAGACGACCTGCCCGTTACTGCCATTAGCTGCCTGTACATACGAAAAAAATATACCCGTAAGGGAATAACCGAAGAACTGCTCAAAGCCCTCATACACTATGCCAGACAAACCGGAATAGCTGTTTTAGAAGGCTATCCAATAGATACCCGGGGCAAAAAGACCATTTCCAATTTTGTGTACACAGGCTTCTATACCACTTACAAAAAAGTAGGATTCACAGAAGTCGCCCGGCGGTCCGATTCCAAACCGATTATGAGATATTATACAAAATAAAAAACCTCAAACATTTGAACTATGGAAAAGATTACAAACAACATCCGACAGGTACTTGAAAAGTATCATGTAAAGTTCCTCCATTTCGTCGACATTTCGGATTTGCCCGAAGAAACGATACAAGCATTCCCAACAGCCGTACTCTTCGGATTACCCCTTCCAGCCGACTTTATACGGACAATAAACAATAACACGCCCATCCGCTACAATATGTTCGATTTATTAGAAGAAAGAATGAAAAGGCTGGCCGACTTCGTAGCCGCATACCTCACATTCGAAGGCTACAAAGCAACCTCACAATCCGACGAAGAACAACTATTAAAACAAACATACAACGAAACCATATTCCGCTCCCGGCTACCCCATAAAACACTGGCTTTACGTGCCGGATTAGGCTGGATTGGCAAAAACGACCTCTGCAACACCAACCATTACGGATGCGCCATCAGCATGTGCAGCATACTGACCGATGCACCATTCAAAACAGTCAAATGCGAACCGGCCCCCCCAAAATGCGGCAAGTGTACGGCCTGTGCCGACGTTTGCCCCACCGCAGCCATCAGCGGAAAATGCTGGCAAATGGGGGTAGACAGGAATGAACTTATCAACCCTGACAAATGTATTCTTTGCCTGAAATGCATGGCCGTTTGCCCGTTTACCAAAGCCAAACTTCGCAACAGATGAACAGGTGTATACATTTATATGTTTACATAGTTAAACAGATGGGTTATGAAGACTAAATTCAAAACAGGCGATAAAGTAAGCAGGAAATACGAAAAAGGAAAGGCAACCGGAGTTACTGTTGCCAGATAACGCGTTATCTTTGCGAAACAAATAGTAAAAGGAAAACTGTCCGGCATGGACATAGAAAATTAGAAGAATGAATAAAGCATTGGTAATCATAGATATTCAGAATGATATAACAAAGAATTACAAGGAAATAATTGATAATATAAACAAAGCCATTGATTGGGCGGTCAACAACAATATACATGTAGTTTATATCAGGCACGAAAATTTATCAGCCGGCACAAGGACTTTTAAACCCCATACCCGTGGGGCTGAATTAGCTCCTGACCTGAAAATAGTATCAGGCCATATTTTCACAAAATACAAAGGAAACGCATTAACCAGCGAGGAATTCGCGGAATTTGTCAGCAAAAACGGAATAGATGAATTCTACATCACAGGAGCCGATGCAATTGCCTGTGTCAAATCAACCTGCTACAACCTCACGAAGGCAAATTATAAAGTTACAGTCTTATCAGATTGCGTTACCAGCTATGATAAAAAGAAAATTCCCGAAATGCTTCGTTATTATGAAAGTAAAGGCAGTAAAATAGCTTGTCTGAATGACCTTTTATGACCACAGGAAATAAAATAAAACATTTCGAAAAACGGGAAGATTGGCGGAGGTGGTTGGCTGACAACTTTAAAACTGCCGGTGAAATTTGGTTTGTATTTCCCCAAAAGACATCAGGCGAAAAAAGTATAACATACAACGACGCTGTAGAAGAAGCCCTTTGTTTCGGGTGGATTGACAGTACGATAAAGCCCCTTGATAAAGAACATAGAATCCAGCGTTTCACCCCCAGAAACCCCAAAAGCACATACTCGCAAGCCAACAAAGAAAGACTCAACTGGCTATTGGAAAATAAAATGATACACCCCGAATTGGAAGAAAAAATACAAAATGTGTTGTCGGACCCTTTTATTTTTCCAACAGATATAATCGATAGATTAAAAGAAGATAAAACAGTATGGCAAAACTACCGGCAATTTTCCGAATCCTATAAACGTATCCGCATTGCATACATTGAAGCAGCGAGGAAACGCCCCGAAGAATTTGAAAAGCGGTTAAACAACTTTATCTGCAAAACCAAAGAGAATAAAAGGATAACCGGATTTGGAGGAATTGAAAAATACTATTGATTAAAATAAAATCCCGGTTAATAATAAACGATTTGCTTGCAAGCAGCCTACAAACCTTCAGTCAAAAAAATTCAATAAATTTAGTAGTCAATCAGATTCAAACATAAGAATAATCCGGTTTGGTCTTTATAGTTCTTTTCGATAATCCCCGTCGCTTTTCTTCTTAAACCCGTTATTTAACAGGCTTTGAGGGAGAAAATATTATCTTCCGACGGGTCGGCAGCAATTTCCTTTCCCCCTAACCGAATGATTTCTTCTTCGAGACTATAAAACATGATTTTTAAATCTCCAATATTCCGACACTACTGTTAGTAAGTAAAGAATTTGTACGAAGATAAAACAACAGCAAACGCTCTGCTTGTTATTTATGGGGGTGCATACCTGCCCGGTTGGAAAGTCACCGTACCCCGGCCTCAAGCAAAATATTGTGTCTCATTTCGATGAGGTAACAGATAAAGAATAGCCCGATAGTATCGTAATGTTTTATTACATATTAGTATAGAATTCCAATAGGTAGTTATTCCCGGCATTGGCTTCCTGTATTTCGTAAATAAGGTAAGTGTTGTAGCCTTTACTGGCAATGAGCGGGTCGCGCAACACGTGACTTTCGGCCTCTTCGTAGGATGCGGCATTGAGGATGAACATTCCTTTTTCCTCTTTACCCAGTAGGGGGCCGCATAAGAAAAGGATGCCTCTTTTATCCAAATCCCTTACATGTTCCACATGGGCTTTGGTAGCCTCCATTACTTGTTCGGGAGTAAAAGTGTCTTCGGTGTTAACATCCTGATAAATAATTAGGTATTTAGATGTTTTCTGGTTTTCCATGATGTTTGTTTTTATTGATTGTAGTTATTATGTTGATTATTTGCTTTTAACTAATTGTTTTCTGTAATCCCCGTCGCTTTTCTTCTTGAATCCGTTACTTAACAAGGCTTTAACGGAGAAAATATTCTCTTCCGACGGGTCGGCAGCAATTTCCTTTCCCCCCAATCGGATGATCTCCTCTTCGAGTTTCCGGATGATTATTTTGCTGATGCCTTTATTAAGGAATTCTTCCTCACCAATCAGGTAGCCGATTTCGAAAGTATGGTTTTTCTCTGTAACATCCCCATATAACGATTCAAAATCGTGCCCCTCTTCCTCCAAATCTTTCAGGAAGAAGCAATCCGCATACATGCCGAATCCTATTTTTGTGTCTTTGTGGTAAACGATAAAATGTTTCAGGAAACTAAATTCGCCGTTCCTGTTTCTTATTTCATCCAGCCAAGCCTCCTTTTCATCCTCTCCGTTGGGGCAGAATCTGGTATAAATATATTCTTTATTCAACCAATGTTCAAATAAAGGAATATCCTCATCCGAGAGAGTTTGTAATGCTATTTCTTCCGGGTTTATTGTCATAGGGCGTCAATATTGTTTTATATCCCGTTTATTTACACCATTTGCATACATGGGCAATGGGTATGTTCGGGATATGTTTATTTGAATTTGCTCTTTTCGTAGTTATAAGGTATGCTTGTGCCGACAACTACATCTTCTATTTTTTCAATTATCAGCCAATCATCCATATTTCCCTGATGCTCGAAGTCAAGAGCGGGTTCTATTGGCTCTACACCCGAAAATTCCACCTGTACGAGGCATTTCTTATGCCAATGTTTTTTTTGTGGATCGGTCAGGTTAAGTTTGGGATTGTTCAATATTTCGGTAATCTCCCCATCCGTAAGTTTTATATGATTTTCAACGTGGGTTACAATAGCTTTAGCGGAAATTTTCTTTGAACCTTTCTCCATGAAATAAAGAGTTTCCCCTTCATTAACACGGCTATGAGGAATCTTACGCCCTGCTGCTCCACGGACAACCATTGTTTTACTGCCGTCAAGTATCTTCCCCAATACGCGGGATTTATTGTCACAATATACCAAATGCACCATATTTGCTTAAATTTATGTATCCTATAAAATGATGTATTAATGCCCTTGCATGTGTTTACAGTGGTAAATATCAATGATTTACTCTATCCGCTCGCCATTTAAATCAATAAAGAAAGTTTCGCCGCCAAGTTTTACCTTTGCCTTGCCGTCTTTCATAAAATAGCGGGCATCATCATAGATAAAAGGGATGACTTCTTTTCCCGTCCGGTCTATAAAACCGCACTTGCCGTTTATGCAGGCTGCCGCAATCCCCGTTTTGGTAAATGAGTAGGCCGGATCATAAATACACGGAATGACTTCCTTACCCGTTTTATCCACATAGCCCCACCAGCCGTTTAATTGTACCAATGCCAGTCCTACCGAAAACATATGGGCATAATCGTAGGTAAACGGTACCACTTCTTCACCGGTTGAAGCATCGATAAAGCCCCATTTGCCGTTGCTTTCCGTCGGCACTAATTTCCGTTCGGGAGTTTGCACTTTTGTCATTATGTTGCTGTTTTGTTAAAAATTATTGTTTTTTCCTTGAGGGAGATTTTACCAACCTGATAGCCATACGAAAGCAATTCTTTTTTATAATTCAGAAAAGAATGATCAATCTTAAGCCCTGTGGTACTCTCTATTTCATCAAAAGTCAGTATTATGGTTTGCCGGTTGCATGTTTGAATGTACTCCCAAAGCGAATCATATTTGCTCATCTTCATACTTATTAATCAAATCATTGATGTCGTTGATATGCAGGTTCAAATGCCACGGATACCCTTTTATCATATCCCCCAGGGTTACTTTCGCACCTTCGTAGTCTGTCCAGTAGTTGTTCAGTTTAGATGTATCTATAGACCTTATCAGATGAACCATATGCAGGTTAAAAGATTTCCAGAGGCAGACCAGATTCTTCCAGTCAGAGTGATGGTAATCCTGAATAGCAATCCAACGGTCGTTATCCTGAGTATAATCAGGAAAAGTCAACATATCGTTATATTGCAAACGGATCATACGTTGGTGGTTGTTCGATGCAGAATCTATCAGGTGGCCGAGCAGCTGTTTGATTGTCCGGTTCTGATGATTTCTCCTTTCAGTGATGATATTTTCGGGCAGGGCAAGCAATTTAGGTTCCCACTCATTAATGATGTTCACAACCTCAGTTGTGTAAACGCTTAGATCAGAATTGTTCATTTTTTTGCAGATAGATGTTTATTAGTTGATTAGCTATCTTGATTTATAACCAGTTAATTACTACAAACAGGCTTTGCCAAATTCACAGCATCCAAAAATAGCAAATAATTAAAAAACAGAGAAATTCACAGGCCGGAAGGATTACAATTTATTTATCCTACCTTTGATACAAACATCAATACAATATACAAATGGATAAAATACTATTACTCTTAGGCTCTCCAAACAATGAAAAAGGAGAATTAAGCCAGATTGCTACCGACCGTATTACCTATGCATCCAACGTCTATAAATCAAACAACAACCTGAAAATTTTATGTACAGGCGGATTTGGAGAACATTTCAATGTAACCAATTTACCGCATGCCTATTATGCACAAAAGAAATTAATCCAAAAAGGCATTCATCACGATGATTTCTTACCGTATGTATTATCCACCAATACATATGAAGATTTCGAAATGGCCAAAGAAACAATACAAAGCAATGCCCCCGGTTTATTAATCGTCGTAACATCCGACTTCCATATGGAAAGAGCAATTATGTTACAGGAAACCCTGATAAATTATCCACAAACCATTTATCTGCCCGCAAAATCAAGTCTAAGCAAAAACGAATTATTACCACTGATAGAACACGAAAAGAATGCCATCAAGCGACTGAAGAAGTATAAATAAAACCATCAGAAAACTACACGATAACCATGCAACCCTTGCACAGCTAACCTACATTCTTTGATATGTTTTTATATTCCTTCTTTTTGCTGTTCGCTTGCGCAGTACATATATTTGATTGCTGATAATAGAATGTGCCGAAGTAGTTGATCGGAAAATGTCGGTTTTTTACAACACTTACACCCTACTGGTCGAGAGAATTAAATAAGCAGGAATTAACAGCTATGCAGTTGTCCGAACGTACAGGATATCTTCGATGCAGGAATCTGGGTGAAAGGATAGAGATAAGTGGAGAATGTAAACTGTATATGAGAGGAGAAATATATATTTATAAATAAACAAAAAATATGCTTATACAGGCAGCACTAAACGGAAGAAGAACAAAGGTAGACAATCCGAACGTCCGGGATCATGATTAGAAAACGAAAGTTAATCAATATCAGAAAAATCAGCAACATATTTTCAACCTATAAAATAATTAATATCTTTGCGTCTGATGACAAAAACATTAAAATCGGATTTGGTTTAGTAAACAATCTGTGATTCTTATACAGATTGTCCTTTCATTTCCTCTCGAATACTTCTTTTCGGGAGTGATTTTCTATATTATTATAATTTTAATTTTTAAACCTGCGTACCATGCAGATGAAAGCATTTTGCTGCTTTCCACAGGTATGCACATACATTACAACAATGAGTAAAGAAAATAAAACAATATACGAATTCGATTTTAGTTTAATATATGAACATTTCGCAAACGTAGAACGCCAAGGCCCCGGCAGTCCCGAAGCAACCATTAAGGCATTAAGCTTTATAGATAACCTGACTGATAAGTCGCGGATAGCCGACCTGGGTTGTGGAACCGGAGGTCAGACAATGGTACTGGCACAGAACGCTCCCGGACAAATTACCGGACTTGAATTATCTCCCGAATTCATTGACATTTTCAACCGCAATGCCGCCGCACTTGGTTGGCAAGACCGGGTAAAAGGCATTGTCGGCTCAATGACCGAAGAACTCCCTCTCGAAAAAGATTCTTTAGATCTTATCTGGTCGGAAGGCGCTATCTATAACATCGGTTTCGAACGAGGTTTTAACCAGTGGAGAGAATATCTAAAACAGGGTGGTTATTTAGCAGTAACAGAAGCATCTTGGTTTACCGACGAACGACCGGCGGAAATCCATGACTATTGGATAGAGCATTATCAGGAGATAGATACAATTCCAAATAAAGTAGCCCAGATACAAAAGGCGGGATATATCCCCGTGGCAACCTTTATTTTGCCGGAGAACTGTTGGACAGAGCATTATTTTGCTCCCGGCAGTGTAGCCCATGAGAAGTTACTGAATAAATATCCGGGAAATAAAACCGTAGAAGAATTTGTTAAGTACCAACGTTATGAAGCGGAAATGTTCCGCAAGTACAAAGAATTCTATGGCTACGTCTTCTATATCGCAAAGAAGATATAAATGATCTATCGGGAAGTTTACTATGAAACAGCAATCTTCCCGATTCCTGAACATCTAAACAATGAATCAAAAATTGCCCTTAGGCAATAATCTTATATTAAAAACAGCAACAATGAGCAATCCATTTTAAAAGAATGTACTTAATTTTGATATTTGTCGAAAAGTTTTAGAATATTAAGTTGAATATTTATCAGATAATAAAATGAACACAATAAATCTGGAGCAAAAGTTAGCTCTTTTTTCTGACTACTGGTCGCCTAAAATTATTGGTGAGCTAAACGGTCAACTCGTAAAGCTGGCCAAATTCAAAGGTGAGTTTGTTTGGCATAAGCATGATAATGAAGATGAGTTTTTCTATGTCATCAAAGGAATGTTGAAAATAGATTTCCGCGATAAGGAAGTAACCATCAATGAAGGAGAATTCATTATTGTCCCCCGGGGAGTTGAACATAAGCCTGTAGCAAAAGACGAAGTTTCCGTATTGCTTTTTGAACCAGAAACAACCTTGAATACAGGCGATATAAAAAATGTCTTGACAAAGGATGTTTTGGAAAAAATATAATAAATCTAAAGACTTTGAAAACGATGACAAACAATAATTCAAACTATATATTGCCTGCCATAGCAGTAATTATATTCAATGAAAACGGTGAGATTCTTTTGCAAAGAAGAAGAGATACAGGAAAATGGTGTATTATCTGTGGGCATGTAGAATATGGCGAAACAGTTGATAATGCAGTGTTAAGGGAAATAAAAGAAGAAACCGGATGTAATGCGGAAATTGTACGTTTTATCGGTATCTATTCCCATCCGGCTTCCCAAACCTATTATTATGCGGACAAAAGTGTGCAGTATATCACTACCTATTTTGAAGCGAAACTGACTGCGCCTATCGATCTGACTTTCACAAATGATGAAACGATGCAACTTAATTATTTTCTTCCTGATAAACTACCCCATGATATGGGGATGTTAAATGAAAACTGGCTCAATGATGCTCTTCATAAAAAAGAGCTTCCTTATATAAGATAAAACCATTTTTTTTCTTCCATGTGAACATAAAATAAGGAGAATTAGCAATATATTTTCCAATTCAGTAGTGGCAGTCCCGAAGGGGCGGATACAAAAATGTCGTTTTTTTACAAGAATATATCAGTACAGAATCCGTATTTTTGAATCTAAAAAATAATATGCAATATCAATCATTATCTCCTAATATCGGCGTAAAGAATGTCGGGGAGACTGTAGAGTTTTATACTGAAACATTAGGTTTCAATTTGATTATGAGTGTTCCTTCTGCAAAAGGAGGATTAGATTGGGCAATGGTGTCGGATGGCGGGGCAACATTTATGTTTCAGGAAATAGAGAATCTTTTAGAGGAATATCCACAATTAGCAGGTCGTCCGGTATTAGGCACAATGACTTTCTATGTAAAAATGAAAGGAATGCAGAATTTATATGAGAAACTAAAAGGAACAAAATATATTGCCAAAGAAATGAACAAAACATTCTATGGTGCAGAAGAATTTGCCATCTTTGATAACAATGGGCATATTCTCACTATTACAGAAGATAAATAATATGTACGTAGAACTAAGTCCCAGCCACCTTCTTGATCCATACGTCGAAACCTATTGGATAATTGATGACATGAAAGAAACGAAAAGTTTACAGAATGTCCTGCCCGATGGTTGTATCGATATAATCGTTTCATTGGGTGATTCGAGCTTGGACAATGGTTTTAAACAGAACATTCCCTATGTGTTCGGCACTCATACAGCATTATCCGGGGTTCCCGTTATCGGGAATATACAAATGTTTGGAATACGGTTTAAACCGGCGGTATTCAAGTTGTTTACAAAGATTCCTGTAAATGAGTTCACGAATCAGAAAGCAGACATATTCTCTTTTCAATCCCTGTTCGATTTATCTTTTTATCACGAAATAGAAAGAGCCTTAGAAGCCAACCTGTCAATGACGGACATAATTGGTAAAGTCGAGCTGTTTCTGATAAGTAAATTACCCGTTTTGCCTTCTGTAAACAAGCGGATACAGCATGCCATATCATTAATTCAATTCCATGCCGGAAATATGGCTATTGATAAACTCGCTGTTGAATCTTGCATGAGCGAACGCCAATTAGAACGGCGGTTTAAAGCCGAAGTGGGAATCAGCCCGAAGCTTTTTAGCCGGATTATGAAGTTTCGCGAAGTTCACAAACGGTTATACACCAATACATGGGAGAACCTTCAGCAATTAGCTTGGGAGTGCGGTTATTTTGATAACGCACACTTGACCAAAGAGTATCTGAAATTCACGGGAACTTTACCTTCTGATCTTTCTCTTTAAAAGGTAAGTATTATACAAGTAAAATTGTTAACTATGGACATAAAAGGTTTAAGCATCACATTCATTACAAGAAAGATGGACGAATGCAAAGGATTCTATCAGAAATATTTCAACGGGAAAGTTATATTCGATTGCGGATGGTACTTTACCATTATGTTTTTCAATGGTGAGAGTAAAACGGAACTCTCGTTTATGAATCCCGATAATGCATATACCACCTATCCCGGCTCAGAGATTGTTTTCCGGGGAGGGGTAACAATCAATTTTGTTGTCGAAGACCCTGTTATGGAATATACAAAATGTAAAGAAGCAGGATTGGAAATAATACAGGAATTGGGCGATTGCCCATGGGGAGACCAGGCTTTTCTGGCAAAAGACCCTATCGGCAACAACCTTTATATTTATAAATTTATTAAGCCATCGGCGGACTTTGAAGATAGCTACACAGATAGGGAAGCTTATGCCGAACATAATATTTTTGATAATTCATAATAGATACTGAAAAAATTACGGTTTCTTGCAAAAGTATCTATAACTGAAAACAATAACAATTAATAATAATGGAAGAGAAAATTTGTCAAAGTTGCGGAATGAACATGAAATCCGCAGAAGATTTCGGCACACATGCCGACCGGACAAGAAACGAGGAGTATTGCCACTACTGTTATCAGAACGGAGCGTTTACCCATGATGTAACGATGGACGAAATGGTAGAAACAAACCTCAAATACCTCGATCATTGGAACAAGGAGACGGGAAATAATTTCACTGTAGAAGAAGCACGGCCCATGCTGCGCGGGTTTTTGCCTACACTGAAGCGATGGAAGAAAGATTAATTGTAAACCATAAAAATGTTAAAACAATGAAATTAGGTAGTGTAAGATTATTAGTTAAAGATTTTGCAAAATCTTTTAAGTTCTACAATGAGCAACTCGGACTGGAAGCTGCATGGGGTGATGAGAATAGCGGATATGCCAATTTTAAGGTTGCTGACGGTATGGAGGGCTTTGCACTTTTTGTATCGGATTGGATGGCTCCGGCGGTAGGTAATGTGGATAAAGAACTGCCCACAGGATTTAGGGAAAAGTCGCTTGTGTCATTCAGCGTGGATAATGTGGACGAAGCCTATGCCGCTTTGCAGGCAAAGGGTGTGGTGTTCATTAGTGAACCAGCTGATATGCCTGATTGGGGTATGCGCACAGTATATTTCCGTGATCCCGAGGATAACCTGATAGAACTGTATTCACCGTTGGCACCGGAGCAATTCAGTGACGAGCTGAAAGAGGAAAGTAAGAAATTCTCGTAAATTGTATTTACCTCAGCAGTATGACAAATAAAGTGGAGAATCTCCGCTTTATTTGTCATGTGCGTCCATGTGGTACATACAGCATTAAACATCTAACATAAATGAATAAATATATTTTTATTCTGGGCCTGTTGATCCTAACAATTACCAGCAGCGGAAAAAGTAAGTCAGGAGAAAATCCATTCTTTTCCGGATTCAATACCCCTTACGGAATACCTCCGTTCGATGAGATCGGGACACGACATTATCTTCCTGCTTTCGAGGAAGGAATACGTCAAAATAACAATGAGATAACCGCCATTGCAAACAACAGCGAAAAGCCTACATTTGAAAATACGGTTTTAGCTCTGGAACAATCCGGAGAAATGCTTAGCAGGGTATCCGGTGTATTTTATGCCGTGAAGGGAGCAAATACGAATTGCACAATAGATTCTATTGCCAATATAATACAACCCAAACTGGCAGAGCATAACGACAATATCAATCTGAATATCGAACTTTTCAAACGTATAGAATCAGTAAAGAAAAACGATTATAAACGACGCTGTAAAGAGGATCAACAACTGATAGACAGGTATTACCACAATTTCATTCGCTCAGGTATCGCTTTGGATGGAGCAAAACAAGGGCGAATGCGGGAAATCAATAAAGAAATGGGTATGCATATACTCAGCTTCAACAATAATATACTCAAAGAAAACTCCGTTTATGAGTTGGTCATAGACGATGTGAAAGATTTATCCGGACTTCCCGACGGACTTATAGCAGCCGCAGCCGACAGAGCCGTAACAAGAGGGCATGCAGGGAAATGGGTATTTACCCTCGATAAATCCAGTTGGGAACCATTCGTACAGTATGCAGATAACAGACATCTCAGGGAAAAAATCTATAAGGCATTTTATATGCGTGGCAATAATGACAATGATTCTGACAATAAAAAGAATATTGAGAGAATCATATCTCTAAGACTTGAAAGGGCCAACCTTTTGGGATACAGTTCGCATGCCGACTACGTGTTGGATGAAAGAATGGCAAAAACGCCCGAAAATGTAAACAAACTGCTGGCCGATCTATGGAAATATGCCCTACCGAAAGCTAAAGAAGAGTCGGCAGAACTTTTAGATATGGCAAGAAAGGAAGGTCATTCCATAGATAAAATTGAATCGTGGGATTGGTGGTATTATGCAGAAAAAGTACGCAAAGCCAAATACGATTTGGATGAAGAAGCCATAAAAGAATATCTTGTGGCTGACAACGTAAGAGAAGGAGTATTTACGGTGGCTAACAAACTATATGGTATCAACTTCAATAAAATCGACGTTCCGGTTTATCATAAAGATGTAGAAGCCTTTAAAGTTACGGAAACCGACGGTAAACTTATAGGAATTATCTATTTTGACAGCTATACACGTCCCGGAGCCAAGAATCAGGGGGCTTGCATGGGAAGTTTCCGAAAGCAATCTGTAAAAGATGGAAGTCGAATCCATCCCATCATATACAACGTAGGAAACTATAATCTTCCCACAGACGGCAAACCTGCTTTACTGAATCTGGATCAGGTTCGGACAATGTTCCACGAATTCGGGCATGCATTGCACGGCTTATTATCACAATGCAACTACGCCTCATTATCGGGCACATCCGTTTCGCGCGACTTTGTCGAACTCCCTTCTCAATTGATGGAGCATTGGGCATTCCAGCCGGAAGTAATGAAGATGTATGGAAAACATTACCAAACCGGAAAAACAATCCCCGACCAACTTATTGCCAGTATCAACAATGCTGGAACATTCAATCAGGGATTTAAACTGACGGAAATGGTTTCTGCGGCCATACTTGACATGGCATACTATACTTTAACCTCAATAAATAAAATAGATCCCGAAGTAAATTTCGATGTTAATAAATTTGAGAAAGACGTGATGAGAAAGGCCGGACTTATTGATGAAATACTTCCCAAACACAGAAGCACTTATTTCAGGCATATCTTCAGTGAAGCGTATTCTTCGGGTTTTTATAGCTACCTGTGGTCTGAAGTTTTGGATGCGGATGCATTCCAGACGTTCATTGAAAAAGGTCTGTTTGATCTGGAAACCGCTACATCTTTCAGGGAAAACATTTTATCAAAAGGAGGCTCGGATGAACCGATGACTTTATATAAACGATTTAAAGGTACGGAACCAAACCCTGTTTATATGTTAAGAAACAGGGGATTGATAGCTTAAACAAAACAATAATATGGAACAATTAACAATGATAAAAAAAGTCCGGAAGCAGGCACTTGCCGACGATGGAGTCAGCGCAGTGCTGATGTACGGTTCATTTACCCAAGGCGAAGGCGACCGTTATTCGGACATTGAATTTTATATTTTCCTGTGTGACGGATACCTACCTGACAAAAGGGAATGGGTAGCCGGTATATATCCGGTCAGCATGTTTTTCACAAATGAGTTCGGAACAGATGTGGCGGTTTTTGACAACCTGATACGTGGAGAATTTCATTTCCATCCGGTTTCCGATATTGGCGTAGTCCTCACCTGGCAGGGCATACTGGATTTCAGCGTCAGGGATAAAATGAATCTGGTAGATAAGGATGGTTTACTCACCGATGTACTGCATAGTATAGAGCAGATTCGCCCTGAATGGAATACCCTGGAAAATATAACATGGGTGGCAGATTCCATGATCAATAACCTGCTTTTTGTGGGGAACGTTATCCGGCGCGGAGAGAATGCGCGTGCCAATCACCTGTTTTTCTTTCTGGAAAAATACCTGTCGCTTCTCATACGTTTGCATCTTAACCAAACAGAGCATTGGCTTGACCCGATGAAAGGGCTCGAAAACGATATTCCGGCAGAATGGTACGAACAGTATGCCAAATGTGTTCCGATGCTTAAAAAGGACAACCTCAGGGAATGTTATGCGCATACTCTTAAATTGACTAAAGAATTGTTCCTGCTGCTGAATATGCCAATACATGATAAATCTATATTAGACAGGATAATTGCCGAATGGGAAGCTATAGGATTTTAAAAAAGAACGGAATATTAAATGATAGCAATAGATATTGATGAAGAAACCTGTATAAAATGTGGTAAGTATGTAAGAGTGTGCCCTGAATATTATCAACTCAACATATGGGGATACAATGGAAAAGCAGATTGCTTCATTCCGTAGAGTACTTTCACACGAATTGTTTCATGCCTTACTTGATGAGTATATCACAGACAAAGAGTATTATAATCCTAACCGGATAGAATCTGAAACATTATTCCTATTAATGAATGAAGGAATAGCCCATTTTATTGCTGATGGTGAACACATCCACTCCAGATATGAAACATTAAGAGAACAGGAAAAACAATTATTTTCTCTATTTTCAGAAAAAGCAAAAATCATTTTTAATAAGGATGAAAACTACGAAATCCGTTCTTCTGTGCTGAAAGAAGGAATGTTTGGACCTTATTGGGAAAAATACGTCAGTATAACCGGATTATTCATGGCTGACTATAATATTTGATATTATCAATTAGTATAGTTGGTTCTGATTTTGTAAATGTTTCTTTTTTACAATTACATTTTCCGTAAACTTTGTATCTTTACATTATATGGAAGAATTCAAAGTCATACAACCCTCGCCGCTGATTGCGCCTTATGTGAAGAATTACTGGTTGCTCAAAACAGCTTGTGATTCTCCATCGTTGGCACGGACAGTACCTACGGGTATGATGAGCCTGATATTCCATCGTGGAAACCGACTATTATCCACCCGGAACAACGAACTCCAACCCCGCGCTTTCCTGAGTGGACAGGAAAAGAGTTTCGATGACCTTCAGTATAGAGGTCAAATCAATATGATCTCGGTTGTATTTAATCCTTTCGGAATGCGCGCATTTTTCAGCATTCCAATAAACAGGCTAAATAACCTACGGGTAACAGCGGAAGACCTCGAAGATAAGGAGTTGTTAGAGTTAGAGCGTTCGTTGACAAGTACAGGCAATGACCATCTTTGTATTCTCCTGATCGAACAATTCTTATTGAAGCGTCTCAGATACTTAGCCGAACACAATCTTCAACGGATTGAAACTGCTATACGTTTAATAAACACCGGACAGACTGATGTCACTACACTTGCCGATACTGCTTGTCTTAGCCGTAAACAATTCCAGCGCGTATTTTCCGAATATGTCGGGGCTAATCCCAAAGAGTTTTCCAGGACTATCCGTTTTCAAAGGGCATTGCATATTCTCGAAACCAAACCGGAAATATCTCTGACCACACTTGCTTATGGGTGCGGCTATTCCGACCAGTCGCACATGATCAAAGAGTTCAAGGCCTTTTCCGGTTATACACCTACCGAATATCTCGCTAACTGTGAGCCGTATTCAGACTATTTCGCTTAGATGCGTAAGATGTCCCTTTTCTACAATTTCATCTTTATGCTATAACCTACCTTTACATTGTCAAATCAATCAAAATAAAGACAATGAAAGCATTAGTATCATTTTTTGAGATTCCGGCATCTGACTTCGACCGTGCCGTTCGCTTCTATGAAACAGTATTGAATCTTAAACTATCTGCCATGGATTGTGGTCATGAAAAGATGGCCTTCTTCCCTGAAGAAAACGGTGAATGTCCCGGAGCAATTTCATGGTCGGCGGCAATTAGTTTTCTGCCTTCGGAGAATGGTGTATTGATCAGCCTGCGTGTTCCGGATATGGAAACAGCCATTAATTCCATAGAAAAGAACGGTGGTAAAATCCTTATTACGAAAACCAAGATTGAAGATGAAAACAGAGGCTATTTTGCTGTCTTTACAGACTGCGAAGGTAACCGGGTAGGATTGTATTCAGATAAGTGAATTTTTCTTTTATTTAGAATAATGCCTGTTTTGGCTGCAATTAGCCAAAGCAGGCATTATGTATTATATGGCCAATGTATTGATAATAATACTAAAAAACATCTGTTCGGTCATCACTTCGATGGTATGGTAATAAAGCGTTGAAGTATATAATATTCTGTATTTTTTATTGCAATGATATTTGACAGTAAAATAATAAATTAATCGCCGGACTTATAAATCAGGGCGTTAATTTGACTATTTTTGAGATTAAGTTACTCACTGATGATAAATAAAAATATGAAATTTAACCCGATTGATATAGAAAAATGGAACCGTAAGGAATATTACATTCATTATATGGATGTAATGCGTTGCACATACAGCTTAACTGTAAATATTAATATTACAGGATTAAGAGCGGTTGTAAAAGAGATGGGGAAAAAGATATACCCCGTACAGATCTATATGATTGCTACGGTTGTAAATCAGTACGCCGAATTCAGAATGGATAAGAATTCCAGAGGAGAGTTAGGCTATTGGGATGAAGTAAATCCAAGTTATACGGTATTCAATAAGAAAAGTGAAACCTTTTCGAGTATATGGACAAATTATAATCCCATATTCAGCCGCTTTTATAACAGTTGCATGGAAGACATAACTAAATATTCGCAATCGACTTCCTTACAACCGAAACCAGATGAGCCTTCCAATTCTTTTACGTTATCCTGTTTGCCATGGGTAAACTTTACCGGATTTAATATTAATGTGTTTAATGAAGGACGTTATTTAACTCCTATTTTTACAATAGGTAGATTTATCGAAACGGAAGGTTCTGTTTTAATGCCGCTTTCCATACAACTCCACCATGCTGCATGCGACGGGTTCCACGTCGGAAGATTCGTGCAATCATTACAGGAATTGGCTACCAATCATAATAAGTGGTTGTTATAAGTATTATATCTTATTAATCTTATATAATTTGTTCCGAAGCCTGCGACTTCCTGTATTCATTCTGAGTATAAAATCTGTTCCGAAAACCGTAAGACACTTCTCCGACAACTCCTTTACGTTGATTTTTGCATCATTTTGTGACGTAGTCAGAATGTCAATATCAATTTCATCCACCAAAGGGGTGGTCTTTTTTCCTGTTTATACAGATTGGATTCCGAAGAATTAGGAATATAAAAATAAAATTATGGTAGATACAGGAATATTTCCCAATTATATCTATCACATTGGGAATAATATCTAAATACCGTAACTTTACCGGAGAATAAAAAAACAGGAGATATGGAAAATACAAAGACAATTACTGATACCAAAAAGTGCGTATTAATAATAGACAGCACCCAACCTACAGGCATTATAGCAAATACGGCAAGCGTACTTTCCATTACATTGGGAAAAGAAATTGAAGGCATTGTCAGCCATGATGTATACGACAAACATGGAGAAAAACATCGCGGTATCACGCAAATACCCATTCCCATATTAGCAGCATCCTGTGATAAGATAAAAGAGATCAGGCGAAATCTACTATCATCGGATTCGGACGGCCTGGTACTCGTCGATTTTTCGGATATCGCCCGCCAATCCAAAACCTACGACCAGTATGAAAAGCAAATGCTTTCAACCGGCGACCATGAAATCCGGTACATCGGCATCGGGATCTACGGCGATAAAAAACAGATAAACAAAGCTACCGGAAATTTAAGCCTGATAAGATAAGAAGCACGCCGCCCGTAAAAAATAACAGGAATATAGAAACCATCCTGCAAAAATAATATACCTTTATCAGCGGTTACCATAAGATGAAATAACAAACTGGCAGACCTTAAATTCACTCGTATAATAAATACGATCAACCCGGTATGATACACCCACCACAAACAAAATGCCCCGTATCGAGGTAGTCGATGCCCTGCGGGGATTTGCCGTTATGGCAATTCTGTTCGTACACAGTATTGAACATTTTATCTTTCCTGTCTATCCCGACCCCGCTGCAATGCCCGCCTGGCTCCATGTGTTGGACCAGGGCGTATTTGATGTTATATTCGCGCTGTTCGCCGGAAAGTCCTATGCCATCTTCGCCCTCCTGTTCGGGTTCACTTTCCACATACAATATACAAACCAGCAACTTAAAGGAAATGATTTCGGCTATCGCTTCCTGTGGCGATTGCTGTTGTTAGCCGGATTTGCAACAATTAATGCTGCTTTTTTCCCCGCCGGAGATGTACTGCTGTTATTCGCGATAGTGGGTATTTTCCTCTTTATCGTCAGGAAATGGAGCGACAAAGCTGTGTTGGTTTTTGCCGTACTGTTATTGTTACAACCGATAGAATGGTTTCATTATATCGCAAGCCGGGTTAACCCCGCATATACCCTTCCCGATTTAGGAGTCGGAGCCATGTACAACGAAGTAGCCCAATATACAAAAGAGGGTAATTATGCCCTTTTCTTTCTGGGAAATATCACCTTAGGACAAAAAGCAAGCCTGCTCTGGGCTATCGGCGCAGGACGCTTCCTGCAAACAGCAGGGTTATTTATGATTGGCCTGCTGATAGGTAGAAAACATCTTTTCCTTACATCGGAAAACAATAACCGCTTTTGGATTAAAACATTGATAATAGCCGCCCTACTTTTCAGCCCGTTATATGTACTGAAAGTACAGGTTTACGACAATGGCAGCACCGGTATGATTAAGCAGACGGTAGGTGTAGTGTTCGATATGTGGCAGAAGTTTGCTTTTACCTTTGTACTGATTTCTTCTTTTGTATGGCTGTACCAAACGGATATGTTCAGAAAGCTGACTTCGGGTTTACGTTATTACGGCAAAATGAGTCTGACGAACTATATCAGCCAATCCATCATTGGCGCCTTTATCTTTTTCCCGATAGGACTGTACCTCGCACCGTACTGCGGATATACAATAAGTTTATTAATAGGAATTGCAATATTCATAGCCCAGGTAAGGTTCTGCGAATGGTGGCTCCAGACGCATAAACAAGGCCCGTTTGAAAGCCTTTGGCATAAACTGACATGGCTGGGTGCCAATAGAACTGTTACCGGAAGAAGAATAACCTGACGGAAAAGTTCTACCAGCATCGTCGACGCAGGCGGGTAAAATTATTAACTGAAAAAAACAGCGTATGGAAATCATAAATATCGGCAATAGGGTAGTAAACAATTATATAATTTCTACAGACAAAGGGTATATTGTAGTTGATACCGGTTATGCGGGCAGTTATTCCCGTTTCCTGAAAGGGCTAAAGGAGCATCATATCAGTTTACCGGAAATCTGTTATATCTTTCTCACCCATGCGCACGACGACCATGCGGGATTTCTGAATGAACTTATCCGCGATACTAAAGCCAAAGTCATCATGCATAAAGAGTCGCCCGCGCGGTTATTGCAGGGGCACAACAGTTACGAGGGCGGTTGTTCCAACAGGCTTGCGTTGTTTTTTGTTGAAATAATGGGTGTTTTGGGAAATAAAAGGCACGAATTCCCTGTTGTCAATATTCCGGAAAATACATTCTTGTTTGATGGTAACCCCCAGTTCCTGCGTGAAGAAGGCATTGGAATTGATATTATTGCACTGCCCGGTCATACAGCCGACCAGATAGGTTTGCTGACCGGCGATGGAATTCTTCTTTGTGGCGATGCTGCCATGAATGGCTTTCCAGGCATTAACCGCAATATCATCTGGATTGAGAGTTTACCGGATTATAAAAAATCGTGGGACAGGATGATAAAAAGCAAGGCGGAATATATTTATCCTTCCCATGGAAAGCCATTTCCAAAAAAGGATTTATCCAGGTTTCGAAGCAAACTGGAAAAGATCAGACTATATAAAGTATTAAGATATGAAAAGTATTCCTGCCCGGGCGGCAGTTCAACCCATTTATAAATCTTTCCGGATATATTCTGTTTTGCGGTAGCAATCATCATTACAAAACGCTTCCTAAGATATGTTTACAGTGCGGCATAGCGGCAGTCTGTCCACATTTTGAGGAGCATACACTATGCACAATCACAATTTCCGGCTCATCATTATATATTCTTCAAAAAAACCATCTTCCACCCAGTTTTGCTTTCTGTACAGACCCACGGCAGGCGCATTGTCCCTATGCACACCCAGGGATATTTCCGTCAGCCCCGTTTCAGAAGCTGCTTTGTAAAGCTCTACCATCAGTTGCCCGCCAATACCCATACCCCTGTATTCCGTAACAACACCCATCGTAAGTTCCGGCATGGGGTATTTCACTGCGTGCGCGTCTGTCGGCAATAACCGCACCCAGGCGGCACCTACAGGTTGCCTATTTTCAGTTTCAGCAATAATACCCACATCCTGCCTGTTCGGAAATCCATCAATATATTGATAGGTATCCGGATATGCAGGTAATTCGTTAACACGGATGTTTACCCCCGACGCGCCGGCGGCATCGACTAATATCTGCGACATAAAGGGAATATCTTCACCGGTAGCTTTCCTGAAGATTAATTTATCTGTTTTCATCATTTAGCATTTTGGGAAACTTGGCCTGTAACGTTAACTTTGCAAAGGTAGCTTTTCATTCTATGTTTACACAAAAGAATACTGTTAATCAGTTAATTATTGTCTTTATCTACACATAATATGTAATATTCCCCTCCGTTTCCATTAAATAACGGATTACCGGAAAAATAGACGTACATTTACATATAAGCAAACGATTGCTTACCATAATCAATACAAAAATAATATGACAACCCGAAAAGAAGTTCAGTGTATGAAAAAATTTGGTGATACCACAGGTAACATAAGAACTTCACAAAATCAGCAGGTAACAACAATGTTGGAAGACATAAAACAAAAAGCAGGCGAAGTAATACTTATAGCAATCACCCCCCGGACATCCATTGAACTGCCGGCACATTTAACACAAAGTGAAATTGAGGCCCGGGTAGCAAATTATATTAAATTACATACCTCAAAGATTTAAAACGATTACTTTATAGCATACATCTTTAACTATCCGGTGGGCTTACAGGCTTTCAATCCATGAAATAACATATTTCAGGCTGTCGTTAGCTGGATAATCCTTCAATTCCTCGAAATGACCTTCGATGCCCAGTTCCTTACAAGTAAGTTCAAAATGGCAGAGAGCAATCCCCATATCAATAGTATCAAACATCGGATAAGGATTTTTATAGAAATGCAGCGTTTTATTCTGCCGTAGAACACGCCATTCCTGCTTATTGTTTGCCGAAGGGGCCAGGCGTACCATTTCAAGGGGAGTGAAAAAAGGCTCCGCGGCAGATTCGGTAAGCGGAGTTTCAAAATTCCCCACAAAGAAAAGTTCACCGAAGGCTTTACGCGAAACATGATTCTTATCAGCCCTGACGATGTATTTCTCTATAAAATGTTGCCTGTCACTCGGATAACCGACAGGCGATACAATTCTTAATTTTTCGTCCGGCCCAAGTATGATTTGCTTTTTAAAATCACTACGGCTGAAAGAACCACCCAGCCAGCAAGTGCCTAAATCCAGACTGGTGCAAAACAATAATACTTCTTCAAACATATAGGCAGCCGCGGTGTCGGCAAATGGAGCATCCTCATAAATGAGCGCCAGGAAATCCCTGGCTCCTTTTACCCAGCCATAGGTACCCAGTTTTATTGGCTCACCAGCAGTGTCCATACATATCAGTTCAACCCGCGCTTTCTTGTTGAACGGTGGTTTCATCTGGCCGATGAATTGCTTAATCTGGGCAATATGCTCATCGCGTAACGGTTCGCCGGTATACGTACGAACAGAACGTCTTTTCCGGATTGTTTCGATTATATTCATAGATATAGTTATATAACTGCAAAATTAGCAAATTAAACAAATATCAATGAACCAGCCTTAATTATCTCATAAAGTAAACATCAGACGACATTCTACCATCCGATCAGCATACAATGGGTTGTTAAAACTGTTTTGGCGGTTATAGCTATTTGTATTTAGGGAACGAGCTTTATATAGACTATGGTGGGTATCTTTTCTTACCTCTATCAATACCCCTTTAAAAACTTTTAATGACCTTCGCAGGAATACCACCAACAATAGTATTATCAGGAACATCTTTCGATACCACCGCACCCGCGGCAACAATGGCATTCATGCCAACCGTTACCCCTTGCAGTATCGTAGCACCCGCACCAATCCACGCATTCCTTTTAATATGGACCGGGGCAACAAGTAAAGAATGCCTGTTTTCGGGCGAAACCGGATGACCTTCAGACAATAAGCTGACATTCGGACCAATCAACACATCATCCTCAATCACAATACCCCCTAAATCCAGAAACGTACAATTAAAATTGATAAATACATTTTTGCCAATCCGGGTATGCTTCCCGTAATTGACGAACAAGGGAGTGAATACGGAAACACTTTCATCAATCATACTATCCGTTATCCGACTTAATAAAGCCCGTATCTCAGCAGGGTCCGACGAGTCATTCATCCGCACCAGCAGTTCCTTCGTAGCATAAGAAGCTTCCCGCATTTTACAGGCTTGCGGATCATCAGAGGAGATGATTCCACCATTTCTCAGCCGTTCAAAAATATCTATATTATCCATAATTTAATTTTATAACTGTTTATATCCAGACGACAAATGATAGGTAAAAGATAAAACTATGGTGCAAAACTAAAAGAAAAGCCGCAGAGCATTTTCGCTTTACGGCTCAAATAATTTTGTTGAGAAGTACAAAAGAATTTCGTCCGGAATAACAACCATATTATATTAACCAGTCCTATTTAGCAGGAGAAAAACCATACTGTTTTTTAAATGCAGCATAGAAATGAGATAAATTTTTGAAACCGACATCTACATAAACATCGCTGACTTTCTGCTTTTCGTTTTTCAGTTTATTATACGCAACCTCAAGCCTTTTCTTTATCAGCCATTTTTGCGGGGGCAAATCACTTACCTTAGCAAAATCACGCTTAAACGTAGCCAGGCTTCTGCCTGTATAAGCCGCAATTTCTTCCATGGTCAGGTTATCCATAAAATTCTCATTCATAAAGTCAAGAATATCAATCTTCCACGGCTCGGTAAAATCAAACAGCACCGGAAAGAAATTCCGGTTGATATTCAACAGGCAGTGAACTCCTTCCTGCTCTTTCAGCCTTATTACATCCGCCGTAGGCTGTACAGAAGAATCAAAATAAGGTGTTAAAGAATGGAAAAGGCTGGTAATATCCGGACGCAATTCAATCGGGAATACATTTTCATCAGGAGGAGTAGTATTAGCCGGTATTGACTTTCTGTCCAACCTGCTGTAAAAATCCCGCAGGAAATTCCGTTTAAATGTCATCGTAATACCCTTATATTGCTCTTCGCCGTGATAGAATTTTGTCATCCTTACCCGGTGATTCCGGCGGATAAATACACACTCACCCGAATGAATAACAGCGGTTTCAACACCATTTTCCTCAACAATCAGTTTACCCGCATACACATACACCAATGAATGGTCTTTGATAGCATGCACACAACTCGTATTATTATCCGCATAATACGATAAAAAGGTGTCCGAATAATTTATAGTCGCCGATATTGCCATAACGATAAGAATTAAGAAGCAAAGTTAAAGGAAAGTATGGAATAAATAAGAAAAAAAGAAAATACAATAACACTTTCACCAGCCTTAACAATCTTCCTCACCAGCAATAACTAAGGTACAAATAATTTCACACCCAGCCAACACTGTACCCCACACCTGAGGCATACCCAAAGCATAACCCCATTAAGTAGCTATCTGTCTGGCTAAAAAGCGGATACAAAAAGTTTATGAAACGCAATATGATTTACAACAACAACAGATAAAATACATTTCCGGGCAGTCGGTTTTATTGTTAAACAAGACCATCCCCGGTGTTAAACAAGACGGTTCGCGGTGTTAAACAAAACCATTCCCTTTGTTAAACAAACCATGGCCTGTTGTTAAACAACAAAAAGAAGTGATCAGCAAAGAAAACAAATATCAAAAGCAGGCATACCATTATTTCCTTACCATCCTTGCACTCCAGGTATTCATAAGCAAATCATCCTCATACAGTGCCCCGTGCGCATAACAAACACTATCCTCCCGGCGGATAATCTCGAAACCATTAAGAGAAGTACCCCGGATAAAAAATTTCGAGAAAAGCATATTCCTGTCCACATGATAACTGCCCGTTTGAATCCCCAGTTCCGGGTTAAGAGATTCAAAAGTAAACACAAACTCAGAAATCCGGATAATTTTATAATTATTCACCCGCTTGAAATCCCCTATTAGCACCCAGCTTTCATTTACGATTCCATTGCCGTTCACGGTAATGGCAGATTCACCATAACCATGCGATACCACTCCGTCAGGCGTTACAAACTCCGAAGCAGATTCCCACACAGCAGACTCAGACAAAAAATGTTTCATAAACATTTACCCACTTTTCAGTTAATACACATACAATACACACATACGGTGAAAAAGCGGCACTAATAAAACTTTTCCCCCTTCAGCACCATTGCGATGGTTTTAGCAATCCGTTCAGCCTGCCTTTCCTCCGTTTTGGCAGCATTAATCCAGTCAACAAAAGCCTTTTTCTGACCATCAGTATAAGCTTCGAATTTCTCTTTCAGGCCGTCCTCATCCTCCATGCAAAGAAGTAAAACCTCAGGAATCATTAACGTGGTTTTATCTTCATACAAAGTGATATGCACAGTGTCGCCTGCCTGCTTTTTCAGTTTCTTCCTGACCTGCGCTTTTACAGCCAGGCCCACATGTCCGTTGCCAAGAGGCATCAGGTGGGTGTTGGAAAATTCGTAATCATCAATCCGGCCTCTTACCTTCATCATGCCGAAGGCAGTTTTAGGCATGGGGATTTCCGGCATTTCGGCAAATGTCCAAGCACATTTCTCCCCTACGGATATCAGGAGGAAATCTTTATCAACCAAAGGTTTTTCAGGTTTCATTCCGCAAACAGTTCAATAGACAAAAAATCAGAATTACCCATACCATTCAAATATAAAAAAACAAGTACAACAATTAAGTTAAGTAATCCGAAACCATTAATTACTATCCAGCTTCATAGTACCAAAATACCCTTCCCGGTTAAAATGGTCCAGTACCTGCTGTTCCAACCGGGTTCTTTTTGCAACAGTATTCACCTCCCAAAACGCTGGGTTGTAGTTAGATTTCTAACCAAAAGTAGTGTGCAGATAATCCATGTCGATCCCATAAATATTATCAATCAGGATATAATTATAATTCCGCAGCACACACTGTTCCAGATTGTACACATTCGTTTTAATTGAATCTTCCACAATAAAATCCGTAGACAACCGATTCTCAATAAGATTCTCAAACCGTAAAATGTCGCAAAAATGATTCTTTATATATTCCTTGCTGAATATCAGGCAAATATACTTAATATGTTGTAAATACTCAGCAGAAAAATCCTTTTCCCAACCAAAAGGAATATAACACCCCTCCACAATAATATGCTGGGAATTTTCAATATTCGTTTTTATAATTTCACGCACAACCGGCCACAAAAAATCTGTCAGGTCAGTAGCATTACCATCAGCAGAAAGTTCACACCGCCCGCTTCTTATAAGACCCATTTTCAAATGGTCTATTGATAAATAAGGATAATTATACCTTTCCAGTAACCTTTGCGCCAATAAAGTTTTACCAGTATGAGTATCACCGGCAATTAATATCACCATAAATTATGAATTATCAGCCATTTCAATTCAATACCCCTTAAAACCGGAGCCGTTAATTTTTTTTCCGCCGCATAGCAGCAACCGTTTCCAGCCCCATGCATAAGCGCGGGGACCTTTCGCGGGTTCTTCCCTGTATACATCCGCATAATCATTGAAGTCTTTCATATTAAGAGTATTTTTTCTTTTATCCGTTTCAGAAACACATGTATACCGGCCATGTCTTTTTGTTCAATACAATAAAGCATATTAAGTACATCAATCATCTTGGAAGAAATCTCCGCCGCCTCTTCGCTTATTACCTCGTCAGTACCATAAGCCCCGATCATCGCTTTCCTCAACACACCGTCATCCATACCTCTGAAATCCTGGGAACGGTCATATAAACCCGCATCGCCGAAATCAATAATACCCACACGGTTCCCGGCACATATCAAAGTGTTGTTGTAGTCCAGGTCGCCATGACAGAATACAAGCCTGCACGTGCCCGTCATACATTCAGGTACCTGACAGTCAAAAAAATCGTCCAACCTTTTAAGCTCCCGTTCACCGAAAAAGTCATTCAGTAAACCTCTGTCTTTCCGGTACCAGTTTAAGTATTCCTCCGCTTGCTCTTCAAGCGTTTGCGCCCTTATGTCACCATAGCCATTAATACTAATACTGTGAAGCTGCCTTAAAAACCCGCCTAATTGAGTGCCGATGTCGACTTTCTGTTGTTCACTCAATTCATCAATGACTGTGCCCAGCGGTTTACCTTCCACACCGTAAAAACCAAAATATGAGTTATCCTCCCCAATCCAATTCAGAACAGGAACACTCAGATTAAAAACCTGCTCATTTATTATTTTGAGTACAGAGATTTCATGCTTACACTCTTCCCGGAATTTGGCATTGCGGGGGAATTTGAACACTATTTTCCCGCCGTCAATAATATATACCCGGCTTGTCCAGCCCGTTTCATCAACTACAATCCGGTTATCGCAGACCCCCGTTAAATGTTTTACAATTTTCAATTCACTTTCAATACTCATATAGATCTTATCAAGCTAACCACGTCTACCCATTGTTTGCTGCCCGAATATTTTTCCAGTTCGGGAATAGTCAGTTCGATGGCGCTGTTGTCGCTGCCGCAGGCGGGGAAGACAGTTTCGAAACGTTTAAGCGAATCATCCAGATAGATTTCAACCCCTTCATTTACAGCAAACGGACATACGCCTCCAATGGCATGGCCGATATGTTCTAAAGCATCTTCAGGAGAAAGCATTTTCGCTTTGGTTTTAAACTGCTCTTTGTATTTAGCATTATCCACTTTCGTATCTCCCGCTGCAACGATGAGTATATATTTATCTCCGGCTTTGAATGAGAGTGTTTTGGCGATGCGTGCAGGTTCGCAGTTCAATGCTTTTGCAGCCAGTTCAACGGTAGCGCTGGAAGTTTGGAATTCCTGTATTTTATCCGCGATGCTGTAGGCTTCGAAGTAGGCTTTTACTTTTTCAATTGACATATTTCTTATTATTTGTAATCACTTTTGTAAGAGAGAAAGAAAAGATTGATTATGGTTTTATTTTGATTATTCCATTCCGGTATAAGTCCAATGCTCCATTCAATAAAGATTCTATCAGGTTTACGGGTAAATCTTCTGTGGGATTTATTCTCAGAATCTTCATTCGTGAACGGCTGCCCGCAAGCAAACAGCTTTTTTGCGGTTCTTCCTGATTAAGGTAATACGGATAAAGTTCGTCAATCATAATTTTACTTTGCAAATATATCATTTTCAGGATTACTGTTCCACTCATATTCCATTTCTATGGCAATTCTTTCCGCATATTCACGTCCGATTACATCACTGACAAAACCCAAAGACATATCCATTCCTGCGCTAATTCCTGAGGATGTGTAATATTTGCCGTCTACCGTCCATCTTGCTTTGCCTTTCCATTCTACCTGCTGTCTTGTGGATGTTACCCAATCAAAAGCCCGTTTATTGGAGGTGGCAACTTTTCCGTCGAGTAGTCCGGTTCGGGCTAACAGGGCGCTGCCTGTACAGACGGTTAAGGTATATCTGGATTGGATAGAAAGGTCTTTGATGACTGCTATTAATCCGTTGTTCTCAATTTCTTTGCGTGTCCCTTTTCCGCCGGGTACCAGCAATATATCAGAATAGCTATCCGTTGCGGGTAGTTTTCGGGTGGATATGCGTACTCCCTGTGTACTGGTTTGTATGCCACCGTCGAGGGAATAAAAGTCAATCGTAAAATGGTCGGGAAGCCTGCCCAGTATCTCTACCGGTCCGAATACATCTAAGGTTTCAAAATTATCAAAAAGGATAATCGAGACTTTCATTTTTTCTTATGGTTATGATTCTTATTAGGTACATCATTTTCAAATACGAAAAGTAAATATAGTGAAATTTTACTCAGGGCCTGATGAACAGCGGATCATAGTGATTCAACAGTATTTATATTTAAAGCAACTTCATTTGTTCAATCCTTTTTAGAACCATTGTTGAACCTGACAAGTTATTCTTCAATGCTTCGTTTTCCATTGCCTGGTTTTGTATGTAATTCTCAAATAGCTTGGACATTTCGGGATAGAGTGCTTTCAACTCTGTACATCTTAGGGATATATTATCCATTTCGTTGTTCATATTTGCAATCTCACCGTAATTGCATTGGATTTCATCGGTCAGTTGCATCCCTGCCTGCTCGTACTGCTTTAATAGGTCTTTTCTGCATATATATGGCGGGTGCTGATAAGTGCTTGAATCATTGATATAGGCTTCTTCAATGATGACTATTCCGGTGTCGGTAAGATGTTTTGACAGGGCTGTTAGCGCTGTGGAAAAGTTGCTGAAAACAGGTCCGGTAGCACCAAGTATAATAACATCGAATGTATCGATTTCTTCAATTTTAAAACGGATATCGCCAGTTTCAAACCGGCATAAAGAATCTACCCCATACTCTATGGCTTTTTCGTTGGCGGTTTCGATAAATTCGGCAATAGCATCAATCCCGTAGCAATAACAACCCAACGCCGCGGCTGTCTTTACCGAAACGGCACCTTTGCCACAACCCAAATCCAGTACGCGAAGGTTGGCATGATTATCGTAATTCCTTCGGATAAGGTTTATAACGATATCGGGCGGAGTTCCGAGTTCCCAAAAATCCTGAAAGATATAGGGCAGGTAAGGGATAATAGCTACATCTTCATTAGCATCCATTGCAGCAGCAATACTTTCTTCAATTGTTTTCATATTAATGTCCTCCATAGAAATTTTATGAAACAAATATAAATGATCCAATTTGTTATACAACTGGTTTGTTATTCATAAACAACACAAAATATTCTTTAGTAGGGTCATAATAATGAAAAGTGAAATTGATTAATTTTACTAAGGCAGGATTTTTAAAGATCGGGCATGTTTTCATCAGCATAAGAAATACTATTCGATTAATACGGATGAAATGTTATTTGTATTGGATCATCGTTTTACTATTTATGAAACAAAATAACAGGCAATCATTTAATATAAACCGATAATGATATTTTAAATAGCAATATTGAAAATGTCCTTTTTTTACAATACCAGCTTTATCATTGACCGTACTTTTGTGTGATTTTAAAAACAAAAAATATGGACAAAACGAATTTGGTAAAAGAAGCTGAAAAACATTTGAAGTTTTTATGTGAAGAAATCGGAGAACGCAGGGTAGGAGGAGAGGGTAACCGGAGGTCGACCGAATACCTGAAAACCATATTCATTGAATCAGGTTGGAATACGGAAGAAACCCTATTGCAGGTCATGGATTGGAAAACGAATGGAGCAACGCTTACCTATGAAGACAGATCGTTTGAAGTTTTCTCTTCTCATTATTCTTTGGGTTGTAATGTAAAAGGAGAATTAATGGCTGTTGATTCAATCGAAAGTCTGGAACATTCTGATATTGAAAATAAAATAGTGTTGCTTTACGGTAAAATTGCTTCGGAACAAATTGCTCCCAAAAATTTTCCTTTCTGGAACCCTGAAGAACATCAATATCTGGTTTCGTTGTTGGAAAAAGGAAAGCCACAGGCTATTATAACTGCTACCGAACGGAATTCAAGCTTGGCTGGTGGAGTCTATCCTTTTCCATTGTTTGAAGATGGAGATTTTGATATACCATCGGTTTTTATGAAAGATACGGAAGGAGAAAAATTACTTACTTACGATGGCAAAAGAGTCAGCCTGATGTCAGAGGCAGTACGTATCCCGGAAACCGCTTACAATGTTATTTGCCGGAAAGGTAGTAATGCCGGAAAACGGATTGTCGTAACGGCCCATATAGATACCAAGATCGGAACGCCCGGAGCAATCGATAACGCAACCGGAGTAACGGTATTACTGTTGTTGGCCGATATGCTCAAAAACTACCAGGGAAACCGTCAGGTTGAACTGGTGGCTTTCAATGGCGAAGATTATTACGGTGCCACAGGACAACGGAAATACATCCAGCAGAATGAAGGCCGCTTCGGCGATATACTATTGAATATCAATATTGATGGTGCAGGATATAAAGACGGGTTGTCGTGTTTTTCAGTATTCGGACTTCCCAAAGATATTGAAGCTGCCACAGAATGGGTTATAGAAACAAGTGACGGGATTGTTGAAGGTTTACCCTGGTATCAGGGAGACCACAGTTTATTTATTCAGCAAAATTGTCCGGCAATAGCTGTAAGTTCGGACTGGTTTATACGAAATATGGGTAACCAGGAGATCACTCATACTTCTAAAGATAATCTTAGTGTGGTAAATTACGAACGCGTAGCGGAATGTGCAGAAGGGATTGTAAACCTGATAAACAGATTATAATTGAATAAAAACGGGAAAGGGTGAAAATCTTTCCCGTTTTTTAAGAATCTACACATTCGCTTATTTTCTTTGTGTGGAAGGTAAAAGATAGGTCGTTGAATTTCATTATGTATTCTATTATGATTAAATGCAGCAAAAATATGAGAAAGTATAAAAACCCGACCGATCAGACTTTTGTTTTTAAAAGGAACCGTATATAGAACATAATGCCCGCGCAGGTCAGTCCGAATGGAAAAGCCATCCACACACCAAATGTACCGAGGTTCATGACAAATCCAAAGAAGTAACCTAACGGAAGCGATATGATAAAGTAAGCGATAAAAGCCACGATCATCATGGGTTTTACATCGGAAATTCCACGTAAAGCATTTGCGAAAGTAATTTGCAGCCCGTCTCCAAACTGATAAATAATAAAAGGAATAATTAACCCGGCTACTGTTATGCTTACCTCTTCACTATCGGTAAACCAACCGCCAATCCGGTACCTTAATAGATATAAAGATACGGAAACCAGTACCGACATGGCCATGATCAAGTGAAAACCCGCATTAGCCGTACGGCGTACATTTACCATATCTCCTTTTCCCCTGTAATTGCTGACACGTACGGCAACCGCAGCTCCCATGCCATAATACATCATAAATCCGATCTGCGAAACCGATAACATGATCTGATGTGCAGCCAGGGCAATTGTCCCTATCCAGCCGATCATAATAGCGCTTAAACTGAATGATGCCGTTTCCATTCCCATCTGGAAGGCAATAGGCCAACCCAGATTATTCAGCTTTCTGAAATCGGGCCAGTTCAGTTTACTTTTTTTGAATCCTTCCAGATACGGCTTATAATATGGGGTAAAAAAGAAAATGATTATAAACACCGCACACATTAATATGCGCGAAAAGAGTGTACTGATACCTGCTCCCAAAAGCCCCATCTCAGGCATACCCAGTTTACCGTAGATAAGGATATAATTGCCAAACACATTCATCAGGTTCCCCGCGATTAAGATCCACATAGATGTTTTTGTATCTGTTATTCCGTCGGCAAACTGCTTGAATGCATTGAATAATAAAACGAAAATAAGCGAGATCAGTAGGACAATAAAGTAAGGTTTGATCAGCGGGATCAGTTCATCCGGTTGTCCGAGTTTCTCAATATTAAAATAAAGAACAGTCATGCAGAAGGTTAGAATAAACGCTACCACAGTGTTTGCCAGCAAACTGTTTTTTAATGTTCTCCCTATGGCAGGAGAATCATTGTTGCCGAAGAGATTCCCGACGATAGGAGTTAACCCATATGAAAAACCCGTACTGAAAATGATGGCCATTGTAAACATATTATTAACGAATGACGCAGCGCCAAGTTCAATCGTGCTGTGGTGTCCGATCATCAAGGTATCGGCAAAAGCAAGAATGATTTGCCCGATCTGTCCGATAACAATCGGTACTCCTAAATAAATTAGTTCCTTATAATGCCCGCTATATTTAGTATAAAAATTTCCCATCTGCCATTAATCCTGATTTTAGTTGGCAAAAGTAATAAATAAAGACAGATCCGAACGGTTAATTTAAATCTCATATACCTTTATCGGTTGGCTGGAGGGCAAACATACGTTTCAATCATTTTCGTTTTGGTTTCCACAAAAATGTCTTTCGTCGCTTCCATATATGCTTTAAAGTGTTTTGTCTGCGAATGTTTGATTTGTCCTTCTTTACTTGTCCATCTTTCAAACAAATGAAATTCTGTGCTATCCGTGAACGACTGGAAAAGCGCGTATTCAAGGCACGCCTCCTCTTTTAAGGTTTCGGCACGGCATTTCAGGAATAGTTCTTTATATAAAGACACATATTCTGGTTTAACTTTTTTGGGAATATTCATGATCAGTTCCATAGATGTTGTTTACTGTTTCCGGTAAAACAGGGCGCACGATCAGCGAAATTCAAATTTCAGGACAAGCAGGTATTCCTTCAGCAACGACATAAACCCACCTTGTGAATCATTCATAAGGATAAGCGTATGGCTTCCGTCTTCCAGTACCGGCCCGAGGCACATGCCTTCATAATTCGCCAAAGGATTGTCACTGTCCGAAAGTTCCGTTTTCTTTTCCCAGAGAAGGGTTTTATCCATAAATACTGTTGGTTCGAGGTTACGCAGGTCGCTTACGCCGGAAACGTCTTCATGTAGTTCCGGATCTGTAAGGAATAGTTTGTTTTTTACCCAAAGTTCAATATCCATATCCTTGGTCTGGCTGAAAAAGAATTCGCGTTCGAGAATGAGTAAACGGCCATCGGGTAAAGCCGTAATAGCAGGTATACCTATTACCGACATCGGAGAATTACCTTTACCTTCCGGTACTTCCGCTTTGTAAGCATATTGTCTGCCCGGTTCGAAGGTTTTACCGTCAAAAGATTGGATCCGATGCAGATTAGCGATGTTCTTTGTTCCGGAGGCCTGTTCCCCGTCTGTTTTGAGGGTAGACTCGGTAGTGGTCCAGAACCGGTCGCTTTGCGGGTCGTACCCTAACGATTCAAAGCCGTAATTTCCCGTTTCCTGTTTGAAGATCGACGGGACATTCAGTTTGGTTCCGGTTTTGATCCCATTCCGGTTATATTCCAATATTTCCTGATCGGCTTCGCCCGAAATAAAAACGGTCTGGTTTGACGGATAATAAACAATACCTTCACAATCGCGGGTAGCCGTACTATCGCCTTTAAATTCACTCCTCGAAAGAGAAGATATTGAACCGTCGGTATTTATCTCAAAAGAAAATTCATAAAAGCCGTCTTTTTTATCCGTAACCACTGCATAACGGTTATTGCCCAGCCAGGTTATTCCGCTATAATCCTGGGCCGGATAATTTACGATAGGAGTGAGGGCTCCTTCACCGTTTGTAATTACGATCTTCTTTTTTTCTTCAGGAGTATTGTTTTCATTCGAATCATCACACGCCATAGAGTTGGCCAATACAAGCATTCCCATTATTACGCCTTGTAACATCATTTTACAGTTCATTATTTAACTAATTATCGGATATAATACTAAACAATTGCATTCATTCTTTCATGAACGGCAAATGTATCAGTATTTATTGTAATACGGGGATTTATGGCCTTTAAAATATAGCTTAAACCAGATCCATTACTTTCGTATCGAGCATATAAATCCCACTTGCATGAGCCGGATGAGAGCCGGTTGATTTGAATACATATTCCCTGCCGATTACAGGCGTAACGGCAGAATCACGGTTTACCTCCGCATGAATAGTATCACGCGGCTGGAAAAGATCCGTAGACGTATGCGATACTTCAATCGTCAGTACGGTCACCGGGAAACGGCCTTCGGCTGCCCCGCGGCCTATGGTTTGCTCTTCTATATTCAACACCTTGCCGCCCCATTGATACATCTTCTGTACAGTAACGTCCGGGGGCAGGTTTTCAGAAGTTTTAGAAGTCTTGGAGATAACATTTACCAGCTCGTACCGGATGGAAGAAGCATCGGCGGGAGGATTCTCTACGGGTATTTCCCTTACATCCAATTCATATTCAAAACCTTCTTCATAATTGAACCCTTCAATCCGGCTGTAAAAATATTCCCAGTCCGTAGCATTTCCCTTCTTTACAAGCATGCACTTTTGCGGGCCTACACCTGTACAATCGGCTGTTTGCGAAGCGATGGTATACCTTTCTGTTTTCTGGCCGGAATTACATGCCACCATCATACATAAAACGGTTGTGAGATAAAAAATACTTTTCTTCATTTTAGTAACGGATAAGTGATAAACTAATAAATGGCTTACATCAGAATTCCATACAAGTTCCGATTATTCCCATTTTCTATAAAACAAACTCTTTTGCCGGTAAGTTTCGGATCACCTGAAATATTTACAGACAGCCTGTAAATCCGGTATTCCCATTCATAAGGGTTTAATTACGCAACCCTTTGTAATCTTTTAGAATAACCCGTGTAGAACCTACTTTTAATTTGGAATCAATCCGTACGGGAACGCGGTTGCGGTCATTGGTAATAAATACTTTCATCGCTTCGTTTTTATCTTCAAAGGCACGTTCGTTCATTACAAGTACCAGTTTGATACAATTATAATCCCTCCCGTCGTTGGCTGAAACGGTTTCAATACCATGGTGCTGGATATCCATATCCACTTTTTTTCTTCCCGAAAAAAAGGAAACGGTTTTCTTATCACCCTTCTTCATGGTTTCATAATCGAGTGTCCGGGCATAATAGAGGATGCTAAGCATATCATACATGCAATGATCAGATACGAGCGTCGTATCATAACGAAGGTTGCCGTTACGTATATTGACATTTCGTAACGATGTTTTGCCGGAAGAATAATCATACGTTGCCCGTTCGGTCGTATAATCACCGTTTTCATGCGCGTCTTTTGTATAAGCAAGAGGAGTGAGTCGCTTGGTCATGTAAGACGACAGGGTATCCGATAAAGAAAAAAATGCCTTGACCATACCCGACGACTTCGCTGTAAGCGTCATTTTATAAGCATCTTTGCCGTTGTACGTATTGTCCGTTACCCGTAAAGAAGAATTACCGGCTTTTGTATAAAGGATACCATATTTGAAATAGAGGTCATAATTTAGTTCTTCACCGGCTTTGAAGTATTGGTTATCCACCTCGCATTGGGCTTTAGCCTGCATACCGGCAATGATTAAAGCGCAAATCATCATACACTTAACAACTGTTCTTTTTGTCGTCTTCATCTTTTAAGTTATTCCATTTGTTTAAAACTACCAAAATCAGACTCAAATATATAAGAAACGTTTAAACCGGAAGCTTTTTGAGGTATATTATTATTTCTTATTATTTTTGTTTTAGGATTTAAAACAATAAATGAAAAACAATTTACTATGGCCACAGTTAACATTTCCCTCTTATTCGACGGCAATTGTGAAGAAGCATTCCGGTATTATGCCACTGTCTTTCATTCGGAGATTTCTTCCCTGATCCGTTACGGCGACGTACCGGTGCAGGAAGGTATGCCACAATTATCCGAAAACGACAAAAATAAAATTGAAAACGTACTCCTGCCTATAAGTAAAGAAACGTTCCTGATGGGTGCCGACGGCGTAGAAGCTTTCGGACACCGGGTAATCTGCGGAACGAACTTCTCCGTTTATATTTCGGCAGATTCGAAAGATGAGGCCGACAGAATGTTTAACCTATTATCCGGAGGAGGGCAGATATCCATGCCGTTGACACAGTCTCATTGGGGTGATTATTTCGGTATGTGTAAAGATAAATTCGGTATAGGATGGATGATAAATTATGCCTCCCCAAAATAGGAAAATATATCTTTCGGATGATAATTAAAGAATAATATAATGGCTGATTTGCTATCTTATTGAATAAAATTTATACGTAATAATTTGTAAATACTTATATTTGGTTTTCTAATAGTATGAAAACAACTATGAGTATGTTTTACAACAACGCAAACTGTGATATTTATATAGGAAAAGGTGCGGGAAAAAAGTTGATGGAAGATATTCAGAATGCCCGTAAATCCATTAAAATAATATCTCCTTTCTTATCTCCTTTTCTAATTAAAGAGCTTATTGATTTAAGAAGTAAGGGCCTTGAAATTCAATTAATAACGATGGATAGTATTGAAGATTATAAAGATTCTTCAACTAAAAATATCTATCAGTTAATACGGCAACACCGTGAGGTGAATGAAGCCGCGCGCCTAAAAAGAAATAAATGGAAAAAGGCGGCACGGATTTTATTATCGGGGATACTGTTTATTACCGTATTTACAATTGTTCTTTTCTTATATATGAATGATATCCGTATGCTGGCGGGTATCATACCCGCTATTATTATGTTGTTTGTTTTTTTCCGGTTGATAAAGAAAATACGGACACAACGGATTTATTATTACAGTTATTCCCGCCTGTTTCCTTTTAAGGTGTGTATATCACCCGATAAACATCCCGGTTCCAATATGTATATTCATGGAAAAGTATATATAATAGACGACTCGATCGTATATCTGGGCTCCCTCAATTTCACTGCAAGCGGAACCAGATACAATTATGAAACGCGGGTGCGCACGACACACGCCGAAACAGTAAAAAGGATCAGTGACGAATTTTACGACTTATTCCATAACTCCCATATCCCCGAAGTAGATATCCATACATGGGGAAGGTCATTATATCCGGAACCGATAAATTAAACGGCGTTGCAGCCCATACTATAAACTGCCGTAGATATCTTTTAAGGAAACACCGTTTTCTTTTGCCAACCTGCAGGCATCATCATATTCCAGCGTCAACCTCTTCACTTCCTTATAATGCGTTTCCTTTGCTTTTACCTCGCCGTAGGGAGTAGGTATTGTTACGGCTTTACGCGGCAGGCAGGTCCGGGCAACCTCATGTTTACGCACACCGATGGTAGATGTTTCACGGAAAAGAATGTCTTCCATCACAGCCACGGCGGAATTGTCGCATATAATGCTTATCATCGTTGCCGGACGGCCTTTTTTCATATATACGGGCGTAAAAAATACATCCCGTGCCCCTGCCTGTAATAACTTATCCATTACATATCCCATGATCTCCGGAGTCGTATCGTCTATATTTGTTTCGATCACCGTTACACGATCCGAACCGGCAGAAGATACAGCTTCTCCCATCACTACGCGCAGGATATTGGGTATCGGGAAATCCTTTTTACCGGCGCCGTAACCTGTTTTTACGACCTTCATTTCCGGCATAGGCCCGAAACGTTGGGCCAACTCCGTAACAATAGCTGCTCCGGTGGGCGTCATCATTTCGCCTTCTATATCGAGTTGTTTAAAACTTACTCCCGCATTTGCAAGCACTTCGGTGACGGCCGGAACAGGTACCGGTATCATTCCGTGCTGGCAGTTTACAAAACCATATCCGTCATGCAATACGGAAGAATAAACCTGGTCGGGAGATAATATATCGATGCAAATAGCCGTTCCCACAATGTCGATGATAGAATCTACCGCACCTACTTCATGGAAATGCACTTTATCGGGAGTGGTTCCGTGTACTTTGGCTTCGGCTATGGCCAGGCGCATAAAAATACGTTTAGCCAAATCCTTGGCTCCTTCGGAAATCCCGCTATCGTCGATCATACGGGCTATATCCGACATATTACGGTGAACATGACCGTGTTCTCCATGATGATGGTGATGATGTTCGTGCCCGTCATGATGGTGATGCCCGTGATCGGGGGTATGTTCATGATGATGGTGATGTCCGTGGTGCGAATGTTTTTCGTCTTCGAGGATCACTTCTACATGTTTGGCGCCGATCCCGTGTTTAGCCGTCTCGGAAAGTTCTATTTCCCAACCGTGCAGGTGTATCTTTTTAAGCTCGTTTACCAACTGTTCTTTGCCGACACCCAGGTCCAGCAATGCAGCAAGCGTCATATCGCCGCTAATACCCGAAAAGCAATCAAAATATAGGATTTTCATTGGAATGTTAAAGATTTATCTTGTTTATACTGTTTGCCATATAGGCAGCGCCGAAACCGTTGTCGATATTGACGACCGATACCCCGTTGGCACATGAATTGAGCATCGACAATAAAGCTGCTACCCCGCCGAAACTGGCTCCGTACCCTACGCTTGTGGGAACGGCTATTACGGGTTTATCCGTCAGTCCGCCAATCACGCTGGCCAATGCGCCTTCCATACCGGCAATGACGATGATCACATTTGCTGAGGCGATCCTATTCAGCCTGGCCAGTAATCGGTGGATACCCGCCACGCCAACGTCGCACAGGCGTTCTACTTCATTACCGAGAAATTCGGCGGTGACAACCGCTTCGTCGGCAACGGGAATATCGGATGTTCCCGCTGTAACAACCAATATTTTACCGCCTTTTTTCTCCACTGGTGTCCGGTTGATTACAATCGTACGGGCAGACGGGTTCCATTCGGCATCCGGATACATACCTTTTACGGCCTGCGCCATTTCTTCCGTTGCCCGGGTGGCAAGTACATTTGTACCGCCTACTTCCAGCATGTTCTTTACAATTCCCGCTACCTGTTCTACGGTTTTCCCGGCGCAATAGATCACCTCGGGACAGCCGTTCCGCAGTTGGCGGTGATGATCGATCAACGCATATCCCAGGTCGTCGAAAGGCATTGTTTTCAGTTTGCCTGCAGCTTCGTCTACCGAAATACTGCCTTCTTTCACACCTTCCAGTAATTTTTTTATATCCATAGTTTACCCGTTCATACTTCCGCTTCGGAATCCTTCCAAATCGAGTGTAACATATTTAAAACCCAACGCTTTAATCTCCGTTATTATTTCTTTTGTTTCCGATATTTTACCGAAAAAGGCTTCCGGTGCTTCGATACGGGCGATATTACCGTGCCAGCGCACCCGGCAACCCTCCATACCGCGCGTGCGTAAAGACTCTTCTGCTTTTTCAACAATAGCCAGTCTTTCTTTCGTTATTCCGAATCCGAAAGGCAGGCGGGTGGCAAGGCAGGCGTTCGACGGTTTGTTCCAGGTTACCACACCCAGTAATTTACTGTACCTGCGGATATCTTCTTTTGTTAATCCGCATTCCATCAACGGGCTTACAACTCCCAGTTCTACTGCTGCCCTTGCACCCGGCCGGTCGGTTGCTACCGCATCGTCGGCATTTTGTCCGTCGGCTACAATCGTTATGCCGTTCCGTTTCGCTACTTCGATGATCTGTTCGTAATTCTTTTTCTTGCAGTGGTAACATCTCATCCGGTCGTTTTCGCAAAACTCCTTTACACCGAAAGGGTTTCCTTCCACTACCGCATATTTTACCTGCAATTTATCCAGTTGGGCAACCGCTTCCGTACGGTCACGGTTTGCCAGCACCGGCGAATCGATCAATACCGCCATTACATTCTTTTCCAGTACTTCGTTTGCCACATGTAAAAGGAAAGAAGAATCCACACCTCCCGAAAAAGCTACGCACAGCTTATCGTATCCGGCTATTTTATTTCTGAGAATATCTAATTTTTCCATTCGGAATATTTCCTTTTTTCTTTTATCCAAAAACAAAAATACAAATAAGTAGCCAATATCATTGTACCGATATTCCGTCGCCCGTCAGGATGGGATAAGTGGTTCCGGCACAACGATAACAGTAATGAGCAGTACCTTCAGTGACCGTCCGGTTTATCATGACGCTTTCTTTGCATGTTGCGCAAACCACGCTTTCGCGGATAGAAGCATACGACGGTATATCCGTCGTTACATGCTGAACATCAAACAATTCCCCGAATGGTATAGTCAATGTACCGAACGCCCTTTCCAACCCTAATTTTTTAAATTCCGCCACCAGTTCCGGATCATGATTTTGTTGGGTTACCACTTTCCCGTAACATTCCCTGAAAGCCGGGAAAGAGCGGTGGAGTACCTCCTGCGATTCGGGGCGCGAGCATACCCTGATGCCTTTGCCGTCTCTTTTAGTAAGCGTAAAGGCCGTCTTTCCAAGGTCTTTATAAATCAAGCCGTTATTGCCGAACGAACAGCCTGTTACAAACTGTACCCCGTCGGCAAAACAGTTATTGGTTTCCGTAATCGCGAGCAGGTCTTCCATACCGTCGGAGTCGGCCCGCATTTCCGACATGGCGAATGCGGCGGCCATAATTCCCATTGCCAGTCCGGGACAATAATGTCCGTGCAGTTGTCCTGCCTTGGTCAACAGCAATTCCGTTTCCTTCCGTAGGATATGGTTTTTTATTTCGATGCGGGGTTCCGATCGTATGATGGATTGATGCACCGGGTTTTTATCCGCCGATTGGGCGAACAAGGACGTATCGCAACATTTAATATCCAGTAGAGGGCTTCCGTTCTTTGCGTCGAGCCCTTCTACAACCAGTTCGTTTGCTTTTATTTCAAGCAGTTTAACGGTAGTAATTCCTATCAGGTTCGGACGGTTCGGGCTTCGGGATGCAAATACCCCGCGTTCTGCTCCCGAACGGGTGATGCCAGACAGGGGAAATGTTTTATTTTCCGATTCATGGAAATAATAAACCACGTCCAGATATTCGCATTCGCCGATGTTCAGCAGGCCGCCTAAATATTCCGTATTTATAACCAGCCTGTTTCCGGCAACCATTCCTACGGGTTGGAATTGTATTGTATTCATATTATGTTTTGTTTGCGGGCAAGCCGCGGGGAACAATATACAGGTATTCTCCCTGATCAATAATATCGGCGCGGATGCCGTAAAGATTCTCAATGTTTTCAGTCGTGACCACACTCTTATCGCCGTAAGCAAATATACGCCCGTCTTTAAGCATCATGATCCGGCTGGCATAACGGATAGCCATATTGATGTCGTGAATGGCGATTAATATCGTGATCCCTTTTTGCGACAACGTTTTCAGAAGTTCAAGCACTTCCAGTTGATGCCTGATATCCAGATTAGCGGTAGGTTCGTCGAGCAGGAGGATTTTTGGTTCCTGCGCCAATGCCCTGGCGATCATCACGGTTTGTTGCTGTCCGCCGCTCAGTTCGTTGGTTCGTTTCATCGATAAATGGCCGATATTGAGCCTGCGGAGAATATCGGCGGTAATATCCAGGTCGGACGTGGCCGGTTTCCAGCTTATAAACGGTTTACGTCCCATAAGCACTGTATCGAATACCGTAGTGGCCTGTTGCCGTCGCTGGCTTTGAGGGACATAGGCGATAATCCGCGCCATGGCATTCGGAGAATAATGGGCGACCGGTTGCCCGTCGACCGATATCGTACCGCTTTGTGGTTTCAGTATTCCGTTTACGCATTTAATGAGCGTGCTTTTTCCTGATCCGTTAGGTCCTGCCAGCGCAACAAAATCGCCGGTATCTATCCGGCAACATACATCCTGTAAGACCGGTTGTACATTATAGCTAAATACGATGTTGCGTATATCGATCATGGTCAATAGGTTTTACTCATACTTTTTATCAACAGAAACAAAAACAGGGGAGCCCCGATAAAAGAAGTAAGAATACCTACCGGAAGAATAACCGGTGAAATGACCGTACGCGCCAACGTATCCGATAACAACAGGAAAGCGCCTCCGAAAATAGTGGAAGCCGGTATCAGGAATTGTTCGTCGTTGCCGATAATGCGCCTTACGATATGCGGAACTACCAGCCCTACAAAAGCGATGACGCCATAGAACGATACGGCAACGGCTGTGGCAAGCGTTGCCATCATCATGCCGGTCAGACGTACCCTTCTGACGTTTACGCCGAGGCTTTGGGCATGTTCGTCGCCCGATTGTAAGGATTTATACGTCCAAATCTGCCAGAAGAAAAAGATAATGACAGGTACCAGGATGATAGCAAGGATGACTGTATTATCCCAGGACGCGCGGCCTAAATCGCCGAATGTCCAGAATACGATAGAGGCAAGTTGTATATCGTCGGCAAAATATTGCATGGCAGATATACCCGCCGAGAAAAGGGAAGATAAAATGATACCCGACAGAATGATCATTTCGGGTGTGGCTCCCTTGTATTTCGATAAAGCCAGGATGACCAGCACCCCGATAACGCTCCACATAAAGGCGGAAAGGGTGACGATATACGGATTATTAATAACGGCCATATCATTCGAACCCTGGTAAGCGCTGCCGGCACCCAGTACGACAATGGCAAATGCTGCTCCGAAAGCGGAAGCGCCCGAAATACCGAGCGTATAGGGGGAAGCAAGCGGATTATGCAAAAGGCTTTGAATAACCGCCCCCGATACAGCTAAAGCCATTCCGGCAAGAATAGCGCCTATAACCCGCGGCATCCGGATATTCAGGATGATCTGTGAAGTGAAGGCCGAACCTTCGCCTGTTAGCAGCCGGAAAATATCACCGGCCGTTATGTCGGCGGAACCGGTAACTAAAGAAAGGAACGACAATAGGATGAGCAGTAACAACACAATAAGGATAAAATATATCCGCCGCCGGACGTATTTCCTGTATTGCATTAGTATGGCACTGTTCATTGTATTTCGTTTTTATCTATCTGCCGTAAGCTGTGATCGGTGATCAGTTGGTTGAAAATAGGTTTGCCGTAGAACATGGTCAGTATTTCATCTGCTTTTTCCGTTATATCTATATCCGGAAACGCATCGGGATATAATACTTTTCCTGTAAACCAGCTATCGATCAATACCAGCTCGTAATTGGTGGCATAATTGTTATAAGGCAGCAAAGTAAACACTTTATTATTATTTACGGCCTTTAAATGGCCGGATATCGCACCTCCGGGCTTCAAATCGTTTAACGCAAGCTGTAATCCGTATTCGTCGATGAAGATCACATCCGGATTCCATATAAGTAATTGCTCTTTATCGATATAGGTTCCTTTAACATGCGAGATCCGTCGCCCGTCCAATACGGAAGCAACGTTTTTGGCATGCGTAAATACAAACGGCGGATAGAAAGGCTGGGTGGAAGCGATATCTTTAACGCCTCCGTAGGCAATCCCCCCTACATATGCCGTTGGCCTTTCATCCTCTGATATATCTCTGGTCCTCCGGTTCAGCTCTTCGATTTCGGATTCCATATAAGTTATAAGCGTATGGGCCCTATCTTCTTTATGAAGTATTTTACCGATCAGCCGTAAGGATGAATACAACGAATCCCTTGCGGCCGGAGTTCCTATTTCGGAACATTCCAGCGCAACCACCGGAATACCTGTTTTCTTTTGAAGGTCGTCGGCATCGCCTGCCGTTGTATAAGCTGTAAAGATCACATCCGGCCGGGCGTTCAGAATAGCTTCCGCATCGCCTCCCATTAAGGGGCCGACCGGAGTAAGTTCCGTTAATCCGGGATAGGCTGTCAGGTAAGGACGGGAACTCCTTTTTTCTCCTTCTTCGATACCGCAAACTTTATCTGCCGCGTCCATATAGGTAAGCAAACGTAGTGTTCCGGCGCGTAGGCCTACCACACGTTCGACCTGCTGCGGTACGGAAACTTTCCTGCCGAGCATATCTTCTATCTGTATGCCGTCCGTACGTGTATGGGCCGGCATATGGCAAGCCGGAAGGATGAAAACAAATGCCAGATATAAAAGAACGGTAACTTTCTGTTTCATATGGAAAGGATTTAAAACCTGAGTACCAGTTTACCCATGATCACCCTGCCGGGAGACATTTCGGTTTGTGTCTCCATATGCTGGTTGTCAAAGATATCTTGTATTTCGATATTTGCATATAAATGGGTCGTTATTTTACGCGACAACTGCATGTCTACGGTAGTGTATGAACCGATTGCCGATGTGTTCAGGTCGTCCGAGAACTGCTTGCTTTTGTATAGTCCCCTTACGCTTATATCTACTATCTTATTCTGCCAGAATACGGAAGCCGAAAATGTGTTTTTGGGAACGTAGGTAAGGTATTTATTTTCAAGATCGGGACGTTCGTCGAATTTATTTATCCTGGAATGGCTGAAGGTGTATGACGACATAAACCTGAGGTTTTCCAACGGCATATAATTGGCTTCCACCTCAAGTCCCGAAAGGGTAACTCCCGTGACGTTCTCCCTGCGGTAGATGGGCCGTCCGGGCGATAATTCGTCGCCGCTGGCAACATAATAAAGGAAATCGTCGCCTATGGAATGGTATCCGGATGCGGATAATTTAAACCGTGAAGTGAGTAACAGGTCGGCCCCGATCTCAAAATTATCGAGCGATTCGGGCCCAAGGTTGGGGTTGGCATATTTAGGGCCTACCCACATGTATCCCGTACGGGTAAGGTCGTCGAGAATGGAGGCCCTGAACCCATGCGAATAAGATACGTAAGCGCTCAGTTCTTTTATAAAGTTGAAACGGAGGCCTACACGTGGAGACAATTCCGACCAGTTGTTGTCTTTCAGCTCCGGCGTTTCACCCCATGGGGAAGTGGCATAGTATTCCCCGTTTGAAAACGTTACATAGTCGAAACGCAAGCCCGCTATCAGCCTGATCTTATTGTCCAGAAAAGCATGTTCGTCCTGGATATAGCCGGCAAATATCCGGGTGGTGCCCCTGTTGAATACCGTATCGTAGGGTTCGGTCTGGTAATAGTCGCCTCCTTTTATACTTCCGTTCTTGTATTCCAGTCCGCCGCTTATCGTATTTTTATCGTTTATTACATGACTCGCGTTCAATAAGGCACCGTAATCTTTCCGGTGCGAATCCACGTCGTAACGGGTGTAGTTGGTACCACGCATCGATTCATTGAGGTCGGTATAATGTACCATCTGGTAATAGAGGTTGAGATCATATTTTGTTTTTTCATTGCCGCCCTTCAGTAACCCGCGAACCAGGTCGGTGTCGAACCGGCGGTAATTTCCGTCAGGCGTATGGATTTGGGTTCCCTCGCCGCGTTTATCCCGGTATAAGTCGTATTGCAGTTCCCATTTGAACCATTCGCTTTGGTCGTATCCCGCTTTGCTGGAAATGCCTAAGGCTTCGAGCGACCGTTTGATGTCGTATTCGTTGCGGTCTTCTTTGGGTATGCTGTTAAATCCGTCGCTTTTCAGGTAGTATTGCGATATCGATCCGTAATATCCTTTATCCGAACGGATACGGGCGTTCAGGTCTTCGCGGATCGTATTGAACGTGCCGTAGCTTACACTGGCATTTACTTCCTGCGGCCTGTCGGGCGTTTTGGTGATAATATTGATCACGCCGCCCATTGCGCTGCTTCCGTACAACGAAGAGCCCGGTCCTTTAAATACCTCTATCCTTTCCACATCGTAGGTGTTGATGCGGTTCCAGTTTACGCTTCCGCCGTCGGAGGCATTGATGGGTACGCCGTTCATAAGCACTAATGTGCGCGACTGCTCATCGCCCGATAATCCGCGCAACGTAACGGTGGGGCGTATGGTAAAAATACCACCGCTACGGTTAACATTCACTCCTGATGTATAGCGCAGGATATCGTCTACCTGAAGGGCGGGAGAGGTTTCGATAATATTGGCTCCGACTACGGAAATCCGCGCAGGTACTTCATTGAGGTTCCGTAAGGTGCGGGTAGCGGTAATAACCACCTCGTCGATGTTTACTGAGTCAGCGACTTGCTGGGAATAGCCATTCGCGCCGGAGGCAAGCAGAATGGCGGATAAGATAACCGGTTTAAAACTAATTGCTTTCAAGTAGTATAAGTTAATCGTTATTATTAGTGTAGCACGATTTTAAGAAAAGGTGCTACGGATGATCGCAAAAGTAAATCTTTTTTTAGGAATATGTTAAATAAAAAATGTAAGATTTTATGGGAAAACGTACCATGAGCCTCAGGGAAAAGGAATTTGAGCTTTTGAGCAAATATCCGGTGAAACAGGCAGCCTATCTTTGTACTATCAACATAAACAATCGAAGAAAAAAAGTATATCAATAATAAAAAGAAATGAAGAAAATTGCATCATTGGCATTGCTCGCTATAGCGGTAACCACCGCCGGAGCAACAAACAGAACTGGTATTAATCAACAAAGCAATAATAATAGAAGTATGGAAAAGTTAGAATTAACCCAACAGTGGGATAAGGTATTTCCCGAAAGCAACAAGGTAAACCATAGTAAAGTAACCTTCCGCAACCGTTACGGCATCACCCTTGCAGCCGATATGTACGTGCCTGAAAACGCTTCCGGAAAACTACCTGCAATCGCAGTGAGCGGACCATTTGGCGCGGTAAAGGAACAATCATCGGGGCTTTATGCGCAGCAAATGGCTGAAAGAGGTTTCCTCACTATTACTTTTGATCCTTCCTATACCGGCGAAAGTGGAGGAGAACCCCGTTATGTGGCTTCGCCCGACATCAATACGGAAGATTTCAGCGCAGCCGTCGATTTCCTTTCCACCCGTGACGATGTAGACCCCGAACGTATCGGCATCATCGGTATTTGCGGCTGGGGAGGTTTAGCCCTGAATGTAGCCGCTATGGATACCCGTATTAAAGCAACGGTTGCTTCTACGATGTATGATATGAGCCGCGTAAACGCCGAAGGTTACTTCAACTCAATGGATGAAGGCGCACGTTATGCACTTCGTGAGCAACTCAACGCCCAACGTACGGCAGACTATAAGAATGGTTCGTATGAACCTGGAGGCGGTGTGGTGGATCCGTTACCGGATGATGCCCCGTACTTTGTAAAGGACTATCATGCCTACTACAAGACACAGCGTGGCTACCATCCCCGCTCGCTCAACTCGAACGGTGGCTGGAATAAAACGTCATCCCTCCCGTTTATGAATATGCCCCAGCTTACTTATGCCGGAGAAATCCGCAATGCCGTACTCATTATCCACGGCGAGAAAGCCCATTCGAAATATTTCGGCGAAGACGCTTTTAAAAAGCTGAAAGGTGACAATAAAGAACTGCTGATTATACCCGGCGCCAGCCATACCGACCTGTATGACCGGATGGATATTATACCTTTCGATAAACTGGACGCTTTTTTTACAGAATATCTGAAATAAGAAGCCACAATTCAACTATAAAAAGGGATGTGTCAAAAGTCGAAGCGTTCTTTGAGCTGGTTACAGATTATAAATAAGCACTAAAAGTGCACCATATTTCAGCCCAGGGTTGAAACCCTGGGTTGGATACAGAGCCATCACCACCCAAGTGCTGAAAGCACGGCACAGAGATACTAAATCGTGCTTTCAGCACTCAAAATAACTATACAACATTCCCACCCAGGGTTGAAACCCTGGGCTGAAATGTTAAGGGCTGAAAGCCCTTTGCTTACAGATTATAACCAGCTCAAAGAACGTTTCGACTTTTGACAAATGCTTTTTTTATATTATTGTATCCATACCGATACTGGCCCTGAAGCAGAAATAGGAGATGATAAAAAAAAGTCGGTGATGCTTTTCTAAAACCTTCGTAATGGTTTGTATAAACCGTCACAATGGTTTGTGTAAAACATTACCGACTTTTGAGAAAAGCATTACCGACTTTTTTTAATTCGGTATTACTTATAGAAAAGTTGCTTTTAATGTTGTTATCAGGCGCGTCCCCTCAGCATTCCGTAAAAGGAGAGCGGTTTGAGTATATACACTTTCAGCAGCCATGCCAGCCTCGATTCTTTGGACATATCCATCATACTGAACGGAAAGGAGCTTTCGCGTTCTTTATTGTAATCGAATTCACAAAGCAGCACATGCCCGTAATCGGTTACAATGGGGCAGGCGGCATAGCCGTTGTATTTCTCCACCGGTTCTTTTCCTTCCATGACCGAAATGAGGTTTTTCGCAGCCAGTGGTACCTGCACGCGGATAGCGGCTGATGTTTTACTGGTTGGAAGGTCGGAACAGTCTCCCAGCGAAATGATATTGGCATATTTTTTATGTATGAATGTCTCTTTATCTACCATTACCCAGTTCTCGTCGGCAAATTTGCCTTCCGTCCATCCTAAACCGGATTCGCGTACGAAATCGGGAGCCGACATGGGAGGAGTAAAGTGTAAAAAGTCGTACGACTCTACGAAGGGGGTTACTACTTTCTGGTCGCCTACGGTTTCTACTTTTTCAAAATAGACCTGCTTAGCCGAGGTATCCACACCTTTTACTTTTACGTTCACGTTTAGGGGAATGTTCCTTTCCTGGTATATTTCCAGCAAACGGGGGGTAAAATAGGGAACATCGTAAAGTTCCCCGGATGCGGTATAAAATTGGAAACTCACGTTATCACGCGTTTTTTGTTTACGCAGGTAATGCTCGGTGAGCATGCAGATCTTCTTAGGAGCTCCTCCGCATTTATGTTTGGTATAGGTGTCGGTAAAGAGGGCTTTTCCGCCCGTTTTAGATAATTCCTGAATGGCTTTCCAGGTTTTTTGCGCTCCTTCAAAATCATAGATGGAATGTGCGTTTCCTTCGCCTAATGTTTTGTAGGTGATCCCTTCTACTTTATCATAATTGGTTTGTATTCCCGGTGTCAGTACAAGGAAATCGTAAAAGAATTTGCCATTGCCGTATGTGGATACTTCGTTTGTCAACGGGTCTACGGCACTGACGCGGTCTTTTATCCATTTAACGCCCTTAGGTATGTAATCTTCCTGATTTTTCCATACATCTTCCGGTTTATATACGCCGGAGGCGATCAGGGTAAAACCCGGTTGATAATATTGCCGGCTGCTGGGATCGATCAAGGTGATATCGGGCTGATCCAGCCAACGGCTTAACCGTGCGGCCATACTCATTCCGGCAGCGCCTCCCCCGATGATAACGATCTTTCCTTTGGCGTTGCTGGAAAACGCTTTTGATTCCTGTGTGCCGATAACAGATAGTAATCCTGTAGCGCCCATATATTTTAAGAAATGCCTTCTGTTAAAACCTTGGTTGTCTAATTGGTCTATGAGTTTCTCATGTTTAAAATCCATCCTGTTGTAATTAAATTGTAGAGTTAGCGAATAATTTGTCAGGACAAAGGAACTATATTTACAAACAACACCGAAAGAATTAAATGATAATTAAATTTAAATAATGGCAGAAAATGCGCTATTGCCCGTTTACCATCACATCTTCGACTCTTTTCCGGGGCGAATAAGGCATGTCTTTGCCATATCCTATACGTAGAAGGACAACGGGATATTCGTTTTCAAGCTTCAACCCGTCCGCCATTTGACGGGATAATCCGTTAAGTTCGCAGGGTTGATTACAATAGGCGTGTGAAATTCCGGCTGCGGTCAGCTTCAATAAATACCGCTCGAGAAGTCTTCCTAAGTTGATCCAGTTGAATAAAAAATTTGATTTTGTTGTAAACAGGATGAAATGGGAAGATGATTGTATTTTTTTGAGATCGCTTTTATTTTGTACTCGGGGTTTCAGGAAACTTTGGATTATATTCCGGGAGAGGATAAGCGGCAGGTCCGGCGCTCCGAAAACGGCATAGCTCAGCCCGTCGTATGTTTTCTCCATATGCTTTTTATTGTAGCGCATCCATGTCTTTAATTCTGTCACAAATTCCGGGTCCTGCATCTGGATCGTATTTCCTTTCATTATATATGCTGTAATACGCTCGAATTCCGGTGATCCGTTCGGATAGGAATGAATTGAAATTTCCGGTTCTTTTTCTGTATTGAAAAGCATCCGGATGGTTTCTGCCGGTATGGTTTTAGCATTGTACACGCTCCGGTTACATTGCCGGCGGGCAATGGCCTGTATAATGTGCTGATCGTTCCCCGCCTGTTGGGGCGGGGTTAGTTTTATGGTGATAACTCCTGTATCGGAAACGGAAATAGCCGCCTGGTAGTTCAGGGCTGTCGCGGCCTGGTACATGTTTTCAGCCGCGCAGCCTAAACTGACATATAATTCCCTGTTTTCGGGGTCGACAACGGGCAGGTGCCTGCTGTGGTCGGGGTGTATTTCAATACTGTCTGCATTGATTTTGAAAAGCCAGGGTTGCGTATTATGCCCTGAAGGCGCTTTTATAGCCTGTTCAATTAAAAAACGAAAATCGCTTTCGGTGTTCATCCGGGTCGTTATGAATTAAAATGTCAGAAGGATAAACCCAGTTTTATGGAAAGAGAGCGATGGTTGAGTTTTTCTTCAAATGCTTTTGCGAACGAATGGTCGGTCTGTTCTTTTACACGTTTGAGTGTTTGTATTTCATACCCGACAGCCAGTTGTAGTCCGAACATAGGGTTTACCGGGTAATAAATACCTACCGACGGGTTAAGATAAAACCCTCCGGTAGCTTGTTTAGACGGTGCAAAAGCATACCCGGCCCCACATGCTGCATAGGGCGTAAAACGGCGGTTAGGTCCGATCTTGTATTTTATATCTGCGAATACGGGGATAAGCATTTTCTCGTAAAAAGACAGACCTGTTCCGCCACCTGCCGAAAGCCTTTGTGTAATATGATAATGACACAGTACGTGCCAGATAAACGGCGTATGCGAGGGTTGGCTCAACGGAATATTTGTTCCAAGGGTGGTAGTGTAACCGAATTTTCCTTCGTTCTGTCCCTTTAGCACCAGTGGGAGGAGAACGATGGATAAAAAGATCAATTTGCATTTCATCTTACTGGAGTGTTATCTTTATTTGTTTGACAATGTGTAGTGCCGTAGTAAGCCGGGAAGTATCCGTGCTAAGTTCGCCGTTAGTTCCGTCGGGGCTGCTATGGCCGGCCAGCCTACCGGTAAATTCTTTCTGTCCGGAAGTTAAATCGATGTACACTTCATATACTACGGCAGGCTGGCCACTTCCCATTTTACCTCCCGAATAATTATCTTCTCCTTCGGTTGCCGTTTTTGAATAATAGTCGTTGAAGTCTGTTGAATGATTGAATTCGGCTTTGATCACGAATTGGCTGAGATTCTCGAGCGGCTGTATCTTCACGTCGAAACTCCCGGTAGGGGTAGCGCCCGACAAGGCATCTGTAAGGGGTTGTTTTTTAGTAGGGAGGTAAAGGCCGTCTTCGTATTGCACGCCACGTTTGTAGCACCAATGGGGCAGCGATTCTTTTCGCCTGTTGCCTCCTGCCACAGACCAGCCCTGTGTGGCTATTTTGTGGGAGACATACAGTGTAGACAGATAATTACCTATGCTATCTTCCGCCCATATGGCAATCTGCGGAGGGTTTTTCTTTTTGATCCCCATAAACAGGGGAAAGTCGTGCAACCATTCCGTACCTTCTTCTATGGTGATCCGTAAATCGTTTGTACGGAATTCGACCAGATCATTATCACACGAATTGCAACAGCATAAAGTGGTAAATGCCAAACCTAAACTAAGGATACTTTTTTTCATTGGTGTATATTAATAAAGTAAATTAATGATGTAATCAATTCCCTCTGCTATCTTTTCCCATCCTTCATCGGTTTGGATAGGAATACCGTTGTAAACAGGGAAGTTTTCTTCTAAAAGTATAAGGTAGGTAATAGATGAATTAATGAGGGTAGCCAGGGCAGCAATATTGTCTTTGGAGACGGTGGAGAATCCACTGATGAACTGGACCAGTTCCATACCGCCGGCTTCCCGTTTTTCAAACAATTCTTTCACCATAGGGTTATGGGTGGATAATTCCCATTGGCGCAAGCGTTTTAACGGAATATCCTTTCTTAATTGCCGGATCTGGTTGCGGATCATCTTTTTCAGGTAATCCTTGAGCTCGGGCGGTGGCGGATAATTTGCCGGGGGATTGGTCCAGAAGTCATTTTTCTGTATATAAGCATAAATAAGCCCGTCGAGTGAGTTGAAATAACGGTATATAAGCATTTTTGATACGCCTGCCCTTTCGGCAACAGCGTTTACACCCACCTTTTCAAATCCTTTTTCTTCGATCAGTTCGCCCATTGCAGCGATTAACCGTTGTTCTGTTGCTTCCCTGTCTTTTTCCATATCATCTGATGTAATTATTCTAATGTTACTATTCGGTCACAAATGTATGTTACTTTTTGGTAACATGCAAAATATTTTATGGAAAAAAAGATTTATACTTTTAAAACCACTATTTTTAAGCCTGATTAAAGCAATGTAAAAACCTGAAATTTCAACCTATGATCAAACAGCTTCTTTATGTAGGTATAGGAGGAGGGATAGGAAGTATAATGCGTTACCTGGCATCGGTATATATGTTAAGGAAATATCCTTTTGATTATCCACTGGCGACTTTTGCGGTAAATATTACAGGTTGCTTGCTGATCGGTTTTCTGATCGGTCTTTCCGAACGATATGCCTTCCTGGATAAGGATATGAAATTATTGCTTGTTACCGGTTTTTGCGGTGGTTATACTACTTTTTCCACGTTTTCACTGGAAAATATGAGGTTGTTGGAAAGTCATAATTATATATCCATGGCATTATATATTATATTGAGTGTTGTGGTAGGTATTGCCGCTACGTGGTTTGGGCATTATTTATCTGCTCATCTGAATAACTGACAAAGATGGACGCATTGAAAGAGAGACTGGAAGCGGTACTGAATGAAACGATCGTAGACAATGTGTATGGTACAGGCAGGATACGGACTTTATCGGGTAAAACGTATTTCCTGAAAAGCGGCTATCCTTCATCTACGTATGCATGCGAAGCAAACGGATTGGCGGAACTGGCAAAGGCTCATGCATTGCCTGTTGCCCGGGTTGTTTCGGCGGATAGTGATTATCTGTTGACAGAGTTTATCGAAAGAGGTACGCCTTCCGATACTTTTTACGAAGATTTCGGCAGGTGTTTTGCAAGGTTACACCATTATCATGCAGATCATTTCGGATTTTATGAAGACAATTATATCGGTGCTAATCCTCAGCTGAATATTCCAAGCGGTGAAGAAAAGGATAACTGGGCAGGCTTCTTTTTTAATAAACGTATTCTTTTTCAGTTTAAAATGGCAGAGCAAAGGGGATACAATACTCCTGTGATCCGGTCGGGTATATCGAAACTGGAAATTCGGATTGAAAAAATATTTCAAGCTGCTGAAGAGCCGCCTTCCTTGTTGCATGGCGATCTGTGGTCGGGTAATTACTTGTGTGATGTAAACGGCCGGGCTGTCTTAATTGATCCGGCGGTATATTACGGGCATCGGGAAGCCGATCTGGCCATGACGAATGTATTCGGCAGTTTCCCACCTGCCTTTTACAGGGCTTATATGAAAGAATATCCCCTGACGGAAGGCTGGGAATACCGCCAGGGGATATATAAATTGTATCATATCCTGAATCACCTCAATATATTTGGTAATAGTTATCTTTCTGAAGCAGAATATTTATGCTCAAGGATTTAAACGGACTGTTCGCCAAACCTGAAAAATAATCCGGTCTGTAATTTAAAATCTTCTTACCAATACGATACCGTTGTATTTTTCGAGTAATCCGTCTTCCATAAAGACTACCTGCCCGCCGTTGTCGGTTACGTTTTTCATGAATACATTGAGGAGATCATGACTTTTAATATCCTGATCATCCTGATCTGTTATTTCCACCTGGTCTTCTACGATCTTACCATTCAACGAAAAGTTATTTTCTACATATAACGTATCGGCTCCTCCGGTGGAGACTGACCGGTAAATATCGTTAATATCGGTAGATACTAAATGGGCGGATTGCGCCCGATCGATCTGAGATAAATATTCATCCTGCTTTTCTTTCCGGTATTTTTCAATTTCCGGTTGTACGGCATCAATGATCTCATGGAGTGGTGCGTTATCAAAATTTCCCTGTACACGGGCAAGTACCATGCAGATTTCGTCCATCTGTTCTTCGTAATAGGCCACGCTCTTTACATCGCCTGCCAATACAACGGGTAGCGGGTTATCTATATAATATTTCTGAAACCGTTTGTCGGCATCATTGAAGTATTCTTTTTCCAGATTTTCGACAAACGTATCCTGCATTATTTTTGTTGCGTCTTTTGTAATATAATTACTGTTATCGAAAGGAAAATCATCCGTATCTATTTCATTAACGGCTTTATCATTGAGTGCCTCAATAAGGCGTATCTTTTGTTTGCTGATTGTAAGTATATAGTATTTTCTGTTTTGCTGCCTGGTCTTATATAAAGGGCGCAAATCGAATTCATTTCCGATAGTGATCTGTTTTTCCAGATCAACAGGTAGTTTAATCACAGAAGAAAAGTGTTCGTTGGCATAAAGTGCCAGACTATCTAAATTTAGCCGGAAATCGATCGCTTCCTGTGCTTCTTTAATGTTTTCAACAATAGGCCATACCTGGCGTTTTTCGAGTAAGGAATAAAGCGTATTTTCCGCTTCGGTAATGCAATTCTTTAATAAGATACTGTCTTTCTGAGAATCGGGATGAATGCGATGCGTAGGGATTACGATGGAAACACAGATCTCACTTTTATATTTATCCAGATCATTTAGCTTTTCCCATATTTCACCCGATGTTTCGGGAGCCAGGGTACTGTCTTTTAGTATAAAATGCCTTATTGCGTCGTTGGTTGTAAGTTTTAGATATTTCTTCATGAATTGTTCTAATTAATATGATTTATACAGTGTATGGATTATGTGAACATTTAAACTTTGTGTTCTGTTCATTTTATGTGCTTTTTTATATAAAAATAGCGTTAAATTATTATTTTTGCCAGCCCGTTGAAAGCTTATAGAAAAGCAAAACCAAACATCTGGAATTCCTTTTGTCTTCAAACTAATTAAATTATGATCTGGTAATCGGTTGGAAATTTAAAATTATTTACGTTAAAAATTGATATACCAATGATCTGTATTAATGAGAGTATTTATTGCTATTATACGCTCAAAAAAGGCAATGTGTTGAAAGGAAAAAAAAATTTCGGAATCGAAAATAAACACCATTTAACTAAATCTCCCATTTATTATACGTGAATTTTATATAATTCATCTTTTTAGTTGTAAATTGTGATATTTGTGTTGTAATTTTTATTTTTAGTTACTTTAGAGGGTTGTAAAATGCATTCGGAAAATGCTAAATATTGGCGGAAATCTTAAAAAATATGTTTTTCTTATTAAGATTGATCAAATCATTTCAGCATTTGATTTTTATGGAATATATTTGTTTGGTCACCTAAAAAGGAAGACATACACTAACAGTATATAACCTATAAATAACAATTGTAATTATGAATTCGTTGCAATTCCAAAACAAATTGATGAGTATTCAGGACAACATGATGAATTTTGCGTTGATGCTCACAGCTAACAGAGAAGATGCTCAGGACTTACTACAAGACACTACCCTGAAAGTTTTAGACAATCAAGAAAAGTTTATTGACAATGTTAATTTCAAGGGATGGGTTCTTACGGTAATGAGGAATATCTTCATTAACAATTATCATAAAGTTGTACGTATTCAATCGGTAGTAGACCAAGGCGCCGATTTGTACAATCTGGATGTAATTAACAATTCCGGCTTCGATACTCCTGACGGATCATTCGAAATTCAGGAAATATCTAATGCGATCAATGGCTTGAATGAAGAATTGAAAGTTCCATTTTCAATGTATCTCAGCGGATATAAATATAACGAAATAGCTGATAAGCTGAGTGTTCCTTTAGGTACGGTTAAAAGTCGTATATTCTTCGCCCGTCAGGAACTTCAGAGGGAGTTAAAAGATTTTCACCAAGCTTAAGACTATGTATTAACATATAAAAAAGCCATCCTGCAGGGTGGCTTTTTTGCAGGTATTATTTCTTCCGGACAATTAAAATAAGATATCTTTTACTGGCTGATGTCGTTAAATGAAACCGGGTAGGGAATACCCAGTTGTTGCTCGTAATTCTTTACAAAAGAGTCATATGCAATCTTGGCTAAACTTTGTTTTCCCGCTTTGATCAATAAAGAACATTTGACTGATAAAGCTTCTTCATTCAGATTATCCACAGAAAGTAAATAGTCTGAGATATGGAACCGGATGGTGTCGTTTTCATAACTGGAAGTTTGGTTTAACAGTATGGTTAAAGCATCATTCACTTGTTTGGTAAAAGCGGTTTTATACGTTTCAATCCATTCGGTATGTATGTTCGGAAGCAATTCGCCTCCCTGAAGGAGCATCAATAGCGTTGTAATTTGCTGTCCGGTCAGTATCTGTGCCCTTGACTTACAGATAAGATTCATAATCTCCATATAATCGCAGTATATGTCACCGTTCATATGTATCCACCACATAGAACTTTTATTCTCCACTGCTATTCCTCCGGTTTCTTCCAGTAAGGAGCGGAGTTTACTTATGTTTACATTGCGGTTATTGCGTGCGCTGTCGCCTGTTTTATCATACCATAATGCCTTATCCAGTTTAGCCGATGAGACACCCTTCTGGTTTACCGAATGTAACAATATAAATAGGAATAATTGTTTTAAAGTAGGTGAAAAGAGTGCTGTTATATTGCGCCCTTCTTTATTGTATATCTGGAATCCCCCTAAAAGATAGATAGCGGATACCTGTTTTCTTTCTAAAACAGGTAAGGGAGATAAACTGATGCTTTCTACGGTTTTGGTTTGGTTTATCAGAGCATCCCTACTTTTTGTCTTTTTATATAGGATAAGCAACAGTAAGAATAAAGCGGTGAGCGTACTTACAGCTATTAAGGCGGTAATAAACCTATTGCCAGAAGGTACATCCTGTAAAATATCTTTTTTTGTCAACGGAGGAAAAGCTATCGAATATACGGAAACATCATCTTTATGGTTGACGATTGCTATTAAATCGGATTTACGTTTATTGAGATACAGGTAAACCCAAGTCTCGGTATCACGGAATTTAAAAGGGATAGTATTTCCTACTAATCTGAACTCCGGTTTGTCCAGACTGAATTCGGCCAGCTGCATTTGCGATTCATACGGTCCGTTACTATAGATTAATGTATAAAATTTACGCTCTTTTTCATCAACCACCATCGTTTCGGAAGGGATAAACGGTTGCGGTTGATTATCAAGAGTCCAAATATGAGTAAAAGTATGATCTTCCGGATTAAATAAATAAAGGTCGTAAAACGAACGCGGCGATAGTTCCTGCCTTCCCGATTTACTTCCGTAACCGCCGAATACCAGTATCTTATCATCATTCGTAAAACCGATACTGCTGTAATACCGGGGAGGTATCTGGTCGCTGTGGTCGATCTGCTTCCAGGTACTATGATGCCTGTCATATGAATTAACTATTCCTTTGTAGGTATAAAAACCGTAACCAAAAAGCGTGACCAGCGAACTGTCTACAGGTGAAATGAATTTGTTATGATGGGAATATTCGGAAGATACCGGAGGTAATTGTTGCTCTGACCATTCCCTGGTGTTGAAGTTAAAACGGCTGACCGGATTGTGGAAGTCGTATGACCATAATTCATCTGTATATTTATTGTAGATAATATTCCTTCCTAAAATATCGCGGTAAGCACTACCGTTTTGTGTCTGAATGTTGACTGTGTTTAATGTTTCAAGATCGAGCGTACAAACTGTATTGTCGTTTACGAAAAATAATCTTTCATTGTCTTCATCGGGAGTTATACCCAGAATCCCGTCTACATGTAACTGAGTAAGTTTTTGCCATTGTATATATTTATCTATAAGCCATACCGGATTATCTGCTGTTGCTTCAGCATACACGGTTTCGTCGTACACTTTGCCATCGGCATGCTTGCCTAACAGCCATTGCCGGAAAAGTTTGTCGCCGGGAGTGTAAAGGCGTATATTCCGTACCGACATCGGGCATACATCCGTACTGTAAAAAGTATTTAATTTGGAAGCTCCGAACACTATCTCGAAAGATTTCAACAATCCGGTCCGGGGAGCCGCAACTTCATGTATTTTATCGTTAAATGAAAGTATCAGCGTTTCCTTATGTGTATTAAAATCGAGTTTTACCTTTATCCATTGATCGTATTCCATCGAAGGTAAATCGTCCCATTTATAGGATAACAGGATCTGGTCTTTGTATACCAGCCAGAAATTGGATGTATGGGAAGCTAAGTTCGAGACAAAATCAATATTGTCCGTGCCGTTGCCGATAATCCTGAATATATACCCGTAGTAGCCGTCTCCACGGCGGAATTTAACATCGAACTCAAGCGAAAATCCTTCGTTCAACTTATATGGCTTGCCGGGTGAAAGATTTAATGACGTTCTGTTATCCTGTACAACTTCATGCGATGAAAAATATAAGCCGGACATGTCGGTTTGTGCCGATATATTCCGGTTACTAATCAGCAAAAAGATCATGAATATGGGAAACAGCCGCATCACCAATGAACAATATATTAAAAGATTTTTTTTCAAAATTGATCATAAAAGTATGGAATATTCCCGAAAATGCGTGTATTAATCGTTTATTAATATCTTATTAATCGTTTACATGGGGTGTCTGTTGGTAGATTGGTTTATGTTTGCAAGTGAAAAGTAACCTGTGATAATTATAAAAATACAATAGAATGAAATCATTTTTGAAAAACATTATTCTCATATCTTTAGCGCTTTTCAGTTGTGTGTATTCTTTAGAGGCGCAGCAGAAGCTGCCGGTCGACTATGTAAACCCATATATGGGTAACATCAGTCATTTATTGGTTCCAACTTACCCCACCATTCATCTGCCTAACAGTATGCTCCGGGTTTATCCCGAGCGTGCAGATTATACAGGCGATGTAATCCGTGGCTTGCCCCTTATTGTGACAAGCCACCGGGGAAGTTCGGCCTTTAACCTGAGCCCCTATCAGGGAGAGGAATCGGGAATTAAGCCTGTCATACCTTTTAGTTATGACAATGAAAAACTGAAACCTTATTATTATCAGGTGTTTCTGGATGATCAGCTTACCCATGTCAATTATGCGCCATCTCACCAATCGGCCATTTACGAGATTGAGTTCACGCAGAAGGATAAACCTGTTTACCTGATCCTGAACTCAAGGAACGGGCAGATGAAAGTTGACGGAAATGTAGTGAAAGGTTACCAGCAACTGGAAAATAATACCCGTGTTTACCTTTATCTTGAAACCGGGCAAAAACCTGTAAAGACAGGTGTATGGAAAGAAAATGCTTTGCAAACATCGCAGTCTGAATCGCAGGGAAAAAATGCGTGCGTAGTATTATATTATGGCGACGGTCCTCAAACCTTGAATCTCAGGTACGGTATATCCTTTATCAGTGAAGAACAGGCAAAAAATAACCTGAATCGTGAAATAAACGATTATAATGTGGAAAAACTGGCGCAGAAAGGACGTGATATCTGGAATGATGCTTTAAGCAAGATCGAGATCGCCGGAGGCGAAGAAAACAATAAAACTATTTTTTATACATCTTTATACCGTTGTTATGAGCGCCCGGTCTGTATCAGTGAAGGAGGACGTTATTTCAGCGCTTTCGACGGAAAAGTGCATAACGACCCGGGAGAACCTTTTTATACCGACGACTGGATATGGGATACCTACCGTGCTACCCATCCTTTACGGGTGTTGATCGATGTAGAAAAAGAAGTGGATATTATAAACTCTTACCTGTTAATGGCAGAGCAGATGGGTAATTACTGGATGCCTACTTTTCCTGAAATTACCGGAGATTCGAGAAGAATGAACTCAAATCATGCTGTGGCTACCGTAGCCGACGCCTATGTAAAAGGAATACGCGGATTCGATCTGGAGAAGGCTTATATGATTTGTAAAAAAGGAATCGAGGAAAAAACACTTATCCCCTGGTCGGGAGCGCCGGCCGGTTGGATAGACGATTTTTATAAAAAGAACGGATATATTCCTGCTTTACAACCTGGCGAAGAAGAAACTGTTCCGAATGTAAGTCCTTTTGAAAAGCGACAGCCCATTGCCGTAACATTGGGAACTGCATACGATCAATGGTGTCTTGCCCAGATTGCCGGAGCGTTAGGGAAAACCGACGAGCAAAAGCATTATATGAAATGTGCTTTAAATTACAGGAATGTGTATAATCCGGAAACAGGTTTTTTCCATCCTAAAGACAAAGACGGTAAGTTTATCGAACCGCTTGATTACAGTTTCGACGGAGGCCCCGGAGCCCGTCAGTACTATGGTGAAAACAACGGTTGGATCTATCGCTGGGATGTGCCGCATAATGTGAGTGACCTGATACAGTTAATGGGCGGACGCGAATCGTTTATAAAAAATCTCGACGGTATGTTTGTACAACCGCTCGGTAGAAGCAAATACGAGTTTTATGCAATGATACCGGACCATACCGGAAATGTCGGGCAGTTTTCGATGGCAAACGAACCATGCCTTCATATACCGTATTTATATAATTATGCAGGGCAACCTTGGAAAACACAAAAACGTGTACATACCTTGCTTAATCAATGGTTCCGTAATGACTTGATGGGGCTTCCCGGTGATGAAGACGGCGGTGGAATGACGGCTTTTGTCGTATTTTCGCAAATGGGATTCTATCCCGTTACCCCGGGTTTTGCAGCCTACAATATTGGTACGCCTTTCTTCCCGCACATTAAAATGAAAATGAGTAACGGCAAGGTCTTTGAAATAGAGGCTAAAAACCATTCTGCAGAAAATAAATATATCCAGTCGGCAACATTGAATGGAAAGACATGGAATAAGCCGTGGTTCACTCATTCCGATATTGAAAACGGCGCGAAATTGATTTTAGTTATGGGAAATAAGGCTAATAAATCATGGGGCGCAGACGTGAATGACGCACCGCCCTCAGCCGGTAAATGACGACTATTCTCCTTTTGAGGATTGCGCCGGCATATCTTTAGCATAAGGCCGGTTTCCGGATCTGTAAGAAAAGAATTGGGCCGGCGCATTTCATACCCTTTGTTATACTATTTATTAATTTAATACTATGGATGTATGGATCGAAGAAATTTTCTGAAAAAAAGCACACTTACAGCTGCGGCGTTTACCATCCTGCCGCGAAATGTACTGGGAGGAACAAACTTTACGGCTCCCAGTGACCAGATCAGTCTCGGTATTATCGGTTGCGGTGCACAGGGCCGGTGGACATTGGCTCCTGAATTTGCCCGCCGTGCAAATTTAGTTGCGGCCTCGGATTGCGATTCGATACGCTTGCAGGCCATGCAGGAGATCGTTGAAGGCGAGACAACGAAAGAGCGGGGAAAGGCATATAAAGGGTTTAAACAATATGCCGATTACCGCGAACTGCTTAACCGTAAGGATATCGACGGGGTGATCATTGCGACGCCCGACCATTGGCATGCTGTCCAAACCATAGAAGCCTGCCGTGCGGGAAAAGACGTATATGTGGAAAAACCTATGTCGCACAGTATTGAAGAAGGTCGTGCCATGGCCAATGCTGTTGGCAGATACAACCGGGTATTGCAGGTAGGTAATATGCAGCGCTCATGGCGTAATTTCCGGCATGCCTGCGAACTCGTGAGGAATGGATATATCGGAGACATTAAAGAAATAAAAGTATCCATCGGGCCTCCCCCTGTACCTTATGATTTACCTGGTCAACCCGTACCAAAGCATGTCAACTGGGAAAGATGGATCGGGCCGGGCCCGATGAATCCCTACAATGAAGAATTATTGCCACCCATCGAAAAACGTTTGTTCCCTAATTGGAGGAATTATAAAGAGTATGGGGGCGGGATGATTACGGACTGGGGAGCACATATGTTCGACATTGCCCAGTGGGCCATGGGAATGGACGATTCAGGACCGGTAGAGTTTATCCCCGCCGACGGGAAAGACTTTAAAGTGCTCACTATGTTTTATGCCAATGGTGTTAAGATGACGCATGAACAATTCCGTAAAGACGATGGTAACGCCGTACGTTTTATAGGTGAGAACGGAATAATAGATATCAGCAGGAGTTTCCTTGATACGATTCCGGGTAAGTTGCAAAATCATGAAATTGGCGAAACGGAAATACGGCTCTACAGGAGTAATGATCATTATTCCGATTTCCTGAATGCTATGAAAACGCGCAAACAACCGTTAAGCACCGTTGAAGTGGGACATCGTACCACATCTTTGTGCCTGATCGTCAATCTCTGTTACGAATTGAACCGTAAATTAACGTGGAATCCCGAAAAAGAAGAATTTACAGGAGATCAGGAAGCGAATAAACTCCGGGGTAATCCTATACGATCTCCTTATAGCCTGAATATATAATCCTTTATGCAGAGTAATCTGAAGAATCATATGGAAAGAGCAGTTAATGATCAAAAAACTGCTCTTTTTCGTATGCTATTAAATATCGTCGTTTGTTATATCGGTTCCCAACGTGTAACTTTCAGTCAACGGTGTGCTGCTGACGGCAGATAATGCTTCAGGAGCAGGCAGGTCATCCACTGTATTAATATCCTCATCGCCTTCTTCATTCAGCAACATATTACAAGTACCTGAGAATTTAGCGCTCGGTTCAACAACCAATGCCTGGGTCGTAATAATACCTTTGATAACAGCAGTAGGTTTAAGGACTAAAACTTCACTGGTAGTAATACTACCGTAAACCGTACCCAATATCTCAGCATTAACAGAGATGATATCTCCTTCAACCTGAGCTGTCGGACCGATCACGATTTTTCCACCACAACTGATAGTTCCTTCGATCCTGCCGTCAAGACGGAAATCACCGTCTGTCGTAACATCTCCTTTGACAGTTGTTCCAAAAGCTAATGCATTGTGCAAAACACCTGCAGGGGCTTCATCATTATATTTTGTTCCCATACAAAAAGATTAATAGATTAGTATTCAGCAAATATAAGAATATTTTTATATAACATGGTTTTTTTTATATTTTTACTTTTTAAAAATACGGTAATTGACAAATCATATTGTAGAAAAAATAATCTGTATTAAATTGAAATTTTAATACGGATTAAATTGAATATAATTTTATAAACCCTGAATTTATCTAACCTTTGATAAGGTTTTTTTTATATCAGAAAGATGCATCAAATAACTATTATGTAAATGGTACTTCAACATTTTAGATTAGATAAATAATTTGCATATATACAGAAAAGCTCAAACAATAAGCCATTATCTGTTTAAGCTTTATTTTTATCCTGCCGCAAAATAATCTCATATTTGTATTTTATCAGATAACCTGTCCAACCATTCAGGAAGTTTTTCCAGATGATTTATCCTGTCGGCAAACAGGGCAGGGGCGAATAGTGCTATCTGCAGATCCTTGGCCTTTTCACGTAAGCTGCTTTCCACCGGAAAATAACTGGCCAGAATAGCCCGTGATACGTCCCCACCGTAGGTTTCCCTTACCGCATCCACTTTATACACATCATTCTGGTTCACATATCCGGATTTACATTCGATAAAAATAAGTTTTTGTTCGTTGTTGAGCAGGATATCCACCTCGTTCTTAGTTCGTTCACTATTGTTTACCGTATGGAAAACCACACTTTGCCATACTTCCGGTACGTTCTTCTGATTGTTGCTCCATTCACGTACTTTAGCTGCTACAAGCGTTTCCCACCATCTGCCTTCAAAATACAACGTTGAACCGTTCGGATGGGGAATGTTTAACAATACCTTATAATCGAGCGTAACAAATAAAGAACCCTCTTCCTGGATATACTTTAATTGATTGGGAAATGTCCGGGTTGCAGGCAAACGATTAAGTTTCCTGTTGGCGTGGGATTCGTAGAATTTCTGCATACGTTCGTGCTCTTTGGGGTACTCTTCGATGAATCGTTTTATTTTATGGGAAGAGCAGATATCCTCATCACTCAAATCACGTGTATTGGTATATGTTGATAACTTACTTCCTTTTAACGCCAGTATTTCATGGTTCTCAAGGATTGTATGCATCGGATAGGTTTGAAATGTATCCAGATGGATGATTTCACCCTGCTGCGTAAGGTAAATGATCTCAGCATTATATTCTTTGGCTACGGAGAAAGCGGCAAATGCCATAATCTTCGTACCCTCAGAAAGATTATAGGTGAATGAACCTGCAAAGTCACGGTGAATTTCCTTACAGGTAGCAATAATACCTTCTGCCTGGTAAGCTTCGATACAATAAAGTTTATATTTAACCGACCTCGGTATTAAGGCAAACATAGGCGAGGGAACAAATTTTGTTTCTTTGGTGTACAGTATATGAACGAAATCAGGTCCGAACTCTTTAATGCCGTGGTAAGCCGGCGTTATGTCTTTTCCAATTAAAATAATCTGATGTTTCATACGTAATTATTCTATTTTATATTTTGGTCGTATGTAACTCGCATTAATATTATCGCCTTTGACTTTTGTCGATTTGCTATCGGCGAAACAATTTTAATGGCTCGTTTCATAATGCCGGTAAAGGTAATAAAGTGTTGCAAATAGACAATTTGAAACAAAAAAACAGCTTAAAATGTTGTTATGTAAATGTTTTTTCATATCAGGGAATAATCCATTACAATTATCGTCATGTTTGAGAATATACATTTGAATACCGTAGCCAATTCAGCACTGATTTACATTTTTATAATAGTAGGCATAAGGCTTCTTGGGAAAAAGGAATTAGGACAGCTTTCCGTATCAGACCTGATTTTTATCATGTTGATCAGTGAGGCAGTAGGAGATGTAATGCGGGCAACCAATGATTCTTTATTAGGCGGCCTCATAGCGGCAGCAACATTGATGCTTCTCAATCATATATTTAAATACCTCACTTACCGGTCGAAAAAATTTAGTTCTTTTATTGAAGGCCACCCTTCCGTTTTAATACGACATGGCATACTGAACAGGGAAGAGATGAAAAAGAATAAAATAACTATTGAAGATGTGGAACAGGCGGGTAGGGAACAAGGGTTTGGAGATATAACAAAAATTGCCCTTGCCATATTGGAAGTAGACGGTAAGATCAGTATATTAAAGAATGAAAATATAAAGACACAAAGACCGATATAGTGATTAATCGCTTGCTGTCATCCCGATTTAGAAAAATAAATTGAACAATATATAATGCATGCTGTTTTATAGATAATAGTCATTAATTTATTCTTTAAAATACTAATTGCCATGAAAACACAAGATGCTTATGTTAATGAGAAAAACACATTTCCTAATCCGGTCACCGAAGTATCTACAGGTATACCCGCTTTTGTAGGATATACGGAAAAGGCGCTCAAGGATTCGGAATCATTACTAAACAAGCCATTCAGGATTACTTCTGTTGAAGAATTCCGTCATTATTTCGGAGGATCCCATCGTACTCAGTTTGAAATGGAAAAAGCAGGCTGTGTTGGAGATTCAAAAATTTCTTTTAAGGGAGAATATTATTTATTAACCCGTTTGAACTCATACAACCTCTATTACCATATACTTCAGTTTTATTCTAATGGCGGAGGCCCTTGTTATATTGTATCTGTAGGAAATTATCAGGATACGTTAGACAGGAAACGAATGCAAACAGGTATCGACGCCTTGCTGAAAGAACAGGAGCCTTCTTTGTTAGTCATACCGGAAGCTGTCTGCCTGCCCGACGCAAACGAATGTTATGCGTTACAGCGGTATATGTTGCAGCATTGTGGTTACAAAATGAAAAGCCGATTTGCCATATTAGATATATATAACGGTTTTAAAGACCGGGAAGATACCAACGGTGATGTTATTGCTCAGTTCAGGGAAGGCATTGGGCATGAATTTCTTGATTTTGGAGCAGCTTATTATCCCTGGATCAATTCATTTGTAAATGTGAAGGATGAACTGACTTTTCGAAATCTGACGAAAATTGACGAACTGCAAAAAAATCTTCGGGAAGAAATAAGTATTACGGGCAAAGCAGATGTAAAAAACAAAGAAAAATATCTTTCATATATTGATAAATTAAGTAGTGATATAGAAGAAAACGACATCATGCCATTTCATCATGCATTTAAAACAATAAGCCCGTTTTACAATAGTGTATTAGAAGAAATGAAGAGGCAATTAAAGATATGGCCTGTATCTGCTGCTATAGCAGGAATTTATGCAATGGTTGATAATACACGTGGAGTATGGAAAGCTCCGGCGAATGTAGATATTAACGGTGCAGATGAAGTTACAGTTAAGATATCCCAGGAAGCGTTTGAGGATCTTAATTGTCCTGAAAACGGTAAGTCCGTGAACGCTATACGTTATCTTCCGCAGATGGGGATAGTGGTATGGGGAGCACGAACGTTAGACGGCAATTCTGTCAACTGGAGATATATCAATGTGCGCCGGACAGTAATCATGTTGGAACAATCCATAAAAAAAGCTGCGCTTGCCTATACCTCCTGTCCGAATAATGCCAATACATGGGCGGAAATAAAAAATACAATCAGGGATTTCCTGGATGGCATATGTAAACGGGGCGGTTTAATGGGGCGGGTACCTGAAGATTGTTACAGTGTGCATGTTGGTCTTGGAGAGACCATGACACCCGAAGATGTGCTGCAAGGGATTATGCGTATTACCGTATTGGTAGCGATAATCCGTCCCGCAGAGTTTATAGCAATTACTTTCCAGCAGGAAATGCAGAAAAGTTAGCTTGTAGTTTCTATCACTTACTTTTAAATCCTTTAATATAGATGCAATGTCCGAAAAGTAACCAAGCAGTGTATGACGTTTAACTTAATTTTATTACCATATATTGATCCCTTCTTTAGGTGAAGCGTCTTTTCAGGAAGTATCCGGTTTGGACACTCGAAGATGTCCGTCCCTGTAACAGGGATTCGATTTCAAAAATATTTTGAAAGATAATAAATAGTGAATCTCTCTTACTAATTACTTTTTATATTATAACTATTTTATAACAATTATGTTAGAGTTAACTGTGAAAATAGAAACGTAGTTCCTGATATATAATAACAACAAATATTTAATAAAAACCTTTTAAATATATAACGCTTATTTAATAAATAAAACATCAGAATATATCAAGAATTGTATGAATTTTTTATTGCTGTAGATAAAGTATAAAATAATATTATTATGCTCAATAACATATTAATTAATTAAACATTCTAATGATATTTATTGTTTAATTAATGATTATGCATAATCTTAATAATAATAACTATTAAAAAAGCACCATGAAAAAGAAATTAATTATCTTAAGTCTTATTATTGCTACCATCTTATCAGTAGATGCAAATGCACAATTAACAAATGTAAAAATAATAGATTCATTTGAACATGCCTATGTATTCAGGGAACAAGGATTTCTAAATGGTTGGTTAAAAATAAAAGTCGGAGGAATTTCACATCCAAGGATTTCAGGACAAGGAAATAGGGTTGTATTTTATGATTCTGAATTTTTCAGGTTTAATGCTATTGAAGTGGAAAGAGTGCTTACCATGTCGGATAGAAATCTGAAAACCAATATTAAACCTCTTGACAAAGGTCTGAGTACTGTATTATCATTAAAGCCGGTTACTTACAATATAAAAAATGAAATCGAAAGTAAATCGACTGTTGCTCCAAAGACAGATTTCGGATTTATTGCACAGGACGTAAAAGAAATATTACCGGATGCCGTTCATGAAAGTGAAACCGGAAATCTTTTGATTAATTATGAAGTATTTACTCCTTTATTAGTACAGGCAATATCAGAATTACAAATGCAGATAGATGAATTACGCTTACAGCTTGAAACCAAATCTGATATTACAACTAATGTTTCAGATATAGTAAATACATCAGTTTCTTTGTCACAAAATTCTCCGAATCCATTTAATAATTCGACTTCAATATCTTATACCATACCGGATGGAGCAAGTAAAGCGGATATTGTTATTTATAGCCTGCAAGGCAGTATAGTTAAGAATTATAATATTCCGGATAAAAATGGGATGTTAAATATTCAGGCTGGTGAACTTGGGGCAGGAATATATTTATATTCGTTGGTTATTGATGGTAAAGTAGTAACAACAAAAAGAATGTTAGTAACCAAATAACATTAATCTTATAATTCAATATAAAAGCCATGACAACATGGCTTTTATATTGAGGTTAATATAATAATATGGCAGTCTTTCTTTAAATATGAGGTATACGGTTTGTATCTGCATTGAAATTTTATATGCAGCATATTCCTCAAGGAACACTTAAAGATGACTTGAATATAGTGATTCCATCAAATTCAGAAGAATAGAATATCGATGAATGAATAAGCGTTTGAAACTTATATAAGGATGTTTTGTATTTCAGATTACATCCCTATTGGAAAAGGTAATAAACCTGTAATTTTACTACGTTTGTTATCTTTTATATTTAAATAGACACTTATGCAGCATGTAAAGGCATATCTACATCTTAATGGAATATGGCATAATTATAAAGCCATAAAATAATAGTTTAACAATAAATGTAATTCATAAGATGAAAAAGACTGTTTTTATCCTGATGGCTGCTTTTGCGCTGATATCTTTATCCTGTTCGGATGATAACGATGAGCACCGGCCTGATTTCCCCGTTCCTGAGTTAACGGATGATAATTCCGTCCAATTGACAGTAAATGCATCCGGAACACTCCATTGCGAATTATTTGCCGGTGGGCTGGAAGTTGCTATCGACTGGGGAGACGGAACCCTCGATAAGTATAATGCTGCCAACAATGAACATTGTAAACATACCTACAAAAAAGCAGGCGACTACCGGGTGAAAATATGGTCGGATAAGCTCACTTTCTTATATGTATCCGCATTAGGTCTGCCCTACACTGAATTATCCCTGGGATATTGCCCGGTGATGAAGGAACTTTCTGTAAACGGCTTCAGCGAAATCAAGCATTTTAACCTTGATAACTGCCCGCAACTGGAATCGCTTATTATAGGTAATTTTGAGAATCTTGAATCGTTGGATATCGGCCAATGCTCCCGCCTGAAAGAATTAGCATGTTATACCCATCCTAATCTTAAGAAATTGGATATCAGCCGGAATAAAGAATTGCAATCCTTAGATCTTAACGGTTTGCCGCTGGATTCTTTTGATATCACATCAAATAAAGCCTTGCAGATCCTTGTTTGTGCTAATATGAAAATGAAAAAATTATCAGTTAAAGAAAATACTCAGTTGCTTGCAATTACGTTAGCAAAAAATGAGATGGAAGAACTGGAACTGGGTGAGTTAAAAGATTGCCGTTCCCTTACTTGTATGGATAATGCATTAACAACCCTCGATATAAGCGGCTTACCGGTTTTAAACGTATTGGATTGCAGGGAAAATCAACTTACAACCCTTGACGTAAGCCATAATCCTGTACTCATTAATTTAAGATGTGATAAGAATCAATTGACGGATATTATCATTGACAATAATGAATGGTTCGAGGGCTTGATCTGCAACTCCAATAAGTTATCGGCAGACGCCCTGAACAAAATATTCACCGCACTTCCCGAATCGGAAATAAAAGCACCAACTAAAATGATTGCAACTCCGCAACCCAATAGGATTCAATACTATGATAACCCCGGTACTGAGCAATGCGACAGTAAAATTATCACGGATAAAGGCTGGCAGATCATTACAGAAAAACAATATGAGATATAGAAAGATTGGATCGTAGCTGATTTTCCGGGAAAGGAATATCACTAACGATCCAAAAGTTCATTGAAAATAATTATTGAAGGATGGAGGTAAATGATAAGATAAAATATTTTGGCGATAATATTACTAAAAATATAACTTTGCTGGAGAAGTACTATAAACATAAATTTATCATATTTTGTCAATTATCTACCTTAATTTATGAAAATCTTAATTGTTTATTGCTTGGTTTAAATCAAGCAAGTATTTTTACTACAAATCATTTATTGGAAAGAATGCTTAAGGTTGCTTTAATTGAATTCCATACAAAAGGATATTATATTGGTAATTGTGAATTGAATGAAAAACTTGAAGAAGCAAAAAAATTATATGATGGAGCAATATTAAATAAAACAATTATGTTTGCTCATGAAAAAAATATTATTTTAGATGATGAAAAAGATAGATTGATTAAATTAAAAAATGAATTTCGGAATCCTTACTCTCATGCTCAAATAGCAGCTATAATCAAAGATGTTCCTTCGACATTCAGAGGGTTTATGTTTAAGTTTGACGATGTAAAAGAAGCAATAAAGAATAAAAAGGATATACCTGCAAAGGAAGAAACTATTTCTTCATATATTTCCGCTCAGTATCACCAATATGATATTGCTCAAATAAAGGCATTCGATTATTTTGAAAATGTTTTTGAGATAATGATTTCTATAGATATAAGATATCGACAAGAATAAATGATTTTGTTACTCAAAATGAACATTTTACACTGTAAATATCATTCAGTCAGGTGAATATATATATAATAAATGTTGTATCATGAAATAAAAAGACGGAAAAGGGGTTCTAACTATTTGTATGTTATGTAATAATGGATCTTAACGAATTAGTAGAACTATCCGGTAAACGGCTTATAACAAAAAGAAAAATTCCGGAGGTTAGGTATCTCCGGAGGCATTGTGGATCTAAAATTTATAGGATTTAAAGATAATTTAAATTGATAGTAATACAGAAAAAAGGATTTTAGATTGCATGCGAAAGGATAGATTAGTCCGGGTAAGACCTGAGATCAAATCCCTTTACACAATGCTGTGTAAAGGGATTTTTCCTGAGATTATTCAGCAAAACAGTTGAGGCTTATTTATTGATGCTAAAAAATCATCTTATAACACAGTATCCCAGCGATTGCCTGAAACTCCAATCCGGATTCGTACCCCATAATTCGTTGTAATCTATTCGCAGCGCATTTGTGGTTGTGTGCTTATAATAATTAAAATATTTCCATGATCCGTCAGATAGATGATATCTATCGTCGTTATGTAACTGATAAAGGATCCATCCCAGGTCACGTACCTTAACCGTATGTCCGTCAAGTATATCAAAATGATCGGGATTTGATGACGGAGCCGTAGCAGCGCGATGTGTTTTAGCCGTAGGATTATAGAAAAGCGCTAATTTTTCAATAACCGAAATATGTCCGTAATAGGGGTAGAGATTTTTACCTATTTTACCTATTTCACGCACATATTGATAATTGCGTCCTGTTTTACTGTCGTAGAACGATGCTCCCAGGAATTGCGCAGCGTAATAATAATCGGTATTATTCCAGGTATATTCGTATAAAGGAACCCGATTCGTAGGATCCATAAAACCTATAGTTTTAGTGGCAGCATCCATTGAAGCCTTTTCATCCGCCGAAACCTGTTGTTCCATTTCCATTACCGGATCGGCTTCTTCACTACACGAAACGAGTATATTTATGCATACAAATAAAAATAATAATTTTTTCATTTTTTAGTCGATTTAAAAGTGTTTACAAATAAGAAAAATAAGCCTCATATCAAAGATAATATAGTTTTTTAATTAAAACTATTTTGCGAGTTATATATTTATAATATGCTGTGTCAAATAAATTAAAATGTTGGAATAATTTTGCGATTGTTTGATTTGGTAAATATCACGGACATATTCGTAAATGATTTATTGTAAAAAATATATATTTAATTGTAAGTTATAAAATAATTTTAATTCGGATAAAATAATATATTAGTGAATAAATTTTAATCTATAATTTTTTTGACGGTTTTTTGTTTAAAATTTATCTATATTATTTTTAAGGGTGTAATCAAATATGCAAAAATATAGTGTATTCCTGCAATACCTAATCAGGTATTGCAGGAATATAGCTGCCATATGTCGTAAATATTCAATTAAAAACAGATGGAATTAAGCCCGAAATAAGTTGAATATAGTGCCATAACTACCTTGAAACTATATGTCGGGGGAAAATATAATTATTTCAGTGCTTACTTACAATCTGTAACCCACCCGACGTATGAACCACCTTATGATTCACCCCCTTTCATTACATATCACATTTATTGTGAATTTTATAATATACAATTATCATTCAGGCATTGTGCGGGGATAGTTTACAAGTTGCCAGTTTTTACTTTCACATATACTTTCAATTTTATTTTCAAAATTGCCGACAATATCACAAAAAACAACCCCCTTTATATCAAAAGCTGACCTATCGGGAAGCGAGTTGGCAAAATCAATCATGGCATCTTCATTATCCACAATAGCGGCACCTGTTAGTTCAATATAATTTATGTTTTTATGGATTGAAACATTTAAAGATAGAATTTTTGAACCACTTAATTGTAATTCTTCCAGATGTATGTTATTTGATAAATCGATATACTCATATGGATAAGACCCATTACTTAAAACGGTAAGTTCTTTCAAGTGGCTCAGATCCGTATATATGTTTGAGTACCCCAATTCTTTTAGATTTGAATTTTCGGGAAATAATATTGTTGTTTTTTCATTATATGAAATATACACTTCTTCTAAAAGTAAGTTGTTTCTTAAATCTATATGACCCAGCTTAGTTCCAACACAGTAGAATTTCTTTAAATTACGACATTCCGTTATATCCAGGGGTGGTATTAGTATGCCGGTACTCCAAAATGTTTCTAAACCCAAAGGTAATTTAAGAGATGGCATTTCAATACAAAATAAAGAAATTTCCTTTAAATGGGGATTTTTAGATAAATCTAAAGGTTTTTCAAGAATCGTTTTTTGAAGCTGTAAATATTCCAATGTCTTACATTTTGTAACATCTAAATTTTTTATGTTTGGTAATGCTGAATCAAATGATTTAATTTCACCTTCATCTGCATAAATCTTTATATTTTTAATTGAATAATTATCTTTATCCCTTGCATATATCTTGTAAACCGGTAATGAATGATTATTCGTATAGTTGTAGGTTGAACATATAATTTTTTTGTTTCCGTCACCGTAATCCACTTTTACGCTGAAGGGATTATCCGAATATAAAGTAATATCAACCCAGGGAAAAGCTTCATCAATATTGGCTTCTACAACAATAACCGGCTCTTCTTCTACTTTTGGATAAAGTTGTGCAATAAACTGTTTATCCGTATCCGATAATTCTGAGTTAAAATCGCGGGGTGTATTACCGGCGTACCGGCGAGGGAAGGGCCATATCATGATTGAATTTTCATCATAACTATCCGTCATAATCACACGGTCGGACAATAAAGGGTCGAAAACATATTCCTTTAAGTCTTCCCAGGGTATATCCGTAATTTCGCCTTCCCAGTAATCCGCGATCCGATCCGACCAATCCGCCTCGAATTTTAAATGACGATGTTCAAGTTCCAGTCCTAATACCTGTCCGAAAACGCGTAATACATCCCCTTTTTTTTCTTCTTCGGAAGCGCGTTGCCAATCCGCGAAACTTGCCGTCGCTTCCGATTGGTTATTCACCCATTTACAATCGGTTCCGGTGTACGACCAGGTGATATAGCGCTCCTGGTTCCAGTCGAATCCTATACGCACATCTGCTTTACCTTCCGTTATAAATTCAAATGTCACACCGGCATAATCTTCCCATTCTGTTGCATAGTTCATAACAGTTTCCCTGTATTCGATGCTGCCGTTTAGGAATTTAACCGTTATAACCGATCCCGGATACCATAATTTATTTCTTTGTGCAATACCTTTGGTTAAGATATCATCCCCTGCATATTTAACGCCGTAAAAACGATTGTCGGATAATGCGTCTTTTTCGAAGGTTTCATTTTTAACAAAACTTTCTTCATTATTACATGCAATAATCAATAATAAAAAGCAAAATGAAGAAATCATTAATTTTTTCATATAAATAAATATTTAAAGATTAGTAATGAATAAATATACTAATTATTTAATATTTTTATTCATTAAGAACAGGATATAATTGGTGGAAAGAAAAAATAGCTGTATAATTATATGAATAAAACGGCTGTTTATTGTGTTATATGACGGTTGGATACAACGGGAATTTATCCACCATATTCTATAAATATTCAATTAAATATAGATGGAATTAAGCCCGAAAGAAGTTGAATATAGTTGCAATAACTAACTTGAAACTATATGTCGGGGCAAATATAATTATTTTTATTTCAGAATAAAGACAAACGTTTATTTATTTGTCTAATTTTGTAGCCGAAAAGAGTTGAATTTGAAACGAAAGTTTGGAGTTCAGCTCTTTTTTGTAAATTATTTACCCGAAAAACCGAAGCCTTTTCTCCCTCCTTTCGCTGTGGTGATGTATACACTGTTACTAAACATTTTAACAAAAAATGAATACAAATTATTATGGCACGCCCTGTTAAGCGCGGGCTGAATTATTTTCCGCTGGATACCGACTTTATGCGCGACAGAAAGATCCAGCGGCTTACGCAAAAGTACGGCGGCGAAGGTATATCGGTGTACCTTGCCGTATTGTGTGAACTGTATGCTTCGGAGGGGTATTATATACCCTGCTCCGACGACTTGTGTTTTGATATCGGGTTTACCCTTCAGACGGAAGGGACGAACGTGGAGGAGATCATCCGGTTTTGTGTAGGTGTAAAGCTGTTCGACAAAGGCTTGTTTGAAACAGCCGGGATACTGACATCGACGGGTATACAAAGCCGGTATCGCGAAGTATGTAAAAAATACCGTGAACTGATGAATCCGGCCTGGGTGTTGGAACCCGAAACCGGGGTTTTGCATGTAAAAACCCATGTTAACGGCGCAAAAACCCGGGTTAACGTACCGGAAACTCCTGTTTTTGCGGATAAAACCCCTGTAAAGGGAAAGGAAAAGAAAAGTAAATTAAAAACAAACAACAATGATGGACAAACATTTGATACGACAGCAGACGGAGGCGAGGCTGCCCGAAGGCAGGAACTCCTCCGCATGGCGGCAGTTGCAACAGCAAACTGCCCGGATGAAAGACTTGTACGGTGATGCCCGCCGGTTTCTGGGTGTGTTTACGCCCGACCTGCAAACCTTTGCCGCCCGCCAGTGGGTGAGGGCGTATAAAGGAACCGCCCCGACGCTCGAAGCCGTAGCCGCGGGATACGGCGAGGATACCGCCGTGGTATGGATATGTATCCAGCTGGAAAACGTAAATCTTTTTGCCGGCGTAAAAGAAAAGATGCCGGTAAGCCGGCAGAAAGAACTTTCGCGGTTGATGCTTACCGAATATCCGTACCTCAAGGTGTCGGAATTGCTGCTGTTTTTCCACCGTTTAAAATGCGGCCGTTACGGGCGGTTTTACGGATCGGTAGACGCTCTTTTTATTTCGTCGGCCCTGTTGCAGTTCCTTGCCGAACGGCGGAAAGAACTTTCACGGATAGAAGAGGAGCAACAAAGACAAAGCAAAGCCGTGCCGGCCGTTCACGAAGGGATCACTTACGAGGAGTACCTCAGGCGTAAACAGCAGAGAGGGGGAAAGCGTGATGAAGGATAAGTCCAATTACAGCCACCAGGAACTGGCGATGTTGTATTTTCCGCATGTGCAGCCGCAATCGGCATCGAAGCAACTGACGCGTTGCATCAGGCGCGACGAAGAACTGTACGCTGATCTTTGCCGGGCGGGATTCAATAAGAAACAGCGTAGCTATACACCGTTGCAAACTGCGATCGTTTTCGACCATTTGGGCGATCCTGAAAACTGGCGGATAAAATAACAGGTTATTAACGGAAGACAGCGTATATTTCCGCTTATTCAACTCTTTTCAACCGGCGGGAATATACCCATACGAAAAACCTTCACCATCCTTTTCTCAAACCTTCACCGACTTTCTCTCAAAGCATTACCGACTTTTTATAAAACCTTCACCAACTTCCGGAAAAACCATTACCAACTTTTTTTGTAATACTTCGCTATCCGGGAAATCGATTTTTTTATCTTCTGTTTAACCCCGCACCGGCACTGCCGGCAGGATAACAGGTATTACATTATTCATTAAATGAACGAGGGTAATGTGAAACGCCCCAGTTCTTACTTTCACATAAACTATCGATTTTTTGCGCGTTATAGGTCATGGGATCTGCCCAAAGATATCCGCCGGTCTCAAAGGAAGTCCTATCCGGTAATGTCCCGATAAAACGGATCATGGCTTCTTCATCATCTACAATGGATGCACCGGTCAATCTAATCTCCTGTATGTTTTTTTGTAATGAAACGTCTAATGAAGTGATTTTCGAAAACCTTAAATCTAATTCTTCCAAATATATATTTTTTGATAAATCGATCTTGTCTTGCTGATAATCTAAATTTTCTAAACTTACAAGGTTAGGCAGGCAGCTTAAATCTACAGACATATTTCCTGAACCCAGCTTTTTAAGATTTGAATTATCAGAAAATAAAATTTTTGTATTATCGGCACTTATAAAAACCGATTCCAAAAGTAAATTATTTCTAAAATCCATATTTTCTAAGCCGCATCCCATAAAAGAGAATGTCCTTAAATTAGTGCATATGGAAACATCAAGTGACGCTATGCACATATGCTCTGAGTAAAATTCCTCTAAGCTTGAAGGAAATAGAATGGATGAAAATCCGGAGATACTTAAACCGAGATATTTTAAATTCTCATTTTTAGATAAATCTAATGGCTTCCCACTCCCCATATTATTAAGCTGTAGGCCTTCAATGGTTTTACAATTAGAGACATCGATGTGCCTTACATTATAGAGGGAGGTATATAATTTTTGAATGTCACCTTCATTTGCATAAATCTTTATATTCTTAAGTGAATAATCATCGCTTGAATATCCTTCCCAAACCGGTAATGAATGATAATCCGTATAATAGGTTGAATTTATACTTTTTTTGTTTCCGTCACCGTAATCCACTTTTACGCTGAAGGGATTATCTGAATGTAGAGTAACATCAACCCAGGGAAAAACTTCATCAATATTAACCTCTACAACAATAACCGGTTCTTCCTCGCCTTTAGGATAAAGTTGTGCGATAAACAGTTTGTCCTTTTCCGATAAATCGAAATTAAAATCGCGTGGGGTATTGCCTGCGTATCTGCGGGTAAACGGCCATATCATAATGGAATTTTCATCGTATTCTTCCGTCATGATTACACGGCCCGAAAGGAGCGGGTCAAAAACATATTCTTTTAAATTTCCCCAGGGTATATCCATTATCTCTCCTTCCCAATAATCGGCTATACGTTCTGACCAGTCGGCATCGAAGTTTAAATGGCGATACTCCAGTTCAAGACCCAGTACCTGACCGAACAAACGCAATACATCTCCTCTCATTTCCTCTTGCGAAGCACGTCGCCAATCCGCAAAACTTGCCGTCGCTTCCGACTGGTCATTAACCGACTTACAATCCGTTCCCGTATACGACCAGGTGATATACCGGTCTTCATTCCAATCGAATCCGATACGTACATCCGCTTTTCCTTCAGTTATAAACTCGAATGTTATTCCCGCGTATATCTCCCATTCCACAGCATATTTTCTGACTGTTTCCATGTATTCATTACTGCCGTTTAAGAACTTAACGGTAATGACGGAACCGGGGTACCAGAGTTTGTTACGTTGTGCTATACCTTTTGTCGAAAGATCGTTTTCGGTGTATTTGACCCCATAAAATCGGTTAGCCGATAAAGAGGTTTTACCAGGAGCCTCATTTTTAACAAAAGTAACTTCATTATTACATGCAATAAACAGCAATAATAAACTTAATGAATAAAATAGTAATTTTTTCATTTTAAATCCATATTAAAAGTTAGATAGTTAATAAATATACGATTATTTATACGGATTAATCAGAAATAAGTTAATTATATGGTTAGAAATAAATCGGGAAAGAGGATATAAATAACCAAATTTTATTTTAATATACAATATACTAACAGGATACGGTAATTATATGCTTTAAACATAGAACCCACCAGTAAATACACAGATAAGATTAAGTTTTAAAAATGTTTGAATTAATATCGACACATATCCATAAAACTATAACTTGAGCTAAGGATATGTATTTTTATTTCAAATAAAAGACGGAAATTTATTTATTTTTAAGTTGAAAAGAATAGAAAAGAAACGAAAGCGTGAAACTCAGATCTTTTTTGTAATATTTTATTACCTAAAAAACCGAGCCTTTGTTCCTCTTTTGCCCCGGTGACATTTTTCCGTTTTGAACATGTAAAACAAAATGAAATCAAATTAATATATCTTATTCGTTTTTTAACTGCGTCTTCTTGAACTGGCGATGTAACAACGTATATGCAGTTTGCATTCTGGTAAGATATTCGCGGATCACGCGCCCTTTTACCTATCCCCCTTTTTGGAATAAAGCAAACGGACATTAGCGGACATCAAAGGACATTAGCGGACACTTACGGACATTAGCGGACAACCCTCTTTTCGGGCGGTATATATTTGCCGTAGGATTGATCGGCCGTCAATCAGATAGTAATAATCATTTAAATTTAAAAAGTATGGCATTGAAATTCAGAAAAGTGAAACGCAAAGTGTTGAACGGCGACGACAAAGGCGCGCTCAAGTATTATGCTGTGGCAAAGACCTCCGGCATTTCGGGGGTAGACAAGATCTGTAAACTGGTATCGGCAAGGTCTACCGTATCGTCGGCCGACGTAAAGGCGGTGTTCGATTCGCTCTCATGGGCCATGGACCTTGAGTTAAGCTCGGGTAATGTGGTGCAACTGGGCGAACTGGGTAACTTCCGCTTATCCATCAGTTCGGAAGGGACGGATACGGAAAAACAGCTCGACGCCCATAAGATCAGGAAGGCCCGGATCGTATTCTCGCCCGGTGCTATCCTGCGGTCTACCCGAAACAACGTAAGTTTCGAACCGGTAGACGTAGTAGAGAGGGAAGTTGAAAAAGAGTGCGAACGCCCACACATGGATTAATGCGGCCCGTAAACCTGATCGTAATTCACTGCTCGGCAACCCGTACGGGCAGTGATTATCCTCCGGCACAGCTCGAGAACGATCATCGTGCACGGGGTTTTGCACGTGCCGGCTATAACTATTACATCCGTCGTGCAGGAGGAATTGTCGAAATGCGGCCCCTCGGTATGGTCCCCGCCCATGTAACGGGGCACAACCGCCACAGTGTAGGGATTTGCTATGAAGGCGGCCTGGATGAGAACGGCAAACCGTCCGACACCCGTACGCCGCAGCAGAAAGAAGCCATCCTGCAGTTGCTCCGGTACCTGCTCCGTAAATTTCCAGGATGCAGGATATGCGGGCACCGCGACCTGGCGAATAAAGCCTGTCCCTGTTTCGACGTTAAGGCGGAGTATGGTTTTCTGGTAATGAGTTGATAATTAAAGTCAAGGAGTTAAAAGATTCAGGGAGTCAGAGGGGTTAAGGTTGGAACTTACATGGGGTAAAAATTAATTTCCGTATTTCCTTCCTGACTCCTTAACTCCTAACGGATAAAGCGAGTGATAACTTCTTTAACTCCTTCTATATAAACATGCATATGAAAAGAGAGTCATTTTACTGGAATTGCCAGTTGATTATTGCCGCTATATTGTCTTTGGCCGGCCTTATCCTGCTTTTTCTCGGATTCTGGTGCAGCCCGACGGGCGAAATACATAATTCCGTACTGATTGCGTTTGGTGAAGTCTCCACTTTTGCCGGGGCATTGTTTGGTGTGGATTACAGTTATAAATCGAAATCGGGCCGGTAAAACGGCTTGGTTTATCTATTCTTATTATCCAAACAATCATGATACTTAAAATCCTCATTTTTTGCTTTATTCTTCTTCTTTCTTTTTCCTGTTCGGTACGTAGCAAAACAGCTTACGACAGCCGGAGGCATGCAACCGTAGCATTATCCCAACTGCAAAAAGACAGTTTACATGTAATACGCCTGGTACGCTCCGGCATTCATACGGTGACACGGATGAACAGTGTTCGGTTTTCCGAACCCGACAGCGCGGGACGGCAATATCCACTGGAAGTGGCCGTCTTATCCTCCTGTACAGGCGCACAAAATACCGAGGAACAACAAAGCAGAAAGGTCAGTTTCCGTGAAAATGAGAGCAGGAGCGAATTCCGGTCGGCAACTGAAGAACGTTCGTTTACTACCATAACTAATGCATATAAATGGATTATTGCGGCTATTATTATTTTACTTACCTGTAAAATCCTTATGAAATTACGCGATTAGGTTATCATACGGTAAGAGCAGTTTATCTGGAGCACGATCAGATTAATCAGCATTACCGTTTTATCATCTTCCCATATTTACTTTAAATAATCCGGTTAAACCATCGGTTAAGCACGCAACATTTAAATTATTTTTTTATACCTATACATCCGGTATAAAAACTGAAAATAAAAAAGAAAATAATAGCAACCGCCTGTCTATTTCATTTATGTTTTTATTCGAACGTGAATTGTAATAATGAAAAAAATACTCCGTTTAATATATAAATTTTATCAGATTGTTTCGTTATATTTGTAACGTTTAAAAATGAGATACAACTTTTTTTAGCGTGTTGAAAAAAGGGTAAATTCATTGCAAATTAAATAAATACATACTCTTAAAAGTTTAATCTTGTCAAAATATTAAATAGTTATGCCTGTAAAATCCGTACACCTGTTGATAATTAAAAATAAAATTCCGTTATTTGCAAATCACTTAATTAAATGACCGTTTTTAAAATGAGAACACTACCACTGTTAACTGTTTTTTTATTTTTGATTTTCTGTTCTTCATGCAGCAGGGAAACCCGTTTTACAGGTGTTACATGCCAGGTATCAGTGCAATATGAAAAGCCCTATAAGATACTGATCTTTTATAAAGATACCGTGGAAACCGCCTACGGAGAATGGTCCAAGGAGATCTATTTTCCTCCTTCCCGTCTGGCTTCCGTGTATGTAACCCCGGTGGATAAAACGCACGCTTACTGGGAAGATCCTTCCCTTCAGGACAGGTATTCCTACAGGGACAATTATTTATACAGGCGTCCGGTATTTACAGTTAAAATGATCACAGAAACCGATACGATTATTTCACACGGTGAAAATAGTATTTTTGTATCCATACCTCAGCAATCAAGAATGGAAAAATCGTTCTGGAATAAGATATTGTAAGATATTAATTAGGGATTAAAAATAGATCATCTTACCCGAAATTTGCGGAAATATAAAATCAGATTGCATTCATATATAATTTTTTCTAATAATAAATAGTTTCCTGTAATTTCTATTTCTATTTACGCGGTTTTATGCCATAAATTTAAAACATAGTTATAGATTTATTAGATTTTTCCCTCCGTATGATTGAAATACCGGTATTCGGGCATTGTGTAATATTCGTTATTTAAGGTATCTTTGTGCTTCATAAATAAAAAGCATATGATTTCAGTTGACGGACTATCGGTTGAATTTGGCGGGTTTACCTTGTTTGACGACATATCTTTTGTGGTAAACAAAAAAGACCGTATTGCGCTGGTGGGTAAGAACGGCGCCGGGAAAAGCACCATGCTTAAGATATTCGCCGGCCTGCAGGCGCCTACCTCGGGTACAGTGACCATACCCAAAGATATTACCGTAGGGTATCTGCCGCAACAAATGAAAATTACCGACGGACGGACGGTAAAGGAGGAAGCGGAGCGGGCCTTCGATCATATTCATCAACTGGAACAGGAGATTGACCTTTTAAACAAACAACTTGCCGAAAGGACGGATTACGAATCGGATTCGTATCATAACCTGATTGAAAAAGCAACTAATAAATCGGAACTTTTCCAGATGATGGGGGGTAATAATTACCTGGCTGAACTGGAACGTACGCTGATGGGATTAGGGTTTACGCGAGCGGATTTCGACCGGCAGACATCCGAATTCAGCGGTGGCTGGCGTATGCGTATCGAACTGGCAAAGTTGCTGCTGAGCCGTCCTGACGTATTATTGCTCGATGAACCGACAAATCACCTTGATATCGAATCTATCCAGTGGCTCGAAACTTTTATTGCAACCCGTGCCAATGCGGTGATCCTTGTATCGCACGACCGTGCATTCATCGACAATACCACTTTCCGTACCATCGAAATAGAATTGGGTAAAATATACGATTATAAGGTAAAATATTCCGACTATGTAGCGCTCCGTCAGGAACGCCGCGAGCAACAGCTACGCGCCTACGAGAACCAGCAGAAGAAACTGGCCGATACCGAAGCCTTCATCGAGCGTTTCCGCTATAAAGCGACGAAGGCTGTACAGGTTCAGTCGCGTATCAAACAACTGGAGAAAGTGGAACGGATCGAAGTGGATGATGTAGACAATGCATCGCTGAGCCTCAAGTTTCCGCCCGCACCGCGGTCGGGTTCGTATCCTGTCATTGCCGAAGAGGTAGCCAAACGGTATGGCGACTACCTGGTATTTAAACATGTGACGCTTACAATCAACCGGGGTGATAAGGTCGCTTTTGTAGGTAAAAACGGCGAAGGTAAGTCGACACTTGTCAAATGTATCATGGATGAAATCGGTTTTGACGGCAAGCTGCAGATCGGCCATAATGTAAAGATCGGTTATTTTGCCCAGAACCAGGCACAACTGCTCGACGAGAAACTGACGGTATTCGATACGATCGACTATGTGGCACAGGGAGATATACGTACGAAGATACGCGATATATTGGGAGCATTTATGTTCGGCGGGGAAGCGTCCGACAAGAAGGTAGGCGTTCTTTCGGGAGGTGAGCGCAGCCGCCTGGCGATGATACGCCTGCTTCTCGACCCTGTAAACCTGCTGATCCTGGACGAGCCGACGAATCATCTCGACATGCGTTCGAAAGATGTACTGAAAAGCGCCCTGAAAGAGTTCGACGGAACCGTTATTGTCGTATCCCACGACCGTGAATTCCTCGACGGGTTGGTAGACAAGGTGTTTGAGTTCGGCAATAAACGGGTAATTGAACACATCGGCGGCATATACGAATTCCTTGAGCGGAAAAAAATGGATAGCCTGCGAGAACTCGAGCGATCGGCCGGGCAAAAGGAGGCTTCGGCGGAAACTGAAGAACAGCCTACGCAAAACAAACTTTCCTATGAAGCAAGAAAAGAGCAAAGCAAAGCTATCCGCAGAATAGAAAAAGCCATCGCAGAAGCGGAAAATAAAATAGCGGAAATAGAGAAAAGCATTGCTCGTACGGAGGAACGCCTCGCTACTCCTGAAGGTGCTTCCGATACCGCTTTATACGGCGCCTATTCGGAACTGAAAAAAGACCTTTCCGAAACTATGGATAAATGGACCGAACTAACTATTGAACTGGAAGAATTAAACTCCTGAAGCTTTCAACTTGTTATTTAATAAATTGCTATATTTGCAATTCGGTCTTTTTTATATACAAAATACTAAATCGAGAAATAAACATGAAAACAAATTTAAGTTCTCAGATTACTCTAACGCGTACCCCTTCGAGGCTATACCGTCCGGAGAATGCGTATGAAGAATCTGTATTGACACGTTTTGAAAAGATCCCTACATTTATCTATGAATCGGCCGATGAAGGATCTTCACTAATCGCCAGCGAAATCGCAACACAAATCAGGAAAAAACAGGAAGAAGGCAAACATTTTGTAATGGCTTTGCCCGGCGGTCGTTCGCCCCAAAGTGTATTCAAGGAACTGATCCGTATGCACAAAGAAGAAGGATTGAGTTTCCGTAATGTGATTATATTCAACCTGTATGAATTTTATCCGCTGACGGTTGCGGCATTCAGCAACCTGACATACCTGAAAGATTATTTTCTTAACCATATTGATATAGAGCCGGGCAATATCTATTCGCCGGACGGTTTTATACCTAAAGAAGAAATTTATGATTTCTGCATCCGTTATGAGCAGGAGATACACAATGTAGGCGGCATCGATTATGTACTGCTCGGTATCGGCCAGGCCGGAAATATCAGTTTCAACGGCCCCGGGTCATTAATGAGTTCGGTTACCAGGCTTGTCTTATTAGACAGTGATTCACGAAAAGAAGCGGCGAAAATATTTAAATCTGTTGAAAACGTGCCTGCCGGAGTTATTACCATGGGCATGTCTACCATAATGAATGCCCGGCAAATCGTACTGATGGCATGGGGCGAAGGCAAAGCCCGTATTATTGAGGAAACGGTGGAAGGTAAAGTAAGCGATATGTTACCGGCCACTTTCCTGCAGGACAAGAAGAATGTACGGGTAATAACCGACCTTTCGGCAGCTTCACAGCTGACAAGGATAAGCCATCCCTGGCTGGTTACCAGTTGCGAATGGGACAATAAACTGATCCGCCGGGCGATCGTATGGCTCTGCCAGCTCACGGGCAAACCTATACTGAAACTCACGAACAAGGACTACGCTGAGAACGGGCTGGGCGAATTACTGGCGTTATACGGTTCGGCTTATAATGTGAATATACGGATTTTTAATGATATACAACATACCATTACCGGATGGCCGGGCGGTAAACCGAATGCCGACGACTCGAACCGTCCGGAGCGGGCAACCCCTTTTCCGAAGAAGGTGATCATTTTCAGCCCGCACCCCGACGACGATGTGATCTCTATGGGCGGAACATTCCGCAGGCTTTGCGATCAGCAGCATGATGTGTATGTGGCTTACCAGACTTCGGGAAATATCGCCGTAGGCGATGAGGAGGTGATCCGCTATTGCGAATACCTGCGTGATGTGAGCGATAAGTATTCACCGGGTAACGATTCACTGAGGAAAAAGGCTGAAGAAATAATTCATTTCCTCCGGTATGAAAAAGTGGAAGGTGAACGCGAGAAAGACGACGTACTTTTTATGAAAGGTACGATCCGCAGGGAAGAAGCCCGCGCCGGAGCCCGTTATACCGGTATCACTAAGGAAGACCATATCCGCTTTCTCGACCTGCCGTTCTACGAAACCGGTATGGTGAAAAAGAACGACCTGAGTGAAGCGGATATTAAGATCATACGCGACTTCCTGGAAGAAGTGAAACCCGACCAGATGTTTGTTGCCGGCGACCTTGCCGATCCTCACGGAACGCATAAGGTATGCCTGGATGCGATACTTGCGGCTGTAGACGAAATGAAAGACGAGGAATGGCTTAAAAACTGCCGTATATGGATGTACCGCGGCGCATGGGCGGAATGGGAAATGGACCATATCGAAATGGCCGTCCCGATCAGCCCGGAAGAATTACGACATAAACGGATCGCTATCCTTAAACATCAGTCGCAGGCGGAAAGCGCTCCTTTCTTAGGCGATGACGAACGTCTTTTCTGGCAGCGTGCCGAAGACCGCAACCGTGCCACTGCCGAACTTTATAAAGAGCTTGGACTTGCCGCATATGAAGCGATCGAGGCATTTGTGCAGTATATCCCGGTAAGGTAATATGCAAAAATAAACCGGTTAACACGGAGATACCAACGGCAAAGGGATGATAAAAAACCCGGCTGAAAGTATCTCCGTGTTTTTCTTTCTTTATATTTGCAGTAACGTTAACTCTATTTTTACCATGCAGGCCAGAAAAACAGTCCGTATCGAAGCTTTGGATATATTCCGTGCGCTCACCATGTATTTTATGCTTTTCGTAAATGATATACCGGGATTGAAAAACATTCCGCACTGGTTGTTGCATGCGGCGCGTGATGAAGATATGCTCGGTTTTTCGGATACCATTTTCCCGGCTTTTCTTTTTGCTATGGGAATGGCTATTCCTTATGCGATACAGAACCGTATCCGCAAAGGCGATACGACGTGGGGAGTCTGTAAACATGTTTTCTGGAGGACCGTTGCTTTGCTGGTGATGGGTGTCTATACGGTAAACAGGGATACGCTCGACCCCGCGGCCACCGGGATGTCGAATCCGGTATTTTCCCTGTGGATGGTTCTCGGGTTCTTCTTGATCTGGAGCGTTTATCCAAGCGTAACAGACTGGAGGAAATACCTGTTTCCGGCTATGAAAGCATCCGGGATCGTTATATTGATCTATCTTTTTTATATTTATAAAGGTGCGGGAGGCGCCGCTTTCTCGCCTCAATGGTGGGGTATCCTCGGCCTGATCGGATGGACGTATGTGGTTTGTGCGGCTATCTACCTTATTACGCGCGACAATATTTTATATAATTCGGTGGCGCTGCTTGTATTGGTTGCCTGTTCATTGCTCTCTGCTGCGGGAGTGTTCAGGGATATTCCTTTTATGCGGTATATTCCAAGCGAAGCTACCCTGCATGCTTTCGGTATGGCCGGTGTATGGGCGGCATTGCTGATGCAGAAGTATGCCGATAAGCTGAATCCGAAACGTTTCTTTTCCATTATGGGTACAGTTGGCGTAGTGATGCTTATTGCCGCTGTAATCTCGCATCAATACTGGATAATTTCCAAACTTCAGGGAACACCTACCTGGTTGTTCTATTGTTGTGCGATTTTCTTTCCCCTTTTTGCCTTTGTGTATTGGCTGACGGATGTGAAGCAGAAAAGCCATTGGTTTAGGATCATTAAACCTGCAGGAATGGTTACCCTTACCTGTTATATTATCCCGTATGCATGGTATAGTGTTGAATCATTATTACATGTCCATTACCCCGCATGGATGCAATCGGGATTACCCGGACTGATTAAATCCGCCGTATTTTCTTTACTGGTGGTTGGCCTGGCCTGGGTATTGATGAAGCTGAAAATCCGTTTAAAAGTTTAGTATTTTATTTGAATCATAATAAAAAAATCTTATATTTGGTAGTGACTTAAATTCTACCGATATGGAAAAGACTCTTTTTATTTTATTGATTTTAATTCCTTTTTTGTTTAATAGTTGTTCCGATGACGACGACGGCTTTGAGCCCGATAAACTTGTAGGCCGTAGTTTTGCCGCTCATGCAGGTTTAGTAGAGGGAACCGATCAATACTGGGTATTTAAATTTACTTCAAATACGGAATTGGAATGGACCATCCGCAATAAAAATCCTGACGGATTAATAACCATGAAAGCAAACGGAACTTTTGGAATAGGCGGCAATTCCATTAACTTTTTTCTTGCGGGTAATGAGTATAGAGGTGAAATAATAGATAATAACCGGTTCCGGATTGAATTAAATTCTTATTCCATTCTGGAATTTATAAGGCAATGAAAATCATTTTTATATATTGTTTTATGGAAAATACCGTTTATATCTGAACAGATATGGATGAATGAATACGTATGTTTTCTTAGTTATATAAATCTAAATAATTTAGAGTATGAAAAAGGTTCTACTATTTTGTGTGGTAATTATATCTTTTGCCTCTTTAAACGTTTCCGGACAGGAAGGAAACTGGATTGATTTTGCCGATACCGATTGGTTTACAAATAATCAGGGAAAAACTTATACCATTTCCACAGCCGCAGAGTTGGCGGGTTTATCCAAACTGGTAAATGAAGGGCACCAGTTTAAGGATACGACGATCCAACTGTCGGATCGTGCTGTTATCGATCTGAAGGTCCATTACTGGACACCGGTCGCAAGCGGGGAAGGTAATTCTTTCTGCGGTACATTAGATGGTAATGGTAAAAAGATCAGTAATTTGTATATCGGGCAGGTAACACAATATCAAAATACCGGCCTTTTCGGATGTGTAGGTGGTGGAGCCAAAATTTTAAACTTATCGGTTGAGGGTGGTCAAATTATCGGTGCAAAGGATTGGGAATCCTATCCATCTACACAGACAGGGGTATTTGTAGCGACTGCGTTGAGTTCCGGTAATGACTCGATTGTTATCCGTAATTGCCATAATTTAAACGTAGCGGTAAAAGCAGGTTATTCCAGGTACACTTCCTCCCAGGATTCGTACACGGGTGGAATAACAGGTTATTCTTCCGGCAAAATAACTATAGACCAGTGTTCAAATAACGGAGAGGTGACAACCCAGGGGGATGTGTACGTCGGAAGAATGAAAATAGGAGGAATAGCGGGATATCTAAACGGAAATTTTATTATTTCCAATTCTTTTAATACAGGTAATATAACTTCCGTCTATAATTCCGAAACGTATGCGGGAGGTGTGGCCGGGTGGGTTCAGCCGGATAATGTTCATACCAGCCGGATTACAGCCTGTTACAACAAAAGTGCATTTATTATAATAAAAGACAAAAATATAAGTGACGGTGTATATTGTTCGGGAATAGTAGGCGGACTCGGGCATGATCCGCTTTCTTCGCGGAAAGGTGGTTTCTTTATTCTTGATAATTGTTTCAGTGATAATGTTTTTGATACTGAAAGTGTGCGGACGGGAGCTGTTATCGGCGATATATCAAGTTCACGGTTGGATGCTGTTATAGTGGAAAACAGTTATGCTGTCGATGCGTTTAAAAATGATCATATGTATTCTGCGCATGCTTTTATGAACATACGGTTAACTAATCAAACCCATACAGTTTTCAAAGTATCGAATTGTCTTTTTATAGTCGATAAGCTCAACGATGAAGCAATTCCACCTAAAGATTTTCTTATCCATAACGGAATATCACCTCTAACTCTAACATTAGAAAACAATTATATGTTTATTAATGGTATTCCTGGGGTTTCTGAACAAAATTTAAACGAATGGAGCGGCATGGTTAACCAGGCCCCGGTTAATAAATGGAATAAAAATATATGGGAAATTGCTGCCGGCAACCAATATTTACCCACTTTAAAAAACTTTTCCCAATCTCCAGCGATAAATAATCCGCTTTACAATTATTCGGCGGTGTATCATTCCGTAAAACTTCCCAGATATTCCGGCGCTTATTACGATTATGAACCGGATGTTTATAAAATAAGAAAAGGAAAAGATTTCATTTTCTCTGTAAGTGTTGGTTCCAGAGAAGTGGAATTAAAAAATGTTACAGTAAAAACATTGAATGAAACAGATATTCCTGTTTATCAAGAATTATCGTCGTCGACATACTACTTTATTCTAAAAAATATAACCAAAGATATAGAAGTAGTTATCGAAGGAGAAGGCATAACGTACCAGGCAGAAGGGAGTTGGGCAGATTATGCAGATACCGGCTGGTTTACAAAAAACCCGGCAAAAAATAAATACATACTTTCAACAGCGGAAGAATTAGCCGGTTTTTCAAAATTGGTCAACGAGGGGCATCATTTTAAAGATACTACATTTACTTTGGGAACGGATATCGATATAAAATCCCATCTATGGGTTCCGGCCGGTAACAGTGTAAGAAACAATTTCCGGGGTATTTTTGACGGGAATAATAATAAAATTCAGTATCTCAGTATAAACGCCGACTCCCAGAGTGCCGGTTTGTTCGGTTATCTGGGAGATGGGGCGAAGGTGACCAATCTGTTGCTTGAAAAAGGAAGTATCATTGGTAAAAGAGTAGGCGAACAGGGTTCTTATCCCATATACACCGGCGGTATTGCAGGAGCAGCGTTCAGTGCAAACGATTCTATAGTGATCCGTAATTGTCATAATATAAATCTGGATATAGACGGCGGTTATGATAGTAAAGGCCGTGAAATATCAGCTACAGGTGGTTTGATAGGATTTGCCACAGGAAAAACAATTATTGATTCCTGCAGTAACACAGGCAATGTGAATATCCGGTTTAACGGCTGGACAAAAGATTGCGGTGTAGGTGGTATAGTGGGTATTGTAAGAGGGATATTTACCGTTTCATCTTCCGGCAACAGTGGTAAAATCGGTCCTTTTTACCACAATAATCCAGTTCAGGCGGGAGGAATAGCCGGTGTTGCCGAAGTATTGAACAGAGACTCTTCCCTGTTTGTTTCATGCTACAACAATGCGCCGTTTGCAGTAACAGAATTACTACTCGATTGCGGAGGGATTGCCGGTTATGTCAAGGATTTACCGGATAATAACAAATCGGGTAAACTGGTTGTACGTAACTGTTACAGCAATAGTATAATGCAAACCGGTGGCGGATTAATAGGAAGAATAAATATGGAGAACCTCGTTTCTGCGTTGATTAAAGATAATTATGTGATTACTGAATTTGCGGAGCTGTTTTCTTCGAAATCAGATCAATACGGCGGACTGATCTATAACATATATAATCAAAACACATCAATCAGTATATCGAACAACTTAGTTATTATTTTAGGGGAATATCCTCCTGTTTATCGTATCGTTAGTGATATCACCGGGCCTGTTTCATTTTTGAATAATTATGCCTTTGTAAACGGAAATCCTGTGGAAGACGATGGTAAAGGCCGGAATGGCCTTAATTGGGGTGGAGAAATGAGCAAAGGACCAGTTTCTAATTGGAATGAAAGTTACTGGGTGATTGATAAAAGCAATAAAAATATGCCTTTATTAAAAGGAGTTTCCAATCAGGTAGATATACGTAATCCTTTGTACGGAATTTCGGAATATTTCCAACTAACCCTTCCCCGGGTGGATGGTATTCAAACAAGTTATAAGGCCGGAACTTATAAGTTATTGAAAAGTACAGATTTCATTTTTAAAATTAACGCCCTAGAGGGAGCTGATATCTCGGCTATGAGAGTGGAAACCGGCGAAGGGATACCTGTTCCATTCCTGAATGGATATTATATTGTACGAAATATTGGTAAGAATATTGAGATTGTAATAAAAAATGTACGCTACAACGGTGTAGGGGTTGAGAAAGTGGAAAAGGAACACAATGTATGGTCTGAGAATAATTGTTTGTGTGTGGAAATCCAACAACCCCAACAAATGGAGGTCTATACCTTATCGGGGCAATTATTCAGTAGCCGGCTTCTTCCTGCCGGATATACATCCCTTCCGGTATCTAAAGGTATTTATATCATACGGATTGGAAACGAAACGCATAAAGTAGTTGTAAGGTAAAATATTTAAAACCTCATCAGGTAATACCGCTGAAATGACCACAGGTGAACTAAATGAAATAGTTTACACCTGTGGTTAATTATTTCCGAATAATTTTTCATGGATTTTTTATTAGTGAATAAATTCAATTGTAAGTTATGCATAACTATGTATTATTAAATTTCAATTTTTAGAATAAATAGAAATCTAAAAAAATCAATATTATTTTCTTTAGTAGATAATGAGGATTAATGAGCTATCTTTGTCGGGTTAAAAAAGAATAGGTAGAGGTGTATCTAAAAATAAGGTAGGGTAATATGCTTCAATTTTTTAAAAACTATACGCTTCCGATAGCTATGATAACGGGAGCGGTTGCTTATCCGGTGGTGAGTTGGTTTACGTTTATTACACCCTACCTTATCTTTATTATGTTGTTGTTTACGTTTTGTAAACTTTCCCCGCGTGATATACATTTGCGGTTGCCTCATATCTGGTTGCTGGCTATTCAGCTTATTGGATGTATTGTAGTTTACGGTATCGTTAGCCTGTATCATCCCGTTGTTGCCCAGGGTGCGTTTGTTTGTGTTTTGGTTCCCACTGCTATTTCGGCTGCGGTGATTACCGGGATGCTGGGAGGGAATGTTCCTTTTCTTACCAGTTACCTTTTATTGTGCAATATTGGTGTTGCTCTTGTGGCGCCTGTTCTTTTTCCTTTTATCGGTCCGCATACCGAGATGTCGTTTATCGAATCTTTCCTTTATATCTGTAAACGGGTAGGGCCTTTACTGCTTTTGCCGTTGTTTCTGGCATGGTTTATCCGTTATTTGTTCCCCCGGGTAAACAAGGTGCTGATGCGTTTAAGTAAAATTTCCTTTTATCTGTGGGCAATTGCCCTCACCATTGTAACGGGTAGTACGGTAAAATTCCTGATCGAACAGGAGAATCCGGATTATAAAACAGAGATCAGCCTTGCTGTAGTAGCTTTGGTGATCTGTGCCGGGCAGTTTCTTATAGGCAGGCGTATTGGTAAGCGTTACGGTGATCCCGTTTCTTGCGGGCAGGGGTTGGGTCAGAAGAACACCATACTGGCGATATGGATGGCACAGGCTTATCTTAACCCGATCTCTTCGGTAGCTCCTGCATCCTATGTCTTGTGGCAGAATATTATCAACTCATACCAGCTGTGGTTAAAGAATAAAGCGGTACACAAAACGCAAAACGCAAAAAAGTGATATGCTTTCGTTTCTGCTTTCTGCATAAGAAACTATTCCGAAAACCAGGCCTTAAATTCGGCTGCTTTATTTTTAGAAATATAGATGCGCTCAGGAGTATTGATAGTTAAACGGATCAGTAAACGGTTGTCGAACCATACGGTAATGCTGTCTATTATTTCTTTGGAAACGATAAATTGCCTGTTGGCACGGAAAAAGTTTGCCGGATTCAATTTGGCCATGATAGAATCCAATGATTTATCCAGATTGTATGATACGTTTTGGACTGTGACCAGTTCAGTGCTTCCACCGGTGTTGTATATATAGGCAACATCTTCTGTCTTTACGGGAATGATCTTGTCCTTGACGGGAATAAGGATGCGCTGGATGTATTCTTTTGGTGCAAGGACCTGTTCAAGGTTCCGGCTGGTCTGCACGAAGGCGAGCCGGTTCATTTTTGCATATTTAGTAAGTGCCTCGCGTATACTTTCGAGAGTGATCGGCTTTAAAATATAGTCGATACTGTTCACCCGGAATGCTTTAATGGCATATTCATCGTATGCGGTAGTGAAAATAACCGGGGCTTCGATCGTTACACATTCGAAAATATTAAATGATGAGCCGTCGGCCAGTTCGATATCCATAAATACGAGATCGGGTGCCGGATGGGAACGAAACCAGGCTACACTGTCGGCTACGGTGTCGAAATTGTCGATGATTTCGATAGACGCGTCAACCTGGCGAAGTAAGTTCCTGATATTATTAAAAGCTGCGGCTTCATCTTCAACTACGATAACTTTCATGGCTTTCTATTGTTTGGGCATGGATAAAGGTAGACAAACACTGTAAACAAGAGGTGTGTTTTCAATTTTTATTTCTTTTTTTGTCAGTAAGCGGAACCGGTTATTCAGGTTTTTCATTCCTATACCCTCCGAATCGATCCGGTCGAGTTTTTCACGTTTTTCATTTTTGATGATCAGGTAATCGTTCCCGTCTATGTATATATCTACGGTCATCGGGTGTTTATTGCTTATTTCATTATGTTTGATCACGTTTTCAACAATAGGGAGCAGTGATAAAACCGGAAGGAAATAATTATCGTATTTTTTGTCCACCTGAATGTTGAAGTTCAGTTTTTGTTCATATTTGACGGAGAGCATGAATCGGTATGTTTCCAGAAAAGCAAATTCTTCGGATAAGTTTACCAGGTCTTTCTTTTCGCTTTGAAGTATATACCTGAAAACATGGGATAAATTAGATACATATTCCAGGGATTTTTCTTTTTTGTCTTCTACTATTAATGAATGCAGTGCGTTGAGTGCGTTGAAAAAGAAATGCGGATTTATCTGGTTGTTCAACGCGCTGATCTGGCTCTGCAACGATTCGTTTTTAAGCTGTTCGAGTTTGCGTTCGATCTCTTCTTTGCGCCGCGACATATTATAGATACGGCTGAAGCCGTAAATGGCGAACAACAGGATTACGGATACTCCCATCCAGTCTTCGCCTTTTTCATGGAAATATAGCGAATGTTTTCCTCTTTCACGCCTTTCCTTTTTGCGATGACGGTAATAATCATCGTATATTTCGGAATGTCTCTCGTTTGACCTGTCTGCTACGGGATCATGCACCAACCAGATGTACAGGCTGAAAGTCGCTACGGCTAATGCGGAATAGATGAAATGGCGAAGGTCTTCGTGCTTATTTAACGTACGGGTATTAATATAGATCAGTATTCCGGACAGTAAGGTAAAAAAGATAAAATTACTGATTGCTATAAAATAATCTGCACTGTCGGGAATAATAATGTCTTCATCGAACAATTGGGAAATTTCATAATAAGATAAAACGGCTCCGATTGCCAGGGCAATCAGGGCTATAATTTTGTAGTTATTATGAATATTCAGTTTGATTTTCATGTGTTTTTTGTTTGTAAAAATACGATATAAACGTGTATTACAGCATGTTTTAGCTATTAATTTACCGACTTTTAAAAGCTTTCTTTTCCTTCCCAATACCCGATTTTCGTGTTTAACCGGAAAAAGGTACAACCTCCTCTTTTATACTTCATTTTTGCACTGTCATCAGTAGATTAATAACCAGAAAACAATATAAAGAGATGAAAAGGTATTTAATTGTATTTGCATGTGTTTTTATCACGTCAATCAGCATATCAGCAACCGATAACCCTTCAGGCAGTTTTATTATTAAAGGTATGGTAATCGATTCGTTGACGAATGAGCCAGTATCGTTTGCTACGGTAAGTGTTACCTCTTTAAGTGATGCTTCAGGAATGATACTGGGCCACTCGGTATGTGATATAGACGGTTCTTTCGCGGTAGAATTGGCTCAGCCCGGTTTGTATCAACTGGCGTTACAATATGTCGGTAAAGCTCCTGTTACCCGTGAATTGGTTTTCCCTGATAATAAAAAAGAGTTGAATGTGGGTTCTTTATATATGCAGGATGCCAATCAACAACTTGGTGAAGTAACGGTAGTGGCACAAAAGCCGTTGGTAAAAGTCGATATCGATAAATTGGTGTACAGTATGGATGACGATCCAGAGGCGAAAGTAAATAATACGCTTGAAATGCTCAGGAAAGTGCCGATGGTAACGGTTGACGGGGAAGATAATATCCAGTTAAAGGGTTCGTCGGATTTTAAGATATATGTCAATGGAAGGCCATCGGGGCTTTTAAGCAGTAACCCGTCGGAGGTATTGAAAAGTATGCCGGCAAGTACCGTTAAAAATATAGAAGTGGTAACTGATCCCGGCGCCCGATACGATGCCGAAGGTGTTGGGGGGATTATCAATATCGTAACTACCCGTAATTTATTTGACGGTTATACAGGAACAGTGAATTTGTCGGCAAGTGTGCTTGAAGAATATGAAGTGGGAACTTTTATTACGGCTAAGGCAGGAAGGTTCGGTATTATCGCCAACTATGAATATGAATATGCCCGTGAACCCTGGTCGACAATGGAATCGGTACGTGAAAACCTAACCAACGATGCAAACCGTTTTCTTACTCAAATGGGAAGGACACGCGAAAATGACTCCAAACACCGTGGATACCTGGAAGCCAGTTTTGAATTCGATTCCCTGAATATGATCCATGTGGGAGCCAATTTGTTTCGTAAGAAAGCCAATTCATTTACGGAATATGATGTAGTAATGAGGAATATCAACCAGGACCTGGTATATTCATACGACCGTTATACCAAATCGATTCCGGTAATAGGGGGGGCGGAAGTAAATGTGGATTACCAGCATGCAACAAAAAAACCGGGCGAATTATTGACGTTATCGTACCGTTTCAGTAATACGCCCAGGGATGAAGAAAACCAGACATATATAACCGGGCTTCAAAATTATGAGGATATAAACCAGTGGGATATTAACAAGGCCAAGACAAACGAGCATACGGCACAAATCGATTATGTGACGCCTACCTGGCAGGGGCTGGAACTTGAAATCGGTGCAAAATATATTCTTCGCCAAAGTGACAGTGATATTCAACAATACCTGTTGAATGATTCTACCGGCAACTGGATAGACATTGCGGACGACGAACGCAAATTCAAGCATACGCAACATATCTATTCGGGTTACGCGGGTTATACTATCAAATTGAATGGTTTTGGTATCCGTGCCGGATTACGTGCTGAAGGCACTTCACTGGATGTGAAATATGATTATTCTCCGGAACGGAATTTCGGAACTGATTATTTCGATCTTGTACCGAATGCTACCTTATCATACCAGCTTACCGACATTCAGCAATTGCGGATAGGTTATAATATGCGTATCCAGCGGGCCGGTATCAATCATCTGAATCCGTATATAAACACAACCGATCCTTTAAATATAACCTATGGGAATCCGGAACTCAGTTCTGTGAAAAGTAATGGGGTAAACCTGAATTACAGTATTTTCGGACGTAAATTCAGTCTTAATGCTACACTGAGTTACGTCTTTATAAATAATTCCATTGAACGGTATACCTTCATGGACCCTCAACAGCCCGGCGTATCTGTTACGACATACGGCAATATAGGGGAAAAGAAACAAACCGGTTTATTTTTATATGCCAGCTGGAATCCGGTGCAAAATATAAGGGTTTTTGTAAATGCTTCAGGGGATTATACCGATCTCAAAAGTAAGCAGGGCGATATGACCAACAATGGATTCGGGGGTAGGATATTCGGGGGAGCCCAGGCTACACTACCCAAAGATTTCCGGATAAATGCCAATTATGCGGTTATTTCCCCTCAAATACAGTTACAGGGAAGACGCTCCACATTTTGTTTTTTGAATTTGGCGGTTCATAAAGATTTTTTCGATAAGAAACTAACCGTATCCTTAGCATGTAATACTCCTTTCAGAAAAAATAGCAAATTCGAAACCAATAGTTCAGATCCAACTTTTACCATGCGTACAACAGAATACGCTCCCAAGCGTGACCTAAGCCTTACCATTTCGTACCGCTTTGGCAGCCTGAAAGAGCAAATGAAGAAAATAAAAAGGGGTATTGTGAACGATGATATGTTAAATGGGAATAATAATTAATATTAGAGATATTCGGTTTGCATAGAAATGACAAAGACGGGCAAGACGGAAGCACCGGAAAAAGCGCTTATGATATATAGAAAGAAGAAATTGCCAAAGGTATAGAAGATCCTCACAATAAAGGAAAGGAATGGTAATGGATAACTGACCTCTCTGATCAGATTAAAAATAGCAATGATCCGTTTTTATATCTGACCAATTAAATAAGGTAGCTCCACAGGCTACCATATTTTGTTTTTATAGTTACATTTGTTTTGTAATTATGTTTTCTTTTAGTTTAAATGGTTTGTTATGAGATTAAGCAATGAGTGGTTTACGGCATTATCGGGAAATGATACGGGTGAATTAATAACAATTCTGGGACGTGATTCGCTTGCCGAATTTATCCAGTCGGGAAAGTTCAAGGAACGGGTCGAAATAACCTGGAAATATGAACCTGACGGTAAAGGAATGCCTTCTGAACCTGACGCCGAACGAATGGAAACCATACAGGAAACCTTGCGCAAAGCAATGGAAAAAGATAAATTATCAATTCTTACCGCAGTGTATACCGGAGGAGGAGAAAAGATCTGGGTATTTTATACCCGTACTACCCGTGTATTCGGCGAACGGTTGAACGAAATACTTGCCCCGTTTGAATTATTACCTATAACTATTTATACTGAAGTGGATCCCGATTGGGAAGAGTATAAAGATATGTATGAAATGAAAGAATGGTCGGTGGACTAAAATGAGAACAAAAAAAGGGTTACTAAACAAATAACCCTTTTTCTCACATACAGGTAAAATATTATTTTAATCTCATCAATCTGTAATTTAATTGCTGTAAAGCTTCCTGATAGTCATCTATAATGGATTGCGACATATCTTCGGGGAACAGGTCACGATGTTTCTCAACATAAGAATAAAAATCGCCTGTATGCTTTACAATATTTTTAGGTGTTTTTGTTTCAGGAATCATAATTTCAATATCACCCATTAATGAATAAGTGGTTTCAGTCAGCCTGTCGATCACATCTAATAAAGATTCGATAGCCTGATCGAGCGCCATATGCTGTGCGTAGCTACCTTCACCAGTTACATGCCAGTGATATAATTTTAAACTGCTGTTGAATGAAAATAATTCGCCGATAAAAGTACCTATTTCTTTATTTGATGTACTTGTTGATCCCTTTTTTTCTTTCGATTTTGTTGTCGTTGCCATAAAATTTCTATTTTACAATTAAACTTTTTCTTTTGATACAACATCCTAAAGCTGTGGATTGTTTATCAAACGGCAAAATATAATTATTAAAAATAGGAATGATGGAAATAAAACTGAAGCGTGTTTATGATCAATTGGAGAATACAGACGGATTGAGGGTTTTGGTAGATCATTTATGGCCCCGGGGGATAAAAAAAGAGGATTTACATTATGATATATGGGCAAAAGATATTGCACCATCCACTGAGTTGAGGGAATGGTTCCATAAGGACCAAAACGATAATTGGGGTAAGTTTGAGACGTTGTATAAAAAGGAACTCAACAACTCCAAAGCCGTTAAGGAATTTATCCAAACGATAAAAAAAGAATCCAACGTAACTTTACTATACGCATCTAAGGATACGGAACATAACCAAGCCGTAATCCTTAAAGAGTTTCTTGATAAAAGACTAACTTAATCTGTTTTATTCCTGTTTTGACATCAGGAATTTTTTAAATGAAGTAAAATCTTTAGTTAAACTGATCGATTGTTTTTCTCTTTGCATGAATGCCTGAAGTTTAAGAGGTATTTCCAGGTCTGTTCCCAATATTTCATCTACGGTACTTTTAAATTTTGCCGGATGAGCCGTTTCAAGGAAAAGACCTGTTTCTCTTTCATTCAGCTTATAATCCGATAATCCCTGATAGCCACATGCCCCGTGCGGATCGAGTGTATATCCGTATTGATTATATACCTGTCTCATGGTGCCGGCGATCTCTTCATCCGTATATGCAAATCCCAGAATCCTTTTTTTGATTGCTTGATGAGGATCGGGATATACGCTGAATAAGTCTGTTATACGCGCAAAATTACTTGGGTCTCCTACATCCATAGCATTGGCAATAGTGGCTATTGAAGGGCGCGGTGAATACTTACCTGTATTAAGGTATTCGAGAAAAACATCATTTTTATTGTTCGCCGCAACAAAGCGTTTAATGGGTAAGCCCATCCAATAGGCAAAAAGACCTGCGGTAAGGTTGCCGAAGTTACCACTCGGTACACTGATAACCAGTTGGTCTGCTTTACCTATTTTATCTAATTGCGCGTAAGCGTGAAAATAATAGAATGATTGTGGCAAAAACCGGGCAATATTTATAGAATTGGCTGATGTCAGTTTACTATGTTCATTAAGTTCGTTATCCATAAAGGCCGATTTAACAAGCGACTGGCAGTCGTCAAATGTACCGTCTATTTCGAGAGCGGTGATATTTTTTCCCAATGTGGTGAATTGGCATTCCTGAATAGGGCTCACCTTTCCTTTCGGATACAGCACATATACATTGATGCCTTCGACCCCCAGAAATCCGTTGGCAACGGCGCTTCCGGTGTCTCCCGAAGTAGCCACCAATACATTGACATCCCTAACTCCTTCTTTTGTTATGAAGTATCTTAACAGACGGGCCATGAAACGCGCGCCTACATCTTTAAAGGCAAGTGTAGGACCATGGAATAATTCCAGGCTGTAAATATTATCGCGGACCGGTACTGCAGGAATATCAAAATTCAATGTTTCATTGATTATCGTCTGGAGTATATCTCCCGGAACATCATCTCCGAATAATGCTTTGGCAACTGTATACCCGATCTCCTGCAGCGACATATCTTTCATATCCCCGATCACGAAATCGTTCAGCAAATCGATATTTTCAGGCATGTACAATCCTTTATCTCCTGCCAAGCCTTTAATAACAGCTCTTTTTAAAGAAGCAGGAGGAGCCTGTTTGTTCGTACTATAATATTTCATGGCCTAATAGCTCTTTGATAAACTGATCTTTTTCTAAAATCCCAAATGTACCGTTTTCTACTGAGAATTCATTATACTCTTTTACTAAATCTGCTTTTTGAAAAGGCTTGTAAATAAAAAACGGTATAGGATCGTTTGTATGTGTACGTATAGTACAGGGTGTGGGGTGATCGGGAAGAACGGCAATAGCAACGGGATCGTCCCACATTCTTAATGCTTCGTAAACGGGGCCAACCACGCGTTTGTCAAGGTCTTCAATAGTCCTGATTTTTAACTGCACATCTCCTTCATGTCCGGCTTCATCGCTTGCTTCGATATGAAGATAAACAAAGTCGTTTGTTTTAAGGGCTTCTAAAGCAGCTTTCGCCTTGCCTTCGTAATTTGTATCGTAAAGTCCGGTTGCTCCTTCCACCTGTATTACTTCCAATCCGGCGTATACACCAATACCTCTTATCAGATCGACAGCCGAAATGACGGCTCCTTTCCTAATGCCATACATTTGCTGCATAGTCTGCATTGCCGGGCGATAACCCGGCGACCATGGCCATATGCTGTTGGCCGGGTCTTTGCCTATTGAAATTCTTTTCCGGTTTACCGGATGATTTTTTAGTAATTTCTGAGACCGTAGTATCAGGTCATTCAATAATCTTGCTGTGGTAACAGCTTCTTCCGTTTCAGCCTGAATAAGCAACGGGCCAAAAGGTTGCAGGGGAACATCATGGGGAGGAGTACAATCCAAATGCTTGTCTCCGTTTTTTACTACTAATAAATGGCGGTAGGAAACGCCTGTGTAAAATGAAATCTGCTCTGACCCTAATTCATTGTTGAGGTACTGAATCAGTATGTCTGCTTCTTCCGTAGAAATATGTCCTGCCGAGTGATTTTTTAAAATGTCACCTTCTATGCATACCAGATTACATCGCATAGCCATTTCTCCCGGTTTCAATGTTACACCTATGCTTGCAGCTTCCAAAACACCACGGCCTTCATATACTTTCGGCAGGTCATACCCCAATACAGATAAGTTGGCTACTTCGCTTCCCGGATGAAATCCGTCAGGTACCGTTTTTAAACGGCCTGTTACCCCCAATTCTGCTAATTTGTCCAAATAAGGGGTATGGGCATATTGAAGCGGGGTTTTGCCGCCTAATGCACCGATTGGTTCATCGGCTGCTCCGTCGGCTAATATAATTATACTTTTCATCGTATATTGGCAATTGATATTATATCGGCAAATACACCTGCGGCAGTAACATCGTCGCCCGCACCATATCCTTTAATTATCATGGGATAATCGTAATACCGTTCAGTAGATATCATAATGATATTGTTGCTTCCCTCCAGCTCATAAAACGGATGATGGCGGTCTACTTCCTGAAGACCGACTTCACATTCTCCTTTTTCCATTTTTGCAACTAAGCGGATACGTTTCTTTTCAGCTTCGACCCGCTGGCGCATGGTTTCGAATTCGGTATCGAGTTCCTGAATGTTTTTCCAGAAATCATCTAATGTTCCTTCGAAGTATTTTTCAGGAATAAAAAGATTTCGTTTTACATCCTTCTGTTCTACTTTATATCCGGCTTCACGGGTGAGAATTACTAATTTACGGATAACATCTTTGCCACTCAGGTCGATCCGAGGATCGGGTTCGGCATAACGGGCTTCTTTTGCCATTAATATAGCCTTGCTAAACGGGACATCGGCACTCAGGGTGTTAAAAATGAAATTAAGGCTTCCTGATAAAACAGCCTCCAGTTTTAATATATGGTCGCCACTGTTGATAAGGTCGTTCATTGTGTTAATAATGGGAAGACCTGCACCTACATTTGTTTCAAAAAGGAATTTTACATCCCGTTGGCGGGCTGTATCTTTGAGATTTGAATAATTGGTATATGAAGACGATGCGGCAACCTTATTAGCTGCGACAACAGAAATATTATTCTTTAATAATTCCTGATAAATATCTGCAATCTCTTCGCTGGCTGTACAGTCTACGAATACGGAATTAAAAATATTCATCTTCAGAATTTCTTCACATAAATGCTTAGGGGAACTATCTTCTCCTTTTTCTTTGAGCTCCCGGATGCAGGTATCCAGATTTAATCCTTCCCTGCAAAGTAATAGCTTTTTTGAGTTAGCCACACCTACTACCCTAAGCTTTAAACTATTTTGTTCCATTAATGTATTTTGTTGTATCCTGATCTGCTCCAATAATTTATTTCCAACGGTGCCGATGCCGGTAATGAAAAGGTTTAAAACTTTATATTCGGAAAGAAAAAAGGAATCGTGAATAGAGTTAAGCGCTTTTCGTAAATATTTATGTTTGATTACGAAAGAAATATTCGTTTCGGAAGCACCCTGCGCACAGGCAATCACACTGATTCCTGCCCTTCCCAATGTTCCGAATAACCTTCCGGCAATACCGGGCGTGCGTTTCATATTCTCGCCTACGATAGCTACGGTAGCTAATTCTTTCTCTGCTGTAATATCACTGATTTCGCCCTGTGAGCGTTCGATCGCAAATTCTTCGTTTAATACTTTTACAGATAAATCGGCATCTGCATTCCGTACCGCAAACGTTGTATTGTTTTCTGAACTAGCCTGGGAAACCATAAATACACTAATGCCGTTTTTTGCCAATGTTTTGAATATGCGGTAGTTTATTCCGATTATACCTACCATACCTAATCCTTGTACAGTGATGAGGCAAGTATCATTGATAGAAGAAATTCCTTTAATAAGTGATTTGCCCGGATCGTTTTTCTTCTCTTTGGAAATATAAGTACCGGGTGCGTCCGGGTTGAATGTATTCAGAATGCGGATAGGGATATTCTTATGATAAACCGGGTAGATGGTTGGAGGATAAATGACTTTTGCACCGAAATTACATAATTCCATGGCTTCGGTAAAGGTTAAACGGTCTATTACATAAGCTGAACTGATCACGCGGGGATCGGCTGTCATGAAACCGTCTACATCTGTCCATATCTCCAAAACGGAAGCGTCTAAAGCAGTCGCAAGGATAGCTGCCGTATAATCTGAACCGCCACGACCGAGGTTTGTCACCTCTCCGTTTTCTTTACTGGAAGATATGAAACCGGGTATGAGGGATACTTTTGGTAACGGATTAAACGTTTCTTTAATCAACTCGTTTGTAAGTTCAAAATCTACCATGTGTTTATTGAACTGTTTTACAGTTTTAATAAACTTGCGCGAGTCGAATAACCTGGCATCTTTAATAACATGGGATATAATCAGGGATGAAATCCGTTCACCGTAACTTACAATTGTATCAGAGGTTTTAGCAGACAGGTCATTGATAAGGTATACCCCTTTATATATATTCGATAATTCATCAAGTAAATACATAGCCTTCTTCTGGACTTCCATTCGTTCGGCTTTATCCGGAATAACTCCCTCGATCACATCCAAATGACGGGTAATAATTTCGGAAAATTCCTTTTCATAAGCCACATCACCCATTGAAGCCATCATAGATGTATTAAGTAGTTTGTCTGTAATGCCTCCTAAGGCCGATACGATTACCACTACAGGCTCATCAATGGCCTCAACAATCTTCTTTACGTTTAAAATGCTATTAACGGAACCTACGGATGTTCCGCCGAATTTCAATACTTTCATCGTATTTGTTTTAAATATATAATTAAGGATAAAAGAGCCGGATGTACCGGAATGAAAAAAGAGAAGCAATGTTGGAATTGCTGCAAAGCAGGACGTGGCCGCTGCTATTGCTTATTTATAGATTCTAACCCCCCAGGGGGTCATTGTTAAAGCCCAAGTATAATATGCAAAAATTGCATTCATCATGATTATTTATTCAATACTTTTCGTTTTCAGGGAACAATATTAGGTAATATTTATTAAATCACAAAGTAAATGTCATATTTTTACCGTTTTGTATATTATAACCGAAAATTGACAAGGCACAAAAGAAAAAAGTTGATAGTTGTATCAATTATCATTTTGTTTCTTTCAATTTTCTTTTTTTAGTTCTTTTTCAACATCTTCGCGGCTCTTACTTTGTGTAACCATATAGACCCCAGTGAAAACAAGTATGGCGGAAAATCCCTTCATGATTGTAAAACTATCCTGTCCGATCAATACGGCAATCATAGAAGCAACAATTGGTTGTATATAATTATACATGCTGACGGTAGTTGGACGTAATCTTTTTAGCGACATGGGTATTAATAAATAAGGTATAAAGGTTGCGCCTAATAATACATATAATATTGCACCCATTTCTTTCCAGTCTGTCACATTCCGGTTAAAGGCCGGAGTTATAAGCACCTCGTCATACATAAACGGGAATAATACAACGGAGGAAAACAAAAACATCCATTTCATAATCGTAACAGCGGAATACCGTTGGCTTAAAGGCCTCGAAAGTACAACATAAATGGAATACATAAAATTACTGAATACGATCAGAAGGTCTCCTTGTAAATCACTGCTTTGGCTGGTACTATGAGTTGAAGATAATATTAGAAGAACTCCTCCGGTCACCCCCATAGCAACTCCGGCAATCTTCCGGCCTGTTATCGGTTCTTTCAATATCAACGCTGCAAGCAACATAACATAAATAGGACCCGCTGTTGCAATAATAGATGCATCTACAGGTGAAGTACGGTTAAGTCCGCCGATAAAAAGGCTTTGGTTAATTGCAATTCCACATAGGGCGCAAATAAAAAGTAGCACCAGGTCTTTAAACGGCACTTTCTCATGCTTCATGAACAAAGAGGTTACCCAAAACATAATACAGGCAAATAACATTCGGAGAAGTGTCAGACCTTCCGGGGTAACATGTGATGGAAGCAAATATTTTGAAACCGGCATATTTACCGCAAATAATATATTTGCGATTAGGATAAAAATATGTCCATGAAGCTTTTCTCTGTTTAACATAAATTACCTGATGGTATGTAATAGGCAAAAGTAACTATAAATTCATTATTACATCGGGTTGTTAATTTTAATCATACGGTTGTATAATTTATATTTGATTTACATGGAAACTTGTAATTTCTGATCATTAACATTTAATTTTTATACAAATACTTAAAGTAAGTATTTTCGATATTAACAATTTTCAAATGTTTTTTAAAACTTATGGGAGTAAGGTATCTTTGATAATGTTTTTTGAAAAAATGATTGACTCTATCTGAAATAACCTATAAATAACAGTAAATTATGAATGCGTTGCAATTTCAAACCCAACTATTAAGCCTTCAGGATAACATGATGAATTTTGCACTGACATTAACAGCGGACAAAGAGGAAGCTCAGGAATTATTACAGGATACAACCCTTAAGGTATTGGATAATCAGGAGAAATATGTTGATAACATTAATTTCAAAGGATGGGTATTAACTGTTATGCGTAACATTTTTATTAATAATTATCATAAAGTTATACGCATGCAATCCATTATTGATCCCTCTACCGATATTTATAATATTGATATTATAAATGATTCGGGAATGGATTCGCCTGATAGTTCTTATAGTTTACATGAGATCAATAATGCTATCAACTCATTGAGTAAGGAGCTTAAAGGGCCGTTTTCTTTATATCTTTGCGGATATAAATATGATGAGATTTCTGAAATGTTAGATGTTCCTATGGGTACGGTTAAAAGTAGAATATTCTTCGCCCGGCAGGAATTACAAAATGAATTAAAAGAATTTTGCTGATTTTAATTTGATAGAAAATGTCTGATAGGTGAATTACTCCCTATAAAAATATAAACAAGGAAAATTGGCCATTTAATATTTAATCCCTACCTTTGCGGCTCAAAATTTATTAATTACTAATTAAATAGTGTTTTATGAATAATTACGAAACCGTTTTCATTTTAACTCCCGTTTTATCTGATGCTCAGATGAAGGAAGCGGTAGAAAAATTCACGAACCTTCTGGAAAGTGAGGGTGCTGAAATTGTGAATGAAGAAAATTGGGGATTGCGCAAATTAGCTTATCCTATTGACAAGAAGACTACAGGCTTCTACCAGTTGGTTGAATTTAAGGCTGCTCCGGAAACTATTGCGAAACTGGAGATTCAGTTCCGTCGTGATGAACGTATTATACGTTTCCTTACATTCCGTCAGGACAAATTTGCTGCTGAATATGCCGCTAAGAGAAGAAATTTGAAATCATCTAAAGAAACAGTAAAGGAGAATTAATTATGGCAACTCAATCGGAAATCAGATACTTAACTCCGCCGTCGGTAGATGTTAAAAAGAAGAAATATTGCCGTTTCAAAAAGAACGGTATTAAGTATATCGATTATAAAGATCCCGAATTTTTAAAGAAATTTCTGAACGAACAAGGGAAAATACTTCCCCGCCGTATTACAGGAACATCTTTAAAATTCCAGCGTCGTGTAGCTCAAGCTGTAAAAAGGGCGCGTCATCTGGCGTTGCTTCCTTATGTAACCGATTTAATGAAATAATAAGAGAGGAGACAGAATATGCAAGTTATTTTGAAAGAAGATGTAGTAAATTTAGGCTACAAAGACGATATCGTAACAGTGAGAGACGGTTACGGACGTAACTTTCTAATCCCGAAAGGAAAAGCGGTAATCGCTTCAGAATCCGCAAAGAAAGTATTGGCGGAGAATTTAAAACAACGTGCCCATAAACTGGCAAAAGTAAAAGAAGATGCCCAGGCGCTGGGTACTAAACTGGAAGGCGTTTCATTAACTATCGGAGCAAAAACAAGTTCTACAGGTACTATTTTCGGCTCTGTAACGAATATCCAGGTAGCCGAAGCTTTGGCAAAACAAGGATATGAAGTTGACAGGAAGATCATTTATATTAAGGATGCTGTAAAAGAAGTTGGAAATTACAAAGCGCTTATTAAACTTCATAAAGATGTTTCAGTGGAAATACCTTTTGAAGTTGTATCCGAGTAAATCGTACGTTAAATAGATAAGTAAAAGGGTAATTCATCATGAATTACCCTTTTTTTATAAAATAATGCGGTAAAAGCATTACATTTGCTTCGGAAATTTACGAAAGTCTTTAAAGTGAAGAGAATATTTCTTGCATACATATATATAATATTGAGCCTGTTATTTAATTTACCCCTTGTGCAGGCACAGGAGAAAACATTTACCGTAGTTATTGATGCCGGACATGGAGGAAGAGATCCGGGAGCGAAAGGGGCTACAGTGAATGAAAAAGTTATCAACCTTGCTGTGGCGCTTAAATTAGGAAATCTTATTTCGGATAAACATGATGACGTGAAAGTTATCTATACCCGGAAAACAGATAAATTTATAGAATTAGATGAACGGGCGAATATCGCAAACCGTAATAAGGCAGACCTGTTCATTTCTATACATGCCAATGCGGTTAAACGGGGAAGTCATGTAATGGGAACGGAAACATTTACATTGGGGTTAGCGAGGAATGATGAAAACTTAGAAGTGGCAAAACGGGAAAACTCTGTTATTCTTCTGGAAGATGATTATCTGCAGAAATATGAAGGATTTGATCCCAACTCGACTGAGTCATATATAATTTTTGAGTTTATGCAAAATAAACATATGGAGCAAAGTATACAATTAGCTTCCGAAATACAAAAATCGTTTACAACAGCTAAACGGGTTGATCGTGGGGTGAAACAAGCAGGGTTATTGGTACTTCGTAAGACAAGTATGCCCAGTGTATTAGTTGAGTTAGGTTTCATAACCAATAAAGACGAAGAAAAATTCATGAAATCAGCCGACGGACAAAATAAATTGGCAAAATCTCTTTATGATGCGTTTGCTAAGTATAAAAAAGAATATGACAAAAGAAAGGGATTAATTACCAGTAGCGCATCTACTCAAAAGCAGCAGAACGAAAAAACGGAATCAGAAAAAACAAATAAGCCACAAACTCCAACAATAGTTCATACAAAAGAGAATGCTAAAACCAACAATAAGAAAGACCAGATCATATACAAGGTTCAAATAGCTACTTCAAGCAAAAAGCTTCCTGGTAATTCGAATGTATTTAAAGGATATAAAAATGTAGATTATTATATTGAAAAAGGGCTTTATAAATATACTTACGGTGAAACAACAGATATGCAGTCTATAACAGATATCCAAAGGAAGATACGGAAAGATTTTAAAGATGCTTTCATTGTTGCATTTAAAAATGGGGAAAGAATAAAATAAATAAGTCATACACGATAATAAACTGAGATGAAAAAGAAAGGGTTAACAAAAGAAGCGAAAATAGGAATAGTAACGATTATAAGTATAGGCTTATTGTACTTTGGATTAAATTATTTAAAAGGTGTGAATCTCTTTAAACCGGTCAATCATTATTATGTGATGTTTAATAATGTAAAAGACCTGGCTATCTCAAGTCCTGTATATGTAGAAGGTTTTAAGGTTGGTTTAGTAAGAAGTATCGAGTATGATTACTCAACTACCGATCGGATAACCGTTGAGATCAGTCTAGATAATGATATGCGTATTAATAAAGGAAGTTATATAACACTGGAGAGTAGTTTGTTGAGTGGTGCTATGTTGAATATTAACCTTAATAAATATGTCAATGAATTTATGGATTCCGGTGAGATGATTGAAGGACGCATGGGAGATGATTTGATGGGGACTTTTCAAGACCGCATACTGCCGAATGTGGAAGCTATGCTTCCTAAAATAGACTCTATATTGATAGGTCTTCAGGCAATTGTTAACCATCCAGCTCTATCTCAATCGCTGGATCATATAGAGAGAACAACCAATAATCTTGAAATTTCTACACGTCAGTTAAATGTAATACTGTCGAGAGATGTTCCTGTTCTGTTGTCCGACTTACAGAAAATAACCGGTAACTTCAATGAAGTAAGTGAACAACTTAAAGGTTTGGATCTGATGAATACAGTAAATAGCGTAAATGCAACGTTGGCTAATTTACAACTTACCACAGACCGTTTAAACTCTAATGATAACAGCTTAGGATTATTACTCAATGATAATACTCTCTATGAGAATCTTAATGGTACGTTATTGAACACTTCCAAACTTCTTATTGACTTCAGGGAAAATCCTAAACGATATGTACATTTCTCATTGTTTTGAAAAATGGTGTTTTTTATAACATAGAGATGATATTTAGAATTAGTCTAAGTTGTTTTTTTTTCTGTTAAAAACTATTTTCCTTTTCCAACGCCTTTATTGTAAACGGAATATGAAACTTTTAACTATTGCCGTTTTCGTTTTCCGAAAAAACCTCTAACTTTCATTAAGTGCTTTGTTACTAAAGGTTTTTATGAGGTTGAAAAGAATAGAAAGTTTTGATTTGTATGTTGAAAAATAATGGCCTGATTATAAACAAAGTAGGGTATTTCTGAAACACCAAAAAAAAAGTGCTTTTTTTTTCTTGAATATATTTCTAAACTTTGTAGTGTATTTATGAAGAAAAGTTATAGTTAGGAAGACAAAAAGATGTTGAATGATTATCAGACATTATGGGCAAAATGCCTTACAGTTATTAAGGATATTGTTCCTGAAGCCGTTTTTAGTACATGGTTTGTACCGATAGTACCTTTATCATATGAAGAAAATAAATTTACCATACAAGTCCCCAGTCAGTTTTTCTATGAGTATCTGGAAGAAAAATATGTGAATGTTTTAAAAGTAACCATTCATCGTGTAATTGGGAAAGGTACGATTCTTAACTATCGGGTGGTTGTAGATAGGACTACCGGTGGGACTGTGGATTATCCCACAGAAAATAGTTCGATTGCCGTAAAGAAGGTTACTCCTAAGGATGCAAATAAAGCGCCCACACCTTTTACGCAATCTGCCCCTCAGGACTTTGACAGTCAATTAAATCCAAAGTATAATTTTGAAAATTATTTTGAAGGTATCAGCAATCGTTTAGTACGTATTGCAGGGGAATCTGTTGCAAAAAATCCAGGGCGGACGACATTTAATCCCTTATTTATTTACGGACCTTCGGGCGTGGGTAAAACTCACCTATGCCATGCTGTAGGTACAAAAATCAGGGAGCTGCATCCGGAAAAAAGAGTTTTGTATATATCTTCCCATCTTTTCCGGGTTCAGTTTACGGATGCAACCAGAAAGAATACGGTAAACGACTTTCTGTATTTTTATCAGAACTTGGATGTCCTTATTCTGGATGATATACAGGAAATGATCGGGATGGATAAGACCCAGAATACATTCTTCCATATATTCAATCATCTTCACCAGCTAGGAAAGCAATTGGTGCTGACCTCTGATAAAGCACCTGTAGATCTTCAGGGGATGGAGGAACGGTTGGTAACAAGGCTTAAATGGGGGCTAACGGCAGAATTATCACGTCCTGACCTTGAACTTAGGCGTAAAATTTTGAAAAACAGGGCTAGTCATGATGGTATAGTTGTTCCTGATGAAGTGCTTGACTTTATAGCCAATAATGTAACAGATAATGTGCGCGACCTTGAAGGCGTACTCGTTTCTCTTATGGCTAATTCAGTTATCAATAATCGAGAAATTGACTTAGCGCTTGCAAAACGAGTTATCAGTCAGGCTATTAAGTTGGAAAAGAAACAAATAACAGTTCAAATGATTCAGGAGATCGTTTGTAAATATTTCAATCTGGAACAATCTGTTATTCAAACTCAGTCCAGAAAGCGTGAAATTGTTCAGGCCCGGCAAATCACAATGTATCTATCAAAGAAATATACTGACTGTTCTTTTTCACATATCGGTAAGATCGTAGGTAAAAAAGACCATGCTACAGTGCTGCATGCATGCAAGACAATAAAAGATCAAATTGAAACCAGTAAGTCGTTTCGTTCGGCAGTGGAAGAGATTGAAATCAAGCTAAAAAATTAATTCTGATTTTGATAATAAAAAGGGAGTGTTTGTAAACAAAACATTCCCTTTTTTTGTTATTAATATAGATGATGGGTTTTCTTTTTGGAAAACTTTTTGTACTATGAGGAAATTGTAAATGTTTGAAAAATAGGATTTTAATTGTTCTTTTTGGAAAACTTTTCAACAGATTCTGCTTTTGGGATGATTAAATTTGTCTAATAAATAAACTATTATTAAAATTGCATTTCAATTAATAACTAACACCCGTGAACCAAAAATCGTACACATTCGATGAAGCTTATAAGGCTTCTTTACAGTATTTTACCGGTGACGAGTTAGCCGCAAAGGTATGGGTTAACAAATACGCACTGAAGGATGCATATGGAAATATTTATGAGAAATCCCCCGATGATATGCATCACCGTTTGGCAAAAGAAATTGCTCGCATTGAACAAAAGTATCCAAACCCACTATCGGAGAAGGAACTTTTCGACCTATTTGACCATTTCCGTTATATTATTCCACAGGGAAGTCCTATGACGGGAATTGGTAATGAGTATCAGATTGCTTCTTTATCTAATTGTTTTGTAATTGGTCTTGACGGCAATGCTGACTCATATGGCGCCATCATCCGGATCGATGAAGAACAGGTTCAGCTGATGAAACGTAGAGGAGGAGTAGGGCATGACCTTTCGCATATTCGTCCGAAAGGGTCTCCCGTTAAAAATTCTGCACTTACTTCAACGGGCCTTGTACCTTTTATGGAGCGTTATTCCAACTCCACACGGGAAGTAGCCCAAGATGGCCGCAGGGGTGCTTTAATGCTTAGTGTATCTATTAAACATCCCGATTCGGAATCTTTTATTGATGCTAAGATGACGGAAGGAAAAGTTACAGGAGCAAATGTATCTGTGAAAATAGATGATGAATTTATGAATGCTGTGGTAAACGGAACCATGTACAAGCAGCAATATCCGATAGATTCGTCCCAACCTACTGCAGTAAAAGAAATTAATGCAACAGAACTTTGGAAAAAGATCATACATAACGCCTGGAAGTCAGCCGAACCTGGTGTATTATTCTGGGATACGATCATCAGGGAATCTGTGCCTGATTCGTATGCTGATTTGGGATTTCGCACTGTTTCTACCAATCCCTGTGGTGAGATTCCGTTATGTCCGTATGATAGTTGCCGGTTGCTTGCGATAAACTTGTATTCATACGTGGTAAACCCCTTTACTAAAGATGCCTACTTTGATTTTGAACTATTTAGAAAACATGTGGCATTGGCACAAAGGATAATGGATGATATTATCGATCTGGAATCAGAAAAGATTGAAAAAATAATTGAAAAAATTGATTCTGATCCTGAATCGGATGAAATAAGGCAAACTGAGCGCCATCTATGGGAGAAGATCCAGAAAAAAACATTACAGGGACGCCGTACCGGAGTAGGTATAACGGCGGAAGGAGATATGCTGGCTGCGTTGAATCTTCGTTACGGGACAGAAGAAGCAACTGATTGTGCGGAAGAAGTACAGAAAACTCTGGCTTTGGCCGCTTACCGTTCGTCTGTGATAATGGCAAAAGAACGGGGCGCTTTTGAAATCTACGATACTAAAAAAGAAGAAAATAATCCGTTTATCAACCGTTTGCGGGAAGCCGATCCTGACCTTTACAAGCAAATGGTAAAATACGGTCGTCGTAACATTGCCTGTCTGACAATTGCACCAACAGGAACAACCAGTTTAATGACACAAACAACATCCGGTATCGAACCTGTTTTTCTGCCTGTATACAGACGCCGGCGTAAAGTTAATCCAAATGATGCTTCTGCCCGGGTGGATTTTGTAGATGAAACAGGGGATGCTTATGAAGAATATACAGTTTTTCACCATAAGTTCGTAACCTGGATGCAGGCAAACGGGTATTCTGCAACAAAAAAATATACCCAAAGTGAAGTAGATTCACTGGTAGAAAGTTCACCTTATTATAAAGCAACATCCAATGATGTGGACTGGCTACAGAAGGTAAAAATGCAGGGACGAATACAAAAATGGGTAGATCATTCCATAAGTGTTACTATCAACCTGCCGAATGATGCTTCGGAGGAACTGGTAGATAAATTATATGTGGAAGCCTGGAAGTGCGGGTGTAAAGGATGTACGGTGTACCGCGACGGCTCCCGCGCGGGTGTTTTATTATCTACGGATAATAAAAAGAAAGATGATTGTGACTGTATGGAACCGCCTGTTATTGTGGCTAAACGTCCGCGTGAGTTAGAAGCTGACGTGGTAAAATTCCAAAACAATAAAGAAAAATGGATTGCATTTGTTGGATTGCTGAACGGTCGGCCGTATGAAATATTTACCGGATTAGCCGATGACGATGAAGGTATTATGCTTCCTAAAAATGTATCAAAGGGTACCATTATAAAAAGTTATGACGAAGACGGTAACAAACATTATGACTTCCAGTTCAAGAATAAGCGTGGATATAAAATGACCATCGAAGGCCTTGACGGTAAGTTCGACCCTGAGTTCTGGAATTATGCCAAATTAATATCAGGTGTACTTCGGTATGCTATGCCGATCGACCAGGTAATTAAACTGGTTCAGGGAATGGAACTGAATAACGAGTCAATAAACACATGGAAAAATGGTGTTGAACGTGCTCTGAAAAAATACCTGCCTAACGGAACGGAAGCAAAAGGAGATAAATGCCCAAACTGTGGTCTGGAAACTTTGATATACCAGGAAAGTTGTCTTATTTGTACCAACTGTGGAGCATCTAAATGTGGATAAGGAATGTTTATACATAATTTATGAATGAATGCGGGGATTAATCTCCGCATTTTTAATACATTCGCATAACTAAATTTGATAAGATGAAAGTTTCTTTTAATATAAATTTCCATACCGTTTGGGGACAACAGCTTTGTGTGGTTGGATCAATTCCTGAACTTGGTGCCTGGGAAACCGCTTTAGCTAAAGAAATGGAATATACGGATGGCGGTAACTGGCAGCTTGAACTGGAATTACAGCCCGGTATTCTATCGATAGAATACCGGTACTTTCTGCGTGTGAACGATCAGCAAATATTTGAGGAATGGGAAAGGAATCATCAGGTAACCCTTGATGAACAAACAGAAAAATACATCTTATACGATTACTGGCAGGTACCCCCTGCCAATGTTGCTTTTTATTCTTCAGCATTTACCCAAAGCTTGTTTGCACATCCCTGTAATACACATGAAAGAGTGATAAAAGGCCGAAAGAAACTCATTATAAAAATAGCTGCACCACATATTGATAAAAACCAAAGTCTGGCAATATCTGGTAATCAGGAATGTTTGGGAAACTGGAATCCGGTGGAAGCGTTAATACTGAGTTGTGATACTTTTCCCCAATGGCATATTGATCTGGATGCAGAGCAGATAACTTATCCGCTTCAATATAAATTTCTGGTAATGGATACGAATACACATGAAGTTTCTTACTGGGAAGCTGGAGAAAACCGGACACTAAGCCTACCTTTGCAACAAGATGGGGAAACAGCTTATGTATCAGGGTTATATTTCCGTGACAGTTTGCCCTCCTGGCGATGTACCGGAACTGTAATACCTGTCTTCTCCTTACGTTCGGAAAAGAGCTTTGGCGTTGGAGATTTAGGTGATTTATATCTATTTATCGACTGGATAAAGAAAACTAACCAACGTATTATCCAGGTTTTGCCAGTAAATGATACCACGGCACATTATACCTGGATGGATTCATACCCTTACAGCGCAATATCTATTTACGCATTGCACCCGATGTATATAAATTTGCCATGGCTGGGAGAGTTGCACGATGGTGAAAAAGCTTCATATTTTGAAGAAAAACGAATGGAGCTTAACAGTAAAGAAGCGGTGGATTACGAAGCGGTTGTCAAATATAAAACCGAATATTGCCGTATATATTTTGATCAGGAAGGAAACAAAGAATTAGACTCTTCTGCATTCAAAAACTTTTTTTCGGTAAATGCTCATTGGCTTGTTCCTTATGCTGCATATTGTTATTTAAGGGACAAATATCATACTACCGATTTTTCCAGTTGGGAAGAATATGGAATTTATAATAAAAACGTCGTTGAGCAATTGTGTAGCGATAAAAGTGAAGCGTGGCCTGAAATATCGTTTACTTTTTTTATCCAGTATATATTGCATACCCAATTTAAAACGGTTTCAGATTATGCAAGACGAAACGGGATTGTTTTAAAAGGTGATTTACCCATTGGGGTTAATCGTAATAGTGTAGAAGTATGGACAGAGCCTGAGTATTTTAACCTGAACGGACAGGCAGGTGCGCCGCCGGATGATTTTTCGGTAAACGGTCAAAACTGGATGTTTCCCACGTACAATTGGAACCGGATGGAAGTAGATAATTACACCTGGTGGCGGAAACGGTTCAATAAATTAAGTGATTATTTCGACTGTTTCCGAATCGATCATATATTAGGATTTTTTCGTATCTGGGAGATACCCCGAATATATGTTCAGGGACTATGCGGACATTTTAATCCGGCTCTGCCGTTATCGAAAGAGGAGATCGAACAATATGGCATGCAATTTAATGAGTCCAGACTTACTACTCCACATATTAATGAAGATTTTTTGCCTGAACTGTTTGGTGACTTAACAGATGAAGTGAAAGGAACTTTTCTCGCACAATCGTCTTCACGTCATTTTGTGCTGAAATCATTTTGTGATACTCAACAAAAAATTGAGCAGTTCTTTGCCGGGAAAGCAGATGAAATTTCATTGAGGAAAAAGAACGGACTGTTTGCAATAGCAAATGAAGTTTTGTTTTTGCATGACCCTGTCAAAAAGGAGAGATATCATCCCCGTATTTCGGGTAATCAGTCTTACTTATACCGCGAATTAAGTAATTCGGATAAGTATGCATTTGATCATTTATACTGGGACTTTTTCTACCATAGGCATAATAATTTCTGGAAAGGTCAGGCACTGAAGCGACTGACTCCTTTGGTAGCATCTACTCAAATGCTTGTATGCGGAGAAGATCTTGGAATGATACCCGAATCCGTTCCGGATGTAATGAGTAAGCTTCAAATACTTAGTCTGGAAATTGAAAGGATGCCTAAAGTAGCCAATCGTGAGTTTTCAGATTTATACCATTTACCCTACCTATCCGTTTGTACAACTTCTACTCATGATATGTCTCCACTCAGAAGCTGGTGGAAAGAAGACAGGGGAAAAACACAGCGTTACTATAATCAGGTTTTAAACCATCAGGGGGATGCACCGGATGAATGTTCCCCGGAAATCGCCAAACAAATTGTTGAAAATCATTTGAATTCACCTTCTATGTTGACCATTATCCCTTTACAGGATTGGTTTGCAACAGATGATACGGTTAAACGAAAAGATTATGATGCAGAACGGATAAATATTCCGGCTAATCCTACCCATTACTGGCGTTACCGTATGCATATAACTATTGAAGATTTACTGAAGGCTAACATCTTTAACGTAAAAATAACAGATATGATTGAAAGGAGTGGACGAAAATAGTCTCCACAACATTTTAGTTAAATACCTTCAAACAATAGAGTCACTATTCCGATTTTTCTTCGGCAGGTAGCATATTACATACACCGCTAAATTTAGCATTTGGTTCTATTTCAAGGGTTTGCGCATAAATGTCGCCGGTTACTATAGACGAAGCCTTCAGTACCAATGCCCCACTCGTACGGATACTTCCAACAACAGTTCCCTGTATTTCAGCATTAACGGAAACAATATCGCCATCTATATGCCCTTTAGGACCGATCACTATTTTAGCCGCACAGTTGATATTTCCTTCGACCCTGCCGTTTAAACGGAAATCACCGTCGGTTATAATATCACCTTTTACGGTAGTACCCACACCTAATATATTATGCAATCCATTGTTTACAGGAGCGTCATCCTTGAATTTTATTTTCATATAAATAATAAGTTATGTTTACGATAAATTGCAAATATAAAATTATATTTTTGCAGTCTAAGGCTGTTTGCCTAACTTTTACCTATTAATTATCCTAAATATGGTGAGTAAGATTGAGTTGAGGGATTTGAAGTTTTTTGCCTATCATGGAGTTTTGCATCAGGAAACACAGGTAGGTAATAATTTTATCATTAATATAACCCTTACAGCTCCATTACAAAAAGCTATGGAGAGTGACAATCTGGAAGATACTATCAATTATGCAACCGTATATGACCTTATCAAAAAAGAGATGAATACTCCGTCCTGCTTGTTGGAACATGTAGCGGGAAGAATACTTTATACGCTAAAAGATCATTTTCCCCTTTTGACGGAAATAGAGCTTATCCTTTCCAAGCTCAATCCGCCTTTTGGAGGAGATGTGTACGCAGCCTCAGTAATAGTAAAAGAAACATACGATTAAGAGAATGTTATCCAATGATCGAAGGAATAAAGGTAATAGGATTTGATGCAGATGATACCCTTTGGGTAAATGAAACTTATTTCCGTGAAACAGAAAACATGTTCTGTGAACTGATGAAACCTTATGCCGATGCGGAAACCGCTTCTGCCGAATTATACCGCACGGAGATGCAGAATATGCCGTTGTACGGATATGGTGTGAAAGCATTTATCCTGTCGGTGCTTGAAACGGGCATACGTTTGTCGTCTGGTAAAGTGTCCGCATCTATACTTTGCCGGATCATGGAGAGGGGAAAAGAACAATTATCACAATTTGTTGAACTACTTGATGGTGTGGAAGAATCTTTAAATGCTTTAGTAGGCCGTTATCGGCTGATTCTTGTCACAAAGGGAGACTTGTTAGACCAAGAGCAAAAACTCCGCCGTTCCGGACTGGAACATCTTTTTCATCATGTCGAAATCATGAGCGATAAAACAGAGCGAGAATATAAGCAACTTTTGAAACACATGGATGTACGTCCTGAACAATTCCTTATGGTAGGCAACTCCGTACGTTCTGATATACTTCCGCCGCTGTCATTGGGATGTTACGCCATTCATATTCCTTACCATACAACCTGGGAACATGAACGGGTCAGTGAGCCGTTGCAACACTCTTCTGCATTTACTGTTGATTCATTGTGGGATATTATATCATTACTACCATGATAGAAATGAAGAAAACCATATACGGAAAAACAATGGTAGTTCTTTTTCTCGTTTTTTCGTTTACCTTGGGCAAAGCGCAATATTTACCTGATAAATTAGGTGACAGGTATCTGTTCCGTACTATCCATATGCCTGACGACTACGACGGAAAGGTGGTTTGCACTCTGGTTAAAAAAGAAACGGATTTAAAAACCGATAAAGCCGTCCTGTACGTACACGGATATAACGATTATTTTTTTCAGTCGCAACTAGGAGATAGTGTTACGGCTAACGGTTACAATTTTTATGCTGTCGATCTTCGTAAGTATGGTCGCTCTATCCTGGAACACCAGGATCCTTTCTTTTGCAAAAACCTCAAAGAATATTATGCAGACGTGGACACTTCCCTCGGAATTATCCGCTCCGAAGGAAATAAGGAAATATATCTGCTGGCCCACTCAACGGGTGGGTTAATAACATCGCTCTACCTTCATGACCATGCTTTGCCCTTGCCGGTAAAAGGGTTGATACTGAATAGCCCGTTCCTCGATATGAATATGAGTTGGCTTCTTGAAAAGATAGGTATTCCGTTAGTATCTTTTATTGGTATCTTTTGTCCGCGTATGAAAGTACAAGGGTATGGAGAACCCCATTATTCGCACAGCTTACTTGAAGATCATAATGGAGAATGGAATTATAATACAGACTGGAAAAAATTGAACGGGCATCCTAAAAGAGCCGGGTGGATACGTGCGATCCATCGTGGGCATAAGAAAGCACATAAAAATCTGGAAATAACTTGTCCCATACTGGTTATGTCATCTGATCGTTCAGCTCGTGAAAACGAAGGCTGGCATGACAAGTATCTCCGGTCCGATATTGTACTGGATGTAGAAGATATACAAAAATATGGCGCACGGCTTGGGAACCGAGTAACATTAGATACAATTCCCGACGGTATGCACGATCTTATCCTTTCGTCGGAACCCGTCAGGAATATTACCTACCAGACAATCTTCAAATGGTTGAGGAATAATTAAGTCTTGCAGTATCTTTATTCTTTTACGTAAAAAGTACAGAATTTGTTTACCTTTGCGCAGACAATAATACATTCTGTGATGAAAAGATTACGACTGCTTCTTGCAGGGCTTATATGCCTTAATATGACTAATAGTCAGGCACAAACAAATACCCCCTCAGGAATTTTATCATACAATATCGAAGCTTTTGGCTCTGCCGGATCAGGCGATTACACTCCGTTCTGGATTGTGAGTAACCGTTTTGGGCTTGTTCCTTTGGAATCGGGCAACGGTTATCTCAGGACGGGAGCATTTTATAATGGAATATTCGGTAGGGACTTTTATTGGGGAGCAGGTGTAGATCTTGTGGGAGTTGCTCCGCGTTATAAGAATGTATATATTCATCAGGTATACGCCGAAATAGGTTTTCAGGCTTTATTACTTAGCATAGGAAGCAAGGAAAGATACACTTCGTTATGGGATAAAAGGTTAAGTTCAGGGGATATGGTATTATCTCCGAATGCCCGTCCGATTCCTGAAATTAATTTAAGTATGACCTCTTTTACTGTCATTCCTTTTACAGGGGGGTGGGCACAGGTAAAAGGTGACTTTGCGTTAGGACGTTCTTTTGATACAGGATATCTGGAGCAATTTGTTAATGATAAACAGGTTTACAACAAAGAAACGCTCTGGCATCATAAATCATTATATTTACGGGTTAAAGATACCAAGAATGATTTTCCGTTATCATTTGCATTCGGTGTTCAACACTGGGCACAATGGGGTGGGACTTCTACTGATCCAAAAATAGGTAAACATCCTCAGTCTTTAAAAGATTTTATGCGTGTGGTAGTAGGGAAAGAAGGGGGTGAAGGTGCGTCTGTTTCTGACTCCATCAATGTATTGGGTAACCACTACGGATCGTATGACTTCAAACTGAGTTTTATACGCGAAAATTGGGCTGTTCATGCTTATCATCAACGTTATTTTGAAGATAAATCTGGAATGGAATTTAAAAATGGTTTCGATGGAATATGGGGTATTCAGGCAGACCTGCCAAGGTTTTCCTGGGTTCAAAAAATAGTGTTTGAATTCTTTGATACACGTAATCAAACCGGACCTATGCATTTTATAGATTTCGATCGTGATAAATACTCCGGTTTAGGAGGAGGAAACGATAATTATTATAATAACGGCGAATATACTACCGGAACTTCTTATTTCAACCGGAGTTTAGGATCTCCGCTTCTTCCTTCTCCGGAATATAATACAGATGGATCATTAGGCTTCAAAAATAACCGGATCCGTAGCTGGCATATGGGATTTGAAGGCGTATTATCATCACAGGTAGATTATCGTGTATTGGTAACTGCTATCAATAGCTGGGGTACATATAACCGTCCTTTCCTGAACCGTAAAAACAACGGATCGGGGCTTATAGAAATCACTTACCGCCATCCGCGGCTATCGGGATGGTTTTTTACAGGAGCATTTTCAGCTGATAAAGGTTCTATGTTCGATGGAGGTATAGGTTTCAGTCTTTGTGTAGCGAAAAGAGGATTGTTTAATGTTGGTCGTTAGCTCGGTTTATTTATATTCTTCCCATAACGCCGAGGAAATAATTTCATGTGTTTTTTCAGCTAAATGTTGTAATCCTTTATGTGATGGATCAATATCATCTGTCGAAACAGATGGATGAACTACCATCTCCATTTTATGCCGTTTCAAGTTTAATGAACCTATTGGCAGAACATCGTAGGGGCCGTTCAGGGTAACGGGTATAATGGGTAAATGCTGGTCGAATGCCATTTGAAAGGCTCCGCGTTTGAATTTGATCATTTTCCCTGTATATGTACGAGAACCTTCCGGAAAGATGGCAATTGAAGCGCCGTTCTTTAATGCTTTTTCAGCTTCAAGCACACTTTTAGCAGCAGCCTTTCGTGTTGAATTATCTACAAATATAAATCCGGCGGCCCGGCATGCAGCCCCTACAAATGGTATCTTGCCCAGACTGGCTTTCATTACCCATTTAATCGGGACGCCCAGAAATCCGTACATAAGGAATATATCAAAGGCTCCCTGATGATTGGCAGCAAATACATACGATTGTTTGCGGTTGATATGTTCGCGTCCTTTTACTTTCACCGGGCAAAGGGCAAGATAGCAGGTAACCCTCGACCAGATCATTCCCGGGTAATAGGCGAAAATCCGTTCTCCTCCCAGTAAACATCCAATGATTGTCACTGAGGCTGTGAGAATAGTTAATATTAGAAAGATCGGAACGAAAAATAACCAGGTGTAAAGGATGTAAAGTATACGCGCCATATCAATCTTAAATTATTTTTACAAATATAAAAGCTAAATTGAATGAATTGGTTATTTTTATTCTAAAATATTTTTTGAATCGGGTTATTATTGCTTTATTTGCGTTAGAAAAGAAATAATTATAAAACATCTATAACCATGAACAGTTTAATGAAATATCTGGGAGTAGTCATACTCCTTGTTGGTGTGGCAATATTAGCAATACCTACTATAACAGGAGGATTGAGTAACGGGATACTTATAGCGGGATTAGCTGTAATCATTCTGGGTTATATTGCTCACATCCTACTTAACAAAAGGTTTGAGTAAACTTTTCTTTAAAAAATTAATAAAGAAGGAGCATTCCAATAGGGGTGTTCCTTTTTTATTTCGCGTTGGTATATCTTAAAATCAATTAAAATAGCTTTTTTTGAAAAAACATTTACGCTATTTGGATTTTTAGTTATAAAATGATATATTTGATACTCGATATCTGTGGAAAAAACTGTCGAGAATTGAGAAGTTTTATAACCTAAACATTATTTTTATGAGTTATCTTGAATTTGATAAAACGATAATGATAAATCTCCAGGAGTCTTTGAGTCGTGAAGTTTTGCGTACTAACCGGAAAGGTGCCTATCATTGTACGACGGTCGTTGACTGCAATACCCGTAAATATCATGGACTGCTAGTGATGCCGGTTCCTCAACTTGATAACGAAAACCACGTGATTCTTTCCTCGTTTGATGAAACTGTCATCCAGCACGGGGCGGAATTTAATTTAGGTTTACATAAATATAAAGACGATAATTTCAGTCCGAAAGGGCATAAATACATCCGGGAATATAATTGTGATACGGTGCCTCGCACATTATACCGTGTTGGCGGTGTTATATTCTCTAAAGAAAAGGTTTTTTCGATGTTTGAAAACCGTATCCTTATTAAATATACACTTGAAGATGCCCATTCGGCGACAACTCTCCGGTTTCGTCCTTTTCTGGCTTTCCGTAGTGTAAATGAACTGACGTATGCTAACGGTAATATTGATCAATCGTTTGCCGAAATTACCAATGGGATCAGAATGTGCCTTTATCCCGGTTATCCTTATTTATATATGCAGTTTAATAAAAAGGCGAGTTTTGTATTTGAACCCTACTGGTATAATGGGATTGAATACCCGAAAGAGCAGGAGAGGGGATTTCCTTATCAGGAAGATTTATATGTGCCTGGTTATTTTGAACTGCCTATAAAAAAAGGAGAAACCATCATATTCAGTGCAGGAGATACGGAAGTTGCGACTACCCGTTTGAAAACACTTTACCATACGGAAGTAAATTCCCGAACGCCCCGTACAAGTTTTTATAATTGTCTGAAGAATTCAGCCCAGCAGTTTTATCTACGTCCCGATGAAAAAAACAGTTATCTGATTGCGGGTTATCCCTGGTTTAAAGTGAGGGCAAGGGATTTATTTTATTCATTGCCAGGTTGTACTTTATCGATCGATGCACCTAAGGTATTTGAAGAAATGATGGATACGGCCGTATTTGCGTTAAAGGATTTTATGGAAAGCGGTACTTCCGACCGTGTAATTAAAGAAATAGACCAGCCCGATGTACTATTATGGTGTATATATGCTATCCAGCAATATGGTTTATCGGAAGGAATGGAGCGTTGCCGTAGATTGTACGGAGATGTTGTGGAACAAGTTATCAATTACATACTCGATCAGAAACATCCGGATATGAGGGTGACCGACAATGGGTTGCTTTATGCTAATGGTAGAGATAAAGCCATAACATGGATGAATTCTACGGTAAATGGTAAACCAGTTGTGCCTCGTTCGGGTTATATAGTTGAGTTCAATGCTTTGTGGTATAATGCACTTTGTTTTTATACAAAAGATCTGAATGAAGGAAAGCCTGATAAGAGATTGGATAATCTCATCAATATAATAACCACCTCATTCGGTGAAACCTTTATTAACGGGTATAACTATTTGTTTGATTCCGTTACCGGAGCAACAGTTGACTGGAGTGTTCGTCCTAATATGATTATGGCTGTTGCATTACCATATTCGCCTCTGGAGAAACTTGAACAACGTGCTGTTCTCGATATGGTAACCAAGGAATTACGCACTCCAAAAGGAGTACGTTCTTTAAGCCCCAAGAGTGAAGGATACCGGCCCAATTATATAGGGCCTCAGACCGAACGAGATTTATCTTATCATCAGGGAACAGCTTGGCCATGGTTACTGGGGGCATATCTGGAGGCTTACCTTAAAATATTTGGGAAAAGTGGCGTTTCTTTCGTAGAAAGAATGCTGATTAGTATGGAGGAAGAAGTGAAACTACATTGTATAGGAACTATACCTGAGTTATTTGATGGAAATCCGCCGTTCACCGGGCGTGGAGCAATTTCGTTTGCCATGAATGTAGCTGCTATGCTCAGGATTATAAGAATGTTGGAGAAGTATAAAGCAGATTAAAACGAAGTTGCGTATGAAAGCATTAATGTTTGGATGGGAGTTTCCCCCACATATTTTAGGAGGATTAGGTACAGCAAGTTACGGGCTTACACGAGGGATGGCTATGCAACCGGATATGGATATCGCATTCGTTATACCAAAACCCTGGGGTGATGAAGATCAAAGCTTCCTACGAATCGTAGGTGCATGCAATGTACCTGTTGTCTGGCGTGATGTATCGTGGGATTATGTGAAAAACCGGATAGGAAAGTTTATGGACCCTCAGAATTACTATGATTACCGCGACCATATATATGCCGACTTCTCATACCGGTATACTAACGATCTGGGATGTATTGAATTTTCAGGACGTTATCCTGATAATTTACTGGAAGAGATAAATAACTACTCGATTGTGGCTGGCGTTATAGCACGCAAGGAATCGTTCGATGTTATTCACGCACATGATTGGTTAACGTATCCGGCAGGAATACATACAAAGAATGTAAGCGGTAAGCCGTTGGTAATCCATGTCCATGCTACCGATTATGACCGGAGCAGGGGAAATGTGAATCCTGATGTATATGGCATTGAAAAGAACGGCATGGATAATGCCGACCATATTATAACAGTAAGTAATCTTACCCGTCAAACAGTTATAGATAAGTATCATCAGGATCCTTCCAAAGTAACAACGGTGCATAATGCTGTAGAACCGTTAAGTCCTGAAATACTTGCTATACAGGATAAAAAAGGGGTTGATGATAAAGTAATTACTTTTCTGGGACGTATTACCATGCAGAAAGGACCTGAATACTTTGTTGAGGCAGCTGCCAAAGTACTTGCAAAAGCACCCTATGCCCGTTTCATTATGGCAGGTAGTGGGGATAAAATGAATGAGATGATCAGGCTTGCTGCATCACGAAATATATCCGACCGGTTTCATTTCACTGGTTTTATGAAAGGTAAACAGGTATATGAAGTATTTAAAGCAAGTGATGTATATGTAATGCCATCCGTATCTGAACCATTTGGTATATCTCCTCTGGAGGCTATGCAATGCGGTGTTCCTTCTATTATCTCCAAGCAATCGGGTTGTGCTGAGATTCTGGATTATGCAGTGAAAGTGGACTATTGGGATATTGAAGCGATGGCGGATGCCATGTATTCAATTATTACATATCCGGCCATGCATGAATTCCTGAGAGAAGAAGGAAAAAAAGAGGTTGACAATATTAAATGGGAATATGCCGGGCAAAAAGTACGGCGCATATATGATCAGGTAATTTACAGGTAAGAACTATAAAAACGAATATTATGAAAACAATATGCCTTTATTTTCAAATACATCAGCCCTTCCGGCTGAAAAGATACCGTTTCTTTGATATTGGCAACGACCATTATTATTACGATGATTTTCAGAATGAAGAAATAATTCGCAGGATTGCTGACAGATGTTATGTGCCGGCAAACAGGCTTCTTTTAGAAATGATCAAATCGAGCGGGGGAAAGTTTAAAGCTGCTTTCTCCATATCCGGTACGGCACTTGAACAAATGGAAGTATATACGCCTGAAGTGATCGATGGCTTTAAAGAACTAGTAAAAACAGGAAATGTTGAATTCTTGAGCGAAACATATGCCCATTCACTTGCATCGTTAGGTAATCAGGACGAATTCAGAAAACAAATCCAGTTGCATAAGGAAAAAATATACTCGTTATTTGGCGTTAAACCCAAAGTCTTCAGAAATACCGAATTAATATATTCAGATGAAATATCGGAAACTATTTACGATATGGGATACAGGGGAATGCTCACGGAAGGCGCTAAGCATATACTGGGATGGAAAAGCCCGAACTATGTTTATACATCCGTAGCACGACCCAAATTGAAATTGCTGCTCAAAAATGATAAGTTTAGTGAAGATTTATCTATCCGGTTTAATAATTACAGTTGGAGTGAATATCCGTTGACCGCAGATAAGTATGTGTCGTGGATTGCTTCAACACCGGAAGAAGAGCAGATTATAAATCTATTTATGAATTACGACGTATTAGGCTCATTCCATCCCGCCGAATCCGGTATATTCGACTTTTTCAAGGCATTGCCGCGGTTTGCCGCGGAAAAGGGAATCGGTTTTTCATTACCATCGGAGGTTTTTAATCTTCTGAAACCGGTTGATTCCATTTCCGTACCTTTCCCTATGTCGTGGGTTGACGAAGAAAAAGATACTAGTTCATGGTTGGGTAACATTTTGCAAAAAGAGGCTTTTGAAAAAATAAAGGATATTACCAACAGGGTTCATTTAATTGATGACGGAAGGCTTCAACAAGATTGGAGTTATTTGCAAAGCAGTGACCATTTTTATTATATGAATACCAAACATCCCGGCGAGAAAGGGTTTAGTCCGTATGACAATCCCTACGAAGCTTTTAATAATTATATGAATGTGCTTTCCGACTTTATTTTCCGGGTTGAGGCTGCCTACCCTTCATCCATTGACGATGAAGAATTGAGCGCATTGCTTACAACCATCAATAACCAGAATCAAAAGATCGAAGAATTGGAAAAAGAAGTGGATAAATACAAGAAAAGAAATGTTAAAAAAACAGTAGTTGAAAAATAATTGAACCTTTTTAATTTAATTCTGTTATTACCATATAGTGTTTTTCATGGTATTAGAATTAAGTTAGATTAGGTTATCCGTCTTGTTCGTGAGAATAGGACGGTTTTTTTATTTAAAATGGTTTGTATTTGGATTGAGTTAATATTTGCTGCGCATCTGTTTGCTGCATAAGCATTTGTGGTGTTGATTTTGTTTCTTTCATATAGTTTGAAACAATTTGCCATCCGATCCATGTACCTAAGTTACCGGGTGCATCAGTTGCAATAAAGGAATTAGGTATATCTTCGAAATATTTATTTGTAGTTATATGGTCGGGAGTATAAAGATGTTTCCGTTCGATAATAGCTTTCCAAATATCTTTTTCATGCTCCATGCACCACGAATATTGTTCGTCTGTGTAACCGAGTAATTCTTGTGGATTTGTATACGGTAAAGCATGAGATACCAAATATTTAATTTTACCTTCATAGACCATCCGCTCCAGCAATACATTTTCTTTTCCGGCAAAAGGATATTCCGATAAAAGAAACCCCGATAGGTAATCTGGTACAACATGTGAGCGCTGCATTTTTTCACGTTGGTAATCATAAAAGAATTCCATATACAACGGATATTCTTTTCCTATGTATTTATCAATAGAAAGTGATAAAAGGTTATCACCAACCAATACATTTTGATTAAGTCCAGACACATGCATATACACTCTTGGTATTTGTAGCTCTGGAAAATAGGTTTTCAAATAATAAAAACCATCTCCGAGTCGTTGCTCAATATCTGTTATATTATCATAAGTTTCAATTGCGTCGCGGTATAAACCTTTTAATGTAGGCTCGGAAAAAAAATTTATCAGTTTATCGAAATAACTGGGAGTTTCAACAGATTGCATATTTAAAATACCTTTTCCAATAACATCCAGCATATCCGGATACTCATTCAAAAGCCATTGTTGCCCTGTAGAATCGCCTGTTTCAATTAGGCTAAACAATGCCTTGTCAAAACGCTGTATACTTACCGGTTCAGCGAATACGGTCCCTGAACCGGTTTGTCCTTTACAACCGGTAAACGAAACCAGTAGAATGATCTGAAAAAATATCTTGGTACACATAAAAACCTACTTTATAATTATATAAAGTAACGGCTTTAATCATATAATATTGTATTATTCTTTTTAGCTCATAGTCTGAAAGTCCGATTCCTGAAAGCGGCTTACTTCTGTATCCCAGCGTTCAGTTACAAATTTGGTGTGGTCGGGATTTGCCGTGTAACTGTCGAAATCAGCCTGGTTTTTGAACCGCATATAAAATCCGTATTGATAATCATTTTTCGGGCTGACCTGGCGAAACACCTGAAAATCATGTACCCCGGGAACTTTGGTTAAAATATTATATCCGTCGGCCAGAAACTTTTCAGCTTCGGGTGATCCTACAGGATATTTTAAATCAAAAATAACCGTATGAAGCACCTCACCGTTTTTTAATGCTGCAGATGATGTGCAGGCTGTGGATAATCCGGCTAAAGATGATACGGCTGCAACAGCTCCTGCTTTTTTTAGAAAATTTCTTCTTTCCATAATTGTTTTTTTATATTAGTGGTTATTATTCGGTTTTTTATCGCCTGATAAATACGGTGATACGCAAAGAAAGATCAAAGAAAACCATCTTTGCATTTACATTTTGCGATATGTGCCGGTCTGCTTTAGCTAACTCTTCCATTAGTTCAAAAACATTCCGTTCATTTACATAAGGAGCGAATTTAATGGCAAATTCGGATTCTTTACGGTTCATATAATTTAATTCATCCGACTGGAAACGGTACATAAAGTTTTCACGTATCAAATGCTGACAATATTCCAAAAAATTCTTCTGTCGTTCCCGCCCTATACCGGCCAACGAATCAGCCAGAATTTTCATTCCTTTGACATTGCGCGCCCATGAATTCCGCATCATCTCTTTAAATTGTTCCAAAAAGTAATTATTTTCCTCATCAACGCTTATCAGTTCGAGCGCTCTTAAATAATTTCCCGTCGACAAATGCGCAATTTCTTCGGCATACTTACGCTCTATCATTTCGTTTTCGATAAGTGCACCAATTATGTCCTCATTTTCAATCGGACGAATATTCAGCCGCTGGGCGCGCGATAAAATTGTACCTAATACCGTATCCGGTTCTTCAGATGCCATAAGTATGACCGTATGCTGAGGAGGTTCTTCGATAATTTTTAGTAACTTATTCGCACAGGTTTGGTGGAGCTTTTCCGGTAGCCAGACTAATAAAATACGATAAGTGGCTTCGTATATTTTTAAACTTAGCTTACGAATGATCTCATCGCTTTCCTTAGAATAAATAATAGCTTGCGAATTACCGGCATCCATCCGTTCAAGCCAGTTGTCTATATTGAAATAGATATGTTCTTTCAAAAATCCCCGCCATTCGGGAAGGTAGTCGTCGCAAACTTCTTTCTTCTTCTCTTTTTTGGAAACTATTGGAAAAACGAAATGCAGATCGGGATGTGCTGCTTCATCAAATTTGAAGCAAGAAGGACATTTACCGCAGGCATCGGTATCGGAACGATTGGTACAATTCAGGTAACGAGCATAAGCAAAGGCCAAAGAAAATGCTCCGGCACCGTTTTGTCCGCAAAACAGCTGAGCGTGTGGTACGACGTTTCTCTGTGCCGATTCGATTAACCTCCGCTTTATATCTTTCTGCCCGATAATATCTTTGAAATACATGCCTGCCTTAAATGAGTATTCAAAAGTAGCATATTTATTCTAATATGAAATCATTTTATTATCCAATAAGTATAAATCAGTATGCATTGTATTTGATATGTCCCGTTTATGAACATTCGCTGTAATGGTATTGTTATATTACGTCCAACAGAAAAAATACAGATGAATTATAAAGTAAGACATAATCAGAAAAGAAGAAGATTCGAAATAGAACTTGAAGGATACACAGGCTATTTGGAATATGTGCTGGGTGAAAGAACGATGGATCTGATACATACTTATGTACCCGAAGAAATAGGAGGAAAAGGTGTAGCTGCAGCGCTTGTAGAAGAAGTATTAACATATGCCCGGGATAATAATATGAAAATTATTCCAACCTGTTCGTATATCGAGTTATATCTGGTACGTCATCAGGAATATGAACCATTGGTAGTAGATTAGAACTGTTCACTTTCAAATACTAATATTAGTTATCATATTGGTTATAGTTGCCGAAAATAACTAACTTTGCACTTTCGTAAAAACGAAGGAAAGTTTTTTGATAACTAAATTATTATTAGAGTGACAGATACAAAGTATATCTTCGTTACGGGTGGTGTGGTTTCATCATTAGGAAAAGGCATTGTTTCAGCTTCTTTAGGCAAATTATTACAAGCCCGGGGCTACAAAGTGACGATACAGAAATTCGACCCTTATATTAATATCGATCCCGGAACGCTAAACCCCTATGAACATGGTGAATGCTATGTAACGGTCGACGGACACGAAGCCGACCTCGACTTAGGTCATTACGAACGTTTCCTGAATGCACAAACCACACGTGCCAATAATATCACTACCGGACGTATTTATCAAAGCGTAATTGATAAAGAACGCCGTGGTGATTACCTGGGAAAAACAGTACAGATCATTCCTCACATTACCGATGAGATCAAGCGGAATGTAAAATTACTGGGAACTAAAAACCGGTTTGACTTTGTCATTACCGAGATCGGAGGTACCGTCGGTGATATCGAATCATTACCTTTTATTGAAAGTGTGCGCCAGTTGAAGTGGGAACTGGGTAAGAACTGCCTTTGTGTGCATCTTACCTACGTACCTTACATTGCCGCAGCCAAAGAATATAAAACCAAGCCTACTCAGCATTCCGTAAAACAGTTGCAGGAATTAGGTATTCAACCCGATATTTTAGTATTACGTACAGAAAAACTGCTTAGCAATGATATAGTACGTAAAGTCGCTTTATTCTGTAATGTTTCGGAAGACGCAGTGGTTCAATCTGTTGATGTCCCGACTATTTATGAAGTTCCTTTGGTGTTACAACGTCAGCAAATGGATGTGACGGTACTCAAGAAAGTAGGACTGGAAGTAGGGCCTACACCGGAACTGAAACCGTGGAAAGAATTCCTCGACCGAAAAGTGAACGCTACCGAAACGGTTACGATAGGGTTGGTTGGTAAATATGTTGAATTGCAGGATGCATATAAATCTATTGATGAATCATTATTGCAAGCAGCTACTTATAATAACCGTAAATTGGACTTGCGGCTGATCCATTCTGAAAAGATTAACAATACCAATGCTCCTGAATTATTATCCGGTATGGATGGGATTGTAATCGCTCCCGGATTTGGTCATCGAGGTATTGACGGAAAATTTGCCGCCATTAAGTATGCCCGTGAAAACGATAAACCTCTCTTAGGTATATGTTTGGGTATGCAATGTATGGTTATTGAATTTGCGCGTGATGTTTTAGGACTTGAAAATGCAAACTCTACGGAAATGGATCGCAACACCCCCTATAAGGTGATCGACCTGATGGAAGAACAGAAGAATGTGACTAATATGGGAGGTTCTATGCGGTTGGGAGCTTATGAATGCGTACTTAAAAAAGACTCTAAAGCATATCAGGCGTATAAGAAAGAAAATATACAGGAACGGCATCGCCACCGTTTTGAATTTAACAATGAATACAAAGAGCAATTTGAAGCGGCCGGTATGAAATTTACGGGAGTAAACCCGGAAACCGGATTAGCCGAAGTTGCCGAAATTCCGGAATTAAAATGGTTTGTAGGGGTACAGTACCATCCGGAATACAACAGCACGGTCGTTTGTCCGAACCCATTGTTCGTCGACTTTGTGAGGGCGGCCATAGAAAACAAATAACTCTTAATAAATGGATAAAAATACAGTAATCGGATTCCTGTTAATAGGAATTGTTTTATTTGCTTTTACATGGTTCAACCAGCCTTCTCCGGAACAGTTGGAAGCCCAGCGCCGTTATCAGGATTCTATTGCACAGGTTGAATCTACCCGGCAATTACAACAACAAGCTGATGAAAGACAAAACGCGATAGTTCAAGAATCGTTAGATAATCTGCCAGATTCAGTACGTGAAGTGCAGATGCAGAATGCGTACGGCGTATTTGCTTCTGCTATGCAGGGAACTGAAGAAAAGGTGAAACTGGAAAATGATTTGGTCGAGCTCCATATATCCAGCAAGGGAGGGCATCTTGCCTATGCCAGGCTGAAAGAATATGTTACATACGATTCTCTTCCGTTAATCCTTTTTGATGAACGGGATATGAAATTTGGTTTTACAATGGTAACGGCTACCAACCGTGTGGTTAATACTTCGGATCTATACTTCACCCCCATAAAGGGAAGCGATCCTAATACAGTAACTATGCGTTTGAATGTAGGCGAAGGAGGATATCTTGATTTCGTTTATTCGTTGAGGCCGGGTGACTACATGATTGATTATACGATCCAAAGTAACGGGTTAAATGGTATTCTTTCTCCCAGCACCAATGCGCTTGACCTGGTATGGGAACAAGACATCCGTCAACAGGAAAAAGGACGTAAATATGAAGATCAGCATACTGCTTTGTATTATAAATTCCTTGCCGACGATGTTGAAAAATTAAGTGAAGTAAAAGACCAGAGTGAAAGAGTGTCGAACCGGTTGAAATGGATAGCATATAAAGATAAGTTTTTTGCCACAGTATTGATTTCAAATGACGGATTCGAAGCCACAGCATTGGAGTCGAAGTTGTTAACGGCCGATGGCTATCTGAAAAGACTTAAAACGACTACATCTGTACCTTTTGATCTGCAGGGCAGGGAAACTACATCGTTTATTTATTATTTAGGTCCTACCAGCTACGCTCATTTGCGGTCGTATGATAAAGGTGTTCCTTCAAATGAACAACTGGAGTTGGAGAAACTGGTCCCGATGGGAGGAAGCTTCTTCCGTGCAATTAATCAGTATTTTATTATTCCTATATTCGACTTTTTAGGTAAATTTATTAGCAATTACGGATTACTGATATTTTTGTTGACGTTAGCCGTTAAACTGGTTTTATTCCCGTTGACTTATAAATCTTATATGTCATCGGCAAAAATGCGTGTGCTTCGTCCGCAGGTAGAAGCTATAAATGAAAAATATCCCGGACAGGATAAAGCTATGGAACGGCAGAAAGCTACAATGGAGCTTTATAGTCGTGCCGGAGCCAGTCCGATGAGCGGCTGTCTTCCCATGCTGCTTCAGTTTCCGATATTGATTGCTTTGTATAATTTTTTCCCGTCGGCTATTGAATTAAGGCAGGAAAGTTTTTTATGGGCAAACGACTTATCTACATATGATGCCGTAATCAGTTGGGATACCTATATACCGCTTGTGAGCCAGTATTTTGGTAATCATATTAGTTTATTCTGTTTGTTAATGACTATTGTAAATATAGCCTATACTAAGTTTAATATGGATATGACCAATACAGGGCAACAGCAAATGCCAGGTATGAAAATGATGATGTACCTGATGCCGCTGATGTTTCTGTTTATCTTTAATCAAAGTCCGGCAGCATTAAGTTATTATTTCCTTGTATCTACTTTGATCACGATTGTGCAAACGCTTTCGTTCCGTTTTCTTATCAACGAAGATAAATTATTAGCCAAACTGGAGGCTAATAAAAAGAAACCGCAAAAGAAATCCGGTTTTATGAAACGTCTTGAAGAAGCGCAGAAGCAACAGCAGGAAATCCTTAAAAAACAACAGCAACAACAAAAGAAAAAAAAGTAAAACCTTTATAACAACATTTAAGAAAAGGGAAGTGGGTATTGGTTCATTTCCCTTTTTGTTTATAATCAAACGTTTACGTACTAACAGGTATAAAATGTTATCCCTTATCTTTTAACATATGATACATTTTTACATGTAAAAACTACATATTTCTTTTATGAATAACAAAATATTCCCTTATCATTTACATAGTTTATCCTAACTTAAACTTAATACCTTTTAATTTTGTTGTAATTAATGTTAACGAGTTAATACTGAAAAACAGGTGTTGGCCTAACAATATTGAATGCTAATTAAATTATCAACTTAAATCAACTCTTTATGGAAGAAAAATGTCGTACATTTTCTTTTCGAAAATTACCGTTGAAATTCATCCAACTGGTAATCGTATCGGTCTTCCTGCTGGTAAATTGCCTTCCGGCAATGGCTCAGACAGGCGTTAGAGTAACTGGTGTAGTAACTTCACAAGCAGATGGTTTACCTTTAATCGGGGTAAATGTTATCCAGCGTGGAACGACTAACGGTACAGTTACCGATTTTGATGGAAATTTTGAATTAACAGTTCCGGTTAATTCCATTCTTGATTTTTCTTATATTGGTTATATCAACCAGCAGATCACAGTTACTGCCGGAAGAACCCAGTATAATGTGATGATGAATGAAGATTCACAATCCCTTGATGAAGTAGTAGTCGTAGGTTACGGTGTACAGAAAAAGAAACTGGTTACCGGTGCTACTGTTCAGGTTGGTGGCGATGATCTTCAGAAATTGAGTACCACTTCAGCGTTTACGGCGTTGCAAAGCCAGACGCCTGGGGTGAATATCACACAAGTTTCCGGTATGCCAGGCGAAGGTTTTAAAGTAAACATCCGTGGTGTCGGTACCATTGGTAATTCGGAGCCGTTGTATGTTATCGATGGGGTAAGTGGTGGTAACATTAATAATTTAAACCCATCTGATATTGAGTCGATCGATGTATTAAAGGATGCTGCTTCTGCTGCAATTTATGGATCACGGGGAGCAAACGGAGTTATCCTGGTTACGACCAAACGCGGTAAAGCCGGTAAAATCCAGCTTAATTACGATGGGTATATTGGCGTTCAAAATATATACAAAATGCCGGACCTGCTGGACGCCAAACAATATATGGCGATTCAGGATGAGACTCGCTATAATGAAGGAACGGGGGTATATAATTGGGAAAATGAACTGCCGAAATACCTCTATGATAATATCATGAACGGTAGTTGGAACGGAACTAACTGGGCGGAAGAATTCAGGAATAAAAACGCTCTTACACAGAACCATGCCATTAATATGCTGGGCGGAAGCGAGTTTTCAAAATTCTCTTTAGGTTTCTCCTATACTAATACAGAAGGTACATTGGGACAACCCCGGGCGACCGATTATACACGCTATACGGCTCGTATCAATTCCGATCATGTAATATATAAAGTACGCGACCTTGAAGTAATAAAAATCGGGCAAACTCTTAACTTTAGTCATCGCAACAGAAGTAGCGTTGTGGCAATAGGAAATATCTATAGTAACGATTTTCATAATATGTTGGTAGCAAATCCTTTGATGCCTGTGTATACCCGTGATGGAGGATGGTATGATCAAGAGGCGAAAACCGAAGAAGGTTGGGTATTACAGGGAGCGGCTGCCAATCCAATTGCCGAGTATGCATTAGGGACCCATTCACAGAATTATAACCGCGAATTTGAATTGCGTTCAAGTGCATATATTGAAATACAACCGTTAAGAAATCTTGTTTTCCGTTCAAGTTTCGGGTACAACAGAAGTTCTAATTCATATCGAAATTATAGTGCTGCCCGTAACCTTTCAACCACATCAACTTTCCCTTTAGATGAAGTACGCCAAAGCGGTAGTATGGGATATGATATCTTATGGAACAATACGATCAGTTATAATTTCGATATCAATACGGACCATTCATTTGGAGTAATGTTGGGTCAGGAAATCATCAAATCGGGTATGGGTATCAATTATGAGTTCGGTTCCAATAAATCTTTATTCCCGAATTCCTTTAAGCATGCGTATATTACCAATACTGCTGCAACAGCCATTAATGAGATAACAGTGAGAAAAGGTGAGCCGTGGGCAATGGGCAGGATGGCTTCTTTCTTCGGTCGTGCAGAATATAATTACAAAGAAACCTATATGGCAACATTTACGCTGCGTGCAGACGGTTCAAGCAATTTTGCCCGCGGTCATCGTTGGGGATATTTCCCGTCTGTATCTGCCGGATGGATTATTACGAATGAAGAATTTATGGAATCACTTAGGGATAACGGACTGGATTACTTAAGGCTTCGTGGTAGTTGGGGCCAAAACGGGAATAGCAATATTGATAATTTCCAGTATTTGGCAACTATAGCGATGGATAACCGGAATGCCTATTATTTTGGTGAATCAAAAGAGGCATCGACACAAGGTGCTTATGCCGATATTTTGCCGAATAATAGTATTTCATGGGAAAGGGCGGATATGATCAATATCGGTTTGGATACACGTGTACTTAATTCCCGTTTAGGTTTGGTATTCGAATGGTATCAAAGAAAAACCAAAGACTGGCTGGTTAGAGCGCCACAGTTGGCCACATTTGGTACGAATGCGCCATTTATTAATGGAGGGGATATTGAAAACAGAGGTATAGAATTATCTTTAAACTGGAATGATAGAGTAGGTGATTTTACTTATGGGGCAAATTTCAATATCTCACATAATAAAAATAAAATTACGAGAATAGCTAATGCCGAAGGGATAGTTCACGGACCGGCAAATGTGTTGAGCCAGGGTACTACAGAAATGTTCCGGGCTCAGGTAGGTGAACCGATTGGTTTTTTCTGGGGATATAAAACGGAAGGGGTTTTCCAGAACCAAGCTGAAATTGATGCATACCGAGCAGCAGGTAAGGGTGTTTTAGAGACAGCACAACCCGGTGACCTTATTTTTGCGGATACTAATAATGACGGAGCAATCAGTGATGCAGACAAAGTTAAGATCGGTGACCCGAATCCGGATTTTACAGCTGGTCTGACATTAAACTTCGGTTATAGAGGATTCGATCTTATGCTTACGGCATACGGACATTTTGGGCAACAAATTGCTAAATCTTACCGTTCGTTCGCGGATAGTCCGTTACAAAATTATACGACTGATATATTCGGCCGGTGGCATGGGGAAGGTACCTCCAATAGGTTACCACGACTTACTTCGGGTAGCCATACTAACTGGCAGTATATTTCTGATATTTATATTGAAGATGCGGATTTTGTAAAATTGCAGAATATCACGCTGGGATACGACTTCAAACAACTATTACCTAAATTGCCGTTTGGACAGGTACGTTTATATGTAACGGCTCAAAACTTGTTTACCATTACAGGATACTCTGGTCTGGATCCGGAAGTCGGATTTACTTATAATGATAATGACGGAACTTATAACTGGTCAAAAGGTATAGACTTAGGGTTTTATCCAAGTGCAAGAACCTATCTGGTAGGTGTAAATCTTAAATTTTAAAGGAAAGTTTTTTATGAAAAAAATTATATTAATGGCAACAGCCGCACTGATGTGTATGAGCTGTGAAAGTTTTCTGGATACGGATAATCTGACAAAGAAGGATACTACGAATTTCCCTTCAACGGCAGAAGATGCCAATCAGATGGTAACTGGTATTTATTCTACACTGAATACGGCTATCAGCGCTCCTGAACGATCTTATTTCTATGTGGCAGAACTAGCTTCGGACGATCGTTTTGGCGGCGGCGGTGAAAATGACAAACTGATGCAGGCCATCGATAAACTGATGAACTCGGAGCCTGATATGTTTAAATCATTCTGGGAAGCTCGTTACAGGGGAATATTCCGTGCGAATATGGCATTGGAAACCCTTGATAATTGCGATGTGGACGAGTCGACGTTAAACAGATATAAAGGGGAATCCCATTTCTTACGTGCATATTTCTATCATGAATTAGCTGAAATGTTCGGTGAAGTACCTTTGGTGCTTACAACCGAAGCTGTGAATATTCCGAGAACCGACATCGATTTGATATATGGACAGATTGCTTATGACCTGAAACAGGCAATCAGTCTGTTACCTTCTGTAAAATACAACACCATAGAATCAGGACATGCAACGAAATGGGCGGCAGAAGCATTAATGGCTCGCGTATTCTTGTTCTATACCGGATTTTACAATAAATCGGAAATGCCATTAGGAGATGGGATTGGTGAAGCCAATACGAGTTCGGTTACCAAAGCCGAAGTAGTTGGTTGGGTTGATGATTGTGTAGCCAATAGCGGGCATGGCCTGATTGACGATTTCCGTAGAATATGGGCTTATTCAAATCAATATACTGCCCCTGAGTATGATTTTGTGAAAGATTTAGCCGAATCAGGAAATACATGGGTTGTGGATGGTAATGCGAATCCGGAACATGTATTTGTAGTAAAATGTTCTAAAATGGCTGATTGGGGCACCATTACCGGTTATTCGAATCAATATCTGATACATTTCGGATTACGTGCCGATAATGGTGGTGAAAATACGTTCCCGTTCGGAGTAGGCTGGGGAGCAGGTCCGGTTAATCCGACATTATGGACGGATTGGGAAAGAGCCGAGCCGAAGGATATCCGTCGTGAAGCATCCATTCTAGACGTTGAAAAAGAAACGGAGAATTTTATATACGGAGCTGACAAACAAGTGGAAGAAGCTGGTTTCTGGCAAAAGAAATTCTTGGCTATCCGTGCGCATGATAATGACGGTAAACTAATGAATACATTCGCTACTTTACAATGGGGTAGAGAAGACGACAACTTCCAGTTAGGACATGTGCAGGACCATATTGTGATCCGTTTTGCAGACGTTCTGTTAATGCAGTCGGAGTTAAAAGAAGATGCTACAGGTATGAATAGAGTCCGCGCTCGGGTGGGATTACCCGAAAAAGCATATTCATTGGATGCGATAAAGAATGAGCGCCGTTTCGAATTAGCTTTCGAAGGTCGCCGTTGGGCCGATATCCGCCGCTGGGGTGATGCCCCAACCTTATTAGATAGGCAATTAGGTGTAGCGATTTATAACAGGGGTGCTGCCGATGTGATGAAACCATTTGGTGGAGGTTACTCTGCGAGATATAACGAAACAAAAGGATTTTTCCCGCTGCCACTTTCCGAGGTAGACTTATCCGATGGGGTATTGACTCAAACACCGGGATGGGGAACACCCGCGGCAGAATATCCGGGTTGGTGATATGTTGACTTATAATGATAATAATAAATAATATGAATAAATCAATCATATATTCTATTTTGATGGGGCTGGCCATGCTGATAGCCTGCGACCCGATTGAGAAAAGAGACGAAATGACCGGTTCAATAACCGCGGATCAATTAGATATATCAGTTACGGCGGAAGTAGTCAATGGAATAAGATCGAATAAACTTATTCTTGAAAATCATAGCCCTGTTCTTTCCTACTGGGACTATGGGATGGGTACCTCCACACGTGCATACGATGAAGTATTGGTAACATCGGTAGGTGATGTTGTCGTAAAATTTACCGGACGTAATGGCGACGGAACCACCATAACGAAAGATATTACAGTGAATGTAGAATCGATTGTATATGAAGTAACCGGAATGGATAAATTTATCGGTGATGGATCTAAGACCTGGGTATTAGATCAATGGACAAACGAACAGGATTTCGGAGGTGCCGGCATTTTCCCGTATGGTATAAATGGCGCCGCCGGTGATAAATATCCCGGATGGTGGGGACTTAAATATGGTGAATTTGATGAAAGCGATGCCAAAATAACATTTGCCTTGGACGGCGGCGCTATCTTTACCAAAACATTGAGTGATGGAACTCAGCAAAAAGGTACATTCTCATTCAACATGTCAAAAACATACAATGACTGGTCACTTGGAACGTTATCGTTAAAAGGAGCTACCATCCCTTATCCGTATTCAATGAATGATAATAATGGGGAAGCTTATGATTTTTATATTTTAGTGCTTGAAGATGATCAGTTAGTCTTAGCAAATGCCAGGGGAAATGGAATACCCGATGATCCGACAACAGCACCCGGAGGCGAAGTTAATATCTGGATGTTCCGTCCGGAGGGATACACTTCATTTGATGTTTCGGAACAATTATCTTTATTAGCAGGGGAAACGGAAAAAACGTGGACCTGGGCAACCGGTAACTGTTGGGGTAATAACGCTATGGACGCAAATGGTCCTTCGTGGTGGACGTTAGATGCGGAAGGAATCAATGGGCAGGATGCATTGAATGGATCAGGGGCCAAAATGGTATTCAAAGCCGACGGAACGATGGAAAAGCATTTGACGGATGGAACAATTGAAACTGCAACTTTTAGGGTAGCATCACCCGTTTCAGATGCCTGGCCGACCGGTTCTTTAAAGCTTAATGGTTCATCTGTCCTTTTTGGACGAGTTACTAATGTACCGGAAGGCTGGAGAGATGTGTATGATTTCGGAATTGTAGAATTAACGGAAAATACAATGATACTCGGAAACAATTGCCTCGATAGTAATGATGGGGAGGGCTGGTTTTGGGTATTCACTGCACAAGAGTAAATAGATGTATTTAAATAGTGATGCTCTAATATGTATGTCAAATGCACAAACTGTATATGTAGGTTTGTTAATAACTTATGGTGGCGGTACATATTTAGGTTTATTTGACAAATAAATTAAATAATCATTCATAAAAAAAGCCAGGCTGTCTCGGCCTGGCTTTTTTGCCCCTTATTGTATATTTTATACATTAGGATGAAAAAGTATGCAGGTAAAAAAATAATTTCATCTGCAGGGAGAAAAATTTTACTGACCAGTAAAATCTAAATTTCCGGGCATTGTTTCGATTATTGCATAAATACAGACATTTACTTATTGTATTTTTTATAAATGTATTTTATTTTGTCGTATGTTTTTCCACATTACTTTAAACAGAAAATACAAGTAGTTCTGCATAAAAAGAAGATTCCTGCCGGATTTCTTTCTTATCAAGAAATTAATTACCTTGCCATATGAATAAACAAATACGATTTGCAGATGTTGCACTTTCCATCCTGTTCGGACTGGGTGTTTTTCTGTTTTTTGGTTATTTCTACCGGTACCATTTAATATATCAGGAGCAATTTCAGTTATTTTTGTTTACTCCCGGCTATCTGGCGGAAACAACTGGAAAGCCCGGTGGATTAGCGGAATATATAGGAAGGTTTATCACTCAGTTTTATGTAAATCCCTGGTTGGGTGGTGCTATAATTGCCGTTTTATTATTAATTGTCCAACGACAGGTATTATTCATATCTTTAAAATTTGGAAATAAACCAACCTATTTGCCTATAACTTTTATTCCTTCTTTATTTTACTTTCTTTTGTTATGCAATGAGCATATCATGCCAGCCGGAATGGTTGCGTTGGTTATAACACTTGCCGCCGTCCAATTTTACCTTACTATTCAGCATACAGGGTTTCGCATGCTATATGTTTTATGTATGATTCCCATGCTTTATGGATTAGCCGGGGGGATTGTTATGATTTTTATTGTTTTGTGCATTGCCGTGGAGATCCGTAAAAATGAGATCAGTCGTACCCAACAGTTAACCTTTGCGGGCGTATGCGTTTTATGCAGCATTTTTTCTGTTCTTTTTGCAAAAGCTTGGCTGGTACAATACCCATTATTCCGGTTATGGACAGGAATAGGTTATTATCGTTTTCAGATGATATTCCCTTTTACATTAGCCTTACTATGGATCATGGTTGTATTGATCCCCTTGGTTTTTTGGTTTTTGCCTGAGGTTAAACAATTAAATAAAATATTCAGATTAATAGGAATACAGGTAGTCATTTTGATATTCGTTACCAGTTATGGAATCTCAATGACGGCGGATTGGAAAAAAGAAGAGATCATGCAATATGATTTTTTTGTCCGTACACAGCAATGGGATAAAATTATTGGAATGGCGGATCGAAAACCGCCTATGTCTCCCTTGTCGGTATCTTACCTGAATTTAGCATTATGCAAAGAGGGTTTAATGGCTGAACGTATGTTTCATTACTTCCAGAACGGTCCTGAAGGTTTGCTTCCTACTTTTGTAAAAGACTTTACAATGCCCATGATGGCTGGAGAAGTGTATTATCATCTTGGATTTGTAAATACCGCCCAGCGTTATGCTTTTGAAGCTATGGAAGCCATACCTGATTACCAGAAAAGCTCACGTGCTGTTAAACGGCTGGCTGAAACCAATTTGATCAACGGCGAATACGCAGCCGCAAAAAAGTATCTTAACCTTTTACAACGTACCCTGTATTATAAGAAATGGGCCGATATGGTAATGGATTACCTGGGAGATGAGGATAAAATAGCTTCGGTTCCTGAATGGACTGAATTGCGCAAATACCGTACAAAAACTAATTTTTTGTTTAGTGAACAGGAAAAAGATATGATGCTGGGCGTATTGCTTCAGCAGGACTTTACCAACCGGAAAGCGTATGAATATTTGATGGCATATTGCCTGTTGACAAAAGACCTTAAACATTTTGCCAGTTATTACCCGTTGGGTAAGTCTATCGGTTACCAACACATCCCCAGGAGTTACCAGGAGGCATTGATTTATATATGGGGGCTTACGAACGTCGATCTGTCTACCATTCCATATCCTATAAGTGAGGAAGTAAAGCTGCAGGTTAAACATTATGGCAAAATTTATACAGCTAATCAACATGCGGAACCCCTGTTAAAAAAAGATTTTTCAAATACATATTGGTATTATCTCCATTTTAGGAAGTAACATTTTATTATATGAATAAATACATTATATATATATCATTTTTTGCTGTTTTAATTATATCGGGCGGATGTGCTGAAACAGTTAAATCACCTAAAATCATAGACCAAATACCTGTTGTATTTCCTGATTATACAGGCGTTACTATCCCGGTATCTATAGCTCCGTTAAACTTTCGTGTCGAAGACGAATACACCAAAATAGATGCCCGGATAAAAGGAATGGGACAGGATGAGATTCATGTTCAGGGTGACCGGTATATATCTATACCTGACGTTCAGTGGAAAAAACTTTTAGCTGAAAATATTAACGGGCATATAAGAATAGTAGTGTCCATAAAACGAACAGAAGAATGGTATCAATATCAACCGTTTACTATATATATAAGTGAATATCCTATTGATTACGGGTTGGTTTACCGTCTGATCGCTCCTGGATATGAGACATATGGTAAAATGGGCATTTATCAACGTGAGTTATCGGGTTTTGAGCAGACAGCATTACTGGAGAACACATTAGTTCCGGCCGGTTGCATGAATTGTCATTCTTTTTGTCTGAACGATCCCGGACAAATGAGTTTACATCTGCGTGGAAAATATGGCGGTACTGTTATCATGAAAGATGATCAGATGGATTTATATGATACAAAAACGGATCAGACTATAACTGCAGGTGTTTATCCTTTCTGGCATCCGTCCGGGAAATACATTGCTTATTCAGTAAACCAGACGCAGCAAGCTTTTCATGAAGTGCGTGATGAAAGAATTGAAGTTTTTGATATGCAATCGGATATCGTGGTTTATAATACGGAAACAAATGAAATGTTTTCATGTCCTCAATTGAAATCAAAAGAAGCATTTGAAACATATCCCTCGTTTTCGCCTGACGGGCGGACGTTGTATTTCTGTACCGCTGAAGCTAAAAACCTACCGGATGAATACGATCAGCTGCGATATAGTTTATGTAGTATCTCATTTAATCCGGAAACAGCTACATTTGGAAACCATGTTGATACGTTGGTTTCCGCGAAGGCATGGGACAAGAGCGTATCGCTTCCGCGCCCTTCTCCTGATGGTAAGTATCTGATGTATACCATGGCTGAGTATGGAAATTTCCTTATATGGCATCGTGAAGCAGATTTATGGCTGATGGATCTGCGAACGGGAGAAACCCGTGAAATAACAGAAGCAAACAGCGACGATGCCGATAGTTACCATAGTTGGAGTAATAATTCGCATTGGTTTGTTTTTGGCAGCCGGCGTTTGGATGGTTTATATACGCGGCCGTATATAGCATCTGTAGATGACGAAGGAAAAGTTAGTAAACCTTTTTTATTACCTCAGCATGATCCGGAGTATTATGATCTTTCCCTTTATTCATTTAACGTACCCGAATTTGTATCAGGTCCGGTAAAAATGAATGCAAGGGAGGTCGAAAAGAAAGCATTATCAGGTGAAAGGAAACAAATCAAATACCGTGGAGGAGGTGAGAGCGAAATACTTCCGGAAAGCGGTATATATGGAAGTCTTTGGTAATTATTTAATATTCTTCAGGTATTGCAAGGCTAATTCCATATCGGATGGCGTATCAATTCCTATGGTTTCCTGTTCGGTAAAACCAACTTTTATACGGTATCCGTTTTCAAGCCAGCGCAACTGTTCCAGACTTTCCGCTTTTTCAAGTGGCGATTGCGGCAAACGGGTAATTTCATGGAGTACGTCCGCCCGGTAGCCATATAACCCTATGTGCTTGTAATAGGTATGGTTAGCCAACCATTCGGTATGGCTTTTACCTCGGAAAAAAGGAATGATTGCACGGCTGAAATACATAGCTTCATTCTGTTTGTTAATTACTACTTTAGGCGTGTTTTTATTGGATAAAGCGGCGGCGAAATTTTCATCTGCTTTAAATGGTTTTACCAATGTGGCAATTTGCACGCTGTAATTCGTAAAACAGGCTTTCAATGTTTCAATTTGGGAAGGTTGAATAAAAGGTTCATCTCCCTGAATATTAATTATCACGTTATACCCTTTTCCTATTTTGGTATAAGCTTCATGACAACGGTCGGTTCCGCTTTTGTGTTTTTTAGAAGTCATCACAACATTTCCGCCGAATTTCCTGACTGCGGTCTCGATACGGTTATCGTCAGTGGCTACCCATACGGCATCCAATACTTTTTGAGCCTGTTCATAAACCCGTTGGATCATAGGCTTACCATCTAAATCGGCTAAAGGTTTTCCCGGAAAACGCGTGGATGCATACCGTGCAGGTATTATACCAATAAATCGTAATAGCATAAATAATTCACTTAACTACATTAACACATAACCTTTTACTACATTCCTTGCCAAAGTTAGCTAATTATTTTAATTTTGTAGTCAAATCTTTAACCAACGTGAAAAAGAAACATCCTGTACAGGTGCTGATTGAACAAGGCGAACATCAACAATTGGATTTTAAGTTTGAAGTGACCGACAGTAAGAAAATAGCCCGTACCCTTAGCGCCTTTGCCAATACCGACGGCGGACGCCTCTTAATTGGAGTAAAAGATAACGGAAATATTTCCGGTATCCGTAGTCAAGAAGAATATTATATGATACAAGCGGCTTCTGAAATGTACACCCACCCCCGGGTACAGTTTGAAGCAACCCGATGGGACATACAGGGTAAAGTAGTATTGGAAGTGTATGTTCCGCCCAGTGCCGAAAAGCCTCATACCGCACCTGATAAAGACAATAAGTATAAAGCTTATATACGGGTACGGGACGAAAATATACTTGCCAATGAGATACTGCTTTTATACTGGAAAAAGAAGCTCAAAAAAGACGGAATCTTAATCAAGATCAGTAAGCCTGTTGAAAAATTGTTGGATTATCTGGATACACACTCATATATTAACATCAGTCAATTCTGCCGCATAGCACATATCAACTATTATACGGCAAAAAATATCTTGAGCGATCTCATGGCCATAGATACACTTCAATATTGTGTGATGGATAAACGTATTGTTTATCAACGTATCGCATAAACATACACCTGGGCATTTTCGAAGCGTATCACTTTAACCGATGTACCTTTCTCAATAAATCCCGATTCGGAAACCCCGTCGTAAATTTCACCCTCTATCCAAACTTTTCCCGAAGGACGTAATACGGTAGCTGCAGTACCCTCTTTTCCGATCAAAGTAGTTAATACTGGGCTTGAAACAGCATCTTGAAGATCTTTTTCCAGAGCTACCTTTTTAAATAATCCGGGGCTTCCGATTTTGTTCGACAACCAGATCATTAATACGAAACCGAATCCCAGTCCCATCAGGACGGTAAGGGTAGCCTGACCAAATTCAGGGACGGTAACTTCTTCGAAATTGAAACCTGTATTATTTAACAAACTCATGATTAATCCGACGATCATCAAAATGGTTCCGCTAATACCCGCAATACCAAAACCTGGAATAATAAATATTTCAGCTATTACCAGTAAAACGCCTACAACAAATAGTAGTATTTCCCAATTTTGAGCCAATCCATCGATGTATAAAGGTGCAAAATAAAGAATAGCAGCAATTATTGCAGCAGCCGATGGAAAACCCAAACCGGGTGTTTGTAATTCAAAATATATACCTCCTATAATGATCAGGATAAGCAAAGATTGCAAAATAGGACTCATAAGGAATCCCTTCAGGTTATCCAGCCAGGAAGGGGTATAGCTTATTAATTCGTAATCTTCATATCCCATATATTTAGTTATCACTTCTTCTACAGATTCTGCAATTCCGTCACAATACCCCCAGCGCATGGCTTCTTCTGCCGTAAAGGTTAATACCTTACCCGAATCGATCAGGTTAGGTACTACTACCCTGTCGTCTACCATGGCTTCTGCAATAAGAGGATCGCGTTTCCATTTAAAAAGTGTATCCCTTCCCTGTATGATTGTATCTTTTCCATGGGCTTCTGCTGTTGAACGGATCATAGAACGCATATACGACTGATATTTATCGGGCATAGCCTCACCGGTCTGGTTAACTACGGTTGCAGCACCTATATTAGCTCCTTTTCTCATATATATTTTATCAGCGGCAATAGATATGAGCGCTCCTGCAGATGCTGCATTATTATCGATAAATACATATACCGGTATGGGACTATATAATATAGCTGTCCGCATAGAATCTGCGGCATCCACTAATCCTCCATACGTATTAAGATGGAGCAGTACGGCGTCAGCGCTTAAAGTACGTGCTTCGGAGAGACCATTGCTCAAGTAAAGGCGTGTGGTATTGTCTATTTCCTGTTTGATGTCAATTTTATAGACAGTTTTTTTATCTGTTTTTGTTGCGCCAAGATGATTTGAGACAAAAGTAAATATCAGAAATAACGGGAGAATACGATAAATATATGTTAGCATAAGATATTTTTTGAATAATATATGTTGTATAAAATGATCACAACGTTGTAAATAATATATTTTCATTCATCATAAAAGTTGTAAAAACTAATTATTAGTTATACAACTTTTTGCACAAACTTAAAATTACTGTTTCTGTTCTTAATATAATTCAATTAATTATTAATTTAAGTTTTATTCTCCTATATTTGATATATACCTGTAAGACGGAATACATGCAAATAACAGTAAGAAACTCTAAATTTTATAATTATGAATGCGTTGCAATTTCAGCAAAAATTATTGAGTATGCAAGATAACATGATGAATTTTGCATTAATGCTCACGGCAGATAAAGATGATGCGCAGGACTTACTACAGGATACTACCCTTAAAGTATTGGATAATCAGGATAAGTTTATAGATAACGTCAATTTCAAAGGGTGGGTATTAACCATTATGCGGAATATTTTTATAAATAACTATCATAAAATAGTCCGTACTCAGGCTATTGTTGATCAGGGAGTAGATTTATATAATCTGGATTTGGTCACCGAATCCGGAGTGAACACACCTGAAGGATCCTATCACATTCAGGAGATCACCCAGGCTATAAACAAACTCAGTGTTGAATTAAAAATAGCGTTTTCAATGTTTCTGAGCGGTTATAAGTACAATGAAATAGCTGAGCGGTTGGATGTGCCTTTAGGAACGGTTAAAAGCCGGATCTTTTTTGCCCGGCAGGAACTTCAGAAAAAATTAAAAGATTTCGAGCATTAAAAATATAGAGATTATTTTTTTATTAAAACCTGCAATTAACAAACATTGCAGGTTTTTTTATGATAATGAACCATAAGATAAGGAATATGTAACTATAAAATGGTTATTATAAATTAAATAGATATACTTAGATTTTTAAATGTATTTTTACAATTTATCATGAAATGACTCATCAACGGCATTAAATCTTAAATAAATGATAAAAAACATATAAAATAATTTTGTTTTTTAAAACTTATTGAAATATATTTGTTGCGTGCTATAAGAGAAAAGACGTTATTATTAATGTTAACCTATTTTTTGTTATGATGAACAAACAAGTGGCTTTTTGTAAAAGCGGGCTCCGTTTTGCTCTTTGTTTTATGTTAGCAACCGTCGGTGTGATGCCGGCAGTATATGCGAACCAGCCCAAAGCAGCAATCAACCAGCAGGCCCGCAAAGTTACCGGAACGGTAAAAGATGTAAGGGGTGAAACCCTTATCGGAGTAAATGTTATTGAAAGAGGTACTACAAATGGTACAATCACAGATTTTGATGGAAATTATTCTTTAGATGTAGGAGCCAATGCAATTTTGGAATTCTCTTACATAGGTTATGTAACGCAGTCGCTTCCCGTGTCGGGAAATGTTCTGAATGTGGAGTTGAGGGAAGATACCCAAAACCTTGACGAAGTGGTAGTGGTAGGCTATAGTACCCAGCAGAAAAAGGACATTACCGGTTCTGTTGCCGTAGTCGACACAAAAGAATTACTTAAATCGACCGGTGTGTCTGCTGCTCAACAATTACAAGGAAAAGCGGCAGGTGTCTATATCGGTACGTCTGGTGCGCCGGGATCACAGGCAATGGTTCGTATCCGAGGTGTTAGTACGGTTAACGATAATGGACCTTTATACGTAATAGATGGAGTATCTACCCGTAACCAGGATATAGCATCAATTAATCCTAATGACATTGAATCCATGCAGGTATTGAAAGATGCTTCCGCTGCTGCGATTTATGGAGCACAAGCTGCCAACGGGGTTATTTTGATAACGACAAAACGGGGGAATAAAACCGGACAACCGACATTGAGTTATGACGGATATGTGGGTGTTCAAAACACTACGAAAAGGTATGATGTATTGAATTCCGACGATAGATTGAACTTGGAATGGAATGCCAAAGCTAACAATTATAAGATTTTAGGTTCCGATAATCTTCCTTCCCATGTACAATTCGGTACGGGAGCGACTCCTAAGATTCCTAATTACTTAACACTTGCCGGCGCCGGAGGTAGAACGGACATCGATCCTAATGACTATAGTTTTCCGGATAATTTAATGGTGCCATATTCCAATACCAATTGGTGGGATGAACTTGATCGTACGGGAGTTATCCAAAATCATCAGGTGTCATTGTCAGGCGGAACCGATAAAGGACAGTATACGATGAGCGCCAACTATTTCAAACAAGATGGTACTCAGATCGATACTTATTTTAAACGTTATCAGGTACGTGCTAATACCTCATTCAATATCCGTCCGTGGTTACGTTTTGGTGAAAACCTTACTTTTGCTTATATGCAGGATTTAGGCCGTAATGCTGAAACAGGAGAGGCTACAGGTTATTCATGGACCTATCGTGCATCACCCTGGGTTCCTGTGTATGATATTCAAGGTAACTTTGCCGGTTCAAAAATAGCCGGTACAGGTAACTGGCAAAATATTATTGCCAACAGGAAACGTGAAAGGGATAATTATTGGCATAATTCACGTGTCTTTGGTAATATGTGGGGAGAACTTGATCTGTATAAAGGACTAATGTTCCGTACAAGTTTCGGTATCGATTACCGTACGAATTACTCTTATTATATGAGTAAGAAAAATCCGGAATTCTCAGAATCCCCAGGTAAAAACTATTTTAATGAACAAGCGGGACACAGGCTTCGTTGGGTCTTTACCAATACATTAACTTATACCAATACATTTAATGAAATACATAAATTAAATGTGTTATTAGGTACCGAGGCTATAAAAGATAATTTGGGCCATGAAATGGAAGCGCGCCGTTATAATTACCTATATGAAGACAATGTAAATACATGGACATTAGGTATGGGTGAATTTAATGATGAACGTACAAATAATTCATGGTACCATGGAAAAATGGCTTTATTCGGTATATTTGGCCGTGTTGATTATTCTTTTATGGATAAATATTTATTGACTGCAAATATTCGTCGTGATGGTGTATCACGTTTTGCTAAAACTAACCGTTACGGATGGTTCCCTTCCGTATCCTTGGGATGGCGTTTATCAGAAGAAGGTTTTATGGAAACAACCCGTGACTGGCTGGACGATTTAAAAATTCGTGCTGGATATGGTCAGACAGGTAATGCAGAAGTACCACGGTCTGCAAATTTCGCGAATGAGTTTACTACCGAAACACGTTATACGGATTATGATATTAATGGAACAAATACCAGTTCATTAGGATATCGTTTACAAAGGTATGGTAACGAAGATACCAAATGGGAGTCTACAGAGACTTATAATATAGGTTTGGACGCAACTGTCTTAAATGGAAAATTCGGACTGGGTTTTGAGTATTATATCAGGAACACTACTGATATGTTAGTAAAGGCAGCATATTCCCATTTAGCCGGAGAAGGCGATGCTCCTTATGTTAATTACGGAGACTTGCAAAATAAAGGTTGGGAATTAAGTTTGAATTACCGTGATTCAAAAGGGGATTGGGCATGGAATGTAGGTTTAAACCTGTCTCAATATAAAAATGAGATAAAGAAACTTTCAGATTCAGATGATTTTTCTCTTTGGGGGTACGGTGCACGTTTCGAAGGTACGCCTGTTACAAGAACAACAAAGGGACAACCTATATCCATGTTTTACGGATATAAAGTAGACGGTTTCTATGAAAACGCACAACAGGTATTGGACCGCTTACCATTAGGAACAGATATTAAAACACTTGAACAAGCGGAAACATACGTTGGAAAGTTTAGGTTTGCAGATGTAAACGGTGATGGCAAATTGAATAGTGATGACCGTACTTACATCGGAAATCCTCACCCGGATTTGATCGCAGGTTTGAATTTAGGCTTATCTTACAGGAATTTTGACCTGACGGCATTTTTCTATTCGACGATTGGAAACGATATCTTTAACAATACTAAGTATTTTACTGATTTCTGGTTGTTTGAAGGAAACAAATCATCCCGTATGCGGGATAAATCATGGACACCTGAAAATCCTAATGCTACTTTACCTATTTTGGATTATGGTGACATGTATTCCGGAACTAATCCCAGTTCATATTATGTAGAAGACGGTTCTTTCCTGAGATTGAAGAACCTGGTAATCGGATACACAGTTCCGAAACAGGTATTGCAAAAAATAGGTGTTGCTAACCTCCGTGTATATGTACAGGCAGAAAATCTCTTTACAATTACCGGATATGATGGTTTAGATCCTGAAACAACGAATGCTAATATCAGTGATGGAAACGAGTCGGATTTAAGGAGAGGTATTGATATGGGGGGATGGCCAACATTAAGAACTTTTGCGTTAGGTGTTAATTTTACTTTTTGATAAGTGAAAATAAATCATAAAAAGAATTTGCAATTATGAAACATAAATTTTTAGCAATAATAGGATTTTCTGCTTTGTTGACGCTGGGTTCCTGCGGAGAAGATTTCCTCTATGTTGCTCCTCAAGGGAGTATAGACGAGGACGCGTTGACAAACGAAACCGGAGTTGAATTATTAGTAATTAATTCGTATGCCGTATTAACAGCGCAGGAGTGGGGCGCCAGTTTGTGGAACTGGGCGCAAGGCGGTATGTATGGTGGAGATGCCAATAAAGGATCGGATCCCGGGGACCAATCCATTTTGAACGAAATGGAACTATATAAAACTATGGCTACCAATGGTTACATCAACGATAAGTGGAGAGTAACATACAGGGGCGTTAAGCGTATAAATATCGCACTGCAGGTAATGGCTAATGTTACGGATATGTCGGAAGAACTAAAAATTACCCGTAAAGCAGAATTATATTTTTTACGTTCATTGCTTTATTTCGACGCATTAAAGAATTTTGGTCCGTACATCCCTTATATTGATGAAAGTATTGAAGATATTGATCCAAAAGTCTACAATGATAAGGATATTTATCCCAATGTTCTGGCAGATATTAAATTTGCAGCTGATAATTTACCTGCAACTCCTAGTGAACAAGGGCGTGCTTATAAGTGGGCGGCCGTAGCTTTAATGGCTAAGATGTATATGCAGATTGGTAATATGGCGGAGGCCAAACCATTATTGGCAGACTTGTTAAGTAATGGAAATACTGCTACAGGGAAAAAATATGCTTTAGCAGATGATTTAAACCAAAACTGGGATTCGTTCAGGGATAATACCAGCCCGGAATCGATATTTGAAATCCAATATTCATCGGATGCAAAATTCCAGGGTAATTCCAGTATGGCACTTTGTTATCCGCATAATTCAGGCCCAGGTGGCTGTTGTGGTTTTTATCAACCTTCTTTTGAATTAGTAAACTCATTCCAGGTGGATGAAAACGGTTTACCTTATCTTAACGGTGAATATCGTAATAAACCTACCGTTTCAAAGAAAGTAGAAGGCGATGAATATGCAACAAATGATCCTAATATACCTGTAGATCCGCGTTTGGATTTTGCCGTTGGACGTTATCATGTTCCTTATAAGGATTGGGGATACCCTGCCTCTGATTGGATACGTAATCCTGTAAATGGTGGTATTTTCTTACCCAAAAAACACGTCTACACAAAAGCTATGTTTGATGCGGGAGAAGGTAAAAAAGATATGTATGACGGATGGGCTCCAGGTTCTGCCATGAACATACAATATTTAAGCGTACGTGATGCCATGTTACTGTATGCAGAATGCCTCGCTAATGATGGAGATTTAAAAGGTGCCATGGATCTTGTAAATCAAATCCGCAAACGCGCTTCTTTAGATGTAAATATTATTAAAAAGGAAGACGGAACGCCTGCTGCCAATTATAAAATATCAGAATATCCGGCATCTCATGCAGCATTTAGTGATAAAAATACCTGTATTAAAGCTATCCGTATGGAACGTAAGCTGGAATTGGCAATGGAAGGACAACGTGCGTTTGATCTGTTCCGTTGGGGAGGCGATTATATGGCTCAGGAACTTCACGCCTATGTTGATTATGAAAAGCAATATATCCCTAAATTTGTCGGTGCGGACAAGTTGTCGCCTGCAAGGACAATGTTCCCTGTGCCTGATGATCAAATTAATACAATGGGTACGGACGAGAGTGGTAAACCTTACCTTGTTCAGCCTGATGCATGGAAATAAATAGAATTAAATAATTTAAAAGAAGAGGCCATCCAACCGGATGGCCTTTTTTATGAGCGGTAGGCGAGGTTCGAACTCGTGACCCTCAGCTTGGGAAGCTGATGCTCTACCAACTGAGCTACTACCGCAAGGATTTTGCAAATGTAATAAATCTTTCTTTTTTTAGTATTTTTGCCGTAAATAATCTGAATAGACGAATGGAGAAACTGACATTGATTAAGGTAGGAGGTAAAATCGTTGAAGAAGAAAAGTCGTTAAATCAACTTTTGGTTGATTTTTCCAATGTACCGGGCTATAAAATTTTGGTTCACGGTGGAGGGAGATCCGCTACACAACTGGCGGCTAAGTTAGGTGTCGAAACTCAAATGGTAAATGGCCGGCGGATAACCGATAAAGAAATGCTGAAGGTGGTGACTATGGTTTATGGCGGTTTGGTTAATAAAAATATTGTGGCGCATTTGCAGAAACTGGATATTAACGCAATTGGATTAACCGGAGCCGATATGAATCTGATCCGTTCCGTAAAACGGCCTGTAAAAGAGGTGGATTACGGGTATGTGGGCGATGTGGCAGAGGTCAATGCCGGTCTGCTTTCCGCGTTTATACAGGAAGGCCTTGTTCCCGTTATTGCCCCGTTGACGCATGATAAACAGGGTAATTTATTAAATACAAACGCCGATACCATAGCCGGAGAAGTGGCGAAAGCATTAGCCGCTTATTTTGAAGTTACACTCGTCTATTGTTTTGAGAAAAAAGGAGTTTTGTCGGATGAAAACAATGAGGATAGTGTTATTCCTGAAATAAACTACTCTACGTTTCTACGGTATGTAGAGCGGGGAATTATAAAGGACGGAATGATACCTAAGCTTGAAAATTCATTTCAAGCGATAGAGGCCGGAGTTAAAGAAGTTATTATCACCCAGGCATCCGGCCTATGTAAAGGTAAAGGTACGCGAATAATTTAAAAAGCAAGTTTAGCGTGTAATTTCCCTTATCTTCATATTCCGGAACCAGATGGTTGCATTCCCGTGTTTACCCTGTAATCCTATATAACCTTTGGTAGGTAGTTCCGCGAACGGTTTCGGCAACCAGCTTGGTATCTCTGAGCCATCCGGATTAACGGTGCCGGAAGTCCACTGGCTCATATCCATCTCGGTAACCTTTTTGCCATTTAATATAACGGAAATCCGCTGGCCTATACATTTTACCCGCATATGATTCCATTCGCCGGGCTTTTTTACTACTTTATCCATTCTCGGGCCTAAATGGCCATATATCGCACCGCATCTTTCATATGGTTTACTGTCGGCCCATTTCTCATAATGATCGTCGGCAATTTGTATTTCTACAGAGTTCGGGATCCAGTCATTAATGTCTGTGCAGTACACTACTACCCCGCTATTTGTTCCTGCGTCCGTTTTAAAATCCAGATCCAGTTCAAAATTTTCATATTCTGTTGTACTCCAGATGGACTCATCCTTTGTGGCAGTCAGAACACCGTCGGTTTGACTCCATACCTCAGGATTATACGTAGCTCCGGACAAATCGTTTCCAAAAAGTGGTTTCCAGGTAAACTCATTGGATTTCACCAATTGAATATTGCATACACTAGTTATGCCTATCATTAAAAAGAGTAAGTATTTCATAAGCGTTATAATTATATATAAAAATAAAATCCAAATATAGTCATTAATTACTGGGGGCAAATGAGTATATGCATATAAAATGTTGATGGTTAACTCATAATATGAATAAATTTAAGTTTTACTAATGGAATTGTCAAATTGTAAATTAACAGAACGATAATTAACAAATCAATAACGGTATTACTGTTATGATTTCTTGTTTGCGCCATGTTTCTCTATCAATATGATAATAATTTGAAGATATTGATACAAAGATGTAAGGAAAACTTATGGGTAGATTTAAAAAATCTATTTAAAAGAAGTGTCAAAAGGTTTAAAATGCCCAATTTATTCTTAATTTTGCAAAATGAATCTTTACGTTTATTATTGTTTAGATTAATTGCGATAGTTGTGTTTTAAAAATATAAGATTTTGGCTGAGTAACTAAGGTTTTATATATAATAGTCTGTGAATAAAACAATTGTGTGTTAAATTAAATTCAAAAAGAGTGTTTATGGAAAAAAGATTGACTTATCTTTTAGTATGCTTTATTCTAAGCATAGGTCTCGTAACGGCTCAAACCACACGGATAACAGGAACTGTTATTTCTGTGGATGACGGCGAGCCTGTAATCGGCGCTTCCGTGATAGTAAAAGGTACCACCGTGGGAACGGTTACTGATTTTGACGGGGCGTTTTCATTAAATGTACCACAGGATGCCAGAACAGTTGTCGTATCTTACGTAGGTATGATCAGCCAGGAATTACCTATTCAACCGTCTATGCGGGTATTATTAAATTCGGATACCCAAAAACTGGATGAGATCGTGGTAACGGCATTGGGAATTTCAAAAGAAAAGAAAGCATTAGGATATGCTGTTCAGAATGTAAATTCCGATCAGTTGTCACAAGCGGCAAATACCAGTTTGTCAGGTGCTTTGCAAGGAAAAGTATCGGGTGTGGAAATTGCGCCATCATCAGGTATGCCTGGTGCCTCTTCGAAAATAACGATTCGTGGATCACGTTCTTTTACCGGTGATAACACCCCATTATATGTGATAGACGGCATGCCGATAGCTTCTACTCCTGATGTGGATACGGAAAATTCGGTAACGAAGACTGACTACGCTAACCGTGCTGTTGACCTTGATCCGAATGATATCGAAAGTATCAATATATTAAAAGGACAAGCTGCTTCTGCCCTGTATGGTATGCGTGCTTCCAACGGTGTGGTTGTTATAACTACCAAAAGTGGAAGAGGAGCACAAAAAGGTAAACCTCAGGTAACCATCTCTTCCAATCTTTCTTTTGATAAAATATCTACTTTACCAGATTTCCAGAAAGAATTTGCCCAGGGAGGTTACGACTCCAACTATGGAGGAATATTATATAAACCGGTTAACGGTAGTTCCTGGGGACCTGCTATATCCAAATTGCCGGATGATCCTTTCTATGGTGGTAATACGGATAATGATTACACAACAGGTGGCAAGCATCCGGGTCAATATTATGTACCTCAACGTTTAAATGCCGGTCTGGATCCTTGGGTAACACCTCAATCTTACAATAATGCCAAAGATTTTTTCAATACGGGAGTAACCTGGAGTAATTCGGCAAATATCGTACAGGGGTTTGATAAAGGGCATTATTCCTTTTCATTAGGAAATATGACTTCCGAAGGAATTGTTCCTTCTACCGGAATGGATCGTTATAATGCGAAGATGTCTGCTGAAGCAAAATTACATGATAACTGGACAACCGGATTTTCAGGAAATTTTGTTACTTCCAAGATCACAAAGCAACCTTCTGCTAATGACGGTGTTTTAGCTACCGTATATGGCGCTCCTCCCAGTTATGATCTGGCAGGAATACCTCCGCATATGAAAGATGATCCCTATGCGCAAAATTCATATAGGGCTTTAAATTTCGATGGAGCATATTGGGCAGTCCAAAATAATAAATTTACTGAACGGTCTCAACGTTTCTTTGGCAATGTTTATCTGAATTATACTACCCGTTTTAATACGGATAATCATCAATTAAATGTTAAGTACCAGTTAGGAAATGACGCGTATACCACCAATTATTCGGATATTTTCGGTTATGGCCATGTGAACGGTCAGGGAGAAATATGGGAATATAGCTATACGATCAATGAAATGAACTCCTTATTAACTGCCGCTTATACATGGACAATTAATGACGATCTGGTATTTGATGCATTAGTGGGTAATGAATTGATCGACTACAAAAAGAAAAACAATGAATCGTATGGTATGAATTTCAATTTTTCCGGATGGAACCATATGGAGAATGCTTCTGTATTCAAATCAAAAGAGTCGTACCGTAAGAAACGGTCGGTAGGTACGTTCGGGAACCTGTCTCTGGCTTATAAAAACATGCTTTACCTGAGCGCTACAGGCCGTAACGATGTGGTATCGAACATGCCCCGCAATAACCGTACTTTTTTCTATCCGTCCGTATCTTTAGGGTGGATATTTACAGAACTTGAGCCCCTTAAAAATGATATTCTCACATTCGGAAAATTGAGAGCGTCTTATGCTGAGGTAGGCCAGGCCGGCGATTATTATGATACCTATTATAATATACCTGAATATGGCGGCGGTTTTTCCAGTGGTACGCCTATCATGTATCCTATCGGTAGTGTGGTGGCTTATGCTCCTTATTACATAGTATATGATCCTAACCTGAAACCGCAGAATACCAAATCCTATGAAATCGGAGCCGATCTGACTTTCCTGAACGGATTGATCTCACTTAATTATACGTACTCCAGACAAAATGTAAAAGATCAGATATTTAAGGTGCCGTTGGCAGGTTCTACCGGTGCCGAAGAAATGGTGACAAACGGGGGTTCCATGCATACCAATGCGCATGAAATCACTTTGGGTGTATCACCGGTAAATACCCGTGACTTTAAATGGGATTTTGCCTTTAATTTCTCTAAAATCGATAATTATGTCGATGAACTGGCCCCCGGAGTACCGAGTATTATGCTTGGTGGATTTGTTGAACCCCAGGTACGCGCCAATATAGGTGATAAATATCCGGTAATATACGGAGTTAGCTATTTGAGAAATGATGACGGGCAAATTGTTGTAGGTGAAGATGGTCTGCCTATGATTGGCCCGGAAAAGGTGATCGGTAAAGTTTCTCCCGATTTCCGTCTTGGCTTCAATACCTCATTTGAATTCTACAAATTCCGTTTATCTGCTGTATTGGATTGGAAGCAAGGAGGCCAGATGTATAGCGGTACATTAGGACTTTTAGATTTTTACGGAGTGAGTCAGAAATCGGCTGATTATCGTAAAAAAGAATCTTTCCTGTTTGAGAAGAATGCCGTAAAAATCACAGGTACCGATAGTAATGGAAATCCAACGTATGCACCTAATGATATACGTATTGACGGGAGTGATGCGGAAGGTTATTTTTCACATCTGAACGACATTTCGGAGTCTATGATTTATGATAACTCATTTATCAAATTACGTGAGATTGCTCTGAGCTATCCTGTATATGATAAAAACTGGTTAAGAGTGAATGTAAATGTATTCGCCCGCAATATATTGGTATGGTCTGAATTGGAAGGGTTAGATCCCGAAGCTTCGCAAGGAAATAACAATATGGTAGGAGCTTTCGAACGTTTTTCTTTACCGGGAAGTTCAAGCTATGGTTTTGGTGTGAATGTTAAATTCTAAAATATCATAAAAATGAGAAATATCAATTCAATAATATATAAATCCTTTGCCGTACTATCTCTCAGCACATTGCTTTTTTCCTGTTCTGAGGATATGATGGATAGGATAAATAACGATTCAAGTCATACAAAGGATGCGCCCGCTAAATTTATTTTAGCTGATGTAATAACAAAAACTGCTTTTTCAAACGTAGGTGGAGATGTAAATACCTATACAAGTAGTTATGTGGAACACGAAGCTGGTATACATAATCAGTTATACAGGGCAGAGCGTCGCCAAAATGAGCCGTCTGCCGCTTCCACTTTTAATAATTCGTGGATTGCGATGTACACTACATTGAAAAATGCTCGGATCATTATTGAAAAATGCTCGGAAGGTGGTAGTGAATACCAAACGCCCGAAGTTCGTGGAATAGCATATATAATGGCTGCTTATAATTCAGCATTGATTACCGATTTATTTGGAGATACTCCCTGGTCGGAAGCCGCTTTAGTTGACGATGCAGGAATGCCTGTATTTATGAATCCTAAAGTGGATAATCAAGAGGATATTTATAAAGAAGTATTGACTTATCTTGATAACGCTATTCTTGATCTTGAAGGGGTGAAAAGTATACCAGTAGGAGAATATGATTTATTGTATAATGGAGATGCTCAAAAATGGTTGAAATTTGCTTACGGCCTGAAAGCCCGTTATACTATGAGATTGATAAATAAATCAAGTAATAAGAATGCTGAACTGGAAAAAGTGCTGGAATATGCGGCTAAATCATTTACCTCAGCTGATGAACAGGCAGCATATGCGATTTATGATGCAAGTAACTTGAATCCGTTATTTGACTTTCAATGGAGCAGGGATGCGTTAGCTGCCAGTAAAAGTATGACTGAAAAATTGATTGAAAGAGATGATCCCCGTGTTCGCAGAGCATTTTTACATGCAGGATTGGCTCAATTGGAAGGACCACAGAATAAAAACTGGTTTCCTGCTCCTAATGGGGAGGTCGATCAATTTCAAGGTTATTATAATGTTTCCGCTTTTACATATGCACAAACTGCGCCGACATTATTGCTAAGTTTCCATGAAGTACTATTCTTGAGAGCAGAGGCATTATGCCGTTTGAACAGGGCTGAAGAAGCTGAAGCTGAATTAAGGAAAGCCGTGATTACTGGTATCAGCAATGCCGAAATAAGTATACAGGCTGCATTTAATTCCCCTTCTGCAGGACGATATTTGAAGCAAACAACCGAAGCTATTTCTACAGAAGAAGCTGAAAAATATTTTGATGAACAGGTAAAACCTTTATTTACGGCTAATCCTTTAAAGGAAATCATGGTTCAAAAGTATATTGCCTTCTTTGGTGCATCCGGCGAATCTACCGAATGTTACAGTGATATTCGCAGGATGAAAGGAATGGGAGAGGATTTCGTAACATTGAAAAATCCCAATAAATTCCCGTTACGTTGTCCTTACGGACAATCGGATGTAACAGCAAATCCGAATATTACCTCTATCTTTGGTAACGGTGATTATGTATATACCGAACCCGTATGGTGGGCTGGTGGTAGTCGTTGATATATTTTACAAATAGATAAAATTAGGGCTGTCCGAAAGGGCAGCTTTTTTTATTATATTTTTTTGTATCAAAAATAATAAAATATGAAATTACAAATATATTTATGAGATAAATATATTTGTAATTGATTTAAATAGTATATAATATTGTTTTGGTTATTGCTTTTTTTGATAATAATTTATATATAATATAAAAGTTGTTGATTAATTTTATACGATATTACAATAAAAGAATATCTTTGTAAATATTTTTATTACTTATTATTTATATTTAAAATTAATCCAATGAAAAAAATTATTTTTTACTTTTTATTTTTATTGTTTTTTATTCAAGATATAGCTGCAGTATTAGTAATTCAGGGAGAAACAGATTGTGTGAGCAATAATGAATATTCTTATACCGTTGCAGGTGCAGATTTGTCGAGTACTATTTCATGGTCTGTTACTAATGGGCAAATCATAGGCAGTGCTTTGGGTCTTAAAGTAAAAGTGAAATGGGACCAAGGTCAAACGAGCGGGAAAATTACGGTTACAGCTAAACCAATTGAATTTCCATATAATAGTACTGTATCGAAGGATATTTCAATATTTAATGATCCTGTTGTAACCAATATGAATATTACTGCATCAGGTGGTTTAGCTACATATAGCTATTCAAAATTTTCATTAACTTATTCCTCTAATAATGATAATTATGAAAAAACTATTACATGGTCTATTAATAATGCAGGATCAATAAAAACATTAACAGGTAATAATATAACAATAGCTTTTGATAAAATAGGTCAAACAACTATCACGGCAACCTTGAAATATTCAAAAAGCTCAAAAAGCTATATAACGACTAAAATTATTAATATTAGTGACGGTAGTTTAGCTACTCCTACCTTGACAGGAATTTCTGGTACAAGAAAAGTTGGAGTTGGTGGTACAGGTATTTATAGCGTGTCATCCGATTATTTTGGTCCTCATTTAAAAGAAGTATGGAAAGTAAATAATTTAGTAGTTCCTACTCATGCTGGATTACAATATAATTTTACATCGCCTGGAAGTTATAGGATAAGTTGTCAATATACAAACACAAAGACTGGTAAATCTGGGAATGTTGTAAATATGGCAGTAAGTGTTATATCTGGTGGCGGTATTCAAAGTCTTGAGATAGATAATGATCCCTTTGAAATTATTAAATATGATAATTCAATTCTATTATCTAAAAAGGAATATTCAGATAATAATGTAACAATTAAAAATAATGAAACAGTGAACTATAAAATTTATAATTCACTTACAGGTGCATTTATTTTAAATGGTGTGAATGTTACGGGTAATGTTATTGATATTAGTAATTTATCAAGAGGGATTTATATTATTATATTAAATACGGATAACGGAAAAAATCAATCATACAAATTTAATGTTAAGTAATTGATTAATGTATGATTTAAGAAATACTAAAATATAATTGTCACATGCTTATATATTAATATATAAAGTATATAATAAAGAATGTATATATAGCTAATTATAAATGGTATTAATCATATTCCGGATTCATTTTTGTCTCCGGATATGATGGATCAAAAATTATTTTTTAAAACTTCACCAACATTTATTCAAACCATTACCGACTTTTTATTAAACCATCACCAACTATTTTTAGAAACACTACCAACTCTTGAGCAAACCATTAGCAACTTTTTCAACCCGTTGATTTAAATAATTAATATACCGTAACTGATCATTCACGTTTGATACTATCTATTGTGTAAAACTCAATTCAATCAAAAATAGTGTTTTAAATAAATGATTTTAACAATCTGTAAGCAAAATTAATTTGTGAAGCACTATTTAATTCTGAAATTAATATAGATAAATCTAAAAAAATATAAATTTGATGTTATTGTGATATTTTTACTCAAATTTTATTGCTTTTGCAAAAAAGCGCTAATTATATTCTTTTTTTACACTGGTATTTGAAATTATTCAAAAAAAAGTAATAAAATGATTTTATTTAATAACTTTTATTTTTAGTTTTGTGTGTCAAGCCTCTGCTTTTACTATCCAAAGATGTCAAAAGGTGTAAATTGGGTAAGTTGTGAAAATGTAAAGGTACTTTAGGATGCGTGTTAATTAAATCAAAAGAGTGTTTATGGAAAAAAAGTGGACTTATCTTTTATTATGCTTAGTATTAAGCATTGGGTTCGTGACTGCTCAAACCACCAGGATAACCGGAACGGTTATATCTGCTGAAGACAACGAGCCTGTTATTGGTGCTTCCTTAATAGTAAAAGGAACAACCACAGGTACAGTAACAAATTTTGATGGTGCATTTTCATTGGATGTACCATCTGATGCAAGAACCTTACTGGTTTCATACATTGGTATGCAAACCCAGGAACTACCCATCCGTCCGACCATGAATATTGTGATGCGTACGGATGCCCGGGCTTTGGATGAAGTTGTGGTAACAGCTTTAGGTATCAGGAGGAGTGAAAAAGTCCTTGGTTATGCAGCTTCTACCGTTAAAGCGGAAGAGATTACCGCTGCTCAATCAGGTTCAGTAATGGGTAGCCTTAGTGGAAAAGTTGCCGGTGTAAATATTTCCGGTGCAGGATCGACCGGGGGATCCCAGAATGTGATTATCCGTGGTATTTCCTCCCTGACGGGAAGTAACCAGCCTCTTTATGTGGTAGATGGTGTTCCTATTACCAATGAACGTGGAGCGGGAGCTACGAGTACTACCAATGTTGATGCCGACTTTGGTAACTCGGCTAACGATATCAATCCTGAAAATGTAGAATCGGTTACTATTCTGAAAGGTGCGTCGGCAACTGCATTATACGGTTCGCGTGCGGCTAACGGTGTGATTATGATAACAACCAAGAAAGCCACTCAGGAAAAGCTAAGTATAACTTATAACGGTGCCTTTACCGCTTCCAATGTGTTGCGTGTAATGCAAACACAAGACCTTTTCGGACAAGGCTGGGGATCGTGGTCGCGCAGTGAAAACGGTTCATGGGGACCCCGGTTAGACGGTTCGATGCGTGAATGGGGATCCAATCAATTAGAAACTCCTATGGTAAAACCATTTTCATATGTAAAAAATAACCTCCGGGATTTTTACCAGACCGGATTAGAAATGAATAATAATGTCTCTGTGCGTTATGGAACATCGGCTGTGGGTATAGTTGCCTCTTATGGTAATCTTACTTCAGATGGTATCCTGCCGAATGAAGGGGATAAATTTTCAAGAAATAACTTTTTCCTAAGGGGATATGCCAATATAGACAAATTCAGTATTGACGCTTCTATGGAATATACCCGTAAAGATATAAACCGGGCACAGGCTATGGATATGGAATTATTACAACATGGGGTAGACGTTAATTATCGTGATATGAAAGATTATAACGACGAACGCTTCAATACGGATAATTATTATACTTTTTATGCTAATAACCCATACTGGCAGATAGATAATTTCAGATATCAGTTCCAGGATGACAAAGTGGCCGGAAGGGTTGAATTAGGATACCAGATATTAGAAGGATTAAAAGCGACTGGTAGGCTCGGGGGAGATTTTTCCAATGAAAGAACACAGAACAAAAAGGCAAAAGTAAGTTATGCTCCGGGTTCGTATAGTGATCTGGGAGGAAAAAACCCGGAAAAAGGATATTATGGCGAGCATAGGTTTAACCGTTCCCAGATTGATGCTACCGCTTTTTTAACTGCAAATTATACGGTAGGTGATTTCGCAATAGGCGGATCTGCCGGATGGAATTTAAATGTTCGCAATTATGGTTATACCGGAGGTTATGTAGACGGTATGGATATTCCGGGTTGGTATAATTTACTTAATACAGCTTCTGCCGCTACCATTGAGACGTATAATGAAAGTCGCCGGTTAGTAGGGGCTTTTGCTGTTGCGGAAGTAGGATTTAGAGATTATCTGTTCCTGAATCTTTCAGCGCGAAACGATTGGTCATCTACTTTACCTATTGATAAAAATAGTTTCTTTTACGGGGGAGCTAACATATCTTTTCTACTGACTGAACTTATGCCTGAACTTAAAGCCAGTAACGTAGACTTTTTGAAATTACGCGCCGCTATCGGACAAACCGGTAATGATGCGAACGTATACCGTACAAAAGGTTGGTATAATACATTAACCAATAGTAACTCTACCTATTATTATACCTGGTTACCCATTGGTGGTGTTTCCGGTTTAACGTTGCACAACCGTTTAGCCAGTACAGATTTGAAACCTGAAATTTCCACCGAATATGAATTAGGTATAACCGGAAATTTCTTCGGAAACAGAATCACTATAGATGCAGCCTATTACGATAAGCAGACAAAGAACCAAATTGTGGGTGCTGCGTTACCTCCGGAAACAGGTTATACTACAGAAACCAAAAATATAGGAAAAATCCAAAACCGTGGGGTTGAGCTTTTGGTTGATGTTGTTCCTGTACGTACAAGAGACTGGGAGTGGAATGTAGGCTGGACTTTCTCTAAAAATGAAAGTAAAGTAAAAGAATTATGGGAAGGCACTAAGGAAATGTCACTCGGACTGTGGACAAGCTACCGGGGCGTAGAATTTATGGCCATTGAGGGCGAACCTGTAGGTGTTTACAGGATTCCTGCTGCTGCTAAAGTGGAAGATGAAAATAGTCCGTATTACGGATACACCATTGTAAATAATAATGGATATATAACTACCAGTAATACGGAAAAAGATATAGTGGGAAAAGCCGACCCCGATTTTATGATGGGATTTAATACAACAGTTAAGTACAAAGATTTTTCTTTGCGTATTGTCGGCGATTGGCGGAAAGGTGGTCATATGTATTCATCTACATCCTATATATCGCATTTTAATGGTAATTCCACGCAGACGGTATTTAATGAACGTAACCCCTATGTAATACCTAATTCGGTTAAAGTGGTGAATGGAGAATATGTGGAAAATAACATACCAGTTACGGTTCCTAATATGCCTAATGCACAGGGTAATTATTCATTTAATCCTGAAGTCCGTAACCATATGGTGATCCCCAGGGATTATTTTAAAGTCAGGGAAATTGTGTTATCTTATAAGGTTCCGTCTTCTTTCTTAAGCAAGACACCGATATCAGCAGCTTCCGTTAGCTTTATCGGCCGGAATCTTTTCTTGTTCACTCCTAAATTGAATAATTATATCGATCCTGAAGCTACGAATTTGGGTAATGATTTGGCATCCTTGCTTGGAGAAACATCAGGTACCAGTTCTACACGCAATATCGGTATTGGTTTAAATGTTACATTTTAAGATTTCAAAAAAGAAAATTTATGAAACTGAAAAAGATATTATCAATAGGAATAATAGTAGGGATTTTGAGCGGATCGTTTATTTCGTGTAACGATTATTTGGATATAAACGAAAACCCTAATTTCCCGACGGAAGCAACTTTGCAAACGTTACTGCCTTCCATAGGAGCTACGACGATCGCCCAGATAGGCTTAAATGGAGCATTGATAGGATCGATGTGGATGCAGCACACCACACAGGGAAATACGACTAATCAATATAATTCATTGGTAAATTACAGTGTAACCGTTAGCAGTTATAATGCATTTTGGACAAACGCTTATGCGAATACTCTTCCTGATATACAGCTGCTTTTGCAAAAAGCCGAAGAAGAAGGAGCATGGAATTACTGGGTAATCGGAAGAATACTGGAAGCATTTAACTATCATTTCCTTACGGATATGTATGGGGATATTCCTTTTACAGAAGCTTTGCGGGCAGATGAAATTAAAGCGCCTAAATATGATGATAGTAAAACGGTGGTTTATCCGGCAATTCTTGCTATGCTGGATGAAGCTATTGCAAAAGAATCACAAGCAAAGGCAAATTCAAATCCTAACATAGGTAATGCGGATTATTACTTTAATGGAGATATGGATAAATGGATAGCATTTGCTAAAACATTAAAACTTAAATTACTGATGCGTGATTTTGAAACGAACAGAGCACAAATTACAGCTATCCTGGATGCCGGCGGACTTTTGCAGGAAGACTGTGCGATGACCGCTTTTGAAGATGCAACCAATAAAGGAAATCCTTTTTACGAATATAATATTCGTCAATTGAATACAGTAGAAAATGTACGTGCCTGCCATACATTTACCGAATTCCTGATCCATGCGGAAGATCCCCGTATTGAACAATATTATGAGGTCACCAATTATGCCAAGCAACAAATGGCAGAAGGAAAAGATGTAACAATTCGTGAAATGTACGGAGGGTTACCCTGCGGAACAAAGCCTTCTGCAGAAGAAGAAGATGCTGATGCTGTACCATTGATCAAGTCATCCAGATATTTACAATCCTATGATGATCCTGCTTACCTGATGAATAGTGCGGAAATTTCCTTTTTACAGGCTGAAGCATATGCACGTTTAGGAGATAAAACAAAAGCTAAGACACATTATGATGAAGGTGTTTCAAGAGCATTTGCCCGTTGGGGCTATGATGCTTCCTCGTTCATTGCAGCGGATGGGGTATATGTATTTAAAGATTCTTCATTGGATGAAATGCTGAAATATATTCTTACCCAGAAATGGGTTGCTTCGGCAAAGGCAAATGCCTGGGATGCATTTTTCGACAGGAACAGAACTGGAATTCCGGAGATCAGTACAGCTGAAAAAGTACGTGTAAGTAATATTACCCCTGGTTTAGTTGATGGATATGAATTAGGTACGTTAGTAGCTCCGGGAAGTACGGAGTTGCAAGTGAATGAATTTCCCAAACGTATGCTGGTACCACATATATCTTCTGCAACTAACCCGAACGCTCCGGAACCCAAAAATGTTACAGAACCTATGTGGTGGCATAAAAATTAAGTAGTAAATTGAATAATAAATTGTATATGATTATGAAGTATTTAAAAAATATATTTTTTATACTATTGGCAGTTATTGCTTTTTCAGCATGTGAAACATATGGTGATTATGATATTGATTATACTCCTATACATCCTTTAGGTGGTCAATATAGAATACATGTATTGAATCAGGCAGGAGATACGCTTTTGAGGGACTATTGCTATATTGCCAATACTACGGATTACGCAACGGATAAATGCTGGATCAGGATAGGCAATTATAATGCTAACCCTGAGAATGAATGGGCTATCAATGGAAAGATTAGTTGTGACATAAGTAGTCTTACTTTTTCCGGATCATCTATTGAAAATCTGGCTGGTAATGTTCCTTCATCTACTGAAACGTTTTCTGTTAGTGATGGAATGGTGGTGTTAGATGGAATGACTACAGAAATCTCTAAGACTACAACTGATAAAATATCTTTTTCTTTTACTAATTCACGTTACCCGGGACAAATATTTAAAGCAGATGGCTATCGTTATACCGGATGGGGAGGAGATTGAGCAAGTAAAATTATGCAGGATAAATAATCAATCCATAAAAAAGAGCCCGGTATTATACCGGGCTCTTTCATTATTAACCATTTACAACGTACGCCATAAGAGTAAATTTTTCTTCTTAGAAGAAATTATTTTATATAGGAAATTCATATTTTTTATTATAAATAGATTAAACAATTTGTAAGCTTGCGTGACTTTTTTAAAGTCATACATCTTTTGAATAAGTAATTTGAAGCAAAAAAATGTCAAAAAAAGTGATAATGTGATATTTTAATTCAGATTTTATATATTGACAAATTGATTTTTTAATATTATTTTTTATTTCTAATGGATAAAATTCTGTGAAAAAAAACATTAAAATGATTTTTTTTATATGCGCATTATTGTTAGTTTTGCGTGTAAAACCTCTACTTTTTCCACTTTGAAATATAAAAGTTATAAAATAGAACAAACCCTTTCAGAAGTGCTAACTAATAATAATGTGTGTTAATTAAAAATCAAAAAGAGTGTTTATGGAAAGAAGATTGACTTATCTTTTAATGTGCTTAGTCTTAAGCATTGGACTGGTAACAGCTCAGACAACCCGGATAACCGGTACGGTTATTTCTGCTGAGGATAACGAGCCGGTTATTGGTGCTTCCTTAGTTGTAAAAGGAACAACTACGGGAACAGTAACAAACTTTGATGGTACATTTTCGCTAGATGTACCTGCAGATGCAAGAACATTGGTTGTTTCATACATTGGTATGCAAACACAGGAACTACCTATCCGGGCAACTATGAATATCACTTTACGTACAGATGCCCAAGCTCTGGATGAAGTGGTTGTTACCGCTTTAGGATTAACAAGGGAAAAAAAATCATTGGGTTATGCAGTTCAGGAAGTTAAATCTGAAGAATTGACCCAGGCAGGGCAAATGTCATTGACCGGATCCTTAACCGGAAAAATTGCCGGTGTACAGGTAAATCAATTCGGGGGTAGTGTCGGCTCATCTGCCCGTATTTCCGTTCGGGGTAACTCTTCTTTAAGTAATGACCAGCAACCGTTGATTGTAGTCGACGGTGTACCTATCTCAAATGAAGCTACCCGTACAGGTAATCATAATTATGTCGGAGTGGATTACGGTTCAGGTTTAAATGATATTAATCCTGAAGATATTGCATCAGTAACCGTATTAAAGGGAGGATCAGCAGCACTGTATGGTATGCGTGCCGGTAACGGGGTAATTTTAATAACCACTAAGTCGGGCAGGAACAATAAGGGTGTTACTGTTTCTTATGATGGAAACATAACAATGGACCGTGTATCTACACTTCCTAAGCTGCAAAATTCTTATGGACAAGGATACAATGGTGATGAATATCATTTTAATAACAGTAATTATACCGATTATCAAACCTATGCACAGGAAAAAAGTTTTAATTATGGTTCAGTAAATTCTAATTTTGATGAATCCTGGGGGCCGAGGTTAGATGCCGGATTGAAATTGCGGCAATATGATAGTCCTGTTGGGGCTGACGGAGAATTAATTGCTACAGACTGGATATCACGGAAGAATAATATAAAAGATTTTTTCCGGACCGGTTATTCCATGAACCATACCGTTTCTGTTTTATCTCAATCTGATAAGTCCAGTACACGTGCGTCATTATCTTTCCGTGACCAGGCCGGTACGGTACCTAATACCGATCAAAAACGATATTCCGGACAGGTAAATACAAATGTAGAATTAAATAAATATGTAAGTTTTGATTTAAGCGCCAATTATACACGGACGGAAAGTGATAATATACCCGGTCAGGGATATGGTGGTAACAATCCGATTAATGGTTTATTTCTTTGGTCGGCACGTCAGATCAATATGAAAACGTTGAAAGAAAATTGGGATCAAAGAGATCCGGTTACAGGTGATTATACCTATTACAACTGGAATAGCAGTTACCATATGAACCCTTATTTTACGGTTTATGAAAATACAAATAGTTTGCAAAGAGACCGTTTTTTTGCTAAATCTTCCTTATTTTACCAACCGTTCGAGTTTTTAAAATTTGAGGGCCGGCTTGGTTTTGATTTTTATAATATCAAAGCATTTGAACGTCATTACAAAGATTATTCAGATTATCCGGAGGGAGGTTTCGAGCAGACTATTAATAAAAATAGCGAGTTGAATCTGGATTTTATAGCTTCATTCAATAAGACATTCGGCGAATTTAACATATCGGCAATTGCAGGTGCAAATTATCGTGATGTGAATTGGGAACAGAACGTAATGGGGGCCTCTGCATTAACGGTAAAAGGTGCTTACACTATTGCAAATAAATCCGGTGATGCTATTGCCAAAATGGATCATAGTCATATCCGTTCCAATTCAATTTATGCAGCAGGCTCTGTGGGCTGGAGAAATCAGCTTTACCTCGATGTAAGCGCCCGTAATGACTGGAGTTCAACTATTAAGGATTCATTTTTTTATCCTTCGGTAAGTTTAAGCTGGATTGCTACGGAATCCTTCGACTGGCTAAAGAATGATGTGGTATCATTCCTTAAATTGCGTGGGGGATGGGCGGAAATTGGTGCTGCGACTACAGCATATCGGAACCGTGCTTATTATTTAGCCAGGGATAATTCATTTAATGGAGTTGCTCAAATGTATAGGGATAATATTTATCCGAATGTAAATCTGAAACCGGAAAGTATCAGAACATGGGAGGTAGGATTAGATGTAGGATTCTTTAATGATCGTCTGCATGCTGATTTTGCCTACTATTATAAAACCACCAAAGACCAGATAATGGATGTACCTACTTCTCAGGTAACTGGATATACTTCGAGATTACTGAATGCTGGAGAAATTGAGAATAAGGGTATCGAGCTTCAGTTAAGAGGCGATATACTCCGCAATAATAACGGATTGAACTGGACCAGTACATTGAACTTTGCTAAAGACAAGAGTAAAATTATAGAGTTGTATCCGGGATTACCTACCTACCAGATGGGTTGGACCTGGGGGATTTCGAATTTAGCTGTAGAAGGAGAAGAATGGGGTATATTAAGCGGTACCGCATATGACCGTACGGATGACGGTGCAATAAAGGTAAACGCTAACGGATTGATTTTACCGGTATCCGGTCAGAAGATAGGTAGTGTTACCCCCGATTTCCTTATGGGCTGGCGAAATGATTTCAATTATAAAAACTTCTCATTTGGTATCTTCCTTGATTTACGTATAGGCGGAGATATATGGTCACAGTCTATGAATCATGGATATTCAGCGGGAACAGCGGAATATACCGTGAAGAACGGCATACGTGAGCGTGCTATTGTAGCAGGTAAAGACATCATGACTGACGAACGGTTTGTTATGAATGCAGGTACAGCTGAAAATCCCAACTGGGTAACAAATACAATCGAAGTAGATGCACAGACATGGTTTAGGGATGGGGGTGTTGCCGAAATGTATGTTTTTGACGGTTCTTATCTTAAATTACGCGAAGTTTTCGTAACCTATAATGTTCCTACATCATTTTTAGCAAAAACCAGGTATATCAGTAGAGCTACCGTATCGTTAGTGGGTTCGAACCTTGCTCTTCTTTGGGTACATAAATCGAACACAATGCGTTTAGATCCTGAAGCAGGCGGTGTATCAAGCGATAGTAGGGGCGTTGGTTTTGAACAAGCCTCAACTCCTTCTTCAAGAAGTTTTGGTATTAAATTAGGTCTTACATTTTAATTAACTGGGTAAATGAAAAATATGAAGAAGATATTAAATATAATTACAGCATCGGTTTTAGCTGTATTGACGATCGGATGTACGGGTTCTTTTGATGAGGTTAATACCGATCCCGACAGGTTTACGCAGGTCCCTTATACAAACCAACTGGCAGATGTATTGCGTTCCACAGGCTCGACAATGGGTAATGAAATAGAAGGTTACGGTACATGGGCCGGGTATATTGTAAAAATCCAGTATATGGATTATATGAGTGGCTATATACCGACAAATAATACTTACGGAAACAGGTGGAGATTGTGTTATATCAATAATTCCCAATTGAATGATATTCTCTCGAAAACGGAAAGTGAACCGGAAGCCTACCGGAACCTGCGTTCAGTATGCCGTATCTGGAAAGAATATATGTGGTATTATCTTTTGACCGGTTGGGGTGATATTCCTTATACAGATGCATTAAAAGGCTCCGTTGAGGACGGACAGGTTCTTCAGGTAAAATATGATAAGCAGGAAGACATATATCCAATAGTTATGGCAAACATGAAAGCTATAGCAGACGAAATGGGTAATGGCTTAGGAACCGATAAAATAGGCGAAGGCGATTTTATTTATAACGGTGATGTTGTAAAATGGCAGAAATTTCTTAATTCACTCCGTTTAAGGACGGCCATGCGTTTAGTGAATGTAGCACCGGAATTGGCTAAGAGTACAATTGAAGAAATTTGTAGTAATCCGGAAAAATATCCGGTAATTGATTCTAATGATGCATCGTGTTATTTATGGTGGCAAGGTTCGGGAGAATATTTTGAACCATGGTACAATAATAAACGTACGCGTGACGATCATGGCTTGTCAGATATATTCATCGATCATATGAAAGAGATGGAAGATCCCCGTATAGCCAGTATTGCACATCCAGCTCAGAGTGACGGAGAATATCGCGGATATGCAAATGGCCCGGCTGATATTGCGGATCTGAAAACTGTATCACGTATCGGTACGATATACCGCGATGATCCTGCGGGATTTACTCCTTTCTTTAAAGCATGCGAAACTTATTATACAATAGCAGAAGCAGCCATGTTGGGCTGGAATGTAGGCATGAGTGCAGAAGCAGCCTATGAAAAAGCAGTCCGGCTTTCTATGGAAGATAACAATATTTCACAGGAAGCAGCCGATGCCTATTTAGCCGGTAAAGGAAAATGGGATAACACGATTGAAAGAATATGGTGGGACGAATGGGTAGCTTTATTCAAAGATAATTTTGAAGGATGGAGCCTATACCGCAGAACCGGTGTTCCTACGACAAATTACCCTGCTATTGAGTCTATATGGGGGTCAGATCATAATGATATGCCGTTCCGTGTGCCTTACCCAAACAATGAATTTTTATATAATAAAGCAAATGTAAATGAAGCTATTGACAGGCAGGGTATTGTAAATTATTGTTGGGGACAACAATTATGGTGGGATACCCGTACGGGTGTTTATTAATTTATTACACATACTAAATAAGAAGGATTGTTCTTTTGAGCAATCCTTTTTTCATTGAAACTGATGAATATGTTTTTATAAAATCTGATTACATTTGTTTCTTTATAAAGCACAACACCATGATAGTCGGTATAAACAATGTTATCCCCCGTTTACCTGAATTCCGATTTGCAGAACCTTTGAATTTTGCCATTAACAATGATGAGCAATGGGCCATAATAGGTCCGAACGGATCGGGTAAGACGCTTATTTCAGATATTATGCAGCGAAAACATGCATTGAAAGAGGGCGAAATAATTACGATTGACAATTTGCCTGTAGGTGATCTTATCAAGAGTATTTCGTTTAAAGATATCTATACGCTTGCCGATTACCGCAACTCGTACTACCAGCAGCGTTGGCATTCTACGGAGACGGATGAAATGCCTGTAGTGGAGGATTTATTCAGGAACTTACCCGGAATAGAATATTTACCGGAACTTCTGGAATTTTTCGGTATTCAGGATTTGTTATCTAAACGGATCATTTTCCTTTCCAGCGGTGAACTCCGTAAATTTCTAATCGTAAGAGCTTTACTGGCCCGTCCGCGAATTTTAATACTCGACAATCCTTTTATCGGGCTGGATGCCGGATCGCGGGGTTTGCTACTTGAAATGCTTGAGCAGATAACCGCAATGAGGAATTTGCAGGTTGTGCTCCTTCTCTCCAATCCGGAAGATATACCTAAAATGATCACCCATGTATTACCGGTTTGCAATAAGGAAGTTTATACGGTAAGAACACGCCGGGATTTCCTTGCCGACAGGGAGCTTATAGATAAACTTTTCCCTGTAATTACAGAAGAAATTCATTTGCCCCGTCCGGTTCGTGAAACCGCCGCCCATACCACTACGTTCCGTATGGAAGATGTAACAATCCGGTATGGTACCCGGACCATATTAAAGAATCTCGACTGGGAGGTCCTCAACGGCGAAAAATGGGCTTTGCTGGGGCCGAACGGATCAGGTAAATCTACTTTACTAAGCCTTATTTTTGCCGATAATCCCCAGGGATATGCCAATACCTTATACCTGTTTGACCGGAAACGCGGAACGGGAGAAAGTATCTGGGATATTAAGAAACGGATCGGATATGTATCTCCGGAGATGCACCTCTATTATCATGAGAATGTTCCGGCTATGGATATTGTGGGATCCGGTTTTTTCGATTCAGTAGGGTTGTACCGGAAATGCAACGAAGGTCAAAAAAGATCCGCTTTACAATGGATGGAAGTTTTCGGAATTTTACATTTAAAAGACCGCCTGTTCCTGACCTTATCGTCCGGAGAACAACGGCTTGTTTTGCTGGCCCGTGCATTTGTAAAGGATCCGGATCTACTCATACTGGACGAACCGCTCCACGGCCTGGACATAAGTAATAAAAGGAAAACCGGGCTGATTATCGAACAATTCTGTTCGCAGCCCGGCAAAACCTTATTATATGTTACACATTATATCCATGAACTTCCGGCTTCCGTAAATAAACAGTTCCGGCTTCAAAAACAAAGCTGATTCAATTTACCGACAGGTTATTCATTACACCGGTAAAGAAAATAGTACCGGTACTGTTTTCTTTAATAAAGTACATAAAGGGACGGTTTACATAAAACTTATTATTCCTTACTTCCGGTTTTTCGTTGCCTGTTGAAGTGAATGACATGGATACAGATGTGACTCCTGCCGCTTCCGTTCCCTCTTCGTTTATTCCGGCGTAGGTTTTCTGTAAAACCTGGGATACCTTTAACGGAGCGGTGGGGTGGATAGACGTAAAATCTGCATCAACCGAACACATATCTTCCATTCCCATGCTGATCAAATCGTTTATTAAATCTCTTTTATATTCCATTTTAAAACGGGGAACTTTCAGGGTAATTGTTTTCCCATTTAACGAATTTACGGCAGACTTCCATTGTTCGACTGAAAGTTCGCGGATAACAGAAGCAAGTGATGTATCTTCATGGGGAAGAAGAATGACCATAGAGAACGCTTCATTTCCGTAAGGCAATTCGGCCAATGCAAATTTATCATGATATGAATGATTGATCAACAGTTCATTATTCATGGTGGGTAAAAGAGGGGTGGAGCCGTCATTATTACTGAACTTTTCATCTTTTGTATTTGCCTTATCGAAGGGAACGGTCCATACCCCTTTAAAATATAACGCGTTGATCAGATACATTATGTTGTCTTTATTTATTTCATCCAGCAGAAAAGGAATTTTACCATGTGTTTTTTCCGAACACCAGTTGTTTATTTTCTGGAGAGTCTGCGGGTCGTAAAAGTCTTTGTTATACACTTCCGCCTCATAATACGTTCGGTTTACCTTTACAAAAGAATCCAGAGCCGGAAAAGTCTGTTCGATCCATATGGAGTTGCCCGTTTCAAGGGTCACCCGCGGGTCCATATCCTGTAAAGCCGTTAGCATTTTCATGAAATAACCGTTCAATTCTTCACGTGTCAGGTTTCCATAACCTAATACCTCGTGTATCTGTTCCCGGGTATTCCCTTCCGCCCCGTTATTAAGCATGGCTAAAGCAAGTGTAGCGCTAAAAGGAGAGATCAGGATATTTTCATCCTTATTACCGTCAAGCCAAACTGTTCGCAGAAGCTCAAAAGCAAAAGTGTTATTCTTTTCAATAACAGTCTTTTCCCGTTCAGTCAGTTCAATACTTTTCCTTTCCGTTTGTTGTCTATCATCCGGTTTTTCCGGTCTAATCGAATCGTTGGACTGACAGGATAATAAAACAGAAAGAATCGTGATGGAGAAAATAATCTTTTTCATACGTCATTTTATTTAAAAGTTAATACACATGATAATTAATAATTAAACCGGATACCCATCTGAAGATTGAACATCAGGGGATTTTCCGTACGGATCGTTTCGATTCCCTGGCCATGATCAAAAAAATATGAAATTCCCGGTTCGATAAATAAGGAAAAAGGTTTTACTATCCGGTATTGAATACCTGCGGCACCGTTTACAGATAACTGAAACCGCTTGAATTCCCCTTGTAAGTTTTCCCGGTCGTTCCGTTGCCGTGCAGATATACCATATTCGAATAATGTACCGGCGGATAGATAAGCTGATAAATTTCCACGGGTATAGAATCCCCAGTTTAGTTTCAGGGGAATACCTATATAATGAAGTTTCTGCTCGCCAATATATCCTGAAAGGCCCTCTTTACTGATATCCGAATGAAGATAGGTATAAACAATACCACTCTCCAGTGCGAAATGACCTGTTATATTTTTACGTACGGATAAACCAATCGATAAAGGCAACCGGTGATGATATTTATATTTAGTAAATTTATCTGTTTCACCCGGGGGAGGTTCTGTCACAGGCGGACCTGGTTCTCCGAAAATGTTTGAATAATACAGGGTAGATGACGCTCTTTCACTGTTTATACCGGCAGATAATCCGAAACTCCATTCCGGTTGCCGGTTTTTTCTGTATGGTTTATTTCCGGTCGGAAACAAGATTGAATTTTCTTTTTTAACAACATTAACTTCCTGTGTCTTTGCCGGATCTGTATTTCCGGTAGCTGTTGTATCGTTTTTTTCCATATGATCCGAAACTGTTGCATCGATCAATATGGTGTGCGGCCTTTTTTCTTCCGTGTATTCTTCTACCGGATTGACATCTGCAACACGTTTGACGGAAGAAGCGGAAGCATAAATCAACGTATTTTTATTTGGTTGAGGAGGCTTTTGCGGAATATTCAATTCATTCGATCTATCGTATTGCGCCGGGTCATGTGTGACTGGCGGGGGATCATTCCTGAATAGGAAGGGTACCGACAAGCACAGCATAAGAATGAAGACGGCAGCTATGGCAATCCGGCGGTATAAACTGGTTCCGGCCGGGCGGTAAGAGGGGAGGTCCGCCTCTATCTTTTCCCAGGTATCCTTCCGTAACGGCACCTGATATTCATCACGGCGGTTGCGGTATGTCCGGATCAGTTTATCGTCTTTATCGCTCATGAATGATTTTTTTTATATTCGTTTATACGCCGGACGAGTTGCTTTTTTGCCCTGTTTAATTGAGAAGCCGAAGATTTCTCGTTTATATTCATCTTTTCAGCAATTTCCTTATGGCTCCATTCTTCAAAAACATACAGGTTGAATACCGTTCGGTAACCCGGCGGAAGTTCAAGAACGAATCCCATCAGAATATCCATCGGGATCAGTTCCAATTCTTCTTCCAATTCACCGGATGTGTCTTCCATATTTTCCAGGGGAACCGCCGTTTTCAATAAATCCTTTTTACGCAAATACTCTAACGATATATTGGTAAAAATTTTACTTAGCCATGCCCTTAAACTTCCCTCACCTTTGTAAGTGAAAGCTGATATGGCGGAATAAACCTTCAAAAAACCATCATGTAGCATATCGTGTGCCACATCTATGTCGTTGGTGTAGCGAAGACAAAGCGTCAACATTCTTTCCGCATAAAGTTCATATAACCTCCTGAGTGCAAGATTATCTCCTTGCTTACATTTATCTGCTAACTCTGGTTCATTCATTCCACATGGCTCCTGCGCTTTATTAGTAAATGGCCGGGGGTAGGAAATACTGCATCAATATACTAATTTTTTGAAACAGGCACCAGGTGTTTATTCTAAATAGAGAAAACAAGGAGGGTGGAGTTGTTTTAATTTCAGGATATTACAGGCAAAATATCCCTGTATGTCGGAATTACGGAAATATTATTTTTTTTTATTTCGATATTCAGAACAAAACATATTCCTGAGTTGTTATAATTATAGGATCTAAATATTATGTGCTATGAAAACTGAAACACTCAACGACAGCCTGATCCGTGCCATGAAGGAAAAAATCCCTAAAGGCTTGAATCTGGCCAATGTTTTAATGGATACCTTGTATATCGGAAAAGAGGCCGTTTACCGCAGGTTACGAGGTGAAGTCCCGTTTACTTTTACTGAAGCGTCTCTTATATCTAATTCGTTAGGAGTATCCCTCGACCGTATTTCGGGCACCAATTCGGCCAGTAATGCCTTATTTGGACTGAATGTCATTGATCATACCAATCCGATTGAAAGTTATTATAAAAACATTGAGAATTCACTCAGGGTTTTTGCCGCCGTAAAAGACGACCCCACTGCGGAGTGGTTTGCCGCCTCCAACATTATACCGCAATTATTCTATATGGCGTACGACAACCTGTCGAGGTTTTTACTGTATAAATGGATGTACCAGCATGAAAGGGTACATTCCATCAGGTTTTTCTCCGAATTAAAACTCAATGATAAATTGAAGAATATTCAGAGGGAGTATGTTAAAATCAGCAGGGATGTGGCGTCTTCCAATTTTATCTGGGATAATATGATGTTCCTTTCTTTGGCAAACGATATCAAATACTTCGCAAGCATTCACCTGATCAAGGAAAAGGAGATAGAAATATTAAAAAAGGAAATTCTGGCACTCATCAATTACCTCGATGATTTAGCGGCAAAAGGATACCACAAAAAAGGAAAAGAAATACATATATTTGTATCAAACATAAATTTTGAAGCCTCCTATTCGTATATGCAGGCACAGAATTTTAAGTTCAGCAGCATCCGGCTCTATTCCATCAATGCCATATCCACAGCCGACGAAGAAGTGTTCCGGTATCATAAAGACTGGATACATTCCCTTAAAAAATATTCCACGCTTATATCCGAAAGCGGAGAAATACAGCGCATCCGGTTTTTTGAAAAGCAACGGGAATATATAAACGGATTATAATGCCTGAGGATTACGCAGTTTGCTTTCGACAAAGGTTTTCAGCAACTCCACTGTACCGTCTATTCCCAGCACCGAAGCATCTACCGATAAGTTATACGAACAAGACATTCCCCATGTCTTGTTCGTATAATAATCGTAATAAGCAGCTCTCGATTTATCCGTTTTCGCCATCAATTCTTTAGCCTGTTCAACCGTTACCTGTTGTCTTTCGACTATACGCTGGATGCGGCTTTCCATTTTATCATGGATAAAGAAACTGATGCAGTTCGGTTCATTCCGCAAAATATAATCTGCGCAACGTCCTACGATAACACACGATTCGGTCTCCGCCAGTTTCCGCATCGAATCGCTCTGTATCTTGAATAATCCTTCATTCGACAGAATATCAGCATAAGGCGTGTACATACCCATATAAGAAAAACCCATGGTAAAGGCATGTGCTAATCCGTCGGATGCTTTTTCGTCGGCCTTTTCAAATACTTCCGTACACAAACCGCTTTCGCGGGCAGCCAGCGCGATCAGTTCTTTATCGTAATAAGAAATGCCGAAAGCTTCTGCTAACTTTTTCCCGATGATCCGTCCTCCGCTGCCGAACTGCCGGCCGATGGTCAATATTATCTTTTCTTCCATATACAGCTATCTTTTATCTCTTGGCTAAAATACAATTTTATTTTATGATGGGTTTCCGAATAACATATATTTAGCTATTAACGGTCATATCTTTAAATTTTCTAAACTGGTTGAATAATACCACGGCCGATACGGTTACCGCCGTGATATCGGCAATCGGGATACTCATCCACACACCTAACACGCCGAAGAAGCGGGGAAGGATGATCAGGCAGGGAACAAGGAAAATGATCTGCCGGGTCAGCGAAAGAAAGATAGCTTTCTTTGCCATTCCGATGGATTGGAAAAAGTTTGTGGCAACCATCTGGAACCCGACAAGCGGAAATACGGCAAAAACAACATGTAAACCGTAAACCGAAGCGTCGATCAGCTCCTGGTCGCTTGTAAACAACCTTACGATCACCGACGGGACCAGATGTGCGATCAGGAAGCCGAACGTGGCAATACCTACCGCGTACCAGATGGTAAGTTTCAGCACTTCCGTTACCCTTTCAAATCGGCGTGCCCCGTAGTTGTACCCCGCAATGGGCTGCATGCCCTGGTTCAATCCCATGATCACCATGGTGAACAGGAATGCGATCCGGTTGACAATACCGTATGCCCCGATGGCCATGTCGCCACCATACTCTTTCAATCCCCTGTTGATGAGTATAATGATCAGGCTCGCGCTTATATTCATAAAGAAAGGAGACAGCCCGATAGCTATGATGCCTTTCACCAATTCGCTGTTTAATTTATAAATCCCTTTTTTAAAGTGAAGGAATTGCTTCGGATTGGCAAAATGGACCATTTGCCATACCAGCGTGATCACCTGGGAAATAACCGTTGCCCATGCCGATCCTTTAATGCCCCAGTCAAAACCGAATATAAAGATCGGATTGAGTACACAGTTGATAATAACCGAGGCCAGCGTGGCGTACATCGACATTTTCGGATAACCCGATGCCCTTAGTACATTGTTCAGCCCCAGGTACATATGCGTGATCACATTTCCGATAAGGATGATCTGCATATAATCGCGGGCGTAGGGAAGTGTGTTTTCACTGGCTCCGAAAAACACGAGTATTTGATCCAGAAAAGGATAACATACGAGTGTAAAGCCGATACCGATCAGGATATTTAAAACCAGAACGTTTCCGAGCACCCTGTTGGCACCTTCATAATCCTTTTGCCCCAGTTTAACCGATACAAACGTAGAAGCTCCCACGCCTACCAGCGATCCGAAAGCCGCGGCCAGGTTCATTAATGGAAAAGTAAGGGCTAATCCGGCGATACCCAACGCCCCGACGCCGTGTCCGATAAAAATACTGTCGGCCATGTTATAAAGGGAGGAGGCGGTCATCGCGATGATAGCGGGAAAAGCGTATTGCACTAATAATTTCCGAACGGGTTCGGTCCCCAAAACCAGGGGAGAATTGTTTTCAGCCATAAATTATTGAATACTGCTCCTTAAGCAGGCTTTAAAAGCGTGTGCAAATTTACGGATAATTATGCTCAATTGTTATCTTTGCCACCTAAGTAATCAATGATATGGCAGAAGATTTAATTATAAAACAAGGAAATAAAAAAGAAGTTTACGAAGCATTGCTTCCGCAAATCCAAGGATTATTGAAAGGGGAAGACGATGTAGTGGCCAATATGGCGAACGTTGCGGCTGCGTTGAAACAAACGTTCGGCTTCTTTTGGGTAGGCTTTTATGTTGTAAAAGGCGACACACTGGTACTGGCGCCTTTTCAGGGCCCGGTAGCCTGTACCCGCATAAGGAAGGGAAAGGGGGTATGCGGCAAAGCATGGGAGGACACCCGGACCATCATTGTGCCCGACGTAGACCGGTTTCCCGGGCATATAGCCTGTAATTCCGCTTCCCGTTCTGAAATCGTGGTGCCCGTTCTTTCCGGAAACAAAGTGATAGCCGTTCTGGATATCGACAGCGATACCCTGGACAGTTTTGACTCTACCGACGCTTTTTATCTGGAGCAGATCGTAACGTTAATCAATGGGTGGGATTGACATCCCTTTCGGTGGCCGGGGTTGAACGATCGTGAGTATCAGGTATCCTACAATTCCCGAAACCAATGAACCCACAAATACGCCTAACTTCGCCTGGTTCAGTAGTTCCGCCCCGATATCGGGAAGTGGCCCGAAGGAGAGGTTCGCTATAAACAGAGCGACGGTAAATCCGATACCTCCCAGCATGGCTACGCCAAACAGGTTCTTTTTGTTAATGCCGGGAGGAACCACCACCAAACGCAATTTGATAGCCAGATAGGAAAAGAGGAAAATACCCACCGATTTACCTACAAACAGCCCCATGAAAATAGCCAACGGTATACCTGCCAGCGAACTTAACCGGATATCGCCGAACGTTACGCCGGCATTTACAAATGCAAATAAGGGTAATATAGCATAGTAAACAAGGGGATGGAGCTTATGGATGATCCGTTGGAGCATACTGATGGTTTTATCGGCAAGCGTATGCACATTGTTGAGTACCTGTATCTGTGAAGAGGTCAGCACGGACGCTTTATTGGAATGCCTCACTTCGGTATAATCGAGCATCTGGAGGTATTCGATCATTTCTTCCGAGAATTCGTCCAGCTTGATCACCGGACGGGCCGGTATGGTAAAGGCGATCAGTACACCCGATATGGTAGGGTGAATGCCCGATTCCACAAAGAGCAGCCATACCACAAAACCCAGTATATAATAAAATCCTTCGCTGATAATGCGCATCTTGCCTCCGAAATAGGAGATAGCCAGAAATATAATGGAAAGAAGCAACGGTACAAATGCTATTTCGGAAGTATAGAATAAAGCAATAACGATAATTCCCCCAATATCGTCCACCACCGCTAAAGCGGTAAGGAATATCCTGAGCGATAACGGCACCCTTTTGCCTAACGAACCAAGTACGGCGAGCGCAAAGGCAATATCGGTTGCCATCGGTATTGCCGCACCCCTGGCTTCGGGAGCCTCGCCGCATATGGCAAGGTAAACCAGTACGGGAACCACCATACCCCCCGCAGCTGCAATAACCGGAAGGAGCGCTTTGCGGATAGACGACAATTCGCCGATCAGTATTTCCTGTTTTATCTCAAGTCCGATCACAAAAAAGAAAAGCGCCATTAGCGCGTCGTTTACAAATTGCAACAATGTCATAGGTACCCCGTGATGGGAGAAGAAACTATGGTCGCCGATCTGGAAATCTATCGGATGGGCAAGCAGGGTATTGTATATGCCGGCCCACGGCGAATTGGCAAGGATCATAGCTAATGCGGTAGCCAGGAACAGTAACAAACTGGCATTGGGTTTCATAATAGCCAGGCGCTGAATGGGTTTAAGTATCACTCTGATCGGACTCATTTCTTTTTGTATTTTTAGATTAGACCCAGGATAATGTAAAGGTAACTTGCTGTTAATATATCCTAATATTATGACACAAAAATAAATAAAAATGTCAAATCTCCAAGAATAAACCGTAAGGATTCGGTTAATCTCACTCTATATAGGCAGATTCTACTTTCAGCAGCCTTTCTTTCAGCCTTTCCGCTTTGCCTTTCCGTATGCGTAAGGTCATTTTGCAATTCATTTCAAACTCCTGGAATAGAATGGCAGGATTCTCTTCCTTTACGATCCGCATGATACTGTTCAGGTAAGGATATTCAAAGATCACGGTTATATCTTCATCTACCGTGCGCTCGATAATTTCGGCATGCGCAATCGCGTCGGCCGCCGCAGAACGGTAAGCCACGATCAGTCCGCTGGTACCTAACTCTATGCCGCCGAAATAGCGGATCACCACAACCAGTATATCGGTCAACTCATTCGAATTGATCTGTCCCAGAATAGGCTTTCCGGCCGTAGAAGAAGGTTCTCCGTCGTCATTCGCACGGAAAGCGGTCCGGTCGCTTCCCAGCATATACGCCCAGCATACATGCCGTGCATCGTAATATTTTTTACGGTAAACTTCTATTTGCTCTTTTACCTCTTCTACCGTACGCACAGGTATAGCGTAGGAAATAAAGCGGCTCCGCTTTTCCGTATAATACCCTTCGGCGGTTTGGCGGATGGTTTTATAGCTGTCGGCTGCCATTCCTCAATCGGGGATATGTGTTTCCTGTTCTTCGCGGTACGCGCGGAAATCTTTCATTATCTCTTCAATTTCCTCAATGAAATAAGGATCTTTCACCTGTTTCTTAATGGCTTCGTAATAGGCTTCAATGGCAGGAAGCGCGCAGATATCCTGTCCGCGCAGGACAAAATAGGGTTCTTCCTTTTCAAAGCATTGCTTGATCATTAAAATCGGATTCTTCATATAAACAATCAATTATAGGTAAATGGGCGAAAAGGTATTTACTTTACCTTTTTCGCCTGATTTAATTCATCTTTTAAGAAAGGAGCCGTAAAACCGGATGTTTTGCTTTTAACCATTTGTTCGGGTGTACCGGTGAAGAGGACTTTACCTCCTTTTCTACCACCCTCGGGGCCCATATCGATCAGGTAGTCGGCGCACTTGATCACGTCTAAATTATGCTCGATCACGATTACCGTATTGCCTTTGTCTACCAGTTTGTTCAGTACGCCCAACAGTACGCGGATGTCTTCAAAATGAAGCCCCGTAGTCGGCTCGTCCAATATATACAGGGTTTTACCCGTATCCCGTTTCGACAGTTCGGTGGCAAGTTTCACGCGCTGGCTCTCACCTCCCGACAAGGTGGTCGAGGGCTGTCCCAGTTTGATATATCCCAGGCCCACGTCCTGCAACACTTTGATCTTGGAAAGGATAGACGGTATATTCTCAAAGAACTCCACCGCCATATTAATGGTCATATCCAGTACATCGGCAATGGATTTACCGCGGAAACGTACTTCCAGCGTCTCCCGGTTATACCGTTTGCCGTGGCATTCTTCACACGGAACCAGTACGTCCGGAAGGAAATTCATTTCAATTGTCTTGTATCCGTTACCTTTACAGGTCTCGCAGCGTCCGCCCGTCACATTGAACGAAAAGCGTCCCGGTTTATAACCGCGTATCCTGGATTCCGGCAATTCCACGAAAAGGTTGCGGATATCGGAGAAAACCCCGGTATACGTGGCCGGATTGCTGCGTGGGGAACGCCCGATAGGCGACTGGTCCACGTTTACGATCTTATCGATGTTGTCGATGCCTTCGATGGATTTATAGGGGAGCGGATCTTCCAGCGAACGGTAAAAGTGCTGGCTCAGTATAGGTTGAAGCGTACGGTTTATCAGGGTAGACTTACCGCTTCCCGAAACTCCGGTTACACAGGTAAACAAACCCAGCGGGAACGACACATTTACATTTTGCAGGTTATTCCCCCGGGCTCCTTTTATCCTGATAAACTCACCGTTTCCTTTCCTGCGTACGGCAGGCACTTCTATGTTCATTTTGCCGTTCAGGTAAGCCGAAGTAAGCGTATCGGCCTTAAGCATTTCGGCAGGCGTTCCGGCAAACACGATCTCGCCGCCCAGCCGTCCCGCTTTCGGGCCGAGGTCGACAATATAATCGGCGTTCAGCATCATCTCCTTGTCGTGCTCCACTACGATCACCGAGTTTCCGGTATCCCTCAGTTGCTTCAGCGAATTGATCAGCCGTACATTGTCGCGCTGGTGAAGCCCGATACTCGGTTCGTCCAGGATATACAATACGTTTACCAGCTGGCTGCCGATCTGCGTAGCTAAACGGATACGCTGGCTCTCCCCTCCCGAAAGCGTGGCGGAAGCGCGGCTCAGCGACAGGTATTCCAACCCTACATCGAGCAGGAACTTCAGGCGCGACCGGATCTCTTTCAATATCTCCACAGCTATCGTGCGCTGTTTGTTATCCATCTGGTCTTCGATACCCTCCAGCCATTCGTACAACTCCGATGTATCCATGGCGGAGACTTCGGCGATATTCTTTCCCGCGATACGGTAATGGAGCGCCTCTTTATTCAGCCGCTGCCCGTGGCATTCAGGGCACTCGGCCATTTTAATGAACTGCCCCGCCCATTTTTGGGCAGAAGCAGACGCTTCGCTTTCCTGTTGCATCAGGATATACTTGGCTACTCCTTCGTAGGCAAGGAAATAATTGGAGTTACCCAAAGAAGCATTCCTGATCTGTAACCGTTCGTCTGTTCCGTTCATAATTTCATCAAGCGCTTCTTCGGGTATATCTTTGACCGGCGTTTTGATGGTAACGCCGTATTTTTCGCAAATGGCTTCGATCTGCCAGAATATAAGCGAATTCTTATATTTTCCCAGCGCCACGATGCCCCCGTTGTAGATGCTTAACGACGGCTTGGGCACGATCTTTTCCATATCCAGCAGGTTCACCTGGCCCAGGCCTTTGCATTTGGGGCATGCCCCCTGCGGTGAATTGAACGAAAAATTATGTGGTGCGGGTTCGCTGTACGAAAGGCCCGTTTGCGGGTCCATCAGCCGCCGGCTGTAATGGCGCACTTCGTTCGTATCGGCATCCAGCAGCATCACCAGTCCGTCACCCTGTTTCATAGCTATTTTCAGGCTTTCTTTCAACCGCCTTTCATCCGTCTTGGACACCACTAATTTGTCGATCACCACCTCTACACTGTGCATCTTGTAACGGTCCAGTTTCATACCGTGCAATATCTCGCGTAGTTCACCGTCTACCCGTACGTTGAGGTATCCCTTTTTACGCAGCTGTTCGAACAACTCTTTGTAATGCCCTTTCCGGTTGCGTACTACCGGAGCCAGTATATAGGTCTTCTTAAACTCATACGTATCGAGTATCAACGCCAATATCTGTTCTTCGGAGTATTTGATCATTTTCTCTCCCGTCAGGTACGAATAGGCTTCACCCGCCCGCGCGTACAGCAAACGGAAAAAGTCGTATATCTCCGTCGTCGTTCCTACGGTTGAACGGGGGTTGCGGTTGGTCGTTTTTTGTTCAATGGAGATCACCGGGCTTAATCCCGTGATCTTATCCACATCCGGACGTTCCATATTTCCGAGGAAATTACGGGCATAGGCCGAGAACGTCTCCACATACCGCCGCTGCCCTTCGGCGAATACGGTATCAAAGGCCAGCGACGATTTGCCGCTTCCGCTCATACCGGTAATAACCGTCAGTTTATTACGCGGTATTTCTATGTCTATATTTTTGAGATTATGAACGCGGGCGCCCCATACGGAAATAAGGCCCCCTTCCAAAACTTTCTTATCTTTTATCATGTGTTATCTTAACCTAATCAACTTTCAATCCAATGCGAACTACAAAGTTACTACATTTCCATCGAACAATCAAGCGCCTGTATGTTGTAGTTTTTTCGATAGCCTTCACGCCTTCACACGCTCGTAACAGCCTGTCAGTAAGTCGGAATGCGTGAAGGCAGCCCTGTCACGGCCTTCACAGGCTGAATCATCGTTTCAAACCAATTTTCCGATGACCAATATCTATCCGGGTAAATAAACCAGATAATTATAATCCGCCTTTACTTTTTCCTGTGCGAAAGTATATCCATAAATACAAAGGAATGAAAATAAGCAGAATAGTTTGTTCATATATAAAAGGGCATAATTAGTTAAGATGCGCAAAGGTATGGTTTTCTTTGAATACGATTTCTTTTTTCCATTTATGATGTGTTAACTATTAAATTAACCCGTATCCCCTGTCGGTTTAAGAAGAAACCTTAGTCTTTTTGTTCCCTCATTGCCGGATAACTGATCGGCTCACCCAGGTGGAACGATCGGCCCACCTGTGATGAATCGACCTTTCCACCCGGGTGGGGCGATCGCCCCACCCGGGTGAGCCGATCAAAAAGCTATGACCCAACAGATAAATGCTCGGGTGTTTAAAAACAAAATGTCCGATGTTTTAGGCTAAATTGTAATACCTTTTTGTATTGCAGGTTAATAAACAAGTGTAAGGGAAATTACCGGATGATTTTCACCTTTCACCTTTCGTTTCACCCTTTTTGTTCAGGTTTATAGGTAGTTAAGTAGATGGTGAAAGGTGAAACGATTAAAATGTGATTAATAAATGAGAGATAATGAATAAAGGATATTTGTCTGTAATTGAGAAAAACTTATAAATTGTAAGTAATAGATCTTAAAATTTATATATAATTTGCATATTAATTTATGATTTATAACATAATATTTACATGAACTTACATTAGTAAAGAATTGTTATATAAATATAATCAAAATCATTTTTAAAAATGATTATACTTATATATTAATTACTAATTTAAATTAAAGTACTATGAAAAAGAAAGTGTGTTTTTTGATAATGTGTTTATTTCTAATACTATTTTCATGTCAAAATGAAATGGACGATATTATCCTCCCAGATCAGGATAATTTTGAAACAAAAGCTGGTGGGGATGGTGATTTAGATCTATTAGGATATGGTTACGATGGTACAGGTAGGCTTTTCCATCCGGCTTCAGCTAAAGCAAAAGTTGTTGATGTAACTAAGTTTAGAAATGAAAATCCTGCTAGAGTTGAAAAAAATCTTTATACAAGTACGAATAGTAGATATATTATAGGTACTAATTCAAGGAATTATGTTGAAAAAGTTAGTGGAAGTTCTGATATTTCATTTGTATATGACTTAAAAAACAATTTTAGTCAGGAAATTATACGCAATTCAAGTAATGGATTTTGCAGTTACTTTATCGAAGTGGCATATAAAAATATTTTTTTAAATTCCGACTTTGAAATGCTTGGTAAATATATTACCGATGAGTTTAAAAATGATCTTTTCCAGTATGCTGTTGAAGATAAAGTACATAACTTAATTAATAAATATGGTACTCATGTTTTAGCGGATATTGTTCTGGGCGGGAGATTAAATGTAATTTATAAGTCAAATAATCGTGATAATTCAACGACGCGTGAAGAATCAATTAAAGCGGGATTTTCAGGTGTAATAGGTAAATTGATAAATGTTAATATTGGTGGTAGTAACAATCAAAGTCTTATCGAAAAAAATTCATATGAAGAATTAGTATATTATACTCAAGGTGGTGATCCAAGTAAATCGATCATTGATAGGATTAATCCATCTGGTTCTATACAAAATATTTCGTTGAATGTTTCTAATTGGCAAAATTCTTGCAATTCAAGCAATTGTATATTAATTAATTCTGGCGAATTAATTCCTTTATGGCAAATCGCCCAAGGTTATTTCCAATATGAAGTATCAAAGATAGAAAATTTTGGAGAAGCTTTTTTAATATCAATAGTATATGGAACAATGATGAAGGCTATTCAAGATTATACACAAATTTACATAAATCAATCTAATAGTATATTAAGTAATTAAAAGTAATTTTTCAAAATACTATTTTTTATATTTAATCAATTAATTTACTGGTGGTTAATTTATTTTAAAAAAAAAGGCGGGGTTATTCCTTTTTGGATAACCCCATCCTGATTTTAATTATTTAGAAAAACCTAATCCTACATCAAATTTTTCACATGAAGCAATAAATGCTGGTAATTGTTCAAGCATGGCTTTAACTATAGCAGCTTGTGCAGGTGGTAAATCTTCAATAACGCTGGTTAATAATGGTGCTACTACCGGAATAATGGCTGCAATTAAATCTTTAGATATGTAGAATGATGCAGAATTACCTTCCATTTTCATATTTATCGGTAAAGCATAATAACCACCTTTATCCGTTAATAATGCAAGTAAAGGTTCCAAATCTATATCTCCTAAAGCGGGATACATATTTATCATATCCAATAACGATTTATCCATTGACATAAACAATTGATTTTCAATTGTAAAATATTGAATACCGATTAAAGATACTATTGGAGATGTTGTTTCTTCGGTTGAACCAACAGGAACCCAACTTACATCAAATATTCCATTTTCAGGGAATTTGGATGTTACCGCAGTTACTTTCTGTGCTATCATACCCCCTAATTGTTGGCCTAATTGTGCATATTGCATATCCGCAACAGAATCATTAGATACAACGTCAATAAATACTTCTGCACCGTTTTCTCCAAAATTTAATTTCCAACTTCCAACCAGAGGTGATGTAACCTTGCGGGTTACTTTAATATCCAATGCTTTGACAACGGCGGCGTCTTTTGTGGCAGGGATACCCGACAGTGTACCGGTCACGGTGATCAAAGTTCCGTTCACTGTAGTTTCTGTCGAAAACGTATAGTTTGCATCTGTTTTTGTCATGGTGACATTATCGATTTCAACCGTTGCGTCTTCGGGAACCACATTGGTTAATGTGATCTTTGCTGTTTCTCCTGATCCGGCAGCGATAGTCACAGTTTTGCTGGTTGCAGGAGTAGCGTCGTTGATTTTAAGCGTGCCTACACCCTCGTTTCCGTACTTACCGATACCGTCTTTCCAGGTTGTTTCCGTAGGATTGACCGGAGGTGTTGGATCGTCGTCGTCACCGCAGGAGGTGAAGAAAGGAAGGGAGCAAGCCATCATTAATACGTACAATAATAAGTTCTTTTTCATAAATCTTTTTTTTAAATTAAACAATCTTCGCCGTATCTTAAACGCGGCAAATATATAATTATTTCACGATAGGACGGATGATATAGGAGAATGAATAGGCTTTGTCCTGTAACCTGTACTCGTCTAAAGGCAATGCGCCCCAGCTGTTGTCGCCGGCTAATCCCCTTTGTTGCAGGTCGATATTCACCGCTACGATGTTGCGGCGGTCGATGTCTGCCATATGCTGTTGCTTTTTGGTCAGCCCCGGGTCGAAATCTTCATCCAGGTTATGACGTGCGGTAAAGTTGAGCGATTCGTCTACGGTATCCAGTTGTACGCCGTTGCCGTCGTTATCCGTAAAGGATACGGTGCGCAGGCAGGTACGGTTCCCGTTTTCCTGCGGGCGGATATAATCGAAGCCCATGTCTTTCACCTTACTTTCGTAACGGCCTACGAACATCGACATTTTGCGGTCCCAATAGTTTTCCAGCGGTCCGCGCGCGTAATAAGATACGTTATCGAACGAAACGGGTAACTGCATTTTCATACCGAAACGCGGCAATTCGGGAAGGTTTTTATTTCCCATATCCATGCTTCCGGTAACTTTAACCGCCCCGTCGTTCAGTATATGATACGCGATGGTATAGTCGGCATCGATGTATTTGAGCTTATAGGTTGCCGTTACTTTTACGCCGTCGGCCTGCTGGCTGCCTATTTCCACATTCACCAGGTCGCGCACTTCACCTGCCGTACGCCATACATTGGCAGTGTACTGAAAGAACGAACCGAAATCGTTGTCGGTGGGAGCGCGCCAGAAGTTGGGTACAGGAGCCGAGGTAAGGAGGCTTTTCCCGTCGCAGGTATATTCGTTCAGCAATCCGTTTTTCAGGTTGATGGCTCCTTTTACCTTTCCGCTTTCAAAACGCAGGGCGTTTTCTTCCTTTTGTATTTTAAGCGTACCGGTGGAGGTGATCTCTTTTCCGAAATAGTTGCTGTTGGGGAACCACATTTGCTCGATCGCTACGGTATGGCCCGCGGGAACCATTTCGGTGGGGTATTTCTGCCTGGCTTTCAGGTTGAGGAAATATTCTTCGCCCGCTTTGGGTGAATACGACGGGATAGGTATGGTAACCTGTACTTTGGAACCGGGTTTTCCGGATGCCGTAAACGTTCCCGTTTTCACTACCTTGTCGTTCACCTGGAATTCCCATTCGTAATCGAAATGGTTAAGGTCGGTAAACTGGTAGTAGTTCACCAGTTCGATCTTTCCTTTTTCCACTTCTACGGGTTGGAAATAAATGCCCTGGTAGGTTTTCTTTACCTGGTACAGCCCGGGATGAATGGTGCGGTCGGCATTGATCAGGCCGTTCGCGCAGAAGTTTTCGTCATGTGTCCAGCGGTCGCCGCCAAAATCTCCCCCGTAATAGAAGTATTTCCGGCCGTTCGGGTCGGTGGCTTCGATTCCCTGGTCTACCCAGTCCCATATAAATCCGCCCTGCAGGTTGGGCGACCTGAGGATGATGTCCCAGTATTCCTGGAAGTTTCCTGTACTGTTACCCATGGCGTGCGCATATTCGCAAAGTATCCAGGGGCGGTTGGTGTCGGTACGGTCGGCATAGCTTTGCAGCTTCTGCGGCGAGGTGTACATCCAGGCTATGATGTCGGAATAGGGTTCTTCCTCCGGCGCCCGTTCGCATTGTACGGTACGGGTATAATCGCGCTTCTTCATCCAGTTATAAGTCTCTTTGTAATTCGGCCCGAAATCGCTTTCGTTCCCTGTAGACCAACCGATAATGGAAGGATGGTTTTTGTCGCGTTCGACCATGCGTTCGGTGCGGTCCATGTGCTGGCCCAGCCAGTCGGCATGGAAAGAGGGATGGCGCGAACGGTCGAAACCGTCTAACCCGTGTGCTTCAATATTGGCTTCGTCGATAACGTATAAACCGTATTTGTCGCATAGTTTATACATTTCCGGGCTTTGCGGGTAATGGCTCATACGTACAGCATTGAGGTTGAATTCCTTCATCAGCCGGATATCTTTCAGGCGCGTTTCCTGGTCGACCGTATGTCCGGTTACGGGGTGGTGTTCGTGGATATTGGTTCCCCTTATAATAATAGGTGTGCCGTTGATCCATACCTGTCCGTTCTTCATTTCGATTTTCCGGAACCCGGTTTTCACAGCGGTCATTTCCGCCGTATTGCCGGTGCCGTCTTTCAGGGTAATGATCACGTCGTAGAGGTTCGGAAATTCCGCGCTCCACAGTTTTGGGGCGGATACAGACTGGGTAAAGGATATTTTCTGTTCTCCTTTTGCCGCGATCTGAGGAACAGCTACCTTTTTGGTAAAAATGTTTTTCCCCGACTCATCGTTCAGGTTTACTTCGAGGGAGTAGTTGCCTGCCTGGTTGTTGTTGAAATTGCGGACATCGAGGTCCATCTTAAATATACCGTTCCTGTAATTGCCGTCGAGATCGCCGATGACAAAGAAGTCTTCAATCGATACCTTGGGACGGGCGATCAGGAACACATCACGCTCGATACCTGCCAGCCGCCAGAAATCCTGGTCTTCCAGATAGGAGGCATCGCTCCATTTGAATACTTCTACGGCGAGGAGGTTTTCGCCCGCTTTCAGATAAGGTGTAATATCGAATTCAGCAGCCGTTTTGGAAGCTTTGGAGTAACCCACTTTTTCGCCATTCAACCATAGGGTAGCCGCCCCGGCTATGGATTCGAAATGAAGGATAATTTCACGTCCGTTCCAGCTTTCGGGAACGGTAAAGGCCGTGCGGTATGAGCCTATCGGCAGGTCGTTGTTGTCTACATACGGAGGATTAACGGGGAAGATGTACCTTATATTCGTATATACGGGTACGCCGAAACCCTGCATTTCCCAGTTAGACGGAACGGCAATGTCGTCCCAGTGCGCGTCGGAGTAGTCTGTTTTGTAAAAGTCCACCGGACGCTCGGAAGGATTGGCGCTGAAGCGGAACCGCCAGTTGCCGTTCAGCGTTTTGACAAAAGGCGTGCGGTACTTGTCGCCGCTTAACGCTTCTGTTTTACTTTCGTAAGGAACGAATGTGGCCCGTGGTTTTTCTACGTTTTCGTTTACCAGTTTCGGGTTTTCCCAGAAATTAGTTTGTGCTTGCAATGCTGCCGCCGATAGCAGCAAACAGGATGCAAATAATACTTTTTTCATAAATATTGTCTTAAGTGTATTAGGTTACTTCCCTTTTATCAGATGGAATTAATTCCTTTTTTGCTGCGCAAGGTAGAGAAAATTCGCCTAATAATATTAGATTATTTTTAGTTTTCTTTTGTTTGAAAACAGATTTCGAAAAGGAATTGTATAACGATGTTGGGAAAAAAGTGAATGATAATCGTACCTGTCGAGTGAAATTGTAAAGAGATTGGTTGTTTTGATAAGTGAAAAGTATGTTTATTCCACTACTTTTGCATCCGATAGAAGAAGAACATATGATAGAAATTAAGTCAGCCCCAATTTCATCAGTAAGACATTCATTATCCAACCCCAACGGATTTACGTATTTCGAACTGAAGGCAGGCGATGCTTTTGATGATATAGATGAAAATTACAACCATCTCTTTTTCCTTTTGGAAGGAAAAGCCAGTATAAATTGCATTGAGGTTCTTGGGGAATATATGCATACAGGAGAATTTATATTTATTCCTATTTCGTCGGAGATAGCGTGCCTTGCTATTGAAGACAGCAGGGGCGTACTGTTTACCTTCGACAGGTTGGTAAGTGTATGCGAACATATTTACTTCAGGGAGCTTTGGAATATCTGTTCGCATACGAACTATGAATTCCGTATTAATAGTATCGATCCGTCGTTGATCCGGTTTCTTTCTGATTTTTCGTCTTATGCGGATGTTTTATTGAAAACGGAAGATTTCCAGCAATTGAAGCATGAAGAGCTTTTTTATCTTTTGCGGATGCTTTATACGAAAGAAGAAATGGCAGCGTTGTTTCATCCGGTCGTCGGTGCATCCCTTATATTCAAACAGTTTGTTTTAAAGAATTACTTAAGCGTCAAAAACATCGATGAACTGGTTACTTTGTCCGGAATGAAAAGAAAATCGTTCGACCGGCAATTTAAAGAGGAATACAACGAATCGCCTTACCAATGGGTGCTGAAGCAAAAAGCTAAACATGTACGCTTCGCCCTGTCGGAAACGGACGACCAGATCCAGGATATTATGAAGCGTTTCGGCTTTACCATCGCTCCGCACTTTACCCGTTTCTGCAAAGACCAGTTTAATTATCCTCCTTTAGAATACAGAAAAAAATTGAGAGCCGATAAGGCTGAACGTCATATTATTAGATAAAAACACAAATTTTCAGTGTTTTTTAAGAGTTTTTTTGGTGTTACTTTCAATGTAATTTCCTTCCTTTGTAAGGATGAACGACCAGGTTATTGATAAATTGAAAGTGCTTGCCGAATCGGCAAAATACGATGTATCGTGCGCTTCGAGCGGGACAACGCGTAAGAACCGCGCCGGTTCGATAGGCAGTGCATCGGGGTGGGGAATATGCCATAGCTTTACCGAAGACGGCCGGTGTGTTTCGTTGCTGAAGATCATGCTGACGAACTATTGCATCTTTGACTGTGCTTATTGTATCAACCGACGGAGTAACGACATTAAGCGGACTACTTTTACGGTTAAGGAGCTGGTCGACCTCACGATTGAATTTTACCGGCGCAATTATATAGAAGGTCTTTTTCTGAGCTCGGGTATCGTTAATAATCCCGATTATACCATGGAACGGATGGTACGGGTGATAAAGGAGCTGCGCACAGTACACCGTTACAACGGGTATATCCACATGAAAAGTATACCGGGTGCCAGCCAGGAGCTTGTAGCCGAAGCTGGCAGGTATGCCGACCGCCTGAGCGTGAATGTGGAAATCCCCAAGGAGAACAATTTAAAGATGCTGGCGCCTGAAAAAGATCATCAGAGCGTGTATAAACCGATGTTCTTTATCCAGCAGGGGGTACTGGCAAGCCGCGAGGAAAGAACACGGTTCCGGCATGCGCCCCGGTTTGCTCCCGCGGGACAGAGTACGCAGATGATCATCGGGGCAACCGACGAGAATGATAAAGATATTTTGCAGCTTTCTACTGCCTTATACCAGCGGCCCAGTATGAAGCGGGTTTATTATTCGGGCTATATCCCGATCAATACTTATGATACGCGTTTACCGGTACTAAAACAGGCTCCGCTGGTAAGGGAGAACCGCTTATACCAGGCCGACTGGCTGATGCGTTTTTACGGTTTCCGGGCGGATGAAATAGTGGATGACGCTTTTCCTAACCTCGACCTGGAAATTGATCCTAAACTGGCCTGGGCGCTACGCCATCCGGAAATGTTTCCGGTAGATATCAATAAGGCGGATTATGCCATGATCCTGCGTGTTCCGGGTATCGGCGTTAAGTCGGCCAAGCTGATCGTGGCGTCGCGGCGGCACGGCAGGATCACATCGTCGACCCTGAAAAAGATCGGCGTTGTGATGAAAAAGGCACAGTATTTTATTACCTGCCATGAACTTCCTTATTTTACGGTAAACGAAGCCCGTCCGGAATATATCCGTAAAATATTAACGGAGAAGAAGAGTAACCGCAAAGAGGCCGATAAACGTCAGTTATCTATCCTTTTTCCTGAATGAACGTATGGTTGTTTTCCGGTATGATAAGACGTTTGACGGGTTGTTGACAACGGTTTTCGATGCCTACAGCCGGAGGACTTTTCCCGAAAAGCTACTGGCCGAAGGAGAGCCCGAACCCCTTTTCGTTACCGAAATGCATAGGGTGATAACGGACCCGGATAAATCCGGGCGGGTATGGAAAGTGCTGGAGGAAAAACTTTCCAAAGACGTATGTGGCATGCTGATGCATGTGTGGTTGTCGGAACTGCCCGAAAGCGATGCGCTGCTGTTCCGTTATATGCGTAAAGCTATCGATTCGGTTCGTTCGATCGCCACGAATTATTCGGATGATGATGTACTGTCGGTTCAGAAAATAGCCCGGAAGGTGGGGCGTGAACGCCATCACCTGATGCAGTTCGTCCGTTTTCAGAAAGCTGCCGATGGTGTTTATTTTGCGCCTGTTTCGCCCCTTTACAATGCTTTGCCTCTTACGCTGAATTATTTTACCGATCGTTTTGCCGACCAGAAATGGTTATTGTATGATGTGAAGCGCAGGTATGGCTTTTATTACGATTTGAAGGAAGCGACGGAGGTAACACTGGATAATGACGGGCACTTGTTGGGTGGGAAACTGGACAACGACCTGATGGCGAAGGATGAACAATTATTCCAGGACATGTGGAGAAGTTATTTTAAGGCGTTAACCATTAAGGAACGGTTAAATCCTAAGTTACAGCGGCAGCATATGCCCCGGCGTTTCTGGAAATTCCTCCCGGAGAAAAATTCAGGTATTTAATCTTATGCGTATGGAAATGAACGATCAAGCAGGTTTGGTATTGGAAGGCGGGGGTATGCGCGGCGTTTTTACCGCTGGTGTACTCGACTGTTTTTTGGATAAACAAATTTATTTTCCTTATACCATCGGCGTGTCTGCCGGGGCGAGTAACGGCCTTTCGTATGCGTCGAGGCAACGGGGACGTTCTAAATTCAGCAATATCGACTTGCTCAGGGAATATAATTATATCGGATTACGGCATTTATTACGGGGTAAAGGAGTGATAAACCTGGATTACCTGTTTAATGTTTATCCCGATAAATATTATCCTTTTGATTACGATACATTTTTTAATTCGCCCGGCAGGTTTGTCATTGTAACCAGTAATTGCCTGACCGGACAGGCCGAATATTATGAGGAACGGGAAAATGCCGGCAGGCTTTTGGCCATTGCCCGCGCTTCGTGTTCGATACCTGTTATGTGTCCGGTTGCATATGTTGATAATATTCCTATGGTCGACGGTGGCGTTTGCGATGCCGTACCTATCGGTAAAGCTATTGCCGACGGCTACAGAAAAAATGTAATAGTGCTTACCCGCAATAAAGGGTATCGTAAAAAAGATAAAGATTTTTGGTTGCCGGGTTTTGTCTACAGAAAATATCCCGCTATTCGCGAACAGCTACGTTTGCGTTACAAACGGTATAATGAGGTACTCGACTTTATCGACCGTCTGGAAGAAGAGGGCAGTGCCATTGTTATACGCCCGGTCAATAAAATCCGTGTAAGCCGGACGGAACAGGATATTGCTAAATTAACAGACCTGTACGATGAGGGCTATGCCTGTGCCGCCTCCGTATTCTGAACCTGACCGGAATTATCATCATTTACGGCTACCGTCTTTTTTATAGCGGTATATTTTTCCAGTAAAATTGCCGGGTGATAGGATAGTTTCGCCTGTCTTAAACCGGGAATACCCAGGTCTTCCTCACGGTTTACATATGTGTATTTTTCGGGAATATGCGCCGCAAACTCTTTGTTGATCATACTATAAGCCCCGTCATAATTAATATCTGCTTTTTCTACATGTACTGCAAACGTATCTTCGTTTATGGGTGCGCCAAACGAAAAGGCTATGATCTGGTGATCTACACAGATTGATCCTCCTACCAACCCCAATTCCCGGGCATGTTGTAAAGCGTACGTCAAGGAGCGCCGCTCGTAGCTTAATTCTTCGGCATCTTCTTCCGTACGGTTGGCCTTATACCATTTACGTTCCAATTCGAGGCATTCGGGTACTAATTCAGGTGTAATGGGCATATATTCGTAACGGTACTGTTTAATGAATTTGTTGATGTGGTTACGTTTGGGCTGATATTTTTTGCCTGTCAGGTTGACGAGGTCTTCCCTCAAATATATGTAATCGAAAAAATCGCGGTCGGGAATATAGCGGAAACCTCCGGGAAAAGCTTTTTCCAGATTGATTTTGCCGTCGGGGGTTATTCCCAGTAACCATAGCGGGTGGCCGTGTTCTAATGAATCCTGTTCGAGCCGTTCAAGGGAAGAAGAAAGATCTCCTTTTCCCACCGGACACATATATACGGGGCGGTCGTTATTTTCAATCCAGAACCGGATCAGCAGAAAATCATCTATTACGGCATATTCACTGTTGTACAGAAATCGCCAACTACACATGTTAGCAAATGAAAAGTCGCAGTTCTTATATGGACTCTGTAACGTAAAATTGGTAATTATCTCTTTATCGTCTAAAGTGATAGCTTTGAAAGGTATCTTCATATCTTGTTTATAATCCTGTGCAAAGATAAATAACTATTGTGTGGAAAGAATTGTTTAAAGCGGAAATATGGTAAAAACAAGCTTATGGCAACACTTGTGGCCGATAAAGCGACTGTTTGTGAATTGTGTAAACCGGAAATAAGTTGTTATTTACAAAACCAATATACGTGGTAGAATGTTAATTAAATAGGGCTTTGACAAACACAGTATCCAGGAATATTTATTAACAAACAGGCTATAAACAAAAAAGTCATGAAATATATTTACGAGAAATCTAAGTTGCGAAGTAAAATGATCCTGTGTAATAAGTTGCAGGAGGAACCGGGTTTCTTGAAAGATAAAAGTCTTTATAAAATTATTTGGGTTATATCGGGCAAACTTACCTTAACGATTAATCATCAAAAACAGGAATTTACCAAAGGTCAGATCGTCACGCTATCTTATTTACACCATTTGGAGGTAGATAAGGTGGAAGGTTTATACCAGGCATTACTTTTTAATGACAACTTTTATAATATCGTGAATAACGACAATGAAGTATTATGTAACGGATTACTTTTTAACGGTTCGCCCCATGTTGTAAAGTTTGACGCGAATGAGCATGATATCCGGAAAATAGAACGTGTTATTGCGGTAATGATTGAAGAATATGCCATTGAGGATACTTTGCAGGAGGAAATGCTGCGGATATTATTGAAACGTTTTATTATTATTTGCTGCAGGATTGCTCATTTCAAACACAAAGTAATTCCGCAACACAGCGCGCGGTTTGAGGTTATGCGTAAGTTCTATACTTTGGTGGACGAGCATTTCAGGGAGAAGAAGCAGGTACAGGAATATGCTGATATGCTGCATAAATCGCCCAAAACCCTGGCGAATATCCTGTCTACTTATCACCAACCGTCGGCTATCAAAATCATTCATAACCGTATTGTTGCGGAGGCGGAACGTTTATTGCATTATACATCAAAATCTTCTAAAGAGATAGCTATGATATTAGGATTTGACGATCATGCCTCATTCAGCCGTTTTTTTAAGAATGCAACCGGCAAAAGCGCGACGGAATTCCGTCAACAATTACATAGGTAAACTGTTTTTATAATATGAGTCTGGAATTAATAAGGAGTCAAAGGAGTTATCAGTTGTATAGTTGCAACTTAGGAGTTAAGTAGTAAAAAAGTTTATTTAATACTTGACTCGTAATGAGCGAAGCGAGTGATAACTCCTTTGACTTCTTATTCGAATAATTAATAATTTGAATATGAAGAAATCAAATATCGGAATGATCGGTCTTGCCGTTATGGGTGAAAACCTGGTTCTTAATATGGAAAGTAAAGGGTTGACCGTATCGTTATATAACAGGGACTTTCCGGGAGAAGAGGGTAAAGTGGATATTTTCCTTTTGGGCAGGGGTAAGGATAAAAAATTTATACCTACGTATTCTGTTGAGGAACTGGTACAATCGGTGGAACGTCCCCGCCGGATCATGATGATGATCCGGGCCGGTGATCCGGTAGACGAAATGATTCAACAACTGCTACCGCACCTTTCAGAGGGTGATGTTATTATTGACGGTGGTAATTCGGATTTTAAAGATACGGAGCGCAGGGTAAAAGAGGTTGAAAGTAAAGGTTTCTATTTTATAGGAACAGGTATATCGGGAGGCGAACAGGGAGCGTTGAACGGCCCTTCTATTATGCCCGGCGGTTCGCCTGAAGGGTGGCCCTTGGTACGGAATATTTTGCAAACTATTGCTGCTAAATTAGATGATGGTACTCCATGCTGTCAATGGATAGGAACGGGTGGGGCAGGACATTTCGTGAAAACGGTACATAACGGTATCGAATACGGGGATATGCAATTGATAGCTGAGGCATATGCCCTGCTTAAACACCGTAAATTAATGAATAATCATGATATGTCGGTCGTATTCCGCGACTGGAGTAATGGCGAACTGGATAGTTACCTGATCTATATTACTTACCTGATCCTTAAGCAAAAAGATGAGGATGGTTCGTATCTATTAGATAAAATCCGTGATGTAGCCGGACAGAAAGGTACGGGTAAATGGGCTTCGATTGCCGCAATGGATGAAAACGACCCGCTGACATTGATTACGGAAGCGGTATATGCGCGTTTGCTTTCGGCATTGGTTGATGAGCGTGAACGTGCCTCTGCCATTTTTCCTCCTACACCTTCTTTGGTGAGTTTACTGGAAGTAAAGGATATTGAACATGCATTATATGCTTCCAAACTGATATCTTATACGCAGGGATTTTCTTTATTGGGGAGAGCTTCCGACCGTTATGGGTGGAACCTTGATTTAGGAATGATCGCAAAGATATGGCGTAAGGGATGTATTATCCGTTCGGCGTTCCTTGAAAAGATCACGGAAGCTTATAAGACGAATCATGCTTTGGAAAATCTTCTGTTCGATGATTTTTTTGAGAAAAGAATAAAGGTATCGTTGGATGCCTGGAGAAAGGTTGTATCTGAAGGAATACTCACAGGGATTGCTTTACCGGCTATGAGTTCGGCACTCAATTATTTCGACGGTTTACGTACCGTTGATTCCCCGGCCAATCTTATTCAGGCTCAACGGGATTTCTTCGGCGCCCATACCTACGAACGGACAGACCGTGATCCGGGTATCTTTTTCCATACGGATTGGTCGGGTATCGGAAGCGAAAGCACTTCGGGAACATATAATGACTTGTAATGAAAGAACCGGAAGATCAATTGCTTGTTATATTCGGGGCCTCGGGTGATTTAACGCTCAGAAAATTACTTCCAGCCCTGTATGAATTACATGTTAGTGATATGTTGCCTGATAAATTTGCGATTCTGGGGGCTGCAAGGACCGTTTATACGGATGAACAATTCAGGGAAATAAGCGCTGAATACATCATTCAGGAGAAGAAAACGTGTAGTGAAAAGATACCGGATGCGTTTTTAAACCGGTTGTTTTATGTTTCATTTGATTCGGAATCATCGCCGGAATACCGCAAATTGAACAACCGTATCGGAGAGATCCAACAGAAAAGAGATCTGCCGGACCGTATCCTATTTTACCTGGCCACTCCACCGGTCATGTATGAGTTAATTCCACGGTATTTATATGAGAATGATATGAATAAACCACAATCGCCTGAGGGATGGAGAAGGTTGATCGTTGAAAAACCGTTTGGTAGTAACCTGGAGTCGGCCGAACATTTAAGTACGCATTTACGGAATATCTTTAACGAAAAAGATATTTACCGTATCGATCATTACCTGGGTAAGGAAACGGTACAAAATATATTGGTTTTACGTTTTTCAAACGGCATATTTGAACCGCTTTGGAACCGCAATTATATTGACTCTGTCGAAATAAGCGCATCTGAAACACTGGGTATTGAAAACAGGGGTAAATATTACGACAATGCAGGGGCTTTACGTGATATGATACAAAATCACCTGATGCAATTAATGGCATTTGTAGCTATGGAATCTCCTTCCGTGTTCGAGCCTGAGCCTATCCGCGATGAAATTGTAAAAGTATTCCGGGCTATCCGTCCGATTACGGAGCCTTTTATTGACAGGCAGGTTATCCGTGCACAATATGAGGGTTATCGAAATGAGAAATCGGTGGAAGCGGATTCGACTACCGAAACATGGGTGGGTATGCAGTTTTTTATCGATAATTGGCGATGGAGCGGGGTACCTTTTTATTTTTATACAGGAAAAAAACAATCAGAAAAAAAATCGGAGATTATTATCCATTTTAAATCTACTCCTCACCAGTTATTTGCCGGGCAATGTTCAGGTACTTCATGTAACCAGCTGTCTATACGTGTTCAACCGAACGAATGTATTTCCTTGCGTTTCGGATTAAAAATTCCCGGAGCCGGATTTCAGGTGAAACAGGTAAGCATGGACTTTAATTATAGTTCATTGTCTGATATAAAGCTACCGGATGCCTACGAAAGGCTTTTGCTGGACGCCATGTTTGGCGATTCTACATTATATACGCGAAGCGATGCGCTGGAAGCAAGCTGGAAATTTATTGATCCGATCCTGAATTACTGGGAAGAAAAGAGGGATGAAAATTTATATATCTATCCGGCAGGTTATGACGGCCCTGCGGAAAAGTTCCTGTTACGTACGCAGATGCAGGGTAGTAATTGCTCATCAATCTGAAGAATGATGGAAGCAAAAAACTATACGAATCCAAAAGAGGCATTAAGGGCGCTTAGTAATGATCTGTGGGGTATGATAAAACAGAAACAAGGGGATTTGTTTAACCTTGCCCTGTCGGGTGGTGAAACAGCCAAGGAAATGTTTAATTTATGGACCAACGAATATGAATCTGTTATAAAGTGGCAGGTGATCCGTTTTTACTGGGTAGACGAGAGGTGCGTTCCTAAGACGGATGATGAAAGCAATTATAATCATGCCCAGAGGTTATTATTCCAACCTTTGAGAATAGCTGAGAGCCATATATACCGTATAAAAGGAGAAGATGATCCTCAAACGGAAGCGGATCGTTATTCCCAAAAAGTAAAAGAGTTGCTGCCGGATCATAAAGGTTTGCCACGCTTCGATTGCATTATTCTGGGAATAGGAAACGACTTTCATACGGCATCCATTTTTACTTCAAATATGGATTTGCTGGAGAGAAAAGAACCTTATGCCGTATCACGTCATCCGAAAACAGGGCAATACCGTATTACCATGACAGGTCCTTTGATATTAAATAATGTCCCTATATTAATTCCTGTATTGGGCAAAGGGAAGAAAGATATGTTACAACGTTTAGAGAAAGACTATTTGGAAAATGATTATACGCCAGCCGCTTATATATTATCCCGAGGGAAAGAAATCAGGATGTACACATCTGATGACTAACTGATGTCAGTTTAAAAAGATTATTGGCCGGCGGTTTTTTCTTCTGATTTTAATTGCAGAATAAGGAATAATATGCCTGGTATGAATATGATGACGGCCGAAACAAGTAATGCTGTCTTTAGGGAATACATATCACTAAGCCAACCAATAAACGGGGCAATTGCTGCAAACATCAAACGGATAATGAAATTCCTGATGGATAATACGGTGGCACGCATTTCCGAAAATGTGATCTGATTGATGTATCCTTTTAATATGGGGGTGGCAAATCCACGGAAAATGTAGAATATTAATAAAATGAGCAAACCGGTATAGGTAAGGTTATATGCCAAAGCAATATATCCGCCTACGATAAAGACCAATATCAGGATATACATTTTACGCATACCTAAATAATTTTCTATCTTATCTGAATAGAGGGCCGCTATGCCTACGGTAAGATTCAATACGGTCCATATGATGCCAAAATAAGACACAGGTGTTTCGAGGTGGATAAGTAAAGGTTGTACAAACCAGGCCATAGTAAGCGTGGCTGCTCCTATAATTCCTGAAAACATAATATTATAGCATAATTGCCGATTGGTAAATAATGAGAATTTTATGATCTTTATGATTTCGGAAGTTGGGCTTTGAGTTTTATGGGTTGAACTGATTTCTTTTAAAGCGAAAGCTGCCGGTATTCCTGTAAACGCTATTATGGCTTGTCCGTAAAAAGGATAACGGAGAGAATAGGCAGCGATCACTCCTGCAAATATACCGGCAATGGCTTCGGCAAAATTGCCCAGCATAGTGATACGCCCTTCATAACGTAAATATAAGTGTTCTTTTTTATAATGGGCTGTGGTATCATACAGAAGTGCGGAATCTGCACCGTTTACTAAGGTCTGGCCTGTGCCTAATAATATTTCAGCAAAAAGGAATGCCATAAAAGTTGAGGTGAATGAATAGCATATATATCCTAAAAAGAATAATATACAACCCAAAATAAGACATTTCCTTCTTCCCCAGACATCCGCCAGATAACCTGAGGGAATTTCAAGTGTTACTGCTGCAATAGAATAAACGCTTTTTAATATAAATACATCCTGCAACCCCAAACCATGATCTTCATAAAAGAGCACAATAATTGGCATAACCAATGTAAACCATTTGGAGAGTTTGATAAGATAGAGGGAGAGGATGTTTCGTCTCATTTACTGCCGGTCTGTTACCGGCAGTAAAGATAGTGAACTCTGTTTATTCAGAGTCAATAATATGGATTCCTTTTTCGGTACCTATCCACATTTTCCCGTCGGGTGCCTGAGTTATTGTCAAGGCTGTTGTATTATCAGATAATGCTTTAGATATCCAGTTATTACCATCGAAAATTAATATTTTGCCTGAAGCTGCATACCATATTTTATCTTCCTTGTCGACAAATAAGGATCGGAGATATACGTTGTCGCCCTCCATTTTTAGTTGCTTGGATGTTTTTCCGTCGAAAATGAAAGCATGTGGTCCATCCGGATGAGTGGCGGAGGATAGTGTATAATCAATAGTGGCGCATAATTGATTTTTACTATTTACCTGCATGACACCAATGTTGTAAGGTGTAAATCCAAGGTCATTGTTGGTATATTTAACAATCTGGTCATCTACAATTTTTATGAGCTGATTATCCTGAACGCCGGTAATGGATACCCATACTTCATTGTTTATACCGATAGCTATATCACTTATCAGATTTCCCGGTAAAATTGAATTGTTGGGTGTAATTACTCTCCAGGTTTTTTTTCCATCATACTTGATCACACCTCCATTACCATGCTGGCTGGAAGAAAACCATATATTATTGTCGGAATCTATATTGATTGAATGATTATAATCTACCTGGATAGGTGCGCTTTCTTTATCAAACTTTATAAATTTCTCACCATCGTATTTGGTTAACACCTCGTTGCCGATCCAAACATTTCCTGTGTGATCTACAGCAATACTGTTAATCGATTTATTGGAAAAAAAGGAATTGGAAGCATTAAATATTATTGCTTCCCGTGTATTGTATTTGATTAATCCGTCGCTAAATGTACCTATCCAGGTATTTCCAAGTTTGTCGAAGGCTATGGATGTCACCGTATAATTATCCAGAATTTTTCCGCTCTCCAATTCCCCGGCATCTATTTTAGTTCCCTTGCTGCGGTTAATATATTTTTCTCCGGGTTCATTCCTTGTATAAACTCCTCCTTCGGTATCGTCTTCACATCCTGTGAAAATTATCAGAAGGAAAATAAAGAAAAATAGTTTATTCATAATTAAAATATATTTGTTTGTAACATAAAGTAAAGTCCCAAATATACAAATTATTTCTAGAAATCCGTTTTTTAGTTTAAATATAATGTATATTAATGAATATGGTTTTACCAGAATAGGTGTACTAATAATAATCCGAGTAATACGGATGTGCCTGTAGCGATCAGTCCCGGAATCATGAAGGAATGATTTAATATGAATTTACCAATGTGCGTAGTACCTGTACGGTCGAAATTAATTGCGGCAACTATTGTTGGGTAATTAGGAATAAAAAAATACCCGTTTACTGCTGGAAAAAGTGCAATAAGCATATGAGGCGATATTCCTAATGCTATTCCTAATGGTAACAATGCCCTGATGGTAGCGGCCTGGCTAAATAATAATATAGACATAAAAAATAAAGCAAGACCGAATAACCATGGCATTTGTGTAACTGTACTTTCAATGTATCCTTTTAGTTCGGTCATATTTCCTTCAATGAATGTATCACCCATCCATGCAATCCCGAATATAGCCACAACCGCTTGCATACCGGCCATAAATACTGATCCCTGTGCTGCTTTTAATCCGTCTGTTTTGGTTGTTATAAGAATTAGAGCGGCTGCAGAAAGCATCAGTATTTCGATGATATAAGGCATATTCAGTGGTGTGGGGATTCCGTCAGCAATAAATACAGGACGTAAGCTTTCAATTGAACCGAAAACGATAATACCGATAGTTGCAGCAATGAATATGATTATTGATAGAGTTGCCGATCTTTTGTTTTTTATATAAGTCACATCTTGTTTGGTACTATTAAATTCACCGGCGGCCAGGCGTCTATTGTATTCAGGATCATCGGCAAGTTCCTTTCCTACTTTTAAAGAATAGAGTGCTCCTGCCAATACTCCGATTAAGGTACAGGGAATAGTTATAATTAAGATATCTAATAATGTTATATCAAATCCTCTATCTCCTAACATACTTAAAAGTGCTACGGTTGCAGCTGAAATGGGGCTTGCAGTTATAGCCTGTTGCGATGCAATTACGGAAATTCCTAAAGGTCGTTCAGGACGTATTTTTGTTTCGGTGGCTACTTCAGAGATAACAGGTAATACAGAGTAAGCTACGTGTCCGGTCCCGGCAATGAAAGTAAAGAAATAAGTTACAAACGGACTTAACAGGGTGATTTTTTGCGGATTTTTTCTCAATAATTTTTCGGCCATCTTAACCATCAAATCCAATCCTCCGGCAGCCTGCATGCAACTAGCTGCTGCGATAACTGCAACTATCATCAACATTACATCTATAGGAGGGGATGTGGGTTCCAATCCAAATCCAAAAGTGAGTACGGCTAATCCCATCCCACCTAAAACACCCAATCCGATACCTCCTAAGCGGGCACCAATAATAATAGCAGTTAAAACTATGGCTAATTGTAAAAGCATATATTGCCGATATATATATATTTGAGATACAAATGTAAACATTTAACCCTAAAACTGACGGGATTGTTTTACAATCGGCTTGAACGTATGGTCATTATTATTTGCAGGTCACATAATAAGCTAAATATTCTTCAACTATTTCGTACGGAGAAACCTTAATAAGTAATACTCCTTGACTGCCGTCTATTTTGAAAAAATGTTTTTTCTCATTAAAATCACGGATAACTTCAGTTACGCCATAGTTATTAAATGTTGATGATTTTAAAACTTCCAAAGCGCATTTTTTCATTATTTCATCTGTCGGGTTATTCTCATTATCATATTTATGACCATATGAAATAAGAAATTCTTTTGACATTTCATCTGTAAATTTCTCCGTGTCAACTTCAAAAGTGGCAGAAGCCTGGTTAAAATCGTAATTAAAAAAATATTCTTTTATCATTTCGGTTTATTTTATTGGGTTATATCCATTCAAAAGAAACCCCGCAAACTTCTTCGATAGCTTTTCGTTCCAATAGGCTATATTTATTACGGTTTAACTTAGAGTAAAAAGTAGGGTAAGAAATGCCACATTTCACTAAAATAGCATCCCGGATTAGAATTTTCGTTTTTTCTTCAAGTGAATAATAATACTTTTTGAAGGTGGTTTCATGGAAATTTGCTTCATTATCCATCTTGCGGTATAATTTTTAGTCTTATATTTATATTGCAAATGTACAAAAACAGCATAGATAATGTTCAGTTTTTGTACGTTAATTATTGTTATAGATACATAATTTAAGGATGGAAGAAAATAAGTACGTATTTAATCATTTAAAATTTAGGAAGTTAATTGAAGATACATTTGGCCCTAAATCACTTTCAGATGTCGCAAAAAACATTCCGGTATCACGAACAACATTATATGGGTGGATAAATGATAAAAACAGGAATGGACCGACAGGTAAATCATGGGGAAAGATTAAAAACTTATTTAAAAAACAAAATATCATTATAAAGTCAAAAGATTTTTATGAAATAGTAAAAGAGGAAGAGACAGATATTGAAAAGGAAAAGCCCTATTTAATAAATGTGTGTGATGATAGAAATGATTATAAAAAAGACAATGTTGAGGAATATTATCAATTGTTAGATAAATATTTGGACGTAATTAAAGATCAGAAGGAATGCATGGTTAAAAAAGATATTCAAATTGAACAATTGACAAAAGAAACGTTTGACTTAAAAATGAAGATACAGCATTTTAAAAAAGTATTAACTGATAATGGGATTTCTTATCGGGATATAGATGAGATTTAAATAATGCCATTAAAATCACGGAACGAATTAAATATTTATGCAAAATAGGGTAATTTTGAAAAAAGTTTTTACTTTGTACCCAATTTTAATTACTAACTATAATATTATATCTTGAAAAACCATGATTTGGAATGAGACTATAGAGTGTATGGATCGCGAAGAGATGCGAAAACTGCAAAGTATTAGGTTGAAAAGAGTTGTCGAACATGTATATCATAATACTCCTTTCTATAGAAAAAAAATGCAGGAAATGGGATTAACACCTGATGATATAAATTCTATAAGTGATATAGTTAAACTTCCTTTTACTGTAAAACAGGATCTTCGGGATAATTATCCATTCGGTCTTATGGCTGTACCTATGTCCGAAATTGTTCGTTTACATGCATCATCGGGTACAACAGGGAAACCAATTGTAGTTGGATATACCCGTAAAGATCTTTCTATCTGGAGTGAGACGGTTGCCCGCTCTTTATATGCAGCTGGTGTTACAAGGAATGATGCTGTTCAGGTATCTTATGGATATGGTTTGTTTACAGGAGGTTTAGGTTTGCATGGCGGTGTGGAAAACATAGGTGGTACTGTAATCCCTATGAGTAGCGGAAATACGCAAAAGCAAATTCAACTGATGCACGATTTTGGCGCAAAAGCTTTGGCTTGTACACCATCTTACGCTTTATTTCTTGGTGAAACAATAAAGGAATCAGGTTTGCCCCGTGATGAGTTTCAATTAAAAATAGGTATTTTCGGAGCAGAACCCTGGACAGAAAATATGCGGAAAGAGATTGAAGAATCATTAGGTATAAAAGCATACGATATCTATGGATTAACCGAGATTATAGGACCTGGGGTAGGTTGTGAATGTGAATGCCAAAATGGTACCCATTTATGGGAAGATCATTTTTTTCCGGAAATTATCGATCCAACGACCTTGGAACCTGTAAAACCGGGTGAACAGGGCGAATTGGTATTTACTACCTTGACAAAAGATGGAATGCCAATGATACGTTATAGAACAAGAGATCTTACGGCGCTAAATTATTCAGTATGTGGTTGCGGACGTACGGCGGTAAGAATGGATCGCATATTAGGTCGTAGCGACGATATGTTGATTATACGGGGTGTAAATGTATTTCCATCACAGGTTGAATCTGTAATATTGGAAATGCCGGAATTTGAACCCCATTATTTAATAGTTGTCGACAGGGTAAATAATACTGATACTTTCCAGGTGCAAGTTGAAGTACGTCCTGAATATTATTCTGACGAAGTAAATAAAATACTGGCACTTAAAAATAAAATAGCGGCACAGATGCAAAGCGTTATCGGTATTCAGCCTGAAATTAAAATAGTGGAGCCACGCAGTATAGAACGTAGTATGGGTAAAGCAAAACATGTAATTGATAATCGTAAATTAATCTGATCAATAAAAAATAAATAAAATGCTGATTAAACAACTATCTATCTTTTTGGAGAATAAGAAAGGTCGTTTTACTGAAGTGTCAAAAATACTAGGTGAAGCGGGAATAAATATGTCTGCATTCACAGTATCGGAAAGTTCGGATTTCGGAATATTACGTTTGATCGTATCGGACACTGATAAAGCCATACAGATACTTCGTGAAAAATTATATGCGGTGAGTATAACCGATGTCGTTTGCCTTTACTGTCCGAATCAACCGGGTGCATTGGCAAAAGCAATGGATATAATTACTACTGCGGGTATATTTATTGAATATATGTATGCTTTCTCACAAGGAGATTCAGCACATGTTATTATACGTCCTGATGACATAGAGAAGTGTGTAGAGGTTTTAAAAGCTAATAAACTGACGTTGATTGCTGCAAGCGATTTATATAAGTTGTAAATATTAACGTTTAGTGTTTTATTTATTGGCAAGGATATATTAGCTTTGCATGCTAAATGTATGCGCATGAGAAAGGTTGTATATTTATTGATGATGACGGTTGTTTTATTATCGTCTTGTGGAGAGTATAATAAGATTTTGAAAAGTACAGATTATGAATTGAAGTATTCATATGCAAAGAAGTACTTCAATGCAAAACAATATTCAAAGTCTGCAACCCTTCTGGAGGAGTTAGTTACTATATTTAAGGGAACGGCTTATGCCGAAGAATCACTTTATTTACTTGCCCAGAGTTATTATGGACAGAAGGATTATCAGACCGCATCCCAGTATTTTAATACATATTATACAACTTATCCTAAAGGTGAATATGTAGAACTGGCAAGGTTTTATTCCGGTTACGGATTGTATCTTGATTCTCCTGATCCACGTTTAGACCAGACTCAAACATACGACGCCATCAATCAATTACAATTATACCTTGAATATTATCCTCAATCTGAACGATCTGCTGAAGCTCAGAATATTATGTTCGAACTGCAGGAGAAATTGGCATATAAGGAATTATTGGCAACCCGTTTATACTATAATTTGGGAACATATATGGGTAATAATTATCAATCTTGCGTTATTACTGCCCAGAATGCAATAAAGAATTATCCGTTTTCAAAGTATCGCGAAGAATTTATTTTCTTGATGCTTCAGTCAAAATATGAATTGGCTTTGGTAAGTGTGGATGAAAGATTACAGGGAAGATATCGTGATGTAGTTGATGAATACTATAATTATATGAATGAATACCCTGAAGGTAAATACGTAAGGCAGGCCCAGCGTTTCTTTGACTATGCCAGCAAACGGATCACCGATGTTTATTAATAAATTTAAATTTAAAATAATTATATGGATTACAGAAAATCAAACGCTCCGGCAAACACAGTAACCCGCGACATGATGAAGTTGTCGGCAGATACAGGTAATGTTTACGAAACAACTATGATCATAGCTAAAAGGGCTAACCAAATATCTGTGGAAATGAAACATGATCTGGAGAAGAAGCTTCAGGAGTTCGCCTCTTATAATGATAATCTGGAGGAAGTGTTTGAAAATAGAGAACAAATTGAAATTTCGCGTTATTACGAGAAACTTCCTAAATCAACTCTAATTGCAGCGCAAGAGTACGAAGAAGGTAAAGTTTATTTTAAAAACCCGGCAAAAGATAAAAATGCATTCTAAATTAATTGGGAATTGAAGGATAGGTACATATCTATCCTTCAATTCCCAATTTTATTTTATTATCATGTTACAAAGGATACAAACCGTATATTTACTTATTATTTCAATATTGTCGGTTATAATGATGTTTCAACCACTTGCTATACTTCATGCTGACGGACAATTTTATTCATTTGATGTATTTGGTGTTAGTACGATAGCTCCTCAGTCAGAGCTTATTTATCCTATATGGGGATTATTTGTTATAGTTGCTCTGATAGCGTTGCTCTCTCTTTTTACTATATTCCTATACAAAAAAAGAATACTTCAAATACGTATATGTATATTTAATGCTGTGTTAATGTTAGGTTTTTATGCTTTTTTCGGTTATATGGCTTACCAGATAAACCAGCAAATTCCTAATTTGGATTTTACTGTACGAATTGTTTTGGCTTTTCCGCTCATTAGTCTGATTCTTGATTATTTGGCGATCAGAAATATCGGTGCTGATGAAACATTGGTTCGTTCATTAGAGAGGCTAAGATAATTTTAATTAAAGAGGGAGTAAATACGTAAGTTTTCCAAGAATTACCTGACTGGATGATTTTGAGAAAGCATCTCCTTTTCTGCTATTGAATATATCTCCTAAACCATAATAATAACGTCCTTCCAGTAAGAAGTTACCAATTCCTGTACGCAATTCAATTCCCGGACCTCCGCAAATACCCCAAGCAAATTTATGTTGAACCTTAATATATCTTTGGGCTGTATTAGCTTCTGAATTATTGGGGGGTGGCATTAAATCACCTACATTCTCAGTGGTGTTTTCGCTGATAGCATAACCTATTTTTGGTCCTAAATTAATGAAAAACCTCAAACGTTTTCCACCAAAATAGATGTGGGTGAGAAAAGGTATATCTATATAGTTTATTCTACGTGTGTATTGATGATCCACTAATTCACCAGCTTCGTTCGTTTGCATATCAAATTTTTCATCCCATCCTTCTTGTGCAAAATTTAGCTCGAGGATAAGCCCTAAATTCTTTTCCGTTATCCATCTTCCGGTAAAACCCAAATGCACTCCCAATAGTTGATTTGTTTGAACCCTTGGAGTAAAACTTACAGACGATACCCCCATACCGAATGATCCACCTACTGATAATTCTTTCTTAAAAGTATTCTGACTATTAGCGGTTAAGATAAAAGCCCATAATAAAGTCAATATGATAAAGGTACGATTAACCATTATTTTAATTCATGACGTACAGTTGTATAATCACGTTTGTTGTAGTGGACTATAAAAAGATTGGTATTAATAAATCCACCCCAGTTGTTAACACGGTGAAAATCAAATCCGGTCTGAATACTTTTATATTTTATTTTATTCAGATTATTCTCAAAATTCAACCCGTATTTATCAATAGAACTTAAGAAAAACATTCCGGTATCAAAACCCAAGATTCCATATTTTGGGAAAGTGTTGATCAGGTCTTTACTATACCAGGTCTTATATTTGGAATAGAATTTGGATACATCATTTGACATATTATCGGCAAAGAAATTTGTATAAATATAAGTGTCAAGTACAAAAAAATCATCCAGAGTTTCACGTGTATATGTTTGCCATTCAGGATAACCGAACAAATTTACAATATATTGAGGGTTTGCTTCCACTACCATACGCAAAGGAGAACGTATTTTATTTAATGCACTCAAAGAACCCGAAAGTGGTATAATTACATTGCGTTTATCAGTGACTAATAACGTTTGTACATCATTTGCAAAGGATTCAGCTCTGTATACCAGATCTATGAAAGGAACGTTTTTCTGCGTAAGTTCAAGTTTAAATGTTTTAATAAACTCTGCTTTTTCATCTGTATCGTATGTATCAACAAATATGATATTATAATCGAAAAACATACTATAAGCTGCCTGTGATGCTTTAGCATACAAATAAGATTGTGGTGTATTAACCTGGAATACGTGTGCATTAGATAATACATCATCATTTTTGGATGTAAAAGGAATTACATGTACAATATTATTCTTTTGAGCAAATCCGGCTATTGAAGTTATTTGATCGTTTTCAACTGCTCCGATAATTAGATTCACGTTTTTTAATGCATCTTCCCGGAAAAGTTGATTTAATTTTTCAGTTCCTTTACCTGTATCACGAACGATAAGTTCAACCGCTATTCCTGACTGGCTTAAACTGTCTACCGCTAATAATAAACCTTCATAATATTCGATGAAACGTGCTGTATTAGATGATTGAACAACTTCTTCTGTCATAAAAGGTAATAGGAGGGCAATTTTTAATTTATTTACTTTATCCATTTGTTTTGGAGCAGATAATAATGCATTGACATCTTTCTCCTTTAACTCAGATACATTTTGCGTCACAGCTTCCTTACTTTTTACAGGAACCTTTATGATCATACCTGCTTTAACTCCTTTCTTCAATTGAGGATTCAGAGAAATAAGTTCATCGGATGTAACATTAAATTTGCGGGTTAACCGATACATCGTTTCTTTACGTTCCACTTTATACTCAATTTCCTTTACTGTTGTTTTGACTTCAGTTTGGGGTAAGTCTTCAATATTAACAGCCGGTATACGAATCGTTTTTCCGATACGGAATGTTGATACCGAAAGTCCCGGGTTAGCTTCAATAATTGAAGTAGCAGGTATGTCATACCTTTTGGATAATGAATATAATGTTTCTTTAGGTTGAATCGTATGAAAAGAGTAGTTACGCTCACTTAGAGGAGCTGTAATAGTGGTTGCAATATCTTTTTGAGGAATCCTTAATTTATCACCAGCCTTAATCACCTCCCGGCTTTCCGGATTTAACCGGTAAATATCTTCCACTCCAATACCATACATTGTAGCAATTGCATATACCGTTTGCCCCGGTTCAATGGTGTGATAAAATATATCATTGTCTTGACCGTTAGTTGTAATAATTACTTTATTATTCTCCTGGGAGTGAAGAGAAATGCTTATGAATTGTATTAGTATAGTAAGTATGCAAATTAAAATCTTATTCATCTTCCGATTATGGATTATTTGCGGCAAAGATAGTGTATGTCGGTATAAAATACTAATTTTGAATACTAATATGGCAATATAATTATGCTTAATAAAGAATATAAAATATTGATAGGTGTATTTTTTATGTTACTTATTATCACACCTGTTTATGCTCAATATACCGTTACCGGAGGTAACGGGACACCCTTACTCATAGGAGGTGATAGTCAGCTGCAGGTATATCTTATATATGGTACTGAGAATGTTGAAATACGATATACATCTGATTCATCTAATCATCAATGGTACCGGTATAAGCGTAGAGCTCTTGAAGATTCGGAAGCCATATCCAGTATTCAGGAAGGAACATCTTCGGTTATTCGTAATATAGAAGAAGGTTACGGATATTATGTAAAAGAGCATGAAGCTATAGGAAGTAACCGTTTCGTATGGATTATAGATTATAGCAGATATTTATTAGATATTGAGGAAATAAGAGTTAGTTCAGAGGATCTTTGTGAAGGATTTACACTTGAAGGAAATGCTATTTTACCCAAAATTCTTTATTACAAACCTAATGGTGTAGAAACTGAAATAGTACGTAACTTCGATATTATATATAATACATTGCAATGGTCGGAGGAAGGTAAAACTTATTCAATTGTACCTGTAACTGAAAAAATAGAGGGTAATCCTATCGGTAAGTTTATTAATTCTCGATTACTTACGGATACTGACATCCTATTAAAAGGTGATTATTTTGCCCGCCATTTTAATGTGGAAAAGTCATTAAATACAGGAAATGTTAATGCAGCGGCCATTGAATTGCATGTAGATACTACAATTTTATCGGTCGATGGCGCTAATATGTTTTTTGGAAATAATGGGGAAGAAGGAGGTAATGCAAGCGGATATTCAGCTCCTGTTGAAATCCGTTTTAATGCCTATGCAAATGAACCGGTGGCAACTTATTTCAGATGGAATATAATAAATGAAGCAACCGGAAGAACTTTGATTGATTTCAATGATAAAGAAGTTAGTTTTACATTTTTAGAAGCTGGAAAATACATAGCTAAAATTGACGTTCAGGATAGGTCTGGAATGTGTTTTAAATCAGATTCTGTAGTAATAGAAGTAGGAGATTCTTATTTATCTGTGCCCAATGCATTTTCGCCCGGTACCTCTCCGGGAGTAAACGATATTTTTAAAGTTGCATATAAATCGCTGGTAAGTTTTAAAGGTTGGATATTTAATCGATGGGGTGTGCAATTATTTCACTGGACAGATCCAGCCCAAGGTTGGGATGGAAAAAAAGGTGGTAAATATGTAACCCCTGGAGTGTATTTTTATGTAATTGAAGCAAAGGGTTCTGATGGAAGAAATTATAAAAAAAATGGACATATTAATATTTTAAGACCAAAAAATGTACAAGATCAAATTATTGAATAAGAATATTTTAGGGAGTACGGTAGCAGGACTGATTTGTTTAACTGCTTGTATTGCCATAGGCTCCAATGATGTTGAGAAAGTAAAAAAAGAGCGCCCTCTGGTTTCTGCTATGACTATTTCGCCTGATGTTCCTTCATCAGTAAAAGTTTTCGGACAGGAGATAGATATTACCCGTTATAATATGCATGAAGGATTCGATAGGGAATTAAGTAGTTTTACTTATTTTCATTCTACAACCTTATTATTGTTTAAACGGGCTAATTATGTCTTTCCAATTATTGAACCCATTTTGAAAGCACACGGAATTCCTGATGATTTTAAATACCTTGCTGTTATCGAAAGTCATCTCGACCCGAGGGTTACCTCTTCGGCTCGTGCCGTAGGTACATGGCAGTTTCTTGAAAGCACAGGAAAACAATATGGATTAACAATCACTCCTACTGTTGATGAACGTTGCGACGTAGCCAAATCAACCATAGCTGCATGTAAATATTTAAAAGCCGCATATGCGAAATATGGTGATTGGTTTAATGTTGCAGCTTCATATAATGCTGGAATGGGACGTATTACAGGAGAATTGACAAAACAATATGCTGAAAGTACTTTTGATTTATGGCTCGTCCAGGAAACTACTCGTTATCCATACCGGATAATGGCCATTAAACAAATATTTGAAAATCCATATAAATATGGTTTTGTATTGCAGGCAAAAGATTTATACAAACCTATAAAAACTAAGGAAATACCCGTATCGTCGGATATAATTGACTTAGCTGAATTTGCAAAAAGGCAAGGTATTACATATGCGGATTTGAAACGATTTAATCCCTGGTTGAGAGATCGGAAATTGAATACATTAGGTAAAACATATAAATTGTTGATACCGGAAAATGAAGATTTGTTTTATAATCGTCCTAATACTTATGTTCATGATAGGCGGTGGGTTGTAAATTAATAGAAAGTCAAATAATTGAACCCTGCCCTTACGGATTCTTAGCATATAATAAATATATCATATATGCCAACAAAAAGGCGGGCTGTTCATCCAATTTAATTATTGAGGAATAGCCCGCTTTTTAAATAAATAAATCCAAGTTACACTTTTGGCTTAATCGTTATTTGTTGTTTATAGACATTGCCGTTGTAATGTAATTTATATACATTGAGGATGAAATCTGTGGCATCAGCTTTTTCGATCATAAACGAACCGTTGCTTTTATCGATG
>DFXE01000010.1:0-3629 GCA_002381645.1 Bacteroidales bacterium UBA4116
TGTTTATGTATTAAACGATCTTTCAGATGCTGAATTTAGCAACGCAATATATGTATTATTTGTTTAATAAAAAAATATATACTATATTTATTGCATATATATCAATAAATGCATATTCATAAAATGCTATATGTAAGTATATTATATGACATTATAATTTCATATTTTATTAAATATTACATTAATTGCTAATTGAAAAAATATTTAATATACTATTTTTATATTATAAAAATATTGGATAATCAACAATGGAATCTTATTTCATGTGAAAATGAATCAAACAACTTTAAACTTGGGTTAGTTATAAGGTCAAAAGTAAATAACACTTGTTCAAATCACTTGAATGATTAATAATTAAGTATGAATATTAAGTTATTCTATGATCGAATGGTCTTATCAATTATTATATCTATGCAAAAACTGACTGATAGTTGATTATAGACATAAAACTTAGCTGAGACTTGCTACTATAAGAGAGTAGGAGAGGAGCTTATTTTTCTTCGTTACTCACAAATGAAATAAATGGTAGCATCTTTTTATGATTTAAATTTCCTTTTCTGAAGTTTTTGTATGTTATTTTCTTTGAGATAATGCTCTTTCTCTGTTTTTGACAAAGGACCCATCAGCGTATCTTGTCCGCACATTAACACTTCTCCCTTTGCTTTGACAATATACCAGATATTCTGTTCCACATTGTTTTGTTCAATGATGATGTACTTTGTATTCCAGGCTACCGAATGGATATTCTCAATAAAAGGACTGTCTTTTGTCCCCATTTTACACATTAAATAATATCCATTGCCATATTCATCTTCGCTGTATATCCGATACCACTCATATATAACGACAGGCGTGTTACAGCTTAAAAATATAGACAAACCTAAAAAGAAGAGTGATAAATTTTTTATTATCATTTTCTATTTCATTTACTTATAAAAAATGGAACAAATACATATCAATCAAAACTACTATAAATAAAAGTGCAAATAAAACTCCGACCCCAACTAAAAAATTTAGTACCCCATGTGACACCCTGTTCGATTGATCAGCAGAATTTCCGGATAAATATTCCACGCTTCTTTCTCTCCCTATAATTTTAAGGAAATAATACCGGGTATATTTTCCTAAAATATTGGATATAAAGCCTATAATAATTACTTCAAGTAGTAATTCAAGAATGATCATACTATTCCTGTTTTTTGTGTTTTTCTTTCAATTCATCATAGGTAATAATCTGGCAGGATTTACAATCTACTATAAGGTTTTCATACTGACTTTTTGATAATTTAATACCGTCTTTGTTGTTTACTAGGCTATCCGGATCTATTTCAAATTTGAAAAATTTAAATTCATCCCTTGTTATTCCCTCACTTTTAACATAAATATTTTTTTCATTCCAATATATTTCCAGACAATGGTTTTGGATAGGGTTACCAGAATAAACATCTCCAATATAACCTTCTAACTGTATAACATTTTGCATCAATGTAATTGTGCCTATACTATCATTATCTATAATATCAAACATAATAGATTGCTTGCCATTAAGTGGAATGAATGATATATCTATTTTAGGCTCAAACCAGGCACAGGAAGAAAATAAGAGCATCCCCAATAAGAAAAAAATGATATATATTATTTTATCTATGAAATCCATAAACATATTGATAAATCTTAAATCATATCCATTAGATAAATTCCTTATAGCGTATGTAGATGCTTTAATAATCTACTTTGTTTACTTGAAGGATCTAAAAAATTTCTCAAAAGGTATAATGGTTATTTATCATGATTTAAATATTCTAGTTTATCTTCCTTATCTTTTTGAAAGAATTAGAAAGTCCTGTATCGTCGATAAAATTGTATCCTATGTCTATTGTATTCTTAAACCCATATTTGTTAATGAAAGTATAATATCTACCATCAGTTTTAGCCTGTTTATTGTCTTTAACTCCTTCAAAAATATATTTAGCAGTAAACTGATCCTCACTTTCTTTGCCTTCGATTAATAAGATGCTTAATAGAAAACGCTCAGTATCAGATAAGTTAAGAATGGAATCATTTTTAATAAATTTATAAGAAAGAAAGTCTCTAAATATGGAATGATTATATTTTTCATTTTTTTCCTTAGTATAAGGACTATATCGTATATTTTCAGTGAAAAATAAACCGGCAAGATAAGCCCAATAGAATTCTTTATGATCCCAACAAAACATGGCCCTTAATGGCATTTTGATTGTCGTCATCTTATATCCCTTAGTAAAAGTAACACTGGAAGATAATGAGGCATTAACATCAGAAAAATCCGCACCTTGCACGCTTTTTACTGTTTTTTCAAAATCCATTTTTTTAAATAACATCTCAAATCTTTTAAACTCACTCTCTTGTACTTCTCCGAGAGAGTACTTACCTTCATTTTCATACCCATAGGTTATATAATGTCCCGATCTGTCAATAGAAAAAAACTTTTCTTGTGAATAACATGATTTTGGGTAACAAAAAAGAGCCCGGTCAAATATTGATTGGCTATCAATCTTATATTTTTTTCTTTTATATTCAAAAGGGAATATATCTTCTCCATCATACTTAAATATAATTAATGTATCAGGTGAAAGAAAATTTATTTTATATTGGACCCATTCTTTTTTTGACAAATCAAATAATTTTAATGAATCAGAAATTATTTCATATGGAGAAACATTCCCATAATAATGAAGTACATTATCCAAATACCAATTAGTTAAAACATCGCCACATATAGGTTCTCCCGGCATATTATCATTAGGTGAATGTATTTTTGGTCCGTCCGGAAGTATATAATCAAAATAACCTGCTTTGTATTCGCATAACCCATTCTCCATAAAATAATATCCATCCATATCAAGCTCAAATACAGGGTACCAATCACCAACTATATATTGCTCATATACTTCGGAGATATCCTGTTTACAGGAAAAAAAAGAAATAGCTATTAGTGAACAAATCAATACGATAATATTGCTATAAAGATTAATTATTCTTATTTTGTTCATATCCTCTCTTTATCTCCTCTTTATAAAAATGGGTGGTATTTTCCCATGTTGAATGATGCATTTGATGTTTATATGCTTTATTATGGGTTTTATCTTCATCCCTATAATTATATATTCCATGCCCCTCATATTCGTGAGCTCCTAATAAGTTTAATATATTCCATAATGCACTATACCTTTCTTTACTGCCTTTTGAAAGTCGGTGATTATCATCTTCATATAAAACAGCAGTCAGAATATTTTCTCTTCTTCCTTCGGCATGTCTATAATATGCATGTGTATTTTCGTCAGTTTTCTCATCGTTATACTTAATATTATGAAAGTATTTTATTTTAGAAATTTTCACACCTTTCTTTTTAGGCTGTATTATAATTGAAATTTCTCCTTCCCTTATTTTTTTTATTTCGTTTTTTACCATTAAAGAAACAATATGAGTGAAAATTTTCGAATAAGCCTCAGGAAGAAGCATTTCTTTTAAATCCTGTATCCTAATATCTTCATATTCTGGGTGTTTTTTTAATGGTTCATTATTAGGGATATTGTGATCAAATATATACTTATGATAAGTTTCTTTTATAATATAAATTTGTCCTTTTC
>DFXE01000010.1:3719-5518 GCA_002381645.1 Bacteroidales bacterium UBA4116
TTTAAGGAAGTAGGGGTTTTTACCCATAAATATAAACTGTTTTTAGGAGAATTATATAATGTTACAGTAAATTGTCCCTCTTTTATTTCATGCTGGGGTTGTCTTTTATAATCAGATCGTTGCTGTAATCCCATTTTAAAATGTTCAATTTCATATTTTTCCCATCTAAAGAAAACTTGCATTGATATGTACTAATTGTAAAAACATATTATTTAATTCATTCATTATCAAACTTAACACCTTCTCATACATTTTTTCGCTTACAAAATTAATTTTGTATATATAAGTTTCTCCTTTCTGAGTACCAGTAATTTCTGATTGGTTGTATATAAATATAGTAAATAATTTTGAAAGGAAAAATAAAAGTGAATAGAATGCAATTATCCATAAGTTAAGTACGATTGTATATTTCATCTTTAAGAAGACCAACGTGTTTCTCTTCGGAGAATCTCCCATTTTTTATCATTACGTATAAGCCATGCTTCCATGCCTGATTCGTTATAAATGTATTCAACATAAGCAGTATTAAGATCCTTATGCAAAATAATAACATATATCATAGGGTCTTCTTGATAAGTCTGGAAGCCTCCAACGAGATAATATCTTATAAAACGCAATTTGTCCCATGATTCAGCACCCCGGTTATCCCTATATATAAAAGCATCTAAGTAGCGTCGAAACGGATCAGTATGCATAATCACCTTACATCCGATAATATTTTCATCCGGGCAGAAAAACATAGTATCCAGAAAATTTTCGCTTGCTCTCCTACTTTCATCCTGGAAAGACAGATAAGAGGTGTCAATAACGGAGTAATAGATTTTATCAGGAAACACAGCAAATTCCCGGTGAGGTGGATAATAATCATAAAGTGTTTTTATAATAGTATCAATAGTGGATTTATATGAAGTTTTAGGTGTATAATCCATTTTTAACGTATGGTTATGCCATGCTTCAAAAAAAGGGCGTACCGCAACAGTGTCTCGCTTTTCCCATGCTTTTCCCAAAGTAAAATACCAGGTACTATCAGAAAATGACACTTGTTCTTCGCGATTATAACGGGGTTTTATATAATCATATTCTTCAGAAGTAGTGGATTCGGTCTTTTCCGGTGTTTTATTTCCGCAAGCTGTTATAAGAAAAAACAAGTTGAATATCGATAAAACGGTTAAAAATGAAAAGCGGTACCTGTTATCTATATTTTTGTTCTTCGTATCTAACTCTTGTTTCTTTCTTAAATGGCTCTGTCGTATTATCCCATGAGCGGTGACGCATTTGGTATTCATACGTTCTTTTTTCGTCCTTATAACCTTGTTCTCCATGTCCTTCAAATTCATGCCCGACCAATAGATTTAAAATATTCCATAATGTGCTATATTGTTCTTTATTATCGATATGAAAATCACTTGAATTATCTTCATATAAAACTGCAGTAAGCATTTCGTCATTACCTAAACTTGAGTTTCTAAAATATGCATGTGTTCTTGTGTTTGGTATTTCATTTTGGAATTTTATATTATATCGATATTTACCTTTGGGAGCTTTAATGCCTGTTTTTATCGGATGTATTACTACCGAAACCTTTCCTGTCCTTACTCTTTTTAGTTTATCACCAGTCATTAGAGATACAATATGTGTGAAGATTTTAGAATATGCTGAAGCCTGAAGCATTTCTTTTAAATCCTGAATCCTGATATCTTCGTATCCTGGGTGTTTTTTTAAGGGTTCATTATTAGGGATATTGTGATCAAATATATACTTATGATAAGTTTCTTTTCTAATATAAATTTGTCCTTTTC